>NZ_NTMR01000020.1 GCF_002307495.1 Pseudomonas abyssi | reverse complement strand
GATCGGGGCTCAGCAGGAAAATCTCTTCACCGCCGGGGCCGGCCGCCAGCACCATGCCTTCGGACACACCGAACTTCATCTTGCGCGGCGCCAGATTGGCGACGTACAGGGTCAGTCGGCCCTCCAGCTTGCTCGGGTCCGGGTAGGCGCTCTTGATGCCGGAGAAAACGTTACGCTTGGCGTCGCCAATATCCAGGCTAAGGCGCAGCAGCTTGTCGGCGCCTTCAACAAATTCACATTTCTCGATCAATGCGACACGCAGATCGACAGCGGCAAAGGCATCAAAGTTGATCTCAGCGGCCAGCGGCTCTTTGACCAGCTCGCCGTTGCCGGCTGGCGCTGTGCTGTTGGCGGCGGCGAGGTCTTCTTTGGAAGCATCGACCATGGCGTCGATCTTCGCCGGCTCGATACGGGCCAGCAGCGGCTTGAAGGCGTTGAGCTGGTGGTTGGCCAACAGCTGGGTGTGGTCGTCCCAGCGCAGTGGCGCAACATTGAGGAAGGCCTCTGCGTCGGCCGCCAGCGTCGGCAAAACCGGCTTTAGGAAGATCACCAGCTGGCGGAACAGGTTGATGCCCAGGGCGCAGATGGCCTGCACCTCGTCCTGTTTGCCGTCCTGCTTGTTCAGCGCCCAGGGCGCCTTGTCGGCAATCCAGGCGTTGGCCTTGTCAGCCAGCGCCATGATTTCACGCATGGCGCGGGAAAAGTCGCGCTTCTCGTAGGCGTCGGCAATGCTTGGGGCGGCGGCGGTAAAGGCGCTGCTCAGCTCCGGCGCCGGGTTGGCCTCGACCATGACGCCGCCGTTGCCTTTGTGAATAAAGCCCGCGCAGCGGCTGGCGATGTTGACCACCTTGCCAACCAGGTCAGAGTTGACCTTCTGCACGAAGTCTTCCAGGTTCAGGTCCAGATCTTCCACGCCCCGACCCAGCTTGGCCGCGTAGTAGTAACGCAGGTACTCGGGGTTCAGATGATCCAGATAGGTGCGCGCCTTGATAAAGGTGCCGCGGGACTTGGACATCTTCTGGCCGTTCACGGTCAGGTAGCCATGCACATTGACGGCGGTCGGCTTGCGGAAACCGGCGCCTTCCAGCATCGCCGGCCAGAACAGGGTGTGGAAGTTGACGATGTCCTTGCCGATGAAGTGATACAGCTCGGCGCTGGAGTCGGCATTCCAGAAGGCATCAAAACTCAGCTCGGGGCGGCGGCTGCACAGGTTCTTGAAGCTGGCCATGTAGCCGATAGGGGCATCCAGCCAGACATAGAAGTACTTGCCCGGCTCGCCAGGAATCTCGAAGCCGAAGTAGGGCGCATCACGGCTGATATCCCACTCCTGCAGGCCGCTGTCCAGCCATTCGGCAATCTTGTTGGCCACGGCGTCCTGCAGGGCACCGCTGCGCGTCCACTGCTGCAGCATCTCGGCAAAATCCTGCAGACGGAAGAAGAAGTGCTTGGATTCCTTGAGTACCGGCGTGGCGCCGGAGATGGCCGAGCGCGGGTCTTTCAGTTCGGTCGGCTCGTAGGTGGCGCCGCATTTTTCGCAGTTGTCGCCGTACTGGTCCTCTGCCGCGCATTTCGGGCAGGTACCCTTGATGAAACGGTCGGCCAGGAACATGCCCTTTTCCGGGTCAAAGTACTGGGTGACCGAGCGGGTGCTGATGTGGCCAGCCTCTTTCAGTCGGGTGTAGATCAGCTCCGACAGCTCGCGGTTTTCTTCCGAGTGCGTGGAGTAAAAGTTATCGAAGTTGACCAGAAAGTCGGCAAAATCGCTGGAATGCTCGGCATGCACATTGGCGATCAGCTGTTCGGAGGTAAGGCCTTCCTTCTCGGCACGCAACATGATGGCCGAGCCGTGGGCGTCGTCAGCGCAGACATACACGGCCTGGTGGCCGCGCAGCTTCTGGAAGCGAACCCAGATATCGGTCTGGATGTACTCCAGCATGTGCCCAAGGTGGATTGAACCGTTGGCATAGGGCAGGGCGCTGGTAACGAGGATCTGACGAGTCGCGGCTATATCGGACATGGGCTTCCGGGGTACTTTGCGGTTGAACGTGAAAGGGCAGGGATGATAGCAGATGGGGCGCGCCGGGGGGAGGCTTGAACACGTCTGAGCGGGCGGCTGTACCGACATTTGCGGTCACAACTGTATCTTGTTGGTGCTGGCGCGCAGGCGTATAAGAGCCGCTTGCAAGGAGCCTCCATGCCCAACATCTCCCGCCCGTCTTCCTCTCTGACTCCCCGTGCCGGCCGCCGTGAATGGCTCGGCCTGGCCGTTCTGGTGCTGCCGACGCTGCTGCTCGCGCTGGATATGACGGTGCTGCATCTGGCGGCGCCGCGGCTGAGTGCTGACCTTGAGCCGTCCAGCGCGGAGCTGCTGTGGATACTGGACATCTACGGCTTTATGGTAGCGGGCTTTCTGATCACCATGGGGACTCTGGGTGACCGTATCGGTCGCCGGCGCCTGCTGCTGATTGGCGCCTGTGCCTTTGGCCTAGCCTCCATTGCAGCGGCCTTTGCCGACTCTGCACTGATGCTGATCATCACTCGGGCGTTGCTGGGTATCGCCGGTGCCACGCTGATGCCCTCGACCCTGGCGTTGATTCGCAACCTGTTTCACGTCGAGCATGAGCGTACGCTCGCCATCACCATCTGGATGACCGGATTTATCGTCGGCAGCGCCATTGGCCCGCTGGTTGGTGGCCTGATGCTGGCGCTGTTCTGGTGGGGCTCGGTGTTTCTGCTGGCAGTGCCGGTGATGGTCTTGCTGTTGCTGGTGGGGCCGTGGCTGCTGCCCGAATCCCGTGATCCGAACGCCGGCAAGCTTGATGTGGCCAGTGCACTGTTGTGCATCAGTGCGGTGTTGCTATTGATTTTCGCGATCAAGGACGGCGCGCGGGACGGCATTAACCTGTTAGCCGTGTTTAGCCTGATTGCAGCATTGGTCACCGGTACGCTGTTTATCCGGCGGCAGCGGCGCCTGGCCGAGCCGATGTTTGATCTGACGCTGTTCAACAAACCCAGCTTCAGCGTTTCTGTGGCAGCAATGCTGCTGTGCATCCTGGCGCTCTCCGGCAGCTGGCTGATGATTTTCCAGTTTCTGCAGGGCGTGACCGGCCTCAGTGCGTTGCACGCCGGCTTGGTGATGCTGCCTGCTGCTGTATTGCAGACGGCGGCGTCATTGCTGGTGCCAAGGCTCTCGCGCTGGCTCGCGCCAACCCGCCTGATCAGCGGCGGACTGCTGCTGGCAGCCGGTGGACTGGCACTGATGTTGCTCATTCATGCTGACAGCAGCCTGGCATTGATGGTGACAGCCAGTGTGCTGTTGGGCGTTGGGGTGATGCCGATGATGATCATGGGGACGGACCTGGTGATCGGGTCGGCCCCGCCCGAGAAAACCGGCGCGGCCGCTGCCACCTCTGAAACCGCCACCGAACTGGGGATGGCGATGGGTATTGCGGTAATCGGTAGCGTTGGCGCCACTCTGTACCGCCGCAGCATGGAGCAACAGCTGGACGGCGTGCTCGACAGCCATCAGCTGGCGGTAGCCAGCGATACCATTGGCGGTGCCATGGGCGTGTTGTCGCATCTGCCATCGGCGCAACTGGATCAGGTTCACGCCGCGGTCAACAGCAGCTTTACCCTGGCGCTGCACGCCAACGCCTTGATTGGCGTGGTGATCATGTTGGGCGCCGCCTTGCTGGTGGCGCTCTGTCTGCGTCAGACGGTCGGTACGGCTAGCGGGCACTGAGGGCTGCACAAGGCAAAGACTTGCGCAAAGGGTGGTGAAAGCTGCGCTATCCGGCAGTGTTGCAGGCATGAATAATGCTGACTCTGTTGTCAGGTTTCCTTTCTATCCGCTTGTTTTAAAAGAAGACGTTCTGGTTTGGCATGCGCCTTGTAGTTGATTGGAACCGGACTCACCCGGCAACCCACGCTAGCAAGGAGCAAGCATGCCAACTCCCGCCTATCTCACCATTGAAGGCACCAAACAGGGCCTGATTACCGCCGGCACCTTCACCGAGGACTCGGTCGGCAATATCTTTCAGGAAGGTCATGAAGATCAGGTCCTGGTGCAGGGCTTTGATCATCAGGTGATCATTCCCCGAGATCCGCAATCCGGTCAGCCGACCGGCCAGCGCGTCCACAAGCCGCTGATGATTACCAAGGTATTCGACAAGTCCTCACCGCTGATCTTCAACGCCTTGACCTCGGGCGAGCGCCTGTCGCGTTGTCGCCTGGAGTGGTATCGCACCTCGGCGACAGGTACCCAGGAGCATTACTTCACCATTGAGCTACAGGACGCCATCATCGTGGATGTGCAATCGCATATGCCCAATTGTCAGGACCCGGGCATGGCGCACTTTACGCATCTGGAAGACGTTTACTTCACCTACCGCAAGATTGTCTGGACCCACGAGGTCTCTGGCACCTCAGGCTCCGACGACTGGCGGAGCCCGATCGCAGCCTGAGTCGGTCAGCGGCATCCCCGGCGGCGCAGGGGATGCCGCAGTCGAGACAAGTTTGGTGCTTGTCTCGACAACGGCTCGGCTGGCAGTATCAAACCCCTTGATAACAACAACTCCCGGGGCTTTTGATGACCGCTGCACCCTATCGCCTGTATGGCGCCTCCCACTCCCTGTACACCGGCAAGGTCCGTTGCTACCTGCGCAATCAGGGGATCGATTATCGAGAAGTGCCCACCTGGCATCCTGATTTTGCCGAGCGCATCCTGCCGCGGATCGGACGCGGGATCATACCGGTGCTGGAAACCCCTGAAGGCCAGGTAATCCAGGACAGCATCGATATCATCGACCACCTGGAAGCACAGGGCGTGCCTTTTCCGGTGTATCCGTCAACGCCCCTGCAGCACATTGTGGCTGTCATTATCGAGTACTACGGCTGTCAGGCGATGCTCAAGCATGCCATGCACTACCGCTGGTCGTATCGGGCCGAGCAGGAGGCTTTTTTGCGCTGCGCCTTTACCCTGGGCTCTGGTGCCGACATGGCTGACAAGATCATGGGGCGGATGAACAGCTATTTGCCCCGCCTGGGCGTCAACCAGGCGAGCATTCCGCTGATCGAGCGTTCCTACCATGAGTTGCTGGCGTTGCTCGAAGCACACTTTACACAGGTGCCATACCTGCTCGGGTGGCGCCCATCGATTGCCGACTACGGCCTTATTGCGCCGATGTTTGCGCATCTCGGGCGCGACCCGGTTCCGCTGGCCGTCATGCAGCAACGGGCTCCACGGGTGCATCGGTGGGTGGAGCGCATGACCGCTCCGGGGCTGGATGTGGTCGAGTATTCGCAGCACGCACCTGCCTTTTTTGCCGATGACACACTGCCAGCAACGCTGGAAGCCGTGTTGCGGCACATCGCTGATGAGATATTCCCCGAGCTGACCGACAAGCTGGCGTTTGTGCAGGCCTGGCTTGATGAGCACCAGCCAGTAGATGGCAGCCCCGTCAGTGAACGGCCGCAGATACGGCAGGTCGGTATGGTGCAGACCCGGTTTCGCGGTGCGGATATCGAGGTGGGCGTTGAACCCTATTTGCTATACCTGCTGCAACGCGCCAGCGCGGTCATGCAGGCACAATCCGCTGACAAACAGCAGGCCTTGACCGTCGAGCTCAAGCGCCTTGGCCTGGCTGATGCGCTGCCGGTCCAGCACACCTATCAAGTAGGCCGGCGCGATAACCTGGAATGCTGGCTCAAGGTGTAGTGGCGAAGCTCTGCGGGTAACCGCGCAGCGGCTGGGGTGCGGCATCAGGCTGACGGTAGGCCTGAAATGCCTGGTCAAACTGTTCAGCAATCTGGCGGGCATGCGGGTTTTTGCGGGAAATCACGTATACCAGCGGCCACTCATCCAGCTTGTGACAGCGGGTGCCCTGCAGGGCGTAGTCGCCCATAGCCTCCTGCATCGGATGGCCGTAGCTGATCAGGTAGTCGGCGCGCCCACGCAGCAGCAGCTGCATGGCTGCGTGGTTGTTGGGCGCGACGATCGGGGTTCGGCTGTTGCTCGAGAACAAGGTTCTGAGCTGCTCACGGTAGGTGTAACCCCGTATGGTGATGAGTGAGCGGTCCTGCAGATCGGTTAGGGAGTGGACGGCAGGAGAGCGCGTCAGCGCAAAGGCACAGAGTTTGACGCTGATGCCGAGCGGCTGGCTTTCTACCGTAAAGCCTTCAAGCGCAGGCACATTGGGTGAACCGGGCCACAAGTCGATATCGCCCGTGTTCAGCGTGCGGTAGATACGATTGATCGGATAGTTGACCCACTTGACGCGGTAACCGCTCATCGCTGCCAGTTCGTTGGTTAAATCGATGATCGTACCCTGCGCGTTGCCGTTGTCATCGGTATAGGCAATGGGTGGGAAGTGGATATATCCGGCGCGCAGTTCCCGCAATGTCTGTTCCGCGCAGACAACAGGGGCAGCCAGCAAGGTGATCGCAGCGCAGAGCGCAGGCCAAAGCCAGCGCTGCCGTAGTAGCCGTCGACGTATCATTTTTATTTTTCTTTATGATGATAGGGTGCTCGGTCAGAGTAGCCCTGTCAGCGACTGGCGTCGAGGCTGGTCACCCGAATGGGCGATTCGCTCGTTATTCCCGGTTTTTAACTGAATCGAGTATCGGGCTGAGATAAGGCTTGTGGCTGTCGATTTCGCTGCGAGTGAGTCCGTTCATTTCATAGGGAAAGACCAGCCAGTCTTCAGTCGTGTGCAGGCAGAAGTCTGGTTGCACTGCCGTCTTGGCAGCGCCGGCCCGCTTGTACAGGGTGGCGATGCGGGTATCCAGCGGCATGTTGCGCTTGAGCTGCGCATTCAGCTTGCCAAGCACGGCCTGTACGCTATGGCCGGTACCGAAGGCGTCGTCAACGATCAGCAGGCGATCATCCTGATTGAGGTTGTCCAGCAGATAGTGGGTGCCATGCACGCGGATCTCGGCCTCGGGTGCCGCCACCATTGCATCGTAGTGCTCCATGCCACGGTAGGACGTGCGCAGCGCAATGTGATCGGTTTTGACGCCGAGGGTTTGCAGGCACTCTTGCACATAGATACCGACGGTGCTGCCTCCGCGCCAGAGGCCGACAATGAAATTGGGGCGAAAACCACTCTCGAAAATCTGCACGCCAAGCCGGAAGGCATCTTCAATGAGTTGGTTCTCGTCCAGAAAACGGCGGTTGCGCGGACGTTGTTGAAGGGTGTCTGATGGGTTCATGGCTTGCCAGGCTACTCTCTCTGGTGTGATCATTGCGCGCTTTGGTGACGCTTGCGGAGAAGCTTACGTTCTTATGGCCGAGAAACAATACCTGAGTGCACAAAGCTTGCTCGAAGATGCCTTCAAGCTGGCGGCACAGATACTCAATTCAGACTTTCGCCCCACCTTCATGATTGCGGTCTGGCGTGGCGGCGTGCCGATGGGTATCGCAGTGCAGGAGTTTCTCGACTATCACGGTGTGCACACCGATAACATCGCGATTCGTACTTCCTCCTACCACGGTATTGATCAGCAGGAAAAAGAGGTGCGTGTGCACGGCCTGAACTACCTGGTCAAGCACGTGACTCACGAGGATTCGCTGCTGATCGTGGATGACGTATTTGACACCGGTCGCTCGGTTGAAGCGATTATCCAGGAGTTGAAGAACAAGGCGCGCCTGAATACGCCGCACGACATTCGCGTAGCCGTGCCTTACTACAAACCCGGTCGCAATGAGCTCGACTGGGAACCGCATTTCTATCTTCACAGCACCGATGCCTGGCTAAAATACCCGCATTCTCTTGAGGGGCTCGGCACCGACGAGATCAAGGCCAATCGTCCCGCGCTGTATGACATCCTGAAGCCGCACTTAAAACCTGCCTGATCGCCAACAATCTGCTATAGCTTGGTGGACTGCCGCCCCGCAATGCGGTGGCAGTCGCGCTATATCGCCTTGCAATTGACCTTGCAGGTGTCTGTAATTGCCATTTTATATGGCTGCAGAACCCTGTGATCGCGCTTTGAAATAAAGCATGCTGTGCGCCACATAATTTGAAACAAATAGGACTTTTGTACTGTATCCGGCGGGATGCAGTCACCACATGATGGCACCGTGCCTTTGCCTACACTCAAGAGCGCGCTTATACGTTCAATAACAAATTGAAAGATATGTATAAGTCGCAGGGACGTGACCTGGCCGAGCAGAAAGCTCAAATCACAGCGTTGAAAACCCACATGGCCTGCCTCGAATGCACGCCTGACGGGCACATAACCGACGCCAACGGTCCCATGCTCGCGCTATTGGGTTACCCCCGCGAGCGGCTGGTGGGGCAGCTTCACAGCCAACTGTGCGATCAGGATGACGGCGCCACACAGCGTCAGTTCTGGGCCGCTCTGGCGCAGGGACAGGCGTGCGCAGGCACCTATCGTCGTTTGCGGGCAGATGGTCGAGGCCTGTGGCTGGAGGCCACCTACGTTCCGGTACCGGACGCTGACGGCAGAGTATCCAAGGTAGTGATGCTGGCCTCCGATGTGTCTGCCGAGCGCCGTGCCGGGCTGGATCAGCAAGCGCAGACGACGGCGCTGAACAAATCGCTTGCGGTGATCGAGTTCACTCCGCAGGGCGAGATCATCACCGCCAACAGCAATTTCCTGGCCGCTGTCGGCTACTCGTTGCCGCAGATCAAGGGCAAGCACCACCGCATTTTCTGTACCGACACCTTTATCAGCAGAACCCGAACTTCTGGCTTGAACTGGGGCGCGGTGAGTTCAAGGCCGGGCAATTTGATCGCCTCGACAGCCAAGGCCGGATTATTTGGCTTGAGGCGACCTATAACCCGATCTTTGACGAGCAAGGCAAGGTCACCAAAGTGGTGAAATTTGCCAGTGATATTACTGAGCGGGTAGAGCAGAACCAGGCAGTGCGGCAGGCGGCGGAAGTGGCCAGCAGCACCTCAGAAGAAACGGCTGCTATCGCGGAGCAAGGGATGTCGTCCTTACAGGCGGCGGTAGATACCTCCGTTCAGATCGCCGCCCAGGTGGCCGACGCGACCGCCCTGATTGCGCAGCTCAACGCCCAGTCCAAGAATATCGAGGAAATTGTCGCGACCATCTCAGCGATTGCCGACCAGACCAACCTGCTTGCCCTCAACGCGGCTATCGAGGCGGCACGGGCTGGTGATCAGGGG
This sequence comes from Pseudomonas abyssi, assembly GCF_002307495.1. Taxonomy (GTDB): domain Bacteria; phylum Pseudomonadota; class Gammaproteobacteria; order Pseudomonadales; family Pseudomonadaceae; genus Halopseudomonas; species Halopseudomonas abyssi. Next base: position 117,494 of record NZ_NTMR01000020.1, on the reverse strand, counting down.
CGGGGCTTCGCCGTGGTGGCAGATGAAGTGCGGCAGCTAGCGGCGCGTACCAGCAAGTCGACATCACAAATTGCCGAGGTGGTACAGCGCAACCGCGAGTTGACGCGCAAGGTAACCGAGACCATCGATTCTGTCAGCGTGACCGCAGAGGAGGGGAGCGAGCGTACGCGGCAGGTCAGCTCGATCATGCAGGAAATTCATCAGGGCGCGGAGAACGTCTGCCGCACTACCGCTGGCTTGCTGAACGCCAGGTAGCCAACCCCGCGCGTGCCGATCGAGTGGGGCGACCGGCAGGTACATTGCGTACCTGCCGGCATCTGCTCAGCTCCCCGAGCGGCGCAGGGCCTGAGGCGAGAAGTCGCGCGGAGTCAGGTTGGCGTCGAAGTCGTACATCGGCTCGTTGTTGTCCAGCCCGTCGACGAAATAGTTGTTGTCCTGCAGGTGGTACAGGGTTTCCAGCGTGCTGCCGAACATCGGCACGTCGTAATAATTGATCGGGTGACTTTCCTGCAGCCCGATCAACTCACCATCCTTGTCGCGCAAATCCACTGCCAGAATCTGCCAACTGTCCTCATCGATATAGAAGCGGCGGGCAGCATAGGGGTGGCTGTAACCGGTGCGCAAGGCCGCCTCGACAATCCATACCCGGTGCAGCTCATAGCGCAGCAGCTCGGGGTTGAGGGTGCGCGGCAATACGATCTGGTCGTAGGAGATACCTTTCTGGTGCACAGCATAGCTGTTGTAGGGCACCAGCATTTCCTGCTTGCCAACCAGGGTCCAGTCATAGCGGTCCGGCGCGCCATTGAATGAGTCAACTACGTCGGCAGTGGCCAGATCACTGGTGTCGGGTTGTACCGAGTCATAGGCGAGCAGCGGCAGGCGACGCACTCGACGGCTATCCGGGCTGTAACGCCAGGCACGGCGTGTGGTGAGCACCTGATCCAGAGGGTCCTGGATCACCAGGGCGGTACCTGCCAGCTTAGCCGGCGCAGTAACCACGTACTTGTAGTAGAGCAGGGTATTGTCAAGCTCGGCGGTGGTCATGCCTTCGCGGTTGTAAACGTAGTAGATCGCTCGATCACGCTTGATCAGGTTGCTGTTGCCGTTGATGACCACAGCCTGGTTGTTGATGAAGTGGGTGTTTTCGCCCTTGTAATGCAGGATATGGTTCCAGATGACCTCCATGCCCTCCTGCGGAATCGGGAAGGGAATGCCCGCAGCAGCGCCGCGAATACCGTTGCCGTTGGCGATCAGCTCTGCACGGGTGGCATTTTCGCGGGTGGCGCGGTAGATCCGCTGCGGATTCGACACACTGCGGCGGCTGGGAAATACCCGCAGATGGTAGTCGGCGTGGCGAGTCAGCAGGTCGGCCAGGCCGGCGGGCAACTGGTGCTGATATTGCGCCAGGTTGCTGACATCAACGCGGTAGAGCTCCCGGTCTTGAGCGTAGGGGTCAGGGTGGTGCATGCCGGGTTGATAGCCCGGCGGCGGGGTAACACCGCCGGTCCATGCGGGAATGCTGCCGTCGGCATTGGCTGCCTGTTCGGCGCCGAGTGGGGTGAGATCGCGTCCAAGGCGTTCAGCTTGGGCTGCATCGACCTTGGCTTGCGCCTGGGTCGCAGCGAAGACCAGTGCAACGGTGGCAAACATCCTGTACATGAGCTGGCTCCTTGCAAACGGGTCGGGGCGCCACGGCGTCGGACCGGATTGCGGCAGGGATATGAATGAGCGAAACCCGCTGAAACGGGCGCGCGGATTGTATCGCTATTCGGCGAACTGCCACGACCCGGGTACAAAAAGTTACGTTGAATGTGTCAATGTGCGACCTTTGTCACACGCAAGGGGCTGGTCGCCTGCGCTTCACCAGACTGTCACGAGCGCCGGGTGAGGCTGGCAGCGTGGTACTCCCATGACTCAGACGGAGCCTGATATGACACCCTCTGCATTGACCTTGTCGTTGTTGCTCGCCGGTGCGGCGAGCGCCTTGAGTTTTCCTGCGTTTGCTGGCGGGCCCGAGCGCGGATATGAGCGCGATGACCGCCGTGGCGAGCATCGCCACGAACGTGGCCACCAGTCCGTTCAACTTGGCCCACGGCCGCAGTGGCTGGTTGATGACATGGACGACAGCCACCTCAAGCGCCGCCTGCAGCGCTGTGATGTGAACAAGCCGCGCTCCTCGCGCTTCTCTATTGGCCATCGCGGCGCGCCGCTGCAGTTCCCGGAGCACACCCGCGAGTCCTATATTGCAGCAGCGCGCATGGGCGCAGGGATTCTGGAGTGTGACGTCGCCTTCACCAAGGATCGGGAGCTGGTATGTCGACACGCCCAGAATGACCTGCATACCACCACCAACATCGTTACCATTCCCGAGCTCAACGCCAAGTGCACGCAACCCTTTGTGCCCGCTGACCCCGCGACCGGTACCCAGGCACAGGCCGAGTGCCGCACCAGCGATATTACCCTGGCCGAGTTCAAACAACTGGAAGGCAAGATGGACGCCTTCAATCCGGATGCGACAACTCCTGAACAATATGTGCAGGGCACGGCCGACTGGCGCACCGACCTGTATGCCAGCCGCGGCACACTGATGACCCACCAGGACAGCATCGAACTGTTCAAACGCCTTGGCGTGCACATGACGCCCGAGCTGAAAACGCCGGTTGTGCAGATGCCTTATGAGGGCGACTACAGCCAGCAGGATTACGCGCGTCAGATGTTGCAGGATTATCTGGATGCCGGCGTCAGCCCACGCAAGGTCCGGCCGCAGTCCTTTCAATTGAACGATGTGCTGTTCTGGATAAACGAGATGCCGGCCTTTGCCGACCAGGCGGTCTTTCTCGATGAATCGCCCATTACACCGGACACGGCTTCGCTGGCCTACATGGAGTCACTCAGGACGCAGGGCGTCAAGGTGCTGGCACCCGCCATCTGGAAGATGCTGACCCTGAATGGACGCGGTGACATTGTGCCCTCGGAATACGCGGAGAATGCGCGCGCCGCCGGTCTGGACATGATCGCCTGGTCACTGGAGCGCTCGGGGCCACTGGCTGATGGTGGTGGCTGGTACTACCAGAGCATCAGCGAGGCAATCAACAACGACGGCGATATGTATGAAGTGGTTGACGTGCTGGCGCGTGATGTTGGCGTGATCGGCATTTTCTCCGACTGGCCGGCCACCGTAACCTGGTACGCCAACTGTATGGGTTTCAGGTAGCGTTGGGCGGCTAAGACGCGCTGGACGCTCAGCGTGAGCTGCTGGTCTTGAATTGACTGATCAACTGGTCCAGCTGCTGCGCTGCATCAGTCAACTGCTGGGTGTTGCGCGCGGTGTCCTGCAGCTCGCGCAGCACCCGATCCCCAAGGTTGCTGAGCTGGCCGAGACTGGCGGAAATCTCGGTACTGGTGCGTGACTGTTGCTCTGCGGCGGCGGCAACCTGACTGGTCATGTCGGTGATGGTGTCAACCGAGCCGGCAATGGATTGCAGCGCCGAGCGCGAGTTTTCAACCTGTTGTTGCAAGTCTTCGGATTGTCGATAGCTGTCAGCCATCGAGCTGACCGCTTTGGCGGTACCGGCCTGCAGCGAATCAATAATGCTGCGGATCTCATCGGTCGAAGCCTGAGTACGGCTGGCCAGGGTGCGCACTTCATCTGCCACCACCGCAAACCCGCGGCCTTGTTCGCCGGCGCGTGCTGCTTCAATGGCAGCATTCAGGGCCAGCAGGTTGGTTTGCTCGGCAACGGCACGAATAACGCCCAGCACCGAATCGATAGTGTGTGATTGTGCGTTCAGCTCGCTCACGGCCTCACCGGCGTGGGTGATATCGTCGGCCAGCTTCTGCATGGAGCGGCTGGTGGCATCGGCCGTCTGCCGACCATCAGCGGTGTGGCGGTTGGCCTGTCTGGCGGCGTCGGCGGAATCGGACATGCGTTGGGCCACTTCGTCCGAGGTCGCGCTCATTTGCTCCACTGCGGAGGCGATGGTGTCGAGTTCACTGTTCTGCTGGTTGTAGGAGGCTTCTGCCGTGCTCATTGCGATACCAACGTCGCCCGCAATACGCCGGTTGCGTGCGACCACCTCGCGCAGGTCATCAATCACCTGTGCCAGGCGGTCAGTGAACGCATTGAAGTCCTGGCGAGGCCGCTGATTTCGTCATTGCCCCTGGCGTCCAGATGGCGCGAGAGATCGCCCTCGCCGCCAGCGATATCCTGCATCGCCGCAACCGCCTGAGCCAGTGGTCGGCTGACGCTCAGGGCGATGAGCAAGTTCACGGCGACCAGCAGCAACAGGCCGAGTGCCGCCAGGCTCAACTTGGGCAGCATGTCAGCCCAGAACGCCTCGGCCACATCATCCAGATAGATCCCCGAGCCCAGTATCCAGCCCCAGGGCGCAAAGCCCGCGACATAGGAAATCTTGGGCACCGGGTCTGTGACGCCCGGTTTGGGCCACATGTAATCGACAAAACCGGCCGACTGCCCCTTGACCACGTCGACCATCTCGCGAAACAGGTATTTGCCGTTGGGATCTTTGACGTCAGCGACGCTGTTGCCCACCAGCTGGGTGCTGAAAGGGTGCATGATCATCTGCAGGTCGTTGGAATGCACCCAGAAGTAGTCATTGCTGCCATAGCGCAGGGACTGCAAGGTGGCAGCAGCCTGTTGCTGGGCCTGCTGCTGGGTTAGCTCGCCGCTTTGCTGACGCTGGTAGAAATGCTCGATCACCCCCATCGCGGATTCGACCAGGTGCTGGGTCTTCAGCGCGCGGCCATCAAGCAGGGTTTGGCGATGATCCAGCGCGAAGGCGGTGACCAGCCCGAGCACGATCAACAGCACCAGCAGGGTGACGGCAACCAGGCGCTGAAGGATGGTAAAGCGGCGCAGCATGTTCATGACGATAGCTCCAGACCGAGGGACGGTTGCGTCAGACCACCCTGAGGCAGGCGCGCTGCCGTTTTAATGCTCTTGCCCTAAGCCTAGCAGTCAGCTGTCAAAGTGCTATGGCAGGGAGCGTTGCGGAGTCATGCCTGGAGAGTAAACAGGGCTGTTGGGACTAATGCCTGCCGCCAACAGCTTTTGCCAATCGGCCCGATTGGCTCATTTGATTTCTCGTGATGCGCTGCAAACGGCAGTATTTGCCCATGCCAACAACGCTCTAAGGGAGAGACAGCATGAGCATGCTCAAACGTTTTATTCAGCGTCCTGCCAGCAAGCCGCAACAGCCGGCGCCACAGGATCACCCCAACTTCTGGATGTACTGATATCACGCCGCCGGGACTCAGGCCTCGGCGGCGGCGTCCGAGGTCAGCTCAGCCAGCGCGTCTGGGCTGCTCTTGAAGGCCTTGGCGAATATGTCGCGGTGGCGGGCCATGTAGATGCTGACATCGTCGGCCAACTGCTCGCCCAAACCGGGCACAGCGCTTTGCAGTACCTCGGCCAGTGTCTCGGCCAGTTCCAGCATCTTGTCATGACGGTCGGCTTGGGCTTTATCCATGAACAGGCGCTCCGGGTCTCTGCTGCTGCGATATACGATTTCAACGGCCATACACACCTCTGGCTGGTCGGCAATGTCTTCGGGCACGGCCGGCTGGCCGCTGCACGCATTGTACTGGATGTAAATACAGTATCAAGAGCTGATTTTGTCAGCGCCGTCGATTGCTGAAGACCTGCTCCAGTACCAGCGACGGAATGCGGTAGGGGAGCGACATGTGGTCCTCGCCCTCGATCACCTGCTCGCTGACACGCAGTCCGTGTATCGACAAAGGTTGCAGTCGAGCAGCCAGCCCACGGGCGTCTTCGCGTGTGGCCGGTGCGTCTCGCTCGGCAGTGATCAGCGCCAGGCTAGTGTGGGTCACCAACTCTGACCGAGCCTGGACCTGATGAACAAAGGCGCGCTCATGCTGCAGCAGAAAACGATCACTCCACCACTGACTGGGGCTGGCGGCTACCAGGTGATCGAACAGCGTGGGGCGGGTGAACAGGGTGTAGAGCGCAAACATGCCACCAAAGGAATGGCCGAACAGGCTTTGCTGATGCGGGTCGACACTGAATCGCTCGGCGACGGCGGGCATCAATTGCTGTTCGATAAAGTCCAGCAGTTCGTCCTGGCCACCCTGTGGCGGGTCGTTCAGATCGGCTGGCGCCGGCGGGGAAAAATCATAGGAGCGACGCAGAAAGTTCAGCGGGTCGTTGCCGGGATAGGCAATGCCGATGATGATGCTTTGGCGATAGGCTTTCAGCCCCCGTTTGGCGGCGTGAAAGCCGGGAAAGTAGGCATTGGCATCCAGTATGTAGAGCACCGAGCGGGCGCCGGTCCAGGGCAGCTCGCCCTCTGGCAGGCTGATCATGATTCGATAGGGCGTGCCGGCGGCGTTGTGCATCAGCCATTGCTCGGTGCCGTCGATGGTAACGGGTGGCTGACGAGCAGGCTCGGCCAGGGCGGCAGTGCAGCAAAGCAGGCTGAGCACTGCGCTGCAAACAAGACGAAACATGGAGAGCTCCAAATGCCCCGCGCCTGGCGCGGGGCAATCAGGTTTACCAGCGGTAGCTGACGCTGCCGATCAGGGAGCGGCCCTCGCCGCGATAGCAGTAGCCGTCCTGGCAGTTGATGTACTGCTTGTCGCTAAGGTTGCGTGCGTTGACCGCGAGTCTTACGCCGTCCATGTCGCCACTAAAGTCATGATGCACGCTGGCGTCGAACAGGGTGTAGTCCTCGCTCTTGGTGGTGTTGGCATCGTTGCCATACACGCTACCGGTATAGCGCGCGCCAGCGCCAAAACCGAGTCCGAACGGAAGCTGGTAGTCCAGCCACAGCGAGGCCAGGTGGTGCGGCACGTCCTTGGGATCGTTACCCTCGTCACCGTCGTTGCTCTTGGTGATTTCCGGATCGTTGTAGCTGTAGCTGGCCGTCATGTGCAGGCGCTCGCTGAGGTCGGCCACCGCTTCCAGCTCAAGACCCTTGGAAACCTGTTCACCGGTTTGCACGGTGTTGAGCGGGTCGTACGGGTCGCGGGTTGAGACGTTCTGCTGGGTCAGGTGGTAGAGCGATGCGGTGAGCATGGCGCTGGAGCCGGGCGGCTGGTACTTGAGGCCGACTTCATACTGCTTGCCTTCGGTGGGCTTGAGCGGGCCGTCGGCGTTGCTCCCGCTCTGTGGCATGAAGGATTCGGCGTAGCTTGCGTAGGGGGCTAGACCGCTGTCAAACAGGTACAGCGCGCCAAGCTGGTAGGTGGTGGCGGAGTCGCTGGTCTTGCCGTCGGCGCCGTACAGGTTGTCACTGGTGCGAGTATGTACCCAATCGCGACGCAGGCCGAACGACAGACGCCAGCGGTCGAGTCGGACCTGGTCCTGCAGATAGATGCCGCTGCGCTGGGTCAGGTTGTCCTGGTCCGCCAGCAGGCTGCTGGGCTTGCTGACCGGTTGATGGTAATCCGGGGCGTTCATATCGATGGAGGGCGCAGGGCCGGAGGCATATTGAACCGAACCGTCGAACCAGCTGTAGTCCCAGCCGGTGAGCAGGGTGTGCTGCAGCTCGCCGGTAGCGAAGCGGCTGACCAGGCGAGTGTCGCTGCTGACCGAGTCCATGTCCTCATACACGCCCACCGCGTAGCGATCCATCACACCGTTGGTGATGGTGCCGTCGGGCTGCAGGTATTGATTGGTGGTGTCGATCTGCCCGTAGCGCAGGTTTTGCTGGAGGGTAAAGGTATCGTTGAAGGCGTGCTCGAATTCGTAGCCGAGGGTCCACTGGCGCTGTTCCAGCTTGTCGAAGTACTCGTCGCCCTGCCAGAAGTCGGTAAGGTGGTCGCCGTCCTGATAGAGCATCGGCGAGGCAGCGGTCTCGCGCTCCTGGTACTGGGCGAGGACGGTGAGGTTGGTGTCTGGGCTGATTTGCCAGGACAGTGATGGTGCCAGCAGACGTACATCGTTATTCAGTTGCTCGATATCGTACTCGGCGTCGCGGTACACACCGATAGTGCGCAATAGCACGTTGCCGTTCGCGTCCAGCTGGCCGCCAACGTCGAACTGCCCTTGGCGATGCTGGTTGTTGCCGCCCTGGATCTCGACCTCATTACTGGCCTCCAGGCTCGGCCGTTTGCTCACCCGGTTGACCATGCCGCCGGGGCTGATCTGGCCGTAGAGTACGGAGGCTGGCCCCTTGAGCACTTCGATTCGCTCCAAGGTATAGGCTTCCACGCCGTAGATCGACAGCCAGCCGTTATAGGGTTGGCGCAAGCCGTCGAGAAAGTCGGCGGACATGGTCGTTTCAAAGCCGCGCACGTTGATCTGGTCGAAGCGCGGATCAAGGCCGGAGCTGCCGATGCGTACACCGGCGGTATAGGCGACGGCGTCCTCTACGCGGTCAACCTTGCGATCGGCAATCTGCTCGGCGGTCACAACGCTGATGCTTTGTGCGATTTCCAGAATGGGCGTGTCGGTCTTGGTGGCGCTTCGGCTGACCGTCGCGTGGTAGCCTTCAGCCGGTGCGACGCCACTTTGCTGCATGGCCTGACCTTCAACCGTCAGTGGCGCAAGCTCGTAACTGCTGTCGTCCGCAGTGGCAAGAATCACATAGCCCGCACTGCCTTGACGGGCGATCAGCCCGGTACCGGCCAAGAGTTCGTTAAGTGCCGCTTCAACGCTGACGGCGCCGTCCAGGCCGGGGCTGCGCAGCCCTTGTACCAGTTCGGGAGCGTACGACAGGGTAATGCCGCTGCGTTGGGCAAAGGCGCTCAGGCTAGTGGCCAGGTTGCCGGCTGGAATCTGCAGGCTCTGTAGCTGCGCACTGGCGAGAGGGGCGGCATACAGCGGCGGGGCACTGGCGGCGGCAATCGCCAAGCAGAGTGCCGAGGCGCTGAGGGTGAGGCGGGACTGAGTGCTGGCGCGGGACATGTACGGCTCCATCGTGGTGTTGTTAGCCTCTAAACCGAACGAGACGCAAAACCCCGACAAAAAATTCTGATTTTTTTGCAAATACTACGTTTCAGGCTGGCACTGCTTTTCTAGGCAGGTACTACTCGCAGCCACCAGCGGGTGCGGCTGACCAGTCGCACTGGCAGAATGCGCGGCAGATCTGCGAGCAGGGTATCGGGCTCGGCCAACTGGAAAACGCCGGACAGGCGCAGGTTCGCGATACTGGGGTCGCAGCCCAGTACGCCGCTGCGATAGCGGCCCAGCTCAGCGATAAAGCGCCCCAGACTCAGGTTGTCGGCCACCAGCATGCCCTGACTCCAGGCCAACGGGTCGAGCGCCAGGCTGGCGGCGGCAATGCCGGATTGACTCAGGCGCAATGTTTCGCCGGCGCGCGCCTGATAGCCTTGGCCGGCGGCGTGCAACAGCAGTGCTCCCTGGGCCACGCTGACCTGGCTGTAACCCTCGTGCTCGCGCACACTGAAGCGCGCTTGCGCCGCGTCGCAGCGGCCCCAGGCGCAGCGTAGCTGCAGTTGGAAGGATGGCGCCGATCCCAGGCTGTCGATCATCACCTCACCCTCGCGCAGGTTTAGCTGCAAGGGTTGCCCGACACGGGTAATGTCCAACCCAGAGCGGGTGTTGAGCTGCACCTGCACGTCTCCCGGCAGTGTCTGTTGCTGCTGCTCGCCGGCGGCGGTGTGCAGGTCCGGGCCGTTAACCTGCCGTTGCGTCAGCCAGCCGGCTGGAGCACCAACGGCCAGGACCAGCCCAAGCAACTTGAGGGCCCGGCGGCGTTGCAGGTCGGTATCGGCCCGCTCAAGTAACTGCAGACCAAGTTCGCGGTCAGGCAGGCGGCTGGTCATGTCGCCCAACTCCTGGCGCAGGTGACACAAACGCTGCCAGGCCAGCTCGTGATCAGGGTGCTTGGCCCGCCAGTGATCAATGCGTGCCTGCAAATGCGGGCCTTGATCAGGGGACGCAAGCTGCAATTGCCAGGCGATGGCGGAGCGCACGGTGGCCTCCGGCAGATGACGGGCTTCGGCGCGGGACATGCTCAGACGGCTCCGTAACGCAGCTGATAGCAATGGAGCAGGGCCGTGGCCACGTGGCGCTCAACGGTGCGGCTGGACACACCCAGACGCTCGGCAATCTGTGCATGGGTCAGACCGCCTAACTGATGCAGCATAAATGCCTGGCGTACCGGGCTGCGCAAGCCCTCCAGCATGCGGGCGATCTGCTCGAGCGTCTGCAGCGTCTCCTGCTGCTCTTGCGGGGAAGGGGCGTATGCCTCGGGCAGTTGCGCCATCGCCTCAAGCCAGGCCCGCTCCAGTGCGCTGCGGCGCCAATGATCAACCAGCAGGCCGCGGGCGATGGTCGATAGCAGCGAGCGTGGTGCAGTGCCGGTGACCGGTTCACGCCGCATCAAGACTCTGACAAAGGTATCCTGCGCCAGGTCAGCCGCCTGTTGGGGGCAGCCCAGGCGTTGACGTAACCAGTTGTGCAGCCAGCCGTGATGATGGTTGTAGAGGCTTTCAACGCTGTGGGTAGGCGAGGTTTCGGGCATGGGCGTGGCGACAGGTCAATGGGACAGCAGGCGCCAACATTAGTTGAGAATCATTTACAATACAACTGCCGGTCAACCCAGCCGGTCACGAAACATAAAATACACCGCCCCCAATAGACACAGCCCAGCCCACAGATAATCAAGCTTCAGCGGCTCCTTCAGGTACATCACCGAGAAGGGCACGAACACGGAGAGGGTGATGACCTCCTGAATGATTTTCAGCTGACCAACACTCAACACGCTGTAACCGATGCGGTTGGCTGGCACCTGAAACAGGTATTCCAGCAAGGCAATTCCCCAACTGACCAACGCAGCGATTATCCAGGGTTTGTTATTCAGCTCTTTGAGATGGGCATACCAGGCAAAGGTCATAAACACATTGCTGCAAATCAGCAGCACGATGGACAGCAATACAGGATGCATGGGCGGCGCTCGACATGGGCCGACGCGAGGGCGCGTCGGACGGAGGGCTATTGTGCGTCCAGCAGGCGCGCCTGAAAAGTCAGGCCGCGAGAGCCGCGAGCGGGGTCTGTTGGCGAGTGTACTGGTGGTCAGCCTAAGGCAGCTGCCACGGCGGCCTGGGCATGAATGCGGGTGGTGTCGAAAAGCCTGATTGGCGTGTCCTGTTGCTGGACCAGCAGGCCGATTTCCGTGCAGCCGAGGATCATACCGTCGGCACCTTCAGCGGCGAGGGCGTCGATAATCTGCACAAAGCGCTGGCGTGAGCTATCGCGCAGCTCGCCTAGGCACAGTTCCTCGAAAATGATGCGATGGATCGCTTGCCGTTCGCTGTCAGCGGGTGTAACCACGTCGATGCCGTTGGCGGCCAGGCGCTCGCGGTAGAAGGCCTGTTCCATGGTAAACGCAGTGCCCAGCAACCCGGCGCGCTGGATACCCTCCGCCTTGAGTGCCGCTGCCGTGGCATCGGCGACGTGCAACAGTGGAATGCTGATGGCCGACTCGATGGCCGGAGCTACCTTGTGCATGGTGTTGGTGCCAATCAGCATCAACTCGGCACCGGCGTCTTGCAGCCGCAGGGCGTCGGCTGCCAGCAGCTCACCAGCCCGTCCCCAGTCACCTTGGCGCTGTAACTCGGCAATCTCGGCAAAGTCGACGCTGCTGATCAGCATGCGCGCCGAGTGCAACCCACCAAGGGCCGACTTTATGCCCTGATTGATCAGCGCGTAATAGCTTTGCGTCGATTCCCAGCTCATACCGCCAAGCAAGCCAATGGTTTTCATACGGGCTCCCGATACCGATAGTGTCTGCCAGTCTAGCCGCTGCTGCTGTGCTTGCAGAGGTACAGTTGGGCGCAAACAGCCTGGGCAGGGGCGCAGCCCTGCGGTTTTACCTGTCGATGACCGAGGTTTGTACCGCAGGTTTGCCTGCGCCCTGGCCGACGCTTTGTACCAAACCCTTGAGCGAAGACAGGGCCAGCAGCAAGAAGGCGATGGCGCACAGTCGATAGGTCAGCTTGACCCAACGTTGACCAGCGTTGCGAAATACCCGATCGACAATACCTGCGCAGACAAAAGACCAGAGTAGGGACGATGCCATGAAACCGGCGAAGAACAGGCCGTAATCGCCAAACCCGGGGTCGACTACGCCAACAGCGCCCATGGCGCTGCCCAGGGCCGCCCAGTAGGCGACGTTCTGCGGGTTGGTGATCGAGAGCAGTATGCCGGCGCGCAGAGCGCGGCGGGTGTTCGTCGGTGCAGCGACGTCTTCTACGCTGAACTCCTGGCTGGCAGCGGACCAGGAGTCCCAGGATAGCCAGAGCAGATAAGCCACACCGGCAATGCCGATGGGCAGCTGCAATGCCTGCATCTGCAGCAACAGGCCGACGCCTGCCAACCCCAGGATGGCCCAGGTTGCATCCCCCACCAGAGAACCAATTTGAACGGCCAGCGCCGAGCGAAAGCCACCGCGAACGCCTTCGCGCACGGTTTCGGCAAATACGGCGCCGGGCGCTGCGTTGAAGATCAGACCAAGGGCCGCTGCAGTGAGAAAAAGAGTGAGCATGAGACTTCTCCCGTAACAGGAGGGCGCATCATGACATTGGCAGGCGTGGGGCCCAAGGAGGATTTTGCAAAGCTGTGTTAAGTCGGTCTTTGTAGCTGAGGGCAGTTGCGATGTATGCGACTGCCCTCTGGCGCTCGGTTAGTAGAAGTTGTACTTCTGCTCGATCTCGCGCTTGCTGAGAATGTAGGCAGCGCTGTCTATTTCGCCGACGGCGAGCTTGTCGTCAAGCGCAGAGAGCTCGGCGTTCATCTCGCGTTTCAGTTTGTGTTTGGTGATGTCGTAGTTGATGGTCTTGGAGCCATCGTAGCCGCTGACCGGATCCCAAAGAATCGAGAGGGGCCAGAACAGTAGATTGACGAAGCCATAACCAGGCTCACGGGCATAGAACGAACCGACTCCCGGCAGGATGCCCAGAACGGCTCCCGTCGTCGGGTTCTTCTCTTCGACCAACACACCTTGCGCCTGCATGGCGCTGTACTCACGCTCTTGTATGGAGTTGAGTCCGGTGGCGCAGCCAGTCATCAGCGATAATGCTGCGGCAGCTGCCGCAATCTTTCCGTATCTCTTCACGTATGTATCCTTATTATGGTGCGGCTTCCTTCAAGCCTTCTTTCGCCCGACAGGAAGGTTTGCGTGATGGCACCGTGCCTTCCATGGCGGTGGCGAGATTTTGCGTGCGAGATGCGAGAATGTCCAGCAGGTTACCCGTTGATGAGCCATGAAGCTGGCGGCGTGGCGCCGCCGCCTCCAGGTGTCAGCGTCGGCCCGCGCCGGTGAACTGGATGATGTTGTTGGGAAACGCCAGCGATTCGACCTCGGCAGTAAAGTCGCGTGCCACCTTGAGGATGGTGTCGCTGACATGCGCATACTGCTTGGAGAACGGTGGCCAGTAGTCGCCCAGCCCGAGTGCATCGTTGATGACCAGTACCTGACCGTCGCAGTCGGGACCGGCACCTATGCCGATGGTGGGAATATTCAGCGTACGGGTGATCACCTCAGCCAGCGGGTAGGGGATATGCTCCAGCACCACCATAAAGGCGCCTGCGTTCGCAATCAGCTTGGCTTCATCGAGAATACGTCGAGCGTCCGCGTCATCCGTGCCGACCTTTTTGAATGAGGTCGCCGTCTGCGGGGTCAGGCCGGTGTGGCCAACCACCGGCACACCATGGGCGACCAGACGGCTGATGACGTCCGCTTTGGGCCCTTCCAGTTTGATGCTGTTGGCACCGGCGGCGATCAAGCGGTGGGCGCTTGCCAGCGCAGTGTCCGGGTCTGCGTCGGTCAGGTAGGGCAAGTCACCAATGATGTGCGTGTTGGGCGCACCACGGCGCACCGCGCCAATGTGATACTCCATATGCTCCAGGGTCACATCACGGGTGCTTGCAAACCCCATCTCGACCATACCCACGGTATCGCCGACCAGAATCACCGGAACGCCAGCGGCCTCGATGCCACGGGCGACCGGGCAGGTGTAGGCGGTCAGCATGGTGATTGGCTTTTTACCCTTGCGGGCAAGAAAATCAGCTTCGTGTAGCGTCATGGTGATGTCTCCCAGTTGGGTGGTATCGGTGCGGGGTGACACTGCTGCCGATACGGCGGGCAGGGCAGCAGGCCACACCGAGTGATGGGATACCAGCAAAGGAGCGGGGGGCTCAAGCATCATTTGGATCAATGATGTAATGCAGGGAGGTAAATTGCTCTGCGATATGTCTGGGGCAATGGGCGCACTCCGCGCCCAGCTGCTGCCGTCGCCGTGCCCTGGGGGCGGATGAATGTCTGATGTTGGGCCGGCAGATGGCGCTGGATTGGAGCCATGGCCTTTGGGCGATTCGGGCGTGTCAAGCCGCCGCGCCTACCTCGGCGATGGCCACCCGGTTACGACCGTCTTGCTTGGCTGCGTAGAGCGCCTGATCGGCACGATCCAACGCGGACTGAATGCTGTCCTGCTCAACATCGACCGGCGCGACGCCGATACTCATCGACACATGCGCGGTCTCGCCGTCGACCATCTGGAAGGCTGTTTTTGCCACAGTCGCACGAATCCGTTCCGCGCAGTGCGCGGCCTGCCGGAGGTCCGCATCAGGCAACAGGATCACGAACTCTTCGCCGCCAAAGCGCGCCAGCAGGTCACGACTGCGACAGCAGCTTTTCAGGGTTTGGGCGATGCGCACAATCACCTTGTCGCCGACGGGGTGCCCCCAGGTGTCGTTAACGCGTTTGAAGTGATCGATATCGGCAATCATGACGGCCATGGGGCGCTTCTGCTCCCGACACAGGGCGAGTAGAAAGTCCGCCTCGCTGGAAAAATAGCGTCGGTTGTGCAGGCGTGTGAGCGGGTCAGTAGAGGCTTGCTCTTTCAATTCCTCCTGCGACGCTCTAATGTCTTCCAGAATCTTGATGCGATGGGAGATGATGAACGCCAGCATCAATGCTTCCAGCATGATGCCCAGCCCGGTGCCATGGCTGGCAAGATAGCTCGGTTCGATCAGCCCCTTGTAGAACAGTACCGCCAGCGCGTTGAAGATAACGAAAAGGCAATGGCCGACCAGGAAGTACTTGGCCAGCGGGTGCCCTTTGCGCAGCAAGGATACACAGACCGACAAGGTCACCGTCATCATGATCAGTGCCATGCTGCTGGCAGGTTTGAGTGCGCCGGATATGTCGAACAGCCCCCACACGAACATCGCGCACAAGGGGATCAGTACGGCCTGTAGAAACCGGTGTTCGATCGGGTAGTGCTGACGTGTCTCGAAAATCGCCATCATGAACAACAGCAGGAATATGGGCATGGTAATCAGCGAGATATTCAGCATGAATACCTCGTGCCCGTAGACATCGAACAGGCTCGCCACCAGCCCGTAGGACAGGGCGATCCAGAGCAGCCCGGAGATCAGGTAGAACGAGTAATAGATGTTCTCGATCTTGCTGGTCGCCAGGTATAGCAGCAGGTTGTAGAACACCAGCGCGATCATCATGCCAACCAGCAGGGCGATGTCGTTGGACACGCCTACCAGTGCGCGCCTTGAATGCTCCTGATCGAAAATCTCCAGCGCGAACCACTGGTGCGAGTAGGCGTCACTGCGCACGTACAGGGTGGTGCTCGAGTGGGCAGGCAGGGTGATCGGGTAGACCGCGCTGCCCCGAAACATCAGCTTGCTGGCGCCGACATTCTCCAGATCCAGTAGGTCGCTGTGTACCAGCTGGCCGTCACGCTCCTGGTAAAACGCGACTGAGCGCACGTGATAGGCGTGGGGCAGGTGGACGTTCAGTGCCATCTGCTGCCGGGTTTGATTGTCCAGCGGGATGCGAAACCAGGTAACCCGAGCATTGGTGCCCAGTGTTGTGGTGCTGCTGGTCTCTTTGAAGGACTGCTGGCGCACGTCTTCAAAGCCAAGCGCTTGGCTCTCGTCGATGTAATAGCCGATTCGAAAGGAGGTCAGATTGACCTCTGGCGATTGCAGCGTGACGCGCGGCTCAGCCAGCGCCACGCCGCTGAACACGAGTAGTACAAGCATGAGTATCGGCAAGGTACGGCTTAACCCCATTGGTGATCATCCCTGTCTGTCTGGGTCAGCCCTTCATAGGCCTAACGCAGAGCAGTTTAATGTAGCTGAAAAACTGGACCAAGTGTTCAGTTTTTATCGGTGTCCTGCTCGTGTGGTCTATCTGCGTTGGGGCGCAGCCAGGCAAAGGCGCGGCGTAGAAAAGCATCGCAGTGGTCGGTGATCAACATGCCGTGCGCCATGACGATACGCTTCGGCTGCCAGGCCAGAATCTGTTCCAGGTTGGCTCGGGCTTCGCTGTGGTGACGGCGAAAGCTGAGGCGCCAATCCAGCGGCATGCCGCCCTTGGGCGCAACAATGCCTGCAAGACGGGCCAACCCGCGCTGCACGGGGTTGAACTGCGCAGGATTAATGTTCTCGATCAGGTCGGTGACAATCAGGGTGGCCGAGCTGCGATGCAGAAAGACGCACTCGGTCATGGCGGGGGAACCGGTGAACAGGCATTGGTCAATCGCCTCGCGCCAGGGGCCGTCAGTGCCATTCAGTGTGCCGCTGAAATGCAGGTCCGGGCGCTTTTTCTGCACCTCTTGAGTGCCCCATAGTTCAGCGTCTGGCCAGGCCTGTTGCCAGTCGGTAACAAAGAGGTGGTGCAGGTGGTTGGGCGCGATCAACCAGCGGACATGACCCAGGGCGGTAACCTGTGTGCGCAGTTCTTCGGTCAGGCGAATCGGGCTATGCACCCACAGGTTGCCATCGTCCAGCCGGATGATGGTCATCCGGGTGCTGTAGGGCAGGGTAAAAAAGGAGACGGTGTCGCCGTCTGCCAGCCACAGGTTCGAACATAACTGCTTCACTGGTCGCGAGGCTCCGTATGGTTCTCAGGCTTGCAGATCGGCTGGTTGCCTGTGAAAAAAGGGTTGGGTCGACACTGCCCGCTGAGCTTCCACTGCAGGATCTTGAACAGCAGCTTGCGCACATAGCCCTTGGCGGGCGCAGAACGCACCAGGTCGCGGGGAATGTCTCCGGTTGCGCCTGCCAGGTTGACCCGTGCACGTACCGGCCCGGTCTTGTCCTCGGCAGCCGGGTCGCTGATGAAGGTATGAATCAGCCCAACCAGCGGCATTCGTGGCGCGAGCGTATTGGCAATGGGTGTGTTGCAGCAGCCCGCGTACCAGCGGTACAGGCCCTTTTCGCTGAGGCGCAGGCAGCGTACCTGCTCCAGACCACGGTGAATCTGTACCCGTGCTGCCGGCAGCTGGTAGATATCGGTGCCGCCATAGGCGTCGAGCGTGGCCTGCGCTGCTGCGATGGCCTGCGCAAAGGACTGGCAGTCCTTGCAGTAGCAGACCACGCGGGTGCCGTGATGAGGGTACACCTTGATTGCTCGGCCGCTGATGGTGCCGCAGCGACAGGCCAGAGCCAGATTGTCCATAAATACGTCTCCAGCGCTGCTAGCGCAGAGGCGCCCCCGCCGCGCTATGTCGGGTGGCGCTCAAGTTGATTGTCCGCTGATCAGAGGGCTGCGTGGTGAGCTGAGGTACTGGGTTGCCGCAGCAATCTGCATCGGTTTGCTGAACAGGTACCCCTGAAACACGTCGCACTCCATACCGGTCAAAATCTGTTGTTGTTCCCGTGTTTCCACGCCCTCGGCCACCACCGCCAACCCCAGCTTGTGGGCCAGAGCAATGATGCCGGCACACAGGTCGGCCTCACGCGGGTCGCTGGCGATCTGCTGGATGAAACTGCGGTCCAGCTTGATCTTGTTGACCGGCAAACGCTTGAGGTAGGCCATGGATGAATAACCGGTACCAAAGTCATCAATCGACAAGGTCACGCCCAAATCCCGCAGCGCCTGCAGGTGCGCAATGGCCTGTTCCGGATCGTTGAGCATCATCGACTCGGTGACCTCCATGTGCAGCATGCCAGGGCGGATGGCGTAGGCATCAATCAGTGTAGCAACCCGCTCTATCAGCGAGGGGTGGGATAGCTGCGCAGGCGACAGATTGACCGCAATGGACACCAGCATGCCATCACGGGCCCAGGCCGCCATTTGCCGGCAGGCCTGCTCAATGACCCAGTCGCCCATCTCGACTATCAGCCCCAACTGCTCGGCGAGCGGGATAAAACGGTCAGGCGGGATCAGGCCGTGGTTCGGCCGATTCCAGCGAATCAGCGCCTCGACACCGGTAATGCGCCCGTCGCTGGCAGCGACCTTGGGTTGGTAATACAGCTCGAACTGATGCGCAGTCAGTGCCGCGCGCAGGTCGTGTTCAAGATCCAGCCGCTCGGTGGCGGCCTGGCTGAGTGAACTGGAGTAGAAAGTCCAGCGATTGCGGCCTTGCTCCTTGGCGTGATACATGGCGGATTCGGCATTGGCGAGCAGAGCCTGCGCAGTGCGGCCATCGTTGGGAAACAAGCCGATGCCCAGACTGGCGGTGAGGTGACAGGGCTGGTCATTCAGACGGTACGGCTCGTTGAGCAGGAGGCGAATGTGTTCGGCGAGAACGGCCGTCTCTTCTGGCCCTTCGATTTGCGCCAACAGCACCACAAAGGTGTTGCCGCCAACACGTGCCAGTTGTCCCTGCAACCAGCTGGCGGTTTCCAGCCGCAGCGCAGCCTGGCGCAGCACCTCATCACCGGCGCTTTGGCCCAGGCTGTTGTTCAGGTACTTGAACTGGTCTAGGTTGATGGTGATCAGCGCTGGCCCGGCCTGACGGTCAGAATTGGCCTTTATCTGCCAGGTGAGCGCCTCCTCCAGCCCGGTTCGATTGAGCAGGCCGGTCAGCGTATCTACGGTGCGCGCCTGCTCTGCGTCGCGGCGCAGGGCGAGCAGCTCGGTAATGTCCGACGAAAAGCCGATCAGCGCACGGGGGTGGCCCGGCAGGCGAATGGGCATCTTGATCGACCAGAAGTGACGATGGGCTCCCGAGCTGTCCACCAACAGCTCCTCGCAAGCCCGGCGCTGTTGGGAGTCCAGTACGTCCCGATCCAGTGTCATCAGCCGCCGGGCGACATCCGGGCTGTGCACATCCAGGTCGGTCAGTCCGATCACGTCTCTCTGCTCGCGCCCAAGCAGGGATATTACCTGCTGATTAGCGTACAGATAGGTGCCATCAAAGTCCTTGACGTAGATGTAGGCGTCGACGTTGGACAAGATGGTATTGAGCAACTGGTTATGGCGGATGGCGTCTGAGGTGTGGCGAACGTCATCGCCCAGCTGGGAGGAGATTCCGGTCAAGCCGACAATTTCGTTGCGCGGCCCCAGAATCGGTACCTTGATGGTCCAGAACAGCCGCGGTTCGGTTTCGTGCAACAGCAGAATCTGCTCTTCTTCATGCAGCTCTGCGCCACGTTCCAGCACTTCACGGTCATTGCGAATCAGCGAGTCTGAATGAGCAATGTCCATAAAGTCGGCGTCGGTCTTGCCGAGGATGTAGTCAAGCGGTCGGCTAAACAGCTCACATATTGCCTTGTTGGCATACAGGTAGGCGCCATTGCGATCCTTTGCGTATACGTAGGCTCCGACTGAGTCAAACAGGGAGCGCAGCGTTGTGCTGGTTGATTCGGTGATACTGCGGTTTACTGCCATTGGCTGTTCCCTACCATTGCCTGGGCCGCCGATGAGCTTATGAAATATGACAAAGATCGGCTGCGCGAGCAAAGCCGACTGCGATGATGCCGTTTCATTCGCGCACTCAATGGCGCATACGTACCCATCGAATGATGTGCTCTGCGCGTTTCAGGCCGGCGAATTTGTGATGTAGGGCTCGTTGGCCCTGAGGTATGCTGCGAGAAGAACATGATGATGCTGGCAGGGGGCTATATTGCAAACAGGGACTGGCAGACTCGCTGCGCTCATGCGCTGGCGAGCATTGATCGCAAGGCTTTTATTCTCAGTGATGGGCAACGGCGGGTCGCCGGTCGCGGCATCCCTCCGCTCAAGACGGTAGAGCAGATTTTGCAAGCCTGTCGGATCGGCCCCGGGGCTCGGGTACTGCACTTGGGCTCCGGTTCGGGCTACCTGACAGCGATACTGGCCGTGTTGGCCAAAGAAGTCATCGCCGTGGAGCGGCTGCAGAGCCTGGCCGAATTCTCACGCACCGCGCTGGCTGCCCAGGGGTTGCATAACGTCACAGTGCGCTGCGCTGACGTCGGTTCAGGGGCAGCCGACATGGCGCCCTTTGATCTGATTGTGGTATCCACCCCCAAGATCAAGACCCGCGAACCTCTGTGGGATCAATTGACCCTGCGCGGTGAGTTCCTTTGTGTCGAGATTGGCGAGGCGTCGCGGCAGCTGCTGGTCAAGTACATAAACCGGGGCAACAAACGCATCGCGCGCAGCGAGCACGGGTATATCGAGTTTGTTCCGGCGGGCGATGACATCTACGTCGAGCTGGGATTTGTCTCGCCCGAGATGTTGAACGAGGCGCGCGCCCGTGCGGGTCGCAACCGCTCCCTGGTGGTCGATGAAATCGCGCGTCTGCAGAACATCGACGCGCAAAAGCTGTATCGCGCGCTGTCGGATCAATACGGTCTGCCGCTGCTCAGCGCCAACGAGGTCATGGCGCAGATTGACCCCACGCTGCACGGCAACCTGTCGCGCGCCTACCTCAGCCACGAGCACATCATCCCGATCCATGCGGACAAATCCAGCGTAACCGTCGCCTGCCGGGATCCGAACGCACCGATGGACGAGGTGCAACAGTTGTTTCCAGGTCTGAAGATCAACCGCGTACTGGTCACGCCGGTTGATTATCGACGCATCTGGGGAGCGCTGGAGCGCGGTGAGAAGGGCGTGCGCAAAGCCGATGACAAGGCGCCAGGCAAAGCTGCAGATCTGCTGACGTCGGAAGCGCCACACAGTGACGCTCGCCTGGTCAACCTGTACGAGGCGCTGCTGCTGGATGCGGTGGCCGATCGCGCCAGTGACATCCATCTGGAGCGTTACGGCGCCAATATACGGGTACGCCTGCGGGTCGATGGCGAGCTGCGTGATCTGGATCATTACTACATCACGCCGGCCGAATATGCCGGTCTGATCAATGTGGTCAAGCTGCGCTCGGAGCTGAACATCGCCGAGCGCCGACTACCCCAGGGCGGCCGCTCGCAGGCACGGGTGGGCAACACCCACTATGACCTGCGCGTTCAGGTACAACCGTCGCTGCATGGCGAGCATGTGGTCATTCGCCTGTTACCGCAAAACTCGTCGCTGATCAGCATCGAACAGCTGGGCATGCAGGAGCATATTGCCAGCGCGTACCGCCGTTTGCTGCGAAATCCGGCGGGTTTGGTGCTGGTGGTGGGGCCAACGGGCTCAGGCAAAACCACCACGCTGAATGCCGGGCTGCAGCTGCTGGCTGAGGACACCACGCGCAAGGTCATCACGGTCGAAGATCCGATCGAATACTCTATCGACAACATCCAGCAGACGCGCGTACGGCCGGACATCGGCTTCAGCTTTGCCGATGCCATGCGCTCGTTCGTCCGCCAGGACCCGGATGTGATTCTGGTCGGCGAAATCCGTGACCATGAAACCGCGCAGGAAGCGATCCGTGCTTCCCAGACCGGCCATGTGGTGCTCTCAACGCTGCACTGCAACGATGCGGTCGATGCGGTGCAGCGCCTGTTCGACCTGAACGTGCACCCGAATTCGCTGGCCAGCGAACTGCTGGCTGTGATCGCTCAGCGCCTGGCCAAGCGGGTTTGCGAGCACTGCAAAGTGGAGGATGAGCCAGACCCGGACATCCTCAAGGAGCTGTTTCCCAAAGCCGCTCCCAAGGGCTTTCGCTGCTTCCGGGGCAAGGGCTGCCCGCAATGTAACGGCACTGGCACCAAGGGGCGAGTAGGGGTGATTGAATTCCTGCAGTTCAACGGTGAGCTGCGCAATGCCGTCTCCCGACGCACGCCGGTGGGCGAACTGCGTGCGCTGGCGCTCGACTCGGGATTGTACACCATGCGTGACAGCGCGCTGGATCACGTTATTCAGGGCAATATCCCGCTAAGCGAGCTGCCGCGAATTCTGCCGCAGGAGCGCATGGCACCGGAAAAACGCGGCCAATGGAAGGGCTGAGGAGAATGGGTATGAAAGATAAGGCCATCCAGCGGCCCGCCGCAGAAGATCGCTTTCAGGATCAACTGGTAAAACTTCAGCAGTGGGATGACGGCCCGGTGCCGCCCGGTTGGCTGCTGTCGCCCACGGCTATCGAGCACTTTGTGTTGGGTAACGATGCACTCGGCATTGAGCGCAAGTTCGTCGCGCCACGTGAGATGGTCAGCCGGGTTATCGTCTCGCTGGCAACCAACCGCGGCGCCATGCTGATCGGCGAGCCGGGTACCGCCAAGTCATGGTTGTCCGAACTCATCGCCTGCGGCGTATCCGGGCAGTCGCGCCTGACCATACAGGGGGGCACTATCTCGCATTACCGCCAACTGATCTATGACTGGAACACCAGCCTGCTCGACAAACTGGGCCCCTGCCGCGAAGCGTTGATACCCGGTGCGCTGTTTATCGGCATGGAGCAGGGCAAGCTGGTGCGCTTTGAAGAACTCGCCCGTTGCCCGCAGCTGGTGCAGGACGCGCTTTTGTCAATTCTGTCCGAGCGGCAGCTGCAGATACCCGAGTTGGCGGGGGAAGACGGCGTGCTCTATGCGCGTGAAGGCTTCAATGTGATTGCGACATCCAACTCGCTCGACCGCGGCCTGTTCGACATGAGCGCAGCGCTGAAACGCCGGCTCAACTTTGAAACCATCGAGCCCATCGATGATCTCGATGCCGAACTGGATATTGTGCAGCGCGAATCCAGCTTGCTGGCGCGTCAGTCAGGCGTGGAGATGGCTGCCGAGCCGGCCATTCTGGAGATGCTGGTAACGGTGTTTCACGAACTGCGCAACGGCCAGACGCTCAGTGGCCGCAGCACCGACCGACTGGCCGCCGCGGTGATGTCGACTGCCGAGGCGGTGGCTGTGGCTCACGCGCTGATGGTATACGCCTGGTATTACCGCGGCGGCATGATGGCGCCGGAAGACCTGCTGCACTTCATTATCGGTGCGGCGCTGAAAGATAACCCGCAGGACCGTCGTCGGGTACGTCATTACTTCGATACCGAAGTCAGCGGCAAGCAGGGTGAGCACTGGCAGCAGCTGTATCAACAGCGCCATTTGCTCGATTAAGCGATTAAGCGATCTCTGCGGGCCGGTACGAGCAGGATCCAGCGGGGGAGGCGGTCACCGGCAGGGCACGGCGACCGTTCACGGAATCAGGCCAACTGTGCCCAAAGATCGTACTCGTCGGCGTCGGTTACCACGACGGTGACCATATCGCCCGGTTTGAGGTCTTCGTCGGTATCGAGGTAAACGTTGCCGTCGATTTCCGGCGCGTCTGCCATCGAACGGCCGATTGGGCCTTCTTCGTCCACTTCGTCGATGATGACCTGGATGGTCTTGCCGATCTTCTGCTGCAGGCGCGCGGTGGAAATCGCCTGCTGGTGCGCCATGAAGCGCTCCCAGCGATCCTGCTGCACATCCTCCGGAATCGCTTCCAGCCCCAGATCATTTGCCGGCGCGCCTTCGACCGGGGAGTATTTGAAGCAGCCAACGCGGTCGAGCTGCGCTTCGGTCAGCCAGTCGAGCAGGTACTGGAAGTCTTCCTCGGTTTCGCCCGGGAAGCCGACGATAAAGGTCGAGCGGATGGTCAGCTCAGGGCAGATCTCGCGCCATTTCTTGATGCGGGCAAGGGTTTTGTCTTCAAACGCCGGGCGCTTCATGGCCTTGAGCACGTTCGGGCTGGCGTGCTGGAAGGGGATATCCAGGTACGGCAGGATCTTGCCCTCGGCCATCAGCGGAATCAGCTCGTCCACATGTGGGTAGGGGTAAACGTAATGCAAGCGTACCCATATACCCAGCTCGCTCAGCGCTTCGCACATCTCGGTCATGCGCGACTTGACCGGGCGGCCGTTCCAGAAGCCGGTGCGGTATTTGATGTCGACGCCGTAGGCGCTGGTGTCCTGGGAGATGACCAGCACTTCCTTCACGCCGGCCTTGGCCAGGCGCTCGGCTTCACTGAGCACCTCACCCACCGGGCGGCTGACCAGCTTGCCACGCATCGACGGAATGATGCAGAAGCTGCAGCTGTGGTTGCAGCCCTCGGAAATTTTCAGATAGGCGTAGTGGCGCGGCGTCAGCTTGACGCCCTGTGGCGGCACCAGATCGATCAGCGGGTTGTGATCCTGCTTGGGTGGTATTACCTCATGAACAGCACTGACCACCTGCTCGTACTGCTGTGGGCCGGTGACGGCGAGCACGCTCGGGTGCACGTCACGGATCGCGCTTTCTTCAACACCCATGCAGCCGGTGACGATCACACGGCCGTTCTCGGCGATGGCTTCGCCAATGGCATCCAGCGATTCAGCCTTGGCGGTATCGATAAATCCGCAGGTGTTGACCACCACAACGTCGGCGTCTTCGTAGGTGGGTACCACCTGATAACCTTCGGTGCGCAGCTGGGTCAGGATGCGCTCGGAATCAACCAGCGCTTTCGGACAGCCAAGGGAAACAAAGCCCACTTTAGGGGCGTTGGACGGGGTGGACATCAGGGACCTCACGGGAGAGCGGTGGCATAGTCTGCCATTCTTTGAAGCCGGGTATTTTATCTGCCAGCCGTGCGAGCTGCCAGCTTTGCGCTGCGCATCAGGCGCGGTAACCGACGGATTGCGCACCCAGTCGTTGCATCTGCCTGCGAGCACCTCTACAATGAGAATTATTCGCATCTAAGGCAAAGGGATTGAGTGGCATGACGGTGGGAGATCAGGCAAGGGAGGAGTGCGGCGCGCTCTACGCAGAGCACCATCGCTGGTTGCTTGGCTGGCTGCGTCAGCGTCTCGGATGCCTGCACGATGCGGCGGACCTGGCACAGGATACCTTTATACGAGTGCTCACCGCGCGCAATGTCGCTAGCGTTGAGCCGATTCACGAGCCACGGGCTTTCCTGCGTACCGTTGCCGGGCGACTGCTATCCAATCACTTGCGCCGGCGGGCCCTGGAACAGGCCTGGCAACAAACCTTGGCGAGTCTACCCGAGCCGGAGGTGCCGTCACCAGAAGTCCAGGCAGTGCTGCTGCAAACCCTGCATGAGATAGACGCGTTGCTCGACGGGTTGCCTGCCCGCGCGCGCCGGGTGTTCTTGCTCGCCCAACTGGAAGGATTGACCTATGCACAGATCGCCGAGCTGCTCGGCGTCAGTGTGCGCACCATCAAACGCGACATGGCGGAGGCCTTTGAGCAATGCATACTGCTGACCCCCTGACATCCAGCCACCCGCGCGAGGCTCTGGACCGCGCGGTCATTCGGGAAGCCGCTCAATGGCTGGTGCGTTGGCATGAGTCCGCACAGGACCCGCAACTGGCCGAGCAATTGGCCCAATGGCGGGCTCGCAGCGATCAGCATGAACAGGCCTGGCGCCGCGCCCTGCAGGTAAATGACAAGTTTGGTCTGGTGCCGCCACAGTTGGGCATGTCAGTGCTGAGCGAGCGCACCGAGCTATCGCGCCGCCGTGCGATCAAGTCGCTGGTGCTGTTGATGACGGTGGTACCGGCCGGCGTTGCCGGTTACCAGGTGTTGCCATGGCGGGAATGGCAGGCCGATTACGCCACCCGTACCGGCCAGCAACGTACCCTGACCCTCAACGACGGCAGCGAGCTGACCCTGAATACCGATACGGCGCTGGACGTACGATATGACCGCACCCAGCGCCTGATCCGCCTGCATCGCGGCGAGTTGCTGATCGATACCGGCGCTGATCCGGCGCAGTCTCACGACCCGCAGCGGCCGCTGCGGGTACTGACCCGACACGGTGGGGTACGGGCGTTGGGTACCCGCTTCGTTGTGCGTCAGCAGCGCGAGCATACGCTGGTTCAGGTGTTTGCTGGCGCGGTTGAGATCGAGCCGCGCAGCAGCGCGCGCAGGCCACTGATCCAGGCCGGTCAGCAATTGCGCTTTGACAGCCGTGGTGCCGGTTTGCCGCAACCGGTAGATCCGCATGGAGCCGACTGGGCAGAGGGGGTGCTGGTGGCCGATCGCCTGCCGCTTGGCCGTTTTCTGGCGGAGCTAGGCCGCTATCGCACGGGGCTGGTGCGTTGCGATGAACAGATTGCGCGCTTGCCGGTCAGTGGTGCCTTTCAGCTGGACAACACCGATCAGGTACTGGCCAGCCTTGCCTACAGCCTTCCGGTCAAGGTGGTCTATCGTACGCGCTACTGGGTGTCGGTCACCGCCGCCTGAGTTTTTCATTCGAGCTGTCCCCTTTTGGCGGCTCGCGTGTCTTCTACAGGGACAATTATCCGCTTCGCTTGAAAGGAGTCCTTGAGATGGCAGGCTTTTCCTCATCCGCCGTTGCGCTTACGCAGCGCGCCCGATTGGCCCCACTGGCATTGGCCATTGGCCTGAGCAGCGTCGCCGCGCCACTGGTGCACGCGGCGAACGCCAACGCATCCGTTAGCCATCATTACCAGATGCCAGCCGGTGATCTTGCCGGGGCGCTGACCGGTTTCGCCCGCCAGGCCGGCGTCAGCGTGCAGTTTGATGCCGCTCGGTTGGCGAATCTGCGTGCGCCGCAGCTGACCGGCGAATACAGTGTTGCCGCTGGTTTTGCGCAGCTGCTCAGTGGTACCGGCCTGCAAGCAGTCGAGCAGGGGCAGGGCGTGTATGTCGTTGTGCCGGCTGACACGGCCACTGACAGCACGCAGCTCGGCGTGTTGCTGGTGACCGGCGAGCGCGTGGCTGGAGACCCTACCGCACCGGTGGGCGGTGTGGTTGCCCGCAGCAGTCTGAGCGCGACCAAAACGGGCACCGACCTGATGGCTACGCCGCAGGCGGTCAACGTGGTTACCCGCGAAGAGATTGCAGCCCGCGGCGCTGGTGATCTGGCCCAAGCCCTGCAGTACACCCCGGGGGTTGTCAGCCAGTACGGCAATACCGACTTGCGTCATGACTGGTTTACGGTGCGTGGTTTCAATCCAGGCCGTTTTATGGACGGTTTGCGGCTGCCCTTTGGCGTACTGGGTTACGCCCAGCCGCGTATTGACCCGTTTCTGCTCGAGCGGGTGGAAGTGCTCAAGGGCCCGGGCTCGGTGCTCTATGGACAGTCCACGCCGGGCGGCCTGCTGAATATGGTCAGCAAACGTCCGACGGAGCAGGCCCAGGGTGAAGTCCATGCTGAATACGGGAGCTATGAGCACCGCGAGTTCGGTCTGGATCTGGGTGGACCGCTGGATGAGCAGGGGCGCGTACGCTATCGCATGGTTGCCCTGCTGCGCGATGCGGACTCTCAGGTCGATCACGTCGGCGAGGAGCGTCAGTTGCTGGCACCGTCTCTGTCCCTTCAGCTGAGCGAGAACACCGATCTGACGTTGCTGGCGCACTATCAGAAGATCGACGCCGACGGCGGCGGCGCGCCGCCCGCACTACCAGCGCAAGGCACCCTGTACGGCGGCGCGCCCTGGGGCAAGCTGGGCCCAGATACCTTCATTGGCGAACCCGGCTATGACCGTTTCACCAACGAGCAGATGTTCCTCGGCTACGAGCTTGAGCATCGCCTGAACGACGTCTGGACTCTGCGTCAGAATCTGCGGTTGGCGCGGGTCGAGACCGACACCCAGAGAGTGCAGGGCGCGGCCTTGATGGGCAAC
Organism: Pseudomonas abyssi; assembly: GCF_002307495.1. Taxonomy (GTDB): domain Bacteria; phylum Pseudomonadota; class Gammaproteobacteria; order Pseudomonadales; family Pseudomonadaceae; genus Halopseudomonas; species Halopseudomonas abyssi. The sequence continues at coordinate 89,819 of NZ_NTMR01000020.1, read as the reverse complement.
AACCTGGTGCGCTACGCCTGGGCGTTCCCGGAGAAGTCTGACTCCCTCACCCTCGACAACCAGGCGCTGGCCACCTTCACGCTGGGTCAGGCGGAGCACCAGGTACTGCTCGGGTTGGACTACCAGCAGGAGGATGGCACCTACGATGAGCATTTCGACGGGCTCAACGTCAGCCCCATCGATCTTGGTACGCTGGCCTACACGGGCGATGCGGTAAAACCGCCGTTGACGACGCGCCGTGAACAGGAACGCTATCAGGTTGGCGCGTATCTGCAGGATGAGATCGCCATCCATGGCTTTACCCTGCATCTGGCTGGCCGGTACGACCTGGCGAACGCCGACAATACCACCCGCAACATCGTTGCCGGCACCAAGACCCGTGTTGATCAGCGCGATGAGGCGTTCAGCGGGCGAGTTGGGCTGGTATATGAATTTGATAACGGGCTGGCACCCTACGTCAGCTACAGCGAATCATTCCTGCCCACCAGCGGCACCGACGCCAGCGGCAACGCCCTGAACCCGACAGAAGGCAAACAGTATGAGCTGGGATTGCGCTATCAGCCGGTTGGCGGTGGCAGCCTGTGGACCCTGTCTGCCTATGAGCTGACCCAACAGGATGTGCTGACTCGCGATCTGCTGACCAACGAGCGCTCGCAAACCGGTGAAGTGCGTATGCGTGGCCTGGAGCTGGAAGGCAAGGTGGAGCTGACTGAAGGCTTGCAGGCACTGGCGTCCTACACCTTGGCAGACAGTGAAATCACGCGCGATGGCAATCCGGCAATCAAGGGTAACGAGCAACCCTTCGTGCCCAATAAGCAGGGCAGTCTGTGGTTAGCCTACGCCGTTCAACAGGGCCCTCTGCGCGGGCTTGGACTGGGTGGTGGTGCCCGCTATATCGGTGAATCTTATGGTGAAACCGCAAACCTGTACGAGACCGACAGCGTGACCTTGTTCGATGCCAGTGTCAGTTATGATCTGGCCAAGGCGGTGGGGGCGGATAACGGGGTGACACTGCAACTCAGTGCCAACAATCTGACCGACCGGGAGTACATCTCAACCTGTATCTCGGCGCTGGGTTGTTACTGGGGGGAAGGGCGTACCGTCACCGGTTCGGTAACCTATAGCTGGTGAGACGCACGCCAGTGGTAAAAAAGGCCGCGTCAGCGGCCTTTTTATTTGATTAGCGCTCGATGATTTCCTTGACCTCTTCCTGCGGAATCTGGCGGTCGCGATCGGTGGCGTCCTCGTATTCCATCATGCCGGTTTCTTCATCAATTTCTGGTTTGTCCTCGGCTTCCATGATCTGACCATCGGTGGTGCGCACCAGATAGTCGTTGCCGCACGCGGTCAGGGCAAACAGGGCGAGAATGGCGATAGAGATCAATTTCAACTGATTCATGTGACTACTCCTTGCACATAGTTGTGTTTACCAAATACACAGTTTGTGACAGAAGAGTGACGTCAAAGGTTCAGTGAGGAGTGGGCGAGCGTGATCTCCATCACACTCGCCAGTGACCTCAAGCCGCCTTGGGTGCGGCTTGCAGGCGTGCGCGGATAAACGTCAGGCAGGCTTCCGGCTGGGTAATTGGCAGCATGTGGCCCCCATCAATCAGAGTCAGTTCCACATTGTCCAGACGGTCTGCCAAGGTTTGTCCCTGCTCCTGCGGATCAAGGATGCGATCTTCGCGCCCGTACAAAATGCCGATGGGCAGTCGAAGGTCGTCATAGCGTAATTGCATCTGTGGCAGCACGGCCTCCAGCGCGGTGAGATCCCGTGAGGCGGCAATGAAGTGGCTCGGGCGCAAGCCCAGCAGCCCGCCACCGCGAATCGGGAAGTCCTTTGGCGCCTGCTCTGGACCAAAGACCACGCCCAGTACCTGTTCGCGCTTGCGAATCGACAGCGGCACCGCCAATGTCCAGCCAACCAGCTTGCGCAACCAGCTGTAGCGAATGGTCAGTGCGGCAAAGGCATCGGACACCTGCGACGGCATGTAGATCAGCGGCGCGATGAGCGCCAGACCATTCACCTTATCGGGATGCCTGAGGGCGGTGGCCAGTGATACGGCACCGCCCAGAGAGTGCCCAACCAGCAGCGGGCGACCAAGGCCGAGGGCGTCGATGACCCCGGCAACCACGTCTGCCTGGACGGTCAGGGATGCGGATGCGGAGTCAGGTCGTACCGAGTAGCCGCTGCCCGGCCGGTCGATAGCAATTACCCGGTGAGTTTTGGCCAGCTCGTCGATCAGGCCGTAGCCAAAATTCTGCACAACGCCGGTCAGACCATGAATCAGTAGTATCGTATCCGGCCCAGAACCTTGCTCCACGTAGTGGATACGGTTGCCCATGATGGTGATGAAGCTGCCCTCAGGGGGCATGCCCAATTCAATCCGCTTGGCGACGAAAAGGGTGTAGAGAAACAGACCAAGCAGCGTGAGCCCGATCAGCACCAACAGTGTCATAAACAGAGTGTTCACGTTCAGTTCCCTTTTGCGTGGAGCCGTTAGTCGTTGTTTGAAGCCAGGCCGGGCAGCAGACGCCAGTAGCTCACCGGCATCAGCCGTTCGAGCCAGGACAGAATCAGTGCGTCGTTGCCCACGATCACTCGGGATTTGTTACGCTCAATGCCCCTGAGAATAATCTCGGCTGCACGGGCCGGTGGCATACGCAACAGGCGTGTGGCTCGTGCCAGCTTGCGGGCCTGGTCGGCCTCGCTGCTGCCTTCGGCAGGGCGCGCGCTGGTTGCAATGGCTGTGGCGACGCCGCCGGGGTGCACCACGGTAACGCCAACATTGCTGTCGTTGAGTTCAAGGCGCAAGGCATTCGAAAAGCCACGCACGGCGAACTTGCTCGCACAGTAGGCCGTCTGGCCTGCAGGCGTGATCAAGCCAAACAGGCTGGACAGGTTCACGATACGAGCTTCCGGGCGCTGACGCAGAAGCGGTAGAAAAGCCCGGCACATGGTTACAACGGCGTCAAAGTTGATACGCATCAGCCAGTCAAAGTTCTCAACACTGACCTGCTCGAACGTGCCACCCAAGGCAACGCCTGCATTATTGATCAAGAGATCGACCTGACCGTGGGCAGCGATGACAGCGTCGGGCATGGCGGCTACAGCGCTGCGGTCGGCAACGTCGAGAGTATGCTCGCTGACTCTGACGCCCAGCGCCCTTACTTGTGCTGCCGTTTCAGCCAGCGCGGTGGCATTCACGTCCGCCAGCGCCAGGTGACATCCCGATTGCGCCAGCGCGCTCGCCAACGCACGACCAATACCGCTCCCTGCCCCTGTCAGTACTGCTACACACTCTTTGGTCTGCATGGATTCTTATCCTTGTTATTGAAACTGCATGACGCCGTCATCGATACGGCCATACTGAATGGTCAGCTTGTCTTTCAGGTAGTTCTGATGAACCTGCCACGGAGCGCGGTCGCCTTGCTTGGGCAGTACATTCGCCGCGCGTTGCACGTAGCCAGAAGTAAAGTCGAGGAAGGGTTGTTCCTGCACAGACGTGTCGCGTCGAACCACCGCCTCACGGTAGTTGTGCTTGTCCATGTAGCGCAGCAGACGACAGGCGTAGTCGGCAGTCAGTTCGGCCTTGAGCGTCCAGGACGCGTTGGTATAGCCGAACGTGACGATCATGTTGGGCACATCGCTGAGCATCATGCCCTTGTAGGACATGCGCTCGTTGAACAGCATCGGTGCGCCATCCACGGTCAGGACAACATCGCCCAGTGCGTTAACTTTCAGGCCAGTCGCCGTGACGATGATATCGGCTTCCAGCTCCTGGCCGGAGTGCAGGCGAATCCCGTTTTCAGTAAACGTCTCAATGGTATCGGTCACCACGCTGGCGCGGCCGGCGCGTACATCTCTGAACAGGTCGCCATCAGGAACCGCACAAACGCGCTGGTCCCAGGGCTTGTAGTCCGGGGTGAAGTGTTTCATGTCAACATCGCCGACCTGCGTCTTGACCATATGCAGGACACGTTGCTTGAACTGGTCCGGCCGGTTGCGTGCAAGCTTGTAGAAGAACTGGGTAAGAAAGACGTTCTTCCAGCGCGTGAGCGAGTGTGCCACGTGCAACGGCAACCACTTCTGCAGTGACTGGGCGATGCTGTCGCGCTGCGGCCGCGCGACCACATAGCTGGGTGAGCGTTGCAGCATGGTCACATGTCCAGCGGTCTTGGCCATGGCCGGAATCAAGGTTACAGCGGTAGCACCACTGCCGATGACCACCACGCGCTTGCCTGCGTAATCTAGGTCTTCGGGCCAGAACTGCGGATGAATGATCTGCCCTTTGAAGTTCTGCTCATTGGGGAAGGTCGGGCGATAGCCTTCGTCGTAGCTGTAGTAGCCGGAGCAGGAGAACAGAAAACGCGCCTCGTAGTGCTCCTCATGCTCAGCTCCGGAGGCGTCGGTTGCCTTGGCAACAACTTGCCAGCGCGAGGTCTCACTTGACCAGTTGGCAGACACCACCCGTCGCTGGAAGCGGATGTTGTGAATGGCACCGGAGTCTTCGGCGATCTCTTCGATATAGCGCTTGATGTCTGGACCGTCGGCGATGGCTTTGCGGTTGCTCCAGGGTTTGTAGCTGTAGCTTAGGGTATACATGTCTGAATCTGAGCGAATGCCGGGATAGCGAAACAAGTCCCAGGTCCCGCCAATGGACTGGCGACGCTCTAGAATGAGGTAACGCTTGTCCGGACACTTTTCGCTCAACGCGTGGGCTGCGCCGATGCCGGAAAGGCCCGCGCCGATAATCAGCACGTCCAGTGGTACAGGTTCAAATGCTTGTTGTTGTTGTGTCATTGTTGTGTCCCGTCACGTGGGTATTGGTGACAATCTAGATTGTCATATATGCTCTTGGCAATCCTCGTTGTCAGAATTCACCCAATGAATACAGCTACTACCGTTCGCCGTTATCGCGGAAGCTCGCCACAAGAGCGCAAGGCCTTGCGCCGCCAGCAACTGATTGATGCAGCCACCAGAGTATATGGCGAACATGGCTACCGGCATTCAGGCGTCAAGCAGGTCTGCGATGCCGCCGGCCTTACCCAGCGCTACTTCTATGAATCCTTCAGCCACAGCGATGAGCTGTTGATTGCCTGCTACGAGCAAGCTGCGAGGCAGCTAAGGGAGATCAATATGGCCGCCGCAGAGGCGGTGGGAGGCAGTCGCCTGCACCGTAGTCACGCCATGCTCTGTGCCTACTTCGGTTATCTGCGAGATAACCCCAGAGTCGCGCGCCTGTTGCTGCTGGACATACGCGGCATCAGTGCGGCGGTTGATCAGGCGATTGACGAAGCGCTGAAAGCCAGCAGTGATGACATGACTCGCGCGCTGGCAGAGCCAGGCGAGAACTTTGACGAGCTGCTGCAGGCCGGGATTTTGGGCGGTGTCATCCACATAGCCTTGCATTGGATGGCGTCGGGATATGCTCAGCCAATTGAACGTGTTGTCGAGGCCGCCTTGAAGCTGGGGGCCTCGCTGCTGGATGAGGACAGCCCCTAAAAGCAACACAGACACAAAAAAACCCGCATTACGCGGGTTTTTTTGTCGTGCCTGCTATCAGAGCTGCTCGACCGGAATGGACGCAGCGGCTTTCTGGTAGGACTCGATTTCGTTGAAGTTCATGTAGCGATAGACATCGCTGGCCATGCTGTCCAGATCGGCAGCGTAGCCCATGTACTCTTCAACGCTCGGCAGACGGCCCAGAATGGACGCTACCGAGGCCAGCTCGGCGGAAGCCAGGTACACATCAGCGCCATCACCCAGACGGTTCGGGAAGTTCCGTGTGGAGGTGGAGACAACAGTGGACTTGGCAGCAACGCGCGCCTGGTTACCCATGCACAGCGAGCAGCCCGGCATTTCCATACGCGCACCGGCTTTGCCGTAGATGCCGTAGTAGCCTTCTTCGGTCAGCTGATACTGATCCATCTTGGTCGGCGGAGCCAGCCACAGACGGGTCGGGATGGCGCCCTTGTTCTTCTCGAGCAGCTTACCAGCCGCGCGGAAGTGCCCGATGTTGGTCATGCAGGAACCGATGAAGACTTCGTCGATCTTGTCGCCAGCAACGCTGGACAGCAGGCGTGCGTCGTCCGGATCGTTTGGTGCACAGAGGACCGGCTCCTTGACGTCGGCCAGATCGATTTCGATCACAGCGGCGTACTCGGCATCGGCGTCGGCAGCCATCAGGCTCGGGTTGGCCAGCCACTCTTCCATCGCCTTGGCGCGACGCTCCAGGGTGCGCGGATCCTGATAGCCGTTAGCAATCATCCAGCGCAGCAGGACGATGTTGGACTTCAGGTATTCGGCAACGGACTCTTCGCTCAGCTTGATGGTACAGCCGGCAGCGGAACGCTCAGCAGACGCATCGGACAGCTCGAACGCTTGCTCGGCGGTCAGGTGGTCCAGGCCCTCGATCTCGAGAATGCGGCCGGAGAAGATGTTCTTCTTGCCTTTCTTCTCGACGGTCAGCAGACCTTGCTGGATGGCGTAGTAGGGGATGGCATGAACCAGGTCACGCAGGGTGATACCGGGTTGCATCTTGCCCTTGAAGCGGACCAGAACGGATTCCGGCATGTCCAGCGGCATCACGCCGGTGGCTGCTGCGAAGGCGACCAGGCCAGAACCGGCCGGGAAGGAGATGCCCATCGGGAAGCGGGTGTGCGAGTCACCACCGGTACCAACGGTATCAGGCAGCAGCATGCGGTTCAGCCAGCTGTGAATGATGCCGTCACCCGGGCGCAGCGCAACGCCACCACGGTTGTGGATGAAGTCGGGCAGGGTGTGGTGCGTGGTCACGTCGATCGGCTTCGGGTAGGCCGCAGTGTGACAGAACGACTGCATGACCAGGTCAGCGGAGAAGCCCAGGCAAGCCAGGTCTTTCAGCTCGTCGCGGGTCATCGGGCCAGTAGTGTCCTGAGAACCGACGGTGGTCATCTTCGGCTCGCAGTAAGTGCCGGGGCGAATACCCTCGACGCCACAGGCTTTACCCACCATCTTCTGGGCCAGGGTGTAACCCTTGCCAGTGTCAGCCGGTTGCTCGGGCTTACGGAACAGGTCGGAAGAGCCCAGACCCAGTTCGGCACGTGCCTTCTCGGTCAGGCCACGGCCGATGATCAGCGGAATACGGCCGCCAGCGCGTACTTCGTCCAGCAGCACCTGCGTCTTCAGCTCGAAGGTGGTGATGACGTCGTCAGTGCCGTGCTTGCAGACCTTGCCTTCGTAGGGGTAAACGTCGATAACGTCGCCCATGTTCAGGTCGGTGCAATCAAACTCGATCGGCAGGGCGCCAGCGTCTTCCATGGTGTTGTAGAAGATCGGGGCAATCTTGGAGCCGAAGCAGAAACCGCCTGCACGCTTGTTCGGAACGTTCGGGATGTCGTCACCGAAGAACCACAGCACAGAGTTGGTTGCAGATTTACGGGAAGAACCGGTGCCGACCACGTCACCAACGTAGGCAACCGGGAAGCCTTTGGCTTTAACTTCTTCGATCTGCTTGAGCGGGCCAACAGCGCCCGGCTCGACCGGCTCGATGCCGTCACGGGCCATTTTCAGCATGGCCAGAGCGTGCAGCGGGATGTCCGGGCGGGACCAGGCATCGGGCGCCGGAGACAGATCGTCGGTGTTGGTTTCGCCAGGAACCTTGAAAACGGTCAGGGACAGCTTTTCAGCAACAGCAGGCTTGTTGACGAACCACTCGCCGTCAGCCCAGGACTGCAGTACCGCCTTGGCGTGGGTGTTGCCAGCCTTGGCTTTTTCCGCAACGTCGTGGAACGCATCAAACATCAGCAGGGTATGCTTCAGTTGCTCGGCAGCGGTGGCAGCCAGCGCAGCGTCGTCCAGCAGCTCAACCAGAGTGGCAATGTTGTAGCCGCCCTGCATGGTGCCCAGCAGCTCAACAGCGCGTTCTTTATTCAGCAGCGGGGAGGTGGCTTCGCCCTTGGCGATAGCGGAGAGGAAACCAGCCTTGACGTAGGCCGCTTCGTCCACGCCCGGCGGGACGCGATTGGTCAGCAGGTCGAGCAGAAACTCTTCTTCACCTGCCGGCGGGTTTTTCAGCAGATCAACCAGACCTGCAGTTTGTTCGGCGTTCAGCGGCTGGGGCACGACGCCCTGAGCGGCGCGCTCTTCAACGTGTTTGCGATAGGCTTCAAGCACAGTTATTACCCTCATCAGTCTGTTCCGCTCATGACGGAACGGTAATCCTCTCGGACTCCGGGAAGCACTGAATAATCATCTTGGATAAGGGAGCTATTCAGTGCTTCCCTGGCGTGCCGGCAATAAGACTGTGTGCAAGCGCAGACCCGTTCTGGTGGGGGGCAACCTGGGTAACTGGTGTTGGCAGATACGTAACGGGTTGCGGGCAAACGCCTGAAGCACAGCCCTAACGGCGGGCTGATTCTACAGGATGGCGAACCCAAAGTTAAGCTGTATCCCGGATGAGGCAGGCGTGCGTTGGTCGTCTTGGGATCAGGCCGCGACTGGTCTATCATGGTGCATTTGCCGTTGAGCACTGCCGCATGCCCTCCGATTCTGACGCCTACACCAGTAAAACGCCCTGTATTGGGCTGTGCTCCACCGTATTCGGTGATCTGGTGTGTCGCGGCTGCAAGCGCTTCAGCCATGAAATCATTGACTGGAACCGCTACGACAACGGTCAGCGTGCGGCGGTCTGGCGTCGTCTGGAACAGCTGCTGGAGCAGTTGATCTGGAACCGCTTTGAACTGGTATCGGTGTGGGCACTGGAGGGTGAGCTGAAGCGACTGAAGGTGCCTGCAGCCCCCAATATGCCCGTGAGTATCAAGGTCTGGCGCCTGTTGCCTCGCCTGGCTGAGGGCGGTTTGGAGAGTGCGGGCCTGCGCCTGCAGCCCTTGTGGCATGGCGCGACACTGAAGCAGGTGCGAGATAACCTGGATCAGGCCTTCTTTGACCTGTCCACGGCCTACTACGACCGGCGGGTGCCCTGAACGCACGGCACCCGCTGGTACACAGGCCTACTTTTCCAGCAGCGCTTCAAGGTGCGCCAGAGTATCTTCCGGTTTCAGCACCAGGATGTCGCTGTTGACCTGATCCAGCACCACTTCGGCAGTATTGCCGATCAGCGCGCCGGCGATCCCCTTGCGGCCCACAGTCCCAATAATGATAACGCTGGCACCGATACGGTTGGCCACCTGCGGCACCAGCGTATCCGCCGGGCCTTCATCGATATGCAGGTGCTGGTCGTCGATACCGTAGAGCTTCACATAGGGTTCGGCGCGAGCGCGGTATTCGGCAGCAATGCTGTCCTTGAGCTGAAACGCCGGATCGGCGGCAGACAGCATCGGGGCAGGGTGGGCCGAAACCAGGTGCAGGTCGCCATCAATCATGTCAACGATATCAGCGGCGTGGCTGACAATGGTGTCGTGCAACACGTGATGCTGGTCGTCGTGGTTGCCGACATCCACCGCCGCCAGAACAGAACCTTTGATCCAGCTGTCGCTGTTCTTGACCATCAGCACGGGCGCCGGGCAGTAGCGCAGCAACTTCCAGTCGTCCGGCGTTAGCAGCGCCTTGCGCAGCGGGTTATCCGGACGGTGCTGCTTGACGACCAGGTCGCAGCCTTCGCGGGATACGGCGCGGCAGATGGTATCAGTACTGTTGTGGTGCCAATCCTGGGTGACGCTGCAGCGAATCCCCTTGGCATCCTGCTCGACACGCAGGCGAGCCAGCAGGTCGCTGTAATCGGCGCGGTCCTCACACACCAGCAGGTGCAGTTCGCATTCAATAAAGCCCGCGATCAGGCTAGCGCGGTTCAAGGCGACCTGCTCCTCCTGGCTGGGATCGATAACAACTAGAATGCGTTTCACGGCTTGCATGGCTTTCTCCCTGTTGTGCAAAAGGCAATCTTGCCCGATGTTCCCAATGTAGTTGTTTTTTACCCGGTTTGTGTTGATCCATGTCTATTCGGGCTGTGGATGGAGGGTTCAGCAGGTATACTCTGCGGCGTTGCTGTTATCACCTGCGAAAAGACTCATGCTGCCCGACGAACTCCTCGCCTTTCTGCCTTGCCGTACCCCTGATGCCTGGATTGAGCAGGCATTGGCGCACCCGCAAGAACTGCTGATCGACCACGCCAACTGCGAAAAGAAAGCCGCCTCCACGGCGCTGATGTTGATGTTTCGCTATGTCGACAAGCCGGATCTGCTGCAAAAGATGTCGCGTCTGGCGCGTGAGGAATTGCGTCATTTCGAGCAGGTCACCGCAATCATGCAAAAGCGCGGCATCCGTTATCGCGGGCTGTCTGCCAGTCAATATGCGCAACGCCTGCGTCAGCACGTACGCACCACAGAGCCGGGCCGGCTGGTTGATACGCTGATTGTGGGGGCGTTCATCGAGGCGCGTTCATGCGAGCGCTTCGCCAAGCTGGCACCGCATCTGGACGAGGAGCTGGGCGACTTCTACCGCTCACTGCTTAAGTCCGAGGCACGGCACTATCAGGATTACTTGCGTCTGGCCAAGGCTTACGCGGACGCGCCAATCGACGAACACATTGCCCGCTTTGCCCAGGCAGAGCAGCAGGCCATTCTCGCCGCTGATCAGGAGTTTCGTTTTCACAGCGGTGTAGCGGCCTGAATACTGAACCCGTGACGCTGTTCCGGGTCTGTTTGCGCTGTAGCCCACCAACCAGGGATTGATCATGTTCACATCAGGCTCCAATCGATTTCTCGCCCTGACAACGGCTCTGGTGCTGGGCGGGGTTTTCAGCTCGACGCCGGTGCACGCCGAGCTCACCAACTGTGAACGCGTTGTGGTTACCGGCAACCCGGCCTATCCGCCACTGACCTGGGCACCAGAGGACGGAGACGTGGCGCTGACCGGGGTGACTATCGAGATGCTCAGCAACGCGCTGCAGGGCTCTGGAGTCGAGGTGGAGCTGCTGGATCTCGGTTCACGCGCCAAGGCGCTGGAGGCTGTTGAGGCAGGGCAGGTGGACATCATGGCCGGCCTGTTTCTCAGTCGCGAGCTGCTGAGCTCACTCGACTTCGTCTATCCGCCGGTGGTGGATGTGCCGAGCGTCTTCTTTGTACGCCGCGGCGCAGCCTTCCCTTACACCGGCTGGCAGGATTTACGCGGCAAGCGGGGCGCAGCGCAGCAGGGCAGCCGCTTCGGGCTATCCTTCGACACCTACGCGACAGACAATCTGGACCTGCAGCGTGAAGCCTCCGGCGAGCGCGCCCTGCGCAAGCTGCTGGCAGGTGAGCTGGATTACGTGGTGCTGGAACGTTACCAGGGGCTCGCCCTGGCCGAGCAAATGGGAGTAGACGCTCAGCTTGACACGTTGGAAGGCTCTTTCATCAACGCACCACTGTATCTGGCCATTTCTCACAATTCGGTGTGCAACACGCCTGCACTGCGTTCAGCACTCGCTCTGGGCATGCTCGAACAGCAGCAGCGCAACGAGGGCTCGCGCCTGCTCGACAAGTATCGAGGCATCTGGGCCGCGCCTTTCCGTCCGGTCAGCGAGCCGGCAGCAGATATACCTCTGGCGGAATAATCGCCACTGATCAGCAATCAACTGGACAACCGGTAGCAGCATAAACTGTACTGGTTAACTGTGGCGCATCTGTCACTGTGCTGCTGCAACTGTACCGGATAAGCTCTGTGGTCGGTCTGCTCCAGGAGGTTTGTCATGACCAGTCTGCTGTACCAGCGTATCGCCCAGCAATTGGCGGAAGATATTCAGAATGGCGTCTATCGACCGGGTGAGCGGGTACCCTCGGTACGCAAGCTGAGCACCCAGAAGGGCGTTAGCCATGCAACCGTGCTGCAGGCCTACGCCACCCTGGAGGACCAGGGGCTGATTCATGCGCGCCCGCAGTCCGGCTACTACGTTCATCAGACCCCGGCGCTGACCGCGCCCAAGCCGCAAATCGCCAAGGTTGAGGCGCCCTACGCGGTTACCCGTAGCAGCATCATCAGCGAGATTCTCTCGCAGGCGCGGCGCGAAGGAATCATTCCGCTCGGCGCGGCGGTGCCGGCTAGTGATTATCTGCCGCTGCGTGCGCTGCATCAGCAGATGAGCAAGATCACCCGCTTTCATAGCCACAAGGCGTTCAGTTACACCTTTAGCCCGGGTTACGAACCGCTGCGTCGCCAGGTGGCCATTCGGATGCGCGATGCTGGTGCGGCTGTTGACCCCAGCAATGTGGTTATCACCAATGGCTGCGTCGAAGCCTTGCAACTGGCACTGCGCGCGGTCACGCGCCCGGGCGACCTGATCGCGACCGAATCCCCCAGCTATTACGGCACAGTGCAGCTATGCCAATTGCTGGAGTTGCAGGTCATCGAGATTCCGACCGATCCCGATACCGGGCTCAGCCTGGAAGCGCTGCAGCGCGCGCTGGACAAGTGGCCCATCAAGGCGCTGGTGCTGACCGCGCGAGCCGGTAATCCGATGGGCGCAACCATGCCAGAGGCCCGGCAGCGCAAGCTGGTCGGCATGATGGCGCAGCGCAAGCTGACGATCATCGAAGACGATATTTATGGCGAGCTGATGTTTGACCAGGGACAATCGCGTGCGCTCAAGGCCTTCGACTGCTCCGACACCGTGATCTACTGCTCCAGTTTTTCCAAGACCATCTCGCCCGGCGTGCGGACTGGCTGGCTGATCACGCGGCGGTACCAGCAGGCAATTGAGCAGCTGCAGACATTCACCACGCTGTCGGCCTGCAGCGTCAGCCAAATGGCGGTGGCTGCCTATCTGGAAAATGGCGGCTACGACCGGCACCTGCGCCACATCCGGCAGGAGTACTGCAAGAACCTCAGCCAGTTTCAGCTGGCGGTACAGCAATACTTCCCGGAAGGTACGCAGATATCTCGGCCGCGTGGTGGCTACATACTCTGGATCAGCCTGCCTGGCGGGGCCGATACGCTGACGTTGTTCAACTGGGCGTTGGCGCAAAACATCAGTATCGCGCCGGGCATCGTGTTCAGTAACTCGGACCAGTTTAACCACTGTCTGCGCCTCAACTGCGGTATTCCCTGGAACCGATCGACAGAGCAGGCTGTCATGACGCTGGGTGTGCTGGCCCGGCAGCTGGTGTCAGAGTCAGCCCGCAGCGCCGGCGGATTGAGCGTTGAGATGGCTTATGAATCAGCAAGCTGAGTCTATTGTTTAAAGTAAAACGACAAGGCCCGCACAATGTGCGGGCCTTGTCGTTTCAGCCGTCACGGTATCAGCTGGGCGCGGCGTCCTTGCTTTTCTGGTAGTCCCGTACCAGTTTCTGCGACAGCTCGATGATCTGTTCGCGCATCCAGCGGTTGGCCGGATCCTGGTCTGTGCTTTCATGCCAGAACAGGTGGGTCTCGATCGGCGGCACATCGTCAATCGGCAGGGCGACAGCATGCAGGTTGTGGCGCTTGGCGAAGCGCTCGTGCACTGTCATCACCATATCGGTGGACTCCATCACCAGCGGTGCCATCTGATAGTGCTGTGAACGCAGCACCACTCGGCGTTGCAAACCCATCTTGCCCAGCGCCAGGTCGACGTGGCCCAGACCATTGCGGCGGCTGGAGATATGAATGTGCGATTGAGCCAGGTAGTCATCCAGGGTGATGCGCTCTTTCTTGGCCAGTGGGTGGCCCGGGCGCATCACACAGACATGATGATCCTCGAACAGTTTGACGTGGCGCACCTGGGTATCAGTGTTTAGCGGCGCATCAATGGCAAAGTCGAGGCGACCAGCCGCCAGCTCCTTGGTGGTTTCACGGCGCTTGACCAGGAAGCTGTCGATGTTGATGTTCGGCGCCATGCGGCGGATGCGCGAGGCCAGATGGGGCAGAATGACTGCCTCCGTCAGGTCGGTCATGCTGATGCGGTAGGTCTTGGTTGCCTGCTCGGGGACAAAACTGCGGCTTTCCTGCACCGATACGCGCAGCAGCTGCAGGGCAGAGCGGACCGGCGTAATGATGTTCTGCGCCATCGGGGTAGGGACCATGCCCTGGGCAGTACGCACGAATAGCGGGTCGTTGAATGTCTCGCGCAGGCGAGCGAGAGCATTACTTACGGCTGGCTGAGTGATGCCGACAATCTGGCCTGCACGGGTCAGATTTGCCTCGGTATAGATGGCATCAAAGACAATGAACAGGTTCAGATCTACCTTGCTGAGGTTCATCGCATCATCCTTTGGTCAAATGGCTCATATCGAGACATGCAGTTCAGCGGAGTCGGCAAGTATATATCGCTTATGAATGTTAATACACGGCAAAAATAGGTTAGATAAATCCAGATTGGTCATCTAGCATTTTCTTCGTCGAACCCACCAAACGAAGGCAACCACTATGGATTTCGGATACTCCCCCAAGGTTAAAGAACTACGCGAGCGCGTTGACGCGTTCATGCAGGAACACGTTTTTCCGGCTGAAGCCACCTTTCACCAGCAAGTAGCCGAAGGGGATCGCTGGCAGCCCACCGCCATCGTCGAGGAGCTCAAGGTCAAGGCCCGCGCTGCCGGCCTGTGGAATCTGTTCCTGCCCGAATCCGACCTGGGCGCTGGCCTGACCAACCTGGAATACGCGCCGCTGGCCGAGCTGATGGGCCGCTCCGGCCTGGCGTCCGAAGCGTTCAACTGCAGCGCGCCGGACACCGGCAACATGGAAACCATCGTTCGCTACGGTAACGATGAGCACAAGGAAAAGTGGCTGAAACCGCTGCTCGCCGGCGAAATCCGCTCCTGCTTCGGTATGACCGAGCCGGGCGTTGCCTCTTCCGACGCCACCAACATGCAAGCCAACGCTCGCCGCGAAGGTGACGAGTGGGTCATCAACGGCCGCAAATGGTGGACGTCCGGCGCCTGCGATCCGCGCTGCAAGATCATGATCTTCATGGGTCTGACCAACCCCGATGCGCCGCGTCACCAGCAACACTCGATGATTCTGGTGCCGATGGACACCCCCGGCGTGAAGGTTATCCGCCCGCTGCCGGTATTCGGTTATGACGACGCGCCACACGGCCACGCCGAAGTGCTACTGGAAAATGTACGCGTTCCTTACAGCAACGTGCTGCTGGGTGAAGGCCGTGGCTTCGAGATCGCCCAAGGTCGCCTCGGCCCGGGCCGCATCCACCACTGCATGCGCTCCATCGGTGCCGCCGAGCGCGCACTGGAGCTGATGTGCAAGCGCTCCGTTGAGCGTGAAGCCTTTGGCAAGCGCCTGGCTCAGCTGGGTGGCAACATTGACCTGATCGCCCAATCGCGCATCGAGATCAACCAGGCTCGTCTGCTGACCCTGAACGCCGCTTACATGATGGACACTGTCGGCAACAAGGTCGCCAAGAGCGAAATCGCGCAGATCAAGGTTGTTGCGCCCAATGTTGCCCTCAACGTACTGGATCGTGCCATCCAGATGCACGGCGGCGCAGGTGTCTCCGATGACTACCCGCTGGCGCACATGTACGCCATGCAGCGCACCCTGCGCCTGGCCGATGGCCCGGATGAAGTGCACCGCGCCGCTATCGGCAAGCACGAGCTGGGTCGCTACATGCCTCGCTGATCGCCTGTCGGTTAAGAAAAACCCGCTCGCTTGAGCGGGTTTTTTTATGGGTTTGGCAGCGAGTCGCGTCGCTCGGAGGTCGGAGTACCAGGCGCAGGCATGCCTTTGGCATAGGCATCCCTATGTATCACGCGACCAACAACAACACCCGACTGGATCGGGTAGGGTGGTCATCTGCTGGGGGGTGGTAGTCAGCCGGGCGGGGAGGGTGCCCGGCGGGGGGACAGGGTGTCAGCGGGCGCGGTAGGTGATGCGACCCTTGGTCAGGTCGTAGGGAGTCAGTTCTACGCGTACCTTGTCGCCAGTCAGGATGCGGATGTAGTTCTTACGCATCTTGCCTGAAATGTGGGCAGTCACGACATGGCCGTTTTCCAGTTCAACGCGGAACATGGTGTTCGGCAGGGTGTCGATGATGGTGCCTTCCATTTCAATACTGTCTTCTTTTGCCATTAAGCAACAACCTCTCGGGGTGAAATTCGGGTGGGTGGTGGAGAGTACCCACAAAAAAGGTGGCTAATTGTGCCTGAAAAGAGCACAAGCGCCAAGTTTGAAGGGGATTTTTTCGTGGCGAGGCGGCAGCCCATCGCGCTGGCAGCCGCTCTGGGGCTGCCTAGCTGATGCGAATCCAGCGCTGGTTGACCAGCATTTCCAGCGGCCGGTACTCGGTCTTGTAATTCATCTTGCGGCAGTTCTTGATCCAATAGCCGAGGTAGACGGCTTCCAGCCCCAGGCGATGGGTTTCTTCGATCTGCCAGAGGATCGCGTAACGGCCCAGGCTGCGGCGTGGCTGATCCGGATCAAAAAAGGTGTACACCGCAGACAGGCCGTTACGCATGTGATCGGTGACGGCGATGGCAACCAGCGCGCCCTGCTCGCGGAAGGCGTAAAACCGGCAAAAGCTCCAGTCCTTGGCCAGGAAGGACTGAAATTGCTCACGACTGGGCGGGAACATGTCGCCGTCGGCGTGGCGTGCGTTGATGTAGCGCTCGTAAAGCGCGTAAATCTCATCGGTTGCTTCGGGCTTGAGCTCGCTGACCTGCAGGTCGCGATTACGCTTGATGATGCGCTTCTGGCCACTGCTGGGGGTGAAGTCGGCAGCGGGGATGCGCGCCGGAATACAGGCACTGCACTGCTTGCAGTGGGGGCGATAAAGGTGGTCGCCGCTGCGGCGAAAACCCAGCTCTGACAGATGGCTGTAGGTGTCCAGATCAATCGGCTGCTGCGGATCAAGAAACAGCGTCGTCGCGCGCTCTTCCGGCAGGTAGCTGCAGGGGTGAGGGTGCGTGGCGTAGAACTTGAGCTGCGACAGGTCAGTCATGACATCTCCCGGTCAACAATGCCTCGATTATAAAGGAAGCATTGATCAAATCCACACGGTCGCTGCGAGCCATCAGGCGCCCGGCCGCACAGCAAGGCGCTGCCGTCATGAGCGTTACACCCGTGCCGCACCCCAGGCTGAGGCGGTGCTGGGCGGGCAGAGGCGAGCCAGTTCCGCGCAGAACTCGGCGCGCGGCATGCTGCTGGCACCCAGGCTGAACAGGTGGTCGGTAGGCATCTGGCAGTCGATCAGCGCAAAGCCCCATTCCTCAAGCTGGCGTATCAGGGTAATGAAAGCCAGCTTGGAGGCATTGTCTACACGGCTGAACATGGACTCGCCAAAGAAGACTCGGCCCAGCGCAATGCCATAGAGGCCGCCTACCAGACTGTCATCCTGATAGACCTCCACCGAGTGGGCGTGCCCAAGGCGATGCAGCTCGATGTAGGCGGCCTGCATCTTGGGCGTGATCCAGGTCCCACCGGCGCCCGCACGGGGGCCGGCGCAGGCGCTGATTACCGCCGCAAAGTCGCGATCATACTCGACGCGAAGCCGTCCCTGGCGCAACACCTTGCGCATGCTGCGTGACACATGCAGGTCCGCCGGCCGCACAACGGTGCGTGGATCGGGGCACCACCAGAGGATCGGCTGGCCCGGAGCAAACCAGGGAAAGATACCTTGGCGGTAGGCTTGCAGCAGGCGAGGCGGCGTCAGATCACCGCCAGCCGCCAGCAAGCCGTTCGGCTCAGCCATGGCACGTTCTGGCGGCGGAAAGTCGGCGCTGTCAGCGGTCAGCCAGGTTAGTTGAGGCATGTGCAGGAGTACTCATAAAAAATTCAAACGTTTTGTCAGATACCGGTTATAAGTTATTGTCACCCATCAATAAAGTGGTGAATCAGCCGGGAACATTTGCAGTCAGCATCGGTCTGCTTGTGCTGTATTGTGCACTCTGATTGTGAAAACGGTCGACTCAGGCCGTACAATGACCGCCTCACCTGTGATGGAAGCTTTGTTTTGAAGGATACCGCAGCCCCGAAAACCCCGTTGGTCTGGCGTGAACAGCTGGCGCTGCGTCTGCGCGAGGGTGCTTTGTTGGCGATGATCGCCCTGTGCCTGTACCTGTGTATGGCGCTGTTCACCTTTGATGCAAGCGACCCGGGCTGGACGCGCAGCGGCAGCGTGGCCGACGTGCAAAACGCCGGCGGCCGGATGGGCGCCTGGATCGCCGACGTGCTGCTGCTGACGCTGGGCTACCTGGCCTTTCTGTTCCCCTTGATCGTTGCGGTCAAGGTCTATCAAATGTTCCGTCGGCGCCATCAGCCGATGATCTGGAACGGCTGGCTGTTCTCCTGGCGCCTGATTGGCTTTGTGCTCACCCTGCTGGCGGGCACCGCGCTGGCCGCGCTGCATGGCACGCCCGGTGCTCATTTTCCGGAGGGGGCGGGCGCAGGCGGCGTGCTGGGCGAGCTGCTGCGTGATTTGGCGTACCCTGTGCTGAACATGCAGGGCAGTACGCTGTTTTATCTGACCCTGTTTCTATTCGGTCTAACCGTGTTCACCAACCTGTCGTGGCTCAAGGTCATGGACCTGACCGGCAAGTTGACCCTGGATCTGCTGGATCTGCTCAAGCGCGCCTGGCAGAGCTGGCGCGCGCGCCGCGCCGACGGCCGCATGGATACGCCAGTACAGCGCGAGAGCCGCGCTCCGGCCCCGCGCAAGGAGCCGGCCTTCAGCGTTGAAGAGCAGCGCCGCGCCGACGCCTCAAAAGCCCAGCGCCAGGAAGCCCTGGCTCGTCATGTCGCGGCGCGCGAAACCCGCACGCCACCGGAAATTGTGCCGCTGGACACCAAGCCGGCCGAGGCCAGTGTACGTAGCCAGAAGGAAAAACAGTCGACGTTGTTCAGCAATACCAGTGACCCGGGCTCCCTGCCGCCGATTGGCTTGCTGGATCCACCGAGCAAGAAAACCAAAGGGTTCTCTGCCGAGTCACTGGAGGGCATGTCGCGCCTGCTTGAGCTCAAGCTCAAGGACTTTGGTGTCGAAGCCGAGGTTGAGAAGGTACAGCCAGGCCCGGTGATCACCCGCTTCGAGATTCAACCGGCGCCGGGCGTCAAGGTCAGTAAAATTTCCAACCTGGCCAAGGACTTGGCGCGTTCGCTGGCGGTGATCAGCGTGCGTGTGGTTGAGGTGATTCCGGGCAAGACGACGGTGGGTATCGAGATTCCCAACGAGGACCGCGAAATCGTGCGCCTGTCCGAGGTATTGGAAACACGCGAATTCGATGAGGCCCAGTCTCCCGTCACCCTGGCGCTCGGTCACGACATCGGCGGTCACCCGGTGATGGCTGATCTGGCCAAGATGCCCCACTTGCTGGTGGCCGGTACCACCGGCTCGGGTAAGTCGGTCGGCGTGAACGCTATGCTGCTGAGTATCCTGTTCAAGGCGACGCCTGCCGAGGTCCGTCTGATCATGGTCGACCCGAAAATGCTGGAGTTGTCGATCTACGAGGGCATTCCGCACCTGCTCGCGCCGGTTGTGACCGACATGAAGGAAGCCTCCAACGCACTGCGCTGGTGTGTGGCCGAGATGGAGCGTCGCTACAAACTGATGGCGGCCATGGGGGTACGTAACCTGGCGGGCTTCAACCGCAAGGTGAAAGACGCGGCCAAGGCGGGCACGCCACTGACCGATCCGCTGTACCGCCGCGAAAGTATGGAAGACGAGGCGCCGGAACTCGAATCGCTGCCGGTGATCGTAGTGGTAATCGACGAATTTGCCGACATGATGATGATTGTCGGCAAGAAGGTCGAAGAACTGATTGCGCGTATCGCCCAGAAGGCGCGGGCCGCCGGCATCCATCTGATTCTGGCGACTCAGCGCCCCTCGGTCGACGTGATTACCGGTCTGATCAAGGCGAACATTCCGACCCGTATGGCCTTCCAGGTATCCAGCAAAATCGACTCGCGCACCATCCTGGACCAGGGCGGCGCCGAGCAGCTGCTGGGCCACGGCGACATGCTTTATATGCCGCCGGGCACCAGCTTGCCGGTTCGTGTTCACGGTGCATTTGTATCGGACGATGAGGTGCATCGCCTGGTCGACGAATGGAAACAGCGCGGCGAGCCGGATTACATTCAGGATATCCTGGATGGCGCTGACGACTCGGCGGGCGGTAGCAGCTTTGACGGCGGTAGTGGTGGTGGCGACGACAGCGAAGAAGACGCGCTGTACGACGAGGCCGTGCGTTTTGTGACCGAAAGTCGCCGCGCCTCCATTTCTGCGGTGCAGCGCAAACTCAAGATTGGCTACAACCGGGCCGCCCGAATGATTGAGGCGATGGAAATGGCCGGTGTAGTTACCGCAATGAACACCAACGGTTCGCGCGAGGTGATTGCACCGCCGCCGGTCCGGGATTGAGGGGAGTAACCCTGCCATGTTGAATCGCATCACTGGTTGGCGCTGGATTGTGCTGTGCGCGGCGCTGCTGACAACGCCGGCGATGGCTCAGGATGAAGCGGCGGCCGCCGAGCGCCTGAACGAGCTGCTGTCGGCGGCTAACACGCTGACGGGTAATTTTTCGCAAATGACGCTCAGCTCCAACGGCTCCAACCTGCAGGAAACCAGCGGCCAGGTAACCCTGCAGCGCCCGGGCAAGTTTCGTTGGCATACCGATCCTCCGTTGGAGCAGGTGCTGATCTCCGATGGCGAGCAGGTCTGGCTGTACGATCCGGACCTGATGCAGGTCACCATTCAGGCCCTGGATCAGCGACTGACGCACACTCCCGCGCTGCTGCTGTCTGGCGACGTCAGCACCCTGACCGACAACTTCAGCATCCGCTGGACTCAGGGCGGTACCGTCGACGACTTTGTGTTGACCCCCAAGGCCAGCGACACCATGTTCGAGACGCTTCGCCTTTCCTTCCGCGACGGGCTGATCAACGACATGCAGCTCAATGATCCGATTGGCCAGCGCACCAACATTCTGTTCCAGAATGTGGTGCTGAATGAGCCAGTCGCTGCCGACGCCTTTCAGTTTGAGGTGCCGGACGGGGTCGATGTGATCAGTGAATAACGGCGGCCTGTTCGCTGCGCCCGCACCGCGCGAGCCGCTGGCCGCGCGCATGCGTCCGCGCAACCTTGATGAATACGCCGGCCAGGCGCACCTGCTGGCTGCCGGTCGGCCGCTGCGCACCGCGCTGGAGCAGGGCGCACTGCACTCCATGATCTTCTGGGGGCCGCCCGGTGTCGGCAAGACCACCCTTGCGCGCTTGATCGCGACAGTCACCGACGCCCACTTTGAAACCCTCTCGGCGGTGCTGGCCGGCGTGAAGGATATTCGCCAGGCGGTGGATATCGCTCGGCAGAACTACGCCGCCAACGGGCGCCGCACCATCCTGTTTGTTGACGAGGTACATCGCTTCAACAAAGCGCAGCAGGATGCGTTCCTGCCCTACGTCGAAGACGGTACCTTGCTGTTTATCGGCGCCACCACTGAAAACCCGTCGTTCGAGCTGAACAACGCCTTGCTCTCCCGAGCCCGTGTCTACGTCCTCAAGGGGTTGGACGAGGAGGCCTTGAGCGGCCTGCTGGACCGCGCCCTGGAGGACACGGAGCGCGGTCTCGGTGCGCTCCAGCTGCAGCTCAGCCCGCAGGCACGGCAACTGCTGCTAGATGCTAGCGACGGCGACGCACGTCGCCTGCTCAATCTGCTGGAGATTGCCGCCGATCTGGTGGAGCAGGGCGGGGTCATCGAGGTCGAGTTGCTCGGTGAACTGCTCAGTGACAACCGCCGCCGCTTCGACAAGGGCGGTGAAGCCTTTTACGATCAAATCTCAGCACTGCATAAATCCGTGCGCGGCTCCAACCCGGACGCCGCTCTCTATTGGTTCGCACGCATGCTCGATGGCGGCTGTGATCCGCTGTACATCGCGCGCCGGGTGGTGCGCATGGCCAGCGAAGACATCGGCAACGCCGACCCCAGAGCGCTGACGCTCTGTCTTAACGCCTGGGACGTGCAGGAGCGTCTGGGCAGCCCGGAAGGCGAACTGGCTGTGGCCCAGGCCATCACCTATCTGGCTTGCGCGCCCAAAAGCAACGCGGTCTACAACGCCTTCAATACCGCCATGCGCGATGTGGCCGGGCAGGGCTCGCTGGAGGTGCCGCTGCACCTGCGCAACGCGCCGACCAAGCTAATGAAAGAACTGGGCTACAGCGACGGTTATCGCTACGCGCACGACGAGCCGGAGGCCTATGCGGCCGGCGAAGACTACTTCCCCGAAGACCTGGAACCGCGCCAGTACTACCAGCCGGTGCCGCGTGGCCTGGAACTAAAAATCGCGCAGAAACTTCAACACCTGCGCAGCCTGGATGCGACCAGCAGCAGACAACGGAGGTCGGATGATTAAGCTCTGTCTGGCGGTCATGCTGGGCGGCGCCGTGGGGGCTCTGGCGCGCTTCGGCGTAGCGCAGTGGTCCATGGCGCATTGGCCCAAGCTGTTTCCGTTGCCAACCTTGCTGGTGAATCTGCTCGGATGCCTGCTGATCGGTGTACTATACGGCCTTTGGCTGGAGCGCCCGGAGCTCTCGCCGGTGCTGCGGCAGCTGCTGGTCACCGGCTTGCTGGGCGCTTTTACCACCTTTTCGACCTTTTCTCTGGACACGCTGCGGCTGCTGGAGAATGGCGAAGGCCTGCTGGCACTGGGCTATGTGCTGCTCAGTGTCTGCATTGGACTACTCGCCACCTGGGCTGGCCTGTCACTGACGCGCTGACCAGCCGTCACCTGAAACTGCAAAAGATGATGATCACCCATGCTTGATGCCAAACTCGTTCGTACCCAACCGCAACTGCTCGCCGAGCGCCTGGCCACCCGTGGTTTCGCGCTGGATCTGGCCCAGCTCGATGCGCTGGAGTCTCGCCGCAAGGCTGTGCAGACCCGCACCGAAACCCTGCAGGCCGAACGCAACAGTCGCTCTAAGTCGATCGGGCAGGCCAAGGCGCGTGGCGAAGACATTCAGCCACTGCTGGCCGACGTTGACCGCATGGGCACTGAGCTGGCCGAAGGCAAGCAAGAGCTTGAAGGCATCCAGCAGGAGCTGGACGCGCTGCTGTTGAGCATGCCCAACCTGCCGGCCGAATCCGTTCCGGTCGGTAATGACGAGGACGAGAACGTTGAAGTGCGCCGCTGGGGCACGCCGCGCAGCTTCGACTTTGAGGTCAAGGACCACGTGGCACTGGGCGAACAGCACGGTTACCTGGACTTTGAAACCGCAGCCAAACTCTCGGGTGCGCGCTTTGCCCTGATGCGCGGGCCGATCGCGCGCCTGCACCGCGCGCTGGCGCAGTTCATGCTGGATCTACACGTCAACGAGCACGGTTATGAAGAGGCCTACACGCCCTACCTGGTCCAGGCCGAAGCGCTGCAAGGCACCGGCCAGCTACCCAAATTTGAAGAAGACCTGTTCAAGATTCAGCGCGGCGACGACCAGCGCGATCTGTACCTGATCCCTACTGCTGAAGTGTCGCTGACCAATATCGTCAGCCAGAGCATTCTCGGCGCAGAAGAACTGCCGCTGAAACTGACCGCCCATACCCCGTGCTTCCGCAGCGAAGCCGGCTCGGCTGGTCGTGACACCCGCGGCATGATTCGCCAGCACCAGTTCGACAAGGTCGAGATGGTACAGATCGTACGCCCGGACGAGTCCGCAGCCGCACTGGAAGAGCTCACCGGTCATGCCGAAGACGTGCTCAAGCGCCTGGAGCTGCCGTACCGCACCATGGCCCTGTGCACCGGTGATATGGGTTTCAGCGCGCAGCAGACGTACGATCTGGAAGTCTGGATTCCGAGCCAGGGCAAGTACCGCGAGATCTCATCCTGTTCCAACTGCGGTGATTTTCAGGCCCGCCGCATGCAGGCCCGCTGGCGTAACCCGGAAACGGGCAAGCCGGAGCTGGTACACACCCTCAACGGGTCGGGTCTGGCGGTAGGGCGCACGCTGGTTGCCGTGCTGGAAAACTACCAGCAAGCCGACGGCAGCATCGACGTGCCGCAGGCGCTGCGTAGCTACATGGGTGGTGCCGAGCGCATCGGCTAAGCTGAGTTGACCTTTCCTCCAGAGCGGGAGCCGATGGCTCCCGCTTTGCTGTCATGACCTTGCAGACGAGAAAGCCCCGTATGGAATTTCTGCCACTGTTTCACAATCTTGCCGGCCGTCGCGTGCTGGTTGTCGGCGGTGGCGAGATCGCCCTGCGCAAGGCGCGCCTGTTGAGCGAGGCAAGTGCTTGCCTGTACGTGGTCGCGCCACAGATCGAGCCAGCACTGCGCGAGCTGGTTGCCGACACCGGTGGCGGCATCCGAGAGGGTGGCTACCAGCCGGCAGACCTGAATGACGCCGTGCTCGTCATCGCCGCGACCGATGACGAGCCGCTTAACGCTCGAGTCTCAGCCGACGCCCAGGCACTGCGCATACCGGTCAACGCGGTAGACGCGCCACACCTGTGTACGGTGATCTTTCCTGCCATTGTTGATCGCTCGCCGCTGTTGATCGCTGTGTCCAGCGGCAGCCATGCACCGGTGCTGGCACGTTTGACCCGGGCACGTATCGAAACGTTGTTTCCTGCCGCCTATGGCCGGCTGGCCCAGTTGGCCAAGCGCTTCCGCCAGCAGGTGAAGGAAGCCTTTCCGACCATCAACCAGCGCCGCGCTTTCTGGGAGAACATCTTCCAGGGTGAGGTGGCCGAGCGTGTCTTCGCCGGCCGCGACG
The DNA here is from genome assembly GCF_002307495.1 of Pseudomonas abyssi. Classification (GTDB taxonomy): domain Bacteria; phylum Pseudomonadota; class Gammaproteobacteria; order Pseudomonadales; family Pseudomonadaceae; genus Halopseudomonas; species Halopseudomonas abyssi. Next base: position 65,214 of record NZ_NTMR01000020.1, on the reverse strand, counting down.
CTGACGCAGCTGTCATGCTGGAGGCCGAGCTCAACGGTCAGCGCGATCAGGTGTATCGAGGCGAGGTCTACCTGGTCGGCGCTGGTCCCGGTGACCCGGATCTGCTGACGTTCCGTGCCCTGCGGCTGATGCAGCAGGCCGATGTGGTGCTGCATGACCGGCTGGTCGCGCCGGCGATCATCGACCTGTGCCGCCGTGACGCTGACCGCATCTACGTCGGCAAGGCGCGCAGCGATCACGCCGTCCCGCAAGAGGAGATCAACCAGCTGCTGGTGCGTCTGGCACAACAGGGCAAGCGTGTGCTCAGGCTCAAGGGCGGTGACCCCTTCATCTTCGGCCGGGGTGGCGAAGAAATCGAAGAGCTGGCCACCCACGGTGTGCCGTTTCAGGTCGTGCCCGGCATTACCGCTGCCAACGGTTGCTCCGCCTATGCGGGTATCCCTCTGACGCACCGTGACTACGCGCAATCCGTCCGCTTTGTTACCGGGCACCTGAAAGACGGCAGTACCAATCTGCCGTGGCGTGATCTGGTGGCGCCGGGGCAGACACTGGTGTTCTACATGGGGCTGGTCGGCTTGCCTGACATCTGCAGCCAGCTGATTGCTCATGGGCGCGACGCGCAGACACCGATTGCACTGGTACAGCAGGGCACCACCCAGAATCAGAAGGTACTGATCGGCACCTTGGCCGACATGGCCGAGCGCGTGGCCGAAGAAACCATCAAGCCGCCAACGCTGCTGATTGTCGGCGAGGTGGTCCAGCTGCACGACAAGCTCAAGTGGTTTGAAGCCCAGGCCGGCGCCAAGGGTGTGCTGGCAACGGAGCAGGGCTAAACTGCCAAATGCTGGACGCAGTGCCGTCCGGCGCTGGTGCGCAGCGGGCGAATAGGGCAGGGTGTAACCCATTGTTTCAGGAGTTACCCATGACCACATCGCCCCTCACCCCACCCACGCCCGACGACGCGCCAGAACTGCTGCCCGACGACCTGGTCAAGACAGTTCACGGGTTCTTCAACCGTATTCCCTACAACCAGTTGCTGGGCATCGAGATTGACGAGATTCGCCCCGACTGCGTGGTAATGAGCATCCGCATGCGCCCCGACCTGATCGGCAACTACACCCAGGGCATTCTGCACGGCGGCGCCATCTCCTCGCTGATCGATGTATGCGGTGGCGCGATGGCCCTGATTGGCGCGTTCGAGAAGCATGCCCACCTCAGTCTGCAAGAGCGTATGACGCGCTTGTCCAAGCTGGGCACCATCGATCTGCGTGTCGACTACCTGCGGCCAGGCCGAGGGGAACAGTTTGTCTGCACCTCTGTGCCTCTGCGCTCCGGCAACAAGGTCGGGGTGGTGCGCTCCGAGCTGCACGCCGACGACGGCAACCTGATCGCGGTCGGCACGGGCACCTACCTGTGCGGCTAACCGATCGCCTTGCCTGTTACCGAGGCGCGCTCTGACAGCTCGATCCAGATCCCGTCCGGGTCGCGGATAAAGGCGATACGCGCGGTACTGCCCATGGTTACCGGCGCCTTTGCGCCGTCGGCGCCAACGGCCAGAGCGCTGGCATAGGCAGCGTCACAATCAAACACCTGCAGCGTCAAATAACGCAGCCCCTTGGCCGCCAGCGCCGTCGCATCAGGGGCGCTGTTCGCGCCTGCCTGTTCAAGCAGTATCAGCGCCTCCCCACAGCGCAGCACACCGGCTGACACCTCGACACAGGCAAGGACCTGCTGATAGAAGCGGCTGCTTCTGGCGACATCGCGAACCTGCAGACGAACGGCCAGGCCGTGAATCCCCTGATGGCCGATCGGCAGCAGGGTAATCATGTTGCCATCCGGGTCTTGCAGCTGTTGGGGCGTGTCGAGGCCGGCGAGCGCCACCAGCAAAGCGGCAATCGGCTGGCGCTCTGCCGCCGGCAAGGGATCGCGGGCATCGTTCAATTTCAGCACGGCTTCGCCGGCTTGGTAACGATGCTGGCGCACGCCACCACCCAGCTTGAGCGTATGGTCGAACGGCAGGCCAACCTGCTCGGACCAAAAACGCTGTTGCGCCTCATACTGATTGGTAAACAATCCAACATCGAAATAGGCTTTGGCCAGACTCACTGGGTTTTCCCCCGGCAATGGGCGGGCCGGTGACCCGCGGATAACCACCCCCAGTGCATTGGAGGTGGCGCATGGCACAAGCCTAGTCCGCCTGCCGTGCGTGGAGCCAGATCGAATCAGCAGGCAAATTCTCGATCATTGCGTCAGCTTATCGACGCCGGTCAGCGGCGTTGGCGACGCACCAGCAACCAGCCACCTAGCACCACCAAGGCAATCACGGCCAGACCGAACAGCAGCAGACTCAGGCGATGATTGGCGATGAACTGCTCACGGCCGTTTTTCTTCACCTGCTCCCATGCCCGGTAATCGGCGGGCACTTCGATGACCTGATTGCGCACCACGTAGTCGCGGTAGATCTGCATCATCTGCTCGACTTTCTCGGGATGTTGCTCCGCTAGGTTATGCCGCTCCAGCGGGTCTTCGGTCACATTGAACAGCTGCGGACCGTCTCGGGCCGGAATCGAGTTGGTTTTGGAGGTCACCAGCTTGTAGTCGCCCAGCCACACGGCAATGCCGCCGGCCAGTTCGTACACCGTGGGGTGCTCGGGGGCGTGTACTCGCTCTGCACGCCCCTCGAGCAGCGCACGCATGCTGGTGCCCATGATCGCGTGCACCGGCTGGCCGCGATACTCACCATCGGGCTGCGCTACGCCGGCGATGTCCAGCAGGGTTGGCGTGATATCGGTGACGTAGCCAAAGCTGTGGGTTCGCGTGCCGGCCGCGATACGGCCAGGCTGGCTGATAATCAGCGGTACGCGCATGCCACCGCTGAACGGCGAGCCCTTGAACGAATAGAACGGCGTGTTGGAGGCATAGGCCCAGCCCGGACCGTATTCGCTGTAGCTGCCGGGGGCGCCCAGGGCGTCGTAGTCAGTGTTGTAGCGCAGGCGATAGAACAGCGGCGCGACCTCGCGAAGCACGGTTGATTCACCGCCATTGTCACTCATGAACAGAATCAGCGTGTTGTCATACTGCCCGCTGTCTTTGAGGTAGCGGATGACCTTGCCGATACTCTGATCCATCGCCTCGGCCATGCCGGCAAAGACGGCCATCTGGCGACTGCGGTAGGCTTTTTCATCGTCCCCCAGGGAGTCCCAGTCGATATGGGTGCGCTGATAAAAGGTACCCCAATCGTCGGTTACCGGGTTCTCGCCGCTGTCCGGCAATAGTCCGCTGGCCAGTTGGCGTTGATAACGATCAGCGCGAATCTGGTCCCAGCCGGCGGCATACAGTGACTGGTAGCCCTCGATGTACTCTTCGGGCACCTGGTGCGGCGCATGCACCGCCTGGAAGGCCAGGTAGCCGAAAAAGGGCTTGCCCTGCGCCCGCCCGCCATCGATGTAACTGATCAGTTTGTCCGCGTAGGTAAACGAGGAATAGAAGTTGTCGGGCAGGTCGACCGGCTTGCCATCCTCAAGCCAGGTGGCCGTACCACCGGGCAGGTAATGTTTGGCTTCCCAGTTGTCGGCACCACTTTCCATCAAGGCGAAGGAGCGATCAAAGCCGCGCGCTACCGGCTGGCTCTGTGGTCGTCCGCCCAGGTGCCACTTGCCCGCCATGTAGGTACTGTAGCCCGCGTCCTGCAGCAAGCTGGGCAGGGTGACTACGCTGTCGTTTAACCAGCCTTCGTAGCCTGGCTGACCCTTCTGATTGTCGGCCATGATTTCTTTCATGTTGCCCATGCCCACCAGGTGATTGTCGACGCCGGTCATCAGCATTGAACGGGTAGGCGAGCAGGTGGCGGCCACATGAAAATTGGTGAACTGCAACCCTTCGGCGGCGAGTTGATCAATATTCGGGGTGCTGATTTCGCCGCCATAGGCGCCAGCGTCACTGAACCCCAGATCATCGGCGACAATCAGCAGGATGTTGGGCCGCTCAACCGCCGTAACGGAAGTAACGGGGCTGCCGAGTGCAAGCAGCAGGGCAAAGGGAAGCAAGCGCTGCATGAGGGGTGTCCTTGTTGTTTTATTGATAGCCGTCAGTATGGTCTTTTGCTGCTGTCCGGGCTGCGGCCCTGGGTGGCCAACCGACTGACTCTGGCAGCCAGCCGCTGTCAGGTTGCGGCCCCTGCGCAGCAGCGCCGATCAGCCTTACCCGTTCGATTCTGCAGGAACTCTGGCAGCCTCGCTGCCGTCGATGAAGTACCGGGCGCCTGTTATTTGCGCCGGGTTTGCATACGTCAATGGAGGTAACACATGTCGGATCATCACCTGTACAAACGCATCGAGATTGTCGGCTCTTCGCCCACCAGCATCGACGATGCCATCAGCAGCGGTATTGCCGAATGCGCCAAGACGGTAAAAAACCTGGAATGGTTTGAGGTGCAGGAAACCCGCGGCCATATCGTCGATGGCAAGGTCGCGCACTTTCAAGTGGTGATGAAGGTGGGTTTCCGCGTCGAGGGTAGCTAGTGCTGCTCGACGTTGCGTGACCAGCCAGGCTGGTCACCAGCGAATCCACAGATTCAGAGGGCGCTGTGCAAGGAACGCAGCAGCGTCTAAGGTTAATAACCGAACCCGGCAGGAAGCCGTCCAGCAGTCGTCATTCGCGCCGAGCCCGATATCCAACGCGGAGACGATCTATGCTGGTCATTCTGCACGGCTGGAGCGACAGCTACAGCTCCTTTCGCGACCTCGCCAAACGGCTCGCCAACCCACCGCCCGACGGTATCTCTGCCGAGGTAGCCGACATCCATCTGGGCGACTACATCTCGCTGGATGACCAGGTCACTTTTGCTGATCTGGTGGCCGCGCTTGATCGTGCCTGGGACGACCGCGGGCTGCCGCGCACGCCCAAAAGCGTCGATGCCATCGTGCACAGTACCGGTGGCCTGGTGATCCGTGACTGGCTGAGACGGTTTGCTCCTGATTGCCGCCCCATTCACCATTTGCTGATGCTGGCTCCGGCCAACTTCGGCTCGCCGCTGGCACACACGGGGCGCTCGGTCATCGGGCGGGCCGTGAAGGGCTGGAAGGGCAGCCGCCTGTTTGAAACCGGCGCGCAGATTCTCAAGGGGCTGGAGCTGGCCAGCAGCTACAGTTGGGAGTTGGCCGAGCAGGACCTGTTCAACGCCGACGCGCCACTGGGTGATGGCAACCTGTTGTGTACTGTGTTGGTCGGCAACAGCGGCTACAGCGGCATCGCCGCCGTTGCCAATAAGCCCGGCACCGATGGCACCGTGCGGGTATCAACGGCCAATCTACAGGCAGCCCGTATGCTGATCGACTTCAGCCAACAACCGGATGCCGCGCCGCGCATCGACTATCAGGAGGCCCAAGCGCAGGGACTGGCCTTTGCCGTGGTCGACGGCGAAAATCATGGCAGTATCACCGCCAAGGGGCGGGGCACCCGGGAGTCGATGACCTGGAACCTGATCTGTGGTGCGCTGATGGTGCCGGACAGCGGCTTTGCTGACTGGCGTCAGCGGCTGGCGGAGCACACCGACGAGGTCAGCCGTGCCGCCAGTCAGCGTGATGGTGATCACTACAATGCCTACCAGAACACGGTCATTCGCGTCATGGATGACCAGGGCGCTGCCGTGACTGACTACATCATCGAGTTCTATTTCAACGACGATAAAACCCGTCGCGACCGGTGCCTGACCCGTCTGGTGCAGGAAGACGTCATCAGTTCGGTGCATGTGTATTCCCAGGCCAGGCACTACCGTAGCCTGCTGGTCAATTGTGATCGTTTGCAGGCTCTGTACGAGCGCCCCGAGGATCGCCTGTATGTCAGCATAACGGCCTGTCCCGAGCTGGATGACAACAAGGTCGGCTACCGCACCTACCGTGACACCGATATCGGCGCACTGATGCTGGATGTGGATCAGGCCCGTGATCTGTTCCGGCCACACCGTACGCTGCTCATGACGCTGTGCCTCAAGCGCTACCAGCAGGCCGATGTGTTCCGCTTCAAGGACGTGTGAGACGCAGATCACCCTCGGGTCACCGGCAGGGAACCTTTGTCAGCCATGCCCATCACATGAGCGAAGCGCTGATCAATAACCGGCCCAGACCGCACGCGGGTCGAGCAGCGCTGTCTGGCCGTTAGAAGCTGTATGAAGGAGCAACGAGGGCATGCGCGCGCATTACCTGCAACACGTCGAGTTTGAAGGGCTGGGGATTATCGAGGACAGCCTGCGGGCAAGGGGAGTAGAGGTCAGCGGCACGCGCCTGTACGCAGGAGACCCTCTGCCTTCACTGGACGATTTTGATCTGCTGGTGGTTATGGGCGGCCCCATGAGCGCCAACGATGAAGCCGAGCTGCCATGGCTGGCACATGAGAAGGCGTTTATACGCCAGGCGCTGACCGCCGACAAACGCGTGTTAGGTGTTTGTCTGGGCGCGCAGCTGATCGCCAGCGCGCTGGGCCAGCCGGTGTACCCGGGGCCGGAGCGAGAGATCGGCTGGCTGCCGGTTTTTGGCAATACGCACCTGAACGGCGCGGCCTTTCACTTTCCTGACCGGATTGAGGTGCTGCACTGGCATGGCGAGACCTTTGATCTGCCCGCCGGCGCGGTGCTGCTGGCGTCAAGTGACGTCTGCCGCCACCAGGCATTTCAGTTGGGCCGTTCGGTCATCGGGCTGCAATTTCACCTGGAAGCCAATCGTGCACTGCTTGATGCCTTCGTCACGGCCGACGCCGCATCACTGGTGCCGGGCGGCCAAGTGCAGAGCGCGGAGCAGATTCTGGCGGTGTCGCAGAAAACCCTGGATGCGACAGCGGCCCTGTTGGAGCGCCTGCTTGACTACCTGCTGGAGGAATACCCATGAATAAACATGCCATTGCGTTGGCCGCACTGGCCATCACCGCAACCGCCGGCTGCGTGCGCCTGCCCACGGGCGTGGAGCCAGTCAGCCCCTTCGACGCCGAGCGCTATCTGGGCACCTGGTACGAGGTCGCGCGCCTGGACCACGGTTTCGAGCGTGGCCTGAGCCAGGTCACGGCCGAGTATAAAGAAGCTGCTGACGGCAGCATCAGCGTGATCAACCGCGGCTGCAACGCCGAGAAGAAACAGTGGGATCAGGCAGAGGGCACAGCGCGCTTTGTGGAAGACGACAACACCGGTTATCTCAAAGTGTCATTCTTCGGGCCCTTTTATGGCACCTACGCGGTCTTCGGGCTAGACGACGACTACCAGCACGCCTATGTTTCCGGCCCCAACCACGACTACCTGTGGCTGCTTGCTCGTGACCCCAACCCCGATGCGGAGGTCAAGCAGGCCTTTGTCGAAGCGGCCCGCCAGCGCGGTTTTGCGGTCGAAGACCTGATCTGGGTGGAGCAGGGCAACAGTGCCTGCCCCTGAAGGGCGGCAAATGCAAAACACGGCAACCGGGCATGGCAAGAGGCCATGAACAAGGGGTATTCTGAGCACAAAAAATAACCCTGCAGGGTGATTGACTGTGCTCGACATGACGACCCTTATGCTGGTTTTAGCGCTGACCACCGCCACTGCAGTGTTATGCCTGCTGGTCGCTGCAGCGCTCAACCCTCAGGTACCGGCCATGCGATTCTGGGCGCTGGGCCTGACCATGGTGGTCGCCGGAGCCTTGTTGCAGTCTGCCCGTGAGTATCTGCCGCTGTGGATCAGCGCGGTGGCACTAACCCAAGGGTACCTCGTACTCTGGTGGGGCGCGCGCTGCTACCGTCTTCGCGCCTCGCCGCCGCACCTGTTGCGCTATCAATTGCTGTTTCTGCTCGCCCAGGGCCTGGCTTTTTTCATTCTGCGTGATTCTCTGCGCTTCAGTATCCTCACCCACAGCGCGGTCGTCGTCGTCATCAGCCTGCTGATGGCACGAGAGCTGCTGCTCACATCGGGGCGACAACGCACGCTGACCATTGCCTGGTGTGTCATCTGGGGGATGCACGCGGCGCTCTACCTTCGCCGCTTTGTGCTCTACTGCATTGACCCGGTGTACATCCAGGCCACCACCTTCGAGCAAGCCGAGCCAGTCGAGGTGCTCAATTACCTGGAAGGGATCGTCTTCATCTACGCGTTTTCGATGCTGTGCATCATGTTTCTATTGCGCCGCCTGCAGGAAGAACTCAAGCAGCAGGCCAGCTATGACTCCCTTACCAACCTGCTCAATCGTCGGGCCTTTGATCAGGCCGCACAACAGCAACTGACGGCAAATCGTCGTGAGGGCCATAGCGCAGCCTTGATGCTGCTGGACCTGGACCATTTCAAGCGCATCAACGACACCTGGGGGCATCAGGCCGGTGATCGCGTGCTGGCCAGCTTCGCTCGCCTGCTCGGTGGCCATCTGCGCGATCAGGATCTGGCCTGCCGTTTCGGCGGAGAAGAGTTTCTGCTGCTGGTCAGCAATATCGATGGCGCGCAGATAGAGGCTCTGACGCAACGCTTGCGCAGCCAATGGCAGTCCACCGATGTTGGCGCGGGAGAGGACAGCCTAAGCGCCACCGTCTCCATCGGGTATACCTTGATTGCGCCGAACGAGCAGGCGCCATTGCATACCCTGGTCGAGCGCGCGGATCAGGCGCTGTACCGCGCCAAGGAGAATGGCCGCAACCGAGTAGAGGCCTGGGCGCCGGGCGTTGTCGAATCGAGCTGACGGCGCAAAAAGACCAGACAGTTTTTTCTGATACGCATCTTGTTTTTGTCTACTCTGTCAAATAGAGTGCTTTGCAACGATAAAAACAAAGATCACGGATATTGCTATGCCACCTTCTCGGGACGAGGCCGCCCAGGCGCTGCGCGAAATCAGCAACGTGCAGGCTCGTGTTGCCGGCTTTCAGGACTATCGCTTTGAGGCCCAGCAGCTCATGCTCTGGGGCAGTCTCAATATGGCCGGGTGCATCCTGAGCGCCTTGCTACAGTCGCACCTGTTACTGATTTGGGGGGCGATTGCCCTTAGCGGCGTCGTTCTGGGCACCCGCATGGCGTGCCGCAGTAGCGACGCCCCCGGCATTGCCCCGCGCTACCTGTTAATAATCCTGTCCATTCTGCTGTTCGATGTCATCTTGCATGTGCTGTTCTGGCCAATTACGCCGCGCCAGGGCGGCATGATCGTTCCCTTGTTTGTCGCCACCCTCTACGTCATCCGCGGCGCCCAGTCGCGTCCACGCTACATCGTGCTTGGCGCGGCTCTGGCACTGTTGTGCTGCTGCGCCTACTGGTTTGCCGATACCCACTACTGGTGGTGGCTGGCGTTCAGCTGGGGCGGCACGCTGATCGTCGCAGGCTGCTGGTTGCGGAGGTGCTGATGCAATCTCCCAACGATCTGATTCATCAACCGGTACGCCTGAAGATCATGGCCGCGCTGAATACGCTCGGTTCTCGGCAGTGGCTGGATTTTGTATCCCTGCGCAGCATTGTCGACACCACCGACGGCAACCTTGGCGCGCATCTTGGCACCCTGGAGGGGGCTAACTACGTACAGATCAAAAAAGATTTTGTCGGCAAGAAACCGCGTACGCGGGTTTGCCTGACAGCGGGCGGGCGTGAGGCCTTTGGCCAATACGTGGCCGAACTGCACGCCATTCTGACGCCACAGAACATCGACGGCTAGACAGCCAACGCATGCTACAGATCAAACAACAAACACAATAATCGGAGTTTCCATGCACATTCGGTCCTTCTCTCACTCCGCCAGCCGTTGGCAACAGCGTTTGCGCGCCCTTTCATTACTGGTTCTGCTGGGTGCTGGGGGCACCTCGGCGGGGCTGGTGTTGGCACAGGCCGAGAGCGACAGCGCCCAGACGCAGACAGCGGTGCAAGCACAGTCGCCAGCAGCCCAGACGGCTGCGGTAACGCAGGGCGCGCCCGCGCTGAATACGGCGCCGACGGCGGCTGACGTCGACGCCCCGCATACCAGCTTCGGCGTAAAGGAAATGTACCTGCAGGCCGATCCGCTGGTGAAGTCGGTGATGATCCTCTTGGTATTTTGCTCACTGCTGACCTGGGCGGTGCTGCTGGAGAAGGTCTTTGTATTTGGCCGCGCGCGGCGCCGCAACGCGCGTTTTCTCAAAGCATTCCGTGCCGGTCAGCCCGAACAGTTGGGCGACCAGCTGGAACACAGCGCAATGGGCCGCATGTGGCAGGTCGCTCAGAGTGAGCTGCGTCACTACCGCAACGTCAACGCCGACAATCACGAACCAGACCGCATCAACCGACTGCTGCAACGCATTGCCCTGACCGCAGGCATCGTGCAAGAGCGCGATCTGGCACGCATGGGCACCATGATGGGGGTGCTTGCCACCATCGGCGCGACCGCACCCTTTATCGGCCTATTTGGCACCGTCTGGGGGATTCTCAACAGTTTCGCCAGCATCGCCACGCTGAAATCAGCCAGCCTGGCTGTGGTGGCACCCGGTATCGCCGAAGCCTTGCTGGCGACCGCTCTTGGCCTGTTTGCGGCGATTCCAGCGGTGATGATCTTCAACAAGTTTGCCCGCGATATTAATGGCTTTGTCGGCGCGCTGGACAATTTCTCGGCAGAGATGATCGCCAGCGTTTCCCGTCAACTGGACGAAGGGCGCTGATATGGGCATTCAGCTGAACTCGGGGCCGCTGGTCAAACGGCACAACTATCAGGAAAACGCCGAGATGAATATCACGCCCTTTGTGGATGTGATGCTGGTGCTACTGATCATTTTCATGGTGGCAGCGCCGCTGGCGACGGTGGATGTGCCGGTTGACCTGCCAAGCAATGCGGCAGCGCCCAACCCACCGCCGGGGGAGCCGGTGTATGTCAGCGTGCAGGCCGACGGCAAGCTCTTTGTTCAGGAACAGGCGTTGAGCCTTGAGCAACTGGCCGCCGGCGTGCACGGCATCACCGGCAACGATGTGCGCACCCGGCTGTTCCTGCGCGGCGACAAGGCCGTCGAATACGGCACGCTGATGCAGGTAATGAATACCCTGCAGAAAGCCGGCTACAGCCAGATCAGCCTGGTCGCCTCGGAAGAACTGGAGCCCTGATGGACACAAACGCAAACCGCAGCCGCTGGCCTGTTCGCCTGCTGGTCGCGGCGGTGTCGATCGGCCTGCACCTGGCGTTGCTGGCCTGGCTGATGGGCGCGCAGTTCCGTCATCAGCCGTTGCCAAGCAGGCCGGATGCGATTGCGGTGGACCTGTATGTCCCGCCACCACCGCCACCGCCGCCGCCAGAACCGGAGCCCGAACCTGAGCCAGAGCCAGAGCCGCTGCCCGAGCCGCCCAAGCCTCAGCCTGCGCCGCGGCCAACGCCACCGACAAGCCCGCCCAAGCCGAGTGGGCCGCCGGTTCACAGCTTTGGCGCTAACCAGCAATGGGCTGCGCCGCCAAGCCCACCGCCAGCAGCGCAGGCCAGCAGCCGGGGCCGGATGGCACCCTCGGGTTATGCCGACACCGTCAAGGGCAGGGTCACGGCGCAACTGCGGCGGCCCGCTGGCTCCGTCTACAAACCACCGCCCGGCTATCGGGGTGATCCGGAGGACTTCAAGCGGCAATGCTACATCCCCTATGAGATCACGGTGGATGAGCGCGGCCAGATGATTGCCTTCGAGATTGACCCGTGCGGCGACACCGTGCTGGATCGGGCGGCCGAGCAGGCGATTCGTCAGGCCGGTCCGTTCCCGCCGCCACCGGGTGGCGGAGCAGGGCGGTACACCATCTACGGCACAGCCATTTTCATTGATTGATCAGGGAGTGAACGCATGTTGAACCCATCACGCGGTGCATTGATCGCTCTGACTGCGTTGCTTGGCGCCTGCGCCAGTAATCCACCTCCGGGCCCAAAACCCAAACCCGACCTCACGCCGCGCCTGTCCGCCTTGCCGACACCGGGCCGGGCCAGTTTCGACTGCAGCGGCGCCTTGCCGGAAGTACACCGCCAGGTGTGCGCCAATGATGCGCTGGCTGCCCAGGATCGCACTCTTGCGGATCTGCTGCACCAGCGGCTGGACCAGCTGGATCTGCCCGGGGCACTGGCCCTGGCTGCCAGTCAGCGCCAGTGGCTGCTTGCGCGTGGCGGCTATTGCGGGCTTGGCAATGCCTCCGACAGCACACTGTTAGACAACCCTGACGCTCAGCGTTGCCTGCAAGGGCTCTATCGCGAGCGTATAGAGCAGATCCGTCGGTGGCCCGAACCACAAACTGCTGCGCGATCCCAGCGTCATGGCTGGGCAAGTTATGCGGAGTTTCGGGTAGCTGATGAACAGCGCCCCGGTTTCTGTGGCCCGATCGCGACCGCGCTCAACAACGCTTTGGCTGCCAAGGGTGACCCCGATATCAATCAGTTGGCCGGTGCCGAGCTGTTGGCCGGCAATCGCTCTGCGGACAATGAGGTATCAGCCAACGGCCATCGCTACCGGGTCGAGCTCTACAACGCCGGCCTCTACGCCGGGTATCAGCAGCGCGCACGCGGCCTGCGTATTGATGATCGTGTGGTCATGGACCATCGCACCCTGCCAGCCTGGGTTGCCAAGCAGCCGAACTACGGCGGTCGCGCCAACGCCTCCTCTTCGCAAACCAGCGACTATGCCAGCATCGACCTGTTCCGCTACCAGGGTGAACTGCTGGCGCTGGTCAACGAAACCTGGGGCTTCTACTCCCCGGCAGCGCGCGGCGAGTCCGCCTACGCCGGGGTATACGCCCTTGGCACTGAGCTGCAGCCGCTGTGCCTGATGCAAAGCTATCTGACGCCGCCGCGCACCGACACCCTGCGTGGCCTGCCGAGCTTTGCGCTGCTGGATGCAGAGCTGAGCAGTCTGGCTGGCGACCCGTTGCCGGGCTACTCGCAGCAGGATCGACGCGACTTGCACCAGCGCTGGAAAGAGTATCAGTGGACCTTGTTGAACCTGCCATTGCTGGGGGTGGATGAATACACTCGCAGCGGCCGTGCAGCTGCCATCCGGCAGCGTCATGATGCCGCGATGGATGCTTTTTTTGCCTGGTCAGAGCGTAACCTGGGCAACAAGCAGCGCTACCGGCGCATGATGCCCATGCTTGTACCGGCCCAGCAGGAACTGAACCAGATGTTTGCCGATCAGGGCCTGAGCACTGAGGAAGCACAGCTGGCTGCCAGCCTGCTGTTGCACGAAACTTTTGCTCGCAGCATGGAGAACCTGCAGTTGCCTGAGCAGCTGCCGGAGGACGTGCCCGCGCCCTTTGCCCGTTACCAGCCGCGTTATGCGTTTGCGCCCGAACCAGGTGCCCTGGAGCAGGGGCGCCAGTTTGCCACCCTGCACAGCGTGCTGCTCAATGGCGCACCGCTGAACGTCGTCAGTGATTTTGTGGATTACGAGACCGAGGTGCTGGGGCCTGCGCGCGGCCAGGGGCCGGACGGCGATACCGCCCTGATGGCGGCGGTTGCCAACCCCGAAGCCGTGAGCCTATTGCTTCAGCGCGGCTTTGACCCCAACGCCGGTAATGCCTGGGGTAAAACGCCCTTGATGGTGGCTGCCGAGCAGAACCAGATCGAAAGTATGCGTCGTCTGCTGGCCGCTGGCGCCAATGTGCATGCTGAAACAAAAGCCGCACCGGGTGTTGGCGTGGGCGGCCCTGATCGGCGTGAGGCTGCCCAGGGCCGGCAGACTGCACTCTTGCTGGCAGCGGCCAACGCCGGAGAGGGCAGCATCCGCACGCTGACCGAGGCGGGCGCCCTGCGCCAGGCCTGGCGCGGATACGATCAGCAGATCTGCCGGGCCGTCGCGGCCAACCAGCAACTGTCCGCCAGCCAGCGCGACAGCTTCAAAGCCTCTGAACTCTGTGCCTCGACCTATGCGCCATTGCCGGTCAGCGCGCAAAAGGCGGTGGATATTCGTGCTGGCGAAGAGCTGCAGGTACGGGAAGATGGGCAGGTTTATCCGGTTCGCCTGCTGACGCGTCCGGCCAGCGTGCTCTTCGGCAGGGCTGCACGCCTGCACCCGAACGAACTGCTCGACGAGGTGGGGTCGATGGCGGTGAATGTTGCCATCACCGCACAGCGTCGCGGCCAGGTCGGCGTCGCCGGCCCGCTGAATCTGGTGTTCGATGACCTGGCCAGCAATTCGCCAGAGCAACTGAACTTTACCGTCGCCTTTCCGGTCGACGGAACACCGGTACCGCAAGCGGGCTACCAGACACGCCAGGTACCCGAGCAGCAGGTACTCAGTCTAGACTTTGATCGCACGCAGCACAGTGTGGAGTCTGCATGGCGTGCGCTCTACAGTGCTGCCTATACTCAAGGGCTGAAGCCTGCACAAAGTGGATACGTTGTGATCGACAATCGAGGCGTGCGTCGGGTCAGCTATCAACTGGTGGTCACAGACCAGTACACGGAGTAGCCAGGCCAAGCCATGACCCGGTAGCCAAGCTACCGGGCGTTCGATAAGGACATACACATGTTGCGACCTCTGCTTCTGATCGGCTTGATCACACTCATTGTTGGCTGTGCCACTGCAGGCCACAGCCATAGCGAGCTGCCGAGCTACCACCTGCCGAGCGATGACAACACGACGCTGAGTCGTTATGTCAGTAGCAGGCAATCAGAAAGTGGAGGGGAGTCGGGCTTTATTCTCCTGCACAATGGCGCCGATGCCTTGGCCGCGCGCGTTCGGCTGATCGACATGGCCGAGCAAAGCCTGGATATCCAGTACTACATCTATAACACCGACGTAACCGGGGGGCTGATTACCGAGCACCTGCTCAAGGCGGCCGATCGCGGCGTGCGAGTCCGCTTGCTGATTGATGACGTCGGCGCCGGGCTGGAAGATGTCAGGGTGTCCACGGTCGATATTCACCCCAATATCGAGGTGCGCCTGTACAACCCGCTAAGCCTGCGCAGCGAGTGGCTGAAGCTGTTCAGCAAGCTGGGCGAGTTTGGGCGCATCAACTACCGCATGCACAACAAGCTGATTGTGGCGGACAACCAGGCGCTGATCACTGGTGGTCGCAATATCGGGGACGAGTATTTTGCGCTCACCGATGTCGACTTTCAGGATGTCGATGTTATCGGCATAGGGCCGATCAGTAATGATGCCTCGGACAGCTTTGACAACTTCTGGAACAGCGGTATCGCGATTCCGATCAATGTCATGGCTGATGCGGCAGATGCCGATGATCTGGCGGCGCTACGCGCTCGCCTGGGCTCAAGCAGCCGCGCGGCGGCAAGCAACCCCTACGTGCGCGCCGTCGAGCGTTCGCGCTTCCTCAGCCAAATGGGCGGCTCCACCTTGAACTGGCACTGGGGCAAGGCCACCTGGTTCTATGATGATCCGTCCAAGTCAGATCCGCACGGTGACGGTAATCAGGTCGCTTTTTTGGGACGCGCGCTGGCCGAGCCCATCCTCCAGACCGAAGAGGAACTGCTGCTGACCTCTGCGTATTTTGTACCGCGCGAGCCAGGTGAGCGCTTGCTGCTCAAGTTGCGCGAGCGTGGGGTGGATATCTCCGTTCTGACCAATTCGCTGGCCACCACCGACGTACTGGCGGTGCACAGCGGCTACGCGCGCTCACGGGTGCCGCTACTCGAAGGTGGGGTAAACATGTGGGAGCTACGCCCCATTGCGGGCCAGCAGGAAAGGGCCAGCCCGTTCCTTGGTGAGTCCCTGGCCAGCCTGCACGCCAAGACCTTCGTATTTGATCGTAAATCGGCGTTTATCGGTTCGGTCAACCTGGACCCGCGCTCGATCAAGCTCAACACCGAAGTCGGCGTTCTGATTGAAAACGAAGAGCTGGCCCAGGAGATGGTTGATCTGTTTCAGCGCTGGACGTCAGAAGACTACGCTTTTGAGCTTAGCCTGAACGAACAGGGGGAGGTGCGCTGGCAGGCAGAGGGTGAAACCTGGGACGCCGAACCTGACGCCAGCCGTTTCCGCCGTTTCATGAGCTGGACGCTGGGCTGGCTGCCCATCGCCAGCCAGCTTTAACGGCGCGCTGCGGTTGCCGTTTCGGCTCAGTAGCCATCTGCAGGGCAGGGCCGCCAAAGCAGCCGTCAACGCCGCACGCCGGGGCCGGCCCAGGCGCTCAATCCAGGCGACCGGTCTGCCAGTTGGACATGGCTTCAAGATAGCCCCGGGCATGGCGCTGGGCGGCGTCCGGATCGCCCAGTTCCACCGCCTGGTGCAGCGACTCCAGCGGCTCGGCCACCCGTGACCAGGCGCTGCCCAGAGCCAGGAGGTCGCCTTCGAGCTGGTAGCTCAGCTCTTCAAGCTGACTCAGGGCCTGCACGTCTACCGGCTGCTGCAGCAACTGAGCGAGCGACCGGCTGTGCTCCTGCAGCTGCACCACTGCGCTTTGCCGCGCGTGGGCTTGCTGCGGAGCAGGGTGTTGGGTTGCCAGCACAGCGGGGCTCATCATGCTGACGGTGAGACTGACGGGGACCAGGTACACTTTCATTGCAATCTCGCAAGTGATAATCAAACTCATTTGAGTTTAGCCATCACAACATCGATTGCAAGTCCTTTCTTTTTGTAATGACAAGTGGCACTACCCGCTGCCGGCAGGTCCCGGGTCAGAGCAACGGACTCAAGAAAAACATTCCGCGCTCCAGCACGCGAGCGGCCCGAGAGCGCTGCTTCCAGCGCTCCAGCTCCAGCGGCGTACTGTCTTGCAGGTAACCGTCCAGCAGGCGACGGATACTGGCGCAGGCTTCGGGGGAAAACAGGGTCAGGGTCAACTCGAAGTTGAGCTGCAGACTGCGGATATCCAGGTTTACACTGCCCACCAGAGCCAGCTGATCATCCATTAGCATCGCCTTGGTATGCAGCAAGCCGCCAGCGAAGAGGTAGATCTCACCGCCCGACTGCAAGAGCCGCTCGAAGTAGGCGCGACTGGCCCAGCTCACCATGCGTGAGTCGTTGCGCTGCGGAATAAGCACCTTGACGCGCACGCCGCGTCGAGCGGCCTGGCAGAGGGCGTCGAAGATGGCTTCCGACGGCACAAAGTAGGGCGTGCTGATGGTAATGCTGTCGTTGGCCCGGTAGATGCTGGACAACACCGCCTGCCCGATCAGGTCTTCACCGGTTCCGGGGCCTGAGGGCAAGACCGACAGCCACTTGTAGCAGGCTGGCGGGCTGACGGGGGCGGGCGCCAGGCGACGCAGGCCGGTTTCTACCTCCCAGTCCCAGGCAAAGACCTTGTCCAGGCCGTGTGCCGCCGGCCCTTCCAGGCGCAGCATGATATCCACCCACTCGCCAACCTTGGCCTCTGTCTTGAAAAAACGCGGGTCGGCGATATTCATCGAACCGCTGTAGGCAATACGTCCGTCAATGACCACCAGTTTGCGATGCAGGCGCAGGTCGATCCGCTGCACCAGCGCACGCCACAGCCGGACGGGCAGGGCGGGCACGACCTCGATACCGGCATCAATCAGGCGTTTGCGCCAAGGCGAGCGGAAAAACGCACGGCTGCCGGCATGATCAATCAGCAGCGAGACCTTGACGCCACGCGCCGCAGCAGCCATCAGCGCCTCGGACAGGGTGTCGACACGCCCGCCGGGAAACCAGATATAGGTTTCCAGGTGAATACTGTGCTGAGCTTTGGCAACATCCTCACACAGGCGGCTGAAAATAGCGTCTGGATTGTCCAGCAGGGTCATCTGCTCATAGCCCAGCGCCCCCATGCCCAGGCGCTGCTGCAACATCTGGTGGATACCCTGGACCAGCGAGCCTCCGGGCAGCGATCCCCGCGGCCCCTGAAAGTCTTCAGCGATGCTGCTCAGGAAGGGTTTGACCATCTCTTCGGCGCGGCGTGCACGCTGACGGCCGAGGTTGAGTTCGCCCAGCATCAGATACAAGGCGGCGCCCACCACCGGCAGGATGTAGATAACCAGCAGCCACGACAGCGTGACGCTGACTGGCGTACGTTTACCAAGCACGCGCAGGGTAACCGCGGCGGTAAAAAGCCAGTAAAGTACGATCAGGGCGATGCCCAGAATGTGCTCGATATAATCCATGGCAGTGAACAGATAGACGCTGGCTGGGTCGAAGACGCAATCTAGCAGGAAAACCCACCGTTAAGAAATTGCCAGCGAGACCCAGACTCCATGTTGCCATTCTCCTTTGTCGACCGGCTGCGTTATCTGGTCGAGCGCCAGTTCATCAAGGGCGCCCATTATCAGTTGCTGGTAGTCGCCGCCTTTATCGCCCTGATCTCGCTGGTCGGCGGCTGGCTGGTGTACCCCAGCAGTGGTGAGGGCGATCTGGCCGACTCGGTCTGGTGGGCCTTTCTTCGCCTGACCGATCCGGGCTACCTCGGCGATGATGAGGGCACCTGGCGACGCATCGTCTCCACCGTGCTGACCCTGAGCGGCTACGTGGTATTTCTTGGCGCGCTGGTAGCCATCATGACCCGTTGGCTGATTGCCATGATGGTCAAGCTGGAGCAGGGTCTGACACCGGTCACCGTAACCGACCACATCGTCATTCTTGGCTGGACCAACCGCACTATCCCGCTGGTACAGGAAATTCTCGACGTTAACGGCGGCATCCAGCGCCTGCTCAAGGCTCGCCTGACCAAGCGACTGCGGCTGGTGATCCTGGCCGAGGAAGTCACCGCCGAACATGTCCATGAGCTTCGCGCCATTCCGCTGATCCGCCGCAATATGAGCAACATCATCCTGCGCTCCGGTACCGCCCTGCAGCCTGAAGACCTGGATCGGGCCGCCTGCCTGCAGGCGGCCGTGGTGCTGATCCCGGGTCGCATGCAGACTGCTGGCGGGCTGGTCAGCAGCGACGTGGAAACCATCAAGGCGTTGTTAACACTGCAGGCCCAGGCCCAGCAGCGCGGTATCACGCCGCCCTACGTCGTCGCCGAGGTCGATGACCGACGCAAGCTGACCGTCATGCAGCGCGCCTATTCCGGCCCTCTGGAGGTGCTGGCGAGTGATGCGCTGGTCAGTCGCCTGTTTGCCCAGTCGATCATTCACCCCGGTCTGCCGGAGCTGTTTGGCGAAGTTCTCACGGTATACGACGGCAACGAGTTCTATATCCGTTCCACCGACAACTGCGTTGGCATGAGCCTGGCGGACATTGGCAGCCGCGCGCCGGAAGCGATTGTCTGCGGTCTGATGCGTCCCGATGGCGGCAGCTGGCGCACCTGGCTCAATGCGCCCAGCGAGGAGGTCATTCAGGCTGGCGATAAAGTCGTGATGCTGGCCCGCGATTATGCGCACGCCGAACCGGTGGCGGAGGCCAGTACGCCGCTGAAACCGTTGCAGCGCCCGGCGAGCGCGCCGCAACGCCAGGCAGGCGGGATGCGACGCCTGCTTATCCTTGGCTGGAGCCGCCGCGTCCCCGCGTTGATCCATGAGCTGGCCGGCTACCGCAACTTTCGCTTCGACGTTCACATGGTATCGGTGCTGGATCCAGCCGAGCGCGTTGCCGCCATCCAGGCCTACAGCCCGGATACCGCGCGGGTGGAATGTCACCACAGCCAGGCCGATTACATGGTGGAGGGGGCACTGCGTGGGTTGATCGAACAGCGTTTCGATTCGATCCTGCTGATATCCTCAGACCGCCTGGAGTCGGGCGAGGAGGCGGACGCCCGCGCCATGGTCGGCTACCTGATCGTTGACGAACTGCTGCGTGACCGCACTCAGCGGCCGCAGCTGCTGCTGGAGCTGAGCGATCCGGCCAACGAAGCGCTGGTGGTGCGCAAGCGCGGCGAGACCATCGTCGGCCCGACCATCCTCAGCCATTTGATGGCGCAGATTGCTCAGCGCCGTGAACTGGGTTTGATGTTTGAATACCTGCTGACGACCGGTGGCCCCGAATTGCTGTTCCGTGACTTGCAGGATTACCCGATGCAGAGCGTCACCACCTTCGCCGACCTGGAGGCCGTGGTGGCTCTTCAGGGTGACACGGCATTGGGCATCTACCGAGCCAAGGCCGACGCAGAAGGTCGCCGCCTGCAGCTCAACCCGCCGCGCGACAAGCCCCTGCGCCTGGCTGATGGCGATCAACTGGTGGTGTTGGCGACGCTGGAAAGCGACTGACCGCCGACTACAGGCAGTTGTCCGGCTTGGGCAGCCCAGCAAACTTGCTGCCCAACTTGGCCGGACTGCCGGGGAACAGGCTGAGCAAATACATGCTGTTGCCTTTTCCCTTGCCCAGCTCCTGGCCGACGAACTTGACCAGTGGGCGCATGGCGGGGGAGAGCTGATAGGTGTGGTAGAAACGGCGCAGCAGCAGAATGACCTCCATGTGCGCCGCCGTCAGTTCGATACCCTCGCGCCGGGCCAGTTCGGCCGCAACGGCTTCAGACCAGTCATCCAGCGACTGCAGAAAACCTTCCTTGTCGAGAGCGATATCGCGTCCATCGACTTGCATGGATTGGCTCACCAGCTCAGCACCTTGTCGTGGCTGATGCATAGCTCGACCATCTGCGCATAGTCGATCAGCATCACCCGTCGCGGCAGGTCGTCAATGGGCAGCCCACGAGCCTGCACGTCACTTTCCAGAGCGTAAAGCCCCACACTGCCGGGCAACAGCTGCATCGCATTGGCCGAGCTGGTGCGCGGCAACAGTGCGTATACGGCATCCTCGATCAACAGCAGCCCCTGATGCGGCCCCATGACGCGAAGGCTACTGGCAAAGTGCGTGTCGTCCTGCGGCGCATGACGCAAGATGTGCAGCATAGTTGAGCTCATAGGGTAACCACCTGGTCATGATGGTCCAGCAGACTCGCGATCTCGGCGCTGTCGACCGCCTTGGCAGTCAGCAGAAAACGACCTGGCTGCAAGCCACGCTCTGCCAGTGAGTGGTGGCAAACATAGACATCTTCGACCCCGAACATGGGCAAGGCCTGCAGATTGGCCGCCAGCGGTTTTTGCTCGATCAGCGCCGATTCCTGTCCCGGCAACAATTGCAGCACACCGGCATCCATGAACAGCATACTCACCGGCACGCCAAACGCCGCTGCGGCCAGCGCCAGATCCAGCGCTTCACGCGCGGCCAGGGCCGATGGTGGCTGACGGCTGATCACCAGTAGACTTTTCAGTTCAGGTACCAAAGGTCACCGCCCGGTCTGCGGTTTGCAACGCATCGACCCATTGTCCCAGCCCTGACAAGGCCCAAGGCTCGCCGGTATTCGCCACCGGACGCTCCCAGCGGTCGGCCTCGGCCTCGTTCAGCACCCCACGGCGCAACGCTGCGGCGATACACACCACGGCGTCCAGCTGATTATCCTGGATAAAGGCACGCCAGCGCTGGGCCAGGTCACATTCGTCCTGGGGCTGCACGCCCAGAGTGGAGGCAAGATGAACCGCATCGCGGTAAAAGAACAGCCGGCTGATCTGGTGACCGCCAGCCAGCACCGCCTCGGCAAATTTGAGGGCACTGCGGGCTGCCGGGTCCTGCGGGCCGGCCAGCAAGGCAATGGCAAACTTCATGGTGTCGAGCTCACAAACGAAAATGGCCCGCCAAAAGGCGGGCCATTGAGTATAACGCAGCGCTGCCGATCAGTCGTCGCTGAAGATACCCAGCAATTGCAGCAGGCTGAGGAACAGGTTGTAGATCGATACGAACAGCGTAATGGTCGCCATGATGTAGTTGTCCTCACCACCATGGATGATCGCGCTGGTCTGGTACAGGATCACCGCAGAGGAGAAGAGCACAAAACCGGCAGAAATGGCCAGCTGCAAGCCGCTCATCTGGATGAAAAAGCTCGCTACGACAGCGCACATCAGCACGATACAGCCCGCCATGATAAAGCCGGACAGGAAGCTGAAGTCCTTGCGGCTCAGAATGGCGTAAGCCGAGAGGCCAAAGAACACCAGAGCCGTCATGCCCAGCGCCATGGCGACCAGTTGACCGCCGTTAGGCAGCGACAGGTATGCATTGAGGATGGGCCCCAGGGTGTAACCCAGGAAACCGGTGAAAGCGAAGGTACTGACCAGCCCCCAGCCTGAGTTACGCAGCTTGGTGGTCAGAAACAGCAGACCATAAAAGCCAACCAGGGTAATGATGATGCCGGGGTAGGGCAGGTTCAGACTCATCGACACAAAGGCGACGACAGCGCTGAATGCCAGAGTCAGAGCCAGCAGCGAGTAGGTATTGCGGAACAGCTTGCTGACTTCCGCCTCGCTGACGCCAGCGTGTTGAAGGGTAGTGTTGTGTTCCTGCATATTCATGCACCGCTCCTGTATTGAAAATCGGGATCCTTCGGATACTGACCGATAATACGGGTTGATGCCGGCAAATCAAGCAGCGCGCGGGAATGAAGTATTTCCATTCGTGTGTACAGCCACAGCTTGCCGGCCCATTCGCATCTCGATGCCGTACCCCATTGACTCAACAGGGATTTCCGGTACTATTGCCGCCCGTGGAGGGATGGCAGAGCGGTTGAATGCACCGGTCTTGAAAACCGGCGAAGGTGAAAGCCTTCCCAGGGTTCGAATCCCTGTCCCTCCGCCATATAAACAAAACCCGGCCTTGCGCCGGGTTTTTTGTTTGTGTCCGCACAGACACAGTGCCGCGGATAATCCGGCTCTTGCGCCCATCAGCCACCTGCTGCAGGGGGCGGGACACTCTCGTTGGGAGCAGCATCTAGCCTAAACAGCCGCGAGACTCGCGAGCATGGTCCATGCGAGTAACAGCGTCTGCTTGCCGGATTACAGCCTGCAACGGCGCGGCCTGGTTCGCCGTTTTCAGGGTAATGTACTTTATTTCGGCAGCCGAGCTTGGGGCTGAGCCTGAACTAATGCGGTGACCTAGATGAAAAGAAGCGATGTACAGGCAAAACAGGCGGAAGGCCTGTTGTTTGACACCTATCTGATGGCCAATCCGGCGGCCACTCAGGAGTGGATCATTTTTTTCAAGAAAGGTGCCGGCCGCGGATTCTTCTTGGTTGATGAGAATGACGACGTACTGTCGTTCTCTCTACTGGACGATGCTGTTGCAGAGCTGCGCAGCCTCGGCGTTAAGCGAGTCGAGCTGCATATCTGACGCCGCCCATGCGCGTCAATTGCCGCGTAGCTGTTCGAGCACGACCCTGAGTGCAGCTGCTTGATCGCTGCATTTGCCCAATGTCAGACGGCAGTAGAAATCTCGGAGAGCTGAGCGCCGGAGCTCCGGTGACCATTTCCTACAAAGGTGCCATGCCTGGCCTGCCGAAGCATCTGACCGCATACGCTGTCACCAAGGCCGGGCTGGCTCACCTGGCTGAAGGGCTGCGCGCCAAGCTGCTCGGCCTGCCGATTATGGTCAGCAGGGCTATAACCGGGAAAGCGCTTTGTCCCGTCCCCATTCAGTAACCTGTGGCGGGATTCTCCTGCATGACCAAAGAGACGGACAGATGCCCAAGCAGCAACACTGCAAAGTCGACTCAGACCAGACGTCCCGCCGCTACAACGACTGGCGGCCCGCTCGGCTGGGCGCAATGCTGGTATCGCTCGGTGCTGCCGTGCGCGCGGCTGTGAGCGGCACGCTGCGCCCGGCGTTGCCGGAGTACCCGGAGTCCGCCCAGTTTCGTCATCAGCGTTTTCGCAACGAGGTGTCGCGTGAGCCGATGACACTGCGTCAGGGGCTGGCGGTGTGGCGCGATTTCATCTTCAACAAGCCCGCCGGGACTGTGCCGGACCGGCCCATCCCGGTGCAGCCTTTGACTCAAGCTGACCTGCTGGCCGCACCTGACAACAGCGTTTGGCGTCTGGGGCACTCGAGTCTGCTGCTCAAGTTGAATGGCGATTTCTGGTTGACCGATCCGGTATTCAGTCAGCGTGCCTCGCCGGTGCAGTGGTTCGGGCCCAAGCGCTTTCACGCGCCGCCAATCAGCATAGAAGAGCTGCCGCCGATCAAGGTTGTGGTGCTCTCGCACAATCACTACGACCACCTGGACCATGCCGCCATCCGTAAGCTGCAACATAAGGTTGAGCACTTCATCACGCCGCTAGGCGTCGGTGCGACCCTGATACGCTGGGGAGTGCCGCCGGGTAAGGTCCGCGAGCTGGACTGGTGGAGTGAGGTGACCATTGCAGGGGTTCGAGCCACTGCCACGCCGGCGCAGCATTTTTCCGGGCGCGGATTTTCTGATGGTAACCGCACCCTGTGGTGCTCCTGGGTGCTGCAGGCCGCGGACTGCAAGCTGTTCTTCAGTGGCGACACCGGGTACTTCGACGGGTTTCGCGAGATTGGCGAGCGCCTCGGGCCGTTTGATGTGGCGTTTATGGAAACAGGCGCGTACAACCCGCGCTGGCAATACGTGCATATGTTGCCGCAGCAGACCCTGCAGGCGTTTCTCGACCTCAAGGCCAAGTGGTTGTATCCGATTCACAACGGCACCTTTGACCTGTCCATGCACACCTGGGAAGACCCGTTCGAGCAAATCACTGACCTGGCCAAGCAGCAAGGGGTGGCGCTGACCACGCCACAGATGGGCGAACACCTGCAGCTGGCAGCGCCGCATACTGGCCGCGCCTGGTGGCGGATGACCAAGATAGGCGCGGCACGTCCTTAGTCTGTCTTACTTGCCTTCCAGATGCTTGGCGTTCAGCTGACGCAGCCGCTCGCTGCCGTCTTCGGCCTGAGCGGGCAGGGTGGTCATAAACAGGGCGGACAGGGTCGCGGCAATCAGGTATTTCATCGTTGCATTGGCTCCAGGTGAGGGCACGGCGACGGTCGCCGCGTTACCTGCGCCACAATAGGGCGGTGGCACCGTCGTCAACATGACCCGCAGATTACGCTGTTGTCATCTTGTCCGTGCCAGGGAACACCAGCTCAAAACGCACGCCGTTCCCCTCGTTGCACACCCTGGCGTGGCCGGCATGCTGACGCATGATCGCCTGCACAATGGCAAGTCCCAGACCGCCGGTGCTGCCCGGCGCGCTGCGAGATGGATCGGCACGATAGAAGCGCTCGAATACATGCTCCAGGTGCGGCTGCTCGATGCATGGGCCCTGGTTGTACACCGCGACAACGCAGTGCTCAGCGCTATGGACGCTGCTGATCGTGATGGCGCTGCCAGCGTCTGCGTAGCGGATAGCGTTGGCTATCAGGTTGGCGAGTGCCCGGGTGAGCATCTCCTGGTCCGCGTATAGCGTACCCGCGCACTGGTTGACCAGCGTCACTTGCTGCTCGTCGGCCATGCCCTCGAAGTACTCGTTCAGGCGATCCGTCAGTTCGACCAGATCGACGGGCCGGCAATTCAACGCTGGTGTTGCCTGCTCACTCCGCGCCAGAAAAAGCAGGCTATCGATCATCCGCGCCAGGCGTTCAAATTCTTCCAGGTTGGAGTCCAGTACCCGTTCGTACTCCTCGATGGTGCGCGTTTTGCTCAGGACCAGCTGAGTCTGTCCCATCAAATTATTCAGCGGGGTACGCATCTCGTGCGCCAGATCGGCCGAAAAACGCACCAGTTGCTGATAGCCGTCATCGATACGGGCGAGCGCCTGGTTGAGGTTCTGCTCAAGCCCGTCGAGCTCGGCGTAGGGACTGCCTGCGTCGAGCCGGGTGTGCAGCCGACCGGCATCCAGCTCCATCGCCTGCGTGGCCAGTTTGCGCAAGGGGCGCAGCCCGCGCTGGCTGATCAGCGCAGCCAGCAGAAAACTCAGTAGGCTGCCGCAGAGCAGAGCCATCAACAGGTTGTTGCGGTAGGCCGCCAGCATGTTGTTGCGCTCGCTCAGCAGATGCCCGGCGACCAGCGTCAGGCTGTCCCCATGGATGAAGCTCTGTTGTGCGACCAGCCGATAGGGTAGTGCACCTGACCGCTCATCAAAGCGCGGTTGAGCCGTGGCTCGCAGACTGGGCAAAGGCAGGGAGCGAGGGTTGATACTGATCAGAACCTCGCCTGCGCTGTTAAGCACCCAGAGGAAATGCTCGGTGTTACCGAGCATATTGGCATACAGCTCGGGGCGTTCTCGCAATTGCGGTATATCCGGCGTATCGCGTAGCAGCGCCTCCATGCGATCGAGCCGACCGAGCAGCGTCTGATCGTCGCGCCAGGCGATTTCCTGCTGCAACGAGCGATACAGATACAGGCCGATGCCTCCGAGTAACAGCAGGCTGACCAGGGCGAAGGCCAACGCCAGGCGCAGGCTGAGTGAGCGACGCCAGCGGCTCACGGCACGTCGTCCAGTTTGTAGCCCATGCCACGCACGGTATGCACCAGTTTCAGCGGGAAAGGGTCGTCCAGCTTGGCCCGCAGCCTGCGGATGGCGACATCAACCACGTTGGTATCGCTCTCAAAATTGATGTTCCAGACCTCGGACGCGATGCGGCTGCGCGACATGACTTCACCCGGGTGGCTGATCAGTAGATGCAGCAGGGCGAACTCTCTGTTGGTCAAGTGAATGCGCTGACCAGCGCGATGGACCTGGCGGCGCAACACATCGACCTGCAGGTCTGCCAGTCGATAGAACTCCGTCTCACGCATTGGCGCACGCCGCAGCAGGCTGCGCACGCGCGCCAGCAACTCAGCGTACGAGAAGGGCTTGATCAGATAGTCATCAGCTCCCAGCTCAAGGCCCTTGACCCGGTCCTCGACGCTGTCTCGAGCGGTAAGGAACAGCACCGGCGTATCGCCGCGGCTGCGAATCAGGCGCAGCAGTTGCCAGCCGTCCATGCCGGGCAGCATGACATCGAGTATGACCAGGTCGAAATGCGCCTCTTCAATCAGATGGCGAGCGTCCAGGCCATGCAGTGCGGTTTCGACCTGAAAGCCGGATTCGCTTAAGCCGCGCTGCAGATACTCGGCTGCTTTGGGTTCATCTTCTGCCACCAGAATGCGCATCGTGTCCTCCTCATACAGGTGCACAGAGTAGAGCCAAGCGCGCGGGATGCCCATTACAAAAGCGTGATCTGCCGGCAATGCTGGCGACAGCCCCACAGCGGCAGCATGGCACCGTGCTTGAGCAACCAAGGAGATCTCGCAATGCACCGATCCAAACTCGTCGTCGCGCTGGTCGCTGGCCTGGCTGCCGCGGCAGCGCATGCCGGAGCAGAGGGTGTCGCCAGTCGCGCCGATCTGACGCTGTCGCTGGCAAACCAGTTGGCTGACGCCACCCTGGCTGACTGTCACGCCCGTCAACGGACGGCCGTTGTCGCGGTGGTTGACCGTGCCGGCCAGCTGGTCAGCCTGCAGCGCGATGACAATGTCGGCCCACACAACACCGTAGCAGCCCAACGTAAAGCGTTCACCGCGCTTTCGACCAAGACGCCGACCTTGCTGCTGGCCGAGCGCGCCCGGAGCAACCCGGATGCAGCCAATCTGACGACGCTGGACGAACTGCTGCTGTTGGGTGGTGGCGTTCCGGTGGTGGTGGATGACGTCGTTATCGGCGCACTGGGCGTCGCTGGCGCCGGCGGCGGAGAAACCGACCAGGCCTGCGCCCAGAGCGCAATCAACAGTGTATTTACCGCGCACTAACGCGCTTGCCACCTATCAGGAGAGACTTGATGAACCCCATGATCAACACTGTCGGGGCCGCACTTCTGGCCACCATGAGCACGCTGGCTGCCGCCGCCGATAACCCGCTTAGCGTTCATGTGCTGAATCTGGAGAACGGTCTGCCGTCGCCGGATGTGATGGTGACGCTGGAGCGCCTGCAAGGTACCCAGTGGCAGTCGCTCAGCGAGGGCGTCACCAATGAGCAGGGGCGTATCACCGGGCTGTACCCGGAGGGCCAGCATTTGACTGACGGCACCTACCGGGTGACCTTCAAGACCGGCGACTGGTTTGCCCAGCAGCAAGCCAAAACCTTCTTCCCGGAAGTACCGGTGATTTTCGAGGTCGATGCCTCCGTACCCCATTACCACATCCCGCTGCTGCTCAGCCCCTACGGCTTCTCGACGTATAGAGGTAACTGATTGGGGCTGCGGCACCGGGATGTTGCCGGTGCCGCGTATCATGATTGCCGGCGAATCAGATAGATTCCTGCGATGACCAGCGCGGTGCCCGCCAGCTGTACCCAAGTCAGCGGCTCGGCCAGCAGCAACCAGCTGAAGAAGATGGTCATCACCGGGCCAAGCATACCCACCAGTACGGTCGGTCCGGCGCCAATGCGCTGGATGGCGCCGGACTGGAAGAAGATCGGCAGCACAGTCGAAAACAGCGCCATCGCCGCGCAATACGCGTAAATCGGCAAAGGCTGAATCAGGTCACTGATTGGGTTGGTGACCAAAAAATGCAGCTGAGCGGCCAAAATCGACACGATCAGCGCCAGAATCGAGAAGCGCGCCGCCCCCAGCTTGCCAATGGATACCTCCGCAAAGGCGGTGTAGCAGGCATACGAAACGGCCGATGCGAATACCAGCGCAGCGCCAAGCCAGGGCGCTGCGCTGTCTCCGGCCAGTTGATGATCGCTGACAAACACCAGACTGACCCCCGCGTAGCAGAGCAGCAGCGCAGCAATCAGCTGCGGGCTGGCCTTTTTGTCGAGAAACAGCAAGCCAATGAGGATGGTGATGGTCGGGTAGGTAAACAGAATCACCCGCTCCAGACCGGCAGAAATGTACTGCAGACCGGCAAAGTCCAGAATCGATGCGCCGTAGTAACCGGTCAGCCCCAGAAAAACCAGCAGCGCCCAATCCTTGAGAGTAAGTGCCGGCCCGCTACGCAGATAGGCGTAGCCGCTGAGCAAAAACAGCGGCAGGGAAAACAGCATGCGCAAGGAGAGCAGGGTGATTGCATCAACGGGCGCACTGAGGTAGGCGAGCTTGACGAAAATCGCCTTGAAGGAAAAACCGAATGCTGCCAGGACGGCAAGCAGCATGCCGATCTGGCGGGGCGTGAGTGGCGTGCGGGTCATGGAGCGCTCTACGAATTGTGTTCAATAGTTTGGATGCTATGTCACTGAAGGCTCCTGTAGAATTGCGCTTTCCCTAAACCAGCGTTCGTATTTTCCGAATTCATATGAAATACAGCCTGACCGATTTGCGTCTTTTCATCGCCATTGCCGAATGCCAGAGCCTGACCCACGGCGCGGAGCGGGCCTTTCTCGCGCCGTCATCAGCCAGCCATCGCATCAAGCTGCTCGAGACCTCGTTAGGCACCTGCTTGCTGCGTCGCCGGGCCCGCGGTGTGGAGCTGACCCGGGCCGGTGAAATCTTTCTGCGTCACGCGCGCCAGGTGTTTGCCCGTCTGGAACAGATGCACTCGGACCTGGCGCCTTTTGCCGAAGGGGTGCAGGGCCATGTGCGGCTGTGGGCCAATACCCATGCGATTCACAGCTATCTGCCGAATGACCTCGCGTCCTTCCTGGCCAGGCACCCCCAGGTGAGCGTGAATCTGGAGGAGCACACCAGCTCGGATATTCTCGCCGCAGTTGCCCGTGGCGATGTCGAGATCGGCATCATTGCCGGCTATGACGACTATTCCGAGGTGGACTTGCTCGCTTATCGTGCGGACCGTCTGGTGCTGATTACCGCTCCGGACCACCGCCTGGCCGGCGCGCAGTCGCTGCGCTTCGCGCAGGTCATCAGTGAGCCCTTTGTCATGCTACACACCGGCTCTGCCATCCATACCTTCACCATGAACACGGCCTCCAGCATGGGCTCGCATCTGAACGTGCGGGTGCAGGTCAACAGTTTTGAGGCGGTGTGCCGCATGGTGGCTGCCGGTGTAGGTATCGGCCTGGTACCCCGTGAAGCGGTAAAACTGTCGGGCCGCCAGCCTGTATCAATCATTGAAGTGGAGGATGACTGGGCGCAACGCGACCTGAAGATCTGCACCAGCCGCAAGACACCTATTGCTCCGTTTGCCCACGCGCTGATCGATCATTTACTGGCTGAATAGGCTGTAAACAGTGCGCCGTTCAGTCCGGTAATTGGCAGGATCGCCGGTACTCCGGCGGTTTTCAGCAGCCTGGACAGCTCTACAATAGGGCGTGGCAGCGCCCCTACGGGTGTGCGCTGCGATCTCATCGTTCAGGTCCGCCGTGCCTCCTCGAGTGCCGGCCGATAAAGACAAGAGAGGGCGAGCATGAGTCAGCGCGTGTTATCAGGCGGCAGCGACTATCTGAAAAGCGGTTACGCCAAGACCTATCAATCGACCGCAGGCACGCAGGAGGCCGTCGACAGCGCCGAGCTGGATCGCCTGCACGACGGTTTGCTGCGCGATGGCTATGTGATTCTGCAGCGTATCGTGCCCGAGGAGCAGATTGATCGCATCAGTGCCGAGCTGCGCGAGCTGCTGCCCGACAGCTGCGGTCGGAACGGATTTGAAGGCACCTTAACCCAGCGCATTTACGCGGTCATATCCAAGACCCTGGCCTGCAACCCGCTGGTGGAGCACCCGCTGGTGCTGGGGTTGCTCGATCGGGTGCTGGCGCCGAACTATCTGCTCTCGCAGCTGCAGGTGATCAACATTCTGCCCGGCGAGCGTTCGCAGCCGCTGCATCATGATGATGCTTTTTACCCCGTGCCGCGTCCGCGCCCGCATTACGGCGCTGCAACCATCATTGCGATGGACGACTTTACGGCCGATAACGGCGCGACCGTGGTCATTCCGCGCAGCCATACCTGGGACGGTCACGCGCCGACGCCAGAAGACTGCGCACAATCCATCCCGGTGATCATGCCCAAGGGGTCAATGGTGCTGTTTCTCGGCACGTTATGGCATGGCGGCGGGGCAAATCGCAGCACAGCATCGCGTCTGGCGGTGACGGCGCAGTATTGCGAACCCTGGGTACGGCAGCAGGAAAACTTCAGTCTGTCAGTCCCGCTGGCGCGTGCCAGCGAGTGCAGCGCGCATATGCAGCGGATGCTGGGCTACTCGATTCATCCACCATTCATGGGCATGGTCAACGGCATGCACCCGCGCCGCCTGCTCGATGAAACATCCTGATTATCAGCCAGTTATAAAACCTATTTAAATAAGCGCTCACAATTATGGCAACTGAAGGCTTGATATACCCGTTGACGACACCTGCGTTGGGATCTGCGCTGGAAATCCAGCCCGGCGTACTGTGGATTCGCATGCCGCTGCCGTTTCGGCTGGACCATGTAAACCTCTGGGCGTTGCGTGATCGTGACGGCTGGACGGTCGTAGACACCGGTGTCTGGACCAAGCACGCGATGGCTACCTGGGAGCACCTGTTTGACACGATGCTTGGCGGCCTGCCAGTTACCCGCGTGATTTGTACCCACCGCCACGCGGACCACGCCGGACTGGCCGGTTGGCTGGCAGAGCGGTTTGGCTGTGAGCTGTGGATGCCCCACACCGAGTATCACGCCTGTAACGCCTCGCGGCTGCAGGGCCGAGAGGCACCCGACTCGGAGCTGGAGTTCTATCGCCGTGCGGGGTGGAACGAATCCGCGCTGGCGTCCTTCCGCAACAGCTATGGCGGCATCACCAGCCTGGTACACCCGTTGCCTGAGATCTTCAGGCGAATCAGCGACGGCGATGTCATTGTGGTAGGAGATCATCGCTGGGAGGTCATCGTCGGCCAGGGGCACACCGCCGAACACGCCTGTCTGTACTGTGCAGAACTGGCGCTGTTCATCTCCGGCGATCAGGTGCTGCCGCTGATTTCCTCCAACGTGTCCGTGCTGGCGCGCGACCCGGAGGGCAACCCCTTGGGCGAATGGATGACCTCAATGCTGCGCATTCGCGACCTGGTCAACGATAGCGTACTGGTGCTGCCGTCGCATAACGAGTGCTTCGTGGGCTTGCATGCGCGCATCAATGATCTGGTCGACACGCAACAGCAGTTGCTGGGCAAGCTGCAAGACCAGTTGCAAGAGTCGCATCGCAGCGTCGATGTCTTCGAGTGTCTGTTTGGCCGACCCATCGGCATGGGCGACGGTATCGTGCTGTCCCTGGCCACCGGCGAAAGTCGCGCCAATCTCAACTGCTTGATCGCCGAGGGCAGGGTAGAGATGGAGCGCGACGCCAACGGGGTGGAGTGGTATCGCGCTCGCACCTGAGCTTGCTCAGGCTCCTAGGACGTACCACACGCGCTCTGCGCGGGAGCTCAAGCAACAAATGCGTGCTTGAGCACTCGCCCCCTTGGCCCGCTCAGGGCTGTCGGCGGAAGAACAGAGTGACCTGACCCAACTCGACACCAAACTTGAGCATGCTGGAGCGATTGATCAAGGTGTCTTCGTCCATCAGGTACATCCAGTCGTCAAAGGTCACGACATAGCTGGTGTCATCCACCGGCAGGTTGAGCTCATAGCGCCAGCGCAGCGCATTGCCCGCCAGTTCACCAACCGCCGTGCCAATCACGTCGTCCGCAGTCCCCAGCCAGCGATCCTCGCCGTCAGGCGTCAACGTCCAGACGCGCCGCTGGGTCGTGCCATCGCTGTAGACAAAGCGCTCATCAAGAATCAGACGATCCCCCTCACGGTAACTGTTGATGTCGACGTGAAAGCGCTTGATGACCTTGCCGCTGCGGTCCTGAAACATGCCCCAGGCCTGGACGGGCCGGTCGAAGAAGGCAAGCAGATCCAGCTTCGGTTGCTCGGAAGCATAGTCATCAACCTTGACGCTGCCACAACTGGCCAGCCAGACACAGCAGAAAAGCACCAATAGCCGCTTCATATATCACCTCGTTTCGGGAATTCAATTGCTGCAAACGCCGCGACCGGTACGCATGGCACCTATCGGGCTAAAATACTGTACAAGCACAATATAACGTACAACTAGGGTATAGGTTTTACAGTATCCGAGCCATCAGGCAGACGACCGGACGAAGGATAGGCAATAGCGAGGTTGCTGGCAGATAGATGCAAAAGCCGACAGGCTGCCTGAACATCGCCAGCGTTAACGCGTTCTGATGCGTCCTAGGCGCGCACGCATGGCGGCACTGGCAGCTGGGCCGGGTTGTACCGTGCAGTGCGCAGGCGCAAGGGTACGGCCGTCGTCCGGGTCAGTAAATGTCAGTTGCAGACGTTTGCCGCTCTGTCGCTCCACCACCTGAACGCTTTCGCCCCCGGTGGCGTAATGGCGATTTCCCCAGTCGACAAATGCCATCAGTACCGTCGCGAAGTCCTCACCCTTGGCGGTCGGAACATACTCGTAGCGCAAGGGGCGCTGGCTGTAGGGCACGCGTTCAAGCATGCCGGCTTCGACCAGTGCCGTCAGCCTGCGGGTCAGCATGTTCGGCGCTATGCCCAGACTTTGCGAGAACTCGTCGAACCGTCTAAGACCCTGTAACGCGTCGCGCATCAGCAACATGCTCCACCACTCACCTACCTCATCCAGGCTACGGGCGATGGGGCATTCGGCGTTGCTGAGCTTGGTGCGTTGCATGGTCTGTTCCGTCGATCTGCATTCTGAGCTGGATCAAAATGTTACTTTTATTATGATAGTAACGTCTATCTGCCGTTGGACTTTCTCGAAACTAAGGAGCAGGACTCTGATGAACAAGCGCATTGTGGTCACTGGCATGGGAGCGGTCTCGCCGCTGGGAACCGGTGTGGATACCGTCTGGCAGCGCCTGATAGCAGGCCAGTCCGGCATCCGCTCGCTGCCGGAGGAACTGATCGGTGACCTGGCTGTTCGCATTGGTGGCCAGGTACCGGGTGTTGAGCAGGATCCTGAAGGCGGGTTTGATCCAGACCGTTACCTGCCGGCAAAAGAGCAGCGCAAGATGGACCGCTTTATCCTGTTTGCCGTTGCCGCCGCGCAGGAGGCACTCAACCAGGCCGGCTGGGCACCGCAGGACAATGAAGGCCAGGAGCGTACCGCGACCATCATCGCTTCAGGCACCGGTGGCTTTCCGGCCATGGTGGAGGCCGTCCGCACCACCGACAGCAGAGGGCCGCGCCGTCTGTCACCGTTCACTATTCCTGCTTTTCTCTGCAACATGGCGGCTGGACATATTTCCATCCTGCATGGTTTCAAGGGCCCGCTGGGAGCGCCGGTTACCGCCTGCGCTGCCGGCGTGCAGGCCATTGGCGATGCGGCGCGGATGATTCGCGCAGGGGAAGCAGACATTGCCATTGCCGGCGGCGCCGAGGCGTGTATTCATCGCGTCAGTCTGGGCGGCTTTGCCGCGGCGCGAGCATTGTCCGGCAGCCACAGCGATGCCCCGGAAAAAGCCTCACGCCCCTTCGATCAAGCTCGTGACGGGTTCGTCATGGGTGAGGGCGCCGGGCTACTGGTGATCGAGTCGCTGGACCATGCACTGGCACGCGGCGCAACCCCCATTGCGGAACTGGTGGGCTACGGCACCAGTGCCGACGCGTATCACATGACCGCAGGGCCGGAAGATGGCAGCGGCGCACGTCGGGCGATGGAGCAGGCGCTCAAGCAGGCTGGGGTCAGCTCGGATCAGGTGCAATACTTAAACGCTCACGCCACGTCGACACCGGTCGGTGATCTGGGTGAACTGGCAGCCATCAAGGCGTTGTTCGGTGAGGGCGCAGCTCCGGCGATCAGTTCCACCAAGTCCGCAACAGGCCACCTGTTGGGTGCGGCGGGCGGAATCGAGGCGATCTTCACCGTGCTGTCGCTGCGCGACCAGTTAGCCCCAGCCACCCTGAATCTGGACAACCCGGACGAGGCCGCCGCCGGGCTGGATCTGGTGCGCGGCAGCGCGCGGGCCATGCCAATGGAGTACGCATTGTCGAACGGGTTCGGTTTTGGCGGGGTCAACGCCAGCGTATTGTTTAAACGCTGGCGTTAAGGTGGCACTGATCAACTCCACACGCCCTCTGCGAGCCTCACGCGTGTAGGAGCAAGCCGTGCTTCGGGGCATTCAGGCCTACCCGCACCCTGTGTTGTGGTTCCCGACATGCCTTCGAAACCACGCCTTGATTGCGGATCGATCTGAGCGCCAGAGCGCATGCGGACTTAGTCAGTGCTTGCGACTGGTTCATGTGCGCAAGGAAAAGGTGGCCGCGATGGCAGAGGGAAGTGTGATTGTCAGTGAAGACGACAGCTTGGGCGCCGCCGTTGTGGTGCGGCTTGCGTACCCGCATCAGATTGTCGAAAGTGATGGCATGCTGCAACGGGGGCTGGGGCCGGAACTTGCCGCAGCCGCGTGCGCTGCAGAAGGGCTGTCGGCCATCGCCTCGCCGCTGTCCGAGCGCCGACTGAGTGAACTCTTTTTGCGCCTTGGTCAAACAAGCTCGCAGCGCCGGCAATTGACCGTTCTGGTCAGGCAACGCTGGGTTTTGATTTCCTTCGAGGGCGGCAGGCCGCAGGCTGACAGGGTGAAACTGTACCTGCAGGATGTGACGCCACTTAAACTCTACGAGCGCGCGGATAACCAAGCGGAACACCGCCTGGTGACGGCATTGGAGACGGCCTGCGTTGGCGTGTGGGAGTGGAATCCGGGAGCGCCAAGCATCACGTTGTGCATGCGCGCCGCCACCTGGCTGGGCATTGGCAACCGGACCTGTGAGTTGCCATTCGACACCTGTCTTAAACGCATTCATGCTGCCGACCGCCCGCGAGTGCGGGCGGCTGCGGCAGCGTGTGCCACCCCTCGTGCGGTCAGCGAGTTGCACGAACTGGAGTTCCGCATCAAGGCTGCAGACGAGCAATACCACTGGGTGGTGCTGGCCGCCGCCTCGCTGCCGCGCACGGAGCAAAGCGAGTTCGCCCGTATCACTGGCAGCATTCGCGATACCACGCTGCATCGCCAACTGAAGCAGTCGGACGCCAGACAGCAGGAGCTGATGTCGCTCGCCGCCGAGGTACAGCAGGCGTTTCTGGTTGATCAAAGCCTGGTCGCGGCCTGCGACCGACTGTTTGATCCACTGCTGGAAATTACCGACAGCCGACTCGGCTTCATCGGCATTCTGTGTACCGGCGATGACGGCGCGCAGTACCTAGAAGTGCCCAGCATATCCAACATCAGCTGGGACGAGGCGAGCCGTGACTGGTACAACTCGCATCGAGACGAGGGCCAGTCACTGCGCTTTCATTCGCTCAACAACCTGTTCGGCCACGTGGTGACCCACAACACCATCGTCTGTACCGAGACGGTCAACATGCACCCGGCCAGCCGCGGCCAACCCCAGGGCCACCCGCCCATTCACAATTTCCTGGGTATCCCGCTGCGCTTCGACGGGCAGGCTGTGCGTTACGAACAGCACATTGCACTTGCCGTGATGGATGTCGACTTCTTCAAATCGGTCAACGACAAATACGGCCATCAGGCCGGCGACAAGGTCCTACGGGTCTTTGCAGACACCCTGAGCGACGCCGTGCGCCGCTCGGACGTGCACGCCCGGGTGGGTGGCGAGGAATTCGCGGTGCTGCTCGCCCAAACCAACGAGACTGACGCAGTCGATGTGCTGGAGCGCTTTCGCCGAACCCTGGAAAACACCCTCATTGCGCTGAACGACGGCATGGAGATCAGCATCACTGTCAGTATCGGCTACTGCGACTTCTTCGATGGCCTGCACGATGTCGACCACTGGTTCAATCTGGCCGACCGCGCGCTCTACCAAGCCAAGGCCCAGGGGCGCAACCGGATAATCAAGTGGGTGCCTGACCCGATCGCCCGATGACTGCCCGAGCACCGGAGCAGGCTACTCGCCTTGCTCCGCGGGTGTTTGCGCGTCTACCGGCTGCGGGGTCGGATTGAATTCCTCGGCAAAGATCTGCCAGAACGCGATGAACAGCGCTGCAATCAGCGGCCCGATAACAAAGCCGTTGATACCGAACAATGCGAAGCCGCCAAGGGTGGAGAGCAGAACCAGATAATCCGGCAGCTTGGTATCACGACCAACCAGCAGCGGGCGCAGGATGTTATCCACCAGGCCGATAACCAAGGCACCAAAGGCAATCAGGATGATGCCCTGGGTCCAGTGTCCGATGGCCAGCAGATAAATAGCCACAGGCCCCCAGATCAGGCTGGCACCGACCACCGGAATCAGCGACAACAGCATCATGACAACGCCCCACAGCAGGGCACCGGGAATGCCCAACGCCCAGAAAATCAGGCCACCCAGACCACCTTGCACCGCCGCCACAACCAGGTTGCCCTTGACCGTCGCGCGGGTCACTTCGGCAAACTTGCCAAACAGCTGGTACTCGCGCTCATCACCCAGCGGCAGAGCACGCACCAGCAGCTGTACCAGTTGAGGACCGTCACGCAGCAGGAAGAAGGCCAGATAGATCATCAGCGCCAGGCTGGCAAAAAAGCTCAAGGTACCCTGACCCAGCTGCACTGCATTCTGGGCGAGGAAGCGGCTGGAGGTGACGGCTGCATCGGTTGCCAGCGTCTTGATGCGCTCCAGGTCAATGTTCAGGCGGCTGAACACGTTCTCGACCACCGGGAAGCTATGGCGCAGCTTGTCCATGATCGCGGCCGGGTCAAACTGGCCGCTTTGCACCCGCTCATAGAGCGCATGGCCCTCTTGGACGAACGAGGTGATCACAAACACCGCCGGCAGGATACACAGCGCCATGCAGACCGTAAGGGTGGCCAGCGCCGCGATGTTCTCATGGCCATGCCAGCGCTTGACCAGACGCTGGTGCAGGGGATGAAACAGCAGACCGATCACGCAGGCCCAGAACACCGCACCGAAGAAGGGTTTGAGCAAATAGAGAAACAGCAAGGTGACGACGATCAGTAACAACAGAAAAGAACGTTGTTCGAGTTTGGCCTGCATGGGCTCGGCTCCTGCCATGGAAAAGCCTGATTGGAGCAGAAAAGCCCGCTGGTTTGGAAGCACTGATTGCGACTAGCCACACCTTCAACTGCGCGGACCACCGCCTCACCAGGCCCACGCCGACCGGGCAGGGCGTACCGATTAGCTCAAACCTTGTAGTAGGCCAGCAGGGTGCGTAGCTTTTCGGCGAGTTGAGTCAGGTCCTGGCTGGCAACACGGGTTTGCTCGACCTGCTCGCTGTTCTTGCGCGCCTCGTCGCTGATACGCACCACATTGCGGTTTATCTCCTCGGACACCTGGCTCTGCTGCTCGGCGGCGCTGGCGATTTCGGTATTGACCTGACTGATCTGGGTAACGGCGTT
Organism: Pseudomonas abyssi; assembly: GCF_002307495.1. Classification (GTDB taxonomy): domain Bacteria; phylum Pseudomonadota; class Gammaproteobacteria; order Pseudomonadales; family Pseudomonadaceae; genus Halopseudomonas; species Halopseudomonas abyssi. Next base: position 27,316 of record NZ_NTMR01000020.1, on the reverse strand, counting down.
CATCACATCACTGAAAGCGCGCCCAGTCGCTTCGGCCACCTCTGCGTTGCGTGCAGCCAACGCGCGATTGTTTTCCAGCATGCCGGAGGAGCGGTCCACGCCGCTTTGTACGCGCTCGATCATGCTGCGAATCTGCTGGGTCGAATCCTGGGTGCGCTGGGCCAACGAACGTACCTCGTCGGCAACCACAGCGAACCCGCGACCTTGCTCTCCGGCACGTGCCGCTTCAATCGCGGCGTTGAGCGCCAGCAGGTTGGTCTGCTCGGCAATGCCGACAATCACCTCCAGCACCAAGCCTATGTCGCTGCTGGCCGATGCCAGCTCCTGCATCACCTCCATGGAGGCAGCAATCTCGTCGGCCTGTTGCTGAATGCTGCCGACTGTGTTGTTCATGGTACCTCTGCCGTCTTCGGCCTCACGGCTAGCCTGGCTCGCAGCGGATTCGCCTGCAGCAGCGCTTTGCGCCACGCTCTGGGCGGTCAGGCTCATCTCGTGCATGGCCGTGACCACCATTTCGGTTTCCCGATTCTGAACACTGACGGAACTGGCCGACTGCTCGGCGATACGCGCCAACTGATCCGCCTGTCGGAGAATGGTGTCGGACGACTCCAGCGCCTCGCGAATGGTGTGCTGAATGCGATCCAGCAGCCGATCAAAGGCGCCGGCCAGAATAGCGAACTCGTCACGGCCTGTCGCATTGAAGCGGACCGTTAAGTCCCCCTTGCCGTCGGCAATGTCTTCGACCGCCCGCAGCGTGGCCTGCAGTGGGCGCCCAACGATGGTTTTCATCAACAAGCTGATGCCGATTGCCAGGATGATGCCGGCCAGTGTGATCAGCGCAGCGACCGACAGCGAGTTGCTGAAGATCAGGCCATTGACTTCATCCTTCGAGTAGCCGAGTAGGATGTCATAGCCCCAGGGCGAGAAACTGGCCGTCTCGACGTGCCAGTCACTGTTGTTATCCAGCGCCGCCAGCACCTGTTCGTCGGTCAGGTGTGCGGAGTGCATGCGAACCTTGCCAGTCGGATCGCGCAGAGCAACAAAGCCCTGATCCAGAATGCGCGCGCCGGATATGGCTTCTGCCAGCACCTCAAGGTTGGCCGAATAGCCGACATACCAAATTCCCCTGGTTTGCCCGCTGCTGTCCTTGATGGGCTCATAACCAGTCAGATAGGGCTGTCCGAGGATATCGACCTGACCGTAGAACGCTCGCCCTGCCTGAATTGCTTTTATCGCGTTACCGGCCGGGTCCAGCCTGGTGCCGATGGCACGTTGTCCATCGCGCATGACATTGGTCGATATCCGCACATAATCGTCTCCCTGACGGGAGAACAGCGTCGCTGTACCGCCCATGACCTTGGTCAGGTCGTCTACCAAGGAAAAATCGTTGGCTTGCGCCGTGCCGCCAAGCAACAACTGGGGGGCGCGCTCGTTGCCTACGGCAACGGTCGGTCCCAGACGCGGCTCGCCCAGTGCCATGCCGCGCTCCATCAGCAGCGCCATGCTGCTTTTCACTCGCTCGCCCATGATCGCGTCGGTCACCTTCAACAGGCGTGTGACCTCGTTACGCAGAGACGTTGATTCGGTGTTTGCTTGCCGGTGAATAAGGCGGCTCTGGTTAATTGAGCTGATTACCACGCCAATGACGATGAAGCCGATCAGCAGTGCCGCTAGGGTGGCGACAAACTTCTTCTGCAGAGACATATGGTGCAGCCCCGATGTATGTATTGACCTAAATCAAGGTATCGACCGGTTTTATTCGCGCTTAAATATTTCTTGCGTGGGCCCACCAAAGCGTCACTCGACCGATAGCGCCTCAGGCAGCTCAGCGGGCACGGCTATATGGGGCATGCTGCCTGTCAGCGACAGCAAAAAGGCCTTGAGATCCGCCAGATCGTCGGCCTCAAGCTGCAGTGGACGAATGTGCGGTGAAAGCTGCGCTTGAGGCGTGCTGTCCCCGCTGTCTGGAATTTCCGCGTTCTGCCACCAACCCATGTTGTACAGCGATAGCAGCATGTCCAGATCGGTCGCCATGCCCGTGTGAAGGTAAGGGGCCGTCTTGCCAACACCGCGCAGGGGTGGGGTGCGAAAGGCACCAACCTCTGACACGTCACCGGTAACTTGGTAGCGCCCCTTGAAGTTCCCGACAGTGTGAAACGAGGTGCCCAGGTGGTGAAATGACTGATCGCTAAGTAGGGAGCCGTTATGACAATTCATGCAGCGCGCCTTGGTGCGAAACAGGTGCAGACCTCGAATTTCCCGCTCATCCAACGCGTCTGTGTCGCCGCGCATGAACAGATCAAAGCGAGTATTGGTCAACGTCAGCGAGCGGCTGAAGCTGGCGATGGCGTTGACGATACGTTCGCTGCTGATGGTTGCATCACCGTAGGCTTGGGCGAACAGCTCAGCGTAGCCGGGAATGCGCTCTAGCGTAGCGATGGCTACAGCAGGGTCGCCGGCCATTTCTACCGGGTTGAGCCAGCTGGCCATGGCCTGCTGCTCCAGGCTGTCGGCGCGGCCGTCCCAGAACAACCGTTGCAGATAGCCGCTGTTGACTACCGTGGGGCTGTTCATGTTGCCCACCTGACGATTATGGCCGATAGCCTGCCGGCGGCCATCGGCCCAGCCCAGATCCGGGTCGTGGCAGCTAGCGCATGCCAGTTGGCCAGAGCCAGACAAGCGCCGCTCAAAGAACAGCTGCTTACCCAGCACGCGACTGGCTTCGCTGCAGGGGTTGCTGGCCGGGCAGGGTGGGGCTGCTGGCAGGGCAGCCAGTGGCTGCGCCTGCACGCCGTCATCCAGGGTGGCTGGTGGCCAGTGCTCCCGCGCCTGTCGATAGCGCTCGATCAGCGCGGGGTCGGCGATGACTTCACCGACCCACAGCAGCAGTACAAGATACCAACGCATCAGAACCGGTACCCAAGCTCCAGCCAGTACTGACGGCCAACGGCAAACAGTTGTACCCCCGCCTCGGAGCGAATGACGTTACTGCTGTTGGTCAGGTTGGCGACATCAACCCGCACATAAGGCGATGAGTCGCCCTTGAGCAGTTGGTACTCAAGGCTGACATCCCAGCTCAGGGTGCTGCCTTGATCTTCGATTTCATATTGTTGCAGCCCGCTCGTTGCATCACGTCCCAGGCCGCGCAGGTACTCATAACCATCGGTGTAGGTCAGGCTGTTGCGTACATAGAGCCGACCACCTATGGCTTGGGTAATCAAGTCGATGTTGGCGGTGATAGGTGTGGCAAGGTCGCTGCCTGGCAACTCGCTGCGATTGATGCGGTTACCTTCGAAGATTACTTCGGTGTCCGGGTCAGTGCTGGAAAGGTAGCCACCGCTTCCATCGATATAGGTTGAGTCGGTACTCTTGTCCATCCAGGAAGCGGTGGTCAGCAGGCTCCAGCGCGTATTGCGCCAGTTCAGCGGTTCGGATTGCCAGATCAGGTCAATCTGATTGGTTTCGCTGCCGCCGTCGTTGGTGAAATTGTAGATGCCAGTTGAGCTATCGTAGCTGCTTCGCACCTGCTCACGACCTCGACGATGGACCAATTGCAGTCCGGCCTTGCCAGCCCACAAGGGCCCGCTGATGCCTAAACTGTATTCATCATCGTAGGGGGTGTTAAGGTCGGTGTAGCTCCATTGCTGGTCCGGCTCTACCACTACGAAATCAGCAGTAGGGCTGCTGCGCTCACGAATCGTCATCATGCTGCGTTCTTTCTCGCGCAGTCGATAGGAGAGGAATGATTTACCGTAGTACCGGTTGGCACCAGCGCTGATGCGATAGTCGCGTTGTTCATCGAGAAAATACTCAAGCAGCAAACGTGGCGCGAAGTTGGTATTGCCCAACCAACCATCGCGCTCGGCGCGTAAACCTGCACGCCAACCAAACTGGCCATACTCGCCGGTCAGTTCACTGAACAGCGCTGCATTCAAGTTGGTGAAGCTGAGTTCGCCCGCATGGTAGACCACGTTGCGGTGCAGGTACTGATCGGTTGGCGACCAGGAGCCAGGGCTGATGGGTGCGGGTAGCGGCTGGGTAAAGTCGAGCTGATAACGATTGAAGATAAAATCATTGCCTCGGTCTTGTTTGTAACCGATCCAATTGAACTCTCCACCGTACTGCCAGGTGATGGTCTGGCCGAGAGGCTGGGTAAATTTCAGGGTGCTCCCAAGGGTTCTTTGGTTATTCTGCAACTCGCCGTAGCCACCGACCATACCAGCGTCGTAAATGGAGGTGTTGCCGTACTGGTTCAGAATGTTTTCTTCGTAGTCTCGCTGGTCGGCGGTAACACCCGCTCGCATGTTCAGTTCCATACGGCGTGGCCCCAAGTCCTGAGCAAAATTAACACTCAGGTTCAGGCCGTTGTGCTGACTGTCGAAGTCTGAATCGCGGTAGTTGATCAGGAAGCTGTCCTCGCTGTAGTCACTGTAAGCCAGTGAGGCATTGAGGTCGTAGTCCCGCTCAAGCAGATCCATGCGCACCACGCCGTAGCGCGAGTGCGTCTCCAGTTCACGCTCCTCACTTGGGCAGAAGATGCGCCCGGTCTCAAAGAAGTGATTCAGGTCGATGTCTACATACTGCAGCTGTTGAACTCGCGAGCGCTTTTCGCTGATACCGGCAAAGATGCCAACATCACCAATGCGAGTGGTACCACTGATACTGGTCTGGCTTTTCTTGAAGTTGGGCTGGAACTGGCCAGGCACCCCTGTGGGCATTTGCGCAGCGCCATCGCTGAATTCACCTTCCTGCGACGGGTCAATGTGGAACTCGGTCCATGAATCCTGCGTGCGACGATGGCTAATGGTCAGGCTGTCGCGACCATTGTAGGCCTGGGTTTGCGCCCGCACGATACCGCCGCTGAAGCCGCCGTCGGCGGCAGAGGCGTTGACGTCAACCACTTCGATACGCTGAAGAAAGTCGGTATCGATAAACAGCCCCTGAGAGTGTCCAGCCACCTGTGTGTAATTGGAGGCGCTCTCCTTGGTTGCAGGGTCCAGCAGATTGTCGATAGACGCACCGTCCAGCTCGATCTTGTTCTGATAGGCCGCAGCACCGCGAATAGAAAATTCGGCCGGTTTCAGGTCACCTTGGCGCAGGCTGGAGCTGGCAGTGTTGTCGACCCGCACCGACGGCAGCACGCTGACACTTTCTGCCAGGTCCGAGCGCAGCCCATCACGCAGTTCGCCCCCCTGCAGCACCTTCACGTCCGGGTTGAGTGAATCGCTTTGCACCAGCAGTTGTGGCAGCGCAACGGGCTTGGCGGCGGTCTCTTCCGCGGTGCGGATCAGGAATACACCCTCTGACTGAGTGATGACGCGCAGCGGGCTACCCACAAGCAGCGCAGTCAGTGCTTGCTGCACACTGAACTCACCCTGCAGGCCGCTTGAACGGTAGTTGGCAACCTGCGCTGCGTTGAATGAGAGCAGCACGCCGGTCTGCTCTCCGACCGCATTCAGCGCGCTGGCCATATCGCCGGCCGGCACGTTGAGGGTAAAGCGGCCACTCTGCGCGGCCTGTACTGATGCTGTGCCCGCATCCTGGGCTGTTACCCCTTGCGGCGAGCCGATCGCCACGCCAATGACCGTGGCCAACAGCAGTTTGCGCACCGGTGGCGTTTGAGTGGTGTAGAGAGGCAGTGCTGGCATGTCGATCCTCGACTGATTTATGAGTTTCATTCTCCTTAACGAATGAGAATTAAAATCAGCTCAGCAGAGATTAACAATTTTGAGGGCTGCAGGAGTGGGGAGACAAATCAGGCGCTGGCGGTCCGCGGACTAAGTCGAATCCAGACGCGCCCAATGCGCTTTACGTCCAGCGAGAGAGTCGCCTGCAACGCGGCGAGCACTTCATCCAGGCGGTCCAGCGGGTAGGTGCCGGATACCTCCAGCGCGGCAACAGCAGCAGTACACTGGATCAGGCCCGCGTGATAATGGTTGAGACGAGCGACAAATTGGCCCAGCGGCATGCGATTAGCCACAATCAGGCCATGGCGCCAGGCATCCTCGCCAGCCACAACGGGCTCCAGCCGATAGCCATCCGCCTGAAGCACCGCTGCCTCACCGGCCAGCAAATGGAAAGCCACGGGCGCGCCGCCAACTTTGACCTCGCCCTCATGCACCGCAACACGCGTCTGCCCGGCCTGTTGCTGCACGCTAAATCGCGTGCCGATGGGTGTAATGATGCCTTCACGAGTGATCACCTCTAGCGGCATCATGTTGCCATCGCGGGCGGCAAAGCGGTGGCTGGTGAGCAAGATCTCACCCTCCAGCAACCAAAGCCGCAGACGCCCCTGATATACATCCTGACGCACTGTGGTCCGCGCGTTCAACAACACCTCAGTGCCGTTATACAGACGCAGGCTGACGGTCTCGGCGCTGCCGGTGCGGGCATCTGCCTGCCAGCGCTGCCAGGGCCGCTGCTGCACAGCGAGGCTGCCAACCGCAGCCACCAGCACCAGGGCACCACCGCCGCGTAGCAGATCGCGGCGAGACAAACCCGGTGCATCAAGACTCTGCGCCAGTGCAGTAACCGGCTGGCCGCGCAGTGGCTGCAGGCGCGCGCTGATATCATCAATGCGCTGCCAGGCGCGCTGGTTATCCGGGTGACTGCCGCACCACTGAGCGATCACAGTAGCGCGATAGCGCTCGGGGTCTGTAGCTTCGCGATAGGCCAGCAGGTGCATGACAGCCTGGTTGATGACGTCTTGGGAGAGGCGGGCGGTGTGCATGTCAGGACAGCTCGGCAAAGTAGCATTGGGTCAGGGCCTGGGTCAGATAGCGCTTAACACTGCTGATCGAGATGCTGAGGGCACTGGCAATCTCGGCCTGTTTCATGCCGTCCAGCTGCGACATCAGAAAGGCCTGCTTGGCTACTGCGGGCAAGCCGTCCAGCAAGCGCTCTACCTGGAGCAACGTCTCGATAATCAGATGGCGTTCTTCCGGCCCGGGTGCAACCGCCTCGGGGCGACTGGCCAACGCATCCAGGTACGCTTGCTCAAGCCGAGCCCGGCGCCAGTGGTCAACCAGCAGGTTCTTGGCGATCGCCATCAGGGTTGCCTGGGCATCACGCGGCGGCTCGGGGTTGGGGCGGGTGATAAAGCGTACAAAGGTGTCCTGCATCAAATCCGCCGCGCGCTCCGAACAGCCTGATTTGCGCTGCAACCAGCGCTGCAACCAGCCCCGATTGTCGGTATACAGGTCGCTCAGGTAGCGATCAGATGAGGAGTCGTGCGCAGGCATCGCAGATCATTCAGACGGTGGCCAATAGATGGCGCAGAATTTAAATGATATTTATTCTCATTACAACCATGCAGCTACCGCCCAATATCACCTGAGTCGTGAGCTGATCGCCCACCAGCGGGGTAACAGCTCGCGCACCGTGCGCTGGCCAAAGCGGTCATCCAGCAAGTAGACCACGCCTTGATCGTCGGTTGTCCGTATCACTCGCCCGGCGGCCTGTACCACCTTTTGCAGCCCCGGATACAGGTAGGCATATTCATAGCCGCTGCCGGCGCTGTCACTGAACATCACCTCGAGTCGCTCGCGCATTTCTTCGTTCACCGGATTGATCTGCGGCAACCCCAGTGTGGCGATAAACGCGCCGATCAGGCGGCGCCCGGGCAGGTCGATTCCTTCCCCAAAAGCACCGCCCAGCACGGCAAAACCGACACCGCGGCCATGCTCGCTGAAACGGGCAAGAAAGGCGCTACGCTCGCCCTCATTCATGCTGCGCGACTGAGCCCACACCGGGATGTCGGGGAAGCTGCGCTGAAAGCGCTCCAGCACTTGTTCCAGATAGGCATAGCTGCTGAAGAATGCCAGATAGTTGCCGGGTTCCCGGGCAAACTGCTCGGCCATCAATTCGCTGATGGGCTGCAAACTGGCGCTGCGGTGCTGGTAGCGCGTTGACAGGTTGCGAACAATCGAAACGTTCAACTGGTCGGCATGAAAGGGTGACTCAACCTCCAGCCACTGACTGTCCTCGGGCAGCCCAAGCAAGTCACGATAGTAGTGAGCCGGGCTCAGCGTTGCAGAAAACAGCGTAGTGCTGTGTGCAGTGGTGAAGCGCTGCTGCAAAAAAGGGGCGGGCACGATATTGCGCAGACACAGGGTGGACAGGGTGCGGCGTCCGGTCCCCGGGTGGCGCGTGATGTCGAACAGCGAATGCGGGCCGTAGGCCTCTGCCAGACGGCAGAACAGCATGGCATCAAAGTAAAACAGGATCAGCGCGTTGGCATTGCCGTCCGGCTGGTCGGTCAGATGTTCGGTGATGGCGCTGACGGCTTTTTGCAGGCTGAGAATGAACAGGTCCGCGATCGCCGGATAGATCTGGTAGTCCTCGCTCTGGTCACGATGCAGCGCGTTCCAGTGGCGGGCGACCCGGTCGAGCGGGGCTTTCAGCGTTGCCGGCGCCTGCTTGCGCAAGGTGTTGAACACGCCCTGGTCCAGCTCGGCGGTGTACATGCCGCGCGCGCGATCAATCAGGTTGTGCGCCTCATCCACCAGCACGGTTACCCGCCAGTCGTTGAGCACAGTCAGGCCGTAGAGCAGGGCGCTCATGTCGAAGTAGTAGTTGTAATCGCCCACCACCAGATCGCTCCAGCGGCACAGTTCCTGACTCAGGTAATAAGGGCAGACGCTGTGCTTGAGCGCGATGCGGCGCACCGCCGCCTGGTCCAGCCACTGCTCGGCGACGGCCTCGGCCCGGGCGGCGGGCAACCGGTCGTAGAAGCCTTGGGCCAGCGGGCAGGATTCGCCGTGGCAGGCCTTGTCGGGGTGCTCACAGGCCTTGTCACGGGCGATATGCTCAAGCACCCGTAATGACAGCGGCGTTTCGCTGTGCTTGCGCAGACTCTGCAGCGCATCCAGTGCCAGCTGTCGCCCCGGGGTCTTGGCGGTGAGGAAGAACAGGCGGTCTATCTGCTGATCAGGCATCGCCTTGAGCTGCGGGAACAGGGTGCCGAGCGTCTTGCCGATACCGGTGGTGGCCTGGGTCATCAAGGTCTTGCCGTCGCGTGCGGCGCGGTAGACCGCTTTGGCCAGTTGCCGCTGGCCGCTGCGAAAGCTCGGATAAGGGAAGGTTAACTGCTGCAGCTGCTGATCGCGTGCGCCACGGTGGTGGGTTTCCTGCCGTGCCCAGGCGATGAACCGGTCGCATTGACGGGCAAAAAACTGCCGTAGTTCATCCGCGGCAAAGGTCTCGCGAAAGCTGGTTTCCTTCTGGGTAACCACGTTGAAGTAGACCACCGCCAGGTTGATCTCTTCCAGCTGCAGTTCGGCACACAGCAGCCAGCCGTACACCTTGGCTTGCGCCCAATGCAGCACCCGGTGATTGTCGGGGATGCGGCTGATATCGCCGCGGTGGGTCTTGATCTCTTCCAGCAGGTTCAGCTCCGGGTCATAACCGTCGGCACGGCCAATCACCAACAGCCCAGGGTAGCTGCCCGCCAGCGTCAGCTCGCTGACATAACCGGCGCCACGGCGTGACACCACTGTCTGGTGCCCGGCGATACCTTCCTGCGCCGTGGGCGCCGGGGTAAAGCGCAAATCCAGATCACCCTGCTTGGCGGTAAACTCGCACAGCGCGCGCACGGCCACCTGATAATTCACGCAATCGGCTCCCACTGCACATGCACCACTTCAACCGGCATGCGGTGCTCGGCGCAGAACGCTAGCCAGCGGCGCTGATTGTCCTGCAGCCGGTCACCAGGCCCCTTGACCTCGACCATGCGGTAGCGTCGCTCGCCAGGCCAGAACTGGATCAGATCGGGCATGCCGGCGCGGTTGGCACGAATATCCTTGAGCATGCGTTCGCACCACCGTTTTAGGTGTTGCGCCGGAATGCACTGCAATGCAAGGTCAAGCAATGCTTCATCAAGCAGGCCCCAGAACACGAATGGCGACTGCAGGCCGTGCTTGCTCTGCCAGCGCTGCCTGATGATCTCCACGTAGCGGCCGTCATCAATGGCAGCCAGCGCGTCGGCGAACAGTGATGACCGGCGGCTGGCGAACTCGGCGTCATGCAGATCCGCAGGCCCGCTCTGGAAGGGGTGAAAGAAGGCACCGGGCAGGGGCGCGAACAGGGCGTCCCAGCAGAGCAGCCCAAACAGGCTGCAGATCAGGCCGTTCTCGACGTAAAACACCGGGGCCTCAGGTTGCGCCAGGTGCTCAGCAATAGCGTGCTCCACGCCCAAAGGGTCCGGGCCGGGAAGCGTCAGCAGACGAGTCGGTGTGTCCGCCTCCGGCACGGCGGCTGGCGTCGGCTGCGACAACTTGCGCCCCAGGCGCTTCAGCGCCCGCTCAAGCAGTTGTTGTTCAGCAGCGCTGTGCGGCGCAGCCAATGCGCTGCTGGCCAGCGCGTACGCCTGCTCCGGCTGATCCAGCCGCTCGTGCAGCCGCACGGCACGTTGACGCGCCTCGCTGTGCTGGCACTGGAGATACAGCGTCAGCGCCTCTTCCAGCCGCTGCTCGCGCTCGAGCTGCTGCCCAAGCTGAAAGCGCAGGCGCTGGTGACGACGCTCAATCCAGGGGTTTTCGCTGGCAAAGTCAGCGCACAAGGCCAGCACCTCGGCCACATCAACCCCGGCTTCCAGCTGATCGCGGCAGCGTCCAAGATAAATGTAATCATCAACATCTGCGGCGCGGTGAAAACTGCGTGACTCAGTACAAAAGGGCACCTGTTCGTATTGCTGGACGCCCAGCTCGGCCAACACAAACTCGCTCCAGTCCTGCGCCAGGTTGCCAAAAAACAGTAGCCGCAGGCGCTCGCACAGTGGGCTGATGGTCAGACTGTACAAAACGTCAGACGGAATGCCGGGCCACTCACTCCAGGGCCTTGAGTTTGGCCCTTGCGCGATAATCGCCTCCAGCAATGCCTGCTTGCCGAGTTTGCTCGCCTGGCTGATACCCAGATCAAGGCCGGCCAGCTCGCCTTTGAGCAGCAGACGGGCGAGGGTGTCGATCTCGATGGCCTGATCTGTTACCAGCCAGCCCTGTTCAAGCAGGGGCTGGGCAGCCCGCTCGATATCGCCGACTTCCTCGTAGGCCAGACGACTAGCGCGGAAGTGGTCACCCTTGCGCATGATCAAACGCACCAGCAACGCGCGCGACGCTTCGGGCTGCGCTGTGAACGCCCGCACGAAGGCGTGCTCATCTACGCTCAGCAAGTCGGCATAGCGCGCATCAACCCAGTCCAGGACGAACTCGAAGTTGCGCAGGTAGTAGAAGTCGGTGGCGAGCAGTTCAGGCATCACGAAACAATGGATACTGGTTGAATGTCCAGCATTGTGCGCACCTGAAGCTGCTAATTCAAGCCGGGCGGACCAGCGGATGCCAAACGCTGAATGATGCAACAGAGTGTTCAGCGCAGCATGCTTGCCGCCCCGGGCAGCAGCCCCTACCGTGTGGGATTGCACAACAACAAGAACAGGACAGCCAATGACTCTGATACACGGCTTTCAACCACGCGCCACCCGCCGCCTGCACGCAGCGGCCGATAACGCCCCCGATTTGCCGGCGCCCGACAGCGTGCGCTATGAGCGGCTGGGTTATATGCGCGGCTTTCCGCCAGCGCCGGAGAAGCAGGTAACGCGTGGCGACTATCTGGTGCAGTACCCTAAGCTACGCTGGGCCTTCCAGCATATGCGCGAGCTGATTCCATCCCGGCAAGTACGGCGCGGCGCTGCTGCGGTCAGCGTGTTGGCGGCAGGTGAAGATCAGAGCGCGGCTATCGAAGCGCTGCCAGTTCAGCTGCGTGACGGCAGTGCCATCGACTTTGCCGAGTTTTTGCAGCGCAGCTATACCGACGCCTGCATCATCCTGCACCGCGGCAAGATCATTTTCGAGCAATACCCCAACCAGCCAGACCCGCTGAGCCCACACATGCTGTGGTCGGTCAGCAAATCCTTTACCGGGCTGATTGCGGCGCTGCTGGTCGCCGAGGGCACGCTGGATGCCCAGGCGCAGGTCACCGACATTATCCCCGAGCTGGCAGATTCCGGCTGGCGCGGCGCCAACGTGCAGCAAGTGCTGGATATGACGGCTGATATCAACTACTCCGAGGTCTACGCCGACGGCACCTCCGACGTTATTCATTATGGCCTGTCTGCCGGCATCACCCAGTCACCCGACTGGCGCGGCCCGACCAGCCTGTACGGATACTTGCCCAGCATCGGCGCAGCGCGTGAGCACGGCCGCTACTTTGCCTATCGCACCGTGCATACCGAGGTGCTGGGCTGGTTGATTCGTCGCACCAGCGGTCAGGATGTCGCCAGCCTGATTGGCGAGCGAATCTGGAGCAAGCTCGGGGCCGAGGAGGATGCGCTGATGCTGCTGGACCCGACGGGTACCGAGTGGGCTGGCGCAGGTCTGAACGCGACCCTGCGCGACCTGGCGCGCTTTGCCGAGATGCTGCGCCGCGGCGGACGCTGGAACGGTGAGCAAATCATCCCCGAGGCGATCATTGACGACATTCGTGGTGGTGCCGACAAGACAGCCTTTGCCGACTTTGGCCGGCGCGGCATGGAAGGGTATTCCTATCACAACCAATGGTGGATCAGTCACAACCCCGACGGCGTGTATGAGGCCATGGGCGTACACGGGCAACTGATTCATATCAACCCGGCCGCCGAGCTGACCGTCGTGCGTACCGCCTCCCACCCGATTGCCAGCAACGACTTCACCTACGAAATGACCCGCGCCGCGCTGGAAGCGCTAGCCAGACACCTCTCGCACTAATCCTCAAGCGGGCAGCGCCCGAGCTGCCCCGCTCCCAAAGCAGCCGGCAGCCCCATTGTCACCGACCAGGTAAGCTATCAGGGCACCGAGCATGTGATTGCCATCGGCGCATCCACCGGAGGCACTGAAGCCATCAGAGTGGTACTTGAATCGCTGCCGGTGGGGATGCCTGGTATCGTCATGACCCAACATATGCCACCGGGCTTCACCACCTCCTATGCAGCCAGGTTGGACCGGCTGTCTCGGCTGCGCGTGCAGGAGGTCAAGGGCGGAGAGCGGATACTGCCTGGTCACGCCTATGTGGCGCCGGGTGACAAGCACTTGCTGGTCGAGCGCTACGGTGCCGATCTGGTCTGCAAGCTATCCGATGCCGAGCCTGTGAACAGGCACAAGCCAGCGGTCGATGTCATGTTTGATTCGGTGGCGCACACCTGCGGTGCCAGCGCGACGGGTGTACTGCTGACGGGTATGGGCAAGGATGGCGGGCAGGGCATGCTGACCATGCAACAACACGGCGCCCTGACCATAGCCCAGGATGAAGCCAGCTGCGTGGTCTTTGGCATGCCCAAGGAAGCCATTCGGCTGGGCGGCGTCGTAGAGGTACTGCCACTGGATGAGGTGGCCGCGCGGCTGGTCTCGCACCTGAAACAGGTGGGACGCGGCAACCGGGTATAAGGCTCAAAGCGCGTCAAAAACCTTCTGCGCCAGGCTGCTCGCTGCGGCTGCCGGATCGCTGCGAATGGTCGCCTCTTGCCGGGCAATCATTTCAAACAGACCATCCAGCGCCTGCTCGGTGACGTAGCTTTCGACGCTGCTGGCGCTGGAGTCCACCACGCCGAAACCGGCGGCCTGCGTAGCAAGCGCGTTGTATTGCTGGGCAACCCCCACTTGGTCGGTGGCCTGTTTGACGGCGGGCAGAAACAGCGCGCGTATGTCGTCTCGGCTGGTGCTCTCAAGATAGCGCGTCGCCGCGTCCTCACCGCCGGTCAGAATACCCTTGGCGTCGGACAGACTCATTGAGCTGATGGCGTTGATCAGGATCGTCTCAGCCTGCGGGACCGCGGCCTCGGCTGCCTGATTCATGCTGTTCTCCAGGGCGGTAATCTGACTGCCCATGCCCATCATTTTCAGCGTCCGGGCTGCGCTGCCCAGTTTGCCGGGCAACTCGATGCGCACATCCGGGTTATCGCTGAAACCACCGGGCTGCCCCAGCTCGCGGACGGCGACCCTGGCCCCTTGGCTCAGGGCATCTTTCAGCCCCGTCGCGGTGTCCTGCTGAGTCAGGTCCGAGAGTGAAAGGGCGGCTACGTTAAACGACAGCAGAACAGTGCAGAGCATCAGGGCAGCGCGTTTCATGGAGAGCTCCAGGCTCGTGATGGGCTTTCCTAGACTCTAGACCATGCAGGGCAAGGCAGCCGAGCAGAATCACAGTGAGGGTGTGGCGTCAGATCAGGCGACCCGTCTGATCTGACGTCGATTTCTCCCCACTCAAGCCGTAACCGGCTTATCCCCCTGCCTGTCCACCATGTCGTTGCCGAGGCGGCGCCAGGTCAACAGGAAGCACAGCGCGCTGGCGAGGTACAGGCAGGCCATGATCACCATGGAGGTCTGCAGGCTTTGCGCATAGACTTGCCCACACACCTCCTGCAGGTTCTCACTCAACTGACCGACCACCGCAGGATGGCATTGGTTGCGCGTCAGTTCGCCCGCCGCGACCCCAAGCTCGGCAATGCCCGACTTGAAGAAAATGTCGGAGACGGCGCCAATAAACAGCGGGCCGAAGCCGTAGCCAAGCAGGTTGACCAGCAGCAGCATCACGGCCGTGGCCATGGCGCGCACCCGCATGCTGACCACACCCTGGCCAATGGTGTATTGCGCTGCCAGATAGCCGTACTTTACAAAGCCGCCGATAACCAGGCCGATGGCGGCGTAAAGCAAGTTGTTAGTGGTGAACGCGAAGATGTAGAACGGCACCGACAAGGCCAGGCCTGCCGCCGGTACCCAGGCGATCGCGCCCGGATGCTTCTGGTAAATGCGGGTCGCCAGCCAACCGGTAGCGAAGGTACCAATGGCCGCAGACAGCGCCACCGGCGTGTTGATCCAGATAGCCGCCTGACCGGCAGTAATTTCATAAGTGCGGACCAGAAACAGCGACTGGAACGAGGAGATACCGTAGCCACAAAATGCGGCAATGGTGGCACCCGCTGTCATCAGCCAGAACGCAGGCTTGCCCATCAGCTCCTGGATAGCCTCACTCAGATTGGCTCGTTCCTTTTTCTCGGTTTCCGGCGGATCGGTGTAGCCGCGCGGCGGCTCCTTGACCGTCAATTTGAAGACAAGGGCAACCAGCAAGCCCGGTAAACCGACGACGAAAAACGCGGTGCGCCAGTCGAACATGTCGGTAACCCAGCCGCCAACCAGGTTGGCGACCATGGTGCCGAGTGTCACGCCCATGGCGTAGAAGCCCAGTGCCTGGGAGCGTTCCCGCGGAATGAAGTAGTCCGCGATCAGCGAGTTGGCCGGCGGCGTACAGCCCGCCTCGCCAATACCGACACCAACCCGGCATATCAGCAGAATCCAGAACGCGCCTATGGTTAGCGAACCAATGGTCACTTCCGTCGCCAGACCGCAGGCTGCGGTCATCAGCGACCACAGCGCCACGCAGACGGTCATAATCCAGACACGATGGCCGACATCAGCAAAACGAGCTAGCGGAATACCCACGGCCGTGTAGAGCAGGGCGAAGCCAAAACCGGTCAGCAGCCCAAACTGTGTGTCGGTAATGCCGAGATCCGGCACCAGATCGGGGCCGACCACCGCGAGCAGCGCGCGGTCGACGAAATTCAGGATGTAGATGAGGGTTAACGCCAAAAGTACATAATTGCGGTAGGCCTTGGAGCCGTAGCCGGCCAAGTGGCCCTGGACTCCGCTTGCTGCGCCAATGCTGGCTTTCATGAACATCCCCCGTGCTGAGTACATTGTTATAAGTCGATGCGGGCTGTAGTGAGGCTTGGCTATGGTTCGCCCACTATCCCCGTCAGCATATCGACATCTTGAACAGGGTGTCGCCCCAATTGTTGAGCCTTGTCCGGCCTGCCAAACGACCAGCTTCTGTAACATTACAGCGCAGCAGTGGCACCGCGTGGCCTGCAAGCCACCTGGCTCGGTTTGCCGGCAGCTCCTAATCCATCTTGCAAATAGCACGGTATCAGCAAAATGCTGCGCACAACTGCGGCTCCCAGGTCATTCAAGGGGGGAGGGAGTCAACGTCAAGGTGGCGTTGCTTGTGACTATGCCGTTGCGGTGTACACCTGCTGGCTAAATCATGGGCCTGGCGTTTTCTTCACGCCACTATGGCCTGCTGCAAAGCGGTGTACGTCCTTAGTCTAATGAGCCGTCAGAGCAAACCTGCCATCGCGATAAAAAAGCATAAAAAACAAAATCTTACTTTTATTTATTGATGTTATTTAAAGGCATTGAACGACAGTACAAGCGCCGCGTTCTACCAAAGTCTTACTCTTCAGCCCCCATTCGCGGTGCTACCGTTATCAGCGTAATAACAACAACAATGGAGACGCTAATGTCCATGTCAAAAGAAGAGGCGGCGCGCGGCTACTGGCGTGAAAACCTCAAACTCATGATGATGCTGCTGGTCGTCTGGTTTGTGGTCTCATTCGGTGCCGGTGTGCTGTTTGTCGACCAACTCAATGCCATCACCTTCTTCGGATTCCCGTTGGGGTTCTGGTTCGCCCAGCAGGGCTCCATCTATGCCTTCGTGGTGCTCATCTTCGTGTACGTCTGGAAGATGAATCAGCTCGATCGCAAATACGACTTCCACGAAGAATAAGAACAGGAGTCCAGCGATGGATACCCAAACTCTGATCTATCTGTTCGTCGGGGCGACGTTTGCCCTGTACATCGGTATCGCCATCTGGTCGCGAGCTGGTAGCACCAGCGAGTATTACGTGGCCAGCAAAGGCGTTCACCCGATCGCCAACGGCATGGCCACTGGTGCTGACTGGATGTCTGCCGCATCCTTCATCTCCATGGCCGGTATCATCTCCTTCACCGGCTACGATGGCTCTGTCTATCTGATGGGCTGGACCGGCGGCTACGTGCTGCTGGCAATGTGCCTGGCTCCGTACCTGCGCAAATTCGGCAAGTTCACTGTGCCGGAGTTTGTCGGTGAGCGTTACTACTCACAGACTGCCCGGGTGGTGGCGGTGATCTGCGTGATCTTCATTTCCTTTACCTACGTAGCGGGCCAGATGCGCGGTGTCGGCATCGTGTTCTCACGTTACCTGGAAGTGGACATCAACACCGGCGTGGTCATCGGCATGGCCATCGTGTTCTTCTACGCCGTACTCGGCGGCATGAAGGGCATCACCTACACCCAGGTGGCGCAGTACTGCGTGATGATCTTCGCCTACATGGTTCCGGCCATCTACATCTCCATCCTGATTACCGGCAACCCGATTCCGCAACTGGGCTTTGGTAGCGAGGTAATAGGCACAGGTCAGTCCGTGCTGGAACGACTGAACGGGTTGGGGGCGGAACTGGGCTTTGGCGCCTATACCGACGGGTCCAAGTCCACCATCGACGTGTTCTTCATCACCATGGCCCTGATGGTCGGCACCGCCGGTCTGCCGCACGTTATTGTTCGCTTCTTCACCACGCCGACTGTACGAGATGCACGTAAATCAGCAGGTTATGCGCTGCTGTTCATCGCGATTCTGTACACCACAGCGCCGGCGGTAGCCGCCTTTGCACGCACCAACCTGCTGACCTCGGTGCCCAACACCGCCTATCAGGAAGTACCTGCCTGGCTGACTACTTGGGAAAACGCGGGCCTGATCGCTTGGCAGGACAAGAACAATGACGGCGTCATCCAGTACGGCCCTGGTACTCCCTTTGTCGGTGCGCCCAAGTTCACTGATGAGCGTGGTGCCAATGGCGAACGTCTGCTGAGCAATGAGCCGACCGCAGCCGCCACCGAGCTGTACGTTGACCGCGACATCATGGTTCTGGCAAACCCGGAAATTGCCCAACTGCCGGGCTGGGTAGTCGCCTTGATCGCCGCCGGTGGCCTGGCTGCCGCCTTGTCGACCGCAGCTGGCTTGCTACTGGTTATCTCGACATCGGTCTCCCATGACCTGCTGAAGAGCAACATGGCACCGAATATCACCGAGAAACAGGAGCTGCTGGCGGCGCGGGTGGCTGCGGGCGTCGCCATTGCCATTGCCGGTTTGTTCGGGATTTACCCACCCGCTTTCGTGGCGCAGGTGGTCGCCTTTGCCTTTGGCTTGGCGGCGGCCTCGTTCTTCCCGGTCATCGTCATGGGGATCTTCTCCAAGAAGATGAACAAGGAAGGGGCGATCGCCGGGATGGTCGTGGGCCTGACCTTCACCTTCGGTTACATCGTCTACTACAAGTTCATCAACCCGGCAGCAACGGCTGATGACTGGTGGTTTGGTATCTCGCCGGAAGGTATTGGCACCCTGGGTATGATCTTCAACTTCATCGCCGCGATTCTGGTAGCTTCCGTTACCAAAGCGCCGCCGGAGAAGATCCAGCACCTGATTGAGGATATTCGTATCCCGCGTGGCGCCGGTGCAGCAGTAGATCACTAAGCACCTGCCCAAATAAAAACGCCCCGCATATGCGGGGCGTTTTTTATTGCAGCACCAGATCAGAAGCGCCAGGTTGCCTGGGTAGCCAGACCGTGGGCTGAATTGCGGAAGTCAGCCGAGTAGTCGGCATAACCGACTTCCCCTTCGGATTCGCGCAGGTAAGAGTAGGCAAAGTCCAGTGTCAGATCCGGCGTAACATCCCAGCCTGCGCCCAGAGAGAAGACCTTGCGGTCCGATACCGGGATACGCACGGTACGGTGGGTGTCATTGGTCGGCGACGGGTCAACGGTAAAGCCTGCACGCAGCACCCATTGCGGGTTCAGCTGATAGGCCGCACCAACCGCCCAGGAGATCACGTCATCCCACTGCATGTCCTCCTCAACCGTGCCAAAGCTCGGCTGATAGGGCGCCAACAGGCCGCTGTTCTCTACCTCGATACCATCCAGACGGCTCCAGCGCGTCCAGGTGCCACCGGCATACAGCGTCCAGCGGTCATCCATTTCCCAGGTCACCGAGGTATCGACGGATTCGGGCATGGTGATGTCCAGCGCAGCATCGTAGCTGCCGTCCAGCCCCGGGAAGCTACCGAAACCACTGAAGCGGGTGCGGCCCTCAAGGCCGAAGTCGATCGCCGAATGATAGGTCAGGCCCCAGCGAACCTGGTCAGTGACCTGCACCAGCACACCGGCATTGAAGCCATAGCCGGTGTCATCGCCCTTGATATTGACCTCGGCGTTACTGCCCAGCGCCGCCAAGGGCTGGCTGGTCAGCTTGCCGCTGATGCGGTTGATGGTGGGGCCAAACCCGACCGACACGCGGTCGTTGATCTGGTAGCTCAGGGTAGGCTGCAGCGTGACAACCTGTACCTTGCTGTATAGGCCGTGCGCACGGCCTTGAAACGCGTCTTCATAATCGCTGATCACACCAAAGGGCGCATACATGCCGATGCCGGCGTGCCAGCGATCGTTCAGCGGCGTCACGAGGTAGCCAAAAGGTACTACCGCGTTCGGCACCATGTCACCGTCGTTGCTACCGGGGATAGCACCTTGCGCATTGTCGATGTCGGTGGAAGCGAAGATGGTGGCAAAACCACCGCTAATTTCAGTTCTGTCCAGCCTGGACATACCGGCGGGGTTGCCAAACAAGGTGCTGGCGTCCTCGGCGGAGGATGAGCGTCCTGCAAATCCAGTCCCCATACCGCTAGCGCTTTGCTCGTTGATGCTTAGGCCGTTGGCGTTGACGCCAGAAGCGGCGAGGGTGACGGCCAAGGCAACGGATGACTTCAGCCAGGCGTGTCTGTTCATGGAATGCTCCGGGGTGTCTGTCTTGGGAAAACGTCTCATGCAGTCGACAGTCGCTTCATGGAATAGGTTGCACTGAAGCTGTCAGGGAGGTCGGACTTGATCAGCGCCGCAGTTTGATACAAAAAGAGGCAATGACTCGACCATGATGAAACGAGAGCGCAAGCTAACAGCATCTGCGCCGATCATCCAGTACAGTTTGGGGAAATAAACCAACAAAAATAGAGCAAAAGCTCTAATCTCCGGCGATTTTGAGCTCAACTACAGACTGCCGATCCTCGCCTGGCGCAGACGTCGCCAATGCCGCAGACGGCTGTTCAGCTCCGCCAAGGTCGCGATGCCCTGGGCGCGAGCTCGGCTAAGCAGAATCAGCAGGATCTCCGCCGTCGCCAAGGCATCGGCGGCTGCGTGATGGCGTTGGCTGTTGCGCAGCTGAAAATAATCTTGCCAGTCATCCAGCGTTTTCCTGCCAGTTACCTCCGGGTACAGCATCGGAGCCAACTCCGCCACGTCAAGGAAGACATGCCGTAAACGGGTGTTCAGCGTCTGCCGCAGCCCGCGCTGCAACATGCGCTGATCAAAGGCCGCATGGAAGGCAACAAACACGCCATTGTCGGCAAAGGCCATGAAGTCCAGTAGCGCATCAGCCGGTGCTACGCCGCGGGCAACCTCACTCGGCGCGATACCGTGGATCAGCACCGACTCGGTCACTCGGTGATTTTCCTGGAACAACGTGCACTCATACTGGCTGCCCAGATCAATGCTGCCGTTCTCAACCACCACGGCACCCACGGACAGGATCCGGTCGCGATTGACGTTGAGGCCGCTGGTTTCCAGGTCCACCACGACGAGACGACAGCGCTCCAGCAAGGTGTCATCCAGCGCCTGGGGCGTCGGTAAGCGCGCCAGGCGAGCCTGCTGCTCGCTGTCCATCGCCTGACGCCGGGTGCCCAGCCAGCTCAACGGGTTCACAGGTTGTACCTCAGTGCCAGACTACCCTGCAGACGCTTGGCCTGGCGAAAGGACTCGCGCAGGATGCGCCGATCCAGCTGGTTCAGGCTATCCGGGTCCAGTCGATTGCTGAAGGGGCGCTGCTCACGCTCCTGCTGCTGATGCTGCTGCATGCGTACCAACTGGATGAACTGATAGCCCTCGATATAGGCGTCGGCATCCAACGGATCAAGCACACCGCGTTGACGCAACTGCTGCAAGCGCTCCAGCGTATTGCTCACGGCGATGCCATTGGCCAAGGCGAGCAGTCGGGCACCATCAACGAAGGGCCCCAGACCTTGTACCTTGATATCCAGCGTGTCCTTTTCAGCGCCACTGCGCGCAACCACAAAATCGCGCAGCCGGCCAATCGGCGGGCGATGCTGCAGCGCATTCTGCGCCATCTGCTGCTGAAACAGCGTATTGCTGCCGATCTTGCGCAGCACGCCCGAGAACACCTGGTCGGCTGCCCGCCGGTCGCCCCAGACCACCCGAAAGTCAAAGTAGATTGCTGACTTGAGCAGGTTGGCGGGCGTCGTGCTGGCAATGATGCGGTCAAAGCGCGCCTGCCATTCTCTTGCCGACAGGCATAGCTCCGGGTTGCTGGCCATGATATTGCCCTTGCACAGGGTAAAACCACATTGCGCCAACGCCTGGTTGATCTTGTCGGCCAGCGGCAGCAGCAGGGTGCGTCGCTCCTCGGCTTGCTCGGGGGAGGCGGCAGAGAACATCATGCCGTTGTCCTGGTCCGTGTGCAGCGTCTGCTCCTGGCGCCCTTCGCTACCAAAACACAGCCAACTGAAGGGCACGCCCGGATCACCGTGCTCGGCAATAGATAACTCGATCACGCGGCACACCGTATGATCATTGAACAGGGTAATGATACGAGTGATCTGCCCGGACGATGCACCGTGGGCCAGCATGCTGTCGACCAGTTGATGAATGTGGCTGCGCAGCGCAGCCAGGCGCTCCACGCTCTCGGCCTGCCGCAGGGTGCGTGCCAGGTGCACCAGGTTTACCCGCTGCAGGGAAAACAGATCTCGCTCCGACACCACGCCCGTCAGGCGACCATCATCGACCAGACAAATATGGGCGATATGGCGCCGCGTCATGGCGATGGCCGCATCAAAGGCGCTGGCGCTGGAGGGCAGGGCGGCGGGGTCCGGCGTCATCACGCTGCTGAGCGGACGGGTCAGATCAACCTCGTCGCTGGCAATCAACGCCCGCAGGTCACGCAGGGTAAAGATACCCAGCGGCGCCAGCGCCTCATCGGTGATCACAATACTGCCGATACTCGCCTCATGCATCTGCCGCACGGCGCTGCGTATCGGGGTGTCCGGAAGGCAGTGCACGGGCGAGTGGCCAACCAGCTCGTCGAGCCTGGCATCCAGCGAGTAATGGGCACCGAGGGTCTCGCTGGCCTGCTTTTGCGCCTGCTGATTGACCTGGTCCAGCAGGCTGCTGACCCCGCGCAAGGCAAAATCACGAAACGGCAGGGACCGGCTGAACAGGGTGACAAAGGCGTCGCGCTCAATGGTCAGGCAGAAGCTGTCCTGCGCTGCGCGGTGCAGGGTGCGGGTAGCACGCTCGCCCAGCAGGGCAGCCAGCGGAAAGCACTCTCCGGTGCCAATCTCGAACGTGGTATCCGGCCGGTCGGCATCGGCGACCACCCGCTCGCCGCGAATCAGCCCTTGCTTGACGATAAAAAAGCGCTGAACCGGGCCATCCTGCGGCTGCAGGATGGGCTCGCCCGCGGCAAAGAAGCGCAGCTGAGCCTGCTCAACCAGCCAGGCGAGGTGCGCGGGTTCCATCAGGTTGAAAGGCGGGTAGCTCTGCAGGAAGCCGATCAGCCCCTGAACGTTCTGCATCACGGCGGTTTTGCCCGCCTCGGCGAATTTGTCGTCTTTGTTCATGGCGCTACAGCTGTTGTTTTCCGGGGATTGTCTGCCGCAACCACATAACCCACTATTCGACCTATGTCGCCCCCGGTCGGCCAACGAGTTGGCGCGTCAGGCACAGACAAGTCATTTCATCTGGCAGGCCGTTTTGGTATTGTGACGCAAACGGCACGTTGAGCAATTGACCGGGCCGATTTGAGTATAGAAGAAAGGCAGCGTGCTGGGATGCCGCCTCCCGTTGGGGAGGAATAACAATGTTCGGTGTGTTCAAGGGGTAGTGCTTGATCAAAGTGCTGGTGGTTGATGACCATGACCTGGTTCGCATGGGCATCAGTCGTATGCTGGGCGATGTCCCTGGCCTGTCCGTGGTGGGCGAGGCCGATTGCGGTGAAAACGCCGTGACCCGGGCGCGCGAGCTCAAGCCTGACGTCGTCCTGATGGACGTGCGCATGCCCGGCATTGGCGGTCTGGAGGCCACCCGCAAACTGGTCCAGCATGATCGCAACCTCAAGGTCATCGCCGTCACGGTCTGTGATGAAGAGCCGTTCCCCACCCGCCTGATGCAAGCCGGCGCTGCGGGTTACGTCACCAAGGGTGCTGCTCTTGATGAAATGGTGTCAGCCATTCGCCAGGTTCACGCCGGACAACGCTACATCAGCCCCAACGTCGCCCAACAGCTGGCACTGAAACGTTTCAACCCAGGCGGCGACTCGCCGTTCGACTGCCTTTCCGAGCGCGAAATCCAGATCGCTTTGATGATCGTCGGTTGCGAAAAAGTGCAGAGCATCTCCGATAAGTTGTGTCTCAGCCCGAAAACCGTCAACACCTATCGCTACCGCATTTTCGAGAAACTGGGCATCACCAGTGATGTCGAGCTGACCTTGCTGGCGGTACGGCACGGCATGGTCGACGCCAGCCAGCAGTGAGTCAGTCAACGCCCCTGGACAGCAAAGCCTTTCTCGCCTCGGCCAGCAGCAAGCCCGGGGTCTATCGCATGTTCGATGCCGACGGTGCCTTGCTGTACGTCGGCAAGGCAAGCAACCTAAAAAAGCGCCTGTCCAGCTACTTCCGCAAAACCGGCCTGAGCCCCAAGACCGAGGCGCTGGTCAGCCGCATCCAGCAGATTGACACCACCATCACCGCCAACGAGACCGAGGCGCTGCTGCTGGAACAAAGTCTGATCAAGGCCAACCGGCCGCCGTATAACATCCTGCTGCGCGACGACAAATCGTACCCCTACGTATTTTTGTCCAGTAATGACGACTTTCCGCGCCTGGGTTTACACCGCGGAACCAAGCGCGCCAAGGGGCGCTACTTCGGCCCCTATCCAAGTGCCGGTGCGATTCGCGAAAGCCTCAGCCTGCTGCAAAAGACCTTTCTGGTGCGCCAGTGTGAAGACAGCTATTACCGTAACCGCACCCGGCCTTGCCTGCAGTACCAGATCAAGCGCTGCAAGGCTCCCTGTGTCGGCCTGGTAGACGCCGACGAGTATGCGGAAGACGTGCGCCATTCGGTCATGTTTCTGGAAGGGCGCAGCAACGCCCTGAACACGGAGCTGACCAGCGCCATGGAACAGGCGTCCATGAACCTGGACTTTGAACGGGCCGCCGAGTTACGCGACCAGATTGCCCTGCTGCGACGGGTGCAGGACCAGCAAAGCATGGACACCGAGCAGGGCAACGTGGATATCATCGCCGCGGCGGTGGCGCCCGGCGGCGCCTGTGTGCATGTCGTCATGGTCCGCAATGGCAGGGTGCTAGGCAGCAAAAACCACTTTCCCCGAGTGCCCATTGAGCAACAGCCCGGCGAGGTACTGGCAGCCTTCCTGCCGCAATACTATCTGGGTACCGCCGAACGCGAGCTGCCCCCCGAGCTGATCGTCAATGCCGAGCACCCCGATTTCGCCGTCATCGCCGAAGCCCTTGCTCAAGCGCGCGGGTACAACCTCAGCATTACCAGCCGAGTGCGCGGCAACCGAAAACGCTGGCTTGACCTGGCTGCGGGTAACGCCGAGCAGTCTCTGACCAGCCTGTTGAGCAATCGTCAACATGTTCATCAGCGCTTCGAGGCGTTGCAGCAGGCATTGCAGCTGGACGAGCTGCCCACTCGCCTGGAGTGCTACGACATCAGTCACTCCAGTGGTGAAGCGACCGTCGCCTCCTGCGTGGTGTTTGGGCCGGAAGGGCCGCTGAAAAGCGACTATCGCCGCTTCAACATCGAGGGCGTTACGGCCGGCGACGATTACGCCGCCATGCGTCAGGCACTGCACCGCCGCTTCAGCCGTCTGAAAGAGGGGGAGGGCAAGATGCCCGATGTACTCTTGGTTGACGGCGGCAAAGGCCAGATGAACATGGCGATCGAGGTTCTGCAGGAGCTGGCCATTCATGACCTGACGCTGCTAGGCGTAGCCAAGGGCGTCACCCGCAAGGCTGGCATGGAAACCCTGTACCTCAACGACCCGCACAATGAGCTGGTGCTGCCCGGCCATTCGCCTGCCTTGCATTTGATCCAGCATATACGTGATGAAGCGCACCGCTTTGCCATCACCGGACATCGCCAACGGCGCGGCAAGGCACGCACCAGTTCCAGCCTCGAGGGCATTGCCGGTGTTGGACCCAAGCGCCGCCGTGAACTGCTGCGCCATTTTGGTGGCCTGCAGGAGCTGAAGCGGGCCAGCGCCGCAGAAATCGCCAAAGCACCGGGTATCAGTAAAAAACTTGCAGAACAGATTTATGCCGCCCTGCATAGCGATTAGAATGCTCTGTTGCTAACAATGGCCGAGACCATGAACATCCCAAATATCCTGACCCTCATCCGGGTTGCCCTGATTCCGATTTTCATCCTGCTGTTCTACATGCCGTTCCACTGGAGCTACATGGCGGCTGCGGTGGTGTTCACGCTGGCAAGCGTGACCGACTGGCTCGACGGGTACCTGGCCCGCAAGCTGCAGCAGAGCACACCTTTTGGCGCCTTTCTCGACCCGGTAGCCGACAAGCTGATGGTGGTGATTGCGCTGGTGCTGCTGGTACAGCATCACGCCAACTTCTGGATCACCGCGCCAGCCGCCATCATCATCGGTCGCGAAATCGTCATCTCCGCACTGCGCGAGTGGATGGCCGAGATGGGCGCACGAGCCCAGGTCGCCGTATCGCAGCTCGGCAAATACAAAACCGCGCTGCAGATGGTGGCACTGGTGGTCCTGCTCGCCAACCCGCCTGAGTTCACGTTGTGGGTGATGCTGGGCTATGTACTGTTGGCCTTGTCTGCCGTGCTGACGCTCTGGTCCATGGTGGTCTACCTGATTGCCGCCTGGCCGCACCTGCGTCCCGACAGTGATCAAAATTCCGCCAAATAAGTTTTTTTGAATCAATGACTTGACAGGTCGGCGCAGAAGGATAGAATGAGCGCCGTCCGATGCGATGACCGCTCAATACGGCGCATTCAAGTGTCGCTCGGCTCAAGCAAGAAAAGCTCTATTAAGTAGAGCTCGACCTTAGGGTCAGGTAATACTAGTTTTACGCGGGAATAGCTCAGTTGGTAGAGCACGACCTTGCCAAGGTCGGGGTCGCGAGTTCGAGTCTCGTTTCCCGCTCCAGTTTTATATTCTGTTGACGTCATCCACAACAGAGTAGTCGCCCTTTAGAGGCCGGGTGGCAGAGTGGTCATGCAGCGGATTGCAAATCCGTGTACGCCGGTTCGATTCCGACCTCGGCCTCCATCTTTACTTTCGCCCGGATGGCGAAATTGGTAGACGCAAGGGACTTAAAATCCCTCGGATTGCAATCCGTGCCGGTTCGACCCCGGCTCCGGGCACCAAATTTCTCCATCAAAATCAGTAAGTTACGGCGAAAAATTTTTTTCTCATCGCGCCGCCAAGCTGCTTGGAAACTTTTTGGAAACTTTCGACCTGATTTTCAGCAGCTCCTGGAATCTTTTCCCAGCTGACCGCAGCTATTCAGTCCAAGCCTGGACGCGGAAGACCATACCTTTCTCTGTGCTCATCCAGCGCCTTGAGCTCTGCCTGAACGACCTCGTCTGAAGGTTCAGGTATCACGTCACCAGCTCGCCGGTTGGGTTCGCCTGGCAGTGTCAGCTTGCGGTTCCTGAGATTGTATCCAGTAGCTTCAGCAGACTGTTCGCCACGTGAGTAAGCCTGGATCTCTTGTCGAGCGTGTTCGTTCAGCTCTGATGGGGCGAGTGTCATTGTGCTACCTCTATCTGCCGAAACAGTTGTGTAGCACAAGCTCAGGGGCGGGGTAGTGCGAGTTTGAGCTCAAACAGTGAGCCAAGCTTCCCAAGGGGGGAAGAGAACTAAGCTGCCCAGCGGGCAGTGAACAAAAAATTACTGGAACAAATAGTGCTTCTTGAAGTTCTCTACGTCATCTTCTTTGTAAACAACTCGGCGATCAATACGCGATTTATACGGCAACAGATCATCACGTAGCCCCGTATACCGCCAGTGCCTCAGTGTGTTCTGAGAAACACCCAACCGCATAGATGCCTCTTTAGCGCTAATGTAAACACAAGAATCTTCATTACGACTTAAAACAGCAGTACTCATCTATTAACCTTTATTTGATAAATTGACATGCCGACAACCCTCTCTCAGTTGTCAATATATACGTTAATCGCCAGCCATAATTGCGCAAAGCCATGAATTGTATTTTTTTGTAATCCATAATTGACTTTTTAAATTTTGCAACAGTATAGGATTCCTATACTCACTACCTCATTCAGTAAGGGCGGCCGCAAAAACTGAG
>NZ_NTMR01000002.1 GCF_002307495.1 Pseudomonas abyssi | reverse complement strand
AGGGTGTTCTTCTTTGTGCGCACGGAAAAGACCGGTAGCGGGTCGAGACTGTTTGAGTCGACCGCGACTCTCCTCGTGCTCGCAATGCTCCTGCCTCCTGCCTCCTGCCTGCGCCTCAACTGGCGCCCCTTTGTTTGATCCTATAGCTTGTCTTGATGGACTGCTAAGCTTGGACGCATGATCAGGAGGTGCAATGGGGTTATACGACAAGTATGTGCTGCCCAGGTTGATCGATACTGCCTGTGGCATGGGAGATGTCATGAAGCGCCGCGCCGCGCTTATCCCGCAGGCACAGGGTGATGTACTTGAGATAGGCATCGGTACCGGCCTGAATCTGGCTTACTACGACAAGACTCGCGTGACACGGATAACGGGTGTCGATCCGGCGGCGCAGATGCAGGCTCTTGCCAGGCAGCGAAGTCTCGATATCGGGATCCCGGTTGATATGGTGGCAGTCGATGTTCGTGGTATCCATGCGGATGCCGGGCGCTTTGACACCATCGTGATGACGTTCACCTTGTGCAGTATTGAAGACCCGATTCCGGCACTGCGGGAGATGAAACGCGTGCTTGGTGACGGTGGGCGCTTGCTTTTTTGTGAGCATGGCCTTGCTCCGGAGCAAGGCGTTAAGGCCTGGCAACACTGCTTGACGCCTTGGTGGAAGCCCCTTGCAGGCGGATGCCATCTGAACAGGGATATTCCTGCGCTTATTCAGGAGGCTGGGTTCGTGATCGAACGGTTGGACACCGGTTACATAAAGGGTCCGCGTCCGATGACCTTTCTGTACGAGGGCGTTGCAATCAAGTAGCGCAGAAACAAGAAGAGCGCCTGCGGCGCTCTGTCTTTGAGTCGTCTAAAGGGGCTCAGGCACGTCCCCACTCTACATCCTGCAGGTGTCTCCACATGATCTTGCCAGTCGGCGACTTGGGAATGCTGTCGCTGAACTGGACCATTTGAGGGCATTTGTAGGCGGCCATGTTTTCATGGCACCAGCTGATGATGTCTTGCTCTGTGGTTGCTTCCTGCCCCTTGGCCAGGACGACAACCGCTTTGACTGTTTCGCCGCGACGTTCGTGCGGGGCGGAGATGATGCAGACCTCCTGAATGGCTGGATGTGCATACATCAGCGACTCTACCTCCGCCGGCCAGACTTTGAAGCCCGATGCGTTGATCATGCGCTTCACACGGTCAACCAGGAAGAAGTAGCCTTCTTCATCGTAGTAACCTAGGTCGCCTGAGCGGAAGAAACGCTCGCCGTCGACCTCAACGAACGCCTCGTCTGTCGCCTCGGGTTTGTTCCAGTAGCCTTGGAAGATCTGTTCGCCGCGCATGATGATTTCACCCGTGACGCCGGGCTCAACCTCTTTCAGCGTTTCGACGTCGATCACGCGAGAGTCAACGCCGATGAAGGGAATGCCGAGACATTGTGCTTTGCACGCCTGGGGTGGGTTCACATGTGTTGCCGCGATGGTTTCCGACAGCCCGTAACCTTCCATATAGGTGAGGCCGGTCTTGTCCTTGAGTTTGGCTGCCACCGCCGCTGGCATGGCTGCGCCACCACCGCCAATACCGGTCAGGGAGCTGATGTCGTAGCTGTCGATGTCCGGATCCGACAGCATGTCGACGACCATGGTCGAGATGTTGCGCCAAGTGTTGATCTTCAAGCGCTCGATCAGTGTTGCGGCGACCTTGCGATCCCAGCGTGTCATCACCACCAAGGTGCCGCCGGCGTATAGCGTGGAATTCATGCAGGACTGCATGCCCGTCACATGGAACATCGGAACCGATACCAGGTGAACACAGCTGTGCTGGGTATTGACCCAGGCGGCGCCGTACACCGTTGTTGCCATCACGCTGTGATGGGTATGCACGCAGCCCTTGGGATTGCCGGTGGTACCGGAGCTGTAGGGGATCACGCAGAGGTCGCTCGGGCCGGCAGTGAGGGGGCCGGGTTGCAGCTCGGCTTTGAGCGCGTCCTGCCACAGAGTCACACCTGCGGCCTTGGTGATATTGCACGGAGCAGAGACAACGTCGGGTAGCGTCAGGTCAGTCGGCTGCTGGATGTATTCGTTGTACGCGCTTACAACGACTTCGCGAAGGCAGCCTTCGCCAATGTGAGGTACCACAAATTCGCTCAGCTCTTGCCCGCAGAGTGCAACAGGGGCCTGCGTATCCTCGATCAGGTAGGCCAGCTCGGCGGTGCGGTTCATCGGGTTCACCGGCACCACAACGGCGTTGGCTCGTAAAATGGCAAAGAAGCCGATGATGTACTGGGGGCTGTTTTGCATATATAGCAGCACCCGGTCACCGGCCTGTACGCCGGCTTGCTGAAGATAGCCGGCCAGACGCTCGGTTTGATCCTGCAGCTCGCGGTAGGTGACATCGGTGCCATAGTAATGAATGGCGGGATGTTCCGGGTATCGCAGCGCGGAGACTGTGATGTTGTGATACAGGTTGGTTGCCGGCAGCTCCAGCTCGCGGGGTACCTGTTCTGGCCATACTGCGAAATGACGATCAAACATGCGCTCAGTCTCCTGTTATTGTCGAGCAGACCTGGGCGCTGCTCGGCTGTTGTGCTTGGCATCGTAACAGCATAGGGAAAGCAAGAACGTGACGAAATGAAACTGGCTCGCGGTGTTGGCAGGCAATAAGCCTTGCTTAGTTCGCGTGCCGTTTGCGTGCCGGGATCGGGTATCATTGTGCACTTGGGAAAACGCGTCGCGGAGGGCTGCGGACATGTCACAGAATCAGGTCATCATCTTCGATACTACCTTGCGCGACGGGGAACAGAGCCCTGGCGCGTCCATGACCAAGGATGAGAAGCTGCGCATTGCTCGCGCGCTGGAGAAGCTGCGGGTCGATGTGATTGAGGCCGGTTTTGCGATTGCCAGCCCCGGCGACTTCGAAGCGGTCAAGCTGATTGCCGATACTATCCAGGACAGTGTCGTCTGCAGCCTGTCGCGCGCAGTGGATGCGGACATCGATCGCGCCGCTGAAGCATTGGCCGGTGCCAACGCCGGACGTATTCACACCTTTATCGCCACCAGCCCGATTCACATGCAGCACAAGCTGCGCTTGCCGCCTGATCAGGTCGTCGAGCAAGCGGTTCGGGCGGTCAAGCGTGCGCGCAACCTCTGCCCGGATGTCGAGTTTTCCTGCGAGGATGCGGGTCGCTCGGAGATCGATTTCCTGTGCCGTATCATCGAGGCCGCCATCGACGCCGGCGCGCGCACCATCAATATCCCCGATACGGTTGGCTATGCCATCCCGCACCAGTTTGCCGACACCATCCGCCAGATCATCACCCGCGTGCCGAACGCCGACAAGGCGATCTTCTCCGTACATTGCCACAATGATCTTGGCCTTGCGGTGGCCAACTCGCTGGCGGCGGTAACCGCAGGCGCGCGGCAGGTCGAGTGTACTATCAACGGCCTCGGTGAACGTGCTGGCAACGCCGCGCTGGAAGAAATCGTCATGGCGATCAAGACGCGCAAGGACCTGCTCAACGTGCAGACGCGCATCGAGACCGAAAACATCCTCGCCGCGTCACGATTGGTGTCCGGCATTACCGGCTTTCCTGTTCAGCCCAACAAGGCGATTGTGGGCGCCAATGCGTTCGCCCATGAATCGGGGATTCACCAGGACGGCGTGCTCAAGCACCGCGAGACCTATGAAATCATGAGCGCGCAGTCGGTTGGCTGGCACACCAACAAGCTGTCACTTGGCAAATTGTCCGGCCGTAATGCCTTTCGTTCTCGGCTCGAAGAGCTGGGCATTGAGCTGACGGGTGAGGCGTTGAACGCGGCCTTTGCCCGCTTCAAGCAACTGGCTGATCGCAAACACGAAATTTTTGATGAAGATCTGCAAGCCCTGGTGACCGACACGCTGACCGAGGTCGAAGAGCACATTCGCCTGATCCACCTGGAGGTCACTTCTTGCATGGGCGAGGTGCCGGTGGCTGCAGTGCAGTTGAGTGTTGACGGCAAGGAACAGGCCGCCAGCGCCGAAGGGTCGGGCCCGGTGGATGCTACGTTCAAGGCCATCGAGCAGTTGATTGGGTCAGACGCGAGCCTGCAACTGTATTCGGTCAACGCCATTACCCAGGGTACCGACTCTCAGGGTGAGGTGACGGTGCGTTTGGAAAAGGCAGGACGCATCGTCAACGGCAATGGGGCAGACACCGACATTGTTGTTGCGTCGGCCAAGGCCTACATCAATGCGCTCAACCTGATGCGCGAGGGTGCTTATAGAGCGCATCCCCAGACGGCGGGGGTCTGATGTACGAAGCGACACGTCTCGCCTATCTGGAGGCGCTGGGTGTTACCAATTGGATACCCCGCCAACCGCTGGGTGGTGTGCCGGTGCGCCCTTCCGCGTTGCTGCTGCCCGAGCCAGAACCTGAGCTTGCGCTGAGCGAGACGTCGCCTACAGCCGGTTTGACTCGAGAAGCTGCGCCCAGCACCGCAGCGCGTATTGAGGTGCCACGTCCCGGCAAACCCAAGATGTCGACACCTGCGCCGATAGCCACACCGGAGCCCGCTGTGCCTCAGGTAACGCAGCCCACTGGTCCGGCCGCTGAGCCGGTTGCGCCCTTCTATCTACAACTCTGGCAGTCCGGACCTTGCCTGTTGTTGATTGAAGCCCCCGAGCCTGGTTTGGAAAGCGCCATGCCCGGGTTTCTTTTGCTGCAGGATATTCTGCGCGCGGTGCAGTTGCCGGATCGCCCATCGCTGCTTGGCGACTTTCGCTGGCCGTTGAACCGTAACCCGCAGCTTGATCGCAGCGCCGGCGCTGCCAGCCTGGGCTTGCAGGCTTTCATGCGCAGGCGGGTTGAGGGTGGTGGCGTTGTATCGCTCGGCTGCTTTGGGTCCGCGACTACGCTGCTGGTAGACGCGGATCTGGCGCAGGCAGATAGCCTGCTTGGCTGCGAAGAAGCGCTGGATGATCTGCCGCCCGCCTGGTTTGCGCCCGACCTGGATACTCTGCTGCGCCGCCCGGCGAGCAAGGCTGAGCTGTGGGCGCTGCTGCGCCGTGTGCGTTCGCGTTGGCAGGAGACACAATGAGCGAACTGAGCTTCCGCCGCATGCAGGAATCAGATCTGGATGCGGTGCTGGCGATCGAGTTCGCCGCCTTCAGTCACCCCTGGACACGGGGCATCTTCCAGGATTGCGTGCAATCCGGACATGAGTGTTGGCTGGCTTTCAGTGGTCGACAGCAGGTAGGCCATGGGGTGTTGTCCGCCGCCGCAGGCGAATCGCATCTGCTGAACCTCACGGTCAAGCCGGAAAGCCAGGGCAATGGCTATGGCTATGCGCTGCTGGATCATCTGATGGCTCAGGCTCGGCTGCGTGACGCCGCCGAAGCATTCCTTGAAGTGCGCGCCTCCAATCAAACCGCCGCGCGACTCTATGAGCGCTACGGCTTCAACGAGATTGGCCGGCGGCGCAATTATTACCCGGCCGTTGGCGGGCGCGAGGACGCGCTGGTGATGGCCTACTCGCTGCTCGATTGACCGCGAGCCAACGGGAGAGACCATGTTTTTTGCCACACGCAAGGGGGCTGTCTGCGGGCTGATTATTGGCGCATTGGCTTGGGCCGGTAATGCCCTGGTCGCGCGTGCTAGTGCAGGCATGCTGCCGCCGGTCGGCTTGTCATTCTGGCGCTGGGTGGTGGCGCTGGCCCTGCTGCTGCCGTTCACATTGCCAAGCCTGATGCGGCACCGTGACGTGCTTGTTGTGCATTGGCCGCGCATCGCCTTGCTGGCTGCGTTGAGCATTTCCTCCTATAACACCCTGATGTACCAGGCAGCCCAAAGCACAACGGCTATCAACATCACTCTGGTTAACACCGGACTGCCGGTTGCCGCCTTCATCTGGTCTATCCTGCTGCTACGCCAATGGCCTACCCGGCTGACGCTTGGCGGCACTGTCCTGTCATTCTGTGGGCTGCTGTTGATTCTGGGGCGTGGTGAGCCGACCCAGGTGTTTGCCCAGGGCATGAACCGGGGTGATCTGATCATGGTGCTGGCCGTACTTACCTGGGGCCTGTATTCCGTGCTGCTGCGGCGCTGGCCGGTGCCGTTGCCGGGCTTCACGTTGCTGGCGGCGATGCTGCTGTTCGGCGTGCCGATTCTGCTGCCGTTCTACCTCTGGGAAGTCGGTCAGGGCGCGACCATGCCCTTGTCTGCCGTCTCGGTGGGCGCTGTGTTGTACACCGCGGTGATGGCTTCTCTGGTGGCCTATTCCGCCTGGAATAACGGTGTAAAGGTGCTGGGGCCGGGGACGGCGTCGCTCTTCAGCTACCTGATGCCGGTATTCGCCTCGTTGTTTGGTGTGCTGCTGCTGGGTGAGCAGTTGCATGGCTATCACCTGCTGGGCGGCAGCCTGACCTTCGCTGGCCTGGTGCTGGCGACCTGGCAGGGGCGCAAGGCATGAAGCGACTATGTGTTATTGCCGGCGACGGGATCGGCGCAGAAGTTGTGCCGGTGGCAGTCGATGCCCTCAGGCGCTTGTTGCCGGACCTGGCTACGGAATCCGCCAAGGCGGGCTGGGGCTGCTTCGAACGCAGCGGCAGCGCGGTGCCCGAGGCGACGCTGACGAGCATGCGTGAATGCGGCGCGGGCATCTTTGGCGCGGTGTCTTCGCCGTCCCATGCGGTTGCCGGCTATCGCAGCGCCATCCTCACGCTGCGTCAGCAACTGTCCCTCCACTGCAATCTGCGTCCGATACGCAGCTGGCCGGTCATTTCCCCGCGTCCGCATATCGACATGATTATTCTGCGCGAAAACAGCGAAGGGCTTTACATTGGCCGTGAGCGTATGGACGGTGAAGGCCGCGCCATTGCCGAACGACAGATCACTCGCAAAGCCAGCGAAAAACTGGCGCAGCGCCTGGCAGAGGTGGCAGCACTGCGCAATGCGCGGCGCATCACGCTTGTACACAAGGCCAATGTCCTGCCACTGACCTGCGGCCTGTTCCGTGACAGCGCGCGGCAAGTGCTGGCCGAGGCAGGTTGGAGCGAGTGCGTCGACGAGCGTCTGGTCGACGTGGCGGCGCTGCAGCTGGTGGAGTCACCGGAACGTTTTGACCTGATTGCCACCACCAACCTGTTTGGCGACATTCTCTCTGACCTGGCCTGTCACTGGTCCGGTGGGCTCGGCACCGCACCTTCGCTCAACTGGGGGGATGGCATTGCCCTCGCCGAGCCAGTACACGGCAGCGCCCCCGACATCGTCGGTACCGGCCGAGCTAACCCCTTGGCGGCGCTGCTCAGTGCCGCGCTGCTGCTGCGTTACTACTGGCACCTGCCCGCGTTGGCAGACCGGCTGGAGTCCGCCGTTGCGAACTTTCTGCAAGACGCCGGCACTGTCGACTTTGGCGACCGCACCACTCGCACCATCGCCGACGGCGTGCTGGCGCGGCTTGGCTGACGGTGGTAACTCGCCAGCAGACTGCCGTGGGCAGCTAGAGAGGCGAGGAGGGGAGCAGAAATAAAAAAAGGCCTAGCCGAAGCTAAGCCTTTGAAAAGGTTGGTGGCTACACCGGGACTTGAACCTGGGACACCAGCATTATGAATGCTGTGCTCTAACCAACTGAGCTATGTAGCCATCCGAGGCGCGCATTATTCATTTTGGCGGATACCTTGTCAAGCCTGTTGCCTTAATTTTTTGGCTGCCATTTCAATCGCTTAACCGGCCGTCTCGAAAGCCCTACTGACTATCCAGGTGCAAGGGGACGGTGACGGCTTCTGTGCCGCTGCTGTCCGAGGTGCTGACGTCGATAAGGTAGAGGCGCTGTGCGTCCAGGCCGCCGCGTTCGACCAGGTAGGCTTTGATCTCGGCGGCGCGGGCCTGGGCCAGGCGTCGCAGCATGAGGTCGTTGTTGCTCCAGTTGTCGAGCACTGCTTGGCGTAGCTGCGCCGCACGTTGTTCGCGGTCCAGCTCGCTCCATTCTGGTGGTGGCTGGCGTTTCAGTCGCGCGCGATAGATGCCTTCAAGCAGCGCGGGTTTGTCGTCTTCCTCCACGACCAGCTCATTGGGGCTGGCCGGTACGCGGGCGCCGCTGCGTTGCAAGGATTGGTACAGCAATTGCTGATACTCCGCTTCCAGGCGTGCGGCCGCCAGCAGTGGCCCGTCTTGCTGCACGGTACTGAGGCCTTCGATTTCCAGGGTCAGGGCCGGGCGTTCCTGCAGGGCACTGGCCAGCGTGTCGAGTGTTCGCTGGGCGTTGGCGTCCAGCTCTTTCTGTCCGGGAGCAAAGCTGACCTGGCTTAGGTCCTGATCATCGCCGCTGACCAGGCCGGCGATAAACTTGAAGGGCGCCTGGGTGGCGCGCAGCAGCAGGTTGCGCAGGGTTTGCCAGACTATCGGCATGACGCTGAACTGCGGGTCTTCGAGGTTGCCGGAGACCGGTAGCGAGAGGTCGATATTGCCTTTGGTGTCTTTGAGCAGCGCGACAGCCAGGCGCACCGGCAGGTCGACCGCATCCGGGCTATCCACTTTCTCACCCAGTTGCAGGCCTTCGAGCAGCAGCTTGTTTTCGGCGTTCAGCTGGCCCTGTTCGATACGGTAGCGCAGGTCGAGGTTGAGACGGCCTTTGCGAATGCGGTAGCCGGCAAACTTGCCGGAGTAGGGTGTGAGCGTGGTCAGTTCAACGTTGCGAAAACGGGTGGCGATGTCGAGGCTGTTAAGCGGATCGAAGGGGGTGAGGCCGCCTTGGATGGTGACCGGTGCATAGCGGTCTACCCGGCCTTCGATAGCCACACTGGCGACCAGCGGGCGCTGGTTGTCGATCGTGCCGATGCTGCCGTTGAGTTGGCCGAGTGCGGTAGCAAAGTTGGGGGTCAGGCTGAAGTCGGCGAAGTTGGCGGAGCCATCGTTGATGCGGATGCCGCCGATGCGCAGGGCCAAGGGGGACTTGTCGCTCGCTTGTGGCTGGCTTGCGGACGCTGATGCTACTGGTTGTTCGACCAGCAGGCCGCTGAAGTTGGTGGTCAGGTTTTCATTGATGATGAAGCGCACGTAGGGTTGCTGCAGGGTGACGCCGTCGATGCTCAGGCGATCGGTCTGGTAGTCGATGCCGCTGAGGTCCAGACGCTGCCATTTCAGCAGGTCGCGTTGGCGGGCGCTGTCGACAATGTGCAGCTGGTTGACATGGGCGTCGCCACTAACGCCGATGTCCAGTGGCTGCAAGCCTTTGAGCTGTACCTGCAGTTGGCTGCCGAGCAGGCCGCTGCGCAGCTGGATGCGCACCAGCGGTTCAACGTAGGTGCGCGCCAGTTGCAGGTTCAGGTCGCGGGTGTTGACCTGCAGGTTGGCCGTGAGCGGCGTCAGTGTAACGTCGCCGTTGGCCTGTAGCTGCCCACTGCCATTGACGCCGGTGTCCAGCGACAGTTGAAAGGGCGCCTGGCCCAGGCTGTCGAAGTCACGCAGGCTGAGGTTCAGCGGTGCGAGTTCCAGTGTCACATCTTCGGCTGGCTGGCGGTCTTGCAGGTGCAGCTGGTAACTGC
This sequence comes from Pseudomonas abyssi, assembly GCF_002307495.1. Classification (GTDB taxonomy): domain Bacteria; phylum Pseudomonadota; class Gammaproteobacteria; order Pseudomonadales; family Pseudomonadaceae; genus Halopseudomonas; species Halopseudomonas abyssi. The sequence continues at coordinate 457,474 of NZ_NTMR01000002.1, read as the reverse complement.
TTAGGTCAGCCGCTGCGACCTGCAGTTGCCAGGGCGGCGGTGGCTCTGCAGGTTCGGTTGCTGAGGGTGTTGCGGTCGAGTCGCTGGCCGGTTCGTCAGCGGCGGTGCCCTGGTCTTCGGCGCTGCTGTTGTTCGCGTCCGCTGCCGCGGCTTCGTCGGCGGGGGGCAGCAGGGCTAGCAGGTCGATCTCGCCCTGCTCGGTGCGTGCGGCCCAGGCCTCAAGGCCCTCGCTTTGTATCGTGCCCAGGCGCGCCCGGCGCTGAGACAGGTCCAGCGAGCCCTCGGCGATGTTCAGTGTGGGGATGCGCAGCAGGGGCGCTTGCGCGGTCTGCAGATTGAAGTCCTGCAGGGTCAGCTGCGCGTTGCTGAGAGTGACGTCCGTGCGCTCGGACAGGTCAATCTGGTAGTCGGTACTGGCGCTCAGTGCGCCGCTTTGCAGGGTAACGGCCAGGCGTTCGCGCACATACGGCCAAATGGTTTGCAGCTCGGCAGCGTCAACGCTGACATGGCCCCTGGAGCGCAGCGGCAGCAGACTCAGTGAGCCTTGCCAGTCCAGGCGTGCGCCGTACGGGCCGCTGGCGGTGAGGGTCATGTTACTGTTGTTGTCGGGCAAGGTGCTGAGGTCGTGTAGCTCCAGCGACAGGTTGTCGTAGGCAAAGACCACCGGCTCGTTGGTGCGCTGGTCTTCGAAGAACAGGCTGTTCTTGATCAGCGCGATGCGATCCAGCTCAACGGGGAAGGGGCGAGAGTCGGTTGCGGGGGGCTCTGGCTCGCTGCGCTCGGGCAGGTTGAACAGCTGCAGCAGATTCAGCTCTCCGTCCCGGTTAAAACGGACGTCGCCGTGAGCGCGCTCAAGTTCTATGTCGGTCAGATGCAGTGCGCCGCGCCACAGGCTGTCCAGCGACAGGTTGGCGTACAGGCGGCGAAAGGCGATCTGCGGCGCGTCTGGCTCGCCGATATGCAGGTTCCAGAGGGTGGCTTCAAAGCTGAACGGGTTGAACTCGACCCGCTCCAGTTTGGCTGGTGCATTGGTCAGTTTGGCCAGCTGCTGGTTGGCAATGTGCAGCACGGTGGCTGGTAGCAGCAGCGCGCCAATCAGGGTGTAGGCAAAGGCTGCGATCAACAGCGAAACCAGCAGGCTTTTCTTGCTCAAGCGCATGGGAATATCGTCGCAAACAGGGGCACCAGATGAGTATGGCATGAGACTAGCGCTTTGCCGCTAGTCTTGCGTCTGGCGTATATGTCATGTGCCGGTCGGGGCCGGGCTTTTACAATAACGCGGTACAACAAAAATAATAAGGAAAGCGGCATGCGCAAGCTGGGTATCGGGATGTTATTGCTGATGTTGGTGCTGTTGACCGGATGGTGGCTGACTCGGCCGCCGTCTACCGACCTGATCTTTTATGGTGGCCCGGTGCTGACGGTCAATCAGCAGGATCAGGTAGCAGAGGCGCTGGCCGTCAAAGAGGGGGTTATTGTCGCCGTGGGCGACGTTGCGTCAGTGATGGCGCACCGCACTGCTGATACGCAGGTGATTGACCTGCAAGGCCGTGCGCTGTTGCCGGGCTTTGTCGGGGCACACGAGCACCCGACGCTGACGGCGGTGTTTGCCGGAGCACATGACCTGTCCGGCTTTACCCACCAGAGTAATGCGCAGGTCTGGTCGGCGCTGCGTCAGGCGATAGCCGCTACACCTCCCGGCGAGTGGGTTTATGCTGGTGGTCTGGACGCGATTTTGGTGCCGGATCTTCAGGTGCCGATGCGTGAGGCACTGGATACGCTGGCCCCGGATAACCCTGTGGTGCTGATTTCTCAGACGTTGCACTCGGCCTGGGCCAACTCCATGGCCTTCCGTGAGGCGGGAGTCACCGCTGACACGCCGGACCCGGGCACCGGCTCCTATTACGAGCGCGACGCCGATGGCGGATTCACCGGGTTTATTGCCGAGACTCGCGCGATGGCACCCTTTGTCGAGGGGCTGCGTGCGCCGCTGGGTCTGGCTGGCCGCTACGGCGACACGCTCGATGGTTACCTGAGTCAGGGGTTTACCTCGGTTGCCTCGCTGGGCTACAACCTGCCGCCCTGGCTGGCTCGGCTGGTGGCGCTGCGGGATTTTCAACCGCGTATTCGCCAGTTCTTCTATCTGGTCGACAGCGAACTGCAGTATCTACCCGATACGCCGGACCACGATGACCCGTATTTTCGGGTACTGGGGGTAAAGCTCTGGCACGACGGCTCGCCCTACACCGGCAGCATGCTGACATCCATGCCGTATCTGGACAGCGAGCTAGGCAAGACGCTGGGTATCGAGCCCGGTAGTCACGGCGCTGGCATGATCGCTCAGCAGGAGCTGGTCGAGCGCCTGTGCCACTACAGCCGTGAAGGCTGGCAGGTGGCGATTCACAGCCAGGGCGACGAGTCCAATCGGCAGGTGTCCAGGGCCATACTGGAGGCCTTGCCAGCCGGGGCTGGCCAACGTCAGGTGCGGCTTGAACATTCTGTGCTATTGCCGCCGGACCTGTTGCCGGCGCTGGCCGAGCGGGGAGTGAGTCCGAGCTTTCATATCAACCACATTCTCTACTATGGCGACCGGCTGGCGGACTCGATTATCGGTCGTCATGTGGCCCAGCAGGTGTTGCCGGTACGTCGCGCCTTTGAGCTGCAGATGCACCCGTCACTGCATGCCGACAGCCCGATGTTTCCGACCGAAGGCTTCAGCCTGATGCAGACAGCAATCACCCGGCAAACCTCCAGTGGGCAAGTGCTGAACGCAGCGCAGGCGATCACTGTGCAGCAGGCGCTGCGGGCGATGACGATCAACGCGGCCTGGCAACTGGGCATTGACCAGCAGGCGGGTAGTCTGGAGGTGGGCAAGTGGGCCGATCTGCAGATTGTTGACCAAAGCCCTTACGCGGTACCGGCCAAGAGGCTGAGCGCACTAAAGGTGGAAGAGGTCTACCTGGCTGGCGCACTGCAGTATCGCCGGGAGTAAGGAGCGTCGCCCGCGCATTGCGCGGGCGCGGGTGGTGTGCGGCGCCGAGTGCTTGGCGCCGCAGGTGGGTGTTACCAGGACAGGGTCGCCACCACACCCAGGGCGCGTGGGTCGCCATAGGCTGCATTGCCGTAGGTGGAGTCTTCGCGGAAGCGCTCGGTACGGTATTCGCGATCAAACAGGTTGTTGGCGTATAGGTAGGCGCCCCAGTTGTCCTGCTCATAGCCGACCTTCATGTTGACCAGCGCGTAGGCGTCGGTTTCGGTGTCCGGGGTGTTCAGCAGGCTAGCGCCTTCGCTGGCGTAGGAGACATTACCGTTGAGGAACCAGCCGTTGGCAAAACGCCAGGTGCTGGCCACATTGCCGGTCCAGTTGCGGGCAAACTGGAACTCTTCACCGGAATAATCGACACCGCTGTTCTCAAAGTCGTCGAATTCGGTCTTGCTGTAGCCCACGCCGGCGGATAGATCCCAGTTGCGGTTGACGGCGTACTTGCCCTCCAGCTCAAAGCCGTACACGTGCGACTCGCCCGCGTTGACGACAAAACGGTCCAGCGGATGAAACGCGCCGGGTGGCGCGATGGTTACCTGCTGATCGGTCCAGTCGGTAAAGAACAGGTTGACGTTGACCGCCAGACGCCGGTCCAGCAGCAGCGCACGCAGGGACGACTCGTAGTGGGTGGTGAACTCTTCGTCGTACTCCTGCACTTGGCCACGGATCGGGTTGGTAGACACGCCACCCGATCGGTAGCCGCGCTGGACCAGGAAGCCGGTCGACAGGGTATCGCTCCACAGGTAGTTGAAACCGAGCTTGGGCAGCAGGTTGAAGGCATCGGTCTTGCCGTCCTGCTGGCCCGGGCCGATCAGGCCGGCGAGGAAGCCATCGATCAGCGGGTCGAATCCGGGCCCATAGGACGTGGCGCGCTCGATGGTGGTCCTGACGTCGCTCTGGCGCTCCTCGTAATCGGCGCGCAGGCCCGCCAGCAGCACCAGTTGGTCGGTCAGGTGGTAGTCGATGTCGGCGAACAGCGCGGCGTTTTTGTAGCTTTCCTCGGTGTAGTTAGAGGAATTCAGCGCAATAGGAATGGGTAGCAGTCCACCCGTATCCAGCTCCACGTTATTGGTGGTATAGCCGTCATCCAGCTTGCCGGTGGCCAGATACAGGCCGGTTACCGAGCGCAGGCGATCGCCGTTGTAATGCAGCAGAAACTCCTGATTAAAGGTGTAGTCGTCGGTTTCCTGTTGCAGGGTCGCTTCGCCCGGGCTGCCGTCAAAGTCGTTGTCGCGCTCAAAGTCGCTCTGCACGAAACCGGTATTGGCCTCGAAGCTGAGGCGGTCGTTCAACGGTTGCTTGAAGCTCAGGGAAACGCTGTCGCTCACGGTCTCCCACGTGCTGGGGTAATTCAGACGGCTTTCGCGGCCACTCTGACGATCATCAACTGCGGCGTCGCCATCCTCGCGAAAGCGGTTGTGACTCAGGCTCAGCAGCAGCTCGCCGTCACTCGGTAGCAGGTACAGCAGCTTGCCGCGCAGGTTGCCGTTATAGCTGCTGTTGAAGTCACTCTGGTTCAGGAATTCATTGTTCACAAAGCCGTCGGTATGCTGGTAGTCACCGGTTATGCGATAGGCCAGGTTGTCAGTCAGCGGCCCGGTTTGCATGATCGCGGTCTGGTAGGTGTGGTCTTCACCGTAGGCCATCTTGGCCGCACCATTGCTGGCGAACTCAGGGTCGCGGGTCTTGAGAGTGATTTGGCCGGCCAGTGAGTTGCGGCCGGAAGTGGTGGACTGTGGGCCGCGCAGGACTTCAACGCTTTCCAGGTCCCAGGTGCTGATGGCGTTGTCCTGAATGCTACGGCTGGTCAGCAGGCCGTTGTCGATATACACGCCAATGGTGCCGGCGCCGTTGTCTGCGCCGGTTGGGCCGGCGTTGGCAATGCCGCGAATCGACAGGCTGTTGAAGCCGCTGGTATTGCTGACGTTGGGCACGCTCTCGATCAGGTCGTAGAGGTTGTCCATGCGTGTGCCGTCGCTGATCTCATCACCCTCGACGACCAGCGCACTGGCAACGGTTTCCAGTTGGGTGCGTTCGATTTTCTGGCCGGTGATGAGAATTTCCGGCAGCGCCAGCGTGGTGCTGTTGCCTGTCGGTTCGGCGGCTAGTGCCAGGCCGGGACTGAGGGAGGCGAGCAGGGCGCCACCCAGGCGGTGAGCCTTGTAGGTTTTCATTATGTGATCCCTGAGGTGATTGGCAGATTTGTAGTTTTCAGTGCTAACTGTAGCGCGAATGAGAATCTTAACCAATTGCCGATTGGGACGGCGTGCCTGATTGAGGGGGAGTGAGATAAATAAACAGGGAGACGCTAGATAATTGCGGGACTTAGCGAGCTATAGGGGGCCTTATCGGGCTAGATATTGAAAAAGAGTTTCAATATTAGCTTTGGGTCTTGCCGTAACGGACATAACTGAAAAGGGACTCAGAGAAATCGATCAAGCCGGCTTGGTCACTACCGTTGTAAACACTGGAAGCTACTTCCAAGCAGCGCATCCGGATCAACCGGTCTTCCGAAATCTCTTGAGCTTCGGGGCTTTCAGATTTACCCAGTAAGTACCTATGAAGCGACGACCTGGAATGCTCATAACCTTGGTCGGCCAACCAGCTGTGATGATCATCAATGGTGAGCGACGGTTGCTCAAAATAGCGATGCAAAAGCTCGGCGGAAACGTTCGCCGGCAGCGAGTTCAAAGTAGATTTGCGGCCCATAAGTGACCTCCTTAAAACAGTTCGGCGCTTGAGTCATCCAAATCAAGTCTACCCTGGTCCCGGTCGAATTTACGGTCTTGGATGCGCTTCAGCAAGCGGTAGATCGCGTTCTCTGTCAGGTTGTATTCCACGGCAAGAACGTGGTGGTTTCGCCCGTTGAATTTGCCGAGGATCTCCAGGTCACGTTTGGTCAGCTTGTAGAAGTAGTCCTTGGGAAAGCAGACGGTGCTGCCAGCCCAAACTTCGCTGAGATGGTTGGCAAGGGAGTTGCCAGCCTGCTTGGCCAGCGCCTCCTCAATGCCGTGTTCCTCAAGAATCTGAGCACAGTGCGCCACAATAGAATCAAGCAGCTCATGACGCTTGTCAGCCATTGCAGAGTTGTTGCTCATGCCAGTTCCCTCCTACGTTTCTCGGCTTCTTCAGGGCTGATCAGCCCCTTGCTTTCATCACCGTTGATCTGGGATAGCTTCAGGAAATAGTCGTCAGTGCGTAGCGGGCCGGTGCCGGCCGGGCGCGCACGACTTGCCTCTGCTGCTGCGGCTACCGCTTGGGTGTCGCCCGCCAAGCCAAAGACCACGGCACGCAGGTAGTGGTGGTTATCCAGCGGCAACGTGAGTTTTTCGCGGGCGCTGAGCATCTGCTCGATGCCCATGGCCCACAGGGTTTGTGTTGCGCGGCGGGAGTCATTGGTGCGGGCGTCACGGCTGACCGTGCCAGGGTTTACCAGGGTCAGTAGATCCTCCACCAAGCGGATGGCCTTGCTGGTGCGCAGCGAGCGTTTGGCCGGACTGAACAGCCGCAGGTATTGAAGTACTGCTTTACCGAGCTTTGGTTCCATACCTGCGAACAGCGCGGCCAGGCGCTTGCCCTCGTCGTCGGCCATGCCAGCCTCAAGCGGGAACTGCTCACCGCAGCATGGGCAGGTCAGCTGCATTGGGCCTCATCCTTTTCCAGCTTCTCCGCTCGTAGCGCTCGGATGACTGCCTCCAGCATTGGAACCTTGCGCTCCCAGCCGTGCGGCATGTCTTCCAATACCGCTGCGCGCTCTGCGCCCTGGTAGCCCAGCTCGTCCAGCAGGCCATCCAACTCGGCCTTGAGGTGTTGCTTTTGCTGCTCGACGTGCAGGGCCGCAACCAGCGCCTTGTAGTGCTTGGGCTGCTTCAGCCAGGCGCAGCGCTCGATGCCGAACATGCGCTTGGCGATCGCATCAGCGTATGACCAGGGCAGCTTCATATCGGCCAGCAGCGCCTCGATCTTGGTGATCTCCGCGTCCAGTTTCTTGAAGTTGTGCGGCTTGCCCTTGGCCTTGTTGCTGGGCTTGGGCTGGAAGCCGAGGCGCTCAAACTCCCGGAGAACCCGGCTGCAGGTGCGTTCGGTCAGTTGCTTTGAGCTGGTGACACCCGCCACCCTGCCAAGCAGGGCGCGGTAGTCTTCATCGGTCATGCCCAATTGCTGCCGCGCGATGTGGATCTTGGCGGTGTTGGCACGGCTGATCATTGCACCAGCTCCTCCGGCTTGCGAGCCGCTACCTCTCCAGCAGTAATATCGTCGCCCTGGTCTGTCACCGTGAATATCGGGGTTAGTACCAAGTTGCTCGGACCATTGGCCCACATCCAACCGCGCGGCGCGGGGAACACCGGGTCAACGAAGTCGCAGCCCTTTGCGATGCACCACTGGATGACCTGCTCTCTGGTTGCGTCGCCACAGTGCTCTGGAATGCTGGGCTTCAGCTTCCACTTGCCGAGTAGTCGGCCAACCTCTGTGCAGGGCAGGCGCTCAAAGTCGCACTTGATTCCGGGCCACAGCTTCTCGGCCAGCCGCTCCACTGCTTTCAGCCCGTTAAAGGCACAGGTGGCCCGCTTACCCATCACGGTATTGGTGGCATATCCACCGGTGAAGATGTGCACAGCAACCTCTACCGCAGCGATCTTGCGGACGCCAGAAACCGGATACTTCACTGTGGACGCGACGCCGTCCTTTGCGATCGCTGCAACAGCATCGGGCTTCAGTGAGTGAAGGTTTGTCAGGGCGTATTGGGTCCAGATGTTCGACTGGCACGGCATGCTCTGCATGATTACGCCGCTATCATCGACCACCCAATAAAGGAAGTCCTGCCCCGCGTCTTTAAATTCGATTAGCCACTGAGCCATATCAAGCCCCCGCCAAGTTCAGGTTGATCTGTTCGTATCGGTCGTCGCCGACGCGGCGGTAAACGCGGATATAGACCGCCTTGCCGTTCACCTGGATGGAATCCCGCAGGGCTTCCATCGCGGTCTTCCAGTCTTCGTCGTCGATTTCCAGGCGCATCAGGTCGAGTACGTCGTTGGTGCGTATCTCGCCGTTGCGGCCGGTGAATGCGCGGTCGACCAGGGCCATCAGGTGGCGATCAGCACCAGCGCTCCATTTGCGGATGCAGGCGTAGATCAGTTCCTTGGCCGCTAGAATCTCCTCGGTGAAGCTGAGGCGGTTGGCCAGCGCCCGCTCGATCTTGAACTCGCCGTCGTAAGTGGTGATCGACACGTTGCCTTTCTTGCCGCCGAGCTTCACCCCATAGCGCTCCAGCGAAATGCTGATCAGGTCTTCGATATCGGCGAGCGCCTTGGCCTTGAATGCAGCCATCGACTCACTGATGGCCACCGCCTGGGCGGCCAGATCGCGGGCCACGTTGTCGCGCAGCTTGTCCTGGTCGCGCACCTGGTGCTCGGGTACCAGGTGGCCAGCGGCGTTTTTGACGAAGCCGTCAGGGATTTGCTGTATTGGCGCGTTCATCAATGCACTCCTCGGGTCTCTTTGGCCCGCTTTACGTTGTGGTGATAGTTGGCCGCCAGCTCGTCGAGCACCGCATTCACCTGCTCGGGCTGGTTAGCTATGTGAGCCTGAACCGCCTTGTGCAGCATCGGAATGAGATAGCTCCGGTAGCCCTCAAGCTGGCACCAAAGGTCGGTTGTTTGCCGATTGGCGCGTTCCAGGGCGAGCCGCAGCTCGCCCTCGGAAAGCAGTTCGGGGTTGGCGAACGTGATTGGCACAGAGATGTACATTTCGCTGCTCATCAATGCACCCTCCCAATCCGCCCGGCCACCGGCGGTACGCCAACCAGCCACTCGATCTCGCAGCCCAGGAGGAATGAGCGGCAGCGGCTGAAGTTTCCGGGGGTGCGTACCAGGGCGATGCCGCTGCGGCCTACGCGGATCATGTGCAGTGGCTGCTCGCACTCAACCACCAGCAGCGGCTGAACGCCGTCGACGCATGTGAACTTGACGCTGCAGCCGTGCGCCTTCAGCTCTCGGCCCACCTGGTTGGCCAGGGCGAGGGAGGCTTTCACCTGCTCGGTAAAAACCTTGCTTGGACGTTTCTCAATAAACGGAATCAGAGCACCCATCTCACACCCCCATCACAATGTCGGCTTCGACACGATCAGCACCCACCTCGGCGGCGGCGTTGAAGGCGGCGATCAGCAGGTTATGAACGGCCAGGGGGTGCAGCATGCTGTAGTGGCCGCGCGATTGATTGAAGCCCTGCAAGCGCTGGCGAACGGCCTCGATTGCCTCCGGCGTAACCAGGTTGTCTAGCGTCTTGCCGGCCAGGTCAAAGCGGTGCTTGAGGTACGCGGTCAGGTTGGCGTCCAGCGGCTGCAGCGTGGCAATTTCGCAGCGCTGAACCACCTCCCGTACCGAGGGGTTGCGCTCGCTCAGGCGCTCGCCCAGCTCGGTCTGCCCGATCATCACCACCGACAGCAGCCGCGCGAAACCTTCCTCCAACTCAAAGAACCGCTTGAGGTGGCGCAGCGTGTGGATGGGCAGGCTGTGCGCTTCTTCAATGATCAGGATGTGGCGGTTACCCAGCCGGAAGGACTCGCGCAGCGCCTTGTGTACCGCGCGAAAACGGGCTTCATAGGTCTGCGGCAAACGCTGCTCAGGGGCCACCTCATACAGGATGGCAGCGCTGATATCGCCGGCCTTCAGTGGCTTACCCCGAGTGTCGTTTTCTTCCATACCGATCACATAGGGTTCAATGATGATGGTCGGCCGGCTGTCGTTGCGCAGCCGCTCATGCAGCTCCTGGCGAATGGTGCTCTTGCCGCTGCCGCTTTCGCCGACAATGGCCAGAAACACGCCGTCCTGGGTGGCCTGGTACAGCGACTCGCGGACGTACCGAATATCCGGCGATACGAACAGGTCTTCGCTGGACCGGGGGTTAGCAAAGGGGTCAGGCACCAGCCCGAACTGCCGCTTGGCCTGTGGCGTCAATGATTGTTTGCGTAGTAGCATGGGTTGCACTTCCATATCGTCTGTTTGGGATTTGCCTTGCCAGCTGGGGTTGCCGCCCCAGCTGGTCTTCCTGTACCGCTCGTCTGCAGGGTCAAAACAACCCTCCAGCGCTTCTGCCTCCACTCCTTTTTCCTTCAGCCAGTTGGTAATGTTGCTGCGCAGCGTTTCTTCGTCTGTCAGCTTTGGGTAGAGGCTACGATTGAGCAGCAGGTTGATCGCCGCACTGGACAGGCCAACGGCCCTGGCCAGCTCGGCTTGCGACAGGCCAGAGAGCTGCAGTACTTCCTTTAGCCTCATTTGCAGCATCATCTATTTACCTCCTACGACGCTGAGTTTCGGACGCACCAGGGCGGCGCGAACGGCTTCCACAACAGCATCCAGCTCGGTCTCCAGAACGCCGTCTGGGTACCCTGCCTTCAGCGCTGCAAAATGCTCCTTGCCCCATCCGGGGAACTGCCCCATAACGCGCTTGGCAGCGGCGAAGTGGGTCAGGCGCGACGGCTCAATTGCCGCCACGTCTGTATTGGTCTCCAACTCGGTACCGCGCTTGGGCAGGTAGGCCGGCAGCTCGGTATCGGTGATGTGCTTGTTCGGGTCGATGCGGCCACCGAACGGCAGCGCCTTGGCCTTGCGTGCTGCCTTGGCTTCTTCCTCGGTTTGGGTTTCGGTGGCCAGTTGCTCCAGCACCTTTTTGGCGGCTTGTGCCGGGGTCTCGCTGTGGCTTTTGAAGTCGCTGCCTATAGTTGCGGCCGTGGTGGCAAAGCCGAACTCATCCAGCTGGATGCGCTCGACAACATGGAACGCGCGCCGGCCTTCCTCGTTGGTGACAACTACCTGAGCGCTGTCCGCGTCGCGCCATGGGTTGCGGGTGAGCAGCAGCTTCTCGCCGACCAGTACGCCCGGCACGGTGCTGACGTCATAGTCAGCGCCACGGTAAGACACGCGCAGCAGCGGCGACACTTTGCGCTGTTCGGGTTCACAGATGGCCAGCTCGCGGCACACCTCCGCAGCCGGCGCAACGCGCAGCTGCTCGGCGGTAATGCGCTGCCATACGGCGAAGCGGGTGCTGCGGTGGCGGCTGTGGATGGCCACGCCGTTGTAATGGCGCATCCACTGGCCGGCCAGCTCGTTGATCTGCTCCAGGGTGGTGGCGCGTACCAGCTTCAGGCCGGACTCAAACTGGCACTCGACGATGTTGTGCGCTTGCTCGACTTGGCCTTTGGCGCGAGCGTTGCCGACCTCGTTGATGATCAGATCGATCGACAGCGCCTGGCACAGGTTGCGGAACATGGCAGACGTCATCGCTGCGCCGGGGTCGGTCATCAGCGCCCAGGGCACGCCGTGGAATGGGTCCGCCACGCCGCGATACTGCATGCAGCTGATCAGCACATGACAGAGGTTCTCGGCGCTCTCAGCGCCCAGCACGTACTGCACATAGATTGCGCCGCTGGCATGGTCAGTGATTACGTAGCGCCAGAGGCGCTGCCGCTCAATCTTCTTCAGGTTACCCGGCTTGCCATCGTAGAACTGCGCCTGATCCATCACCGCCGCGCCGTCGTCGGCAAGGTAGAACTGCGTCGAGATTGACGCATCCACCTGCCATACGTGGTTGGGGTGCCGGCTGGCGAGTGATACCGCTGGCGCCGGGGCCAGCACCTGGTCAGGGTGCAGGTTTGCCTTGTACAGCGCCCGGCTGATGGCAGAGGTTGAGAACGCCTTAAACTCGCCGGTCTGTTCATTCACACGGCCGGCCATAATCAGGCCGTTGCTGCGCAGGCGCTCTACCGCCAGCTTCACGCTGGATAGCTGTTTCTGGTTCTTGCGAATGCTCTCGACCAACAGTGCCGAGATAAGCTGCAGCTCTTTGAGCGGGATGCCGGTTTTGCCGGCGTCACTGCGGCGTTTACGTTGGGGGCGCACGGTGACCTCCTGGAGCTTGCGGTACAGGGTCGGTACCGACATGCCAAGGCGAGCAGCGCCCGCCTCAAGGATCGCCCGGCGCTCGCCGCGTCCGGCCGCTTCGGCCTGCCGCGCTACAGCCTGAATTTCCTGCATGAGTACCGGGTTCATGATCAGCCCTCGGCCGCTTCGTCGAGGCCCAGCAGCGTGTTCCAGGTGGGCAACGTGTCGATGCTCAGCTCAGGAAAATGGAACTCAGAGCGAATCGCCGCCAGCGTCACCTCTAGGTTGCGCACCAGAGCCGCGCCGAACGCGCGGTGGTCTTCGCCGCTCTCCAGTCCAAGCTCGGCCAAGTCCGCGAACGCCTTGCGCAGGGTGCCCTGCAGCTGCGTCTCCAACTCGTAGGTAGTGGTCACCACCTCTTTGCGTAGCTTTGCCGCTTCCTCGTCGGGCTTAACCACCACGACCTTGGGCTTCTTCGCCAGTTGGTGTTCAAGCTCATTGATCTTATGGGAGCGGTCAGCCAGTACCCGGTCTTTGGCCTCACCGTTCTCTCGGGCCTCACGCAGCGCCTTGCGCAATTCCTTAACGCTCATGGTGGCTACGTCATCCAGCGTCAACTCGCCGGTCTGGCCGGTCAGCTCCAGCTCCTCGATCTGTTCGTCGTCTAGGACGAGCATTTCCAGCAGCTTGCTCTGGCTGCCGATGGCCTTAATCAAATGTGCCGACGTCGGCACATTTGCGAACTTGCCAGCGGCCTGTATGAAGCGTGCGGCTACGTGACGGTCCACGCCCAGGCGGTCCAGGCGCTCGATAAAGTCGCCGTGGGCGCAGGCTTCCTTCAGCACTCGCAGCCCCCTACCAACCTCCAGGCAAGCCTCAACGCTGCGGCGCATGTTCGCGGCGATATCGCGCTGGATCAGATCCGGGTTGGTGCAGTCAGCCGGCAGCGCGTAGCCCAGCTGCTCAGCCACCGCGCGCACTCTGTCGTCCTGCTCAGCGTTCAGCACAGCCATCTGATTCTGTGCGCTCACCAGGTCGCCACTCAGCTCCACGTCGGGCACCAGCGCTGCCGCCTTGCCTGGCTTGCGTCCGGCCTTGGCCGGCGCGTCTTGTTCGATGAATTCAGCAGTGTTGCTCATAGGTGCTCCTTAGCGGCCGGCGCCAGCCAGCATGCGTTGGTTGATTTCGCGGATTCGGGCCTCGGCCGTGCTCAGCTCCATGGCCGTTGCCTGGGCGATCTGCAGCAGCTGCATGCCGGGCGCAAAGCGGCCGGTCTCCAAACGGGTGGCCAGCCCCTCGGCGATCAGGGTGTTCATGCAGCGGTTGATGTTGGCCGGGGACTCGCCCAGCGCCTTGGCCAGCTCGCCATTGCTCAGTCCGTTCAGCGTGTGGCCCTTGAGCGCCTTCATCACGCGCAGCACGCGGGCACCGCTGTCGCTGGTGCGGGTGTTGTCTTTACTCATCGTCGGGGTCTCCAAGCTCAAGCTGGGGGTGGTCATGCTGCTGGATGTTGCCGTGGTGCCACGCCAGCGTTTCGATACCGGCGCGCACCTCGTCTAGGGTCTGCCCGGCACTCTGCTTGCCATCGCTGAAGGCCAGCAGCGCGCCAACCGCGTTGTTGAGTACGGTCTGCAGCTGCTGCACGTCTTGCGCCTGGCATTTGCGGCCGGTGGGAATATCGACCAGCAGCTTGCCGTGGGCCGCTGCCAAGTAGCGGGTGATCAAGGGCACGCCGCAGGCGCGCTCCAAAGGCAATATCAGCGTGAGCGGCAGGCGGCCATTGCCCATCCACTTGTACAGGCTGCTGGCGTTGTGCTGCCCCAGGTGGTCGCAGGCCAGGCGCTCAATGCCTCGGTTGTACTTATCCAGCGCGCGCTGTGCGCAGCCTTCCATCGCTTCGGCGGGCGAGCGTGGCACCCAGCTTTTCCAATTTCGGCGTGTCATTGGATACCCCCGAGGCGTCTGCCGCGCGGCTGTTCCAAACAAATAGGTTTTTTCCCTCTGGGCAAAACCGTTTCAAGAGCGATAGCCTTTTGATGTACATTCACAGCACGAGGACGGCGGGCCATGACCGACAGAGCAACAGCCCTTGAGTTTGCATTTGAGAAGCTGGTAGAGCAGTTGCAGGAGTCAGGGGCGCTTAACGCTGCACGCTTGGCCGACGAGCTGGAGGCTCCAGCACAGTGGCTAGGCGTAGAGAACGAAGGCACCGAGGCGCTGGCTGAGCTGGCGCGGCGCACCAGGCGCACTGCAGACATGGCGCAGCAGGAGGCCAGCGCGTACCCGGCATCTGAGTGGGAGTTAATGGCCCAGCTCATGCTTCAGTACCTGCTGATTCAGGGCCAGCTGAACTCGCGGGAGTTTGCGGACTATCTGGACGTGTGCTTTGCGGGCATGAGGCAACATGGGGCACCGCTCCACCTGCAAGGCGTCGTAGCGCGCTTGAGTGACTACAGCCGGGGCACCGAGCAACTGCCGGAGTGGCTGCGAGACGTCCTTTCTTTGCGTGCCAGCGGGCCTGATGCTGATGCAACCCGTTGAGCACATGCGCGGCGACGGCCTTGCGAGTGGCGGCGTCCAGGTTGGAGAACGATACGGTGCTCATGCCTCTGCCTCCAGGCGCTTGATCTTGCGCTCTACGCGGCGTGACTCCAGGCGGCAGCGCTCTGCGATGCAGCGCCATAGCCAGCGCTCTTCCAAGTGCTCGCGGCCACCGGGTACGGTGCGGCGGCGGTCTTCGGCGGCAATCCAGCTGCGCAGGGCAACGCGGCTGCGCAGCTTGAGTTGCTGTAGGGACGTGGTAGTGGCGGCTTGTTGGATCATTGGATACCTCCTTGGCCAGCAGTCAGCAGCTCACCCACGGCGAGGATCTGCAGCTGGTTTACCAACTGGCTCAGCAGCTGCTGCTCACCGGTGGTAACGCGCTGGATCGGGCCGTTGAGCTGGTAGCGGGTAATGGCGTCGCGCAGAGCGTTGAGTGTGTCGGCCTGAGAGACAGGCGAGCTGGCAATAACAACGTCCAGCAGGCGGCTGTAGGCGTCGACCGGTTCGGCCGGGCCGAATGCGGGTTGCGGGTTGAAGGTCATGGCGGTGACCTCAGGCTGCGACTGATGTGTCAGAGGACTTGAGGCCGAGGGCGACAGCGATATCGTGCGCCTGGCCGTAATGGGCTTTATCAAAGCCGTTGAGCACGCGGTAAACCGCGTTGCGCTTGAAGCCGTGCTCTTCGGCCCATTTGGTGACAGTGATGCCGCGCTGCTTGAAGCGCTGTTTGACCTGTTCCGGGGTCAGTACCTTCTGGTTTGCCATGGCGGTGGCTCCGTTGGTTGCTGAATGATGTTTGGCTTTTGTTGTAGAGATAATGGTGCCAAATATGGCACCTGTCAAGGTGATAAGGTGACAAATTCTTCATTAGGGGAGCGTCTCAAAGCTGAGCGCGAGCGCCTCAGGTACACCCAGCCGGAGTTCGCGGAAATGGCTGGCGCTTCTAAGCGAACCCAGATCGGCTGGGAGCAAGGGCGTTCTGTGCCTGACGCAAACGCACTTGCTGCCTGGCTTGAGGAAGGCGTCGACATCAGTTTTTTGCTTACTGGTGAGCGATCAAATGGCGCGACGTCGCACCATTTGCCAGCTGACGAGCAGCTGCTGCTTGAGGCGTACAGAGGGATGGGGGCAGCGGCCAGAAAAGCGCTGCTAGCCGACCTACTGACGGGTGGTAAAACGACGAAAAGACCGGCCAGGGCTTCAGGCGGCGTTGTGGTTCAAGGTAACAACAACCGCACGGCGGGCAGGGATTTGCAGGGCAAGGAGTAGTACGTGAACAACGCAGTAGATGTGCAGGGGGAGCGAAATAGGGTTGCGGGGCGTGATTTGATTGAGGTGAACCTCGCACCCGAGTCGAAGGACGACCTGCTGGTGAAAGCCCAGCGAGACGCCCTGCGCGGGCTGGTTTCATCGATCGCTGACGAGTGCAACCAATCGGCCAGGCACCTATGGGTTACGGTGGTGCATGTGGCCGTGGGCGTTACGACCGTTGGGGAGATTCGCAGCAGCCAGTACCAGGACGCCGTTGATGCTCTGGAGCGGTTCCGCGAGAACTTCTACGAGCAACAGCGTCGCGAGAATCTGAGGGCGCGCTTGAATGAGCTGTCGCGCGGCAAGCAGGCGTCTGATGAGTTGAGTCGATTCTGTCTGTCCGTTCTCGGCGATGCCCATTTGTACGGCATGCCAAGCGAGAAGCTAAGAGAGGCTGTTGCGCACATGGAGCAGTACCAGCAACAGCGGCGTGAGCTGTTGAGCGAAGCCAAAGCTGCTGGCCAGCACGCTGAGCCTATGCCGTTTGGAGCGCTACTGCGCCAGTACCCGATTCAATGCTTTGTCATTGGGGCTATCGGCTTTCTGCTTGGGCTGATGTTCTAGCCCCTGGTGGCTAAGTTTCTGATGGCGCGTTTTCTAATATTTTGGAGGGCGCTGTTTTGGTTCAATGGATATTGTTCAAGTGGCGTCTGGCAAAGCTTGAGAGGGACCGCGCGGCGGTACTGAAGGCCCACCAGAAGGCGATCAAGAAGGCTAAAGCTGATGAGGAAAACATTCAGCTGATCCAGGGGCTGCACCAGGACCAGTACTTTGAAATCACTATGTTGGACTCTACCCGAGCGAGCCTGGTTACCCGCCGCCTGCTGTCGATCGCCTATGCTCTAATGCTGCCAACGCCACAGGATGACTATTGGGAGAGGTGTGAGGTTACCGGTTACCGGGTGTTGACCGATGAAGGGATTCACCTCTTGCGGCGCTCTATCCGCGAGGAGCGCAAGTCTCGCAGGGAGGCCGCGCTTGCGTGGCTGGCCGCAATCACCGGCGTCGTTGGGGCGCTAACAGGCTTGATCGCTGTCGCAATTGGGCAGCTATTTTGACAACGCAGGGAGGTTTTATGGCGCTTGTAGGATGTGCTGAGTGTGGAAAAGAGGTGTCCGAGCGGGCCAGTCAGTGCCCAAGTTGCGGCGCTCCGGTGAAAAGACCCGCCTCGGGTGCCGGCGGCCTACTCAAATGGGGCGCAGTAGTTCTCGTCGGCGTGATTGGCCTTTACTGGCTAATCGAAGCGAATGACCCAACCCGAGAGCAGCGGCTCATGGATCGCGAGGCCTACCAGCTGTGCCAGAAGATGGCCGTATCAACTGGCAACCCCGGCGCGTGCGAGGGGATGCGAAAGGACTACTGGGCGAAGTACAACCGCGAGCCTTGAGGCGCGGTACAAGGGAGGCGTGCTAATGGTTGAGGTTCTTCCGGCGATTCAAGCAGCAATGCAGGCCGCGCAGAAACTGCGGGAGCTGGCCAAAAAGGTGGGCGACGCTGACATCAGAATGGCGATAGCCGATCTGTCCGAAAACTTGGCTGACGCCAAGCTTCAGGCGGCGGATCTAAAAGGCCAGCTCGCCGAGCTAATGGACGAAAATAGGGAGTTGCGCGAGACCCTGGAGGCCCGCAGCACCGCAGCGCCAAAATACGAAGGCTCGGTGTATGTCTTTGATGGTGATGATGGGAAGTACTGCACCGCTTGCTGGGATGCGCACCAAAATAAGGTGCGCGTAACCGACATGGGAGGCAGGTTTGCCGATATGGGCATTAATTACAGATGCCCGGTGTGCAAGGCTACTATGTAGTTACTTCGATTTTTGCGCCGGCAAAATTACACCTAATCCCCAATAGCTCACCCTGAAGCTCTGAACGGTTCCAACCTCAGACTTCAGGAGATGAGCAATGTACAGTTCCCCCGCGTGTAACCCTCGATCCCGCCTGCCTCGGCTGACGCTTTGGATTCTGGTTTCTGTGTTCCTGCTTGTTGCCCTGGCGCTTGCTGCGCCCGAGCAGATGCCGGTTATCGCCTACAAGGTCGCTCTGGTGACCCTTGGCGTGGTGCTGGCCTACTGGCTGGACCGCGCGTTGTTCCCGTATGCCCGCCCGCACTCGTGCTTGCAGAATCGCAACGCACCTGGTGGAGGGTGGACGGACGACGCCGAGGCATACCGGTACACAGCTGCCTTTGCCGCCGCCTGCCTGCGCCGCGCGCTGATTGTGCTGGCCTGTGTGCTTGGCCTGACCCTGGGGCTTTGATCATGTTTGCCCGTCACCACGTCCAGCGGCCCCGCAGCTACCGCCTGCCCGGCCTGATCGTGCTGCTGCTCTGGACCATTGTGCTAGGGGCGGCCAGTTGTAAACCCTCACCCGCTGCCGCTCAGGAGGTGCCCCGTGCTGCAGAGCAATACCGGCGTGACCTGGTGCGCGTGGCGCAGCATGGCTTTGGCCTTGATGCGCCGGTCGCCACCCTGGCTGCGCAGATTCATCAGGAAAGCGGCTGGCGTCCCGGCGTCACGTCCCATGCTGGTGCGCAGGGGCTGGCGCAGTTTATGCCGGCCACCGCTGAGTGGATGGCTGCGATTTACCCGCGCCGCGTGGGGCCGGCCCAGCCGTTTAACCCCGGCTGGGCGCTCCGGGCAATGGTGGCTTACAACCAGTGGCACCTCGAACGCATTCAGGCCGCGAGCCCCTGCGAGAAGTGGGCAATGGCGCTGGCCGCATACAACGGCGGCCTCGGGTGGATCAACCGCGACCGCCGGTTGGCGTCGGCTTCCGGGGCCGATCCGCTGACCTGGTTCAATTCTGTCGAGCGGTACAACGCAGGCCGCTCGGCTGCCAACTTCCGCGAGAACCGCCACTACCCCCGCAACATCCTTGAACGCTGGGAGCCTATGTATGTGGCTGCCGGCTGGGGGGCGGGTGTGTGCGCTGAGAGGTATCAGCTGTGAGGAACGTCATGGTGTGGTTTCTCTTCGCTGCGGTGGCCGCACTCGCGATCATGCAGCCAATCCTCAGAAGCCAAGCCGAGCAAGCCGGTTATGAGAAAGGGCTTGCCGCAGGCCAGGCCGAATGCCAACGGCAGACTATCGACGAACTGACGGTACTCATTACCTCCAGTCAGTACCTGGTCGGCAAAGCACACGACGTCAGCCAGCAGCTGACGGTATCCACGACCGCCCGCATGCAGGCGGATCAGAAGTCCACACAGGAGCTTAGCGATGCGCTCGCCCTTACTGCTGATGAGCGTGCTCAGTGCCGCTTTGATGATGACAGCATGCGCCACACCGCCGCCGCCCGTGATCGTGCAGCAGCCGCCGCTGCCGGCGGCATTGGCGGTGCCGTGCCCGCCGCCAGTGGCGATGAATGACAACAGCGCAGATGCGGCATTGCTGACGCTGAAGCAAATGTACGACCTGTATGGCCTCTGCGGGGGCCGGCTGGTTGAGCTGGTGAACTACCTGCAGGAGAAACGCTGAATGGATATCGACTTGCTCATCCGTGCCGGCCAATTCGTGTTCACCGTCGCCGTGGGCATCTTCTCGATCGCGGCTGCGCGTAAATCCAGTTCCAAAGCCGACGCCGAGGCGTTGGCCGATCGGCTCAGCATCCAAGACTCCCGAATCCTCACGCTGGAGCAGCAGCTGCTGCACATGCCAGACAGCCACCAAATGTCCGAGCTGGCTGGGGACATGAAGGCCATCAAGGCAGAGCTTGCGGGGGTGGCTCGGGAACTGGCCCCTTTGGCCAGATCTGTCGACCGAATCAATGACTACCTACTGAATGCGAGGGCTCAATGAGCAAATACGCCAACTTTCTCAGCGAAGACCGCCGCCTGGTGATCCTGCGCATCCTGGCGGAAATGCCCACCTACCGTGCCAACAGCTCGGTGTTGCATGCCGTGCTGCAGGAATGGGGGCACGAACCCAGCCGAGACCAGGTGAAGACTGAGCTGCGTTGGCTCGAAGAGCAGCAACTGGTTGTGCTCGATGATGTGAGCGACGGTGCGGTGCTGCTGGCCAAGCTGACTGAGCGCGGCTCTGACGTCGCTGCGGGCCGCGCGCGCGTTGATGGCGTGAAGCGTCCAGGAGCCTGACCATGGGCCGCAAATCGAGCATCGACAAGCTGGACCCCGGCGTCCGGTCCCATATTGAGCGCCGCCTGCGCGAAAACCGCATGACGCTCGATGAGCTGATCGAGGACCTGCACGAGCAGTTCCCCCAATCCGACAAGCCCAGCCGCTCAGCCGTTGGCCGCTACAAGGTCAGCTTCGACGAGATGAGCAAGCGCCTGCGCGAGCAGCAGGCCATGGCCAGTCTGCTGGTTGAAGAGCTGGGCGAGAACCCGGACGACAAGGCCGGCGCGCTGATGGTGCAGTCCATCACCACGCTGACAACCCATGCCGCCCTGGGCGCGCAGATCGATGAAGAGACTACGGTTGATGACGTGCGCAAACTGGCCCGCGCCGCCAAAGACGTGCTCGCCGCCCGCAAGGTCAGCCGCGAGGAGCGCAAGGCGATCGAGCGCGAAGCCCGCGAGGCATTGATCCAGGAGCAGGAGCAGCGCCTGGAAGAGATGCGCGGCAGCGACGGCATGAGCGAGCAGCTGGAAAGCCGCATCCGCAACATTCTGCTGGGTAAAGCCTGATGGTCCTGCCACCCGCCAAGCCGATTACCGCCGTCAGCGCCCCGCGTAAGATCGACCTTGCCGAGGAGATGGCCCTGCACGGCGTTGAAGTCCCGCAGGACATTGCAGACGCAGTCGCCGCAAACGAGCCGGTGTTCCTCGGGTACCAGCAGCGCTGGTTTGAGGACGAGAGCCAGATCATGATCGCGGAGAAGTCGCGCCGCACCGGTCTCACCTGGGCAGAGGCCGGCCGCAACGTGGTCAATGCTGCCAAGCCGAAGCGCCGTGGCGGCTGCAACACCTTCTACGTGGGCAGCAAACAAGAGATGGCGCTGGAATACATCGCGGCCTGCGCGCTGTTCGCCCGTGCTTTCAACGAGCTGGCCGAGGCCGACGTCTACGAGCAGACGTTCTGGGATGACGGCAAGAAGGAAGAAATCCTTACCTACATGATCCGGTTCCCCAAGACCGGAAGGAAGATCCAGGCGCTGAGCAGCCGCCCGAGCAACCTGCGCGGCCTGCAGGGCGACGTGGTGATCGATGAGGCGGCCTTCCATGAATCCCTGGAAGAGCTGCTCAAGGCGGCACTGGCCCTGACCATGTGGGGCAACAAGGTGCGCCTGATCAGTACCCACAACGGCGTGGACAACGCGTTCAACGGCTACATTCAGGACGCCCGTGAGGGCCGCAAGGACTACAGCGTCCACCGCATCACCCTGGATGATGCGATCGCCGAGGGCCTGTACAAGCGGATCTGCTTTGTCACCGGCCAGACCTGGTCAGCAGAAGCCGAGAAAAAGTGGCGCGACGGCCTGTACAAGAACGCCCCCAATACCGAGAGCGCCGACGAAGAGTACGGCTGTGTGCCCAAGAAGAGCGGCGGCGCGTACCTGTCGCGCGTGCTCATCGAGCAGGCCATGGTGGCGGACCACTCGATCCGTATTTACCGCTACGAGGCACCTGCAGGCTTTGAGGAATGGACCCCGGCCATGCGCGAGGCCGAGATCGAGCAGTGGTGTACCGAGAACCTGCTGCCAGAGCTGGCGCGGCTCAACCCGCGCGACCGCCATGTGTTCGGCGAGGACTTTGCCCGCCGGGGCGACCTGACCGTGTTCGTGCCCATGGCCATCCGGCCGGACCTGCGCAAGCGCGTGCCCTTTACCGTCGAGCTGCGCAACGTGACCTACGAGCAGCAGCGCCAGGTGATGTTCTTCATCTGCGATCGGCTGCCCCGACGCGGCGGTCTGGCCTTCGATGCCACTGGCAACGGCGGCTACCTGGCCGAGCAAGCCGCCCTCAAGTACGGCAGCCAGGCTGTTGACCAGGTGCACCTGTCGCAGTCCTGGTACCACGAGTTTCTGCCCAAGCTGAAAGGCGAGTTTGAGGCGCTGAACATCGAGGTGCCGCGCCACCAGAACACCCTCGACGACCTGTTATCGATCAAGGTGGAAGCCGGCGTGCCGGTGATCGATAAGGGCCGCAAAAAGGATCTGGAATCCCAGAGCGGCAAAGGCAAGCGCCACGGCGACTTTGCGGTCGGCCTGGTGATGGCCGTGCGCGCCAGCCTCATGGACGGCACCGAGATCGACTTTACCGCTGTACCCAAACACTCTCGCGGCTTCGACAACCTCGACGCCGACGACACCGATATCGACCTGCCGGAGCAATCAGCATGGTGACCACTTCACGCATCCTCGGCCCAGACGGTCAGCCGTTGCGTACCGAGGATCTGCGCGAGCCGCAGACCGCGCACCTGACCAGCCTGCACCATGAAGTAGGCGGCCACCCGTCGCGCGGGCTTACGCCGTCCAAGCTGGCCAGCATCCTCGACAGCGCAGAGCAAGGCGACGTGGTCGCCCAGTTTGAGCTGTTCGAAGACATGGAAGAAAAAGACGGCCACATCATGTCGGAGATGTCCAAGCGCCGCCGCGCCATCACCGGGCTGGAGTGGGACATTGTGCCGCCAGATAACGCCACCGCCGCCGAGAAGAAGGCCGCCGCCGAGCTGTACAGCCTGCTGCAGGGGCTGGATGACTTTGAAGAGGTGCTGTTCGATACCACCGACGCGATCGGCAAGGGCTTTGTCTGCCAGGAGATTGAGTGGGAGCACACCGAGGGCACGTGGCTGCCGCGCCACATCGATCACCGCCCGCAGAGCTGGTTCCAGCTGGCGCGGGGCGTGCGGCAGGAGATCCGCCTGCGCGGCTCGGCCGGTGGCGAGCCCCTTCAGCCTTTCGGCTGGATTACCCACGCGCACCGCGCCAAAAGCGGGTACCTGGAACGCTCTGCGCTGTTCCGCGTGCTGGTGTGGCCATACCTGTTCAAGAACTACTCCCTGGGCGACCTGGCCGAGTTTTTGGAGATCTACGGCATCCCGATGCGCGTGGGCAAGTACCCCAGTGGCGCTACCCAAGCGGAGAAGCTGACCTTACTGCGGGCGCTGGCTGCATTGGGCCACAACGCCGCCGGCATCATCCCCAATGGCATGGAGCTGGAGTTCCTCAACGCAGCCGAGGGAGACCCGGCTGCATTCAAGCTGATGATCGAGTGGTGCGAGAAAACCCAGAGCAAAGCCATCCTCGGCGGCACCCTGACCAGTCAGGCCGACGGCGCGAGCAGCACCAACGCCCTGGGCAACGTCCACAACGAAGTGCGCAAGGAACTGCGCGACTCCGACGCCAAGCAGGTGGCCAAGACCCTCAGCCGTGACCTGGTCTACCCGATCGCACTGCTCAACGGGCTGGTGACAGATTGGAAGCGCTGCCCGCGCTTTAAGTTTGACCTGCAGGAGCCGGAAGACCTCAAGTACTACGCCGAGGCGCTGCCGGCGCTGGCCGGGCTAGGCATTCAGGTGCCACGCCAGTGGGCGCAGGAGCGCCTTGGCATTCCTGAGCCAGAAGGCGATGAGGACGTGCTGCAGGCGCCGCAGAGGGCCCCTGCGCCGGTGGCAGAGCCAGCCACCAAGACCGCAGCGGCCACCGCGCAACAAGGCGCACTCAATGCGGCCGACCGGCTGGACGATCGGTTGCAGCCAGCAACCGCGTCGTGGATAGAGCAGATTCGCGACCTGGTTGAGAACGCAGACAGCCTGGAGCAGATCCGCGACGGTCTGGCCAACCTGCTGCCGGGCATGAGCCTGGAGCAGTACGCCGAGGGCATGGCGCAGGCGCTGGCCGCCGCTGCGCTGCAGGGCCGGCTGGATATCATTGAGGAGGCCGCCCGTGGCCGTTAGCGCTGTCAGCCTGCCGTTCCGCGAGCAGAACGAGTTCCTTCGCCGCAAGCTCAACCTGCCGACCGAGTCCTGGACCGATATCTACACTCGCGAGCACGACTACGCCTTTGTGGTCGCCGGTGCCAACCGCGACGAGCTGGTGGCGGACTTTCGCCAGGCGGTGGAGAAAGCCATTACCGGCGGCACCAGCCTTGAGGAGTTCCGCCGCGAGTTTGACGCCATCGTCGCGCGCCATGGCTGGAGCTACAACGGCGGCCGCAACTGGCGCAGCCGGGTGATCTACGAGACCAACCTGCGCAGCAGCTACATGGCCGGCCGCTACGAGCAGTTGATGGCCGTGCGCGAGGAGCGCCCCTACTGGCAGTACATCCATAGCGATGCGGTGGAGCACCCACGCGAAGAGCACGAAGCCTGGAACGGGATGATCCTGCACTGGAGCGACCCGTGGTGGCAGTACCACTTCCCGATCAACGCCTGGGGCTGTCAGTGCAGCGTGCGCGCCCTGAGCCAGCGCGACCTTGAGCGCATGGGTAAGACCGGGCCAGACACCGCACCGCCCATCGTCATGGAGCAGCGCATGATCGGCCAGCGCAGCCCCAATGGGCCGCGCGTGGTGGAGGTGCCCAAGGGTATCGACCCCGGCTTTGAGTACGTGCCGGGCCAATCACGGCTTAACAGCCAGATCCCGCCGGAGCTACCCGACCCGCCATTGCCGGGTTCGACTGGCGGGCCGGGTTTACCCAATACGCGGCCACCGGACGAGCTGCCGGCGCCCCGGCCGGCGCCAGCGGGCCTGCTGCCGCCAGACTTGCCTGCGAAAGATTACGCCGAAGCATTCTTGCAGGCGTTCGGGGCCGATATGGATACCCCGGCGGTCTTTCGGGATGTGCTGGGTGAACGCCTGGTGATTGGTAGCGAGCTGTTCACCACCACCAAGGGCGCACTCAAGTCGATGAAGAATGAGCGCGGCCCCTTCATGGCGCTGCTGGCTGCAGCCTTGCGGCTGCCAGATGAGATCTGGGCACGAGTGGAATGGCACCACGGGCAGAAAAAGGCCGTGGTTCGGCGCCGCTATGTTGCTCAGTACCTGGTAGAGGGTGAGTCGACGCCAATGCTGGCCGTGTTTGAGTTGGGCGTAGACGGTTGGTCTGGTGTAACGACGTTTCGACCAGAGCAAGACATCAACGATATGCGGGTGGGCGTGCGGTTATACAGGCGGGAAGAATGAGCCAGGGGCCGGCACCCCTGGCACTGCCGCGCTTGGATGTTCAATAGCCGGGAACCCCACGCAGCAGCTTGGCCACAGTATAGGATCAACCCATGGCAGGTGCCACACTCGAATTCGACAACAGCCAGGCGCTGGCGATCATCAACCAGGCCGCGCAGGCGCTAGGCGACCCGTCGCCACTGCTGCGCAGCATGGGCGAGTACCTGCTGATTGCCCACGATCAGCGCTTCGCCAGCCAGACCTCACCAGACGGCAAGCCTTGGCAGGCGCTGAGCCCGGCCTACCAGCGCCGCAAGAAGAAAAACAGAGACAAGATCCTCCAGCTCGATGGCCACCTGGCGAACACCCTGCTTTACCAGGTGAACGGCGCGGATCTGCTGTTCGGCAGCAACCGGATCTACGCGGCCATCCACCACTTCGGCGGCACCATCGATGTTGCTGTCCGCAGCCAGCAGGCATACTTCAAACAGGAACGCAGCGGCGCGATCGGCAATCGGTTCGTACCGAAGCGCAAAAGCAACTTTGCCCAGTGGGTGACCATTGGCAACTACTCCATCCAGATACCGGCCCGGCCGTGGCTGGGTACCAGTGACACTGATAGCGAAGAACTGACCAATATCGCTCTCGACTACATCCGCAGGGCCGGTTTTGGCACAGGCCCCTAAAACGCCCGCAGAAGCCCTTGAGGGCGTTTACCGGCTACGGATGCTCGCACCAAACCCCGTTTCACGCTGATTTAGCGTTTATAAACGCGTTTAGCGCCACTCCTATGCCTCGGTTGTGCTCTCACCTGCATCTGCAGACTGAAATTCCCCGCCTGCTGATTTTTGCGCCCGCAAAAATACAAACGCTCCCGCAGGGCCAATCATGGCCACATGAAAAGACATCTCTCCCATTTCGCCATTGCCCCGTGCTCGTTTCAGATGCCGGAGGCCGCCAACGGCAACCTGGTGCGCTTTCAGGTAACGCCGGCCGGATTCTTTCGCCCGGCTGACGGTCGCCAGATCGACGTGCCGGGCTGGTACATCGACGCCAGCATCGCGCAGCGGGTGATTGAACGCTTCAACGCTCGCGTCCAGCCGCTGGTGCTCGACTACGAACACCAGACCCTGAACAAGGAAAAGAACGGTCAGCCGGCTCCGGCCGCTGGCTGGTTCCAATCCCTGGAATGGGAGGAAGGCGTCGGCTTGTTTGCCATCGCTGAGTTGACCGACCCCGCACTGGAGCACCGTAAGAAGAAGGAATACCGCTTCTTCAGCCCGGTGTTTGAGTACAACGGCACCACCGGCGAAGTGGTCGAGCTGCACATGGGTGCCATTACCAACAACCCGGCGATCCACGGCCTGCAGGAAATGACCCTGCTGGCCGCGGCCACGTTCGGGTTTAACCAACCCGAGGATGACTCCGTGAATGAACTGCTCAAAGCGCTGCTCGCCGCGCTCGGCTTGCCCGAAAACACAACCGAACAAGCAGCCATCACCGCGCTGACCGCGCGCCTGGCTACCGACCCGCTGACCGACGTGCGCAAAGCTCTTGCGCTGGATGAAAAAGCCGACCAGGGCGCCGTGATCGCCGCCTGCACCGCGCTGCAAACCAAGGTCGCCTCTGTTGATCCGGCCAAGTTCGTGCCGGTTGACCAGGTCGCAGCAATGCAGACGCAACTGGCTGCACTGACTGCCCGCCTGCAGGAGCGTGACGACAAGGACGTCACCCAACTGATTGATGCCGCGCTGGAGGATGGCCGCCTGGCCAAGGCGCTGGAGCCCTGGGCACGTGAGCTGGGCAAATCGAACGTGGCCGCGCTGACCTCGTATCTGGATTCGGTCACGCCGATCGCGGCGCTCACCAGCACCCAGACCAAAGGCAAGGCGCCGGTGGTCGACAACGAAACCGGACTGACCGAGGCCGAGCTGGCGGTATGCGCGGCGACCGGCATCAGCGCCGAGCAATTCAAAGCCCAGAAGGAGGCTTAACCCATGGCACTCACTGCTGACCGCAACACCAAGCGCCGTGATGGCGTGCTGTACAGCGACCCGGTCGCTGCAGCTACCCGCATCTTTGCCGGCTCCATTGTGTGCCTGGATGCATCGGGCAACGCCGTGCCGGGGTCAACCGCAACCACGCTGATCGCTCGGGGCGTTGCCCAGGAGCAGGTCGACAACCGCGACGGCGCTGCAGGTGATCTGCGCGTTGAGGTTCGTCGCGGGGTGTTCCCGTTTGCCAACAGCGCCAGCACGGATGAGATCACCCGCGCTGACATCGGCAACAGCGCGTACATCGTCGACGACGAGACCGTGGCGAAAACCGATGGCACTTCCACCCGCTCAGTTGCTGGCGTTATCCGCGATGTGGATGACAACGGCGTCTGGGTCGAGATTTAAGGAGCAAGACCCAGATGATCATCAACAGTGGCAACCTGAAAACCCTGAATGTCGCGTTCAAGGCCGCCTTTGCACAGGCATTCACTGATGCCCTGGTCGACTATGACCAGATCGTGCTCGAAGTGAAGTCGACCACCGCCACCGAGGAATACGGCTGGCTGGGCCAGACTACCGGCTTCCGTGAGTGGATTGGCGACCGCGTCATCCAGAACCTGAAGCAGCACGGCTATTCGATCAAGAACCGGACCTTTGAGAACACCGTCGGCGTCCCGCGCGAAGCGATCGAGGACGACCAGTACGGCGTGTACACCCCGCTGATGGCCCAGCTCGGCCAGGACGCGAAGGAGCACCCGGCCGAGCTGGTGTATGCGCTGTTGAAAGACGGTTTCAACCAGAAGTGCTACGACGGCCAGAACTTCTTTGATACCGATCACCCGGTGCTGAACAAGGCCGGCGTCGAGCAGTCGGTCAGTAACTTCCAGGGCGGCTCTGGCACGCCGTGGTTCCTGCTAGATACCACGCGCATGATCCGGCCGATCCTGCTGCAGAAGCGCAAGCCGTACAACTTCGTGGCCAAGAACCAGGAAACCGACGAGAACGTATTCACCCGCAAGGAATTTGTGTACGGCGTGGATGCCCGCCTCAATGTCGGCTTCGGTCTCTGGCAGTTGGCCCATGGCTCCAAGGAAGCGCTGGACGCGTCGAGCTTCAATGATGCGTATGCGTCGATGCAGAGCCTGAAAGGCGACAACGAGCGCCCCCTGAACATTCGCCCGAAACTGCTGGTCGTGCCCCCGACGCTGCGCGAAGCCGCGCTTGAGGTCGTCAAGGCCGAGCGCAATGCAGCCGGCGCAACCAACATCAACCGCGACGCGGTCGACGTGCTCGTCACCCCGTGGCTTGCGTAAGGGGGCACCATGGCTGCCAAGAAACCCGCCGCTACCATCACCAAAGACCAGGACAAGCAGCCGGCGACAAGTACGCCGGCCGCTGACCAGGCAACCGCACAACCCACCGAGAAAGCGGCCTCGGCCGCTACCGCTGCCCCGGCAGCACAGGAGATGCCCAGCGCGGAGGCTGCCAAGGAGGGTGCTGCCGTAGAAGCGCTGTGGATTCGGTCGGTACCGGAGTCATTCCGCCGCTGCGGCTTTCGCTTTACCCGTGAGGGTTTCGGCATCGCGCTGGATGCCCTGACGGATGAGCAGATCGAGACGCTGGAGTCTGACCCCAATCTGGTGGTCGAGCGCACCAGCGTCACCGCCGAGGATGACGCCGAGTGAGCTACATCACCCACGCCCAGCTGGCCGAGCGGCCAGGTGCAAAGGAGTTGGCCGAGGCGGCTACTCCGGCGCACCTGCGCGCGACCCCGCCAGAGCTGATGGAAGCCGCCCTGACCGGCGCCGACCGCAGCAGCTGGACGGCTGACGAAAACGCCCGAGCCGATGAGGCCCTTGCCCGCATTGATGATGCGGTGAAAGACGCTGCAGCGGTGATTGACGGATTCCTGGCCAAGCGTGGGTACCTGCCACTCGATCCGGTGCCGGACATGGTGACCGTGTGGTGCCGGGCCATCACTCGGTACAACCTGCACCAGCACCGAGTCAGCAACGAGGGTACCGACCCGATCGTGCGGGACTACCGCGACGCGATGAAGCTGCTGCAGCTGACAGCAGACGGCAAGTTCAGCCTGGGCGTCTACGACCCGGTGCAGGCCAGCCCGAGCGCGATTGATGTGCGCTTTGATGCGTCGCCGAGTGTGTTCAGCCGCAAAGAGCTGAAGGCGTTCCGATGAACCCGCTTGATACCTCAATCATCGAAGCGCGCCTGAAGGCCGCTGTGCCGGCTCTGGATACGGTTGCCGGCGTGGTTGAGTACAGCCAGATCAAGGATCTGAGCAGTTTTCGGCCCGGCAGCGCGTATGTGGTGCTGGCCTCCGAGCGCAACCCGGCGGCGGGCACCCCGCAGCCGCGTCGAGCCACACCGGCCCAGGCGACCTTCGGCGTTGTGATCGTTGCGCAGAATTACCGCGATCAGTCCGGCAAGGCCGCACTGGACGATATCAGCAGCATCGTCGGCGCAGTGCGCCAGGCGCTGAATGGTTGGACGCCCGAAGGCTGGAGCCCCATCGTTTGGCTGCAGGGCGACGCACTGGACAGCGACGCCAGCCGGGTGCTCTGGATTGATGTTTTCACCACAACCCACGTTCTCAGGGGAAATACATGAGCAAGACAATCAAGGTGACCCTGCTGAAGGCTCACAAGCATGCCGGTAAGGATTACAAGGCCGGCGCCAAAATCGACGTCACGGAACCAACCCGTGACTGGTTGCTGGGCCTCGGCGTGATCGAAGCCGCTGCGCCTGCAGTTGAAGACAAACCCAAGACTGGGGGTGAGAAATGAGCCAGGAAGTCTATCAATACGGCCAGGGTAAAGTTGAGATCGCGCCAATCGTAGATGGTGTGATCGGTGCCTGGCGGTGGCTGGGCGACGTGAGTGCGATGGCTCTTGCTATTGAAGAGGCAAAGTTCTCGCACAATGAGTCCTACAGTGGTGAAAAGAGCGAGGTGCGGGAAATCGTCACTGGCGTCACGTGTAACGGTTCTATCACGCTGCAGTCCCTATCGGCCGAGAACGTTGCGCAATTCACCCGTGGCACTAACACCGAGAAGGCAGCCGGCACGGTTTCGGAAGAACCCCTTGGCACTGTGGCCGCAGGTGACGTGCTGGTGCTTGATGACTTCGGTCTTTCCAACATCGTGGTGATCGACAGCACCGGTACCCCGGCGACCATTGACCCGTCTCATTACGAGTACGACGGCTACAACGAGCTGACCTTTAACTCGCTGCCGGACCCCGCGCCGACCATGCCGCTGAAGGTTTCGTACAGCCATAGCGCGTACAAGCGTGTTGCCTTGCTGAATGGCCAGAAAGGGGAAATTGCCCTGCGCTACAAGGGCATCAACTTGGCCGAGGGCAACAAGAAGCAGTACGTCCAGTTTTACAAGGTGAGTCCTGGTCTGCTGCAGAACCTGGAGCTGATCAACAACGGTCAGCAACTTGCGCAATCTCCGGTCAGCTTCAAACCGCTGAAGGACACCAGCAAACCAGCTGATGGCGAACTTGGGCAGTTTGCTCAAGTTGTCACCGTGGGCTACTGACCATGGCGCGTAAAAAGCAGGCCGATATCGTCGCACCTGCCTCGGCACCCGCCGAGGTGGGCGCAGATGATCTGGAAGTGCTTCACCCGGATCGCTCGACGACCATCGCCGGCCGGGCCATCACCATGCGCGAGTACGGGTTTATTGAAGGGCTGAAGATCGCCCCCCTGTACAAAGGCATTGTTGATGACATCAGCCAAGCGGTGACCATCGAGCGTTCGCCGCCGCTTGAAGAGATCGTGGCGCTGCTCGCGGCGCATGCGGACCAGGTGGAGCAATTGATCGCCATTGCAGCCGATGTTGAGGTCGAGTGGGTTCGCGGCCTGGATGACCGCAACGGCATGAACCTGATGTACCTGTGGTGGATCGTAAACGCCCCTTTTTTCTTGCGGAGGGTGTTCGACCGCATCAAGGCCAACATGGTCAAGGCAGCAGTGGACGCTGGGGCGATGCCTACGCCGTCCTCATCGAGCACGGCCACCGACCAGAAGACATCGGCCGCTACACCCGCCGCCAAGTGAATCTGTATCTGGACAGGGCTCTGGCCCGCGACCGCAGCAAGCGCCGCCAGCTGGTAAGCGACGTAAACGCCGGCTTCATGGGCGGCAAGGTGGCGCAGGAGCATCTGGACAAGATCAAGGTTTAGTCAGGGTACCAGGGAGGCTGCGGGATGCAGCCGGTCGGCCCCAACGGATAGGCATCAGCGGCTTCGGCCGCTTTCTTTTTGCGCCGGCAAAAATACATCTCATCACGCGCGCGCGACCATGGGACTGAACTTCCTCAGACCCATGCGCCCATGTCGAACAAAGACCTCGAAATAGCCCTCCGAATCAAAGCCGACCTTGACCAGGGCAAGGCCGAGCTGCAGGAGTTTTCGCAGGAGCTGACCAACACCGGAAGTGCTGCTGGTACGGCAGCGACAGACCTGTCGAAGGTGGGAGAATCTGCTGATCGGGTGGCTCCCCGTGTGAAAGTCCTTGGCGATGAACTGAGTAACGCCTTGGGCGATGCTGGCTCCGTCGCAGACACCGCCGCAATTGATATAGCTAAGGTCGGTGAGTCCGCTGAAGCCACCGCTTCAGACCTAGCCAAGGTGGGTGAATCTGCCGAGCAGCAAGCGCTGCGGATTCGCATGATGGTGGACGCCAGCCTGGCGCAAGCGAATGCCCACGAGCAGGCAGCGCAAAGCGCTGTGCAAATGAGTACCGCATTGGACCGGGCTGACGCTTCGTCGGCAAAGGTCGCTGCCGCACAGACGGCAGCAATGAACGCTTACCACCAAGCAGAGCGAGGGGCGACCTCGACAGCTTCAGCCCAGGAAAAGGTCGCAACCTCGACGCGCACGGCCGCCACTGCTGCCGACGAGCAGGCGCAGGAGCTGACCGATCTGCTGGGCCGTATTGACCCGGTGGTTCGTGAACTGGACCGGCTCGATGCCATGGAGCGCCAACTGGCCCAGGCGCACCGCGCCGGGCGCATCGATACCGAGACCTGGTCTGTCTACAACACCAAGCTGGCAGAGAACCGCAACCGCCTAGCAGCGGCCTCAGACATGACCGGCCGCGCGGCCCTCACCACCCGCCAGTATCAGCAGGCGATGCGTCAGCTGCCAATGCAGCTCACCGACGTCACCACCAGCCTGGCAACCGGCATGCCCGTATGGATGGTGGCTATCCAGCAAGGCGGCCAGATCAAGGACAGCTTCGGCGGTATCGGCCCAGCGGCCCGAGCGGTCGTCTCTTCAATTAACCCGATGACACTGGCGATTGGCGCTGCTGCCGCAGCGGCTATAGGGCTTGTTGTTGCTCATGAGCAAGGCGCTGCAGAGGCGCGCCGGTACCGCGAGGCGCTGATTCTCACTGGAAACGCAGCCGGCACCAGCTCCGACCAGCTGGCTGCCATGGCAGAGCGTATTGACGGCATAGCGGGTACCCAGCGCCAGGCCGCCGCTGCACTGGCTACTGCCGCTCGATCGGGCAAGCTGGCAGGTGATCAACTGGAGCAGGTAGCCCAGACCGCCATCCAGTTGCAGATCGCGCTGGGTAAGGCGGTCGAGGAGACGGTCGAAGAATACGAGAGCCTCGCGCGCGATCCGGTGCAGGGCATCATCAAGCTGAATGAGCAGTACGGCTTCCTTACTGCCTCCGTCATGCAGCAGATCCGCTCCCTCAAAGACCAGGGCGACGAGATTGGCGCAGTGCGCCTGGCGATGGATACCTACTCCAACACCATGCAAAGCCGTGCAGGCCAGGTGGTGGAGAACCTTGGGCTGATTGAAACCGCATGGCGCGGCATCAAGTCGATCGCGGCGGAGTCCTGGGACGCGATGCTGGGCATTGGCCGCGAGGCCACACTTGAACAGCAGCTGGCCAAGGTCGAGCGTGAGATCGAGCAGCGCGCCCGCAATGCTACTCCCAACCCGATGGCATTCCGTGTTCGTACTAGCCGCGACGACGAACTGGAGGCTCAGCGCGAGCAACTGCGCCTGGATATCCAGGAGCGTGATGCGCGGGCTGAACGCGAGGGCGAAGAACGACGCCTAAACAACGAAGCCATCGAGGCCCAGGAATTCATCGCGGACCTCCGCGAGCAATCACTCACCCGCGTTGAGCAGCGTGAAAAGGCCATCGCGGAATACCGGGCCAAAGTCGAGCGCATTCGCGCCGCTGACCCGAACGACCCTTCTATTTCTCCTGACCTGGTCGCCCGCGACATTGCCGCCATTGAAAAGCGCTTTCAATCCACCGGTGGCTCGGGCACGTCCGACGCCGAGCGTCTGGCCGAGCAGAACCGCCGCTGGGTCGAGCAGCTGGAGAAGGAAGCCGCCACCTTCGGCCAAGGCAAAGCCGCGACCCGCGAGTACGAGCTGGAGCAGCGCAACCTGACCGGCGCCATGCGCGAGCGGGCCGAGGCCGCGTGGGAGGCGCTGGATGCTGCCGAGCGGCAGAAGGCATCCGATGAACAAGCCAAGCGCGACACCCAACTACTGACCCAGCTGCAGCTGGATTACCTCAAGGCCACTGGTAACGCCGTCGAAGCGACCGAGGCCGAAATTGAGCGCAAGTACGGCGCCCTGCGCGATCGGCTGTTGGAGCGTGGCGAAACTGACTCAGCCACCCTAGTAGACAAGCTGATCGGTGTGGAATCAGCGCAGGCCCAGCTGCAGGAGCTGGAGCGGCAGATCGATGAGGTACTCGCCCGACAACAGCGCGACGAGCAATCCATCAACGTGCAGCAGGACGCGGGACTGCTGTCTGAGGTCGCGGCCCGCGAGCAGCTGCTGGAATTGCACCGCGCTACCGCTGACGAGCTGGAGCGCATCCGGCCGATGCTGGACGACATGGCGAGCATGCCCGATGCAATTGGTGAGGCGGCCACGGCCGTGCTTGCCGAGATTGATAACCAGATGATCCGGCTGCAGTCCACCACCAGCCTGCTGGTTGAGACGCTGCGCGGCGGACTGGAGGACGGCCTGGCCAACGCACTGACCGGGCTGGCCACCGGCACCATGGACCTGCGCGGCGCGATTCAGTCCCTGGCTCAAACAGTTATCCAGGCCATGGCGCAGATGGCTGCCAACCAGCTGGCCAACGCAGCCATGGGCGCGTTGTTTTCGTCATTCGGTGGCGGGCTGGGTGGCGCGGGAGCGGCAGGCTCTCTGGTTAAGGCCGGCAAGATGCGGGCGGCCGGTGGCCAGGTGCTCGGCCCCGGTACCGGCACCAGCGACAGCATCGCTACCTGGCTCTCAAATGAAGAGTTTGTTACCCGCGCTGCCGTGGTGAACCAGCCCGGCATGCTGCCGCTGCTGGAGGACATCAACGCCCGAGGCTGGGCAGCGCTACATGACCACTTTGCGGTCGGCCAGGCTACCGGCGGCTTGGCCGGAGTGCCGGCGCCTGCCATGCCGTCGCCCGTCATGAACGCGGGCCAGCTTGCCGAGACAGGCCGAGCCGAGGGCACGCAGCTGCAGAACAACGTCGACGTATTCGTCGGGGTGCCGGAACAGTTCATCGTCAATGGCGCGTGGAGCCGTCAGGGCCGCGAGAAGTTCCTCAGCGTCGTGCAGGAAGACAAGGCCACCATTCGCCAGCTACTGGAGCTTTAAATGCCACACGATATCGGATACGTCGATAACACCAGCCAGCTTGCGCACTACGCGATGCTGGAGCAGATCCGCGACTTTGCTGCAGACAACGGCTGGACGGTGCTGCGCTACGACACCGCGCCGGATAACCGCGAGCTTATTCTCAAGGGTGCTGGCTACAGCGGCGAAGAGGAGATATTCGTCGGGTTTCGTACCTACCAGAATGCAGCCGCTGACTACTACAACCTGTGCGCGGCCGGCTTCACCGGCTACGTGCCGGGTAACCCGTTTGATAGCCAGCCGGGGGCGATGCTCTCTGGCATTCCCTGCCACAACCAGCGTGTTGACTACTGGCTGACCCTAAACCCGCAACGCATTGTGCTGGGCATGAAGGTGGGGACGCCGGTTTATGAGCTGGGCTATGCCGGCAAGTACTTACCCTATGCCAGGCCGAGCCAGTACCCCTATCCACTGGCGGTAGGCGGCATGCTGAACGGCACCCCGGCGACCCGGTTTTCTGATACCGGTCATTCGATGCCGTTCAGAGGTGGAGCCAACATGCGGGTGCTGTTCAACGATGGCGTGTGGCACCAGCCCGACTGCTGGCCGTATGCAAACCCGTGGTTGGCCGGCGCAACCACGCAAGAGCGCGATTCCAATGACAACTATGCGCTGAACAACATCGCCCTGAGTTCGGACACCCTGGGCGATTTGGGTGAGCTGGATGGCGTTGCCCACATCACCGGATTCGACAACGCAACCGAAAACACTCTCGTGATTGGCGGCGAGACATGGGTGGTGCTGCAGGACGCCTGGCGCACCGGGTTCAACGACTACGTCGCATTGAGGATGGATAGCTAATGGCTTACGTGAACGGCAGCGCAGCCTCATGGGGCGACCTTTTGAGTGCCTTGGTGTCCGCTTGTACCGACGAGGGCTGGGCGTGGAATGACGGCATCCTGAGCAAAGGCACGGCATTCGTGAAGCTATGGGTGCGCAGCCCGGAGACGTTTTCGGAGGGTGAAGGTATTTTGCTGCAGGGCGGCACCGGCCAAGCCGCCGCGGTATTGACTGACCCATCCCCCCAGATGCCGCGCCTCGGCTGCCCCAGCCGGTTGCTCAACCAGGTGGTTTGGCCCGTCGATTATTACGTGCATATCCACTCCGACCCGGACGAGGTGTATTTCGTCGTGCGCTACAGCGTGGACTACTACCTATGGTGCGCGTTTGGGGTGTCAACACTCGACCTGCCAGGGTCAGGGCTGTGGCTATCGGCAATCAGTCGGCGTTTGCGTGGGCCTAACAATGCAGGCATCAGAATCAGCGCTCTAGGTGGGGGCGGGACACGCGGCACAGATGATACTTCTGACTCCCAGACCTCTGCAGGCCTGTTGTGGAACGGAAACGGTAGTGGAAGCGGTGGCAGCCAGAGTGCAGACAGCCAGAATAATGCCGTTTGCACAGGCTTTGACGGCAACCTTTGGCCGTGGCCCAGCGCCAACAGCAACTCTCACAGCCTCATCAACACGATTCACGCGAACGTGCCCCTTAGCCCACTCCTGGTGCGCAGCGTTGGCTGGAATCAGCAGGCAGCGCTGCTACCGATCCAGCCAGTGCTGGTCAGAGCAGAGAGCAAGGTATCGAAGGTTGCAGACCTGGCGCATGCCCGCTACGTGCGCGTCGACAATCTGGAGGCCGGCCAGATCATCGCGATGGGCGGCGAGCAATGGCGCGTTTACCCGTTTTATCGCCGGGTGCCCGGCGTGACCTCGGTAACCAACGAGGCGCACACCGGTGCATTCGGTATGGCCATCAGATACGACGGGCCATGACATGCTGCTGACTGGATGGGTTCCTCAAGGTCTGGCGCTCTCAGACAATCCCTATATCAGCGGGGATGTGGACAGCCTGGACCCCGATGCTATCGTCGGCTGGCCGCCGGCCGAGTCGGCCATGCAGCGCCGGCCTGCCCAGCCGCTCACCCGTCAACTGCCGGTTAGCGCGCCGCAGCAGAGGGTGCTTGGTGGCCAGCTACAGCGCCGTTTCTCGGACGACTATTACCACCGCGTTCACAGCAGCCCGCAGCAGCTGGACCTAGGCAACGTAGCATCCACCCAGACCATGTCGGTTTTCATCTGGAACGCGCACCTGGTACCGCAGTCGCTGAGCGAAATCGGCGGGCTGGACGAGGGGCTGGACGTCTCCGGTCAGCCCGCACCGCCGCTGCTGTTCACCGCCCTGCAGGAGCGCGAATACCAAGTATCAGTCACCCCAGATGGGCAGCCAGTGCTCGACACGCTGCTGAGCTGGGTATTTGCCAACGGAGAGCAGCCCGGCCTGCGTATCACCGCCAACCGCATCATTGCCTGGGCGTTTGCACCTGATTGGGGTCAGGGGGTGCAGGAGCAGCTGGAGTGGCTGACCGATGTGCTGGCATCAGAAAGCCAGGCCGAGCAGCGCCGCGCGCTGCGCACGGCCCCGCGCCGTGAACTGAGCGCGCCTATGTACGTGGAAGGCCGCGAGCGCCAGCTGCTGGACCTGGCGCTGTTTGGCTGGGGCAGCAGGATCTGGGCGCTGCCCATCTGGCCGGATATCCAACGGCTGGGCGTAGATGTGCCGGCAGAGTCGCTGAGTATTCCCTGCGCTACTGAATATCTGGATTTTCGCGCGGGTGGCCTGGCGATGCTGCGCGCTGAAACGGCGTTTCATTCTGAGGTGGTGGAGATTGATTCAGTAGACGCTGGCGGGCTCACCCTGAAGCGACCAACCCTGCAGGCCTGGCCGGTGGGCACCCGGCTTTATCCTGTTCGCACAGCCCAGTTGATGCAGCAGCCTGACCTGGTGCGCTTGACTGACCAACTGATGCAGGCGGACGTGACGTTTCAAGTGATGGAGGCATGTGACTGGCCAGCGCTCGACGTCGCGGAGTTGCCGGCCTACCGGGGCTGGCCGGTGCTTGAGCTGCGGCCGGACGAGACCGAGGATCTGACGCATCAGTTTGAGCGCCTGCTGCTGACACTGGACAGCCGTACCGCTCTGCCGCTGGTAACCGACGTCGCCGGACGCGCGATGCCAATCACCGACTGGCGCTGGGTGGATCTAGGGCGCGCCGAGCGCGCCTGGCTGCGCTCGCTGCTCTACTACCTGCGCGGCCGGCAGCGGGCGGTATGGGTACCGACCCACGCCGATGACCTGACCGTTGTTGCAGCAACGACCGATACCTCGCTGACCATCGACGTTGCCAACGTAGGTTACAGCCGGTTTGGTCTGCAGCGCGTGGGACGGCGGGATATCCGCATCGAGCTGGTAGATGGCCAGGTGCTATATCGCCGCATCACCGGTGCCAGCGAGATTGATGCAGAGGTCGAGCGACTCGCCATTGACTCGGCGCTGGGCGTTACCGTGGCCCCTTCGGCGATCGCTCGCGTCTGCTGGCTGGTGTTGTCACGAGGCAGCGCTGACCGAGTGACGCTAGATCACATAACCGACAGCGAGGGTGCCGCCGCTGCACAGGTGACATTCAGAGGGGTGCGCGACGATGACCTTCAATAGCTACGAACAGTCTATTGATGCCGCCCAGCCTGTGGCCCTGTATCGATTCAGCCGAGGCGTGCTGCGCTGGCTGTACTGCAGCGCAGACCGCGATATCACAGTTGGCTCGGAGGTCTATCGCTCGCTCAGCGGCGGCGTGACCGATGCCGGTGCCAAGTTCACTGGCGATGCTACTGCTGACAAGTTCGTTGTGACTGCGCCGGCAGACATTGAGGTCGCGCAGCCGTGGCGCACAGGCTGCCCAAGCGATCAGATAGAACTGACTGTATTTGACATGCACTACGGCGACAACGACCCCCGTTTGAGGTGGGCCGGGCGCATCCAGTCTGTGAACTGGCCAGCGCTGGATCGTTGCCGCATTACTTGCGTCAGCCGTGATGCCGAGATGGGCCAGCCTGGCCTGGATGATGCGTATTCCCAGTTTTGCACGGCAACCCTGGGTGACGAGCGCTGCGGCGTGGATCTGACCGCCCACCGGGTTTCGATGACCATTCAGTCCATGGATGGGGCGGCTGTTCAGTGCGCTGCGGCTGCCGGGTACCCGGACGGCTGGTTTATGGCCGGGTGGGTTGAGTGGCCGATTGGCTCAGGGGAGTACGACCGCCGGCACATCGATCGGCATGTGGGTACCGAGTTGCGGTTGCTGGGCGGCACCGCCGGTATTCCGGCATCGGCAACACTGCGACTGCGAGTGCTGCCTGGCTGCGACTTTCTGTTCGGCACCTGCACCGATAAGTATGCAAACAGTGACCGGTTTCGCGGCATTCCTGATCTGGAGCGCCGCAGTCCATTCGATGGCAACGCCGTCTGGTAAGGAGTACTGCTATGTGGGTCCAAATCGCAATTATGGTTGCGTCCTACGTCCTATCGGTTGCGCTCGCGCCCAAACCGCCGCAGCAGAAGCCGGCGGCATTTGAGGACTTTGACTTCCCCCTGTTTGAAGAGGGTGAGCCAAAAACGGCCGTGTTCGGTCAGTGCTGGAGCAAAAGCTGGATGTGCCTGACAGTCGGTAACTACCGCACGCGGCGAGTGAAGATTGGCGGGGGCAAAAAGTGATCATCACTATCGACCACCTGCACTCGGTACCTACCTGGAACGGCCGCCAAGGCTACTGCCATAGCCAGAGCCGGGTGTTCTTCGCACGCCATGGGCTGGACTGGCTGGCCTTTCTCCGTTCAGGCATCGACAGCGAGCAATTGCGCGCAACCGGCGACGCGTTGGCTTTGCACCTGGTGGAACACGCGGAGGCACTCCATGGGCAGCAGTAGCAGCAAGCCGCGGGTTACCCGGTACTACTTCGACATTCACATGGGGCTGGGACTGCCGCTTGATGAACTGGTAGAGATCCGCGCGAGCGACAAGCAGGCGTGGCGCGGCTCAATTACCGATAACGGCCAGATCTTTATCGACGCGCCGGAGCTGTTCGGTGGCGATGAAGGTGAAGGCGGCCTGCAGGGCCGGATGGATGTGATGTTCGGCGAAGAAACCCAGGGCGTCCTGCCCAAGCTAGCCGCAATGCTGGGCGGTGTGGCGCCCGCCTTCAGAGGGTTCACCTCGGCTTTTTATAGTGGCCTGATTACGACAGGCAACCCGTACCCCAAGCCATGGGAGGTGCTGCGCCGAGGCGGCAACCGGCTGTGGGGCCAGGAGGCGCCCTGGTACCCGGAAAAGCAGTTCATCTGGCTGGCCGATGGCGAGATCAAGGCCATGAACCCGGTGCATATCCTGTATCAGATCCGCACTAGCCGGCTGTTCCGAGGTTGGAGCCGGTCAATCATGGACGATGCGGCCTGGCGAGCGGCTGCCGATACCTGCTATGCCGAGGGGCTTGGGCTGTGCATCGAGTGGCACCGGGGCGATACCTTCAAGGCGTTCACGGATGTTATTGAGGCGCACGTTGGCGCCGAGGTGTTTAACCACCGCACAACCGGGCTGTGCAGCATCCGCCTGTTACGGGATGACTACGACCCTGCCGAGCTGCCACTGTTTGATGAGGACAGCGGGCTGCTCGAAGAGCTGGAGAATGAAGCTCCATCGGTCGACGACATGCCGTCGGCGATGGTGGTCAATTACATTGATGCGATAGATGGTGAAAAGAAGACCGTACGCGGCGTCAACGCCGCCATATCGGCGCGTGGCAAGCGCGCCCCTAAAACGGTCGACTACCTGGGCGCGCCTACAGCCGAGATTGCTGGCCGGTTGTTGGAGCGCGACATGCGCATTGAAACCGGGGGGCTGCGCCGCTTCAAGGTCGTACTCGACCGTCGCGGCCGCGATCTGAACCTGGGCGACCCGATCCGCATCCGCTCACTACG
Organism: Pseudomonas abyssi; assembly: GCF_002307495.1. GTDB lineage: Bacteria > Pseudomonadota > Gammaproteobacteria > Pseudomonadales > Pseudomonadaceae > Halopseudomonas > Halopseudomonas abyssi. The sequence goes on along the minus strand of NZ_NTMR01000002.1, from coordinate 417,125 downwards.
CCGTGGCATCGAGCAGGTGGTTGTGCGTGTGGGCAAGATTGAGGACGGGCTGCTCACCAATGGCCGTATTACCGTCACCGTGGTGCAGGATCTGTTCGGCCTGCCCAGCACTTCCTTTGTTGGCGTGCCGCCGGCAGGTTGGCAGCCGCCCGATCGCACGCCGCAACCCGTTGTCATCAGTCAACTGATGGAGGCCACCTGGCGCGACCTGGTTCAGCGTGTGGACCCGGCCAACCTGCAGTTGATCGATGTGTCCGCCGCCTACCTCGGCAGCCTGGCCAGCGCGCCGTCGATGATGTCTCTCAACTACAGCTTGACCACCCGCGTTGGTGCCAGCGGGGAGTTCATCAACCAGGGCATCGCAGATTGGTGCCCCTCCGGCGTGCTCGCAGCGGCGATCAACAAGCTGGCTACTGAGATCACCCTCAACAGCGCCACCCGCCTGGACGACGTCGTAACCGGTACTGCTGCGCTGCTGGGCGAGGAGATTGTGCGCATCGACGCCATCGACCCGGAGACGGGTGCAGTCACCATCGCGCGCGGCTGCGTTGACACGGTACCCGCTGACCATGCTGCCGGCACCCGGATCTGGTTCTATGAGGACTGGACCGGCCTCGACGAAACCGCCTATTCCCTGGGCACGACGATGCAGGCGCAGCTGCTGACCAACACATCAAGCGGCCGCCTGGCCCCAGAGCTGGCCGGCACGCTCACACAGACCCTGCAGGCGCGCCAGGGACGACCTTATCCGCCGGGCCAGTTCCTGATCAACGGCGAGGCATACCCAGTCGAGAGCGGCAGCGAGCTGGTGCTGAGCTGGGCGCACAGAGACCGGCTGATGCAGGCAGATCAACTGATCGATACCGCGTTTGGCACTGTTGGGCCGGAGCCTGGAACAACCTACAGCGCGCGAATGCTGCTGGCGGACACGGCAACGGTGCTGGACTCTGCATCCGGCGTTGCCGGCACAGAGCTGACGCTATCGACCGAGTACCAGGGCGTCGAGGTCGATGTTGAGCTGTGGGCGGTACGAGACGGCCTTGAAAGCCCCCAGCGCCACACCCACCGCGTCGCTCTTGCCCCGCCTGCAGGCGTCGGCGCGCATCAGTTCTGGCGCTTGTATGTGACAGAGAACAACGGGGCGGCAGATTATTACGTGGCCATAGCCGAGCTAAAGCTGTTGGACGCATCTGACACGAACATGGCCGTAGGTGGCACTGCGGCGGCAAGTTCAACGGCCGGCGCACCTTACCTGCCCGCCGCAGCATTCGACGGCGAAACGTCGACACGGTTTGTATCGCAGAACGGCACCCCGCTGCCTATTTGGCTCAGTTATGAAATGCCTGCCGCTGTTGAGTTGGCTAGCTACTCGGTTCAGGTGTTGGGCGGCGGTGCATGGACCACTAGAACGCCCAAGGCGTGGGTACTGCAGTACTCGGACGATGGTGTGGTCTGGTCTGATGCCCACGTGGTTACAGATCAGACTGGCTGGGCGTCTGGTGAGGAGAGGACATACACGCTGTGAGCACGCAATGAAGACGGGCGACCGTTCAGGCGTAGTCGTCTTCAGTAGGTATGTTAGCGCGAAGCCTACTGGGCTAATCTGGCGCTCGTATGGCACCGGAATGGAGAAATGGATGGAAGACGACAATGCGGATGTCCTGTATCGCTATAAATACAGGGAAATGACTGACGACAATCTCAAGATCATCACCGAGGGCACGCTTAGCTTTTCGCGGCCCTCGGATTTTAATGATCCGTTTGACTGTTCTCCTGCTTATGACAGGGAAAGCATGACCGATATTTTTAGTCGGCGGCCGGACTTGGTAAAGAGAGTTGGTGACTCCAAAGGTTTGAGCCCAGCAAAGCGCATCCAACAGAAAGGAAAGTGGGTTGCCAACATATTGCGGGCCGTCGATTCAGGCGCATGGACAGAACAGCTTGGGGCCCAAGCGGGTATCTTTTGCCTCAGCCGCAATCCTTCAAGCCAGCTAATGTGGGCCCACTACGCAAAGAACCATACAGGCTTTTTGGTGGAGTTCAGTATCAGTATGGATGCACCGTATCTGGATCTAACCGAGTTTATGCCTCTTCCGGTCAGGTATGCGGACGAGAGACCCAGGCTGGAGTGGGGTGCGGTGAAGCCCGACTTTGAAGATGTGTTCCTGACCAAGAGTCGCGACTGGGAGTATGAAGAGGAGGAGCGCACTCTGGATGTAAGGCGCGGTCCTGGTATTCACCCTTATTCTCGACAGCTGTTCCTGAACTCTGTGACCGCCGGCGCGAGAATGAGCGATGAGATGTTCGAGAAACTCAAACTGGCGGTCACCAAAGCGGAACAGGATACCGACAAGGAAATCCCACTCTATCGGGCCCAGCTGTCAGGTAGCACCTATGAAGTATATATACCTGGGCATCCTGACCCTAAGCTCAACCCGCCAAGTTGAAATTTCTTTGCGCAGAGCGCAAGAGAGCAATCCGTCAAAATATCGCGCTTCACTAACTCAAACATCGCGCGGCGCTACACCTGATGTCTGGCGCGGATGCGTCGTGGTTACGGGTGCTGGCGGCGGGGGCTGGAGGAACGCGTGCTCGGGGCGGCGCTGCGCCTCAGGCGCAGCACTAGCAGCATGGCGCAGAGCATAAGGGCGGCGTTGATCAGCAGCGCTATGGGGTCCTTCGGCCAGCCGTGCACTGCCAGGTGCGTGGCTACCAGCACAGGCAGACTGCTACTAAGCGCAACGCGCCACAGTCGATTGCTGGTGTCCGCTCTGACGGGGACGGCCGCGATCAGCAAGCTGCTCGCGGTCAACAGCAGCCAGGCGGGCAAGGTTGGCGCCTCAGGCCGCAGCAGCGTCAGTATCGCGAGCAGGGCGTAGATCAGCGGCTGCCCCCACAGCACCGCATCCCACTGGCGCTGCCAGCCGGGTGCCGCGCGCCCACTGTCGCTGCGGCGCAGCAGCCAGATTCGCACACCGCTGGTGGTGATCAGACAGAGCGCGGCGCCCAGCAGCAGATAGCTGAGCTTGACCAGGGGCGCGAGCCAGGGTTGGCCAAAACGACCAAAGTGCAGCGGTGCCAGGGCAGCGATGGCTTGCGCACCAAAGGGGCCGTCGAAGGCATTGCGACTGCTCAGATGCTCGCCTGCGCCGTTGTAGATGTGGCGGTCAGTCAGTGCCAGCTCTGCGGGGTGCGCGATGTCGATTTGTACGCTTTGCCCGGCCGTACCAAATTCGCGTATCGCCAGGCGCGCTACCTGGGCGTCCGGGTAGCGCTGCTGGATGTCCTGCAAAATGGGCTGCAGCGCAGGCAACGGCGCAGCTGCCTCGTTGTGGGCGACCTGCGGCCCGACGAAAACCGCTCGTGCGCGCTGGGTATCGCCGTCGAAGGCGGCGTAGGACAGCGCGCCCAGAACCAGCGTGGTGAGGCCGAGAATTGCGCCGGTAAGGGTCACCGTCAGATGGAAGGGCAACGCCCAGACACTCAGCCGGTTGTGCAGGTCAGCCTGCTCCAGGCGCGGATTACCTCCACGGCGAAAGCGGAAGGCATCGCGGAAGATGCGCGGATGCGCCAGCACGCCTGAGAGGATCACCATGAGCATTAACACGCCGATCAGCCCAACCAGCGTCAGGCCCGGCGTGGCTGGCAGGTGCAGATAGAAGTGCAGATGCTCGAGAAAATGGCTGAAACCCGTGTGGCGCGGACCGAGCACTTCGCCCGTTGGGCTGACCTGCAGCAGCTGCTCGCTGCCGGCCTGGTAGTCGACCCAGCGCAGCGATAGATTCGGACTGCCGTCTGCCGGTGTGGTGACCACCACGTAGTCGTGAGTGCCGGCCTCTTGCGCCTGGGTGATGCCTGCCTGCAAGGCGCGGATCATGGCGTCGGCAGAGGCCTGCTCAAGCCGTGGCGCCTGCGGATTTTCCCAGCGCTCAATTTCCTGGCCGATGACCAGCAGGGTGCCAGACAGACACAGCAGGTAAATCAGCGCGGCCAGCAGCAAGCCGACCAGCGAGTGGGCCGCCAGCATGCTGCTGACCAGGCGCGGGGAGAGCAGGTTCTTCATGGGCTGGTGCCGCTCCTGAGCAGCAACAGCGTCGCCGACAGCCCGCAGCACAGCAGCAGCCCCGTGGCGGGCCAGCGCAGACGTTGCGTGCTGACGGCTCATAACACCGCCGTCGCCCAGAGGAGGGGAACGCTGAGCCCGGCAATCACAATGCTGTTGATGGCTGGCGGCGGCAACAGCCGGGCTAGCAGCATGCAAACGGACAGGGCAGCCAGCGCGGCCAGCGGGCCGGCGAGCAGCAACCGCATGGATTTGTGTCACCGGCCGCGGGTGGCGGGTGGGTCGGCTACGGCCGTGCGTTGGCGTGGCAGCCGTCGGGGTGAGCGTTGCAGGTTGGCCACGACCAGTAGCAATCCCAGCAGCATGCAGGCCAGCTGCGCTGCGGGAATCCCCACTTCGGCTCCGAAGGTCCTGGCAAAGGTCACGTGGCCAAGCATGATCAAGCCCCAGGCGATAGCCAGCGACAGGGCGCGGGCGCGCAGCGCCTTGCCCCAGGTCAGACGCAGGGTCAGTACGCCGGCGACCAGCAACGCCGTAGCCAGCAGGCCCATTACGCGATGGGCCTTGAGTGGGTAGTGGACGGGGGCAGCTGCATGTAGCGCTCCGCTAAGGGTCGGTGCGCGGAATTATCTCCGGCCCAGGACGGCGCTGCAAACTGCCCGCGTGGGTTCAGGCGACGCTGTGCTCGGCCAGGCCGCGGTATTGGCCTTTAAAGTACAGCAGTGGCGCGCTGGCTGGCGCTTGCTGCAGGTTCAGTGCTTTGACCTCGCCAATGACGATCAGATGATCTCCTGCGGGGTGTTCTGCATGAATCTCGCAATCCAGCCAGTGCAGGCTGCCTTTGATGAGCGGGCTGCCTAGCGGCGAGTGCTCCCAGTCGACCGCACGCCACTTGTCCGCGCCCTGCCGGGCGAAGGTATTGGAGATGTCGGCCTGCTCGCCCGCCAGGATGTTGACAGCGAAGCGGCCTGCACGGCGAATCTTGGGGTAGCTGTAAGCGTCGGCCTTGACGCTGAAGGAGACCAGCGGCGGGTTCATCGATACGCTGTAGAAGGATTGGCAGGTAAAGCCGATGGGTTCGTCTCCGTCCTGCGCGGTAATGATGGTGATGCCGGAGGCGTAGTGTCCGAGCGCTTCGCGAAAGCGCAGTGGCTCGATAGCCGTGGTGAAACCTGACATGGTCAATCCTGAATTCGGGTGTGGTGTGCGCAATGCCCGGCGGCCGTGCTGGCAGGAAGGGCCGGCCGGGCAGGCCCTTCCCGAGCCACGATTAGAGCTCGCCGCGAACGATGGCTGCACCGGCACTGAGGGCCTGCAGCTTGCCCCGGGCTACCTCGCGGGACAGCGGCGCCATGCCGCAATTGGTACAGGGGTAGAGCTTGTCGGCATCGACAAACTCCAGCGCCTTGCGCAGCGTGCTGGCGACCTCTTCGGGCGTTTCGATGGTGTTGCTGGCGACGTCGATGGCGCCGACCATGACCTTCTTGCCGCGTACCAGTTCGATCAATTCCATTGGCACATGCGAGTTGTGGCACTCCAGCGAAATCATGTCGATGGTGGATTTCTGCAGCTTGGGAAACGCTTCTTCGTACTGACGCCACTCCGAACCCAGGGTCTTTTTCCAGTCGGTGTTGGCCTGGATGCCATAGCCGTAGCAGATGTGCACCGCGGTTTCACACTTAAGACCTTCGATGGCGCGCTCCAGCGTCGCCACACCCCAGTCGTTGACCTCGTCAAAGAACACGTTAAAGGCGGGCTCATCAAACTGGATGATGTCGACGCCGGCGGCTTCCAGCTCGCGGGCTTCTTGGTTGAGGATCTTGGCAAATTCCCAGGCAAGCTTTTCGCGGCTTCTGTAGTGGCCGTCGTACAGGGTGTCGATCATGGTCATGGGGCCGGGCAGGGCCCACTTGATCGGCTGGCTGGTTTGCTGGCGCAGGAAACGCGCATCGTCAACAAACACGGATTTGGGACGGCTGACTGCGCCCACGACCGAGGGGACGCTGGCGTCGTAGCGGTCACGGATTCTGACGGTCTCGCGTTGTTCGAAATCAACGCCGTCCAGGTGCTCGATAAAGGTGGTGACAAAGTGCTGCCGGGTCTGTTCACCGTCACTGACGATATCAATGCCGGCGTGCAGCTGCTCCTGCAGAGATACGCGCAATGCATCCTGCTTGCCGTCAACCAGCTCCTGACCCTGCAGCTTCCAGGGCGACCACAGTTTTTCCGGTTCGGCCAGCCAGGAGGGTTTGGGCAGGCTGCCTGCGGTCGAAGTGGGTAGCAATTTTTTCATAATCAATGCGGCCGTCTGTCCGGTAGTTTAAAGGGTGTAGCTGGCAGACCACTGCTCGAGCACGGTCTGATAAGGCTTGATGAAGTGCTCTTCGGTGAACTTGCCCTGCTCGATGGCGAGCTGGCTGCGCTCCTTGCGGTCATACACGATCTGGGTCAGCGAATGGTCGCGGTTCTTCAGGTCCGGTTGGTAGCAGGCGCCGGCGGCCGCGTTGGCGTTGTAGATTTCCGGACGGTAGATGCGCTGGAACGACTCCATGGTGCTGATGGTGCTGATCAGCTCCAGGTTGGTGTAGTCGTTCAGCAGGTCGCCAAAGAAGTAGAACGCCAGCGGCGCTGCGCTGTTCGGCGGCATGAAGTAACGTACCTGCAGGCCCATTTTCTTGAAGTACTGCTCGGTCAGTGACGACTCGTTGGGCGTGTACTCAAAGCCGAGGATCGGATGCTGATTCTCGGTGCGCCGATACACCTTGTTGTCGGACACACTCAGGCAGATGACCGGCAGCTTGCTGAAATGCTGCTTGTAGGTCTCCGAGTTGATGAAGTACTGGAACAGCTTGCCGTGCAGGTCGCCAAAGTTCTTGGGGATACTGAACGAGGGTTTGCCTTTGTTGTGATCGAGCAGCAGTACGCTGAAATCATAGTCGCGCACGTAGGACGAGAAGTTGTTGCCGACAATGCCTTCGATGCGGTTGCCGGTCTTCTTGTCGAGGATGTTTGTCTTGAGAATCTCGATGGCCGGGAAGGTATCGCCCTTGCCGGCAGCGTCCACGTGCAGCTCGACCGAGATGATGTCCAGTTCCACCGCGTAACGGTCGGCGTTGGGGTTATCCCATTTGGCCAGGTCGTTAAACCGGTTGTTGATCATGGCCAGGGCATTGCGCAGGTTGTTCTCACGGTCAGCGCCCCGGGCCAGGTTGGCAAAGTTGGTGGTGATGCGGGTGCTCTCAGACGGCTGGTAGTGTTCGTCGAAACGCAGGGTCTTGATAGAAAAGCTGAAGTCAGTGCTCATGATCGTCTGCAGTCCTGATATCCGAAGTAAACCTGAACGTCATCGGTAGCTGTTCAGGGGGCGCAATGCGTGCTCCGGCGCCGCTGGTCGCTGCGCGCCTGGTTGATGGCAGGCATTCTATGGGTTGCGCTGAATGAGTAAAAATGAACTTATTTCAATCCGGCATTAGTCATTTTCATGTGCTGCCAAACGGGTGCTGATGGGACTCGGCAGTGATTCAGGAGGGCTGCATACGGGGGGGTACCGCTGTCGGGCCATCGCCAGCCGATCCAGACGGCGCGCATCGGGCAGGCACCGGAGCGGAATCGATGAAATACTGTGCAACCGTGCGATACTCTTGTTGCAGCCTCATTTCCTCGTATTGATTAACCTCTGTACAGCTGAGCAGCCACGCTATGCCCACCCCGCATTTGCCTTCACTGAATTTGATTCGTGTTTTTGAAGTGGCTGCGCGCCGATTAAGTTTCAAGGACGCGGCGGACGAGCTGTTTGTGTCCCCGCCAGCCGTCAGTCATCAGATCAAGGCGCTGGAAGAAAGCCTCGGCGTCGCGCTGTTCAAGCGCGAGAACCGGAAAATATCTCTGACCTCCGAAGGCAAGCGCTATTACCTGCATGTAAAGCGCGGCTTGGACCTGATTGACAGCGCTACGTTGGCCGTGCGCAAGGAACGGAAAAAGCGGCATTTTGTGATCAATACGCTGCCCAATATCGCCAGTTTGTTGCTGTTTCCTAATATTCACGAGTTTCAGGCCAGGTTTCCGGACCTGAACATTCAGATTGATTCAGATATAGCCAGAATCGATCTGGAGCGCTCGGAGGCGACGGTGGCCATCCGTCATGAATGTGGAAATGAGCCGGAGCTGACCTACCACCCCTTGGTGGAGATCTCACTCACGCCGATCTGCACGCGCAGCTACCTCGCCGAGCATCCGGGGTTGAGTGCGGGCGATTTTAGCGGCTGCCGGATCATCAAGATTGCCAGCGATACCTACCAGTGGCCCCGCTGGCAAACGCAGTGGGGGTTGCTGCCAGAGATTGCGAATGAGTTGGTGGTCAGTACGGTGCAAGCCAGTATCGAGGCGGTGAAGAGCAATGTAGGCGTTGTCATGGGCTACCTGCCAACGTCCTATCAATTTATGCGTAGTGACGATGATTTGGTGTTGCCACTGGCAGAAAAAGTGACCCAGCACGGTGAGTGCTTTTTGGCCTATAGCAACAGCAAAAAGGATGATGACGTCATCCGGGCGTTTCATGATTGGGTGGTCGGCGTGATCGCCAAAGAATGGTCGGATAAGAATATCTAATCCGAAGGCGCTGAATTATTCATTTGTCACCCCCGTGTTCACTGGGGAAGATAGGCGGCAATCGCAACGGAAAAGTGATAGCCAACATGCCCCTGGATAACCTCGCTAGTGGACTCTCCCACTCAAGCCAGCTGCCGCTGACGCCACGTGAGCGGCAAGTGCTGCAAGCCCTTGCCATGGGTAAGAGCAACAAGATGATCGCGCACATCCTGTCCATCAGCATGTATACCGTTGATGGTTACGTGAAAGAAATTTACCGAAAGCTCGGCATCAGAAACCGCACGATGGCGACGCTGTTTGCCGTTCAGCATGGGATTCTCAACTTGAACCATCTTGATATGGCCGACTTGTAGGAGGTGGCCGTGTTGCTGCGGTGTGATTCGCTTCGCGAAACACAGGGGTGAGCGCTGACAGGTCAGCGTAGAGAATGCTGGCAGGAGTAGCCATGACATCATGGCAAGTGGGCATTGCGCCACTCGATCAATGCGTTTTTGGGCGCGCTACAAGCGCAGCAAGGGCGTTCAACAGGCTAGCCTGCTGAACGCCCCCGAGATCAGACAAGACCGTCAGACGTTGAAGCGGAAGTGCATCACGTCGCCATCTTTGACGATGTATTCCTTACCTTCCAGACGCCATTTGCCGGCTTCCTTGGCACCGCTTTCGCCGTTGTACTGGATGAAGTCGTTATAGGCGACCACTTCGGCGCGGATGAAGCCTTTCTCAAAGTCGGTGTGAATCACGGCAGCCGCTTGCGGTGCGGTGGCGCCGATCTTCACGGTCCAGGCACGGACTTCCTTTACACCAGCGGTGAAGTAGGTCTGCAGGCCCAGCAGCTCGTAACCGGCGCGGATCACGCGGTTAAGGCCGGGTTCTTCCATGCCCATGGTTTCGAGGAACATCTGCTTTTCCTCGTCGTCATCCAGTTCGGCGATTTCCGCTTCGATCTTGTTGCAGACCGGTACGACTACGGCACCTTCTTCGGCGGCGATCTCGCGCACCACGTCCAGGTGCGGGTTATCCTCAAAGCCTTCTTCAGAGACGTTGGCGATGTACATTACCGGCTTGTTGGTCAGCAGGTGGAAGCCCTTGGCCAGCTGGCGTTCCTCCGGGCTGAGGTCCTTCAGCAGGGAGCGGGCGGGCTTGCCGTCTTCAAAGTGCGGGATCAGTTGTTCCAGCAGGGCTTTTTGTGCGATCGATTCCTTGTCGCCACCCTTGGCGTTGCGGGCAACGCGCTGCAGTTGTTTTTCACAGCTTTCCAGGTCGGCAAAGATCAGCTCGAGATCAATGGTTTCGATGTCGCGGCGCGGGTTGACGCTGTTGGATACGTGAATGACGTTCTCGTCTTCAAAGCAGCGCACGACGTGGGCGATGGCGTCGGTTTCGCGAATGTTGGCCAGGAACTTGTTGCCTAGACCTTCACCCTTGGATGCGCCTTCTACCAGGCCGGCGATGTCGACGAACTCCATGCTGGTGGGGATTACGCGCTCGGGTTTGACGATGGCGGCCAGGGCGTCCAGGCGGGCATCGGGCATGGGGACCACGCCGCTGTTCGGTTCGATGGTGCAGAAGGGGAAGTTCTCGGCGCCAATGCCGGCCTTGGTCAGGGCATTGAACAGAGTGGATTTGCCGACGTTGGGCAGGCCGACGATGCCGCAGTTAAAACCCATGGTGTTGTCCTCTGCCGTTGGTTCGGCGTAATGAGATTCAGGCCTTGAAGCTGTGCAGGCGTTGCATGACTGCGGTCCAGTTGCCTTCGACCATGCCGGGCAGTTCGCCAATGGCTTCGTCGATGCAGGCATCCAGTGCGTCCTGCTCGGAGCGGGGCGCTCGCCCCAACACAAAGCCGGTCACCTGCGAACTGTGGCCGGGATGGCCGATACCCAGACGCAGGCGGTGAAATGCGTTGTTGTTGCCCAGTTTGGCGATGATGTCGCGCAAACCGTTGTGCCCGCCGTGCCCGCCACCTTTCTTGCACTTGACCACGCCCGGCGGCAAATCCAGCTCGTCGTGGGCAATCAGGATTTCTTCCGGTGCAATGCGATAGAAACTCGCTAGCGCGGCGACAGCCTGCCCGCTGCGGTTCATGTAGGTGGTGGGGATAATCAGGCGAACATCCTGACCGGCGACGCTGATGCGTGCAGTCAGGCCAAAAAACTTGCTCTCTGGTCGCAGACTGGCGTTGTGCCGTGCGGCCAGGCGCTCAACAAAAAGGGCGCCAGCGTTGTGGCGGGTCAGTTCGTATTCCGGACCGGGGTTTCCCAATCCTGCAATCAACTTGATTCCCTGCGTCACAACGGGCGCCCCTCTTCAGAAGTCGTACGGGAGATTACTCCGCGGACTCCTCGCCTTCGGCAGCCGGCGCGTCGTCAGCAGCGGCAACGCGAGCAGCGTGAACGTTGGCAACCGGCAGATCGTGGTCAGGACCCTGAGCCAGGAACGGGATGCTAACGCCTTTCGGCAGTTTCAGATCAGACAGGTGAACGATCTGGTTCAGATCAACGCCAGCCATGTCGACTTCGATGAACTCCGGCAGGTCTTTCGGCAGGCAGTTCACTTCAACTTCGGTCATGGTGTGGGAGATCACGCCACCGCTCTTCTTGACGCCAACGCAGCTGTCTTCGTTGATGAAGTGCAGCGGAACGTGGACGGTGACTTCGTGGCCAGCAACAACGCGCAGGAAGTCAGCGTGCATGATCAGCGGCTTGGCCGGGTGACGTTGCAGGGCTTTCAGCAGCACGTCTTCTTTCTTGCCGTCGATGGACAGCTTGATGACGTGGGAGTAGAAAGCTTCGTTTTCCAGTGCTTTTTTCAGTTCGCGAGCTTCCAGCGCGATGTTTTGCGGGGCCTTGTCGCCGCCGTAAACGATTGCCGGAACCAGATCAGCGTTACGACGCAGGCGGCGGCTCGCACCTTTCCCCAGGTCGTTACGCGCTTTCGCATTCAGAGAGAAGTCGACCATTGTAGTCTCCTTGCTAATTCACCCGGGCACTTGCGACCAGTGCATCGGGCGAAGGGTTGTGCCCTTGTTGGGCGTAAACCAGCGCCGGTTCCTTAACGGAACATGGCGCTGATGGATTCTTCGTTGCTAATGCGGCGCATGGCTTCGGCCACAATCGGGGCCATGTCCAGCTGGCGGATGCGCTCGCAGGCTTCGGCGGCCGGGGTCAGCGGGATGGTGTTGGTCACCACCAGCTCATCCAGCACCGAGCCGGTAATATTTTCGATGGCCTTGCCCGACAGGATCGGGTGTGTGCAGTAGGCATAGACCTGCGCAGCACCATGGTCTTTCAGGGCCTTGGCCGCGTGGCACAGGGTGCCGGCGGTATCGACCATGTCGTCGACCAGGACACAGGTGCGCCCTTCGACATCACCGATGATGTGCATCACTTCAGACTGGTTGGCCTTGGGGCGACGCTTGTCGATAATCGCCAGGTCAACGCCGAGGCTCTTGGCAACGGCACGGGCGCGAACGACACCACCGATGTCCGGCGACACAATCATCAGGTTTTCAAAACGCTGGTCCTGAATATCGTCGATCAGGACGGGCGAGCCGTAGATGTTGTCGACCGGGATATCGAAGAAGCCCTGGATCTGGTCAGCGTGCAGGTCAACGGTGAGCAGGCGGTCAACACCAACGGTGTCGAGCATGTCGGCGACGACCTTGGCGCTGATGGCAACACGGGCCGAGCGCGGGCGACGATCCTGACGGGCATAGCCGAAGTAGGGGACCACCGCCGTGACGCGCGACGCAGAAGAGCGACGCAGGGCATCAGCCATGACGACCAGTTCCATCAGGTTGTCGTTGGTTGGCGCGCAGGTGGGCTGAAGAATGAAGACGTCCTTGCCGCGTACATTTTCGTTCAGCTCGACGTTGACTTCACCGTCGCTGAAACGACCGACGGTAGCGTCGCCGAGCGGAATGTGCAGTTGACGCACGACGCGCCGTGCCAGATCGGGGTTGGCGTTCCCCGTGAAAACCATCATCTTGGACACGCAGCATTACCTTTTTGGGTAGCGGTCTTGGCGGAAGATTCAGGTCTGCGGGAATGCCGGGAGGCCTCAACCAGTCAGACATGAATCTGTTCTGTACGTGATTGCTGCCGGAGAGAAAAATGGCAGGGGCGGCTGGATTCGAACCAACGCATGGCAGGATCAAAACCTGCTGCCTTACCGCTTGGCGACGCCCCTGTATCTGTCCGGATGCACGGCTGCATCCGTCATGCTTGCTTTTGCAGTGCTCGGTGTAACGGTGAAACGTTACAACCTCGTGCTACAAAACTTCGCAGTGTGGCTGGCAACCGGGCGCGAACTTTATCAGCTTCGCATTCGTTTGGGAAGGCCCCAAACAAGCAACTGCCAGTCCCGGTCATCTTAGCCTCACAATATTTGTTTAGCAAGATCAACGTGTTACGAATTTCAGGGTAACGCGTTGTGACAACCGGCAAGCAGTCATTCCGACCACCGTGCTCACGGAAGGCCGCTAATGTAATGGGCGATGTATCGCGCGTCAACCTCTGGTCGGAAAAAATTTCTGCGGTACTGACGTGGCAGTCCGGCGCCACGACCAGAAACCAGGGTTCGTCCAGCTCCACTGGCGTCAGTTGTTCGCCGACGCCTTCGGCCCAGGCGGCCTTGCCGTGCACGAACACCGGCACGTCGGCGCCCAGGCGGATGCCGAGCTCGGCCAATTGCTCAAGCGACAGGCCGGTTTGCCATAGCTGGTTGAGGCCGAGCAGAGTGGTCGCCGCGTCGGAACTGCCACCGCCAATGCCGCCGCCCATCGGCAGCACTTTCTCCAGGCGTATGTCGGCGCCCAGCTGGCTGCCGCTGGCTTCGCGTAGCAGGCGCGCAGCACGCATGATCAGGTTGTCTTCGGCATCGACGCCGGGCAGATCGGTCAGCAGCTGCAATTGGTCATCGTCGCGCCGATTGAAATGCAGGGTGTCGCCATAGTCGAGAAACTGAAACAGGGTCTGCAGTTCGTGGTAACCGTTGGCGCGGCGACCGGTGATGTGCAAAAACAGGTTCAGTTTGGCGGGGGCGGGCAGGCTGAGTGTGGTGCTGTTCATTCGCTGAGACCGGGCTTCCATTCGGTGACGACCAGGGTCAGCAGCAGGTCGTGACCGGAAATCTGCAGGCGTTGTGGCAGTTCGACACCGTCGACCTGCTGGTAGCGGCTGTATTCTACGGTCCAGCCGCTTTGGCTGAGGCGGCCAAGGCGACTGTTGCTGTCCAGTTGCAGGTGGCTGGGCGAATCCGGTGCCGGCAGGCCCCGGACCCACCAGAGCAGATGGTCGACTGGCAGACGCCAGCCAATCTGGTCTTCTACCAGCTGCTCGGCGGATTCTGCGGTCACCGGGGCACGCCCGGCGATCTCCAGTGTGGTTTGCTGGCGGTCACCCTGGATGCGCGTGGCGCCGCGGCCCAGTGGTCCGGACAGGCGGATATCGTAGTACTGCTGGCGCTGTAGCCAGAACAGGGTGCCGCTACCGGATTCCTGGGGGCTGCGAATGCCCAGCTTGCCCTGCAAGATCCAGCTGTCGATGGGTTCGACGGCGCTGCGATGGGTTTTCCAGGCGGCTTCGTCGCCGCCCAGTTCGAGGGTTTCGCGCTGATGCAGGCTGCTACAGGCGGTCAGGGTCAGCAGCAGGCAGGCCAGCAGGATGCGGTGCAACAGGGGCATGGCTTATTCGGCTTCCAGGCGGTCGCGGGTGGCGGGGATCAACTGACTGTCGGGGCTGTGTTCCAGCGCCTCGCGCCAGATCTTGCGGGCTTCGCGTTCCTTGCCCTGGCGCCAGAGCACCTCGCCCAGGTGGGCGGCGACTTCCTGGTCAGGGTAGGCGGCGTAGGCGTCGCGCAGTAGGGCTTCGGCGCGGTCCAGATCACCCAGGCGGTAGCAGACCCAGCCCAGACTGTCCTGAATGGCGGGGTCGCTGGGATCCAGGGCGGCGGCGCGTTTGATCAGGGCCAGCGCCTCGTCCAGGCGCTCGTTGCGATCGGCCAGGGTATAACCCAGCGCGTTCAGCGCCATGGCGTTGTCCGGCTCGCGGGCGATGATATTGCCCAGGTCTTCTTCCAGGCCGCGTGGGTTGCCCAGCATCTCGTGCAGCATGGCGCGGCTGTAGAGCAGATTGCTGTCGTTCGGGTAGGCCTGCAGGGCGGTGTTGGCCTGCTGGATGGCCAGCTCCGGGTGGTTCGGCAGCAGCGCTTCTATTTCGATCTGGAACAATGCCAGGCCGTGTTGCGGGTGCTGATCACGATCCTGTTGCAACTGTGCCTGCAGGGCGGCGATGCGGTCCTGCTCCAGCAACAGGCGCGCCATCTGCACGCGGGAGGTGAGTAGTTCGGTGCCGCTGTCGATACTCTGCCAGGTCAGCAGGGCGTCGTCGGGGCGGTCCGCGGCCAGGTAGGCATTGCCCAGGTGGTAGCGGGCGGTATTGTTGCCCGGTGCCAGCTGCAGGGTGTTCTGCAGATGAATGACGGCGTCGCTGGCCTGGCCCAGTTCCAGCTCAATCAGCCCCAGCGACAGCTGCAGGTCCGGTTCGTCCGGGTTGTCGCGGGCCAGCTTGGCGTACTGCGTGCGGGCGTCGGCAAAGTTGCCTTCACTGACCAGGGTGCGTGCCAGCATCAGGCGCAGGCGGGTGTCATCCGGAAAGCTCTCCAGCCCGCGATACAGAATCTCGGTGGCTTCCTCGATATCCTGTTCAGCCACCAGACGGCTGTGCAGGAGGATGGCGGGCGGCGCCTCGTCCGTATGCGGGTGCTCTTCCAGCAGGGCTAGTGCTTCGGCGTTGCGATTGGCCTGTTGCAATAGCAGGGCGCGGGCAAAGACCAGCTGGGTGTTGTCCGGGAAGCGGTCGTTCATGCGTTCGAGGCTGTCGAGCAAGGCGTTGCGTGTGGTCGCATCGGTGTCGGCTGCGGCCAGGGCAAGAAAATCGAAATGGGTTTCGCCATGCAGCTCCAGTGCGCGCTGCATCATATCCATGGCCTGCTCGTGGCGACCGGTGCGTGCCAGGTGAATGGCGGCTGAGCGCAGGGCTTCCGGGTCCTGCGGTGCGACCTCTACCCACAACCGTGCCATTTCCAGGGCCGCCGGCTCATTGCCGAGAAACTCGGCGACACGCAGGGCGCGTTCGCTGATGCCGGCGTCGCGCGTGCTGCGGGCCTGGCGCAGGTAGTTGTCCAGTGCCAGGTCAAAGCGGTTGCGCTGGCCGGCAATTTCGGCGCTCAACAGCTCATAGAGCGTGTCCTGCTGAAAGCGACCATAGGTGACCGGGGTGTCGGCTGTGCTGTCGGTTTCACTGCTGGCCGGCGGCTTTGCTGGTGCGGCCGGCGCGTCCGGCTGGGACAGGCTGCTGCAGCCACTGAGCAGAAGGCCGGCTGCGAGCAGGGCGGGCAGGGTGGATGCGGAAAACACCTTCATAGAATAGGAAGTCTCATGCAAAACGGTTGGCCTGCCTTGGTGGAGCGCGCAAGCGCGGTACAGCAGGTGGCATCATGACACAGGCGTGCGGGCAAACCCAGCGGCTGCCAGCGGCCTGCGCGGCGTTCTGTCGCCATGGCCGGAGGCGCTGTTGGGCATCTGGCGATTGATTGGCTTGAACTAACATAGGACAATTGCACGTTTTTGGCAGCAGCTCCGTTCTCGCAATACGAGGCATCATGGGTTTTATTGCACTGGGCATCAATCATCGGACCGCAGGGGTGGAGGTGCGCGAGCGCGTATCCTTCTCGCCCGAACAGCTGCCCGATGCCCTGCAGCGCCTGCGCGCCGAAGCGGGCGCCGATGAAGTGGCCATCCTCTCCACCTGTAACCGCACCGAGCTGTATTGCGCTCAGGATCGGCTCGACGCCGAGCGGCTGGTGGAATGGGTCGCCCGCTTTCATGGTATGACCGCAGATGAGATTCGCCGTTCCAGTTACCTGCATCAGGACGCGGGCGCGGTGCATCACATGATGCGTGTCGCCGCCGGCCTCGACTCGCTGGTGCTGGGTGAGCCGCAGATTCTCGGCCAGATGAAGGATGCCTGGCAGGCCGCGCGTACCGCCGGCACGCTGGGACCCTATCTGGATCGGCTGTTTCAGAGCACTTTCAGCATGGCCAAGCAGGTGCGTACCGACACCGCGATTGGCGAAAACCCGGTCTCGGTGGCCTTTGCTGCGGTCAGCCTGGCACGCCAGATCTTTGCCGACCTGCGCCGCAGTACCGCCTTGCTGATCGGCGCGGGCGAGACCATCGGGCTGGTCGCACGGCACCTGTTCGAGCAGGGCGTGGGGCGTATTATCGTCGCCAACCGCACCTTGCAGCGCGCCGAGCTGTTAAGCGAGCCGCTGGGCGGTCAGGCCATCGTGTTGACCCAGATCCCGGACATTCTGGCCGAGTGTGATGTGGTCATCAGCTCCACCGCCAGCCCGCTACCGATCCTTGGCAAGGGCGCGGTGGAGCGTGCGCTCAAGCAGCGCCGGCACAAGCCGATGTTCATGGTTGATATCGCCGTACCCCGGGATATCGAGCCGGAGGTTGGTAGCCTGTCAGATGTCTATCTCTATACCGTCGATGACCTGCACGAGGTGATTGAGGAAAACCTGCGCTCGCGTCAAGGCGCGGCCGAGGCTGCGGAGCGTCTGATTGAACTGGGTACTGGCGATTTCATGCAGCGCCTGCGGGCGCTGGCGGCGGTGGATGTGCTGCGCAGCTACCGGCAAAAGGCCGAGCAGGCCCGCGATCAGGAACTGCAGAAGGCGCTGGCCAAGCTGCAGCGCGGCGCTGATCCGGCGCTGGTGATGGCCGAAATGGCACGCATGCTGACCAATAAATTGCTGCACGACCCCAGTGTGCAGCTCAAGCAGATGACGGCGCAGGGGCGGGTGGAAGCGCTGGCGCTGGCACAGGAACTCTTTGCCCTGGGCGACTCGGCGCCGGGCAACCGTAACAACTCCTCACAAGGCGACTCATGAAAGCATCCCTGTTGAACCGGCTGGACGCCCTCGGCGAGCGCTTCGAAGAATTGGCGGCGCTGCTCAGCGACGCCGAGGTAATCAGCGATCAGCCGCGTTTTCGCAGCTACTCCAAGGAGTACGCCGAGCTGGAAGGGACGGTCAAGTGCTATGCGCAGTGGCGCCGCGTGCAGGGTGATATCGAGGAGGCGCGCAGCCTGCTCAAGGATAGCGATCCGGACCTGCGGGCCATGGCCGAGGAAGACCTGGACGCCAATACGGCGCAGCTGGCCGAGCTGGAAGAAGAGCTGAACCGCCTGCTGTTGCCGAAAGACCCGAACGACGACCGTAACGTGTTTCTGGAAATTCGCGCCGGCACCGGCGGCGATGAAGCCGCCATTTTCTCCGGCGACCTGTTCCGCATGTACAGCCGCTATGCTGAGCGCCAGGGCTGGCGTGTCGAGGTGCTGTCTGAGAATCCCGGTGAGCACGGCGGGTACAAGGAAGTCATTGCGCGGGTGGAAGGCCAGTCTGTGTATGCCAAGCTCAAGTTCGAGTCCGGTGCGCACCGCGTGCAACGAGTACCGGAGACCGAGTCCCAGGGCCGTATTCATACCTCTGCCTGCACCGTGGCGATCCTGCCCGAGATGGACGAGCAGGCCGACATCGAGATCAATCCGGCGGACCTGCGAGTGGACACCTACCGCGCCTCCGGCGCTGGTGGGCAGCACGTCAACAAGACCGATTCGGCGATTCGTCTGACCCACTTGCCCACCGGCATTGTGGTCGAATGTCAGGACGAGCGCTCGCAGCACAAGAACCGCGCCCGCGCCATGAGCCTGCTGCAGGCCAAGCTGGTCAATCAGCAACGCGAAGCACAGGAGAAAGAGCTGTCCGATACCCGCCGCTCGCTGGTGGGGTCGGGCGATCGCTCCGAGCGCATCCGCACCTACAACTTCCCGCAGGGCCGGGTGACCGATCACCGCATCAACCTGACCCTCTATAGCCTGGATGAAGTCATTGCCGGCAACCTCGACAACGTCATCGAGCCGCTGCTGCGTGAATATCAGGCCGATCAGCTGGCAGCGCTGGAGTCGGCATGACGCCAACCCTGGCCGAGCTGCTGGCCAGCGCCGAGTTGCCTGACTCGGACACCGCGCGGCTGGACGCCGAGCTGCTGCTGTGCCACGCCATCGGCAAACCCCGGTCCTATCTGCGTACCTGGCCTGAACGCCAGCCCGATGCGGAGCAGCTGCGTCATTTTGAACAGCTCATCAGGCAGCGCCGCAGCGGCGTGCCGGTGGCTTACCTGCTCGGCTCGCAAGGCTTCTGGAGCCTGCAGCTGGACGTCAGCGAAAGCACGCTGATTCCACGCCCGGACACCGAGCGTTTGGTTGAGGTGGCGCTGGAGCTGGGGCCGCAGGGGCCTGCCGAGGTCCTGGATCTCGGCACCGGCACCGGTGCGATCGCGCTGGCGCTGGCGGTCGAGCGCCCTGACTGGCAGCTGACCGGGGTCGACCGGGTCGCCGAGGCTGTGGCGCTGGCGCGCGCTAATGCCGAGCGTCTGCAGATCGATAATGCCCATTTTGAGCCGAGCGACTGGTTCAGTGCGCTGGCCGGTCGGCAGTTTGACCTGATTGTGTCCAACCCGCCCTATATTGCGGCAGATGATCCGCACCTGCAGCGGGGCGATGTGCGCTTTGAGCCTGGCAGCGCGCTGGTCAGTGGCGCTGACGGTCTGGATGATATTCGCCGGCTCGTGCAACAGGTGCCCGATCACCTGCAATCGGGTGGCTGGCTGCTGTTTGAGCATGGCTGGCAACAGGCCCAAGCCGTCGCAGAGCTGCTGGGCCAGCGAGGCTTTGAGCAGGTTCAGAGTTGGCGTGATCTTGGTGGCCAGCAACGGGTAACCGGAGGGCAATGGCGTGGATGACCAGCAGTTGCTGCGCTACAGCAGACAGATTCTGTTGCCGCAGATTGATGTCGACGGCCAGCAGCGGCTGCTCGATAGCCGGGTGCTGATTGTCGGTGTCGGCGGACTTGGCTCGCCGGTCGCGCTGTATCTGGCCGCTGCCGGGGTGGGCGAACTGGTGCTCGCCGATCCGGATCAGGTCGATCTGACCAACCTGCAGCGGCAGATCATTCATCACGCAGCCGACATTGGTCGTGACAAGGTAGCCTCTGCCGCCGAACGGCTGGCTGCCATCAACCCGCAGGTTGGTTGTCGTCAGTTGCCGGTCGCGCTGGCGGACGATGCGCTGCTGACAGCCGTTGGCGAGGTTGATCTGGTGCTCGACTGCTCTGATAACTTTGCGACCCGGCATGCGGTCAACCGCGCCTGCGTGCAACTGGGTAAGCCACTGGTGTCGGGCGCCGCCATTCGTCTTGAAGGGCAGCTCAGCGTGTTTGATCCGCGCCGCGATGATAGCCCCTGCTATCAATGCCTGTACGGTGATGGTGATGAGCAGGCGCTCAGCTGCAGCGAGGCCGGCGTGGTAGGGCCGCTGGTGGGCCTGGTCGGCAGCCTGCAGGCGCTGGAGGCGCTCAAGTTGTTGGTCGGGTTTGGTGAACCGCTGGTTGGGCGTCTGCTGCTGATTGATGCGCTGGACGGTCGTTTTCGCGAGCTGCGGGTGCGCCGTGACCCGGGCTGTGCCTGTTGTGGCGCGCGCGCATGAGTTGCCCTATCGGTGTCTTCGACTCAGGTGTGGGCGGCCTCTCGGTGTTACGTGAAATTCGCCGGCTGCTGCCAAGCGAAGACCTGCTGTATGTGGCTGACAGCGGCTATGTGCCCTATGGCGAAAAGTCTCCTGAGGTGATTCGTCAGCGCAGCAGACATATCGCCGAATTCCTCATTGCGCGGGGCGCCCGTTCGCTGGTGTTGGCCTGCAACACCGCTACGGTGGCTGCGGTCAATGATCTGCGCGGGATCTTCGATATGCCGATCGTCGGCATGGAACCAGCGGTGAAGCCGGCCGCACGGGCCACCCGCAATGGCAAGGTGGGTGTGCTGGCTACCACCGGGACGCTGCAAAGTGCGACCTTCGCTGCCCTGCTGGACCGCTTTGCCCGTGATGTGCAGGTGCTGGCCCAGCCCTGTCCGGGGCTGGTCGAATGTGTCGAGCGCGGTGATCTCGACGGCCCGGAGGTGACGATGCTGCTGCGCCAGTATGTTCAGCCGTTGCTGGCTGCCGGTTGCGATACGCTGATTCTGGGCTGTACGCACTACCCTTTCCTCAAGCCGCTGCTGGGGCCCATGCTGCCGCCCGATGTGCAGGTGGTGGATACCGGCGAAGCGGTTGCCCGCCAGGTGCAGGCGAGACTGACCGAGAGTGGCTTGCTGCGCGCCACGGGTACGGCGTCAGTGCGTTTCTGGACCAGTGGCGATCCGCAGCAGATGCGGGCCGTGCTACCCGTGCTCTGGGGCGATGAGGGGCCGGTTGCTGCACTGCCGGTGTAGAAATCGCAATGGGCAGGAAAAATTCCTGTTGGGAGAACTTTGCGTGAATTCGCGGTCTATCTAGCGTGATTTGTCGATAATTAAGGAAGAAGACGCATGAGACGTTCATTGATAATCGGAAGTATGCTGTCGATTATGGCCTGCAGTTCATCCGTATACGCCCTCGATGGTATTACCCTGGAAGGGGGGCATACCAACGAATCGACCGACACCTTGCGCCTGGGCCTGCAGTTCGATTTCGGCCGTACGCTGTGGCAAAGCGATGGCGGTGGCGCGGTAATCAGTGGCTATTGGGATGCCGGCTACACCCACTGGAGCGGGCTGGACGCAGAGAGTGTCACCCTGACCCCGGTGTTTACCCTGAGCTTTCCGGGTAATGGTGGCGTGACGCCCTTTATCGAGGGCGGTATCGGTGCCGCCGTGTTTACCGAAACCAACCTGGACAACCGTCGTGACTTGGGGTCCAAATTCCAGTTCGAGGACCGCATTGGCGCTGGTATGCGCTTCACCTCGGGGGCGGAAGTAGGGCTGCGCTACTACCACTATTCCAACGCCGGTATCAAACAGCCCAACCAGGGTATCAACAAGGCCGCGCTCTACTACCGTCACCCGATCTGACGGCGGTCAGGATGCGTCCCCGCGGCGCTTGTTAGCCAACTGCTGCATGCGATATTGCTCGCGGTAAAGGTGAGCAAAACCGTGCAGCACTGGCATGACCAAGGCCCAGATGCAGCCCAGCAGCACCAGGGTGGTGGGGGTACCCAGCGGCAAACCGACATCGGCCAGCCGTGCGCCGGCCAGGTAACTGAGCGGCCCGCCAACAGCGCCCAGTAGCACTGCCCGCCAGATGGGCTTGGCGGTCCAGCCCAGGCAGTGGTTCAGCGTCGTCCCCAGCAGCGCCCAGAGCACGGCCAGCCATAGCGGCACCAGCGTGTCCTGGTCGCGAAATTCCAATACGCCCAACTGCAGCAGGAAGGAGTCCAGCGCGGCGCCTGCCAGCATCACCGAGACCACCAGTTTGCCTTCGGCAGCCCAACTGCTGGTCCAGAAAAAATGCACCAGCAAGGCCGCCGCCGGCACCGCTAGCCAGTAGCTGTTGCCGCCCAGTACGCAGGCCAGCCAGCCGAGCTGGAACAGCACGGCATTGGCAATCAGTCGCCGGTCAGGCATGTCACTCCCCCAAGATGGTTTCTCCAGGGCGCGCATCAGGTTTGCCAAGCAGGATTTGCGCTGTGCCGATGCCGCGCTCGCGGAAGCCGCCCTCGCAGTAGCAGAGGTAGAACTCCCAGAGTCGGAAAAAGGCGTCATCATACCCGAGTTGCGCCAGCTCACCACGGTAGCGCTGCAGGTTGTGGTACCAGTGACGGAGCGTGCGGGCGTAGTGCAGGCCGATATCTTCCAGATGCAGCATGGCCAGATCGGTATGTCGCCGGGTCAGCTCGCCGATGATACTGACTGAGGGCAGGGAGCCGCCGGGGAAGATATAGCGCTGGATGAAGTCTACGCTGCGACGTGCCTGTTCGTAGCGTTGGTCGCGGATGGTGATGGCCTGCAGGAGCATGAGGCCATCGGGTTTGAGCAAGGCGGCGCAGGCCTTGAAGTAGGTAGCAAAGTAGGCGTGCCCTACGGCCTCGACCATCTCGATAGATACCAGCTTGTCGTATTGGCCTTCCAGTTCGCGGTAGTCTTTGAGCAGCAGGGTGATGCGGTCCTGCAGGCCGGCTTGCGCAATACGCTCCTCGGCCAGCCGGTATTGTTCCTGCGACAAGGTGGTCGTGGTCACCCTACAGCCATAATGCTGGGCGGCATAGATGGCCATGCTGCCCCAGCCGGTGCCAATTTCCAGCAGGTGATCGTCGGCAGTCAGTTCCAGCTTGCGGCAGATGCGTTCCAGCTTGTTCAGCTGGGCGGCGTGCAGGTCGTCGCTGCCGGGCGCAAAGATCGCCGCCGAGTACATCATGCTGGGGTCCAGCAAACGTTCGAACAGGTCGTTGCCAAGATCATAGTGCGCGCTGATATTGCGCCGTGACCCCTTCAGGCTGTTGCGGTTGAGACGATGCAGCCACTGCAGCGCCGGCTGCCCGAGCCGTGCCAGGCCGGTTTCCATGGCGTCGAGCACATCCAGGTTGCGCACAAACAGGCGGGTTACCGAGGTCAGGTCTGGCGTGCTCCACATGCCCTGAAAGTAGGCCTCGCCGGCACCGACACTGCCATTGCAGGCAATCTGCCCCCAGGCGGCCGGATCGTGCAGGCGAATGTCGGCGTGCAGGCCATCGTGATCGGGCTGGCCAAAGTCCAGGGTTTCGCCCTCCAGGTGCAGTCGCAGGGTGCCGCGCTGCAACAGCCTCAGGCGAGACAGCACGGCCTGGCGGCACAGGCGTTGCAGCCAGCCCTCGCGTTCTTGCGCGGTGCTGCAGGTGAGTTCAGGTCTGCTCGGTTTCATGTCCGGACTCCTTGCGCGAATGCGCTGCCACCGACTGCGCGGCGGGCGCATGGTCAAACAACGGTATGCCTTTGAGCAGCAGACGCAGGGCCTGCCAGTAGATGCCGCTGACGGTACGCAGCACCATGAAGGGGAAGCGAACTGTCTCGCGGCGCAGTAGCGCCGGGCTGAGCGGCTGGCGCTGCAGGCCCATGCTGGCGTCGAACAGCCGCTGGCCGTCCTGATGGTGCTCGATGCGCACCTGCAGGCGCTCGGCCGGCGTACTGAAGTGCATCTGGTACTCGGCGTCGCAGGGCAAAAAGGGTGAAACGTGAAAGCGCTTGGCCAGGCTGAAGTGCTGGCGAGGCTGCTCGGGGTCGGTTTCCAGCAGGTAGCTGAAGCGTTCACCCCAGGGGGTATTGGTGACTTCGCAGATGATCGCTCGCAGTTGCCCGCTCCGGTCATGGCAATAAAAGAACGAAACCGGGTTAAACAGCATGCCGAAGCTGCGAATTTGCGTCAGCAGGCGGACCGGGCCGTCTAGCGTTAGGCCCAACTGCTCGCGCACCAGGCGCTGGGCGCAGGCTTTCAGGTTTTCCTCTGGCTGGCGCTCGGTACGCAGGTAGTCATTCTCGACAAAACGCATCGGCGACCACCAGCGACCGCTCCACAGTGCACTCAGGCCGAATACCTCGGGTTGCTCATCCAGATCGAGCAGTAGCAAGGTGATCCGGTAGCGGAACTGATGCCCGCGCGGCTGATGCCGCCGGTGCTGCAGTTGGCCGCTGTAGAGTGCGCTGGCAAGGGGCATCAGAGGCACTCTCCGAAGTGGGCTGCCACGCGCAGGGCGCTGACCACCCCGTCTTCATGGAAACCGTTGGCCCACCAGGCGCCGCAGAAAAAGGTGTGCTGCTCGCCAAGCAGTGATTCCCATTGTTGCTGGGCAGCGCTCGCGGCCTGGCTGAACTGCGGGTGGGCGTAATTGAAGCGCGCCAGGATGCGCGCGGGGTCAATCTGCTCGGTCTGATTGAGGCTGACGCAGAAGGTTTCCGGCGCCTGTATGCCCTGCAGGATGTTCATGTTGTAGGTCAACGCGGCGGGATTATGCGGATCGCCACCAAGCCGGTAGTTCCAGCTGGCCCAGGCCAGTCGCCGGCTTGGCAACAGACTGGTGTCGGTATGCAGGACCACGTCGTTGTCGGCGTAGCGAATGGCGCCAAGAATGGCCTGCTCTGCGTCGCTGGGTTGCTCCAGCAGGTTCAGCGCCTGGTCGCTGTGACAGGCGAGTATCACCCGATCAAAGCGCTCCTCGCCCTGCCGACTGATGATGCTGACGCCCTGGGCATCGCGGCGAATGCGCTGGACCGGGCAGTTCAGGCGTATGTTGCGGGCGAAGGGCGCGGTCAGCGCCGGAACGTAGCTGCGCGAGCCGCCCTGGATAACCCGCCACTGTGGCCGATTGCTGACCGACAGCAGTCCGTGGTTGTGAAAGAAGCGGACAAAGAAGGCCAGCGGAAAGTCCAGCATGTCGCGCAGCGACATCGACCAGATGGCTGATCCCATAGGCACGATGTAATGGTCGATAAAGCAGCGGCTGTAGCGGCGCTCGCGCAGGTAGTCGCCAAGGGTGGTCTGGGTGTTGGCTTCCGGCTTTTCCAGATCGGTCAGGGCTTCGCGGTTGAAGCGCAGGATATCGAACAGCATGCGCAAAAAACTGGGCGACAGCAGGTTGCTGCGTTGGGCAAACAGGCTGTTGAGGTTGTTGCCGTTGTATTCCAGACCGCTGGCCGGTTCGCACACCGAGAAGCTCATCTCGGTGGGCTGCGAGGCCACGCCGAGTTTGTCGAGCAGGCGAATGAAATTGGGGTAGGTCCAATCATTGAACACAATAAACCCGGTGTCGATGGCGTAGCGCTGCTGCGCCACCTCGACATCGACGGTATGGGTGTGCCCGCCGACCCAGTCATTGGCTTCGAACACGGTAATTTCGTGGCGACGCGACAGCAGGTGCGCCGCCACCAGGCCGGCAATACCGCTGCCGACAACAGCAATACGCATCAGTTGAGCTCCTGTCGTGCGCCGACTTCAGGTTTGCGACGGCGACGGGTCAAGGCCACGCGTATCCCGGCCGGCAGTGCAGCGATCAGGCGCAATACGCTGATGAAGCGTCCGGGGAAGCGGATCTCCCGCTGGCCGCGCTCCAGCCCGCGCAGTATGCGGCGGGCGGCTTCTTCTGCACTGACGCGCATCGGCATGGCGAAGTCGTTTTTGGCGGTCAACGGGGTGTCGACAAAGCCGGGGCTGACCAGGGTGACCGCCACGCCTTCTTCGGCCAGGTCCAGCTCCAGCGACTGCATCAGGTAGCGCACGGCGGCCTTGGAGGCACCATAGGCTTCGGCGCGTGGCAGCGGCAGATAGGTCACGCTGCTGCCCACCGCCGCCAGACGCGGCGCGCTGCTGCGTCGGAGCAGTGGCAGGGCTGCCTCGATGCAGTTGGCGGTGCCCTGCACGTTTACTTGCATGACCCGGCCCAGCAGGGCAGCGGAGAAGTGCGGCAGTTCCATGTACTCGCAGGTGCCAGCGTTAAGAATAGCCCAGTCCAGGCCGCCCCAGGCGGTATCGATACGCTCTGCTGCCTCGCGCACGGCGTGGATATCGGTGAGGTCGGCGGTGACCACGAGGACTTGATCGGGGTAGCGTTCGGCCAGTGCCAGCAGGGGTTCGCGGCGGCGCGCGGTCATGACTACCCGGTGGCCCTGTGCGGCCAGTTGCTCAGCCAGTGCCAGGCCGATACCGCTGGAGGCGCCGGTTAACCAGATTCTACGTTGATGGTTCATGTCAGTCGTCTCTTGAGTAAGCGTATGACGCTGCCGAGCAGCGGTATGTGTTCGTACAGCAGGGCGCCCGCGTCGTAGTGATCCCGGTGTCGGTACACCTTGGCGTCGCGGAACCACACCTGGCTTACGCCCGGAACGCTGACTTCGCGTCCGCCGGCCAGTCGGGGGTGGCGGTAGTACAGGGTCCAGCACAGCAGCGCCTGCTCGTCATCCACCGGCGAGCATTGGCCGAATTCAAAGCGTACGCTGTTCAGATTGCTGTAGAGGTTGCTGCAATAAGCCTCCAGCGCAGGCAGGCCATGCACCTGATGCAGCGGGTCGGTGAACTGCACCTCGGGGTGGTACAGCTCGGCCAGGCGCTCGAGGTTGTCGCGATTGAGACTGGCGAAGCCCTGGGCGAAGGCATCGATCTGCTGTTGACTGATCATGCGGTTTCTCCTGCTTCGCGGAAGGCGTCGATGGCCCGTTGACGGCTGCTGCGCAGGTCAACAATAGGGGCAGGGTAGGCAGGCCTGTCGGCAAACAGGTCGGCCTGGGGCGGCAGATGAATGTCGCGCGCAGGCAGCCCGGCCAGTTCCGGCAGCCATTGGCGAATGAAGCTGCCGTCCGGGTCGCATTTCTCGGACTGACTGACCGGATTGAATACACGGAAGTAGGGCGCGGCATCGGTGCCGGTCGAGGCGCTCCACTGCCAGCCGCCGTTGTTGGCTGCGAGGTCGCCGTCGATCAGGTGCTGCATGAACCAGCGCTCGCCTTCGCGCCAGTCGATCAGCAGGTTTTTGGTCAGGAACATGGCGCTGACCATGCGCAGCCGGTTATGCATCCAGCCGGTCGCCAGCAGCTGGCGCATGGCGGCATCGACCAGCGGGATACCCGTGCGGCCCTCTTTCCAGGCGGCCAGGCCCTTGGGGTCGTTGCGCCAGCGCACCGACTCGGTTTCCGGGCGGAAGGCACGGTGCCGGGAGACACGCGGATAGCAGACCAGAATGTGCTTGTAGAACTCGCGCCAGAGTAGCTCGTTGATCCAGCTCACGGCGCCGGGGTTGCCGCCGTCAAATTCGCCCTGGTTGACGCGTAGCGCTGCGTGCAGGCATTGGCGGGGCGAGAGTACGCCGGCAGCAAAATAGGCCGACAGGCGGCTGGTGGCATCCAGGTCGGGGCGGTCGCGGTCCTCGGCGTAGTCTTGCAGCAGGTCGGCGCAAAAGTGTTCCAGGCGTTCCAGAGCGGCCTCTTCACCGGCAGGCCATAGTGCCTGCTGGTCATCAGTTGGGCGCTCGAACGAGTCAAAGCCGGCCGCCGGCTGATCGCTCTCAATGGCATGCGGCGGCTGGCGCCTGGGCGCGGGCAGACAGTCCGGCAGACGCCGATGGAGGCTGGCATAGGCCTGTTTGCGAAACTGGCTGTACACCTTGTACATGGTGCCGTTCTGCGTCGTCAGGCTACCTGGCTCGAACAGCAGTTGGTCGGTATAGCGCTGGCAGTCCAGACCTGCGTCCTTGAAGGTCGCCGCAACGGCGGCGTCGCGGGCCTGCTCGTGCAGGCCGTATTCGTTGTTGAAGTGCAGGGCGCTGGCCTTCAGCTCCTGCGCCAGCTCGACGAGCAGCTCGGGGCAATCGTCCCAGGCCTCGGCTTGCAGCACGCGCAAGGCTATGTTGCGCTCAGCGAGCTGTGCTTGCAGCGCCACCAGGTTGCGGCGCCAGAAATCAATCTTGATCGGTGCGTCGTCGTGGGCGCGCCAGTCGTTCGGCGTGGTGATAAACACGGCCAGCACCTGGCCTTTCTGGCTGGCGTGCCAGAGTGCATGGTTGTCGTGCAGGCGCAGATCGCCACGCAGCCAGCACAGTTGCAGGGGGCTGCTCATGCGCGGTCTCCGGTGTGACGGCTGTAGTGACGGGTCAGGGTATTCATCGTTATATCGCGTTGCGCAGGCTGAGTTCAGGCGGATGCGGCTGCAGGTAAGCCTGTTGCAGCAGATAGGGATCGGGATGGCGCAGCAGATGGTGGCGCAACAGAGTAACCGGCACGACCAGCGGCACGATCCCGCTGCGGTAGTGGTTGATCAGCTGCTGCAGCTCTTCTTTTTCCGGCGGGTTGAGTACTTTCTTGAAGTGCCCGGCGACGTGCTGTAGCACGTTGCTGTGTCCGCTTCGACTGGCGGGACGCCGCAGTGCGGCCATCAGTTCAGCAAAGTAGGCGTTGGCGGTGTCACGCAAGGCGGCGCCGCGCCCCGGGTTGGCCAGCATCTGCCCGATCTGACGGTAGCTGGGTGACTGATGTGCCATCAGCAGGTATTTGTGGCGCGCGTGAAAGGCGAGCAGGCGGCTGGCGCTGAGCCCGTCGCGCAGCAGTTGCTGCCAATCCGAGTAAACGATGACACGGTTGACGAAGTTTTCGCGCAGCACCGGATCGTTCAGGCGTCCCTCTTCCTCAACCGGCAGCAGCGGATTGGCCTGCATCAGCCGAGCGGCGAAGATGCCCCGGCCGGTGGCCGGTGCGGGATGCCCATTGGGCTCGTAAACCTTGACTCGCTCCATGCCGCAGCTGGGTGACTTTTGCATAAAGATAAAGCCGCACAACTCTTCGCAGAGTACGGAGACATCGTCGGCGTATTGCTGCAGGGCGTCGGTCACGTCGAGGGTGTGATCCACGGTGCCGACCGCGCGAGGCGCTGCCGGGTCGCCGGCCAGCCGGATAGGCTTGCGCGGGGTGCCCAGGCCAATGGCGACTTCGGGGCAGAAGGGCCGCAACTCAAACAGGGTGCCCAGGTGGTCGGTGCACAGGCGCGAGTGCTTGTGGCCAGCGTTGAAACGTACCGGGTCACCCATCAGGCATTGGCTGATGCCGACGGGGATGCGTGCAGAATTGGCAGATCGCATGGCGTGTCTCCTGTACAGCTTGAATAGCTTTTGTACAAGGATAAGACTGATTTGGCTATTTTTGTATAAGTTTTTTCACCTTTCGTCTGTCAGCTGTAACCAGTTGTACTGATTTGGCGCTGCAAACCTGACTGCTCAGCGTTTGCCGAGCAGTACCTGGGCGGCCTCGCGACCGCTCAGCCAGGCGCCTTCAAGGCGGCCGGACTGGCACCAGTCACCGCAGGCGTACAGGTTTAGGTCGGGGGCCGCCAGTGCGCCCCATTCGCAGTCGTCCGCAGGCCGGGCATAGAGCCAGCGGTGGGCGTGCAGAAAACGGATGGCCGGCAGCGCGATGCCGAGCGCCTGTGCCAGGGCGTCGACCAACTGCTGCGCAACCTCATGCGCTGGGGTGTCCAGATGATCGCTCGCCCACGCGGGGGTGGATTGCAGTACCCAGTTTGCCGCCTCACTGCGTCCGGGTTTGCTGTGGTTGGCACAAACCCAGTCGAGCGGGCCGCAGCGTACAAAGGCGGCGTCCAGCTCGACGGCCAGTGGCGTCTCAAAGCCGACTGAGACGGCCCAGCCCGGCTCCATTTGCGCCTGCTTGGCGGCATTGGCCAGCGCCGGGGCGGCCTCCAGCAAGGGCACTGCCTGAGGGGCGGGGGTGGCAACGATAACCTGCTGGTAGGGACCATAGGTTTGCGCCTCGGTATCAACCAGCAGCCAGCCGCTCTCGACCCGCTGCAGTGCGGCAATGCGGGTGGCGCTGTGCAGCGGCATGTCGCCAAGCAGGCCGCGACTCAGTGCGGTCATGCGAGGTGTGCCGACATAACGTGGCTGGTCATCGTCGGAGCGCTGCAGGCCCTGTTCATCGATGCGATACAGGCGCGGCTGCCAGCGGGTAATCCAGCCCTGTTCCTGCCAGTACTCGACGGCTGCGCGGAAGGCGCTGTGGCGAGCGGTAAAGTACTGGGTGCCGATATCAAACTCACCCTGTTCTGTGCGCTTGCTGCTCATTCGGCCACCGGTACCCCGGCTCTTGTCGAAGATGTGGACACTAACGCCGGCTTCGTGCAGGTGACGGGCGGCACTGATGCCGGCGATGCCGGCGCCGATTACGGCTACGCTCATAATGTGATCTGGTCCTGTTCAGGTCGCTGTATGGGGCCGTTTTACCCCGGCGGAACAGGAAAAGCTATACATGGGCATGCTGTTTGTATAAAAATTTGCGCGTCGTAGGTGTCGCCGTTGTCTCGCATGTTGTCCATTTGGCAGTTTGGCGTGCCCGCGCTTGCCCCATGGGCTGTCAGGCCCTAGTGTGGCGGCTCGCAGTGCTGACGACAGGGAGTCCTTATGAATGTATTACTGACCGGCGGTACCGGTCTGATCGGGCGGCAACTGTGTCGCCAATTGGTAGCAGCAGGGCACCAGGTGGCGGTGTGGAGCCGCCGTCCGGGTGACGTTGCCAGCCTGTGCGGTGCACAGGTGCGCGGCGTCGCCAGCCTGGAGCAGCTGGATGACAGCCCGTTGGACGCGGTGATCAATCTGGCTGGTGCTCCCGTGGCGGACCGGCGCTGGAGTACTGAGCGCAAGGCACTGCTGTGGCAGAGCCGGGTGACCCTGACTGAGCAACTGGTGCAGTGGCTTGGCCAGCGTGCACAGCGCCCCGAGGTACTGGTTACGGCGTCGGCGGTGGGTTGGTACGGTGACGGTGGCGATACGCCGCTGACCGAGACCAGCCCGGCGAAGGTAGAATACACCCACACCCTGTGCGATGCCTGGGAGGCGGCGGCGCGCCGCGCGGCATCTTACGGCATGCGGGTCTGTGTGTTGCGTATTGGTTTGGTGCTGGCGCCCGATGGCGGCTTTTTGCAGCGCATGCGTCTGCCTTTCAGCCTGGGGCTGGGCGGCCCGCTAGGGTCTGGGCGGCAGTACATGCCTTGGGTGCATCACAGTGATGTCGAGGCGCTGTTGCAATGGCTGATTGAGCGTCCTGACTGTCGCGGGGTGTATAACGGCACCGCGCCGACGCCGGTAACCAACCGGGAGTTCAGCCGTGCGTTGGGCAGGGCGCTTGGCCGGCCGGCGGTGTTGCCGGCCCCGGCACCTGTGCTGAAGCTGGCGCTGGGCGAGATGTCGCGGTTGCTGCTGACCGGGCAGCGCGCGTTGCCGGCCAAGGCGGAGCAGGAAGGCTTTGTGTTTCGTTACCCGCATCTTGAGACCGCACTGGCTCAAGTGCTGCAAACGCAAAAATGATGGTTGTTGATCCGTTGGAGTGAGTGAATGTCTGAACGCGGGGTTTTGCTGGTCAATCTGGGCTCGCCAAAGAGTACCCAGGTGGCCGATGTGCGGCGCTATCTGAATCAGTTTCTGATGGACCCCTACGTGGTAGACCTGCCCTGGCCTGCGCGCCGGTTGCTGGTCAGCCTGATATTGCTCACGCGTCCCAAGGCCTCGGCGCATGCCTATGCCTCAATCTGGTGGGAGGACGGCTCGCCCTTGGTGGTGATCAGTCGCCGGGTGCAGCAGGCGTTGCAGCAACAGCTGGATATGCCGGTCGAACTGGCGATGCGTTATGGCGAGCCCTCCATCGAGCGGGGGCTGCTGGCACTGGCGGCGCGGCCGGGTGTGCGCGAGGTGCTGTTCATGCCGCAGTATCCGCAGCACGCCGACAGCACCATTACCACCTCGGTGCAGGAGGCGCAGCGGGTGATCAAGCAGCATGGTCTGGATATCCGCCTGAACGTGCTGCCGGCGTTTTATGATCGCCCCGACTATCTGGCCGCCTTGGCCGACAGCATGCGGCCCTATCTGGCGCAGGGCTTTGATCACCTGCTGCTGAGCTACCACGGCTTGCCCGAGCGTCACCTGCGCAAGGCCGATCCGACCGGTACTCACTGCCTGGCGTCCGGCGACTGCTGCGAACGTGCTTCCGCTGCTCACGCCACTTGTTATCGTGCGCACTGCAGCCACGTCAGCCGCGAACTGGCGGCCCGCCTGGAGCTGGCGCCAGAGCAATGGTCAATGGCTTTTCAGTCCCGCCTGGGTCGTGACAAGTGGATTGAGCCCTATACCGAGACGCGGATCGACGAGCTGGCTGCGCAGGGCGTCAAGCGGCTGCTCGTTGCCTGCCCGGCTTTTGTGGCTGATTGCATCGAGACGCTGGAGGAAATTGGCGATCGCGCGCGCGAGCAGTTTGTCGCTGCCGGCGGAGAGGAGCTGGTGCTGATCCCCTGCCTGAATGACGACCCGCAATGGGTTCAGGTGCTCGCTGACTGGTGCCGGGAGACCCCGCGGCAGGCGTGAGCCTGCCGCATTGCCATCAACCGCGCTTGATCCACTGCGACAGGGCCAGATGCAGGCCCAGGGCGATCAGCACGCCGCCCATCATCCGATCGAACCAGTGCCCCATGCGATGAAAGCCGCGACGCACCGCATCGCGGCTGAACAGCAGGGCCACCAGGCAAAACCATGCGCCGGTCGCTACCGCCGTATAAACGCCATAGCCGGCTTGTACCAGTAGCGGAGTGTCGTGGCTGATGACCACGGTGAACAGCGACAGGAAGAACAGTGTCGCCTTGGGGTTAAGGCCATTGGTGATAAAGCCCTGACGAAACGCCTGCGCGGCACTCATGCTGTGCTGGTTGCTAACCTGCTGGTCCGCCGAGGCCGGCTGCGCGCGCAAGGCGCGAAAACCGATATAGAGCAGATAGGCGCCGGCGACCAGCTTCAGCAGATTGAACAGCCAGACCGACTGCGACACAATCAGGCCAATGCCCAGCAGCGAGTAGGTCACGTGCAGGAAAATGGCGCAGCCAACACCGACCGCGGTGTACAGGCCGGCGCGGTGCCCGGCGCTGACGCTGTTGCGAATGACCACGGCAAAATCCGGTCCGGGGCTGATCACCGCGAGCAGGTGGACCAGTGCCACCAGCGCAAATTCATTCCAATACATTGCAGGTCCTCCTGTGGGCGCAAGATTATACTGCGCCGTCTCCCTGCAACATAGGTACAGCCAGCATGCAAGAAGGTCTCTCCACCGTTTTTCTCGATCGTGCCAGCCTCGACCAGGGCGATCTGGATCTGAGTGGGCTGGAAGGCACCGCGAGTGTCTTCACCAGTTATCCGCGCACGGCTGCCAGTGAGGTCAGCGAGCGGCTGCAGGGGCAGCAGGTGGTGATTACCAACAAGGTGGTGATTGACCGCGCGCTGATGCAGGCAAATCCGCAGCTGAAGCTGATCCTGATTGCCGCAACCGGCACCAATAATGTCGACCTAGAGGCGGCGCGTGAGCAGGGCATCGTGGTGTGCAATTGCCAGGCCTACGGTACCCCGGCGGTGGCGCAGCACACGCTAATGCTGATGCTGGTGCTGATTACCCGGTTCGAGTCCTACCGTGAGGCCGTGCGCGGCGGCGCCTGGCAACGTAGCGAGCAGTTCTGCCTGCTGGATTATCCCATCGGCGAGCTGTCTGGCCGGACCCTGGGTATTCTTGGCTACGGCGAGCTGGGGCAAGCGGTCGCGCGGCTGGCCGAGGCCTTTGGCATGCGCGTACTGGTGGGCGCGTTGCCCGGACGTGAGCGTGAAGGGCGCCCGGCACTCGAGCACTTTCTGCCAGCGATTGATGTACTCAGCCTGCACTGCCCGTTGACCGAGGCAACCCGGGATCTGATCGGCGCGCCCGAGCTGGCGCTGATGAAGCCGGGCAGCCTGGTGATCAATGCCGGTCGCGGTGGGCTGGTCAATGAGGCTGCGCTGGCGGCGGCGCTGCGCTTCGGGCACCTGGGCGGTGCGGCCTGTGATGTGCTGACGGTCGAGCCGCCGGTCGATGGCAATCCGCTGCTTGATGCTGATTTACCGAATCTGGTCATCACCCCGCACAGCGCCTGGGGCAGCCGCGAGGCGCGCCAGCGTATTGTCGAGCAACTGCGCGAAAACCTGTTGGGTTTTGCCGACGGCCAGATGCTTCGTCAGGTCGGCATCTGCTAACTCCCTCACACCTCCGTCGCCGCCCTCACCCAAAAGGGTGATGGTTGCGCGGATGCCTCCTTTTACGGTGAACGACGTCATCGGATGACGTTCGCCGGCTAGCTGCAGTCCGGTTGATCCGCCACGGAATCAGGGCCTGCAGGCATTGCTGCGCAGGTCCATTGGCACAAGGACCTGCCCCATGCCGGCCAATCACTCGTCTGTCTGCGGCCCGCCGGCCCAGCGCGGATTTTCATTGCTCGAAGTGCTGGTGGCGCTGTTGCTGACCACCCTTGGGGTGTTCGGCGCCATCGGCTTGCAGCTCAATGCCCTGCGCTTCAGCGCCGATAGCGCCCACCGTGCCCAGGCGTTGCTGATGACCAATGACTTGCTTGAGCGCATGCGTGCCAACCGTGGTGCCTTGCCGCTGTATGCCATGACAGTCAGCGGAGAGTGCCCCGAACAGGCCGTGGAAAACCTGCCTGTGCTGCAACAGGATCGCGCTGATTTTGCCAGCGCCGTGACCTGCCAACTGCCCGAAGGCGAAGCGCGGGTGACGGTCGACCAGGGCGTGGCGCGGGTGCTGGTGCGCTGGTCACAGGCGCGGATCAGCGAGCAGGGAACGGCCCGCCTGCAGCTTGATGTGCGGATCGGAGCGCAGCCGTGAACGGCCGGCCGAGCGGCTTTGGCCTGGTCGAGCTGCTGGTTTCCATGGCGCTGGGACTGCTGTTGACCATGGCCCTGATGCAGACCTTGCTGGGTAGTCGCGACAGCCTGGTGCTGCTGCGTCACGGCAACCAGTTGCAGGAGGATGCGCGCTACCTGATGGGGCGGTTGGCGGCGGACCTGCGCGCGGCGGGCAGTGAGGGGTGTCTCAACCTGCAGCTTAGCCCGGGTATCGCGTTGCCAGCACCACTGGCCCAACCGGTCAGTTACCAGGGCGGTGTGCTGCAGATCGTTACCGCCTTACCGGTCCGAGTCCAGACCAATGCCCCCACCGGCTATCGTCCCGGCACCTTTGGCGCGCGCTGGCTGGTGGCAGGCAATTGCCGGGACCGTGTGACCATCGCCGAAGATGAGCTGCAAGTGCAGCCTGGTGACTGGCTGCTGGCGCTTCGTCAGCTCGAATACCGTCAGCAGGGCGACCGGGTGCAGGTGCGCCTCAATGGTAGCGGCAACTTTGAAACGCTGATCGAGCAGGTGGTGGATTTTCGCGTGCAGTTTGCCCTGGCCGCCAACGCAGATATGCCAGATGCCGGTGGCCGCTACCAGTCCACGCTCACGCCCGGGGAGCAGCCCCGTTTGCGCAGTGTGCGGGTGAGTCTGGCGCTCAGTGATAACCCGGGCAGTCCGCAGGCGGGACGTCTGCTCACCCAGCGTTTTACGCAGGTGACGCGCCTGCGCAATCGACCAGATCAATAAGGGAGTGATATGAGCAGGAGGTGTTCGTTCCGGCGGCAGCAAGGGGCTGCCTTGCTGATCAGCCTGGTATTTCTGCTGCTGATGGTGGTGGGGGCACACGCTGCTGTGCGCGGCGCCACCCATCAGCAACGTCAGGTTGCCAATCTGGTGCAGCGTCAACTCGGTTTTCAAGCTGCCGAAAGTGCACTGCGTACTCTGGAGGCACAGATCCGGGCACAGCAGCTGGCCCTGCCCGGGCAGGCCTGCAGCGGTGCTGATTGCAACCTGGCGGACGCTGGCTGGCAAAGCCTTGCCTCTGCCGCAGCCGGTGTGGCGGTTGTTTACAGAGTCGACTGGCTGGGCACCAGTGCGATACCTGCACAGTTGCAGCACAGTGGGCAGTCACAGGTTTACCGGCTTGTGGTGCGCACAGAAACCGGGCGTCGTCGCACCGAATTGGAGGCTATGTATGCACTGGCCTATCAGTAAGCTGGCAACCTTGCTGCTGAGTGCAGTGCCGACTGCAGCACTGGCGTTTCAGCCGATCAGCGGTCCGGTGAGCACGCGTAGCGCCGCCCCCGCTAACGTGGTCCTGCTGCTGGATAACTCCTCGAGCATGGTGCTGAACAGTACAGGCGGGCGTACCCGTCTGGCGGTGATGCAGGAGGCTGCCAGCCAGCTGCTGCGCCAGCATCGCGACCTGCGTTTTGGCCTGTTTGCTTTTAACCCGGCGTCGGGGACGGGCGCGCAGCGTGACACGGCCGGCGGGCGCTTGCTGGTGCCCGTCGACGGGATTGGCGATGACACCGCCGGGCGGCAGCATCTGCAGCGGCTGGAGCAGGCCATTACCAGCCTGAACCCCGCAGCGGGCAGTAATCCGGACCTGTATACCTGGACACCGCTAGCGGAAACCCACTATGAGATCAGCCGCTACCTGCGCGGCATGACTTCCTTCTACGACCCCGCCATACCGCGCTACCAGAGCCCGCTGCAGTGGCGTTGTCAGGCCAGCGCTGCGGTTGTGCTGACTGACGGGCTGCCAACCCATGACAGCACCTTTCCGGTCTCGGCCCAGCAGGAGCCGGCTGGCCGGAACCCCCACCTGCCGGGCAACTGGCACCTGCCAGACTGGGATGGCGACACCGCTGATGATGCGACCGGCGCCAGCCTGCAGGACCCGGGCAGTACCTTTTATCTGGACGATATGGCGGCCTTCGCCCGCGCGCTCGATCTGCGCCAGGGCGGCGCCGACGCAGCGGGCCAAAGTTGGGACGATCCGGCCTATCCGCCGCAAAACCTGCGTAGCTACACCCTCGGATTTGCCGTTGATGACCCGCGTTTGCTTGCCGCTGCGCAAGCCGGAGGTGGGCGCTACCTGAGCGTCGCCGACGCCAGCGGGTTGTCCGCTGCGCTGAGCCAGCTTGTGGGGGAGGTGGGAGCGCACAGCGGTTACGTATCGGCAGCAACCCTTGATGGCCAGACGTTGAGCGCTGGCCGCTTGCGTGTCCGCTTGCACTATCATGCCCGAGACTGGAGCGGCGAGCTGGAGCTGCTGGCGCTGGACAGCGGCGGAGCAGAGCAGGGCGTGATCTGGCGTAGCGACAGCCAGTTTGTACCCGGCGGGCTGCGCGGCCGATACCAGAGCTGGCGCCACGCCGATGCCCTGCAGCCAGCAGGCCCGGTGACCCTGCGCGGCGCCGGATTTGGCGCCCTGGCGGCCGTCCAGCAACAGCAGCTGCAGGCGATGGCCGCCGGGCTCGGCTTGCATGGTGCCGATGCCGGGCAACAGTTGCTCGACTGGGCCCGCGGTGTGCCGGTACCGTGGCTGCGCGAACGCGCCCGGCTGTTGGGGGATAGCGTGCGCAGCGCGCCTCGGCTTTTGATGGCCGGGGCGCCCTTGCAGACCAGCCAGGAGGCGGCCTACCAGACCTATCTGCAGCAGCGCAGCGCCATGGGTGACCTCTTGCTGGTGGGCGCCAATGACGGTTTGCTGCACGTATTCGAGGCGGGCGGCCTGCATCGGTACGCCTATCTGCCTGCTGCCTTGCAGGGCAATCTGCAGCACTGGGCAGCTCCGGCCTACGGCGCAGGTTACGGGCATTACTCCGGAGTTGATGGCCAGATAGCGCTGGCTGATGCTCGCCTGTCAGCTGGTTGGAGTACCTTGGCAGCGGCGGGCCTGGGCGCCGGCGGCAAGGGGCTGTTTGCCGTGCGGCTATATGACCAGCGCGACGCCGCCAATGCCTTGGGAGCGTTGTGGGAGGTAGATGCAGGGCAGCCGGGTTGGCAGGCGCTCGGCCACCTGTACGCCGCCCCGCAGGTGTTTAACAAGGCCGGGCGGGCGCTGCTGATTACGGGCAACGGCTACGGCAGTGCTACGGGCGTAGCCAGCCTGCTTGTGCTGGATGCGGAAAGCGGCGAACTGCTCAGACAACTGGACCTGCCGTCCAGGGCGGGCACATCTGAGGGCAACGGATTGTCGGCATTGACCCTGCAGCGTGACGCCGGCGCAAACGTCGTGGCAGCCTATGCGGGTGATCTGCATGGACAGCTGTGGGGCTTTGATCTGAGCGCAGACGACCCGCAGCACTGGCAGGTGATCAACCGCAGCAGTCCGTTGTTTGTGGCGCCGCCCGGTCAACCGCTGACGGCCGCTCCGGTGCTGCATCTCGGCGCGCAAGCCAAGGCGCCACTGCTGCTGTTTGGCAGTGGTCGCCTGCTGGCCGATGGCGATGCGCAAAGTCGAGAGCAACAGGCATTCTATGCGCTGCGGTTGGCGCCCTCGGGACGCACCTTGAGCGTGGCGGATCTGACGCAGCGTCAGCTGCAACCAGGTGATACCGCCAGCACCCGGCAGGTGCAGGGCGCCGCGCTGGACTGGCAGCAGCAGGCGGGCTGGTATGTGCCGCTGCCGGTGCATTCGGTCAGCGCCGAACGAGTGGTCGAGGCGGCTACGGTCGTGGGTAGCCGGGTCCTGTTCAGCACGCTGATTCCGCGCCGCAGTGCCGCAGATCTGTGTCGCCATCAGAGCAGTGGCTGGCTGATATCGCTGGCGTTGGATACCGGCCTGGCGCCGCCCTTCGCGAGCCTGGACGGCAATGCCGATCTGCAGGTGACCGAGGCAGATATCGGCGTGATCGGTATTGAGCTGGATATCGGCCTGCCCAGTCTGCCGCAGGTATTGCGCGCGGAGGCAGACCCGGAAGTGACGCTTCCCGGCTGCGAGAGCGAGCACTACCTGCTGCAGGGCAGTGAAGGCAGCGCGCTGCTGGCTGGTGGTGGGCGCTGCGTATTTGCGCGGATTCACTGGCGGCAATTGCGATGAAGCGCGCGTGCGGCTTTACCCTGCTGGAGCTGATGGTGGTGGTTGCGATCGTTGGCCTGCTGGCGGCCATTGCCTATCCCGGCTATCAGGAGCATGTACGCAAGGGGCAACGGGCTGAGGTCAGTGGCTTGGTACTGGATAATGCCCAGCGTCTGGAGCACCACTATGCCAGCACTGGCCGCTATGACGAGGGCACGGTCGAGGGGTTGTGGCTGCAGAGTCCGGCGCAGGGCACGGCGGTCTATCGGGTGAGCGCGGAGCGAGATCGGGAGCGCTTTGTACTGCGTGCCCAGGCGGTGAGCGGCGGACTGATGGACGGCGATGTGTGTGCTGAACTGACGCTTAACCAGCTTGGACAGCGCACGCCAGCAGACGCGCGCTGCTGGCGGCGCTGAGCCGACATTACTGATGGGGCAAGACGTTCTCGTCTTCGCCTTTGGGCAGGATCAGGTTGAGGACAATGGCGACCACGCCACACAGGCTGATGCCCTGCAGGCTGAAGCTGTCATTGCCGATCACCATGCCGCCGATGCCAAATACCAGGGTCACCGAGACGATGCAGAGATTGCGCGCCTGCGCCAGATCTACCTGATTGCGTACCAGGGTATTCAGACCCACCACGGCGATTGAACCGAACAGCAGGCAAAGAATGCCACCCATGACCGGTACCGGCATACCCAGCAGCACTGCACCGAACTTGTCGACAAAGGCCAGGCCGATGGCAAACACGGCCGCCCAGATCATCACATTGGGGTTGAAGTTGCGCGTCAGCATGACGGCGCCGGTGACTTCCGAGTAAGTGGTGTTGGGCGGGCCGCCCAGGAAGGCTGCCGCCGAGGTGGCGATGCCGTCACCCAGCAGGGTGTTCTGCAGGCCGGGCTTTTCCAGGTAGTTCTTGCCGGTGACGCCCCCAATGGCCAGCACGTCGCCAATGTGTTCGATGGCCGGCGCAATGGCGACCGGAATCATGAACAGAATCGCTGCCAGCTGGAACTCCGGCGCAACAAAGGCCGGCACTGCCAGCCAGGGGGATTCAGCCACCTGACTGAAGTCGACCACACCCAGCAGCCAGGACAGCACATAACCCACCAGGACGCCGGCCAGAATCGGCACCAGACGGA
Organism: Pseudomonas abyssi; assembly: GCF_002307495.1. Classification (GTDB taxonomy): domain Bacteria; phylum Pseudomonadota; class Gammaproteobacteria; order Pseudomonadales; family Pseudomonadaceae; genus Halopseudomonas; species Halopseudomonas abyssi. The sequence goes on along the minus strand of NZ_NTMR01000002.1, from coordinate 377,131 downwards.
ACAGCCCCTTGGCAAAGACCGCGACCACAATAGTGGTGGTCAGCGACGCTGCAGCAATCAGAATCGCGGTGTTGTAGTCCACCAGTTGCTGGCTGCCGTCGCCGGACTTGCCCATCGCCATGTTGACGGCGGTGGAGGCCAGGCCCAGGCCAATGACCATGATCACCGGGCCGACCACTACCGGCGGCAGCAGGCGCTGGATAAAGCCCGGCCCACGCCAGCGGATGATCAGGCTGAGCAGGATATACATGACCCCGGCGGCAACCAGGCCGCCCAGCGTGGCCGGCAGGCCCCAGGTCTGGTTGCTGTACATGATCGGTGCGATAAAGGCGAAACTTGAGGCCAGAAAGATCGGGATCTGACGGCGGGTAGTGAACTGGAACAAGAGGGTGCCAATACCGGCGGTGAACAACGCCACGCTCGGGTTCATGCCGGTAATCAGCGGCATCAGCACCAGTGCGCCAAAGGCCACAAACAGCATCTGTGAGCCGGCCAGCGCGGTGCGCCAGCCGTGGGTCTGGACGCCTTCCATCAGACAATATCCTTCTGCTTGGTGCCGAAAATCTTGTCACCGGCGTCGCCCAGGCCCGGGATGATGTAGCCTTGTTCGTTCAGGCGCTGGTCAACCGAGGCGGTGTAGATCTGCACGTCGGGGTGGGCATCGTTGACGCGTTTGATGCCCTCGGGCGCGGCCACCAGCACCAGCGCGCGAATCTCGCGGGCACCCGCTTTTTTCAGCATGTCGATGGTGGCGACCATGGAGCCGCCGGTGGCGAGCATCGGGTCGATGATCAGGGCCATACGCTGGTTCAGTTCGCCGACCAGCTTTTCCAGATAGGTGTCCGCTTCCAGGGTTTCCTCGTTGCGGGCCAGACCAATGACGCTGACCTTGGCACTCGGTACCAGACTGAGGACGCCATCAAGCATGCCCAGACCCGCACGCAGGATGGGCACCACGGTAACTTTCTTGCCGCTGAGTTTCTCGACTTGCACGTCGCCGCACCAGCCTTTGATGGTATGGGCTTCCACCGCCATGTCCTGCGTCGCCTCGTAGGTCAGCAGGGCGGCAACTTCCTGGGCCAGTTCGCGAAAGTTCTTGGTGCTGATGTCGTTGCGGCGCATCAGCCCCAGCTTGTGTCGGATCAGGGGGTGGCGGATTTCTTTGACGTTCATCGGACAGTTACTCTGTTGCAAGAAGGGCGCGGCAATTATGGCACAGCCTGAGCCGGGTCAACATGCTGTCAGAGCATGTGTGGAACTGGGCAGAACTTACCTATACTTGTGCTTTCGCGGCGACATGGGTATTTTTCGCCCCTTTTTTCCGGCACCAGCGGAGGTCAGTCATGGCGGTAGAGCTGCAGCATATTAAAGAAGTGATGGCGGAGGCGGATTGTCTCTTTACCGAGGCAGACGTCGAGGCAGCGCTGCAGCGCATGGCCGATGACATCAACACGCGGCTGAGTGACAGCAACCCGATTGTCTACAGCGTGATGAACGGCGGCCTGATCATCAGTGGCAAGTTGCTGCCCAAACTGCCTTTCCCGATGGAAGTGGGCTATCTGCACGCCACGCGCTACCGCAACAAGCTGTCCGGTGGCGAGCTGTTCTGGAAGGCGCGCGCCGAGCACTCGCTGGCGGGCCGCAGCGTGCTGATCATCGACGACATCCTGGATGAGGGGCACACCCTGGCCGCGATCGTCGAGTATTGCCGTGATGCCGGCGCCGAGCACGTCTACACCGCGGTCCTGCTGGACAAGCAGCATGATCGCAAGGCCTATCCCGGCATGCGTGCCGACTTTACCGGTCTGGATGTCGAGGATCGCTACATCTTCGGTTACGGGCTCGATTACAAGGGCTACTGGCGCAACGCCGCCGGTATCTTTGCCCTCAAGGGCCACTAAACGATGCGCGCCTGGTTGCTGGGGGCGGGCTTGAGCCTGTTGGCGCCGCTGCTGGCGGCGCAGGTCAGCCTGCCGCACGACGAATACCTGCCGGCTGATCCCTTCGGGCAACGGCAGGACAAGCCCGAGCAGGTGCTGTTTGAAGTGCAGCGCTACAGTCTGACCGTTGGCAGCGAGCTGCGCCCCGGCGGGCGTCCCAACCAGGCGGAAGCCGGCATCTGGCTGCTGCTGGAAGGGCGCTCGCTGCTGCCGGGCAGCCCGGTTGAGCGTGCGCGACTGCACTTTGTCGAGGGCGAAGGTGGTCGTCGCGCGGCGCGGCTGGAGGATGGCGCCCATACATTGGTGATCACCTATCCGCTGAGCTTTCTGCCGATTATCCGGCAGCAGCTTGATGCGCCCGGCGCCGATTATGTCCAGGGACGCTTTTACGGCAATGGCCTGATCTGGGCCGATGTGCATTCGGCGCCGCAGTCCGGTGGCCGCTGAACTGGTGGCCGCGTCGGCGGATGGTTACAATGCCGACCCTGAGCCAGTGAGGAAGCAACATGCGTAAAGACAAAGAAAAGGTGATCGGCGAGCCGATGACCGATGAGCAGGTCGCGGTGTTTCTCAACGCGCGTCCTTATAGCAGTGAAGAATCAGCCGACTATCACCTGCTGGTCCGCGCCTACCGTGGGCTGCGCGTCGAGGATTTCGAGCGTTTTCTGGTGATGTTCAAGGCCGAAGGCTTTGACCTGAACGCCGTGAACGGTGAAGGTCGCACCTTCGCCGAGACCGTGCGCGAACACGCGCAGGGCGAAGACTACGTTGCCGTGCTGGAAGCGGCCGGCGCGCGTTGACAGTGCCTCGCCGCCGGCTCAGGCCGGCAGCAGGCGCCAGTGGTTGCGCCGTGATGGCTGCGCCACGCGAGCACTGCTCGGCAGTGCTTTGCCGATCCAACGGGCCTCCAGCTCGTTGACCTCGACCCAATGCCCGGTGCGCGGAGCTTCCTTCAGCTCCCACAGGGCAAGACACAGCCCCTGCGGGCTGAGTTGTGCATAGCAGCGGCGACGCTTGAACAGTGCGTTAAGCATGGGGCGGACTCCGTCGTTATTCAGGGCGCCAGCTTGGCCTATCTGCATTGCAGGATGATGACAGCGCATCCCCCTGTCGGCGGCCTCGGAACCGGAGTATGCTGCGCCTGTCCAAACCGGCAGCAGCCCGGTGACAAACCGATTTTCCGATAGATGGCAGGAGTAAGCTACTTATGCTCAAGCGTTCAGGCATGCTGTTGCTGGCAGCGCTGACGGCGGCCCTGGTGGGTTGCGCACACAGCCCGCAGCAACTGACAGTACAACCGCAGATCAACAAGCCGCTCAATCCGGTCGCCCAGCAGCAGCCGGTGACCGTACAGGTGCAGGACACGCGCCAGAGCAAGATTCTGGGCACCCGTGGCGGCATCTACCCTGACTCCAGCAATATCACCATCAGTGACAGCACCCTGCCGGCGGTACGTCAGCAGGTAGAGAACGCGCTGCGCCAGTTGGGCTTTAATGTCGTGCCGCAGGGCACGCCGAATGCCAACAGCCTGACGCTGAACCTGTCTGACCTGAGCTATCAGTCGCCGAAGAGTTCGGTATACGTGACCCAGGCCGATATCAGCGCAACCTTCGTGGCGCAGGCGCGCAACATGAACAAGAACTACCAGGGGCGTTACAGCTCCTCACTGCAGCAGCGTTTTGGTTATGCCCCGAACGAGCAGACCAACACGCAGCTGGTGACCGATGTCATGAGTGATGCGCTGACCCGCGTGTTTCAGGACCCGGCGATCATTCAGATCCTGCAGCAGTAAAGGGCTGCGGGTATAAAAAAACCGACGTCCTTGGGGCGTCGGTTTTTTTGTGCCTGGCGTCAACAGTTCAGGCAGGGGGTGATTGCAGCATTTCGTCGTGCTCGGTCATGTTCCAGGGCAGTACACCCGGCGAGATGTGCAGGAAGTGCAGATACTTCTCGAAGTGGTCGAGGATGTCGCCGATGATTTCCTGCTCGTCGTAGCCATAGACGTCGTAGGTCTGGCCACCGCGGCGCAGGAATACCTCGGCGCGGTAGTAATGCTGCTGCTCGTTGTTGTCGGTGCGGCGCATTTCCGGGTAGGCAAAATCCGGGCGCAGGTACTCGCGCAGGCGCACCTCGTAGATGAAGTCGAGCTGATCCGGCTTGTGTATCTCCAGATACACCCGACCATTTTCCGGGTCGCGCTCTGCCTTGGTTGGCCAGCCCTGGTCAACCAGCGCATCGCTTAGGCGCTGCATGGCGGGCATGGCGGTCTTGTTGATAAAGCCTTCCACCGCTGCCCGGTCAGGAAAGTTGACGATACCGGCCAGGCGTTTCTTCCAGTTGGTCGTCAGGCTGTTGTCGCTGTAGCGGCTGACCTGCATCTGGTGCAGCAGGCTGACATCGCGGTGCCCTTCGATCACCAGCGCCCGCCACATACCGAGCATGGCAATGATCATGATGATGGCAAACGGCAGGGCTGTAACGATGGTCATGGTTTGCAGGGCGCTCAGGCCACCGGCCAGCAACAACACCGCCGCAACCACACCTTCCAGAATGGCCCAGAAGGCGCGCTGCCAGACCGGGGTCTGCATGACCCCGCCGGAGGCCAGTGAATCGATGACCAGCGACCCGGAGTCGGACGAGGTCACGAAGAAGGTGACGATCAGCACTACCGTGATGAACGACACGATCGAGGTCAGCGGCAGGTGCTCGAACAGTTTGAACAGGGCGATCGCCTTGTCTGCCTGAACCTCGCTGATCAGCGCGCTATAACCCTCGTTCATGATCAGGTGCAGGGCAGTGTCGCCAAACACCGAGAACCACAGGAAGGTGAACATGGTGGGTACCAGCATGACGCCAAAAACGAACTGGCGAATGGTGCGGCCCCGGCTGATCTTGGCAATGAACAGCCCGACAAACGGAGCCCAGGCGATGGTCCAGCCGAAGATGAACAGGGTCCAGTTGCCGATCCAGTCACTATGGGTGTAGGCCTGCAGGTTGAAGGTGCGCTCGACAATGTTGTTCAGGTAGCTGCCGGTATTCTGCAAAAAGGCCTCGAGAATAAAGATCGAGGGGCCGACCAGAAACACAAACAGCATCAGCGACACCGCCAGCACCATGTTGACGATGGAGAGGTTCTTGACGCCCTTGTCGAGGCCGGCGACGACCGAAAACAAGGCCAGGCCGGTGACCACCGCAATGGCGATAACCTGGACATTGCTGGTCACCGGAATGCTGGGCCAGAGGTAGTTCAGCCCGGCGTTGATCTGTGCCACCGAGAGGCCAAGGGTGGTGGCGATACCGAACAGGGTGCCGAGAATGGCGACCACATCCACGGTGTGCCCGATGGGGCCGTGAATGCGTTCACCAATCAGCGGATAGAGCGCTGAACGCATCGACAGCGGGAGGCCATGCCGAAAGGCAAAGTAGGCCAGTACCAGGCCGACCAGGCCGTAGATCGCCCAGATATGAAAGCCCCAATGGAAAAAGGCGATCTGCATCGCCTGCTTGGCTGCATCCAGCGTCTCCGGGGCGCCCGCCGGCGGGCTGGCAAAGTGGGTGACCGGTTCGGCGACGCCAAAGAACAGCAGGGCGATGCCGTAGCCGGCGGAAAACAGCATGGCGAACCAGGCCGGGAAGCTGTACTGCGGCTCGGCGTGATCTGGCCCGAGGCGAATATTGCCCCAGCTGCTGCAGGCGACCAGTACCACAAACAGCAGAAAGCTGGCGACCGCCAGCATGTAGAACCAGCCAAAGGTCTCGGTGATGTAGGCCAGGGTGCTGGAAAACAGCGAGCCGGCCAGTTCGGGGTTGCTGATGGTGCCGATAACCAGCAGCAGGGTCACAATCACGGCAGGGGCAAACACGGGAACCAGTACGGTTGATTGCCAGCCACGCTTGGCGTCAGTCATGCAGATCTCCTTGTCCTGCGTGTACCGGTCGGTTGACCGGTTTTTTGGGTGAGCAGCCGCCAGCCGACATGCGGGCCTCGGGGCGCCGATGTTGGTCAGTGTTTTTGCTCGTTACCTGATAGAGGATAGCCGCCAGGGCCAAAGGTTCCGCTTATTCGTTTTGCCGGTCCGGGTCCAGCACCTCGATGCGCACCCGTGCGCTGCCGGCGCGGATCATGCCGAGCAGCTCGGCGGTGCTCTGCGAGACGTCGAGGATACGGTGGCCGACAAAGGGGCCGCGATCGTTGATACGCAGGACAACCGAGCGGTTGTTGTACAGATTGGTCACCTCAACAAGGGTGCCAAAGGGCAGCTGCGGATGTGCTGCGGTGAGGTCGGTTTCGTCGTAAGGCTCGCCGCTGGCGGTGCGTCGGCCGTGCAGGCGAGAGGAGTAGTAGGAGGCTTTGCCGGTCTGGGTCCAGCCAGGGTCACCCAGCGAAAGATCGTCGGCCATGGCGCTGCTGGCCAAGAGGGTAGCAAGGACGATCAGCAGGGCACGAAGCATGGGGAGAATCCCGGATGACGGTGGCGCGATCTGAGACCGCACCACCGCTCGCCGGTTCAGCCTTCCAGCTTCTTGCGCAGCAGTTCGTTGACCTGCTGCGGGTTGGCCTTGCCCTTGGATGCCTTCATCGCCTGGCCGACAAAGAAGCCGAACATCTTGCCGCGCTTGGCTTCGTCGCTGGCGCGGTACTGTTCGACCTGGGCTGCGTTGGCGGCCAGGACCTCGTCCAGCATGGCTTCGATCGCGCCGCTGTCGGTGACCTGCTTGAGCCCTTTGGCGTCGATGATCGCATCGGCGGAGTCGCCTTCGCCGGCGGCCAGCGCCTCGAACACCATTTTGGCGATTTTGCCGCTGATGGTGTTGTCCTTGATACGCAGGATCATGCCGCCGAGCTGCGTGGCGCTGACCGGTGACTGCTCGATGTCCAGACCTTCCTTGTTGAGCAGGCTGGACAGCTCGCCCATGACCCAGTTGGCCGCCAGCTTGGCGTCGCCGCAGGTTTGCTGAACCTGCTCGAAGTAGTCGGCCAGTTCGCGGCTGGCGCTCAAGACGCTGGCGTCGTAGGTCGACAGGCCGAACTGGCTTTCGAAGCGTTCGCGTTTTTGCTGCGGCAGTTCCGGCAGCTCGCCACGGACTTCTTCGATAAAGCTTGGCTCCAGAACCACGGGCAGCAGATCAGGGCAGGGGAAGTAGCGGTAGTCGTTGGCTTCTTCCTTGCTGCGCATGGAACGGGTTTCGTCCTTGTTCGGATCGTACAGGCGGGTTTCCTGTACCACCTTGCCGCCGTCCTCGATCAGCTCGATCTGGCGCTGGACTTCGGTGTTGATCGCCTTCTCGATAAAGCGGAACGAGTTGACGTTCTTGATCTCGCAGCGGGTGCCGAACTCGGCCTGACCCTTGGGGCGGATCGAGACGTTGCAGTCGCAGCGCAGCGAGCCTTCGGCCATGTTGCCGTCGCAGATGCCGAGATAACGCACCAGCGAGTGGATGGTCTTGGCGTAGGCGACCGCTTCCTTGGCGCTGCGCATGTCCGGCTCGGAAACGATCTCCAGCAGCGGGGTGCCGGCGCGGTTGAGGTCGATGCCGCTCATGCCGTGGAAGTCTTCGTGCAGGCTCTTGCCGGCATCTTCCTCCAGATGCGCGCGGGTCACGCCGACGCGTTTTACGGTGCCGTCGTCCAGGGTGATGTCCAGATGACCCTTGCCGACGATGGGGTGATCCATCTGGCTGGTCTGGTAGCCCTTGGGCAGGTCAGGGTAGAAGTAGTTCTTGCGCGCGAAAACGTTGGTCATGCCGATCTCGGCGTCGATCGCCAGGCCGAACTTGACCGCGTTGCGCACGGCCTGGGCGTTCAGCACCGGCAGGGTGCCCGGCATGCCCAGGTCAATCAGGCTGGCCTGGGTGTTGGGCTCGGCGCCGAAGGTGGTGGCGCTGCCGGAGAAGATCTTCGACGCGGTGGTGAGCTGGGCGTGGATTTCCAGCCCGATGACGATTTCCCATTGCATTGCTGTCAATCCTCTCAGTAGCCGGCCGGAGCGCGCTGGTGCCAGTCGGTAACCTGCTGGTACTGGTGCGCGATGTTGAGCAGACGGGCTTCGCTGAAGTAGGGCCCCAGCAGTTGCATGCCCAGCGGCAGACCGTTGGCAAACCCGGCGGGCAGGGCGACGCCCGGAACACCGGCCAGGTTGGCGGTAATGGTGTAGATGTCGGTCAGGTACAGGCTGACCGGGTCGTCGATCTTCTCGCCGATTCTGAACGCCGGGGTCGGCGAGGTCGGGCAGAGGATCACATCGACCTGCTCATAGGCGGCCATGAAGTCGTTCTTGATCAGGCGACGGATCTTCTGGGCTTTCAGGTAATAGGCATCGTAGTAACCGGCCGACAGCGCGTAGGTGCCGACCATGATGCGGCGCTTGACCTCGGCGCCGAAACCTTCGGCACGTGAGCGCTTGTACAGGTCGGTCAGGTCGGCCGGGTTGTCGCAGCGGTAGCCGAAGCGCACGCCGTCAAAGCGTGACAGGTTGGAGGAGGCTTCAGCCGGGGCGATGACATAGTAGGCGGGAATCGCCAGCTCGGCGTTCGGCAGGCTGATTTCCTTGATCTCGGCGCCCAGCGCCTGAAATTGCTTGACCGCGGCGCTGATGGCATCGCTGGTCGCAGCGTCCAGGCCGGCGGCGAAGTACTCCTTGGGCAGGCCGATGCGCAGGCCCTTGAGCGAGTCGTTCAGGCCGGCGCTGTAGTCCGGCACCGGCTGGTCGACGCTGGTGGAGTCCTTGGCGTCAAACCCGGCCATGACCTGCAGCATCAGCGCGCAGTCTTCGGCGGTGCGGGCCATCGGGCCGCCCTGATCCAGACTGGAAGCGTAGGCCACCATGCCCCAGCGGGACACCCGACCATAGGTCGGTTTCAGGCCGGTCAGGGCGGTGAAGCCGGCGGGCTGGCGGATCGAGCCGCCGGTATCGGTACCGGTGGCTGCCACGCACAGGCGTCCGGCAACAGCGGCAGCGGAGCCGCCGGAGGAGCCGCCGGGTACCCGATCGGTATCCCACGGGTTGCGGGTCGGGCCGTAGAAGCTGGACTCGGTGGACGAGCCCATGGCGAATTCGTCGAGGTTGGTCTTGCCGAGGCTGACCGCGCCGGCGTCGAGGAAACGCTGGGTGACGGTCGATTCGTACGGCGAAATGAAGTTGTCGAGCATCTTCGAGCCGCAGCTGGTGCGTTGGCCCTGGGTGCAGAACAGGTCCTTGTGTGCCAGCGGTATGCCGGTCAGCGCGGTGGCGTTGCCGGCGGCGATGCGGGCGTCCGCCGCGGCTGCCTGCTCAAGGGCCGATTCGGCGGTCACGGTGATATAGCTGTTGAGGTTGCCATCAAGCTGCTCGATGCGCTTGAGGTAATGCTGGGTCAGCTCGACGCTGGACAGCGCCTTGCTCTGCAGGGCCTGGGACAGTTCGGCCAGCGTTTTTTCGTGCATGGGGGTAGTCTCTTGTCGGCGCGGCAGGATTATTCGATGACCTTGGGAACCAGATACAGGCCTTCTTCGGTGGCCGGTGCGATGGCCTGGTAGGCGTCGCGCTGGTTGCTTTCAGTCACTTCGTCGGCGCGCAGGCGCTGGATAGTTTCCAGCGGGTGGGCGAGCGGGGTGACGTTGCTGGTATCCACCGCCTGCATCTTGTCGATCAGGTCCAGAATGCCGGACAGTTTGGCGGTAGTAGCGGGGATTTCATCCTCGCTGATGGCGATACGGGCCAGATGCGCGATCTTTTCCACATCGGTGCGGTCCAGGGACATGTGTAAAGCTCCATGTAGCCGGAAGAATTCCGGTTGGCTGCTGGCGACAGGCGCCGTTGGGTGGTTCGCCACGGGAAATGCGGGCAAAGGCGGGAATTTACCACAGCGCGCCTTGCCCAAAAACCCCGCCATTGTTAGAGTTGCGACACTTCCGGAAGTACCGATTAGCTACCTGTTTGCCCTGTTTCCTAAAGGCCTTTCGCCGCTATCCATCCGTGCGGCGATGCAGTGGGCAGGTGGTTTATCAGTGCTTTCTTTATATTTTTACCATTAACCCACGCGTCCTCGGGGTCTAGTCAACGCATGTTCAAAAAAATTCGTGGCATGTTTTCCAGTGATCTGTCCATCGACCTGGGCACTGCCAACACCCTCATTTACGTCCGCGATCGTGGCATTGTGCTGGACGAACCCTCGGTGGTTGCCATTCGCACCACCGCCGGCAATCAGAAAAGTGTTGTTGCAGTTGGTACTGATGCCAAACGCATGCTGGGACGCACGCCCGGCAACATCCAGGCCATTCGCCCGATGAAAGACGGCGTTATCGCCGACTTCAGTGTCTGCGAAAAGATGCTGCAGTATTTCATCAACAAAGTGCACGAGAACAGCTTTATCCAACCGAGCCCGCGTGTGCTGATCTGCGTGCCGTGCAAGTCTACCCAGGTTGAGCGCCGGGCCATCCGCGAATCGGCCCTGGGTGCTGGCGCCCGCGAGGTATATCTGATCGAAGAACCGATGGCTGCGGCCATCGGTGCCGGCCTGCCGGTGGAGGAAGCACGCGGTTCCATGGTCGTGGATATTGGTGGTGGTACCACCGAGATCGCCCTGATTTCCCTGAACGGCGTCGTCTACGCCGAGTCCGTCCGGGTTGGTGGTGACCGCTTCGACGAAGCCATTGTCACCTACGTGCGTCGCAATTACGGCAGCCTGATCGGCGAGTCCACCGCCGAGCGTATCAAGCAGGAGATCGGTGTGGCCTTCCCGGGCGGCGAAATGCTGGAAGTCGACGTCCGCGGCCGCAACCTGGCCGAAGGCGTGCCGCGCAGCTTTACCCTCAACTCCAACGAGGTGCTCGAAGCGCTGCAGGAGTCGCTGGCGACCATCGTACAGGCGGTCAAGAGCGCGCTGGAGCAGTCTCCGCCGGAACTGGCTTCCGACATCGCTGAGCGTGGTTTGATTCTGACCGGCGGTGGCGCGCTGCTGCGTGATCTGGACAAACTGCTGACCCAGGAAACCGGCCTGCCGGTGATTGTTGCCGAAGAGCCGCTGACCTGCGTTGCTCGTGGCGGTGGCCGTGCGCTGGAAATGATGGACCAGCACACCATGGACCTGCTGTCGACCGAGTGAGTCGGCGGCCGGCCCGTCGCTATGCGGCGGGTCGTTGACGGCAACACGCCAGTGGCTGCGAGGAGCCTGCCATCAAACCGCTATTTATCAAGGGGCCGTCACTCGGTGTCCGCCTGATCGTGCTCACGGTGCTGTCCATCGTGCTCATGGTGGTCGATGCCCGTTTTGAGGCCCTCAAGCCCCTGCGCGCCCAGCTCGGGCTGCTGGTGGCGCCGTTGTACTCGGCTGCTGAAATGCCGGTGCGGGCATGGGAGACGGTCAGCGAACTGACCACCAGCCGGGCCGCGCTGATTGCCGACAATGAACGGCTGCGCGCCGAAGCGCTGCTGACCCAGCGCAAACTGCAAAAACTTGCCACCCTGACCGAACAGAACGTGCGGCTGCGCGAACTGCTCAACTCGTCCTCGCTGGTGGATGAGCGCGTACTGGTCGCCGAACTGATCGGTGTCGACCCCAACCCCTTCACCCAGCGCATTCTGCTCGACAAGGGCGAAGCTGACGGCGTGTTTCTTGGCCAGCCGGTGCTGGATGCCAGCGGGCTGATGGGGCAGGTCGTCGAGGTCTTGCCGCACAGTGCCCGGGTTCTGCTGGTAACCGATGCTTCCCACAGCCTGCCGGTGCAGATCAATCGCAACGGGCTGCGCGCCATTGCCAGTGGTACGGGTCGTAACGAGTGGCTGGAGCTGCGCTACGTGGGTGATACCGCCGACGTACGCGAGGGCGACATTGTGGTCAGCTCGGGTCTTGGGCAGCGCTTTCCGGCCGGTTATCCGGTCGGTCGGGTGCAGACGGTGACGCGGCATCCGGCGCAATCCTTTGCCGAGGTGCGGGTAACGCCGTCGGCGCAGCTCAATCGCAGCCGCTATCTGCTGCTGGTGTTTAGCCCCGAGAGCGGTTACGGCGATGTATTGCCGGCGCTGGAGCTGGGCACCGAGGGCGCTAGCGAGCAGGACGGTGGGGCGACAGCGGCTGGTGACGAGGCGGCAGAGACGCCCGCCGCCGACAGCGAGGGCCAGCCGGCCGGGGAGGCAGCCGATGCAGACTAGTCTGGCGATCATCCTGAGTATTGTGGTGGCGCTGCTGCTCAGCGTCATGCCGATGCCCGAGCCGGTCAGTCTGGCGCGCCCGATGTGGCTGGCGCTGGTGCTCTCCTGCTGGGTCATGGCGTTGCCGCACCGGGTCGGCCTGCTGACCGCCTGGCTGGCGGGCCTGCTGTCGGACGTCTTGTTCGGCCAGTTGTTTGGTCAAAACGCGCTGGTGATGACACTGGTGGTCTGGATGGTGTTGCTGCTGTATCAGCGCATTCGCCGCTTCCCGTTGTGGCAGCAGAGCCTGGTCATGCTGCCGGTCTTTGGGATTGCCCAGATGGTCGCGCTCTGGCTCAACAGTCTGAGCGGCAATCGGCCGCCGACCCTGATGTTCCTGTTGCCGGCGGTGGTCAGTGCGGTGCTTTGGCCCTGGGTCTTCTCGTTGCTGCGCGGCGTGCGTCGGCGTTTCCATGTCAATTGAGCTGTTGCTGGCCTCGGCCTCGCCCCGGCGACGCGAGCTGCTGGCGCAGATCGGTGTGCCCTGCACCCAGCGCCCCAGCGAGGTTGATGAGCGGGTGTTACCGGGCGAGTCGCCTGAGGCCTACGTCGAGCGGGTAACCCGTGACAAGGCGCTGGCCGCCGTTGCTGCCTGCCCCGGTCGGGTGGTGTTGGCGGCAGACACGGCGGTGGTGCACGGCGGGCAGATTCTCGGCAAACCGCGCGACCGCGCGCATGCGCTGGACATGCTGGGCCGCCTGTCTGCTGACGCGCACTGGGTGATGACGGCAGTCGCGGTGGCCCGGGATGAACGTATCGCGCTGCAGCGGGTCGATACCCGGGTCTGCTTCCGCCGTCTGAGTGCGCAGGAGCTGGCGGACTACTGGGATACCGGCGAGCCGGCGGACAAGGCGGGTGCTTATGGTATTCAGGGCCTGGGTGCGGTCTTTGTCGAGCGTATCGAAGGCAGCTACAGCGCCGTGGTCGGGTTACCGCTGCGCGAGACCGCCAGTTTGCTTGAGGGCTTTGGCATTTCCTGCTGGCAACGGCCCTGACGCGGCTGTTCCGGGGCTCCAATCACCGGTATTGTGGTGACAGACAAGAAGCGAGAGAGCCCATGAGCGAAGAAATTCTCATCAATATCACGCCGATGGAAACCCGTGTTGCGCTGGTCGAGAACGGTGTGCTGCAAGAAGTGCACATCGAGCGTACCCAGCGCCGTGGCATCGTCGGCAATATCTACAAGGGCAAGGTAGTGCGTGTGCTGCCGGGCATGCAGGCGGCCTTTGTCGATATCGGGCTGGAACGTGCGGCCTTTATTCACGCCTCCGAAATCTCCCAGCGCGAGGGGCAGGCGGTAGAGCCGATCAGTGCACTGGTGCACGAGGGCAAGGCGCTGGTGGTGCAGGTCACCAAAGACCCGATTGGCACCAAGGGCGCGCGCCTGACCACTCACCTCTCGGTCCCATCACGTTATCTGGTGTATATGCCGCGCACGCCGCATGTGGGCATCTCGCTGAAAATTGAAGACGAAGCCGAGCGCGAGCGGCTGAAGCAGGTCGTCGCCGACTGCCAGGAAAGTGAGGACATCGACGAAGCCGGCGGTTACATCCTGCGCACTGCCGCCGAAGGCGCCCGTCCGGAGGACATTCTGGTCGACATTCGCTACGTTCGCCGCCTGTGGCAGCAGATCGCCCAGCAGATGGGCACGGCGCCAGCCCCCTCGGTAATCTACGAAGACCTGCCGCTGGCCCTGCGCACCCTGCGTGATCTGGCCAACCCCAGGCTGGAGAAGGTGCGGATCGATTCGCGTGAGACCTTCCAGAAGGTCGAGCAGTTTGTGCACGAGCTGATGCCGGGCGTTGAGGAGTTGCTGGAGCATTATCCGGGCGAACGGCCGATTTTCGATCTTTACAGCGTCGAGGACGAAATTCAGAAGGCCATGGACCGGCGCGTGATGCTCAAGTCCGGTGGCCACTTGGTGATCGACCAGACCGAGGCGATGACGACCATCGACGTTAACACCGGCGCTTTTGTAGGCCACCGCAACCTTGAAGAAACCATCTTCAAGACCAACCTGGAGGCGGCCACTGCGATCGCCCGTCAGCTGCGTCTGCGCAACCTGGGCGGCATCATCATCATCGATTTTATCGACATGGAAGATGAGGAGCATCAGCGCCAGGTGCAGCGCACGCTGGAAAAACAGCTGGAGCGCGATCACGCCAAGACCAATATCATCGGTATCACCGAGCTGGGTCTGGTGCAGATGACCCGCAAGCGCACCCGCGAAAGCCTCGAGCAGGTGCTGTGCGAGCCCTGTCCGAGTTGCCAGGGCCGTGGCATTCAGAAAACGCCGGAGACCGTGTGCTACGAAATTTTCCGCGAGATCCTGCGCGAGGCGCGCGCCTATCAGGCCGGCTCCTACACCGTGCTGGCGTCGCAGGCGGTGATTGATCGCCTGCTGGACGAAGAGTCCGGCAACGTCGCGGATCTGGAGCTGTTTATCGAGCGTCCGATCAAGTTTCAGGTGGAAACCATGTACACCCAGGAACAGTACGACGTGGTGCTGATGTGATGGCGGACTGAGCAATGCGCAGGCGACGCTGGCTGATACGAGGACTGAACGGGCTGATCCTGCTGCTGGTCGGCTGGCTGCTGTTGGCGGCGGCCTATGTCAGCCTCGGCCGCCTGCTGGTGCCGACGGTCGAGAACTATCAAGAGCAGCTGGTTGCCCAGGTTGAGCAACTGACCGGCCGGCACATCGAGCTGCGCTCCTTGCAGGGGCAGATGCAGGGCGCTCAGCCGGTGCTGACGCTGCGCGGTCTGCGGGTGCACGAAAGTCTGCAGCCAGACAGCGAGGTGTTGTTCGATCTGGACGATGTGACGGCGCGGCTGGATGTCTGGCGCAGCCTTTGGCTGCAGCGCCCGGTGATGGATGCGCTGCAGATTCGCGGGCTGGCGCTGACGCTCAGTGAGGACGAGCAGGGCCAGTGGCATATGCAGGGGGTGGGCGAGCGCACGCGGCGCCTCGGCGCGCTGGAGCAGGCCATCGGTACGCTCAAGCAGCAACGGCGCATTACGCTGCTTGATACGCGCATTGAGGTCAGCCCCTTTGAAGAGCCGCGCTGGCAGTTCGAGCACGGAGACCTTACGCTGCTCAATGGCGACGGTTGGCATCGGCTGGATGGGCACCTGAGCCTGCCCGATGGCGAGCGCCTGCGCTGGCAGGTCAGCGCCCTGATGCCTGGCGAGCAATTGTCCGACGCGTCGCTTGGCTTCTTTGTTGAACTGCCGGCCAGTGACTGGAGCCGCTGGCTGCCCTTGGAGTGGCTGGAGCGCTCGCACCTGAGAGAATTGACCGCCGGCGGGCGCTTCTGGGGCAGTTGGCAGGATCAGCGTCTGCAGCGCCTGCAAGGGACCCTGATCGCCCCGCAGATTCGCCTGCAGAGCGGTGAGCGCGAGCCGGTGCTGCATGACCTCTTTACCCGCTTTGAATACGTCGACGACAGTGAGACCCAGCAGCTTCAGGTGCAGGACCTGAGTCTGCACCTGGGCGAGGAAGTCTGGCCCACCACTCGCTTGCAACTGGAGCGCGAGAGCGCTGAAGGGCATTGGTCTGTTGCCCTTGATCGCCTGCGCCTGTCCAAGCTTGGCACCTGGCTGACGTTGCTGGCGCCGGACCAGCCGGTAGCAGATCTGGTCAATGAGCTGGCGCCCGAGGGCACCTTGCGCCAGGTCCGCGTGAACGGCATCGACCCTGCCGGTGATCTGACCTCGCTGGATTTCAGCGGCCGGCTGGAAGAGGTCGGCATGGCCGCTTTCCATAACGCGCCGTCATTCACCGGTGTCAGTGGCACGGTGCAGGGTAGCCCGCAGCAGGGAGAGCTGCGCGTGGATGCGCAGCAGTGGAGCATGCAATTGCCCAACCTGTTCCCCGAGCCCTGGCAATATCAGCGTGCTCAGGGCCTGCTGAACTGGCGCTGGTCCAAGGAGCAGGGGTTGCAACTGGACTCGCCGGGCATGGCCGTCAGTGGTGAAGATGGGGATGCCAGCGCGACGCTGTCGCTACATTTGCCGCCCACAGGGCAGACCCCGACGATGGATCTGCAGGTCGCCCTGCGCAACAGTCAGGCCCCGGCACACCGTGCCTATCTGCCGGTGCGCTCGCGGGGGTTCAGCCCGGCGCTGGCGACCTGGATGGCTGCCAGTGGTGTGCAAGGTCAGGTGCCGCTGGCGATCTTTGAGTACCACGGCTCGCTGCTCAAGGGGGCGAGTGCCGAGGAGCGCGAGATCGCCCTGTATGCGCAGCTGCGCAGTGGCGAGCTAGTATTCCAGAGCGGCTGGCCGCCCCTGACCGAGCTGGATGCAGACTTGCTGCTGCGTGGCGGGGCGTTGGATATACGGGCCAGCAATGCCCGATTGTTGGGCGCTCAGGCCCATGGTGCGCGCGTTCATGGTCAGCTGATGAATACCACCGGGCCCTTGCAGCTGCAGGTCGAGTCCGCTTTCGAGGGTTCGGTCAGCGATGCGCTCAAGCTGATGCAGGACAGCCCCCTGGCCGAGCTGACCGGCAACCCGCTGGCCGGCTGGAGTGGGGAGGGGGCGGTCAGCGGTGAACTGCAGCTGTCCATTCCGCTGCGCCGCAGCGGCGAGCAGGCGGCGCAGACGCAGGCGCTGGTTGAGTGGCAACTGGCTGACGCGCAAGTGAACATCCCCGTATTGCAGGCCCCGTTGGAGGCGATTGACGGGCAGTTTCGCTTTGCTCGTGGCGAAGGGCTGAGTGCTGACACGCTGTCTGCCCGTTTTCTTGGCGCGTCCGTTGAGGGACAGCTGACGCCCTTGGGTGAGCGTGGGCAGCGCCTGCAGTTGCACGGTCGTCACCGTGTCGAGCAGCTGCGACGCTGGGCCCTGCTGGAGGCGGTTCCGGCCTCGCTGTTCAGTGGTGAGCTGGGTTGGCAGGCTCGGGTTGATCTGCAGGCCGGTCGTCAGCAGATCCGCCTGCGCAGTGACCTGAAGGGTCTGGTGTTGTCGTTGCCCGAGCCCTTTGCCAAGGATGCGAAGACGCCGCGCCCATTGCAGGTCGACCTGACGTTGGCGAACGGCCAGCAGCGTTGGCAGATTCAAAGCGACGACGGCCTGCAGGCGGTGCTGCGCTATCGCGGCGGTGAGCTGGCCGGAGACGTGCGTTACGCCAGCGGCGCGCCCAGCCTGCCGCAGGCGCCAGGCATCAACCTGCAGGCCAGTCTGCCGGTGCTGGACTGGGACCAATGGCGACAATGGCTTTCCGGTTTGCAGTCCTCCGGTGCGGCCAGGCCGCGGCAGCTTTCCGGTTCCCTGGGGCAGTTGCAGGTGCGGGCAGACCGGTTCGTCGGTATGGGCCTGGAGCTGGACAATCTGCAGGCCCGCGTCGGCCACGGCAATGCTGGCTGGCAGATCGATGTGGAGCAGAGCGATGTGGCGGGGCAGGTGCTGGTGCCCGATCCCGATGGCGAGCCCATTCGGGTGGACCTCAGTCGCCTGCGTCTGCCGCGTGCCGAGAGTGCTGACGCGCCGCCATTGCCGCAGCCAGGGGAAACGGATGCCGAGCCGGTGGACCGCCTGGCGGGGATCAAACCCTCCACGCTGCCGTCTCTGGATGTGAATATCGACCGGCTGTCGTGGGGCGCTGACCCGATCGGTGCCGCCCGGTTTGCCCTGCGTCCTGACGCCACCGGCGCCCATCTGCCGGAGCTGGATGTCGACCTGCGCGGTTTGCGCATCAAGGGCAGTATGGATTGGCGGGAGGCGCCGGCGCACACGGTCTTCGAAGGCAGCCTGGAGGCTGACGACATCGGCGAGGTGCTGAAGAACTGGCGTTACGCACCGACCATCACCAGCGACCGCTTTGTCACCAACGCTGCGTTGAACTGGCCCGGCTCTCCCGCCGCGTTTGCCTTGCGCACCTCCTCCGGTACGCTGGGTATTGAGGCTCGCGATGGCATGCTGCAGAGTGGCGAAGGCAGCGCCGAGGCGTTGCGCGTGTTCGGCCTGCTCAACTTCAATGCGCTGACCCGGCGCCTGCGGCTCGACTTTTCTGATCTGTTCAGCAAGGGGACCGCTTACGACAGCCTGGACGCCGGCCTGTATGTGGAAAATGGCGTGCTGCACAGCGAACAGCCGGTTGTGCTGGAGGGCCCCGGCGTAAAACTGCAGCTTGAAGGCAAGCTGAATCTGCGCAGCAACCAGGCGGACATGGGGCTGCTGGTAACACTGCCGGTGACCAACAATCTGCCGCTGGCCGCGATTATTGCCGGCGCGCCGCAGATTGGCGGGGTGCTGTTTCTGGCTGACAAGATTCTGGGCGACAAGGTCGCGCGCTTTGCGTCGGTGAAATACCGGATTAGCGGCGACTGGCAAAAGCCCAATGTTGAATTTGACCGCGCCTTTGACGACAAGGCGGCGCTCGAGGAGGAATGAGATGGCAACGGTGGCTGCGGTACAGATGACCAGCGGCCCGGAGCCGGCGGCAAACCTGCAGGTGGCCGCACGGCTGATCGCCGAAGCCGCCGGGCAGGGCGCTGAACTGGTGCTGCTGCCCGAATGCTTCGCCGCCATGGGCACCTCGTCGCTGGCGGCCATTGCCGAGGCCGAGTGGGGCGAGGCGCGCCCGATTCGCCGCTTTCTCGCCGCGCAGGCGCGCCAGCATGGTGTCTGGCTGGTCGGCGGCAGCTTGCCGCTGCCGGCCCAGGCTGGCGGCAAGCCAATGGCCTGTCAGCTGGTAGTCGATGAGCGTGGTCAGGAGGTGGCACGCTACGACAAGCTACACCTGTTTGATGTCGATGTTGCCGATAGTCACGGCAGCTATCGCGAGTCCCGGGACTACGACTTTGGCGATCAGGTGGTGTGCATCGACAGCCCGGTCGGGCGGCTGGGTCTGAGTATCTGTTACGATGTGCGCTTTCCCGAGCTCTACCAGGCGTTGCGCGCCCAGGGCGCCGAACTGATTGTGGTGCCAGCCGCCTTTACCGCCGTGACCGGTGCCGCGCACTGGGAGGTGCTGTTGCGCTCGCGGGCCATTGAAACCCAGTGTTGGGTGCTGGCGGCCAACCAGGTGGGCGAGCATCCCAATGGACGACAGACCTATGGTCATAGTTGCCTGATTGATCCCTGGGGCGCCGTTCAGCAGTGTCTGGCTGCGGGTGAGGGCGTGGTGACCGGTACGCTGGTGCCTGATCAGTTGCAAAGTGTGCGTGAGCGCATGCCGATAACCCGACATCGTCGTTTCGCCCTGCCGGCCGAGCCATTGCCGCCGGGCAAAGGAGTTTAGTGAACATGAGTGATATCGTCGCCCGCGCCGAGCAGGCGCTGCTGCAGCCCGCCGAGTTGAGCGCAGATGCCGTAGCCGGCGTACTGGGCTCACTGGTACAGGCGCCGGGGGTAGACGCCGCCGACCTGTATTTTCAGCACCAGATCAGCGAGTCCTGGGTGCTGGAGGACGGTATCGTCAAGGACGGCAGCTTTCATGTCGACCAGGGCGTTGGCGTGCGTGCCCTGTCCGGAGAAAAGACCGGCTTTGCCTACAGCAATGACCTTCGTCTGGGGGCATTGAGCCAGGCGGCTGGCGCGGCGCGCTCCATCGCCCGGGCCGGCCAGGCCGGCAGCGTGCAGGCCTGGCAACGTCCGCAGGCTGCTGCGCTGTATGCCGTGGACAACCCGCTGGATGTGCTGCCGCAGGGTGACAAGGTGGCCTTTTTGCAGCGTATCGACGCCTTTACCCGCAGCCTCGACCCGCGTATCAGCCAGGTTACGGTCAGCCTGGCCGGGGTCCACGATACCGTGATGGTTGCTGCCAGTGACGGCACCTGGGCCGGTGATATTCGCCCGCTGGTGCGCATGAACGTCAGCGTGATCATGGAGCAGAACGGGCGTCGCGAGCGCGGCAGCAGTGGCGGCGGTGGGCGCACCGACTACCTGTATTTCGAGGCAGAGGAGCGGGCGCTGGGATACGCGCGTGAGGCCGTGCGCCAGGCATTGGTCAATCTCGAGGCGATCGCCGCGCCGGCCGGCAGCATGCCGGTTGTCATGGGCCCGGGCTGGTCTGGGGTGTTGCTGCACGAAGCAGTCGGTCATGGTCTTGAGGGTGACTTCAATCGCAAGGGCAGCTCGGCCTACAGTGGCCGAGTGGGCGAGAAGGTCGCCTCCAGCCTGTGCACCATCGTCGATGACGGCACCCTGCCAGGTCGCCGGGGCTCGCTCAGTATCGATGACGAGGGCGTGCCCTCCAACTGCACCACGTTGATCGAAAACGGCGTACTCAAAGGCTATATGCAGGACAAGCTGAATGCGCGCCTGATGGGCGTGCCCGCGACCGGCAATGGTCGCCGCGAATCCTATGCTCATCTGCCGATGCCGCGCATGACCAATACCTATATGCTGGCGGGCGAGAGCGATCCGGAAGAGATTATCCGCTCGGTGAAAAAGGGTATTTACTGCGCCAACCTGGGCGGTGGTCAGGTCGACATCACCAGCGGCAAGTTTGTCTTCTCCACCAGTGAGGCCTACCTGATCGAAGACGGCAAGATCACCGCCCCGGTCAAGGGCGCCACCCTGATCGGCAACGGCCCCGAGGTGATGAACCGCGTCTCCATGGTCGGCCACGACCTGAAGCTCGATACCGGTGTGGGCGTGTGCGGCAAGGATGGGCAGTCGGTGCCGGTCGGCGTTGGTCAGCCGACACTGAAGATCGATCAGATTACAGTCGGCG
The DNA here is from genome assembly GCF_002307495.1 of Pseudomonas abyssi. GTDB lineage: Bacteria > Pseudomonadota > Gammaproteobacteria > Pseudomonadales > Pseudomonadaceae > Halopseudomonas > Halopseudomonas abyssi. The sequence continues at coordinate 356,339 of NZ_NTMR01000002.1, read as the reverse complement.
GCACCGGCTGACGCCGGTCCCGCAGCCGCAAGCTTCAAGCTGCAAGCAAAAAGGCCGAGCAGGGCGGATGTTGACGGTAAGCCCAAGGCCCTGGATAGCAGTAAAGGACGTTGGTACAAGCGCACAAGCCGAACCAAAGCACAATCTGATGTGGCTTGTGGCTTGTGGCTTGTGGCTTGTGGCTTGCCGCTGCTACTGCGCTTCAAACCGCCCGGCCAGCCGATTCTTGCGTACCTGGTCAACCGGGAACACCTTGCCGCTCATGGCGACGTAGACGCCGTGGGGCAGGCAGTTGAGGGCGCCGATGGCGAGGCCCAGGTTGAAGCTGGCGTCGGTATCGCGAAAGCGTGCCGGCTGCATCGCGCCGGTGAGTACGATAACCTTGTCCTCGATATCCGCCAGCGCCGCCCCAGTGACCGTCATGGTATCGGTTCCGTGGGTAATCAGAATGTGCTCATAGGGGCAGGCTGCGACGCTGGCGTGCATCAGATCGCGGTCGGCGTCGGTCAGTTCAAGACTGTCCTTGCGTGTCAGTGACTCGATTTGGTACTCAAAGCCGACGCGCGCTTGCTGCAGGATGTCTGCAGCCATGGGGTCGCCGATCTGGAACTCGCTGAGCGCGTCGAAATAGACCTTGTCGATAGTGCCGCCCGTGCTGAAAATCTGAATGAACATCCGGTATCCCTTTGCGCTGAGTCTGTCTGCGTATGTCTGTTGAAGAGTCTACCTTGTCTGCGGTTGAGCGTATCTGGTGGGTTTACATGGTGCGTGCCGAGAATGGCCACCTGTATACCGGCATCAGTGTGGACCCTGAGCGGCGCTTTCTTCAGCATCAGAGCGGCAAGGGCGCGCGCTTCTTCAATCGCAGTCCGGCGGCGGCGCTGGTGTGGCGTCGTAGCTGCGCCGGTCATGGCGATGCCTTGCGACAGGAGAGGGCGATCAAGGCGCTGACGCGCAAAGCCAAGGAGTGCCTGATAGATCAGCCCGATGGTGACTTATCAGTCGGCCCGAAGGGCTAGCCAGCCTCCGTATGGGCGGTCTACAGTGGCGGTTCATTTCGCCGGAGAGCTGTCATGACCGACCTGATTCTGCATCACTACCCGCAATCCCCCTTTGCCGAAAAAGCTCGCTTGCTGCTGGGCTTCAAGGGCCTGTCCTGGCATTCGGTGATGATTCCGCCGGTGATGCCCAAGCCCGATCTGACGGCGCTGACCGGTGGCTACCGGCGTACACCGGTGCTGCAGGTGGGGGCTGACATTTACTGCGACACCGCGCTGATCGCGCGCCGTCTGGAGCAGGAAAAGGCAGCGCCGGCGCTGTTTCCCGAGGGCCAGGAGGCGGCCGCTGCCAGCCTGGCGCAGTTCGCCGACCAGGTGCTGTTCCAGCACGCCGTGGCGATCAACTTCCAGCCCAAGGGTCTGGCCGAGCGCTTTGCCGGCATGCCCGAGCAGGTAATCAAGGGCTTTGTGGCCGATCGTCAGAAGTTGTTCAGTGGTGGGACGGCCAGCCGTCTGGATACCGAGGTGGCGCTGGGCCAGTGGCCGGCGCTGCTGTCACGTCTGGAAACCCAACTGGAGCGCGATGGCGACTTCCTGCTGGGCAGCCAGCCAAGCATCGCCGACTTTTCCCACTATCACGCGCTCTGGTTCGTTGCTTCCAACCGCGCGGTAGCCGATGCCCTTGAGCCCTATCCGGCGGTACGTGCCTGGATGCAGCGCGTGCGCGACATCGGTCACGGCTCGCATGCCGAGCTCAGCGCCGACGAAGCGATTCGGATTGCCCGCGAGGCCACACCGGCGGCGCTGCCGACCGATGCCATCAGCAGCCCGACGGGCTTGGCCGCAGGTCAGGCGGTGATCGTCAATGCGGTCGACTACGGCACCGATGAGGTGGCGGGCACTCTGCTGTACGAGGGCGCCGAGGAAATCATTATCGCCCGTGAAGATGAGCGTGCCGGCCTGGTACACGTGCACTTCCCGCGCTTCGGCTTCCGTATTCGCGCGGCATGAGTCTAGCCGCGTCAGTGGCCGGCGTTGGCCACTGACGCGTCTTGCAACACTCTATTGGATTGCGTCCCTCTCGCCAGCCTGATGGCGCTGCGTTAATCTGCGCAAGCGGTCAGCTCGACCGTTTCTTCCTCAGGACCCCCTGCCATGTTTGACTGGATCTTCCTGCCCGAAGCCTGGGTGGCGTTGGCGACCTTGCTGGCGCTCGAAATTGTGCTCGGCATCGATAACATCATCTTCATTTCTATTCTGGTTGGCCGCCTGCCGCCGCAGCAGCGTGAACTGGCGCGCCGGCTGGGTATCGGCTTTGCCATGCTGACGCGGCTGGCTCTGCTGTTTTCGCTGGCCTGGATTATCGGGCTGGTCGAGCCCTGGTTCAGTGTGCTGGGACAGGATATTTCCGGACGCGATCTGGTGCTGATTCTCGGCGGCTTGTTCCTGCTGGGCAAGGCGACCCACGAGATTCATCTGAGTCTGGAGGCGCCGGCGGAGGCCGAGGCCTCAATGGCGGCGGCTGCGCGCAATGGCATGGTCGGTATCGTGGTGCAGATCGCTCTGCTGGATATCGTATTTTCCCTCGATTCGGTGATTACTGCCGTCGGGCTGGTGGACCACCTGTCGGTGATGGTGATTGCTATCCTCGGCGCGGTCGCGGTGATGCTGTTCGCCGCCAAGTCCATCGGCGACTTTGTTGACCGCCACCCCAGCATCAAGATGCTGGCGCTGTCGTTCCTGATGATGATCGGCCTGACGCTGATGGCCGAGGGGCTGGATGTGCATGTGCCCAAGGGCTATATCTACTTTGCGATGGCCTTCTCGGTAGTGGTCGAGCTGCTCAACATCCGGGTGCGCCGCAACCGGACGCAGCAGGACGGCTGAGGTTCAGGCCTTCATGGGCTGGTAGCCAGGCAGGCTTTCGATGCGCCGCAGCCAGGCGGTGATGGCAGGGTAGCCTGTCAGCTCAAAGCCGCCGTCGGCGGCAACGTGGGTGTAGGCGTAGAGTGCGATATCGGCCAGGCTGGGCTCGTCTGCAACCAGATAGGGGCTGCTTTGCAGCTGTGTTTCCATCACGTCCAGCGCGTTGTAGCCACCTGCCTGTTTGCTCAGGTAGTCGGCTCGGCGCTCCTCTGGCAGGCCAAGGTAAAGCGCGATAAAACGCGCCACGGCGATATAGGGTTCGTGGCTGTACTGCTCAAAGAACAGCCACTGAAGCATCCGGGCGCGGCTGAATGGCTCCGTCGGAACGAGTCGGCTGCCCTCGGCGAGGAACAGCAAGATGGCATTGGACTCGGCCAGGCAGCGGCCGTCGTCCAGTTCCAGCAGCGGCACCTTGGCGTTGGGGTTGCGGGCCAGGAAGTCGGGCGTGCGAGTGTCGCCGCGCATGATGTCCACCGTTTGCCATTCATAGTCCAGGTCAAGCAGGGCGCACAGCAGCTCCAGCTTGTAGCAATTGCCGGAGCGGTGATCACCGTAGATTTTCATGGGGTGTGCTCGCAAGGGGGAGTGACTAACTGTCGTCTGGCTTCGCCTCGTCGTCAATCTGGTGTAGGGTCGCTATTGCAATTCAAGCGCGGTCAGTTGTACCGCTGCACAACGGGTGATCGAGCAGACAGGGGTAGAGACGGCGTGGACAGCATTATTGCGGTGGACAACCTGACCAAAACCTACGCCAGTGGTTTTCAGGCGCTCAAGGGGGTTAGCCTGCAGATCCGACGTGGTGAAATCTTCGCGCTCCTTGGGCCCAACGGTGCTGGCAAGACCACGCTGATCAGCATCGTATGCGGGCTGGTGAACCCGACCGGCGGGCAAGTGCTGGTCGACGGGTTCGATAACCGCCGCGACTATCGTCAGGCCCGTCAGCGCATTGGCCTGGTGCCGCAGGAGCTGACCAACAACATGTTCGACAGCGTCTGGGCTACCGTGCGTCTCAGTCGCGGTTTGTTTGGCAAGCCGCGCAATGATGCGCTGCTGGAGCAGATCCTGCGTGAGCTGTCGCTGTGGGACAAGCGCAATGAGCGGATCATGGATCTGTCCGGCGGCATGAAGCGTCGAGTGCTGATTGCCAAGGCCCTGGCGCACGAACCGGAGGTGTTGTTTCTCGACGAGCCCACCGCGGGGGTCGATGTGGCGCTGCGCCGGGATATGTGGAATATGGTGCGCCGCCTGCAGCAGCGCGGGGTCACCATCATTCTGACCACGCACTATATCGAGGAAGCCGAAGAAATGGCGGATCGCATTGGCGTGATCCGTCAGGGCGAGCTGATCCTCACCGAAGACAAGCACAGCCTGATGCAGCAGCTCGGTACCCGGCAGCTGACGCTGCAGTTGCAGCAGCCATTGCCGGCCATCCCGGCGGCGCTGGCGGAGTATCCGCTGACGCTGGAGGAGCAGGGCTACGCGCTGGTGTACACCTTCGATGCCAAAGCCGAGCAGAGCGGTATCGCCGAGCTGTTGCGTAGTGTGGATCAGTTGGGAATTGAGGTGCGGGACCTGCGTTCAAGTCAGAGCTCGCTGGAGGACATCTTTGTCGGGCTGGTGCACAGTCGCGAACAACCGCAACAGGCGTCGACACTGGGAGGTGCCGCATGAGCCTGCAAGGAGTCAAGGCAATCTACCTGGCCGAAATGGCGCGCATGCTGCGCACCCGGCTGCAGAGCATCGCCTCGCCAGTGATCTCCACGTCGCTGTATTTCATCGTCTTCGGCGCGGCCATCGGCACCCGCATGACCGAGGTAGACGGCGTCAGCTACGGGGCATTTATCATCCCCGGGCTGATCATGCTGATGCTGCTGAACGAAAGTATTTCCAATGCTTCCTTCGGTATCTACATGCCGCGTTTCACCGGCACCATTTACGAAATCCTGTCTGCGCCGGTGTCGCCGTTCGAGATTGTGGTCGGCTACGTGGGGGCAGCTGCCACCAAGTCGGTGTTGCTCGGCCTGCTGGTATTGCTGACGGCGCGGATCTTTGTCGACTATGAGATTCAGCACCCGGTCTGGATGTTGGGTTTTCTGCTGCTGACCGCCATCACCTTCAGTCTGTTCGGCTTTATTATCGGGGTCTGGGCGGACGGCTTCGAGAAGCTGCAGATCATTCCGCTGATGATCGTCACCCCGCTGGCCTTTCTGGGCGGCAGCTTTTACTCCATCACCATGCTGCCGCCGTTTTGGCAGACCGTTACGCTGTTCAATCCGGTGGTGTATCTGATCAGCGGCTTTCGCTGGAGCTTCTATGGCGCGGCGGATGTGCACATTGGCGTGAGTGTTGGCATGACCCTGGTGTTCCTGACGCTGTGCCTGCTGGTCATCAGCTGGATATTCCGCACCGGCTACCGCATCAAACCCTGACAGATCTGTCCCCTCCCGGCGCGCGCCCCCTTGCCAGAGGGGGCATATGAGTGCCTTATCAAGCCATTTTATTGACTTTCTAGCGTTGCGCATTGAGAATATGTCATCGTTTTGTTATGGTGTCGCTTTAATATCATTTGGATTTGCTGTGCGACGCCTGCCACGGATGCGTTCTTTGTCGTCGCCAGGCTGACTCCCAAACTCACACAGTGACGTCAGGTTAGGAGACAATTTGGTGCTGTTGTCGCGTGGAATTTTGCGTCTCCGAACGGTGTGCTGTTCGCTGATGCTCACCCTCTCTGGGCTGCTTTGCATGGCATCAGCACAGGCCTCAACCGGGCCCGGGTCGGTGGCTTTCTGGTATGCCGCCGAACCGCCGTTGCCCGAGCTGGCCCAATACGATTGGGTTGTGCTGGAGCCTGGGCATGTCCAGCCCGATCAGGTTGCCTTTCTGCACGCCCAGGGCGCCGTCCCCTTTGCCTATCTGTCTGTTGGTGAGCTGTCTCCTGAGGATGAAGCCTCGGCAGATGCGGCGCGCCTGTCGAGCGGCGAGCGTAATCACGAGTGGCAGAGCGATATAGCAGACCTGGCCAGTCCGGATTGGCAGCAGCACCTGCTTGAGCGGGCCGCGCGCCTGCGCAGTCAGGGGTATAGCGGCCTGTTTCTGGACACCCTGGACAGCTTCATGCGCCTGCCGGAGGAGCGGCGCCCGGCGCAGCAGCAGGGGCTGGTCGCGCTGTTGCAACGCTTGCATACCGACTATCCGGATCTTCAGCTGTTCTTCAATCGTGGTTTTGAGGCACTGCCGGAACTGGGCTTTGCGCCGGCTGCGGTTGCGGTGGAGTCGCTTGAAGCCAGCTGGGATCAGGCCCAGGACCGATACGGTCGGGTTTCGGAAAGTGATCGCGCCTGGCTTGATGGCCAGCTCAAGCCGCTGCTCGATGCCGGGACGCTCGTCGTGGCGATTGAGTACCTGCCGCCGGAGCAGCGTGCGCAGGCCCGCGAGCTGAGTCAGCGGCTGCAGCAGCAGGGCTATCTGCCGGTCATCACAACGCCGGAGCTGGACTCTCTGGGTGTCGGCACGCTGGAAGTGGTGCCGCGCCGTATTGCTCTGCTGTATGACCCCCGTGAAGGTGAGTTAACCCGCTCGCCCGGTCATGTACTGCTGGGCGGCTTGCTTGAATACCTAGGCTATCGTGTCGACTATTTTGCCGTTGACGGCCACTTGCCCGAGCGTCGTTTTGACGAGCTCTACGCGGGCGTCGTGGTGTGGATGACCAGCGGTGCACCAGCGCAGGCCGGTCAGTTCCGGCGTTTTCTACAGGCGCGGCTGAATGAGGGGACGCGCATCGCGTTCTTTGGCGGCATGCCGGTAGACGACGCGCGCCTGCTTGCCCGTCTGGGACTGCGTCGCCTGGCCTACGAGCCGCGCGAGGTCAGCCTCAAACAGGTGGATGCCGCGCTGGTTGGCAGTTTTGAAGCACCGCTGCGACTGCGCGCGCGTGATCTGCTGGCCCTGTCTGCCGACAACAGGCTGCTGAAGCCGGCGCTGCAGGTGCAGGACGAGCAGAGCAATCTGCTGACACCGGTGGCCACGGCAGACTGGGGCGGCTATGCGCTGGCACCCTACCTGTTTCAGGAGTCGGCCTCTGGACGTCGCTGGATGCTGGACCCGTTCCGCTTCTTGCAGGACAGCCTGCAACTGCCACCGCTGCCGGCCCTGGACGTCACCACTGAAAACGGCCGCCGCATCGCCACGGTGCATATCGACGGTGATGGCTTTGCCTCCCGCGCCGAGATACCGGGCACACCCTATTCCGGTGAGGTGGTGCTGCAGGACTTTATCCGCGCCCATGACTTTCTGACCTCGGTCTCGGTGGTCGAAGGCGAGGTGGGGCCCCAAGGCATGTACCCCTATCTCACCAAGCGCCTGGAGCCGATTGCCCGGCGCATCTTTGCCGACCCCAAGGTCGAGCCGGCAACCCATACCTTCAGCCATCCGTTCTTCTGGGAGCCGGAAAAAGCCAGCCAACGCGAAGGCTTCACTGCCGAGTACGGGATGAACATGGCGATCCCCAATTACCCGACCATGAACCTTGAGCGGGAAATTGTCGGCTCGCGTGACTACATCCAGCGTGAGCTGCTGCCGGCGGGTAAGCAGGTACGCTTGATCTTCTGGTCGGGAGAGGCCTTGCCCAGTGCAGAGGCGATTGGCATGGCGTACGCGGCGGGTATGGCTAACGTCAACGGTGCTGAGACCTTTATCACCCGTGCCAACCCCTCGTTGACCGGACTCTACCCCTTGCTGTGACCGACCTCGGGCGGTCTGCAGATCTACGCGCCGATCATCAACGAAAACCTGTATACCAATCTCTGGACCGGCCCCTTCTACGGGTTCGAGCGGGTGCTCGATACCTTTGAACTGACCGACTCGCCCCGGCGTCTGCGCGGTCTGAATCTGTACTACCACTTCTATTCCGGCACCAAGCAGGCGTCGATCAAGGCGATGGACGACGTGTACACCGCGATGCAACGCCAGCAGCCCATTTCGCTCTGGATGGGGGACTATCTGCGTCGTGTGCGCGGCCTCTATGAAGGGAGCATGGCGCGCCGCACCGACGGCCGCTGGCAGTTGCGCTCCCTGCAAGGGCTGCGCACCGTGCGTCTGGACCCACGGCTCGGCTGGCCGGACTTGCTCAATTCCGAGGGTGTGGCCGGCGTTCGTGATCTGCCGCAGGGGCGCTATGTGCATCTGAGCAACGACCGCGCGGTGCTGGCGTTGCAGGCGACGCGCGACACAGCGCCGGCGCTGGAGTACGCCAATGTGCCGTTGCAGGCGTGGGAATATCGTGGCGAGCGTGAGGTGCGGCTATCCATGGCCGGCCAGTTCGCCCTGCGCTTTGCCGTGCGCTATGCCGGCAATTGCAGCTTGTCTGCTGCCGGGCGTCGTTATGAGGGGCAGCGCCGTGGCGACCTGCTGGAGTTCAACCTTGAGCGTCAGGAGGTGAGCGATGCAGTACTCGCCTGCCGCTGAGTCGACCCCGCTGTTCCGGCCATGGGCCATGGGGCTGGCTATTTTGCTGGTGCTGGTGGTTCTGGTGCTGACGTATCAGAACAAGGACGCCTTTATGCCCCAGGGCGAGACCGACGCGGTGTCGGTGGGCTACGCCGAGCTGCTATTGGCGGCTGAGCCTGACAATATCGAGCTGCGCTCGGAATTGGTTGAGATGCTGATCTCGCGCGGCGAGTTCTCGCGTGCGCTGAAGCATCTGGGTGACTGGCAGGGCGGTGATGAGCAGGCTCGGCGCTTCTACAACCTGGTGCTCGATGGCCGCATGGCCACTGTGCGCCGTGACGAGCAGGCGATTCTGAGTGCACGTCAGCGGCTGGCCGAGTTCGATCTGGCCGGGCTGACTCCCGCGCAGCAAATCCAGCTGGCAGACCTGGCGCTGGCGCTTGGTCTGCCGGGACGCGCCGCAGATCTGCACCTGGCGATGGCGCAGGTCGAAGGGCCTGATCAGCAAGCGCACCAGTTGGCCGCCGCACGTTGGTATCTGGCTGCGGAGCAGCCCGCCGATGCCGCCGTCATCTACCAGCAACTGGCCGAGCAAGCACGCACTGTTGAGGGGCGGCGCCAATTTGCATTGCTGGCCTATAACGGTCTGCTGGCTGCCGATCAGGCTCAGGCAGCCAGTGTCTATGCGGTGCAACTGCTCGACAGCGGCAGCTTGAGCACCTTGGGCGACGACTGGTGGCTGCGCAGCGTACAGACAGCGCAGGGCGCGATGCGCTATGACCTGGCAACGCGCCTGGCAGAGCACTGGCGTCGGGCTGAGCCCGATAGCGTGGCTGCCCTGCAAGCACGATTCGACATGGCGCTGGCGGCAGGCGACACGGCTACGGCCTGGGAGGTGGGCAAAGACCTGTTGGCGCAGTCACCGCCCAGCGCCGAGCTGCTGCGGCAAATGGCTCAGCTGGGGCAGTGGCGCGGCCAGCCCGAAGCGGCGCTGGACTACTGGGTGGCCTATCTGGATATGGCGGCGGATGCCGAAGCGCGCGACAAAGCGTGGCGTCTGGCGTTCCAGCTGTTTGATTACAACCGCGGCATACAGCTGCTCGGCGCCACGGCAGCCTCCCGCCGCCTCAGCGATGAGGAGCTTGACGCACTGGTCTATGCCCATGAGCAGCGCGGCACGCCGGCCATGGCGGAGAACTGGCTGCGCGGCTATCTGCAGCGCGCTTCCAGCCAGCGTCTGGCCTGGACCCGTCTGGTGCAGAACCTGCATAACCGCGAGCTGCTGCAACGCGAAGCCGATACCTGGCCGCAATTTGCCGGGCGTCACCAGCTGACGATCACTGAACGCATGAGTTGGGCCGAGGTGCTCTGGAATCTGTATCAGCCTGAGCAGGCCTGGCAGGTGCTGGACGTGGCACCGCTCGATCAGCTCAGCCCGGATTACTGGCGCCTGCGCGCTGCGCTGGCCTGGGAGCTGGAGCGCGACGACGCGGTACTGGCCAGCTACGAGGCGCTGTTGGCGCAGGGCGCCGTGCTGCTGCAAAGCGAGCAGGCGCAGCTGGTTGATATGTACCGGCAACGCGACCCGGCGTTGGCGCTGCGGATTCAGGTAGCAAACTGGCGGCGCACGGGCGATACCCGCTACCTGACCGATGCCCTGCAACTGGCCGAAGAACAGCAGGACTGGGAGTTGATGGAAACGCTGGTGGCCGAGGCGATGCAGCAGCCGGCAAGCGCCAATCTGATGCCGGTGCTGTTGGCGCGCGGTTTGCTGGCCGAGCGCGCCGGGCAGTTTGCCGAAGCAGAGCGGTTGTACCTGCAGGGGCTGTCGCGCCAGCCGCGCAACAGCCTGCTGCGCGCACGGATCCTCTGGCTGTTTGTCGACAGTGCTGACCGGACCAAGCTGGCCCGTGCCCTGCGTCAGTGGGAGGGCGAAGCGCAATCGGTGCCGGTCATGTGGCTGCCCATGGGCGCGGCCAATCAACTGCTCTCGCGCAATACTCAGGCGCTGCAATGGTTCAATCGCCACCTGCGCGAACAACCCGAGGACACGCTGGCGCTGGCGGCCTACGCCGACGCACTTGAGGCGAGCGGCAGAGAGGCGGCCGCGCTGCAGCTGCGTTCACGCCTGCTCAACCGCCTGCGCTTTGCCGAGACCGAACGGGCGCCCTTTACCGAACGCCAGATCTGGACGCGTCTGATGACCGCCGGTGGCTCACCCCGCCAGGCGCTGGCCGGGCTGCAGCGTTGGCACGATGGCTCGGTCGGCATGCTGCAGCTGTGGTATGCCGCGCAGCTGGCACGGCTGGACAGCATCAATCAGGAAGCGCAAAAGGACGCCTGGCTGGCCTGGGGCCGTGCACGCGGGCTGCGTGAAGAGGGCTATCAGCGCATTCAGGAAGCGCTGCGCACCAACAATCGCGAGGCGCTGGCCGCGCTGCTGGTCAACCCGCAGGTTGATGACGCCCACCGGGTTGCCGCGCAGGAGCGTCTGGGTGACGACAATCAGGCCATGGCCCAGGCGCTGTCCTCGCTCGGCGATGAGCAGCCGCTGGCTGTGCGCCGCCAGTTGTGGCGACAGTCGGTTGCCTTTCTTGAGCGCTACCCGCAGGGCGTGCGTGTCAGCTGGGGGCAGGAAGACTTTGGCGGCCTGAAGACCCGTGGCCCGCAGCTCAGCATCGCGCGCTTTATTGGCGAGAACTGGTACCTGCGTGCCGATGGCGGCCGGGTGACCTATGACTCCTCGCTGCTCGACAGCAGTGTGCTCGGGTCCGAGCAGAACCTGCTGCTGCGCGCCGAGCGCCAGCTGGGCAACGGCGACCTGTCGGTGACGCTGGACCACAGCGACCGACAGGATGATAACCGCACCGGCGCCGGCATCGCCAGGCGCTGGAGTGAAGGCGGCAACGAGGTGGAAGTGGGCGCCGACTGGCAGCGAGAAAGCCGCGAGACGGGTCTGATGCGCGCGCTCGGACAGGAAAGCGCACTCTGGCTGCGAGCCAGCCACGCCTTCAGCGCGCGTGACCAGTTGAGCTGGCAGGTCGCCCAGCGTGAGTTCGAGACCCGCTCGGGTGTTGATATCGGCTCCGGGCAGCAGCTGAACCTGGAGTTCAGCCAGATCCAGTTCTTTGAGGGACCCACCTGGATTCTGCGCAGCGGCATCGAGTATCAGCGCAACAGCCTCAGCGGCGAGCCGCTGGATTCTCTGCTGGTGGCCAACGGCGGCGCGGTGCGGCAGAACGATGTCACGGTCGATCAACTGCTGCCTGAGCGCGTCGGGCGGATCTATATCGGCAGTCAGCTGCGTCGTGGCATGCCGGGACTGATCAACCGCAACCGGGGCCAGTACACCTGGTTGCTGGATACCTCGACCGGTTGGGACTGGGAAGACCAGAGCATGAATTTTGCCATCAATGCCGGTATTGGTATTGAGGTGTTTGGTGATGATGAACTGGCGTTTACCGCGGGCTACCAGTCGGAGCCGGTCGGCGGTGACGGCGAGGCGGGCGGTACCGCAACGATTTCCTACAGCAGCCGCTTCGGTCGCTGAAGGCACAACAAAGGAGCACAACATGCGTATTCTCAAGGGTATGACACTGGCGGCGACCTTGCTGGCCGTCTCCGCCTGCAGCACCTTCTCCGGCAACAACGGCCCGAGCTTTCCGGCGTCCGCCAGCTGGGGCCTGCTGCCGATGGTCAACTATTCACAGACGCCGCAGGCTGGCGAGCGCAGCGAGCAGATCCTGCTCAGCGTGCTCTCGGAAGAGGGCATCCAGCCGCGGGTTTATCCCCACGTAGAGGACCAGGATCTGCTGGTGCTGGATGATCGCAAGCGCTATGAGCAGGCCCTGCAGTGGGCCCAGGGCCAGAGCTTTGACTACCTCGTCAGCGGCAGCGTCGAGGAGTGGCAGTACAAGAATGGTCTGGACGGTGAACCCGCCGTGGGCCTGAGCTTGCGCGTGCTGGATGCGCGCACCGGACAGGTGCTGTGGAGCAACAGCGGCGCCCGCGCCGGCTGGTCGCGTGAAAGCCTGGCCGGCTCGGCACAGAAGGTACTCAATACCCTGATCGGTGACCTGCGGATCGACTAATGTTCAAGAACTCGGTGCACAAGGACTACAGCCTCATCGCCATCGGCAATCGCCGCTGGGCGTGGCTGGAAACGCCGTTGCTGACGGCGCTGGTGCTGGGGCTTTGCTATTGGCTGCACCCGGCGGACCCGCTGTTTCTGCAGGGCTTCCCCTGGCCGATTCTGGCGCCCTTGCTGCTGGCTGTGCGCTATGGCTTCCTGCAGGGCGCTTGCAGTGCGGCTCTGCTGGTGTTGGCTGCCCTTGTGCTGCACCGATTGGGCACGCCCGGCTACGTGCAGTTGCCCGGCTCCTTTATCGTCGGGGTGCTGGTCTCCAGCATGGTGGTGGGCGAGTTCCGTGACCTCTGGGGGCGCCGTCTGGAGCGCCTGCAAACGGCCAACGAATACCGTCAGTACCGCCTCGACGAATTTACCCGCGCCTACCATGTGCTGCGCAGCTCCCATGAACGTCTGGAGCAGCGTGTCGCCGGCAGCGATACCAGCCTGCGCAGTACCCTGTTGTTGCTGCGTCGCCAATTGCAGGACAAGTCCGAAGGCGACCTGCTGGCCCAAATGGCACCCTCGTTGCTGGGCGTGCTGGGACAGTATGGTTCGTTCAACGCTGCGGCCCTGTTTGCCGTACAGGACGGTGAGGCGCAGTTGCAACGGTCGCTGGCCGAGGTGGGCGAGCCCGGCCAGGTGCCTGCCGACGACCTGCTGCTGACGCTGTGCTTGCAGCGCGGCGAGGTGGTCAGTGTGCGCGACAGCTATCTGGAGACCGGCCGCGAGGAACAGGTGTCGGCCCTGCAGGCCTGTATACCGCTGCTCTCGGTGGATGGACAGGTACTCGCCGTGGTGGCTGTGCACAGCATGCCTTTCTTTGCCTTCAACGAACGCACCTTTACGCTGCTGGCGCTGCTGGGTGGCCATATGGCCGACCTGTTGCAGACGCCACGGCAGCTGTTGCGCCCGGATGATGCCGAAGCGCGCCGGTTCTCCCAGCAACTGCGCCGCGCCCGGCGAGATGCTGCCGAACATGATCTGCCGGGCAGCCTGGCCTTTGTCGAGTTGCCGGCAGACAGTGAAAAGCTGCAGAAGCTGCTGGTGGAAAGCCAGCGTGGCCTGGATCTGCAGGTATTGGTACCGCGCGCCAATGGCGGCGAAGGCCTGCTGGTGCTGATGCCACTGACCGATCAGGATGGCAGTCGCGGTTACCGTCAGCGACTCGACCGCATGGTGCAGGAGCGCTTTGAAAACGCATCCACTCTCAGCGAGCTGGGCGTGGTCGTCCACAACTTCGAGATTCGCCAGCAGCAGAGTGACAGCGCGCTGGCCGACTTCCTCTACAAGGAGTGTGGTCTGAATGACCAGCAAGTGGCTATTTAGCGGCGCCCTGGCCTTTGAGCTGGGGAGCTGGGGAGGACTGCTGAGCAACCCGTCGCTGATCGAGGGGCTGTATCTGTATGTCGTTCCGCATGCCATTGCCTCGTTGATGCTGGCGGCTGCGCTCTGGCTGGTGTTGCCCCGGCGTTACCGCTTTCCTTTGCCCTGGTCGCCGTTGCTGCTGTTCAGCCTGATCTTCTTTATCCCGGTGGTCGGCGCCGTCGGTACCATCGCCGGAGTGTTCCCCGGTCTCTATCTGCCGCGCCGCGAGCGTGAGCAGGGCTGGCAGTTGACGCGTATGCCGAGCTTGCCCTATCGCGCGGTAGATCAATGGCAGTCCCCCCTGTTCAACGATGGTGGTCTGCAGGACGTGCTGCAACTGGCTGGTGACTCCGAGCGCCGCCTCGCAGCGTTGCTGGCCACTCGGACCATGCCCGGTAACGAAGCGGTACCGGTACTCAAGCTGGCGCTGCGTGATCCGGAGGACGATGTTCGCCTGTTGGCCTACTCGATGCTGGATCAGCGTGAAAACCACATCAACCAGCAGATCGAGCGCCTGCTGGAACTGCAGGCCGAGAGTCCGTCGTCGGGTACCCGCGCGGCCCTGGCAAGTTGGTATTGGGAGCTGGCCTATCTGGGGCTGGCTCAGGGAGGTGTATTGCGCCACGTGCTGCAGCAGGCGCTGGAGCATGCTGACGCTGCGCTGAACGCAGAGCCCAGCGGGGAGCTGGCCGTGCTGGCAGGACGTGTCCAGATCGCGCGCCGCCAGAGCCTGGAGGCACGCCGTTATCTGCAGCAGGCCGCTGATCTCGGCGTCGGGCCGGCGCGGCTGGCGCCACTGCTGGCAGAGGTTGCCTTTCTTGAACATCGCTATCGCGAGGTGGTCGTGCAACTGCAGCGTATTCCTCCCGCGTTGCAGGCCAAGCCGCCCTTGGCCGCGACGGTGGGGTATTGGTTATGAGTGCACCACAGGCAGACATCTGTCTGCTGCTGGAAGGAACCTGGCCGTACGTACGCGGTGGTGTGTCCAGCTGGGTACATCAGATGCTGCTGGGGCTGCCGGATGTGCGCTTTTCCGTGGTGTTTATCGGCGGCGAGCGCAGCGCCTATCCCAAGCGTCACTACGAGGTGCCGCCCAATGTGGTGCACCTGCAGGAAGTGTTCGTCTCCGATGCCTGGCGTTACCCGGCGCGGCCGGATGATACGCCGCCGGTCGGCGACCGCGACGCGCTGGAAAGCCTGTACCGCTATTTTCAGCACCCGGAGGCGCCCAGCCCGGAGCAGGGTCAACAGTTGCTGCAGCAACTGGCCGCGGGCCGTATCACCAGTGCTCAGCTGCTGCGCAGTGAAGCCAGTTGGCAAGTGCTGAGCCAGGGCTATCTGGAGCATTGCAGCGACCCCTCGTTCATTGATTATTTCTGGACCCTGCGCACCATGCAGGCGCCATTGATCATGTTGACCGAGTTGCTGGCCAGCCTGCCGCGAGCGCGTGCCGTGCACGCCGTGTCGACTGGCTATGCCGGGTTGCTCGGGGCGCTACTCAAGGGCTACTGGCAGTGTCCCTTCATCCTGACCGAGCACGGTATCTACACCAAAGAGCGCAAGATCGACCTGGCGCAGGCAGCCTGGGTCGCGGGCAAGAGCGAAGAAGCCGAAATCAGCGGCCTGGCGGCCAGCAGTGGTTATATCCGTACCCTGTGGATTCGCTACTTCGAGCGCGCCGGGCTGTTGGCCTATCAGAACGCCGACCCGATCATCTCGCTGTACGAGGGCAATCGCGCCCGTCAGATTCGCGATGGCGCGGAGGCGGCGCTGACTCAGGTCATTCCCAACGGTATTGCTCTGAGCGACTGGCAACGGGTGCGGGCACAGCGCGGCGAGGGCATCGCGCCGGTTGCCGGCCTGATTGGCCGCGTGGTGCCGATCAAGGACGTCAAAACCTTCTTGCGCGCAGTGCGCTCGGTGGTCAGCGACATCCCCGAGTTCGAAGCCTGGATTGTCGGTCCGGAAGACGAAGACCCGGGGTACGCGCAGGAGTGTCACAGCCTGGTCAGCAGCCTGGGTTTGACCGGCCAGGTGCACTTTCTGGGCTTTTGCAATATTCGCGAGATCATGCCGCAGCTGGGTGTGATGGTGTTGACCTCAATCAGCGAGGCTCAGCCGCTGGTCATTCTAGAGGCCTGGTGCGCCGGCACGCCGGTGGTCAGTACGGATGTGGGCTCCTGTCGCGAGCTGATCGAGGGGGTTGGCGAGCAGGACCGCGCGCTGGGCATGGCGGGTGAAGTGGTGCCGATTGCCGACCCGCAGGCGACCGCCATGGCCATCCAGCGCCTGCTGCAGGACCCCGAGCGCTGGCACGCAGCGCAACGGGCCGGCGAGCAGCGGGTGCAACAGCGCTACAGTGATGAATTGATGTTTGCGCGTTACTCGCGGCTGTATCGCGACGCGATCGGAGAGGGTTAGGAGCAGATGGCCGGTATCGGATTTGAACTGCGGCGGATTCTCGCCAAGGACAGCTACAGCGCCACGCTGCGCGCCTACCTGTACGCCGGGCTGATCAGCTCCGGGCCCTGGGTGCTGTCGATCATCAGCGTGATGCTGATCGGCGTCATGAGTATCGGCTTTGTGGTGCCGGATCTGCTGGTGCGGCAGTTTCTGGTCAGCGTCACCTATCTGATGGCAACCTCGTTGATTGTCACCGGCGGGTTGCAGCTGTTCTTCACCCGGTTTGTGTCCGACCGCCTGTTTGAGCAGCGGATGGATGCCATCACGCCCAACCTGCTGGGTATCCTGCTGATGGTGACGCTGTTTGCCGGCTTGCTTGGCACCCTGGTGATGGTTGTTCTGTTTGACCAGTCGTTCGTTTATCGCGTGCTGATGCTGGCCAACTTCGTCACCCTGTGCAACCTCTGGCTGGTGATTGTCTTCCTCTCCGGCATGAAGGCCTATAACCGCATCCTGGTGGTCATGCTGCTGGGCTATGCGGGCATGATTGCCAGCGCTTTTTTTCTGCGTAATGTCGGCATGGAAGGGCTGTTGCTGGCGCTGTTGATTGGCCACGCGCTGCTGTTGTTCATCTTCCTGTTTGATGTGCTGCGCCAGTATCCGTCCGAGCGTCTGGTGGCCTTTGAGTTTTTCCAGCGCCGCAAGGTCTTTGTCAGCCTGCTGCTGACCGGCTTTTTCTACAACCTGGGTATCTGGATCGACAAGTTTCTGTTCTGGGCTAACCCGGGTACCTCTGAGCAGGTTATTGGCCCGCTGCGCGCCTCGCTGATCTACGACCTGCCGATCTTTCTTGCCTACCTGTCGATCATCCCTGGTATGGCGGTGTTTCTGGTACGTATCGAAACCGACTTTGCCGAGTGGTATGACCGCCTGTTCCGCGCCGTGCGTGAGGGCGAGACACTGCAGCACATCCGTCAGCTGAAGAACGAGATGACCCTGTCGATTCGTCAAGGCCTGCAGGAGATCTGCAAGGTGCAGGGGCTGACCGTGCTGCTGCTGTTTCTCGGCGCGCCCATGCTGCTAGACCGGTTGGGCATTTCTCAGCACTACCTGCCGCTGTTCTACGTGGATCTGATCGGGGTGAGTGTGCAGGTGGTGTTCATGGCGCTGCTGAACGTGTTCTTCTATCTGGACAAGCGGCGCATTGCCCTGGAGCTGTGCCTGCTGTTTGTGCTGCTGAACACAGTGCTGACCCTGCTAACCCTCTATCTCGGGCCGACCTTCTTCGGCTACGGCTTCACCGTATCGTTGATTGTCTGTGTACTGGCCGGTCTGGTGCGCCTGAACGGTGCACTGCAGAAGCTGGAATACAGCACCTTCATGCTGGAACATTGAGGCTAGCGGCCCGCGTTCTGGGCGGGCCGACAGGCCTCTGACCTGTGCTCAGCGCCGCTTGTTGCGCAGTTGCTGTACCAGCCCTTTGGGCGGGTGACGGATGACCAGTGCGTCTTCACTCTCGTCGTACTCCACGCGCTCGCCGAGCAGGTGCGACTCAAAGCTGATCGACAGCCCGTCGGCCTTGCCGTAGTAGCGCAGGAAGTTGTTGATCGCCCGCTTGTCGGCCGGCATCTCCGGGTTAAGACCGTAATCCTTGTTGCGGATATAGTCGTAGAAGGCGCGGGGGTGTTCTTCATCCAGCACGCCTGACAGCTCCTCCAGCGCCACCTGCTCACCGGCGCGGGTCTGGCTGTTCACGTAGCTGCTCATGGCCTTGGCCTTGTCCTTCACCAGCTCGGGTTCCAGCGACGCCTCGCCGACGTAATCGCTGAAGGCCTGTAGCAGCGTGTTGGTTTCTTCCTCAGGATTGGCCCCTTCCACACAACCGATAAAGTCGCGGAAGTAGTCCGATACCCGCTTGCCGCTGCGCCCGCGAATAAAGGAAATGTAGTTCTTCGCACTGGCGTTCTGTTTCCACTCGGTCAGGTTGATGCGCGCGGCCATATTGAGGCTGGACAGGTCCAGGTGGCGGGCAGCGGCCACGTCCAGCTCGTCGGTCACGGTGACGCCCTCGGTGTGGTGCAGCAGCGCGATGACCAGAAACGCAGTCATGCCCTGGCGGTAGCGGATGAACAGCACGTGTCCGCCGAGGGCCAGGTTGGAGCCTTCCATCAAGGTCTTCAGGTGCTCGGTGGCCTGAGTGGAGAAGCGGACAAAGTCCAGCTCCTGGTCGATCAGCTGCTGCAGCCAGCCGCTGAACGGGTAGGCGCCGCTTTCCTCATGGAAATAGCCCCAGGCCTTGTTGGGCTTGCTGTTGTAGGCCTCGATCAAGCCGGCCAGCAGTTGCTCCAGCGCCTGCGAGCTGGCCAGCTCGGCCTCGCGCAGGGTCAGGCTGGCGGGTTGGCCGTCGGGCTTCTTGTGTATCTGGTGAACGATGCTGTTGTCGATGGGCATAAGGGCTTTCCAGGCTGGCCGGCGTCAGAGGCCGAACGTTAGCAAATCCGCGGCTAGAGCGGAAATAGCCAGGGTATCAATATCACGCTGGTCATCATGACCAGCAGCGTCAGTGGCACACCAACGCGCACAAAATCGATGAATCGGTAGCCGCCGGGGGCCAGCACCAGGGTGTTGACCGGTGAGGATACCGGCGTCATGAAAGCGGCGGAGGCGGCTACCGCAACGGTGATGGCGAACGGCATGGGGGACATGTCCAGCGCCTGCGCGGTTGCGATGGCCACCGGGGCCATGAGTACGGCGGTAGCCGTGTTGGAGATAAACAGGCCGATCACCGCCGTCAGGGCAAACAGCGCGGCGATCAGGGCGCGTGGCCCGGCCTCGCCGAGCAGCTGCAGCAGGCCGTTGACGGCCAGGTCGATACCGCCGGTTTTCTGCAGGGCCAGGGCAAAGGGCAGCATGCCGACGATCAGCAGCAGGCTGGGCCAGTGGATGGAGCGCCAGGCGCTGTCCATGTCGATACAGCGAAACGCGCCCATCAGCAGGCAGCCGATCAGTGCCGCGAGCAGGTTGGGGACCACGCCGCTGACCATCAGCGCGATCATCACGCCGAGACTCAGCAGGGCGTAGGGCGCCTTGCGTTTGGTCGGGGCGACTTCGTCCACCTCCGCCGGCACGCTGAGCAGCAGCACATCTCGGTTCAGGCCGTGCAGGCGGTTGATGGCCTTCCAGCTGCCGGCGACCAGCAGGGTATCGCTGGATTTCAGGCGCTCGTCGATCAGCAGGCCATCCAGCGCCTGACCCTGACGCCGCAGGCCGACCACGTTGAGCTGATATTCGCTGCGAAAGCCCAGCCCCTGCACGGTCTTGCCCAGCAGCGCAGACTCCGGCGGCAGCGTCACCTCGGCTAGCCCCAGCTGATGGGCGTGGCGGTTGTAGTAGGAGTCACTCAGCGGCTCGGCTTGCAGACCCAGTTGCTGATAGACGCCGACCAGCGCAATCGCCGGGCTGGCCAGATCGACCAGCAGGATATCCCCGGCCTGCACCATGTTGTTGCCGGTGGCGACCAGCAGCAGGGTGCGAAGCCGTTGCGGGCGCTCCAGTGCAATGACATTGATGCCGTATTCGGAACGCAGCGACAGTGCATTCAACGGCTGGTTGGCCAGTGGGGAATCAGGCCGCACACGCAAGCGCCGCTCACGGTCGGTCAGGCGGTAGCGCGCTGCCAGGGCCGCCATGGTTTGTCTTGGCGGCGCCGGCTTGCCTGCTGGGCGGCGATCCAGCCAGCGCCGGGTCAGCAGCATGTAGCCGATGCCGACTGCCAATACGGTCAAGCCGATGGGGGTGATGCTGAAAAAACCGAAACCGTCATCACCGCTGCGCACCAGCTCACTGTGCACCACCATGTTGGGAGCGGTCGCGACCAGCGTCAGCATGCCGCTGGTCAGGCCGGCGACACTCATCGGCATCAGCAGGCGCGCGGGCGAGCTGCCCAGACGATTGGCAATGCTCAGCACGATGGGGATGAAAATGGCGACCACGCCGGTGGAACTCATGACCGCACCGAGGCCGGCGACGGTCAGCATCAGCAGAATCAACAGGCGGGTTTCGCTGTTGCCCGAGCGCTGGATGATCCAGTCGCCCAACTGGTAGGCGATGCCGGTACTGACCAGGCCCTGACCGATCACGAACAGCGCTGCGATCAGCAGCACGCTGGGGTCGCTGAAGCCGCTCAGGGTCTCCTCCAGAGTGAGGATGCCGCTGAGCGGCAGGGCGAGGATGACCAGCAGGGCAACCACATCCATCCGTGGTTTGTTGAGGATAAACAGCACCACGCTGGCCAGCAGCAGTGCGAGTACTATCCCCAGGTCCACGCCCATGCGCTTGCCCCGCGCTTACAGGCTGGCGATATGAGCGCGCTGCTCGCTCAGCTGGGTCAGTGCCTTTTCTGCCTCGGCCAGCTTGGCGCGCTCCTTGTCGATCACTGCCGGCGGTGCCTTGTCGACAAAGCCCGGGTTGGACAGCTTGCCGCCTACGCGCTTGACTTCGCCTTCCAGGCGGCCGATTTCCTTGTCCAGGCGCGCCAGCTCGGCAGTCTTGTCGATCAGACCGGCCATGGGGACCAGCACTTCCAGCTCACCGACTAGCGCGGTGGCGGCCAGAGGCGCCTCCTCGTCGTCGCCAAGGACGCGGATCGACTCCAGCTTGGCCAGTTTCTTCAGGAAGGTCTCGTTGTCGCCCAGACGACGCAGGTCTTCGGCGGTGGTCTTGCGCAGCAGCACATCCAGTGCCTTGCCCGGAGCCACGTTCATTTCGCCGCGGATGTTACGCACGCCCAGAATCAGCGCCTTGAGCCACTCGATGTCGCCCTCGGCGGCGCTGTCGATGCGGTCCTCGGCGGCAACCGGCCAGGGTTGCAGCATGATGGTGTCACCCTGCTTGCCGGCCATGGGCGCGATGCGCTGCCAGATCTCTTCGGTGATGAAGGGCATGAACGGGTGCGCCAGACGCAGCGCGGTTTCCAGTACCCGAACCAGGGTGCGGCGGGTACCGCGCTGGCGCTCGGCCGGAGCATTTTCGTCCCACAGCACCGGCTTGGACAGTTCCAGATACCAGTCGCAGTACTGGTTCCAGATGAACTCATAGAGTGCGTTGGCGGCCAGGTCGAAGCGGAACTGGTCCAGCTGACGGGTGACTTCGGCTTCAGTGCGCTGCAGCTGGGAGATGATCCAGCGGTCAGCCAGGGTCAGCTCGACGGTTTCGCCAGCGGCGCCGCAGTCCTTGTCTTCACACTGCATCATCACGTAACGCGCGGCGTTCCAGATCTTGTTGCAGAAGTTGCGGTAGCCCTCGACGCGGCCCATGTCGAACTTGATGTCACGGCCGGTGGAGGCCAGCGAGCAGTTGGTGAAGCGCAGCGCGTCGGTACCGTAGGCGGCGATACCGTCCGGGAATTCGGCGCGGGTCTGCTTTTCTATCTTGGCCGCCAGCTTGGGCTGCATCATGCCGCTGGTGCGTTTCTGTACCAGTGATTCGAGGTCGATGCCGTCGATGATGTCCAGCGGGTCGAGCACGTTGCCCTTGGACTTGGACATCTTCTGGCCCTGACCGTCGCGCACCAGACCGTGCACGTAGACCGTCTTGAACGGGATCTGCGCGGTGCCGTCGTCATGCTTCATCAGGTGCATGGTCAGCATGATCATGCGCGCGACCCAGAAGAAGATGATGTCGAAGCCGGTCACCAGCACGTCGGTCGGGTGGAAGGTTTTCAGCGCTTCGGTCTGTTCCGGCCAGCCGAGGGTGGAGAAGGTCCACAGGCCCGAGCTGAACCAGGTGTCGAGCACGTCTTCATCCTGGCGCAGTACACCCAGGCCGCAGGAGACGGCGGCATTCTTGAGCTCCTCCAAGGTTGGCAGCTCTGCTTCTGCTTCGCGGTCGTTGCTTTCCAGCGCCTTGCGATAGGCTTCTTCTTCATCGCGGCCAACGTAGACGTTACCGGCTTCGTCGTACCAGGCCGGGATGCGGTGGCCCCACCACAGCTGACGGGAGATACACCAGTCCTGAATGTCGCGCATCCAGCTGAAGTACATGTTTTCGTATTGCTTGGGCACGAACTGGATGCGGCCGTCTTCAACCGCAGCAATCGCCGGCTCGGCCAGCGGCTTGGTGGAGACGTACCACTGGTCGGTCAGCCACGGCTCGATGACCACGCCGGAGCGGTCGCCCTTGGGCACCTTGAGCGCATGGGGTTCGATCTTTTCGAGCAGGCCGAGGGCGTCGAAGTCCTCGACGATCTTCTTGCGCGCCTCGAAGCGGTCCATGCCGGCGTAGGCCTCGGGCAGGGTGGCGTCGATCTCGTTGTTGACGCTGCCGTCGATGTTGAACACCTGGGCGCGGGCCAGGACGGCGGCGTTCTGGTCGAGGACGTTGATCAGCGGCAGGCTGTGGCGCTTGCCGACTTCGTAGTCGTTGAAGTCGTGGGCCGGGGTCATCTTCACGCAGCCGGTGCCGAACTCCGGGTCGCAGTAATCATCGGCAATGATCGGGATGCGGCGGCCGACCAGCGGCAGCTCGACGAACTTGCCAATCAGCGCCTGATAACGCTCGTCTTCCGGGTTTACTGCCACCGCGCTGTCACCCAGCATGGTTTCCGGGCGCGTGGTGGCAACGATCAGATAATCCTTGCCGTCGGCGGTGGTGGCGCCGTCAGCCAGCGGGTAGCGCAGGTTCCACAGCGAGCCCTGCTCGTCGTGGTTCTCTACTTCCAGATCGGAAATCGCGGTGTGCAGTTTCGGGTCCCAGTTGACCAGGCGCTTGCCGCGGTAGATCAGACCGTCCTCATGCAGGCGCACGAAGGCTTCCTTGACCGCCTCTGACAGGCCGTCGTCCATGGTGAAGCGCTCGCGGCTCCAGTCGACCGAGCTGCCCAGACGACGAATCTGGCGAGTAATGTTTCCGCCGGACTCTTCCTTCCATTCCCAGACTTTTTCGAGAAACTTCTCGCGGCCCAGGTCGTGGCGGTTGACGCCCTGTGCGGCCAGTTGGCGCTCGACCACCATCTGGGTGGCGATACCGGCGTGGTCGGTGCCCGGTTGCCACAGGGTGTTGCGACCCTGCATGCGGCGGAAGCGGATCAGCGCATCCATGATCGCGTTGTTGAAGCCGTGGCCCATGTGCAGGCTGCCGGTGACGTTCGGCGGCGGCAGGGCAATGGTGTAGGACTCGCCCGAGCCCTGGGGGGCAAAGTAGTTGTTCTGCTCCCAGGTCTGGTACCAGGAAGTTTCGATGGCGTGGGGCTGGTAAGTCTTGTCCATGGGTGTGCTGGCTATCCGGTTGACGATGGGCGATCAGCGCGGTCGCGCGGCTCGAGTGGCCGCAGGCGAAGTAGGCGCAGAGAAAACCGCCATTATAGCGGTCAGGAGGGGGGATGGCCCAGCCCGCAGGGGTTATTTCAGCTGTTCACGCACCAGTTGCTGCAGCTTGCCCTGCATGCGCTTGCGCAGCTCGTCTTCGATGGTCGGCATCAGATCGTCGATGACCTCCTGCAGCAGCAACTGTGCCTCGGCCTGCAGGCGTGCTTCCAGGCGAGCTTCGCGCGGCGAGCTGGGGACGGCAGAGAGGGGGCTCTGCTGGGCCATGATCTGGTCCAGCTGCATGCGCTCTTCGGCCAGTTTGGCCAGTGAAGCGTAGGGCAGAAACGGGTTGGGTGATCTGCTGGCCATACCGCTGGTCAGCGGCGGGGCAGGGTGTCCGACGGCGCTCAGCGGCGGCTCGTCAGGGTTGAGGATGACGTCCTGCAGCAGCGGGATGTCGAGTTGGCCGTCGTCACCCACCTCAGGCTCGGGATGCTCATCAAGCAGGGTGCGGATGGATTCCAGGTCTTCCAGCAGTCGTGAGGGCTCCGAAGGGTCGCGCTGCTTCATGGGTCATCCCGCTGTCCGTATTTGATGGGAGTGTAGAGGATAGCCCCGCTCCCGGTAAAAACGGAAGCGCTCGCGCGCCGGCAAGCGCACGCTGTCATCTTCGACGACAATTTCCGCCATGCGCTGAAAACGGCTGAAAAAGCCAGGCGTCTGTTCTGACAGGTTGATCAGCAGGTCGGCGTGACTGCCCGGCTGCTCGCCATTGCCGCAACTCACTGCTTCCTCCGGGCCCTCGCCAAGGATGACGTGAGGCACAAAGGCATCACGCCGAAACGACCACAAGAGTGCGTCCAGCTCCTGACACATTTGCTCGGACGCGCAGTGCAGGTAAACGCGGTGCCCTTTCTGCCAGGCCTTGTGCGCCAGGCGGCAGGCATACGCCAGCCGCGTTTGCGGCTGGTCGCTGGAGAGCAGGTAAAAATCGATGCGGGTCATAAAGGTAGTTTCAAGCTTCAAGCCGCAAGCTGCAAGTTAAAACCTTCTCACCGATCAGGCTTGAGGCTTGTCGCTTGCAGCTTGTGGCTGCTTGATCAGGCCTTGGCCTGATCAAGCAGATATTGCATCAACAGCGGAACCGGGCGGCCGGTGGCGCCTTTGTCCTTGCCGCCGCTGATCCAGGCGGTGCCGGCGATGTCCAGGTGCGCCCAGGGGTAGGCCTTGGTGTAGCGCGACAGGAAGCAGCCGGCGGTGATGGTGCCGGCCTTGGGGCCGCCGATGTTGGCCATGTCGGCAAAGGGGCTGTCCAGCTGCTCCTGATACTCGTCGAACAGCGGCAGTTGCCAGGCGCGATCGCCTGCCTCGGTACCGGCGGTCAGCAGTTGGTTGATCAGCTCATCGTTGTTACCCATCAGGCCGGACGCATTGCTGCCCAGGGCGACGATGCAGGCGCCGGTCAGGGTGGCAATGTCGACGACGCTGGCGGGTTTGAAGCGCTCGGCGTAGGTCAGTGCGTCACAGAGTACCAGCCGGCCTTCGGCATCGGTGTTGAGGATTTCGATGGTCTGGCCGGACATGCTGGTGACGATGTCGCCCGGACGGGTCGCGGTGCCGCTGGGCATGTTCTCGGCCGAGGCAATCAGACCGGTTACGTTGATCGGCAGCTGCAGGCTGACCACCGCCTTGAGCACGCCGAAGACGGTCGCGGCGCCGCACATGTCATATTTCATCTCGTCCATGGTCGCGGCTGGTTTGATGCTGATGCCACCGGTATCGAAGGTGATGCCCTTGCCGACCAGCACGTGCGGCTTGTCCTTGGCCTTGCCGCCGTTGTAGCTGATGCGGATCAGCTTGGCCGGCTCGGCGCTGCCGGCGCTGACCGCCAGCAGGGCGCCCATGCCGAGGGCTTTCATGGCCTTCTCATCGAGCACTTCCACCTCAAGGCCCTTGTGCGCCTTGGCCAGCGCCTTGGCCTGGTTGGCGAGGTAGGTCGGTGTGCAGACGTTGCCGGGCAGGTTGCCCAGATCACGGGTCAGCGCCATGCCATCGCTGATGGCAGTGCCCTCGGCGATGGCGCGCTTGAGCGCGGTGGCATCGGCCTTGTCGGCGCTCCACAGGTTGATCTTCTTCAGCTTTGGCTTGTCGGCTTTCTTGCTCTTGAATTGATCAAAGGTGTAGAGCACGTCGTGGCAGGCTTCGACCAGCAGTCGCGCCTGGCCGGCCAGGTCGCGGTTCTTCACGGTGCCAGACAGCGCGAACACGGCATCACCAGCCGGGCCGGCCTTGATGGTTCTCAGCGCCTGTTGCGCCAGTTTGCGCCAGGCACGGTCACTCAGGGGCTCGTCCTTGCCGCTGCCTAGCAGCAGTACACGCTGGGCGGCGACACCGGGCAGGGCAAACAGGGTCAGGCTGCTGCCGCTCTTGCCGGAGAGGTCACCGTTCTTCAGAGCGGTGCCCAGTTGGCCGCCGCAGGCCTTGTCCAGCTCGGCTGCCGGGCCGGTCAGGGCCTTGCCTTCGCTGACGGTGACGACCAGCCAGCCACATTTGATGGTTTCCAGTGCGCCGTGCTTAACGTTGAACTCCATGGTGCTCCCCAAGACAAATCGAGATGATTGACTGATAATACGGGCAAATTCCCGCGGGTGTCTGTCGGGCTGCTGCTGGCAGACATGTCTGCCCCGCATTCTGGCCTATTCGCGCCGGCCCTTAAAGACCCCGGAGCCAAGGACCTGTTTCGTGATTGTTTTCCGTTATCTCAGCCGTGAAGTGCTGTGGACACTGACTGCGGTCAGCGGTGTACTGCTGCTGATCATTATGAGTGGCCGCTTCATCAAGTATCTGGCGCAGGCCGCTGCCGGTCAGCTGGATGCGTCTGTGCTGTTTGTCATCATGGCCTATCGGCTGCCGGGCTTTATGGTGCTGATTCTGCCGCTAGGGCTGTTTCTCGGTATTTTGCTGGCTTACGGGCGGCTGTACCTCGACAGCGAGATGACCGTGCTGTCTGCCACGGGTATGAGTGATCGCAAGCTGATTGGCTACACCCAGGGGCCGGCCTTACTGGTTGCGTTGCTGGTGGCGCTGCTGAGTTTCTGGGTGGCGCCGGGTGGCGTGCTGAAAACCCAGCAGCTGTTGAACCAGCAGGATGCGCTGACCGAATTTGACACCCTGGCGGCCGGACGCTTTCAGGCGCTGGGCAGTGGTCAGCGGGTGACCTACGCCGGTGGTCTGTCCGAAGACCGCACCGAGTTGCAGGATGTGTTTATTACCGAGCGCCGCGGCGACGGCGAAGATGCGGTGCTCGGGGTGCTGGTGGCCGAATCCGGCACCCAGGAGCTGAATGCGGACGGCAGTCGTTATCTGGTGCTTAATCAGGGGTTCCGTTACGAGGGCCAGCCTGGCTCGCCCGCCTTCAGAACCATTTCCTACGATACCTACGGTGTCCTGTTGCCCAAGCCCGAAGTGCAGACCGAGGTCAGTGATCGCGAGGCTATGTCGACCGCTCAGTTGCTGAGTGAGCGCGGGCTGGACGAGCGCGCCGAGCTGCAGTGGCGCATCGCGATTCCGCTGTTGGTGCCGATTGTGGCCTTCTTTGCGGTGCCGCTGGCGCGGGTCAATCCGCGTCAGGGGCGCTTCCTCAAGCTGCTGCCGGCGATCCTGCTGTATATGGCCTATCTGGCGCTGTTGATCAGCGCTCGCGGCTGGATCGAGTCGGGCAAGCTGCCGCCAGCGCTGGGGCTGTGGTGGGTGCACGGGCTGTTTTTGCTGATTGGCGTGGTGCTCAATCGCGATGCGCTGTTTGCGCCGCGTCAGGCCAAGGGAGGTCAGCATGCGGCGGCTTGATCGACACATCGGTAGTGCGGTGCTGCTGGGCATTCTGGCGGTTCTGGCGGTGATCCTGGGGCTGGATCTGCTGTTCTCCTACATCAACGAACTGGACGACGTGGAAGGGGGCTACGGCCCCTTGCAGGCGCTGGTCTACACCCTGCTGTCGTTGCCGGCACGGGTGCACGAGTTGTTGCCGCTGGCGGCGCTGGTCGGCTGCCTGGTGGGCCTGGGCACCCTGGCCAGCAACTCGGAGTTGACCATCATGCGCGCCTCGGGCGTGTCCATTGCGCGGATCACCCTGGCGGTAATGAAACCCTTGCTGCTGTTAATGGTGCTGGGCGTGGGGATTGGCGAGTACATCGCGCCCTATACCGCCAACCTGGCGGAAAGCCGCAAGGCGATCGCCGAGGGCAGTGACGAGGCGCTGAAGTCCAAGGGGCTATGGCACCGCGAAGGCAATGACTTTCTGCACATCAACGCGGTGCAGCCCAACGGAGTGCTCTACGGCATCACCCGCTACCGCTTTGATGACCAGCGACGTCTGCTGGAGGCCAGTTTTGCCAGCCGCGCAGCCGTGCAAGAGGACGACTGGCTGATGGAAGATGTGCGTTCGACGCATTTTGCCGATACCGGCGCAAGCTCGGTGACCGTGAACCTGCAGGAGCGCTGGGACGTGCACCTGTCACCCGAGTTGTTGCAGGTGGTGTTGCTGGAGGCTGATGCCTTGCCGTTGACCGGTATCTGGCGCTATCAGAAATACCTGGCCGAGCAGGGCCTGAACAACCAGAGCTACTGGCTGGCCTTCTGGAAAAAACTCTTCCAGCCCTTGGCCACGGCGGTGCTGGTGTTTGTGGCGGTGTCCTTTATTTTTGGTCCGCTGCGCTCGGTCACCATGGGCCAGCGGCTGTTCACCGGGGTGCTGGTCGGGTTTGTATTCCAGATCGTTCAGGACCTGCTGGGGCCGTCCAGTCTGGTGTTTGGTTTTTCGCCGTTGATTGCGGTGTTGCTGCCCATCGCGCTGTTGCTGGCGCTGGGCGCCTGGTTGATGCGGCGCGCCGGCTGATAAGGCTTTTTGCCAGCATTTTCCGCTTGAAGGGGTGACCCGTCGCCCCTGCTAGGGCATGCTTGCCTTGCTGATGTTCGACAGGTAAGCAGGATTGCTCCGTCCGATGTTCAAGGAAACACCGCCTTTTCGCGTGCTCTCCGCCGGCCTGGCGGTAGCGCTGCTGTTGTTCTTTCTGGCTCTGCATGTGGCCTCCGGTCAGCCGTGGCTGGGATTCACTGCGGTGCCCTCGCCAGAAGGAGTGCGTATCAGCCGGGTCGACGCCGACGGGCCCGTTGCTGGTCAGGTGCACAAGGGTGAAGTGCTGCTGGCGCTGCGCAGCAGTACCGGCACGCTGTCGCTGGAAAGCTGGGACGCGGTGGCGGAACCCGACGACGCCCGCGAATTCGCCGTTTATAACCGTTTCTTCGAACGTCACGCCCAGCTGTGGGACATCCTGCATGGCCAGGACGTGCAGTTGCGGGTGCAGCCACTCGCTGTCGACAGTGGTCCGCCTGCCCCTGCGCGCTGGGTAAGTCTGCAGCCGGAGGGGGCGCGCGGGCTGATCCAGTTGCCGTTGCTGTTCTGGTATCAGGTGGTATGCGGCCTGGCGGTGCTGCTGATGGGCGTGGCTGCCTGGGCGTTCGTGCAGACCGAGCGTGGCCCCTTGCTTTATGCCCTGGCGGGATTGGCCATTGCTGTGGCCATCATCGCCAGCGCCGTCTACACCACGCGGGAACTGACCCTGGCGCCAGACTGGTTCCTGTTGCTCTCGCGGGCCAATCAGGCCGGCGCCATGCTGTTCGCCGGTACGGGTACGGCGTTGTTCTGGTACTACCCGCTGCGGCTGGGCCGCTTTCCCTTTGAACGCTTTATGCTGCCGGTGGTGCTGGCCACGCTGGCCGCCAACTGGTTGCAGTGGTGGCCGAATCTGGATATTGCTGCCCGTTATCCGCTACTGGCGTGGTTTGCCGTGGATATCCTGTTTGCCTGCATTCAATGGCGCTGGACCCGCTATGAGCCGGTGGCCCGCGCGCGGCTGAAATGGCTGCTGGCCGCCTGGTTTGCCGGTGCCTTCGGTTACCTGTTGCTGGTCGTCTTTCCGCAGGTGATCGGTTATCCCTCGGTTGCCCATCAGACCCACGCCTGGGCATTTTTTGTGCTGACCTATCTGGGCATTGCCCTGGGGATCGTACGCTATCGGTTGTTCGATCTGGATCGCTGGATCCTGCTGGCCTGGTTCTGGTTTGCCTTTGGCGTGCTGTTTATTGTGCTGGACGCCTTTCTGATTCTGCTGCTGGATCTGGAAACCAGCATGGGCCTGCTGGTTTCGCTGGCGGTGGTCGGCTGGGTGTATTTGCCGATTCGCCAGGGCTTTTTGCTCTGGCTGGCGCCTGATAACCCGCGCGGTGCACTGCATCAGCGCCTGCCACGTATCCTGCAGCAGGCATTTGAGTACCAGCGGCCGATCCCGGCGCAGTGGCGCAAGGCGCTGCAGGAAATATATGACCCGCTGCGCATTGAGGAGGCTGACGAGGTGGTCGGTCAGCCAGAGATCCGGGACAACGGCTTGCGTCTTGCTGTGCCGGCGGTCGACGAGGGGCCGGCACAGGTTCTCAGTTACGCCGCGGGCGGGCGGCGCCTGTTTGATCGCAAGGACCTGGATTTCTGTCAGCAGGCACTGACCCTGTTCAGCTATGCCCAGCAGTACCACCACTCCTATCAGACCGGCGTGATCAGTGAGCGCCAGCGGGTAGCGCGTGACCTGCATGATGATGTGGGCGCGCGGCTGCTGTCGGTGGTTTACCGCGCGCAGGGTAGCGACGAGCTGCAGCAGCTGGCGCGTGACTGCCTGCGCGAGTTGCGCGAGGTGATTCAGGGGTTGCAGAAAGGGGCTGTGCAGTTGCAGCAAAGCTATGCGCGCTGGCAGGCCGAGGCGCGTGAGCGTTGCCGGCTGTTTGGCCTTGCGCTGGACATGCAGTTGGACCCGGCGGCGCGCAGCTGGCTGTTGAGCCCGCGAATCGAGCGTAACCTGTCGCGCATTCTGCGTGAGGCTTGCTCCAACACCTTCAAGCACGGAGCGGCTGCAACCGTGCACGTGCGCCTCTGGCTTGCCGGCGAGTGTTTGATCCTGGAGTACCGGGACGATGGCGGCGGCCTGCAGGCCGCGCGTCTGGACGGCGACGGGGTCGGCTTGCGCGGCATGCGACAGCGCAGCGAGGAACTGGGAGGGGAGATCGTATGGTGGAGTCCGCTGGAAGGCGGGCTGGCCATGCGCTGTGAGATTCCGTTGGGAGGCGGACAGCAGACATGAAACACATACTGATTCTGGAAGACCTCAAGGATGCCCAGCGCTGGCTGGCCGACGCAACGCGCCTGGCCTGGCCGGATGCGGATGTCCGCTTCTGCGGCACTCTGCGCAGTGCCTGCCAGGCGCTGCATGAGCGGGCGCCGGAGCTGTGTCTGGTTGACCTGCAATTGCCAGACGGCTCCGGGGTGGACTTCATTCGCCAATGTCGCCAGCAGCACCCGGAAGCGCAACTGGTGGTCGCCACCATGTACGACGACGACATGCACCTGTTTCCTGCGCTGCAGGCCGGGGCTAACGGCTACCTGCTGAAGGAGGATCCGCAGGAGCAGATTGCCAGCGCGCTACTGGGGATCGTCAAGGGCGTGCCTCCGCTGTCACCGCAGATCGCCCAGCGGATGCTGGGCTACTTCCAGCAAGCGCCGCAGGACGGCGCGACCGAGCTGCAGCGGCGTGGGCTGCCCGAGGTGGACAATGTCGAGCGCCTGAGTGCACGGGAGCAGGAGTTTCTACTGGTGATCGGCAACGGTTACAAGACGGCGGAAGCGGCGGACATGCTGGGTGTGAGCTATCACACGGCCGCCAAGCACATCAAGAATATCTACGCCAAGCTGGGTATCAGCAGCCGGGCGCAGGCGGTGCAGGAAGCCATCCGCATGGGGCTGATCAACTAGCGGTATGCCAGGCGCGGTGGCCGTTTTACATGCTGTTTTGCCGGGCGCTATTTGCTGGCAGGGGGGCGTGACGGCTACAGAGGCTCGCCTATTGGCAGAGCGCCCGGCAGGGTGCCGGGCGCTCTGGATTCTGCGAGAAAGCGATTACTCGTCGCAGTTGGTGCACACCCCGATCATCATGCCGGTGAAGTCGCCCCCATCCGAGTTTTCGCCACTGGCGCCGAGCACGATCAGGCGTTCGCCTTCCTGGACGTAGCCGTCGGCGGTGAAGGTCAGCACACCACCATCGTTGTTGCCCTGCACCGCTTGCAGCTGCAGCGCGCCCTCGTTGATGTCGGTATCGAATGCCAGGGTGAACTGCTCATTGACGCTGGCGTCGGCAAAACCGGACTCGGTCACCTGCTGCCAGTGCCAGGCAGCGGTCATTTCGGCGTTGCCCTCAGCGTCAAAGCGCAGGCTGCCCGCGTTCAGGCGGGTTGGCTCAACCAGACCCGATTCGGCGTACAGACCGATCGCCATCAGGCGATAGGTGCGGTTGGCCAGATTGCTGCTGCTGGCGGGCTTGACCGCCAGCAGCATCTGACGAAAGTGCTGCTCTCCGTCGTTTTCTTCAATGGCGCCGTCGAGTACCTCGGTGGCTTCAAGCCCCAGCAGCAAGGTGCGGCCATCCGGTGAGGCATAGCCCTGCAGTTCTTCATCCAGTACCAGTTTGCCGTCGCTGGCGACGCTGAGCGGAAAGCTGCCACTCTCGCCGACATTCGGGTCATCCCAGTCCCAGCCTTCATCGCCCTGGCAGGCTTGGTAGTTGAAGCGATCGAACTCATATTTTCCTTTCTGCGGATAAATCTCCAGGTTGCGGCGACCCTGCTCGCAGTAACTACCCTGCGTGCCGTCGATATCGAGCAGATTGTTGTACACATAGATATCAAGATCAGTGTCGCCGCCTTCAAACAGCAGTTCGATGACGCCGTACCGGCCGTCAACCGTGGGCATCTGGCTGGCGCGGCGCAGCATGACATCCAGGGTCTGGTTGAGCACCTGAAGCTGCGGGGAGTTGGCGTCGTCGCGCACCTCGCGGGTGTAAAACTCGGAGCCGATCATCACGTCCAGCGGGGCGCTGGCCGGGCCGGCGGCGGTGAAGCGCAAGGCGCTGCTGTACTCGCGGTCACGGCAGTCGGCGGTTTGGGTTTCGCAGCTATCGACGTCGTCGCTGCCTTTTTCGTAGTCTTCCAGCGCTTCGCTTTCGGCAAACAGAATGCCGCGGGCATCGGCGCTGAAGCTGCCGCTGTCGGCCTCGTCGTCGATCCAGGCCCGGGAGTAAGTGTTGCTGTAAGCGCCCACACCTACCACGATCTCCATTTCCTTGAAGGTGTTGGCCGGTACGTTGAATGTGCCGGTGTCGCCCGTGATATCCAGCTCGATCGCGCTGCTGCGATTGCCGCCCAGCAGGATGCCGGCGCCCTGGTCGGCGTAGCCGCCAACGGTCATGTTTTCGCTGTAGTAACCGCCAGAAGCCTGGTTGGCCGCGCTGCTGTCGAGCGAGGGAGCGGCCTTGTCGTCGAACTGCTGTTCTATGGAGGCCGATAGTCTGGCGCCGACCTGGTCGAGCAGTTGTTCGGTGCTGGCGCTGCTATTGATGGCTTGTTCCAACTCTGCCTGCACCGCCGGGTCGTTGGCCATCTCCAGCACGGCTTCGATAATCTGATCCACCTCGTCCAGCGTCAGTTCGTCGAACTGGGCGGTACGGCTGGCGATTTGCTGGGTGACAAACGTCGTCAGCGGGTTGGCGAACAGGTCGCTTCGCGTGGTTGGCGTGGTGTAGCTGATGCCCGCCGGCAGGGGGATTTCGATATAGCTGTTGATACGCGAAGCGAAGGGCAGCTCGAGTATATAGCCGTCACTCTCGTCATCGGCTTCGGCAGTGAACTCGTCAGGGCCGAGCTCGACCAGGGTCCCGTCGGCCTCGATGGTGATGACACGGAAGGTGGATGGGTCGAGGTCATCAAAAGTATCGGCCAGTGCCGGGGTGATCAGGAAGTCGATGATCGCCTGGGCGATGCGCTCCTGCGCAGATAGAGCGGTCGCGGCCGTGGTCGTCGGGGTGCCCACGGTCAGCGAGTAGCGGGTGGTACTGGCGCCAGCGTTCCCGCCGCCGTCGCTCCCGCCTCCACCGCCGCCGCCGCCGAGGCAGGCAGTCAGCGTCAGGGCGGAAGAGATTGCGAGGGCCAGTGGCCATTTTTTTGAAGTATGCATGCAGAAGGTCCCTTGATGTGCGTGGTAGCCCAAGGGATTCTGGATAGCCTGTTGGCGCGCGTCGTACCCTGAAAAGGGTACTGGATGAGACAGTACCCTGTTTTGGGTATGGGCTGGTCAGTCCTTGAAGGTGCCCTTCGGCAAAGTGACCAGTTGTGTGCCGGAGGCGATATCGTGCCAGGTGCGGGCTTGGCGGTCCCACAGCTGCCAGAGAAAGCCCAGGCCGGCGCATAGCCAGGACGCCTGTGCGACGGCCAGACGAATCAGCGCCTGACGTCCGGTAATGGTTTGCCCGTCAGGCTGTTGCAGGCGAATGCGCCAGGCCTGCATGCCCAGCGATTGACCTTTCTTGGTCCAGAACCAGGTGTAGAAGGCGACGGTCACCACCAGCACGATAAGCGTGAGGATTGGGTCGCCGACATAGGCACCCTCTTCTGCTTGCTGATGTGCGGCGGGCTCGCCGCTGATCAGGATGTGGGCGCCGAGGTAGAGCAGGGTGGTGACCATCAATGCGGCCAGCAGCAGCAACAGGTCGTAACCAGCGGCGAACAGGCGGCGGAAAATACCGGTGGGTGGGAAATCACCGACTGGCCTTAGCTGCTTGACGGCCATGGGGTCAGCCCTGACGTCGGGTGAGCGGGCTGCCGGCAAAGCTGACCTTGCTCAGACCGCCCTTCATCAGTGCGCGGATATTGCCGTGGTCGCTGCCCTCGGGTGTCGCCAGTACCGAGCGGTAGTGCTCGGCAAAGCACTGCAGTGCCTGTTCATCGCTCAGGCCCAGGTCCAGCGACATCGCCAGCACCTTGCATGAGCCCTGATTCTGCTCGGCACTGTTGTGTACCGGGCCGTTATCGAAGGCCGTTGGCTGGTGTTCGTAGGTCGAGTCGATAAACGCCAGCGTTTCGGCGAATTGGTGTTCCGGGTTGCCCAGGCGGGCGATGAACTGCTCGGCGGTCATGCTTTGTCCTGTTTCTGTGCCTTGTCGAAGGCGGCTTGCTGCTGCGGGGTCGCTTCGGTCTGATATTTAGCCTTCCACTCGGCGTAGGGCATGCCGTAGACCGCTTCGCGGGCTTCGTCCATGCTCAGCTCGATGTCCATGTCATCGGCTGCGGCCTTGTACCATTTGGACAGGCAGTTGCGGCAGAAACCGGCCAGCGTCATCAGGTCGATGTTCTGCACATCCTTGCGACTGCGCAGGTGGCTGACCAGGTTGCGGAAGGCCGCAGCTTCCAGTTCAAGACGCTCTTGCTTGGTCATGATCGGCTTTCCTTCATGCGTCTGTTGTGGGGCATGGCGCGCGGTAGCCGCGCGCCGACTCTGAGCGCAAGGATAATTGGCTACCGGGTATTGTCAATCAGCCTCAGTGGCGCGCGGCGCTGAGGGTGATGGAAACGGACTCGGCAAAGCGCAGGGCATGCGGCTTGTCTACTTCGACCTCGGCATAGTGCACCTGTTGGTGTTGCATGACGATGTCGAGCAGCTCCTGGGTCAGACGCTCCAGCAGGGCGAAACGATTCTCCTCGACATGCCGAATCATGGCCTTGGTGATGGTGCGGTAGTTCAGCGCCTGTTCAATCTGGTTGACACTCACAGCGTCGTCCGCCGGATAGAGAATGGTGGCGTTGATCAGGATGTCCTGTTGGTTGAGGATTTCCTCTTCCTTGATACCGATAAAGGTACGCAGGCGCAAATTCTTGATGCGGATGCGCGCCAGGCCCGGAGCAAGCTGGCTCATGGTCAGTTGCTCCGGCTGATCAGTTGCAGGAATTCCTGGCGGGTGTTGACCGACTCGCGGAAGGCGCCGAGCATCACCGAGCTGTGCATCGACGAGTTTTGCTTCTCGACGCCGCGCATCATCATGCACATGTGCTTGGCCTCGATCACCACGGCGACACCGGCGGCGTTGGTGACCTGCTGAATCGCCTCAGCGATCTGGCGGGTGAGGTTTTCCTGTATCTGCAGGCGGCGGGCGAACATGTCGACGATACGCGCGACCTTGGACAGGCCGATGACCTTGCCGGTAGGAATATAGGCAACGTGCGCCTTGCCGATAAACGGCAGCATGTGGTGCTCGCACAGCGAGTACAGCTCGATGTCCTTGACGATCACCATCTCGTCGTTGTCGGAGTCAAACAGCGCGCCGTTGACGATCTCATCCAGTGACTGGGTGTAGCCGCGGCAGAGAAACTGCATGGCTTTGGCGGCGCGTTCGGGAGTGCCCTTGAGGCCGTCGCGCTGCGGCTGCTCACCCAGGTTGGTGAGGATCTCGCGGTAGTTGTTGGTCAGATTTTCCAGGCTCATGGCAGTATCTCGTGGGCTTACTTGAGGTGCCGGCCGCCGTTCAATGGCAGGCAGCTTCCGGTGATATAGGGGTTGTCCATCAGATAGCGAATGGACTGGTAGACGACCTCCGGCCCGGGCTCCATGCCCAGCGCGGATTTGGCTAGCGCACGCTTGCGGTAGTCGGCATCGTCTTCGGGGTTGAACATGATCAGCGCCGGTGCGATGGCGTTGACCTTGATCTGGGGTGCCAGCCGCGCGGCGAAGGAGCGCGACAGCGCCTCCAGCCCGGCTTTGCTCGCGCAGTAACCGATATGCCTGGCGCTGCCCTTGCGGGTGACGTCATCGGTGAGGTGGATGATGTCGGCCGGTGCGCCAGCGGGGAACAGCTCACGGCACTGCTGGTTGATCAGGTAGGGCGCCTGCATGTGCACCATGAACATCTGCTGCAGAGCGTCGGCACCGGCGGCATCGTCCAGCCACAATGAGGCGTTGTGGATGATCGCCCGCAACGCCGGTGCGCGTTCTTTCAGGTCGTCGATGAACTGTGTGATGCCCGGCACGGTCGAAAAATCGGCCAGCATCGGCACGATGCCCGGTGCCAGCGGGTGCTGCTGCCACTCATCGCGCAGACGCCGGCAGGTGATAAGTACCTGAAAACCGTCGGCAGCCAGGCGCTCGGCGCAGTACAATCCGACGCGCTGCGCACCGCCGGTGATGACGATGGTAGACCCATTCTGGTTGCTGTGCGGTGTGCCTTGCCTGACTGCCTGCATGCTGTGAGTCGCTGGAATGCCGTCGGTTGTGAATAAAAAGGGCGCAATGGTAGCACGCCGAGCCGCGCTCGCTGTCGCCACTAATGTATAACATTAATGTATAACATTGTTGTACACTGTACAGGTTTTTAGTGTTGGCTACGGCCTGCTATGGATCCCGATCATGAACCAGACTCCTGAAGCGGCGCGTCAGACGCTGTACCCCATTCGCGAGGTGTCGCGCCTGACCGGCGTGAACCCGATCACCCTGCGCGCCTGGGAGCGGCGCTACGGGCTGTTGGTCCCGCATCGTACCGATGGCGGTCACCGCCTGTACTCGTTGCAGGATATCGAGCGTGTGCGCAGCGTTACCCAGTGGATTGCGCGTGGTGTCCCGGTCAGCAAGGTGGCCGGCATTCTGGATCGGGGGGACGTCGACGAGGCAGAGGCGCCGCTGGATGATGGCGTCTTCTCACGTTACGACTTCTGGCAACAGCGATTGGACCAGGCGCTGTTGCAGGGCGATCCGCTGTTGCTGGAGCGGCTGTATGCGCAGTTGCTGACGGAAGTCCCGCTGGTGACTGCCCTGGTGTCTGTGCTGCGGCCGCTGCACCGCCGTCAGATTGGCGGGTCGGCATCCGCTGCACTGCTCGACAGTTTCCTGCGAGGGCGCCTAGCGCAGCGAGCGGGCTACCTGGAGCCAGGACACGTGACCCTGCTGCTGGTCAATCTGCAGGGGCGTGAGGCCGAGCTCGACATGCTGATGGTGGCCGTGCTGCTGCGTGAGATCGGCGTCAATCTGCTGCTGCTCGGCGACGCACCTGATGTGGGCAGCCTGCTGCCGCTGGTCGAGCACAGCACCACGGCGGCGGTGGTGCTGTTCAGTGATCAGGCGCTGGACCGGCGTCTGCTGAGCCAGTCCTTGCCGCGCCTGAATCAGGGGGCGGCCTGTCCGGTCGCCATGGCCGGTAGTTGCTGCGCGTTGCAGGAGGATGAGCTCGCTGCGCTGGGAATTTCGCGACTCGGCGAGGTCGGCCAGGCCCTGATGGATCGGGCTCGTCAACTGCTGGCTGGGCGTTTTGACGCTTGAGCGTGAAGCGCTGGCAGGCCGTTGAAAAACGACCTGCGTTGCCATCGTCTAGCCTGGCGTCTGAGCGTTGCGCAGCGCGGTCAGCTCTTCTTCCAATGCCAGCGCCCGCTGGCGAGCCTCTACCTCGGCAGTGACATCCTTTTGAATGCCAATGAAGTAAGTTAACTGGTCAGCGTCGTTGAGCACCGGCGTGACTGACAGTTCGTTCCAGAACAGGCTGCCGTCCTTGCGGTAGTTGCGCAGGGTTACCCGGCACGGCTGGTGCGCCTTGATGGCGTCGCGCAGTTGCTGAAGCGCTTCCTGATCGCGGTCATCAGTCTGCAGAAAACGGCAGTCCTGATAGAGAATTTCATCAGCGCAGTAGCCGGTCAGCGCCTCGAATGCCGGGTTGACGTAGATGAGGATATTATCGTCGCCTTCCTGTTCGGCGACCACGATGCCGTCGTTGGACGCATTGACGACGAGTTGCAGCAGCTTGGCGTTGATCATTCGACACCTGCGTAATGGATTCTGGCCACATTTTATAGCAGCGTCGTCTGCTGTCCAGCTATCAGGCGACCTGAACCCTTGCCTTGCGGCATAATGGCCGGCCAGTTCAATAACAGCGGGAGTAGGCATGCATCTGGTGATCATCAGTGGGTCAGTATTCGGTACAGCGGACCTGGTGGCAGACGAAGCGCAGGGGATGTGTCAGGCAGCGGGCCTGACGGTGAGCCGCCTGCGCCCGCTGGAGCTGGACGCGTTGCTGGCGTTGGCGCCTGAAGCGCTGCTGGTGTGCTGCTCGACCACCGGCATGGGTGAGTTGCCTGACAGTCTGGCGCCGCTGTTCCACTCCATGCGCGACCGTTTTCCGCTGTTTACCGGTGTGCCTTTCGGGGTGATTGCGTTGGGCGATACAGCTTACGGCGATACCTTCTGTCAGGGCGGAGAGCAGATGCGCGAGCTGCTGCTGGAGCTGCAGGGTAGCGAGGCGCTGCCGATGTTGCGCCTAGACGCCAGTGAAACTGTTACCCCGGACACCGACGCTGAGCCCTGGTTGCAGGACTTTATTGCTGCCTTGCGCGGCTAGGGCGCTATTCGGGTTCCACGTGGCAAGGGGGCGCCGCTGGCCAGTTGCGTCAGGGCGTCCTCGTCCAGCAGCAGAATCTGGCCATACTGAATCTGCAGCCAGCCCAGGGCTTCCAGTTGTTTCAACAGTTTGTTGATGCTCTGACGCGAGCTGTTGAGCATTTGACCGAGCGATTCCTGCGATAGCTGGACACAGGGCCGACGACCGTCGTCGTCAGTCTGCCCGTAGTTGTGGGCATGCATCAGCAGGCGCTTGGCCAGGCGAGAGGACAGCGGTAGCAGGGCACTGTCTTCGAGCATGGCGAACGAGATACGTATGCGCCGGCACAGCAGGCGCATGAACAGCGGATACAGCTCGGGACGGCGCTCCAGCATCTGGTGAAAGCCGGTGCGGGGGATCATCAGCAACTCGGTCGGTCCACTGGCGACGGTGTCATGGGAGCGCGGCAAGCCGTCGAACAGCGATATCTCACCAAACCAGCTGCCGGGGCTGAGGATCGCCAGTACCGCCTCGCGTCCGTCCTGACCAATATTGCTGATGCGCGCGCTACCGCTGATGACGCCATACAGGCCGTCTGGCTGGTCATCCTTGGCGTAGACAAACTCGCCATCCTGCAGTGCGCGCACGCGCCCAAGGGCCAGCAGCTCATCGAGCACATCCTGTGGCAGCTCGCCAAACCAGCGGTTCTTCTGCAGCAGTTTGGCCAGCATCGGGCTGTTGCCCATCTCGGACACTGTAATTTGTTTGACAGTCCGCTTTGCCGTCACGGTCTAGACTCCCCTCATACCGAACGCCCCACAGTATGCCGCAGCGCAGTGGGGATGTCCTGTAGCGTCAGCAGACCCTTTGGGTCAATTACATTATTCCAACAATAGAGGGTTACCCCGATGAACGCAGTGCATTCGCTGTCCGAGATCAGCCTGAAAAACAAGGTCAGTGCCGAAGAGTGGAAAGTCCGTGTCGAACTGGCGGCTTCCTATCGGTTGATTGCAATGTATGGTTGGGACGATCTGGTGTTTACCCACATCTCTGCGAAGATCCCGGGCACCGAGCACTTCCTGATCAATCCCTACGGGCTGATGTTTGAAGAGGTGACCGCGTCTAACCTGGTCAAGATCGACCTGCAAGGCAACAAAGTTGAAGAGTCCCCCTATGACGTCAACCCGGCTGGCTTCACCATTCACAGCGCCATTCACGAAGTGCGTCATGACGCCAACTGTGTGATGCACACCCACACCGCCGCCGGTATCGCGGTATCCACCCAGAAAGACGGCATTCTGCCGATTTCCCAGCAGTCCATCTTTGTCCTCAGCAGCCTGGCCTACCACGACTACGAAGGCGTCGCGCTGAACGAAGAAGAGAAGCCGCGCCTGCAGGCCGATCTGGGCTGTGCCAACAACCTGGTGCTGCGCAACCACGGTCTGCTGACCTGTGGTAAATCCGTAGCAGACGCCTTCCTGACCATGTACACGCTGCAGCGCTGCTGTGAAATCCAGGTGCGTGCACAGGCCCAGAACGCAGAGCTGATCCCGATTCCACAAGCGGTGCTGGACGGTGCGGCCGCCTCCATGAAGAAGGCAACCAACGGTGCCGGTGCCGGCATCGCCTGGCCGGCACTGCTGCGCAAGCTGGATCGGGTGAATCCGGGTTACGACGCCTGAATCATGGCTGATACCGGCAATCCCCTGGACGACTGGGTCGCCCAGGGGCGGGTTTTCAGTTACCGCGGCCATCAGATCCGCTGGTGGGAAGCAGGGGCGGGTGAGCCGCTCCTGCTGATCCACGGCTTCCCGTCCGGGTCATGGGACTGGCACTACCTCTGGGACGCGCTGGCCAAGCGCTACCGGGTGATAGCGCTGGACATGATCGGCTTTGCCTTCTCTGACAAACCGCGCAGCTACCCCTATGACCTGATTGATCAGGCAGACCTGCAGCAGGCGCTGATGGCGCACCTGCAGATCGCTGACTATCACGTGCTGGCGCATGATTACGGCGACAGCGTTGCACAGGAGCTGCTGGCGCGGCATGAGGGCGGCGCGGGCTTTTTGCGCTCGATGTGCTTCCTCAATGGCGGGCTGTTTCCGGAAACCCATCATCCGGTGCTGCTGCAAAAGCTGTTGATGAGCCCGATTGGGTCGCTGATCGGCAGACGCTACAACCGCGAGCGAATGGCACGTACCTTTGGCAATATCTTCGGTCCGCAGACGCAACCGGATGAACACGAGCTTGATGCCTTCTGGCGCATGATCGAGTTCAATCAGGGGCCCAGGATCATGCACCTGCTGATTCGTTACATGGCCGATCGTCGCGTGCACCGTGACCGCTGGGTAGCGGCGATGCAGGCGACGCGCTTGCCGTTGCGGGTGATTGATGGCGCGGTGGACCCGGTGTCTGGCGCACACATGGTAGAACGCTACCGCCAGTTGATCCCTGATCCGGACACGGTGCTGTTGCCTCATATCGGTCATTACCCGCAGGTGGAGGCGCCGGAGCTGGTGCTGGAGCATTACCTGGCTTTCCGCGAGCAGCGGGTGGATCAACCGGCTGAAACAACAACCCCGGCTTGAGCCGGGGTTGTTGTTTGTTGACTGCTCAGGCCTGCTCGTCGCGCAGGAACACCAGCTGGTTCTCGCTGCTGCTGACGGCGTCAAAGCGATATCCGTCCAGATTGAAATCCTTCAGGCCTTCCGGGTCCTGCAGCCGTTCCTTGATCACGTAGCGCGCCATCAGGCCGCGGGCCTTCTTGGCGTAGAAGCTGATGATCTTGTATTGCCCGTTTTTCTGATCCTTGAACACGGTATCAATGACGCGGGCGTTCAGTGCCTTGGGTTTGACCGCGCCGAAGTATTCCTGCGAGGCGAGGTTGAGCAGTACCTGATCACCCTGGGCTTCCAGGTCTTCATTCAGCCACTGGCTGATGCGCTCGCCCCAGAAGGTGTACAGATCCTTGCCGCGCGGATTGACCAGCTTGGTGCCCATTTCCAGCCGGTAGGGCTGCATCAGGTCCAGCGGGCGCAGCAGGCCGTACAGGCCCGACAGCATGCGCAGGTGCTGCTGGGCAAAGGCAAAGTCATCAGTGCTGAAGTCTTCGGCATTGAGGCCGGTGTACACATCGCCCTTGAACGCCAGCAGCGCTTGCTTGGCGTTCTGTGGCGTACTCTCGCGCTCCCAGCTGCCGTAGCGCGCGACGTTGAGACTGGCGAGCTTGTCCGACAGCGACATCAGCTTGGCAATCTCCTGCGGCGATTTTTCACGCAGCACCTCGATCAGTTCGACGCTGTGCTCTACAAAGCGCGGCTGGGTGCTTTGCTCGATCACCGGCGGGGTGTCGTAATCAAGGGTCTTGGCGGGGGAAATCACCATCAGCATGGGCGTACTCCTGTCAGCGTGGAGCGCGCATTATGACGGAAACCGGCGGCGCGATGGGTAATGGGTTGTATAGAGAGGGGCTATTGGGCTCCGCCGCTTTGCGGCTTCGCAGCTGCAAGCTACAAGCTACAAGCTACAAGCCGCAAGCCAAAAGCCAAAAGCGAAACGGGGATGAACCATCGGGTGCTTTGAGGTCGCTCTGTTTATGGAAAAAACCGCGCGATGTCCCATCACGCGGGTTTTCTTGCAGCTTGAAGCTTGGGGCTTGCAGCTGCCGGCCAAAGGCCGGCCGGTCAGAGGTGCGTTTCTGCGTATTCAGCCAGTGCCGAGCGCGGTACGCCCTGCAGGTGGATGTGTACGCCGTGGGGAAAGTCTTTGAAGCATTCGGTCAGATAGGTCAGGCCTGAGCTTGTGGCGTTCAGGTAAGGGGTATCGATCTGCGCGAGGTTGCCCAGGCAGATCACCTTTGAGC
Organism: Pseudomonas abyssi; assembly: GCF_002307495.1. GTDB lineage: Bacteria > Pseudomonadota > Gammaproteobacteria > Pseudomonadales > Pseudomonadaceae > Halopseudomonas > Halopseudomonas abyssi. Next base: position 313,626 of record NZ_NTMR01000002.1, on the reverse strand, counting down.
CGTTGCCGGCGCGGGTGATGATGGTCTTGATCTGGTGCGGGGTCAGGTTCTGGCTTTCATCGATCAGGATGAAGCTCTGCTGGAAGCTGCGGCCACGGATGTAGTTCAGGGATTTGAACTGCAGCGGAACGCGGTCGAGGATGTACTCCACGCTGCCGTGGGTGCTCTCGTCATCCATGTGCAGGGCTTCCAGGTTGTCGGTGATCGCGCCGAGCCAGGGCTCCATCTTCTCCTTTTCGGTACCGGGCAAAAAGCCGATGTCTTCGTCCAGCCCCTGGGTGCTGCGGGTGGCGATAATCCGGCGGTAGGTTTTGCTGACCATGGTCTGCTCGATGGCGGCGGCCAGCGCCAGAATGGTTTTGCCCGAGCCGGCGGCGCCGGTCAGGTTGACCAGGTGGATGTCCGGGTCCATCAGGGCGTACATGGCCAGTGCCTGGAAGACGTCGCGCGGGCGCAACCCCCAGCACTCCTGATGCAGCATGGGTTCCTGATGGAGGTCGCGGATGGTCAGGTTGCTGCCGTTGATGCCCTTGACCCAGCCGATAAAGCCCTGATCGTCGATGATGAAGTCGTTCAGGTGCAACGCCGGAAGGTTGTCGGTCAGCTGCACTTCGTGCACGGTCTGGCCGGTCAGCTGACGGGTTTCGACCTTGGCCACCCGCTCCCAGAACGAGCCTTCGATTTCGTGGTAACCACGGGCCAGCAGGGAAATATCGTCCAGCAACTGGTCGGTGTGGTAGTCCTCGGCGTCGATCCCGCAGGCGCGCGCCTTCAGGCGCATGTTGATGTCCTTGGACACCAGCACGATACGGCCGTCGGGGTAGCGTGACTGCAGTTGGCAGAGCTGGTTGATGATCTTGTTGTCGTTGAGGTCGTTGGGCAGGCAGTGAGCGGGGATGGGGGCCTTGTCCATGAGAATGGCGAGGGTGCCGTTGGGACCGAGCTTGCCACGCTCGATGGGCACGCCCTGTTCTACCTGATCGGGTGGTGCGTCACCGAGGGTCTTGTCGATTAGCCGGATGGCCTGACGACAGTCTGCTGCGGTGCTGGATTTGCCGGATTTTAGCTTGTCGAGTTCTTCCAGAACGGTCATCGGAATGATGACGTGGTGCTCTTCAAAGTTGAGCAGGGCGTTGGGGTCGTGAATCAGGACGTTGGTATCAAGGACGTAGAAGGTGTGCTCGGTCGGTCCGCACGCTTCCATATGCTGTACCTCGCAGTGCCGGTGACGCGACTGTATCAGGCAGCATTGGCTGCGCCTGGCAGTCCACTGGACCGGCTCGCAGCACCGTCGGGTATCAAGGGATCACCCCACAGCGTGGGCCGGTTGTTCGACGTATAACGTAAACAGAATGACCTTCACAAGCGTGAAAAACCGCTGAGGCAAAAAAAGCCTGAAATTGACCAAAGGGGCTGGGCAGGGGGTAAAAAGGCAGGATATAGTCATTAGCCCGGTCACTGGAAAGTGGCCGTTTTTTTGCCTGAATGGTCAGGTTTTCTAGCTGCGGGTAGTGCCGATGCTACGCGTAGGGACGCGACATGTCGCGTCCGCAAAGGGGGCATGCGGACACAGCATGCTGTGTCCCTACGGCTGGGTCAGTGACGCCCTTGGGGACGACCGCCACCACGGCGGCTGTTGCTGCCCGCGGAGCGGCGGCGGGCGGCAGCGGCTGCTGCGGCCTGTTCGGCTTCATTGGCGTCGGTGGCGGCCTTTTCCTCGGCGCTCTGCTGGCGCTTGGGCACCGGCTTGAGGAAACGTTCCTCCGGCGGAATGCACTCCAGCTTGTTGCCCAGCAGCTCCTCAATAGGCGGCACCTGAAAGGCGTCGTCTTCACCCGCGAGGCTGATGGATGTGCCCTTGGCGCCGGCGCGGCCGGTGCGGCCGATGCGGTGTACGTAGTCTTCCGGGTCTTCCGGCAGGGTGTAGTTCACCACGTGGCTGATGCCGTCGATATGGATGCCGCGTCCGGCGACATCAGTCGCGACCAGCACCTGCAGCTTGCCGCTCTTGAAGTTTTCCAAGGTACGTACGCGCTTTTGCTGGGGCACGTCGCCGGACAGCTGCGCGGCATTGATACCGTCGCGCATCAGGCGCTCCTGTACACGGCGCACTTCGTCCTTGCGGTTGGCGAAGACCATGACGCGGTCGAGTTCCAGCTGGGTGACCAGGTTGTAGAGCACCTTGTACTTGTCGGCGCTGCTGACGGCGTAGACCTTCTGGGTGACGTTCTCGGAGGCCGGGCGCTCGGGCTCGATCTCGACCACGGCCGGGTTCTCTGTCCATTGGCGCGCCAGGTTCATCACGTCGTCGCTGAAGGTGGCGGAGAACAGCAGCGTCTGGCGGTCGCCCTTGCGCGGGGTTTGGCGGATGATCTGGCGTACCTGCGGAATAAAGCCCATGTCGAGCATGCGGTCGGCTTCGTCCAGCACCAGCACTTCCAGCAGGTCCAGATGCACTTCGCCGCGGTTGCAGAAGTCCAGCAGGCGGCCGGGGGTGGCGACCAGAATGTCGCAGTAGCGCTGTTCGAGCTGCTTGAGCTGCTTGTCCAGGTCCATGCCGCCGACGAAGGTCATGACGTTCAGCGGACAGTGTTTGGTGAGCCCTTCGGCGTCACTGGCAATCTGCATCACCAGTTCACGCGTGGGCGCGATGATCAGCGCGCGTGGCTCGCCCATGAAACGCTCATCCGGTGGCGGTGTTTCCAGCAGCTGGGTGACGGTGGAGACCAGGAAGGCAGCGGTCTTGCCGGTGCCGGTCTGGGCACGGCCGATGGCGTCGTGCCCGCGCAGGGTGCTGCCCAGCACGGCAGCCTGAATCGGCGTGCAGTAGCTGAAGCCCTGATCCTGAATGGCGCGCATCAGGCTGTCTGGCAGCGGAAAGTCGTGAAAGCGACTCTTGCCCTCGGCAGGGGGCACCTGAAAGTCGTTGATGCTCCAGGGCTTGGCTGGCACTGGCGCTGGCGCTGGCTTGGGCTTGGCCGGTCGCTGGCGCTCTGTCTGGCGCGGCTTGCGGGCCTGGGTTGGTGCATGGTCCGGCTTTGCCGCAGCGCTGGCGGGGGCCTGACGGGGTGTCTGCTCGACCGGCTTCTGGGCCGGCTCTTCTGGTTTGCTGATCAGCTTTTTCAGTGCTTTGAGCACAGGCATGTCTCGACTACATGGAAATTGAAGATCAGGCAGTGTAATGCAAGGCCGTGCGATAGCGAAGCCTTGCGGTTGTTTTTTGAACAGCAGGGGCCGGGGTGTGCCGTGCTGCCGCGCTTAGAGCCCTAGTCGTTCGACCAGCCATTGGCGAATGTCGGCAATCTCCGGCATGCAGACCTCGTGCGCCATCGCATACTCATGCCAGCGGGTCTGGTGCCCGGCGGCCTGCATTAGGTCATGCGCCTGCCGACCCATGCTCAGAGGCAGCACCTCGTCAAAGCGGCCATGGGCATGGAACACGGACAGCGGTTGCAGTACCGGATAATCTTGCAGCAGTTTGTCCAGATCTGGCCCGTAGGTCGACAGCGCCATGACGCCAGCCAGTGGCAATTGGCTGCTGACTGCGGTGCACAGCACGACCGCACCGCCCTGGGAGAACCCGGCCAATACGATATTCTCCAGCGCGATGCCCTGGGCGCATTGCTCATCAATCAGCTGGCGTACCAGGGCGATGGACTCATCCAGCTGCGCCTGATTGATGGCGCGGGCGGGCGACACGCCGAGGATGTCGTACCAGCTGGGCATCGGGAAGCCGCCGTTGATGGTGACCGGGCGGGTTGGCGCCTGCGGGAAGATAAAGCGAATGCCGTGGTTGTCCGGCAGCTGCAACGCCTCGACGACGGGGACAAAGTCGTAGCAGTCGGCGCCAAGGCCGTGCAGCCAGATGACGGCGCGACTGGCGGGGCTGACGGGTTCAATGATATGCGGCGACATGGGAACTCCTTGGACGTCGGTCAAAGCGGCCAGTTTAACCGCTGGGCCTGCTCCAGTACCACGCAATCACCAGCAGCGTGCTGCCCAGGGCAAGCCAGGACAGCAGGTCCAGCAGGCCGTCACCGATCAGCGCAGCTACCAGGCCAATCATGCTGAGTACCGCCAGCAGCAGGGGGGCGCGAAAAACCTGCCAGAGCGTTCGGGGAGAGCGGCTCATGGTTGCGCCTCCTGTCCGCCGTTGTTGATCTCCTCTACCCGTCGGGCGGCGCTAGTGCGACGCCCCAGCCACAGATAGAGGCCGGAGATCAGGACCACAATAGTGATGATATCCAGCAGTGCCCAAATGACTTTCAGCGGCATGCCGCCGTAATCGCCAAAGTGCAGCGGCTGCGATAGCAGCAGGGTCTGCACGTACCAGGGCAGGGCTTCAGGCTCAAGCGCGTGGCCGGCACTGGCGTCCACCAACACCGGTTGCAGCAGTCTGGAGGTTAACGGGGTATCGCCGCGAAAGAACACGCCGTAGTGGTGCGGGCTGCTGAACTGGCTGCCGGGCCAGGCTATCAGGCTCAGGTGCATGCCTTCAGCGCTGGCGCTGGCAGTATCCAACGCCTGTTGTACCGAGCCGATCTGCTCTGGTGCCGGGCGCTCGGCGTAGTCGGCGGTCATTGCCGCCAGCTGACCCTGCTGCCATAGCCCGACAACGATTGGACTGAGCGTGTTGATTGCGCCGGTCAGCCCTACGACCAAGGCCCAGACCAGCGTGACCACGCCGAGCAGGTTGTGCAGGTCGAGCCACTGCAAGCGGCTGCTGCGCTCACGGCGCACGGTGCCAAAGTCCAGTTTGCGCATGAAGGGAGCGTAGAGCACCACGCCGGAGATAATAGCGACAACAAACAGCAGCCCCATGAATCCCAGAAACAGCATGCCGGGCAGGCCGGCGAACAGGTCTACGTGCAGCTTGAACATGATGTACAGAAAGCCGCCGGGCGGGCCGGGCTCGTCCAGCAGGGCGCCGGTCCGAGAGTCCAGCACCAGCGTGCGGGCCTCCTCGGCCTTGGCGTCTTGAGTTGGCGCCAGGGACACAAAGGTTTGATTCGGGTGGTCTTCGTCGTCCCAGAACATGAAGCGAATAACATCGCCTGGACGGGCGCTGCGCGCGCGCTCGCTGAGCACATCAAGGCTGGCCATCGGGGTGTCGGTTGGCATGGCCGGGGCCTCGACCTCATCTTCCAGCAAATGCTCCAGCTCATGATGAAAGATCAGCGGCAGCCCGGTAATGCACAGCATCAACAGGAAGAGGGTACAGACCAGGCTGCTCCACTTGTGGATCAGAAACCAGAGTTTGACGTTCATGAGGGGCGCGCCAGCGTCCTTTTTAAATGAAAATTCGTCGTATTCTGTTTCAGTGTGTGGGTCAGTGCAACCGCTGCACCGCGAGGCCGCGGTGCTTTGGGGCGCTCAGGCGCGGGACATGAACTTGCCGGACTCGGTGTTGATACGCAGCACCTCGCCGGTTTCCAGATACTCGGGGATCTGGATTTCCAGGCCGGTGGCAAAGCGCGCGGTCTTGGTGCGCGCGCTGGCGGACGAGCCCTTGATGGCGGGTGGGGTTTGTTCGATGGCCATTTCCACCACTGCCGGCAGCTCGATGCCGACCAGGTTGCCTTCGACCAGCAGGCCGTACAGGCCCTCGATGCCGTCGTGCAGGTAAGGCAACTGATCTTCCAGTTGGTCGGCGGTCAGGGTGAACTGGGCGAAGTCTTCGTTATCCATAAAGGTGTAGCCGTCGGCGTCCAGATAGAGAAATTGCACCGGGCGCTTCTGGAAGTCGATAAAGCTCAGCACGTCGTCGCCGGTAAAGCTCTGGTCGAGCTTCTGCTTGGTCTGCACGTGATTGAAACGTACCTTGTACAGTGTGGTGCCGCTGCGCGAGGACGGGCTTTTGACCTCGATCTGGCTAACGATATACGGCTGGCTGTTGAGCTGAACGATATGGCCTTTTTTCAGGTCCGCGGCTTTGGGCATGGCAGCACTCTCAGGGTTGCAGAGGCGCTATTCTGCCCAGCGCTGCGACGCGCCGGCAAGCGCCGGCAAGCGCCGGCTGGTGCTGCTCAGCGCGGTGACAAGTCGTCTGCACCACCGGCGCCGTCACCCTGGTCACCGGGGGTAATCGGGTCTTGCGCGGCCGCCGGGCGCGCCGGTTCGGCAGCGACGCTGGCGCTGCCTTTTTCGTCAATGCGATAGCTTTGCACCAGTTTCTCCAGCCCCTTGCTGCTGCGCAGGTTGACGTCCAGCTGACGGAAGGCGATTTCGATGCCGTTTTCCTTGAACAGGCGTTCAATCTCGCGGTTGATCTCGTCAATCGCCAGGTTGCGGTCCACCAGTTCCTTGACGTGAATGCGCAGCTCGTGGTCAAGGGTGCTCTCGGCGAAGTTGAGGAAGAACACCAGCGGTTCCGGATCTTTGAGCACGCGGGGGTTGTTCTGGGCAATCTGCATCAACAGCTTGCGCACCAAGGCGACATCCGAGCCGTAGGCAACGCCGACCTTGATGATGACCCGGGTAATGGTGTCCTGCAGCGACCAGTTGATGATCTGCTCGGTTACGAAGTTCTTGTTCGGGACGATGATTTCCTTGCGGTCAAAGTCGGTGATAGTGGTCGCGCGAATGCGGATGCGGTTGATGGTGCCCGACAGCGGGCCAATGGTGACCACATCGCCAATACGCACCGGTCGCTCGAACAGAATGATCAGGCCGGAGATGAAGTTGGCAAAGATTTCCTGCAAGCCAAAACCCAGACCAACACCGAGCGCGGCGACCAGCCACTGCAGCTTGTCCCAGCTGACGCCGAGGGTCGACAGTGACGACACTAGGCCAAAGCCGACGATCACGTAGCTGAGCAGAGTGGTGATGGCATAGCTGCTGCCCTGGCGCAGCTCCAGACGCGAGAGCACCAGTATTTCCAGCAGGCCCGGCAGGTTGCGAGCCAGCGTCAGGGTCAGAATGACCGTAACCAGGGCGCCAAGGATGTCGCCGACGCTGATGGGCACCGCCTCGCCGGCATTCAGCCCGGAGCCTTCGTAGTGCCAGAGGGTGACCGACTCCAGATAGGAGGTGGCGCTGATCAGGTCGGCCCAGGTGAAATAGAGCGCGATGGCAAACAGGATCAGCAGCGTCAGCTTGGCCAGGCGCAGGGACTGCTGGTTGATCTGCTGCAGGTTCATTTCCGGAATCTCGACCGCCACCTCGGTCTCCTGCTGGCCCTCGCGCGCCTGAGCCGCTTCGCGCTTGGCCACGGCGCGCTGATACGCCAGGCGCCGACCGGCAACGTTGAGGTTACGTACCACGGTACCTTCCACCAGCATCCACAGCACGATCAGATACAGACTGTCGATAAAGCGCTCGGCCAGCTTGACGGCGGTGTAGTGGTAGCCCCAGAGCGTCAGGCCCGCCAGCGCCAGCGGGGTGAGAATAAGCAGCGCACTGGCCAGGTAGTGAACAATGCGCGAGCTGTACAGCGGCTCGCTGCGCAGCATGAAGCGGCCGAGCAGAAAGGCCAGCGCCGCCATGCCAACCAGCATGCCCGAGCGCCCCAGTGCGTCACTGCCGACATACTCCGGCATACTGCCGTGCAGGCCCAGCACCAGCACCAGTGGCAACAACACCCAGGCCAGGTTGCGCACCAGCCGGCGCAGGCGCTGGACCAGATCGACGTCCCAATGGAAGTGGCGCGTTGCGATGCCGCGTGGGTCAAACACCCGGTACATCAGATGCAGGGCAAACCAGGCCAGTGACAGGTTGAACAGGGCACCGCTGAGGATGGGCATGCCGCGTTCGTTGTCGAGCTGGATGACCAGCCCGATGGCGGCCAGCAGCACCGGCACGTTGCATACCCGAATAGCCGTCAGCAGTAACGCCAGCGGGGTATGCCAGGGCGTGTCACGGCGAAAGTGCCCGACCTCGTCGTGTAGGGTGTTGATGCGCCGCAGCAGCATGGGCCGGCGCCACAGGTGGATCGCCAGCGCGACCAGCCCGATCAGACACCAGATCAGATGGTTCTTCAGGTTGCTCAGCAGGTTACGGGCCTGTTGAGGCAGGTCCAGCCGATTGAACTGATTGGCAGCGTTTGCCGGCAGCTCCAACAGCCAGGCCTTGTCGATCGGGCGGCTGCTGGCAACCCAGAACAGTTGATCGTCGATGGTACGGCGCAGGTCACTGCTCAGTTGCTGCAGCTGGCGCTGGTTTATCTGCAGGGTGATGCCCAGATTGATCAGCGTATTGATGTTGTTGTTCAACTGCTCGACCAGGTTGACCCGCGCGTTGACCATCTGCTCCAGTGCCGGGCGCAGGGTGTCGCGTTGACGTACCGGCAGTTTCAGCAGCAAGTCGTTGAGGTAGGCGTCAGGGTTGGCAAGGCTTTGGATGAGCTGGTTCAGTTCAAACTGACGCAACCGCAGGTCGGCAATCTGATCGGCCAGATTCTTGTCCGTCTCTACCCGGGGCAGCTCACTTTTCTGCTGGTGCAGAATACGTGACAGCAGCAGGCTGCCTTCGAGTACTTCAATCTGCTGTTCCAGCGCCTTGTCGATTTGGGTCAGGTGCTCGGTCTGCTGTTTGGTCTCGATATTGTCGCGCGTCAGAATGCCGATCTGACGGGTGGCATCGAGCAGCTCCTCGCTCAACTGGCGGTTGATGCTGCTCTGGGCCTGCAGCACCTTGTTCTGCCCCAGCTCCTCGGGCAGGGTGGCCTCGCTGACCGTCTTCTCCGAGGCGGATTGTCGTTTTTCGTTGACGACGCTTTGCAGCAGGCGTATCTCGTCCTCAATCCGCCGAATCTGTAGGTTCAGCAGGTTCTTTTGCTGGCTGGCCAGATCCTGCAGTGCGCTGTTGCCTGCCAGGCGCTGGCGCATCAGTTCGCTGTCCGCCGTCAGATAGTCGAGCTCGGCCTGTAGCAGGTCGATGCGCGCGCGGGTCACCTGGCTGGGGGATTGGCGTTGCAGACTGCGCAGTTGCTCGTTCAGCTGCTGGGTGCGCCGCTGGTTTTCCGAGACGTTGGCCTGGGTGCGTTCGGGGCGGGTCTGCGCGGAGATGAGCTGGCCGTTAACGGCGGTCAGCTCGTTTTGCCAGGTAAACATCTGACTGACCTGCTCGCTCAGTCGGGTTTCCAGCTGGCCCAGTTCCTGACGTTCCAGTTGCTCACGGCTGGCATTGCCGTCGGCCTTGGACAGGCGGTTGAACTCGGCGCGAATGGATTGCGTTTGCCGCGGCGCATCGGCCAGTTGTTCCTGCAGGGCGGCTTGCTCCTGCACGGTCTGCTGGGTCTGACGGGCGAAACTCAGGGTGTTTTGGTAGGTTTCACTGAGTTCGCGCTTTTCTGCCTCCGGCAGACTGCTGTTGTTGACGCTCTCGATGTTGGCGTTGATCTCCTCAATGCGCTTGTCGAGCTCGTCTGCTGAGGGTGTCTGCTGGGCCAGCGCCCAGGAGGACAACAGCAGCCAGCACAACAGCACGGAAAAACGCAGCATAAGGGGGTTCCTGACAAGGTAGAGAAAGCGCAGTGCGTCAGCGCTTCCCAAGGTTAGCTGTCCCGGCGGGGATTGGAAAGCCGACCACATGGCCGGCCAGCGGTTCCATAAACGCAACAGGCCACCCGAAGGTGGCCTGTTGGGATGCCGCGAACGGCAGGGCGGTCACGCGCTGATCAGAACCAGCTGTCCTGCATGTCGAAGCAGGTCAGGTCGCGGCTTTCCAGCACCTCCAGATCATGGTGGCAGGACGGCACTTCCCAGCGCAGGAAGTAGCGGGCGGCCTGCAGTTTACCCTGATAGAACGCGGCGTCTGCGTCGTTGCCGCCGGCCAGACCCTGCTGAGCCTTGATCGCCTGCTCCAGCCAGCGCCAGCCGATCACCATGTGGCCGAACGCCTTGAGGTACAGTGCGGAGTTGGCCAGTGCTTCGTTGACCTTGCCCTGGCCCATATCACCCAGCAGTGCCAGGGTCACTTTGCCGATATGCGCGTGCAGTTTTTCCAGCGGTTCGCGCAGGTCATTCAGCTCGCTGTACTCACCTGCGCGCTTGCAGCAGTCCTGGATCAGGCTGGACAGCTGCTTGAGCGCGGCGCCGCCGTTCATGGTCACCTTGCGGGCCAGCAGGTCGAGCGACTGGATGCCGTTGGTGCCCTCGTGGATCGGGTTCAGCCGGTTGTCGCGATAGAACTGCTCAACCGGGTACTCACGGGTATAGCCGTGGCCGCCGAGGATCTGGATCGCCAGTTCGTTGGCCTTGAGGCAGTAGTCGGACGGCCAGGCCTTGACGATCGGAGTCAGCAGATCCAGCAGCTCGAGTGCGGTCTTGCGCTGCTCTTCGGTTTCCAGGGTTTCGGTGTCGTCGAACAGGCGAGAGGCGTACAGGCCGAGGTCAAAGGCGCCTTCAACGTAGGCTTTCTGTGCCAGCAGCATGCGCTTGACGTCGGCATGCTCGATGATCGATACCTGCGGCGCGCTCGGGTTCTTGCCGTCGGGCAGGCGACCCTGCGGGCGCTCGCGGGCGTAGTTCAGCGAGTACAGGTAACCGGCGTAGCCGAGCATCACCGCGCCCATGCCAACGCCGATGCGCGCTTCGTTCATCATCTGGAACATGTAGGACAGCCCTTGGTGCGGCTTGCCGACCAGATAGCCGACGCAGTTGTCCTTGTCGCCGAAGTTCAGCGCGGTGGACGTCGTGCCGCGCCAGCCCATCTTGTGGAACAGGCCAGCCAGGGTGACGTCGTTGCGCTCGCCCAGGCTGCCGTCGTCGTTGACCAGGAACTTGGGCACGATGAACAGCGAGATGCCTTTGACCCCGGGCGGTGCGTCGGGCAGCTTGGCAAGCACCATGTGCACTATGTTCTCGGACAGCGGGTGGTCGCCAGCGGAGATGAAAATCTTGTTGCCCTTCAGACGATAGCTGCCGTCACCGGCAGGCTCGGCCTTGGTGCGAATGTCGGACAGCGAGGAGCCCGCATGGGGCTCGGTCAGTGCCATGGTGCCGAAGAAACGGCCTTCGATCATCGGCTGCAGGTAGCGCTCTTTCTGCTCCTCGGTGCCGAAGCTCTCGATCAGATTGGCCGCGCCCATGGTCAGCATGGCGTAGGACGAGGTGCCGGCGTTGGCTGACTGGAAATGGGCGAAGCACGCTTGGGACAGCAGATTCGGCATCTGCATGCCGCCCTGCTCGAAGGTGCGGGTGGCGTTCAGAAAGCCCGCTTCAAGGAAGGCATCGACCGCCGGTTTGACCTCCGGGATCAGCTCCGCCGCGCCATTGACGTACTTCGGCTCGTTCTCGTCATTCTTGCGGTTGTGCGGTGCGAACAGTTTTTCCGCGATGGTACGGGCCGTGCCGATGGCCGCGTCAAAGGTTTCGCGGTTGTGATCGGCAAAGCGCGGGCGCTGGGTCAGCGCCTCGGCGTCCAGCACTTCGTAGAGTTCAAATGCCAGGTTACGTTGGTCAATCAGCAGTTCGGACATGTCGGTCACCTCAGAAGTCATCGCGGGGCAGTGTATTGAGTCGTTTACAGTCAGGGAACGGCCATTGATGGGCTTGATAGGCGCAGATCAGAAGAGCCGAAGCGCCGGCTCATCCAATGCGGCGCGCTGCTCGCGCAGGGTCAGAATCTGGTCGGCCCAGTAGCGCTCCTGGGCAAACCAGGGGAAGTGCATCGGAAACGCCGGGTCGTCCCAGCGCCGAGCCAACCAGGCGCTGTAGTGCACCAGGCGCAGGCTGCGCAGCGGCTCAACCAGAGCGAGTTCGGCCGGATTGAAGTCGTGGAACTCGTTGTAGCCGTCAATCAGCTCGGACAGCTGGGCCTGTCGCTGGTCGCGTTCCCCCGACAGCATCATCCACAGATCCTGCACCGCCGGCCCCATGCGGCAGTCATCCAGGTCGACCATATACAGGCTGTCGTCGCGCCACAGCAGGTTGCCGACGTGCAGGTCGCCGTGCAGGCGGATCTGCTTGGCCGGGTAGGCCTGCAGCCGTTCATTGACAACCTGCAGCAGATCTTCGGCAACGGAAAAATAGGCCGGCTGCAGGCTGCTGGGAACCACCTCTGCACTGCGCAGGAAGTCCACACTGTCGCGCCCGAAACTCTGCCAATCCAGCGTCGGGCGATGCTTGAACGGATGCATGGAACCGACCGCGTGCAGGCGGCCGACCAGGCGGCCGAGCATCAGCAGGTGGTCCGGGTCGTCCAGTTCGGGCGCATGGCCGCCAAAGCGACGGAACAGACTGAAACGAAAGCCGGCATGCTCGAACAGCGTTTGGCCGTCAATCTGCTCCGGCGCGATTACCGGAATATCCCGCTCGGCCAGCTCCAGACTGAAAGTGTGCTCCTCGATGATGGCGGCGTCGCTCCAGCGACCCGGGCGATAGAATTTGGCGATCAGCGGTTGAGCGTCTTCGATGCCAACCTGGAATACCCGGTTTTCATAGCTATTCAGCGTCAGGATGCGGGCGTCGGACAGATAGCCAAGCGACTCGACCGCGTCCAGCACGGTGTCGGGGGTGAGGGTGGAAAACGGGTGGCTGGACATGGTGGGGGCTCGATATTGGCGTTTGAGCCGACAAGGGTAGCAGGAGCCGGGCCGCCCGCGCAGTACCGCTCAGGGTGTGCGCGCAACACACCAGACCTGCACTGAGGCTGCGCCGGCTGCCAGCAAGGTGCGGCTGGCTTCGTTGAGGGTGGCGCCGGTGGTCATCACATCGTCGATCAGCGCCAGGTGGCGACCCTCCACCTGCTCGGGCTGCGGACAGGCGAAGGCGCCACGCAGATTGCGCCGACGTGCGGCGGCATCCAGTCCTTCCTGGGGGGCCGTCTGACGCACTCGCTGCAGCAGGCCGGCGCGACAGGGCAGTTGCAATGCATTGGCAAGGTCGCGCGTCAGCTCAAATGCCTGGTTGTAGCCACGCTGCGCCTGTCTTTTAGGGTGCATCGGGATGGGCAGCAGCAGCTCAGGTACCAGGGCCCCGGGTTCCGCGAGGTGCTGCTCCAGATAATCTGCCAACAAGCGAGCCAGCAGCAGACCATAACGGTTGTGGCGGTGATATTTAAACGCAGTGATCAGCGCATCCAGCGGAAAGCGGTAGAGCAGTGGCACTACCGCGTGACAGAAGGCTGGTGGTTTGGCCAGGCAACGACCGCAGCGAGCGCTGGCGTGTGGCAGCGGCATTGCGCAGCGTGCACAGCAGGCATGCTGCCAGGGCAGGTCAGCCAGGCAGGCGTGGCAAATATCGTCCTGTGTCCCATCCGGCGATGCCAGGCAGAGCAGGCAGGTGTCTGATAGGTTGTTTTTTATCCATATGTAAACCGGTGTGTTTTTCAATGGTTGACAGCCTCCGTGCTGCCGTTATGATTCCCTGCAGAGTTAGGGTCTGTTGATGTTTCGTTCATCCGCCTGTTGCTGCCTGTAAAGCCGCCAATCAAGGAGCGAGAAGCGTAGCGTGGTCATTCCACGTGAGCGACGAGCGACGACGAGTGGCGGCTTTACAGGCGCAACCCGCAGGGCCGGGGCCATTTTTCGGCCATGCTGCGTTGTCGGTCGCTTATGTGGAATGACCACACTGCGCTCCCTCCGCCTCGCCTGGCCGAAAAATGGCCTCCGGCAGGCGGGTGAACGAAACGTCAACAGACCCTAGGACCGCCACGCGGTTCTCAGACAGATAACAGGGACAATACCCATGATCGCTTCCGTGACCCGCCACGATTGGACCCCGGCCGAGGTGCTGGCGCTGTTCAAGCTGCCGTTCAACGACTTGCTGTTTCAGGCCCAGAGCGTACACCGCCAGTATTTCGACCCTAACCGTGTGCAGGTTTCGACCCTGCTGTCCATCAAGACCGGTGCCTGCCCGGAGGACTGCAAGTACTGTCCGCAATCGGGCCATTACAACACCGGCCTGGACAAAGAAAAACTGATGGAAGTGGAAAAGGTGCTCCAGGCCGCAGCAGACGCCAAAGCTATTGGTTCCACCCGCTTTTGCATGGGCGCGGCCTGGAAGCATCCGTCTGCCAAGGATATGCCGTACGTGCTGAAGATGGTCGAGGGCGTCAAGGCGCTTGGCCTGGAAACCTGCATGACGCTGGGCAAGCTCACCCAGGAGCAGACGGAGGCGCTGGCGCAGGCCGGACTGGATTACTACAACCATAACCTGGATACCTCGCCCGAGTTTTACGGCAACATCATCACCACTCGCACCTACAGCGAGCGTCTGCAAACGCTGGCCTACGTGCGCGACGCCGGGATGAAAATCTGCTCTGGCGGCATTCTGGGTATGGGCGAGTCCCTGGAGGACCGTGCGGGCCTGCTGATTCAGCTGGCCAACCTGCCGGAGCACCCGGAGAGCGTGCCGATCAACATGCTGGTGAAGGTCAAGGGCACGCCCCTGGCCGAAGAAGAGGACGTGGACCCCTTCGACTTTATTCGCATGCTCGCAGTGGCCCGCATCATGATGCCCGAGTCCCATGTGCGCCTGTCCGCCGGCCGCGAACAAATGAACGAGCAGATGCAGGCCCTGGCCTTTCTGGCCGGTGCCAACTCCATCTTCTACGGTGAGAAACTGCTGACCACCGGCAATCCGCAGGCGGACAAGGACATGCGTCTGTTCGAGCGCCTCGGCATTCAGCCCGAGGCCCGGGAAGAGCACGCCGACGAAGTGCACCAGGCGGCGATCGAACAGGCGCTTATTGAGCAGCGCGATAGCAAACTGTTTTATTCGGCCGTCTGACGACGGCAGCCTCAAGCCATAAGCTGCAAGCCGCAAGCTGGTCTGCTGTGGCTTGAAGCTTGCTGCTTGTCGCTTGGAGCTTTCTGATGTCCTTCAATCTCTCCTCCCGCCTCGCCGAGCGCCGTGCTGCGCACCTGTATCGTCAGCGTCCGCTGCTGCAAACGCCGCAGGGCGTCGAGGTGCTGGTCGATGGCGAGCGATTGCTGAGCTTTTGCAGCAATGACTATCTCGGCCTGGCCAACGATCCGCGCGTCAATGATGCCTTTGTCGAGGGCGTGCGGCGCTGGGGCACGGGCGGTGGTGCATCGCACCTGGTGACCGGCCACAGTGGCGCCCACCATGCGCTGGAAGAGGCGCTGGCCGAGTTTACCGGCCGGCCTCGGGCCTTGCTGCTGTCCAGTGGGTACATGGCCAATATGGGCGCCGTGACGGCGCTGGTAGGGCAGGGCGATACCGTCCTGCAGGACCGGCTCAATCATGCGTCGCTCCTGGATGCCGGGTTGCTTGCCGGCGCGCGTTTCTCGCGCTACCTGCACAATGATGCGGCGAGCCTGCGTAGTCGTCTGGGCAAGGCGCAGGGCAATACGCTGGTAGTGACGGACGGCGTGTTCAGCATGGATGGCGACCTGGCCGATCTGCCGGCCGTGTGCGCCGAGGCCGCCAGTGCCGGGGCCTGGGTGATGGTCGATGATGCCCATGGCTTTGGCTGCCTGGGCGAGCAGGGTGGCGGCATCGTCGAGCATTTTGGCCTGTCGATGGAGCAGGTGCCGGTGCTGGTGGGGACTCTCGGCAAGGCCTTTGGCACGGCAGGGGCCTTTGTCGCCGGCAGCGACGAGCTGATCGAAACCCTGATCCAGTTTGCCCGACCCTACATCTACACCACCAGCCAGCCGCCGGCTGTGGCGCATGCCACGCTTACCAGTTTGCGTTTACTGCGTGACGAGCGCTGGCGCCGCGGCCACCTTGCTGCCCTGATACGCCGCTTTCGCGCAGGCGTTGAGGCGTTGGGGCTGGAGCTGATGGACAGCCCGACGCCGATTCAGCCGATTCTGGTCGGCAGCAGTAAACGTGCCCTGGCGCTCTCGGCGGCGCTGCGGCAACGCGGCATACTGGTCACCGCGATTCGCCCGCCCACGGTGCCCAAGGGGACCGCGCGCTTGCGGGTAACGCTGAGTGCCATCCATACCGAACAACAGGTTGATCGTCTGCTTGAGACACTGGCGCAGGCGCAACAGGAGCTGATTCATGAGTAATTTTACCCTGCTGCCTGGCTGGGCACTGGCGGCGAATAATTTGCTGCCTTTGCAGCAGGCCCTGCAGGAGCGCCTACCCGCGCTGAACATTCAGGTAGCAGAGCTGCCGCCCGGCTTGCAGATGTCGACCCTGGAGCCAGACCTGACTGCGTTGGCCGAAGCCTTGCCGGCTGGCTGGCTGGGTGGCTGGTCGCTGGGTGGCGTGCTGGCGGTGCAGCTGCAGCGACGCTTTCCCGAGCGCTTCCCGGGCGTGGTGACCATTGCCAGCAATGCCTGTTTTTCCGCGCGCGAGGGCTGGCCCGAAGCGATGGCGCCGGAGACCTTCAAGGGGTTTATCAGCGATGCCCGAGAGCAGCCCGAACGTGCACTCAGGCGTTTTGGTCTGCTGGTCACCCAAGGCGCTGACCGCGCGCGCGAGCTGAGTCGGCAACTGGTTTGGAGTGGTCTGGACCCGCTGCAGCGGGTCAACCATCTCGCGCTGTTGGGTGTGCTGGACAACCGTGTTGCGCTGCAGCGCTGCCAGCAGCCGGTGCTGCACTGTCTCGCCGGCGCCGATGCGCTGGTGCCGGCCGGTGCAGCGCAGGCGCTGGCGCAGCTAAACGAGCAAGCCGAGATCTGTGTGCTGCCCCAGGCCAGTCACGCGCTGCCGCTGGAGGCTCCCATCTGGCTGGCCGGCGAGATCGGCAACTGGCTGGAGCGGCAATGAACGCCGTTGCCATCGACAAGCGGGCGGTTGCTGCCTCCTTCAGTCGCGCAGCCAGCACCTACGACCAGGTGGCCGAGCTGCAGCGGCAGGTCGGCAGCAACCTGCTGGCGCGCCTGCCAGATGATCTGCAGCCGCACTCGCTGGTCGATCTTGGCTGCGGTACGGGCTACTTCACCCGAGCCCTGAACGCTCGATTTGAGCGCCCGGTGCTGGGGCTGGACATCGCCGAGGGCATGCTGTGTTTTGCGCGCACCAAGGGGCCCGAACGCGCGGCCTGGATTGCTGCCGATGCAGAGGCGCTGCCGTTGCGGGGCGACTCACAACACCTGCTGTTTTCCAGTTTGGCGTTGCAGTGGTGCCCTGATCTTGGGCGTGCGCTGAGTGAGGCCAGAAGAGTCTTGTTGCCGGGTGGCTGCATGGCCTTCAACACGCTGGTCGAGGGCACGCTTGGCGAGTTGCGTGGTGCCTGGGAGCAGGTGGACGGCTATGTCCATGTCAATCGTTTCATGCCGCTGGCGCAGCTGCAGGCCGTGCTGGCGGAAGCCGGTTTTGCGCGTTGGCACTGTGAAGTGGAAACCCATGTGCTGCATTACCCGCAGCTCAGTGCCTTGACCCATGAGCTGAAGGCCCTCGGCGCCCATAATCTGAATGCCGGTCGTCCAGGCGGCTTGACCGGACGCGCGCGCCTGAGGGCCTTGACTGCCGCCTATGAAACCTATCGTCAGGTTGCCGGTTTGCCGGCGACCTATCAGGTGGCCCAGATCATTCTGCACAAGTAGGTAATTCGTCATGAGCAAGCAGTACTTCATTACTGGTACCGATACCGAGATTGGCAAGACTACTGTGGCCGCCGGCCTGCTGCACGCCGCGCGCCTGCGCGGCCTGACGACCGCGGGCGTCAAACCGGTAGCAGCGGGCTGCGAGCGCACTCCCGACGGGCTGCGCAATGAAGATGCCCTGGCGCTGCAGGCCGAGTGCGAACCACCGCTGGCCTACGATCTGATTAACCCGGTGACGTTGGAAGCCGCTATCGCGCCGCATATCGCTGCGCGTGAGGAAAATGTACCGCTGACGGCGCAGGCGCTGGCGGGCGCCTGCCGGCAGGTGTTTGACCGACAGGCGGATCTGACCCTGGTCGAAGGAGCCGGTGGCTGGTGTGTGCCGCTCAACGACCAGGAACTGCTCAGTGAGGTGGCAATAGCGCTGAAACTGCCGGTGGTTCTGGTGGTCGGCATGCGTCTGGGGTGCATCAATCACGCGCTGCTCAGTTGCCGCGCGATTGCAGCAGACGGGCTGCAGCTGGCCGGCTGGGTGGCCAACCATGTTGATCCGGATATGGACCGGCAGGCCGAGAACCTGGCGACTCTGCGGCAACGGATCCAGGCGCCCTGTCTGGGCGTGGTGCCCCGGTTGGCAAAGGCTGACGCAGCGGCCGTGGCGGCCCATCTGGAGGTGTCGCCACTGGTCTGATGCGACCAGCGGTGTTGGGCCGTTTGCCCATTTGTGCTTGAATGACGGGAAACCTAATGTGAGAGGTGGTGCCCATGCCTACCCTTGACCTTATCTCATCTGGTCTGACCTCGGTACGCCAGGGTCAGAACCGTATCAATGCGGCGGCTTCCGAGATCGCCAGCGCCGGGCTGTCCGCTGATCCCGCGCTCAATGCGGCCCAACCTGCCCAGCCGGCTACCGGCCAGGCAGCAGCCTCTACGGCTGTAGAAACCAATCGTCCGGTCAATCTGGTCGACAGCCTGGTTGAGCTGCAGCAGGGCCGTCAGGAAGCAGAAGTTGGCGCGTCGGTAATCGACACCGCTGACGAGGTGCTTGGCACCTTGCTGGACGTTACTGTCTAGGCCACCCCCCGGACACCTGTCATGGTCAGTGTCGGTAGCAGTCTGCCCCCCGCATACCAGCCTTCGGCGCTGACCACGTTCACGGCTCGTAGCATTTCGATCAGCGAGCCAATGCCCCCCGGCCAGGCGGCCACGCGTTTCCCACCTGTTGACGAGTCAGATTCCGCTGCCGCACCCGGTACCGAGGGCGAGCAGGCGGCGGCTGCCGAGCAAAGCAAGCGCGAGCAGCTGAGCAAGGCTGAAGCCGAGCTGGCGCTGATTGAGCAGCAGGAGATTGCCGAGTTGGCTGCCCGCGACCGAGAGGTGCGGGCGCACGAACAGGCGCACGTTGCCGTTGGCGGGCAGTACGCTGGCACCGCCAGCTATACCTACGAACGAGGCCCGGACGGGCGGCAGTACGCCGTGGGTGGCGAGGTACCTATCTCTACGTCGCCTGTGGCGGGTGATCCGCAGGCGACTATCGACAAAATGGAGCAGGTGCGTCGCGCCGCCCTGGCACCGGCTGAACCCTCTTCAGCTGATCGCGCCATTGCTGCCCAGGCCGCACAGCTGATTGCTCAGGCCCGGGTTGAGCTGGCCACCGCCGAGACCGACGAGGGTGAACGGCCTGCGGCTGCATCCCGCGCGGGTGACCAAGACCCGGTGGATGATCAGTCCAGCGCTGACAGCGAGGGCGCAGAGGCTGCCGTCGCCGACCTTAGTTTGTATCGCAATATTGCTGCTGATTCCGGCGCTCCGTCACTTCAGGCCTCTGCCTGACTACCTCCTGCTACTCTCAATTTCAATGATGTCTTGGCATTCATGCCGGGGTTGACAACGCCTTGGCGTAAACGTATGTTTCAAACGTCTGTTTGAATCGGCTGCCGCGCAGCCACCACAACCGCAGCCTCGGCTGCCCGTGCATACTGATACAACACTTGAGGTCCAGTACCATGCCCGAATACAAGGCTCCCCTGCGTGACATTCGCTTCGTCCGCGATGAACTTCTGGGTTATGAAGAACACTATCAGAGCCTGCCCGGCTGCGAAGAAGCCACGCCGGATATGGTCAATGCCATTCTGGAAGAAGGCGCTAAATTCTGTGAGCAGGTGATTGCCCCGCTGAACCGCGTGGGTGACACCGAAGGCTGTACCTGGAGCCCTGAGGGTGTGACTACCCCGACCGGCTTCAAGGAAGCCTACCAGCAGTACGTTGAAGGCGGCTGGCCGAGCCTGGCCCACAACGTGGATCACGGCGGTCAGGGTCTGCCCGAGTCGCTGGGTCTGGCCATCAGCGAGATGGTTGGTCAGGCCAACTGGTCCTGGGGCATGTACCCGGGCCTGTCCCATGGCTGCATGAACACTCTGGATGCCCACGGTACCGACGAGCAGAAGCACACCTACCTGCCCAAGCTGGTCTCTGGCGAATGGACTGGCACCATGTGTCTGACCGAGCCGCACTGTGGTACCGACCTGGGCATGCTGCGCACCAAGGCCGAGCCGCAGGCTGATGGTACTTACCAGGTGTCTGGCACCAAGATTTTCATCTCTTCCGGCGAGCACGACATGTCGGAGAACATCATCCACATCGTGCTGGCTCGCCTGCCCGATGCACCGGCCGGCACCAAGGGCATTTCCCTGTTCATCGTGCCCAAGTTCCTGGTGAACGCCGATGGCGAGAAGGGTGAGCGCAACGGTGTCACCTGTGGCTCGCTCGAGCACAAGATGGGCATCCACGGCAACGCGACCTGCGTGATGAACTTCGACGGTGCTACCGGCTACCTGATCGGCGAGCCGAACAAGGGTCTGAACGCCATGTTCACTTTCATGAACACTGCGCGTCTGGGTACTGCACTGCAGGGTCTGGCACACAGCGAAATCGCCTTCCAGGGCGGTATCCAGTACGCCCGTGAGCGTCTGCAGATGCGTTCGCTGACCGGCAACAAGGCACCGGAAAAGCCGGCTGATCCGATCATCGTTCATCCGGACGTGCGTCGCATGCTGCTGACCATGAAGGCGTTCACCGAAGGCAACCGCGCCATGGTGTACTTCACTGCCAAGCAGGTCGACATTCTGAAGAACAGCCAGGATGCCGAGCAGAAGAAGCAGGCTGACGCCATGCTGGCGTTCCTGACGCCGATCGCCAAGGCGTTCATGACCGAAGTCGGTTTTGAAGCGGCCAACCACGGTGTACAGATCTACGGTGGCCACGGCTTTATCGCCGAGTGGGGCATGGAGCAGAACGTGCGTGACGCTCGTATCTCCATGCTGTACGAAGGCACCACCGGTATTCAGGCCCTCGACCTGCTGGGTCGCAAGGTTCTGATGACCCAGGGCGAAGCGCTGAAGGGCTTCACCAAGATCGTGCACAAGTTCTGCCAGAACAACGAGGGCAACGAAGCCATCTCTGAGTTTGTCGCACCGCTGGCTGCGCTGAACAAGGAGTGGGGCGAGCTGACCATGAAGATCGGCATGGCCGCGATGAAAGACCGCGAAATGGTCGGCGCTGCGTCTGTGGACTATCTGATGTACAGCGGTTACGCCTGCCTGGCCTACTTCTGGGCTGACATGGCACGTCTTGCTGCCGAGAAGCTGGCTGCCGGTACCGCGGAAGAGGGCTTCTACAAGGCCAAGCTGCAGACTGCCCGTTTCTACTATCAGCGCATCCTGCCGCGCGTTCGCACTCACGTTGAGGCGATCCTGTCCGGTGCGGACAACCTGATGGACATGGATGCTGACAACTTCGCGCTGGGCTACTGATTCAGCGACGCGTTAGTGCCAGTAAGAAGGCCGCCCCGGTAACGGGGCGGCCTTTTTTAATGTCTGAGGTTCAAAGATTGCGCGCCAGGCGCAGTCCGCTGAATTGCCACTGCGCCGCGGGCGGGAAGAAATTGCGGTAGGAGGGTCTGCTGTGACCCGCCGGGGTGGCACAGGAACTGCCGCGCAGGACCATCTGGTTGATCATGAATTTGCCGTTATACTCGCCCACGGCACCAGCGGCCGGCTGGTAGCCGGGGTACGGTAAATAGGCGCTGTTGGTCCATTGCCAGACCTCGCCGAACAGCCCGGCAAGGTTGGGCTCGGCGCGTGCCGCATGCTCCCACTCGGCTTCGGTTGGCAGTCGCGCACCTGCCCAGCGCGCATAGGCGTCCGCTTCGTACAGGTTGATATGACACACGGGCGCGTCGCGGTTTAGCGGGTGCAAGCCCGCCAGGGTGAAGGCAAGCCAGTGTTGATCGGCATCCTGCTGCCAGTAGAGGGGAGCCTGTGCCTGCCGCTGGCTGACCCACTCCCAGCCGTCGGACAGCCACAGTTCGGGGCGTTGGTACCCGCCGTCCGCGATAAAGGCGATAAAGTCGCCATTGCTGACGTTGCGCTCGCCGAGTAGGAAGGGTTCCAGCCAGACCCGATGACGCGGGCCTTCGTTGTCATAGCTGAAGCCGTCGTCGTACGCGCCTATTTCACACAGCCCGCCCGGTATGGCTCGATAGGCAGATGCTTGAGCGATGCCCGCAGCGCACGCCTGTTCAGGCGCTGCTGCTCGCCAGGCGGGCTGCAGCGGATTGCAGGAAAAGTGGTGCTTCAGGTCGGTCAGCATTAGCTCCTGATGCTGCTGTTCATGCTGTAGGCCGAGGGTCACCAGGCTAGCGAGGGCGCTGTCTTGCGGTGTGTCAGCCAGCACCTGCTGCAGCTGCTGGTCAATCTGCTTGCGGTAGGAGAGCACCTCCTCCAGGGTTGGCCGTGATAGCAGGCCACGCTCGGCGCGCAAATGACGTTCGCCAATGCCCACGTAGTAGGAGTTGAACAGCACTGTGTAGCTTGGATCGATCACCTTGGGCGGCTGCGGTAATGCGGCGAGCACAAAGGTTTCAAAAAACCAGGTGGTATGCGCCAGATGCCATTTCAACGGGCTGGCGTCGGCCATGGATTGCAGTTGGCAATCCTCGGCACTGAGTCCGCGAATCAGGTCCAGCGACCGTGCACGCACCTGAGCGTAGTCGAATGGCAGGCCGCCGCTCGCCGCTTGCTGGGCCAAACGGTTCATGCCGGTTCCGCCAGGAAAACGCCGAACCAGTTTTGCGGGTCGGTCCAGTAGTGGCTGCAGCGCATCCCACTGGCGGCGAGCAGGGCGCGAAATTCGTCGACACTGTATTTATGGGAGTACTCCGTCACTATGTGCTCGCCGGCGCCAAAGTAGCGGCGGGTGTGGCGGGCCAGTCGCACACTGTGCCGCTCGCGGGCAACCAGCTGCATCTCGATGCGCCGATGGGCTTCGTCGAAGCGGACATGATGACGGAACAGCTCGGGTTGGAAATCGGCATCCAGCTCTCGGTTGACGACGTTGAGAATATTCAGGTTGAACGCGGCAGTGACGCCGCTGGCATCGTCGTAGGCGGCCTCCAGTATGTCGCGAGGCTTGAGCAGGTCGGCGCCAATCAGCAGGCGTCCGTGTTCCCCGCAGTGGGCGCGTATGCGCCTGAGAAAGCGCATGGCATCGCGGGGCTCGAAATTGCCGATGGACGACCCGGGGTAGAAGAAGACCGGGGGGTGACCCGGGCGCTCGGCTAGCACATGCTCCAGCTCAAGCTGTTGGGTGAAGTCGCAGACCACACCGACACACTCGATATCCGGGTTCTCCCTGGCGACGGCGGCCATGGAGCTGTGCAGAAACTCTCCGGCGATGTCGACGCCGATCACGCGCGCCGGCTGCACGGCATTCAGCCACTGCTGCGTCTTGCTGCAGTCGCCGCAGCCGAGATCAACCCACTGCGGGGCGTCCGGCAGTTGCGCGCTGATAGCCTCGCGGTAATCAGAGAAAATCTGTGCCTCGGTGCGTGTCGGATAATACTCGTCGAGGCGACAGATGTTGGTGAACAGCGCGCAGCCACGGTCATCGTAAAAGTACTTTGAGTCGATGCGGGCGGTTGGCTGCAGCAGGCCCTGCAGAAGGTTTTGCAGTTCATCCTGAGCCGGCAAGCGCAGGGTGGTCTCGAGTCGCGGCAGATCAAGGGCAAGGCTCACGTAGCATCATCCTCTGCAGGTTAAAGTTAAAACCTAGCAGCGGTCGGCGCGTAGCGCCAAGATGAGTGGGGCGCGTGTCCCTGAGCTGTGATCCAGTACCGGCCGCTTCAGAGCCCCTTAGCGTCGTCAGCCAGCAGGCGAATGGCCTTGAACAGCTTGCGGGCTGCGGCTGGCGGCTTGTTCTGTTCGGCTTCTCGATTGGCCTGGCGTACCAGTTGGCGCAGATGCTGACGATCGGCGTCGGGATAGGCGAGCATGAATAATTCCAGCTCGTCCGCACGGCCGGTCAGCAGGCGGTCACGCCAGCGCTCAATCTGGTGGAAGTGCTGATTGTGCGCCTGGCTGCCGCTGTCGAGCAGATCAACGTATTGCTGGATACGCTCCACATCCTGGTCACGCATGAGCTTGCCGACGTAGCTCATGTGACGCTTGAGTGCGCCCCGGGCGGTATGCCGATGTGCTTCGGCCAGCGCCAGACGCAGCTTGTCGGTCAGTTCCAGCTTGGCCAACTGGTCGGGTTTGAGGGCGATCAGGCGCTTGCCCAGATCCTGCAGGGCATCCATTTCCCGCTTTATCTGGGTTTTGCTTTTACCCTCGTCTTCGGGTTCGAGCGCGTCGTCTTCGTGAAATTCGGTCATGGTGTTCCTGTCGGCGGTGCCGCACAGCTGGCTTTCGGGCCGCACATGATACTCCTTTGTGGTGTTGCGAGACCAATGCGTGGTGGCGTCTGCCGGTAAGCTCGCTACAATGGCCCTCTGTTTTGGAGGTGATATGAGCGCGAATACAACCAGCGTAGCCGAAAGTCCGCAGGCGCTGCGCGAGATGCTGGAGCAGCGGGTGGCCTTTATTGTCGAGGAAGCTCGGCGCCAGGGGGCGACTGCCAGCGAAGTCGGCGTCAGTCAGAACACCGGCCTATCGGTCAGTGTGCGCAACCGTGAAGTGGAAACGGTCGAGTTCAATCGCGATCAGGGCTTTGCCATCACACTCTATGCGGGCCAGCGCAAGGGCAGCGTGAGCACCTCCGATACCTCGGATGAAGCCATTATCAAGGCGGTGGAGACGGCCCTGGTGATTGCCCGCCACGCGAGCGAGGATCCCTGCGCCGGGCTGGCGGATGCCGAGCTGATGGCTGCCGAGCTGCCCGATCTGGATCTGTTCCACCCTTGGCAGCTGAGCGCCGAGGACGCCATCGAGCGTGCATTGCGGCTGGAAGCGGCGGCGCTGGATGTCGATCCGCGCCTGGTAAGCGACAGCGCGCAGATCAGCACTCAGCAGGGCTGTCGGGTATACGGCAACAGTCATGGCTTCATCGGTAGCGCGTTGAGCAGCCGACACAGCAGTGCCGCCATTCTCATTGCCTCGTCAGAGCAGGGCATGCAGCGCGACTACTGGTATGCCGTGGATCGCGTGCCCGAGCGGCTGGCCAGCGAGCAGTCGGTCGGTCATAAAGCCGCCCAGCGCACGCTCGCGCGTCTGCAGCCACGCTCGGTGAAAACCGCCAAGGT
This sequence comes from Pseudomonas abyssi, assembly GCF_002307495.1. Classification (GTDB taxonomy): domain Bacteria; phylum Pseudomonadota; class Gammaproteobacteria; order Pseudomonadales; family Pseudomonadaceae; genus Halopseudomonas; species Halopseudomonas abyssi. The sequence continues at coordinate 288,637 of NZ_NTMR01000002.1, read as the reverse complement.
GCCAGTGCTGTTCGCCGCCGATCAGGCCGCCGGTCTGGTTGGTCATTTGTTTGGCGCCATCTCCGGCGGCGCAGTCTATCGTGAGTCTACTTTCCTGCTGGATGCCATGGGGCAGCCGGTCTTCCCTGACTGGATGCGCATGCACGAAACGCCCTATCTTCTTCAGGGGCTGGGTAGCTCAGCCTTTGATGGCGATGGACTGCAAACCCGTGAACAGGCGTTTATCGATCAGGGCCGCCTGACCAGCTGGCTATTGAGCACCTACTCCGGTCGCAAGCTGGGCTTGCCCAGTACCGCCAACGCGGGTGGCGTACACAACCTGCAGGTCAGCAGCAATGCTGGCGACCTGGATGTGCTGCTCAAGGAAATGGGCACCGGCCTGCTGGTGACCGAGTTGATGGGGCAGGGCGTGAATGGCGTCACCGGCGATTACTCCCGCGGCGCCGGTGGCTTCTGGGTCGAGAACGGCGAAATCCAGTACCCGGTCAGCGAAGTCACCATTGCCGGTAACCTGCGCGACATGTACGCCAATCTGCGCTGCGTCGGCTCCGACGTCGAGCGCCGCGGTAACTATCTGACGGGTAGTTGGTTGGTGGATGGGATGACAGTAGGGGGCGCGTAGCGCCCCCTACTGTCTAGCCGCAAGCTTCAAGCTGCAAGTAAAACCCGCGGGGCTTTGAGTTGCGCGGGTTTTCTTTTGGCTGCGCATGGCAGCAAAAAAACTGAGAAGCACTTGACGGCCTAGCCGCCGAACACACTCTGATTACGTTTGCCGTTTGCCGTTTGCCGTTTGCCGTTTGCCGTTTGCCGTTTGCCCTATTCCCCTTCCCCGAAATAATCGTTGATCAGCGCCAGCAGGGCGGCCATGGCTTCGTCGGCCTGGTCGCCCTCGCAGCTGATACAGACCTCGGTGCCTTTGCTGGCGGCCAGCATCATTACCTGCATGATACTTTTGCCGTCCACCTGATCGTTCTCATCCAGCCCGATGCCGACCTTGCAACCATATTGATTGGCAACGCCAACAAATTTGGCGGCGGCGCGGGCGTGCAAGCCGAGCTTGTTGATGATGAGGACGCGGGTGTTGGGCATCAGGGCAGGTCGCGGTGACGGATCAGAAGGTTCGGTGTTGTGCGGCCGAGGGCCTCGACCAGGCGCTCGGCAATATAGACAGAGCGGTGATGGCCGCCGGTGCAACCAACAGCGATCGTCATGTAGCTGCGCTCGCTGGCAGCATAGCGCGGCAGCCACTTGCGCAGATAGTAGACGATATCCTGAAACATGTCCTCGACCTCGGGCTGAGCGGCCAGATAGTCGCGCACGGGCTGGTCGCGGCCAGAGTAGGCGCGCAGATCAGGCATCCAGTAGGGGTTGGGCAGGCAGCGTACATCGAACACCAGGTCGGCGTCGGTCGGTACCCCTCGTTTGAAACCGAAGGACTGAATCAGCACCGACGGCTGACTACCCTGGGCACCCAGCAGGCGCTGCTTCAGCTGGTCGCGCAGCTGGTAAAGGTTGAGGTGGCTGGTATCGACCTTGAGCGTGGCCAAATCGATGATCGGCTCAAGTATTTTCAGTTCCTGAGCCAGTGCCTCGCCCAATGACAGCTGGTCGTCGGTCAGCGGATGCTTGCGGCGGGTTTCGGAAAAGCGCTTGATCAGCACTTCGTCTCTGGCCGCGAGAAACAGGATGTCGCACTGCACACCGGCATCGCGTACTTCCTTCAGCAGCTGAGGGAAGCGCGCCAGGTCGTTGGGCAGGTTACGGGCATCGATGCTGATAGCAACGTCGGGCACGCTGAAGTCATTGAGGCTGGCCTGGCGGGCCAACTCCGGTAGCAGGCCGGCGGGAAGATTGTCGATGCAGTAGAAACCGTTGTCTTCCAGCAGGTGCAGGGCGGTACTTTTACCCGAGCCGGAACGGCCGCTGACGACAATCAAGCGCATGGTCAGCCTCCGTCGCCGTCGTTGACCATGACGTGGTACAGCGCGTCGGCGTCCGGCGCAGCACGCAGGGCGTCGCGGAGATCGGCCCGGTCCAGCTTGCCGGCCAGCATCTTGAGGATCTGCAAATGTTGTTCAGTGGCCTCTTGGGGGACCAGCAGGACGAAGATCAGGTCCACGGGCTGGCCGTCCAGGGCATCGAAGTCAATCTTGCCGTCCAGCTGCAACAGCGCGCCGATGGCCTGGTGACAGTCTTCGAGACGACAGTGGGGAATGGCGATGCCGTTGCCGAAGCCGGTTGAGCCGAGCTTCTCGCGGGCAATCAGGTTTTCATAGATGGCGTCAGGATCCAGGTTGGTGTGCTGGGCAACCAGTTTGCCGATCAGCTCCAGCACACGTTTTTTGGATCCCCCCTGAACGCCGGAGAAGGTGCGTTCAGGGGTCAGGATATGGTCAATTTGCATGTTGGCGCAGTGTTATCGGACGTTTGCGCCTTGTTGGCGGTCAATGTGCTTTTCCTTGTGCTTGATCAGTTGGCGATCAAGCTTGTCGGTCAGCATGTCGATGGCGGCGTACATATCGGTGTGCTCAGCCAGGGCTACTACCTCGCCACCGGCGATGTGCAGTGTGGCTTCGGCCTTTTGCCGGAGTTTCTCAACTTCGAGGGTGACCTGGACGTTGGTGATCTTGTCGAAATGCCGCTCCAGACGGGCCATTTTCTCAGTGACGTAATCGCGCAGTGCGTCAGTGATGTCGAGTTGGTGACCGCTAATGTTCAGTTGCATACGGCGTCTCCTGATTGGCTTGTTGTTGCAGGGTGATCTTCCGTCACCCGGTGGTGCCACTGCATGATCCCTGAACTGGATCTTTGCCTTGACCGACAACCGGTCGGCAGGCGCTAGACCAGTCTCTTGCGTTCGCTCGATGGCGCGATATTGAGCGACTCGCGGTACTTTGCGATGGTCCGGCGGGCCACTTCGATGCCCTGCTCTTCCAGTAAACCAGCGATCTTGCTGTCACTCAATGGTTTCTTTGGGTTTTCTGCTGCAACCAGCTTTTTGATCAGTGCGCGGATTGCTGTGGAGGAGAATTCTCCACCTTCGCTGGTCCCGACGTGACTGGAGAAGAAGTACTTGAGCTCAAAGATACCGCGCGGAGTGTGCATGTACTTTTGCGTGGTGACCCGCGAGATGGTCGACTCATGCATGCCGACGGCCTCGGCAATGTCATGCAGCACCAGTGGTTTCATGGCTTCTTCGCCGTGCTCCAGAAAGCCGCGCTGGTGCTCGACGATCTGGGTGGCCACCTTCATCAGGGTTTCGTTGCGGCTTTGCAGGCTTTTGATGAACCAGCGCGCCTCCTGCAAATTGTTGCGCAGGTAGGTGTTGTCTTCGCTGGAGTCGGCGCGGCGGACCATGGACGCATAGTGACCGTTGACGCGCACCTTGGGTACCGCGTCCTGGTTCAGCTCGACCACCCAGCGGTGGCTGTCGCGGCGCACGATGACGTCGGGAATGACGTACTCCGCCTCGCCCGAGGCGATTTCCGAGCCGGGGCGGGGGTTGAGTGTCTGGATCAGGCTGATGGCGTCTCTGAGCTGCTCTTCCTTCAGCTTGCTGCGGCGCATCAGCTGGGTGAAGTCGCGGTTGCCGAGCAGTTCCAGATGATCGCGGATCACCCGGGTAGCTTGCTCCAGCATCGGTGTGTCGTCCGGCAGCTGGCGGATCTGCAGCAACAGGCATTCGCGCAGGTCACGGGCGCCTACACCAACCGGTTCGAACTGCTGGATGCGGTGCAGCACCATCTCCACTTCATCGAGCTCGGCTTCCAGCTCTTCGGGCAGGGAGGCGAGGATATCCTCGAGTGACTCTTCGAGGTAACCGTCGGCGTTGATGCCGTCGATCAGCGCGGTAGCGATCTGGTAGTCGGTCTCGGACATGGGCAGCAGATTGAGCTGCCACTCCAGGTGGCTCTGCAGCGTCTCGCCGGTGCCAGTGCGCGAGGTGTAGTCCCAGTCTTCGTCATCCTGGCTGGGCAGGGAGCTGGCGGAGGTCTGGTAAACGTCTTCCCACTGGGTGTCGACCGGCAGCTCGTTGGGGATGGCTTCGTTCCAGTTGCCTTCCTGATCACCCTGGGTGTGCTGGTCGATGGAGTCCATCGAGACCGGCTCGGGCAGAGTCACCGCCGGTGCATCATCGTCGCCGCTATCGGCGCTGGCGTTGCTGCTGTAGTCGTCGTCACCCTCATCGGCCATTTCCAGCATGGGGTTGGCTTCCAAGGCCTCCTGTACCTCCTGCTGGAGGTCGAGACTGGACAGCTGAAGCAGTCGGATGGCCTGCTGCAGCTGAGGTGTCATGGTCAGCTGCTGCCCCATCTTGAGGACGAGCGAGGGTTTCATTGTGTTGCGAAATACCTTGTGCGCTGGTTCAAACCGTTGGTTTGGACATGCTGATGTCCATTTGCCGGTAGCATGCCTGAAATACGGGGGCTTTTATAGCCGGAAGGCATGGCCCAGGTATACATCTTTCACCGTCTGGTCAGCCAGCACGGTCTCGGCATCCCCTTCGGCGATGATGTGGCCATCGTTGACGATGTACGCCTTGTCACAGATATCCAGGGTTTCGCGCACATTGTGATCGGTGATCAGTACGCCGATGCCCTTGTCCTTGAGGTGCTGGATGATCTGTTTGATGTCGCCGACGGAGATCGGGTCGACGCCCGCAAAGGGCTCGTCGAGCAGGATAAAGCTGGGGTCGGTGGCCAGGGCGCGGGCGATCTCGGCGCGCCGTCGCTCGCCACCGGACAGGCTCATGCCGAGGCTGTCGCTCAGGTGGTGAATGTGAAATTCGCGCAGCAGCGATTCCAGCTTGCCTTCTCGGGCCTGGCGGTTCAGGTCCTTGCGGGTTTCGAGGATGGCCATGATGTTGTCGGCCACCGTCAGCTTGCGAAAGATCGAGGCTTCCTGCGGGAGGTAGCCGATGCCCTCGCGGGCGCGACCGTGCATGGGCAGACGGGTGACGTCTTTACCGTTGATGGTGACCGTGCCCTGGTCTGCCTTGACCAGCCCGACAATCATGTAGAAACAGGTAGTCTTGCCGGCGCCGTTAGGGCCAAGCAGGCCGACCACCTGGCCGCTGTCGATGGAGACTGACACGTCGCGCACGACCTTGCGTGCCTTGTAGGCCTTGGCCAGGTGTTGGGCGTGCAGGGTGGTCATGGTGTGGCCGGCTCTTCGTTGCTGCTGTCGTTGCCACGGCTGCGCGGCTGGATGACGATCTCGATGCGTCCGCCGCCGCTCTGGCCGCCGTTGGCGCTTTCGCCGCCACGGCCGGCATCGACCACTTGGCGCGGTATGTCATAGCTGACATAGTCGCCCTGGAAGGTATTGCCTGACTGCTCCAGAAAGGCCTCCTGAATCAGGATGATGGTCTCGCGATCAGCGTGATACTCGATGGTTTGCGCGCGCGCCTTGACCGGTGGCTTTTCTGCTTCCGGTGTCTGCTGATAGGTCGCCGGGCTGCCGTGGGTGACCATGCTGTTCAGCTCGCCGTTGGCATTGGTGCTCAGCGTGACGCGACCGCCAGTCAGGCGCATGCTGCCCTGGGTGATGATCACGTTGCCGGTATATACGGCGGTGTTGCGCTTGTCGTCCAGGGTGGCTGAGTCAGCCTGGATACGAATCGGCTGACTGCTGTCGCTCGGCAGCGCGAGGGCGTGGGTGGCGCAGCCAGCCAGCAGGGTCAGGGCAAGGAGGGAGTTAACGCACCTCATATTGGCCTCTTACTGTGGACAGCAGCTGCAAGCGGCCGTCATTGAGAAATAGTTGCATGCCCTCGGCAGTGGTCACACTGCGAGCGGCCTCGATTCTAACGCGTTGATCGGTTTCGGCGTAGTCACGACGTGGATACAGGGTGAGCGCCGAGGTGGTCAGCTGTCGCTGCGGCTGACCATCGGGTTGTTGTTGCAGCAGTACGTCGGTTTCGAGGTCTACCCGGTCTCCCTTTTGCGTAACCAGTCCCTGGTCGGCTTTGAGTAGCCAGGGCGTCGGGTTCTCGCCGCGGAAGAACAGCAGTTCAGGCTGCTGCAGACGGGTGCTGCCGTCTTCGATCTGGTGCACCGCATGTGCGGCGGTCAACTGGTAGGCAATCTTGCCTTGCTCGTCCAGCATCTGGATGCGTGCGTTGTCGATATAAAAGTCGGGGCGGGCGTTGCTTTGCTCGACGTCCGCCGGCGCAAAGCTGCCCGGGCTGATGTTCCAGTAGCCCACGGCCAGCGCCAGCGCGGCGCCGGCAGCCAGCAGCAGGCCAAGGGTCAGGTAGCGCGGCAGCCCCAGCTTCACAGGTAGGCTGCCTGTGCCTGTTCGAGCGTGCCCTGGGCGTGCATGATCAGCTCGCAGAACTCGCGCGCGGCACCTGCGCCGCCGACGGCACGGGTAACGCCGTGGGCGTGTTCGCGCACAAAACCATCGGCGCTGGCGACGGCCATCCCCAGGCCGACCCGACGCATGACCGGCAGGTCTGGCAGGTCGTCGCCCAGGTGCGCGATCTGATGCATCTCAACCGGGATGATCTGGCGCAGCTCGTTCAGTGCGGTGAGTTTGTCCTCGCGGCCCTGGATCAGGTGCTTGATGCCCAGGTTGGCGGCGCGGCGCTCGACCAGCGGCGATTTGCGCCCGCTGATGATGGCTGTCTCCACGCCTGAGGCCATCAGCATCTTGATACCGTGGCCGTCGAGGGTATTGAAAGACTTGAACTCGGTGCCATCGGGCATGAAATACAGACGGCCGTCGGTCAGTACGCCGTCAACGTCAAAGATGGCCAGGCGGATTGCCCGGGCACGTTCATGCAGTTTGTCCATGTTCTGGCTCACACTACCCCCGCGCGCAGCAGGTCATGCATATTCAGGGCGCCCACCGGGCGGCCGTTGCTGTCGATCACAAACAGGCCGTTGATGCGCGCGTCTTCCATTATCTTCAGGGCTTCGGCGGCCAGCATGCCGGCACGGGCAGTCTTGCTGCCACGGGTCATCAGTTCGCCGATGCTGACACGCTGAAAGTCGATGTTTTGATCCAGGGTGCGGCGCAGGTCGCCGTCGGTAAAGATGCCAACCAGCTCGCCCTGCTCGTCCTCAATGCCGGTCAGGCCCAGGCCCTTGCGGGTCATCTCCAGCAGCGCGTCGCGCAGCGGCACGTCCGGGCGTACCAGCGGCATGCTGTCGCCACTGTGCATGATGTCGTCGACCAGCAGCAACAGGCGGCGGCCGAGGCTGCCACCGGGGTGCGAGAAGGCAAAGTCTTCGGCGCTGAAGCCGCGGGCCTCAAGCAGGGCGATGGCAAGTGCATCGCCCATGACCAGGGCGGTGGTGGTGCTGGACGTGGGGGCCAGGTTGAGCGGGCAGGCTTCCTGCTCGACGCCGGTGTCCAGATTGGCCACGGCGGCCAGCGCCAGGGTTGACTCGGCATTGCCGGTCAGGCTGATCAAGGGCGCGCCCAGACGCTTGATCAAGGGCAGCAGGGTGACCACTTCGGCGGTATTGCCGGAGTTGGACAGCGCAATGACCACGTCCTCGGCGGTAATCATCCCCATGTCGCCGTGGCTGGCTTCACCGGGGTGAACAAAGAATGCCGGTGTGCCGGTACTGGCCAGCGTGGCGGCCAGCTTGCGCCCGACATGGCCGGATTTGCCCATGCCGGTCACCACTACGCGGCCGCGGCAGGCGAGCAGGGTGTCACAGGCGGTACTGAAGGGGGCACCCAGGCGCTGCAGCAGGGAATCGACGGCGTCGCGTTCCATGCTGATGGTGCGGCGGGCAGAGGCTATGTAGTCAAAATCGGCCATGGAATGTCTGTCGGTGGTCGCTGAGCCGGCAAGTATAGCGGTTTGTCTTCGCCAACTCACCCATGGACAACGAAGCCTGAGGGATTATCCCCGGTTCGGGGTATCCCCCGCATTCGCGGCTTGGGCTGCTCTCGGCGCTCTGCTATATTACGCGGCTTGATTTTGCCCTAGGACTGGGCATGACCGTTAAAGGCCCAGGCACCCCATGAATGACGCGTCGGATTATATAGTTGAGCTGAAGAACATTACCTTTCGGCGCGGTAGCCGGGTGATCTTCGACAACGTGGATATTCGCATTCCGCGCGGCAAGGTGACCGGTATCATGGGGCCTTCAGGCTGCGGCAAGACCACGTTGCTGCGTCTGATCGGTGCTCAGTTGCGCCCGGATAGCGGTTCTATCTGGGTGGATGGACAGAATATTCCCGAGCTGGGTCGTGAGCAGCTATTTGCCGCCCGTCAGCACATGGGCATGTTGTTCCAAAGCGGTGCATTGTTTACTGATCTGGACGTTTTCGAGAACGTCGCCTTCCCGCTGCGCGTTCACACCGACCTGCCCGAAGACATGATTCGTGACATTGTGTTGCTGAAACTCGAGGCCGTGGGGTTGCGCGGTGCGCGCGCCTTGATGCCGGATGAACTGTCCGGCGGCATGAAGCGACGGGTGGCGTTGGCGCGTGCGATTGCGCTGGATCCGGCGTTGATGATGTACGACGAGCCGTTTGTCGGCCAGGACCCGATTTCCATGGGGGTGCTGGTGCGTCTGATTCGCCTGCTCAACGATGCGATGGGGCTGACCAGTATTGTGGTCTCCCACGACCTGGCGGAAACCGCCAGCATTGCCGACTACCTGTATGTGGTCGGCGACGGGCAGGTGCTGGGGCAGGGTACGCCAGAGGAGCTGATGAACTCTGACAACCCGCGCATTCGCCAGTTTATGCAGGGTGAGCCGGACGGTCCGGTGCCTTTCCACTACCCGGCACAGAACTATGTGCAGGACTTGATGCAGACGGAGAAAGACGCGTGAGCCTGGTCGACAGGGTGGTACTGCTCGGACGGGCAGGTCTGGATACGCTGGCCGCGCTGGGTCGCTCGGGCCTGTTTCTGGTCAATGTGCTGTTTGGTCGTGCCCGCTTCGGCAATGGCTGGACACTGCTGGTCAAGCAACTGCACGCCGTGGGCGTGATGTCGCTGGCGATCATCGTGGTGTCGGGGCTGTTTATCGGTATGGTGCTGGCCCTGCAGGGGTACAACATCCTGGTCGGCTACGGCTCGGAGCAGGCGGTCGGCCAGATGGTTGCCCTCACGCTGCTGCGCGAACTGGGACCGGTGGTTACCGCCTTGCTGTTCGCCGGGCGTGCAGGCTCGGCATTGACTGCCGAGATCGGCCTGATGAAAGCCACCGAGCAGTTGTCGAGCATGGAAATGATCGGTGTCGACCCGCTCAAGTACGTTATTGCCCCGCGTCTGTGGGCTGGCTTTATCTCGATGCCACTGCTGGCGATGGTGTTCTGCGTTGTCGGTATATGGGGCGGTGCGATGGTTGCGGTTGACTGGCTGGGCGTCTATTCCGGGTCCTACTGGTCGAACATGCAGAACTCGGTCGAGTTTACCGAGGATGTGTTGAACGGCCTGATCAAGGCCGTGGTCTTTGCCTTTGTCGTGACCTGGATCGCCGTGTTCCAGGGCTACGACTGCGAGCCAACCTCCGAAGGCATCAGCCGGGCGACCACGCGTACCGTGGTTTACGCCTCGCTGGCTGTGCTGGGGCTGGACTTTATTCTGACTGCACTGATGTTTTGATTAGCCAAGGAACCTGTCATGCGTACCCGTAACCTGGAACTGATTGTCGGCGTCTTTATTCTTGCCGGCTTGCTTGCGTTGGCGGTATTGGCGGTGCGCGTCAGCGGCCTGACGGCCACCAGCACCGGCAGCACCTACAGCGTACATGCCTACTTCGACAATGTCGCGGGGCTGACGCCGCGCGCCAAGGTCACCATGTCCGGCGTGACCATTGGTCAGGTGACAGCCATCAGCTTCGACAAGAACCGTTACAGCGCGCGGGTAGACTTGGCGATTGACAGCAAGGTCGACACCTTGCCGGCTGACAGCACTGCCTCGATCCTCACCGCCGGCCTGCTGGGAGAGAAGTACGTGGGTATCTCGGTCGGTGGCGACGACGAGCTGCTGGTGGATGGCAGCGAGCTGTACGACACGCAGTCGGCACTGGTGCTGGAGGAACTGATTGGTCGGTTCCTGCTCAATACGGTAAGCAAGGACGACTGATCCCGGTCGGCCTTTCAGGAGAAACAAGTTATGCGTTCGATCATCAATGCCTTCGTCGCCCTGGGTCTGCTGCTGCCGGCTCTGGCGCACGCCAACGCGACCCCTCAGCAAATTGTCGAGGATACATCCAACAAGGTTATGGCGGTGCTGGACGCCAACCGCGAAACCTACCGTAACGATGTCGAGGCCTTTACCGAAGGTCTGAACGAAGTGCTGGAGCCGGTCGTCGACTTTGATGGTATCGCCCGCAGCGTAATGACCGTGCGCTACAGCCGCAGTGCCACCGATGAGCAGATGCAGCGTTTTATCGATACCTTCAAGCGCAGCATGGTGCAGTTCTATGGCAACGCCCTGCTGGACTTCCAGAGTGGTGAGATCAGCGTGCTGCCGGCCAACAGCCGCGAGCCACGTCCGGATCGCGCGAGCGTCGACATGCAGGTCAAGGCTGGTGATGGTCAGGTCTACTCTGCCACCTATACCATGTCGCTGGTGGATGACCAGTGGAAGGTGCGCAATGTGATTGTTGAAGGCATTAATATTGGCCTGCTGTTTCGTGACCAGTTCGCCCAGGCGATGAAAACCCATCGCAACGACCTGGATGCGGTCATCGACAACTGGGGCAGCGTGGTTGCCCAGTCCCGCGAGACCGTTGAAAAAGAGACCGAGCAGTGAGTCAGGCGCGCCTGCAGGTCGATGCCGACGGCGTGTTGCAGCTGGCCGGCGAGCTGGACTTTGTCAGCGCACCGCTGCTACGCGAGCAATTGCTGGCCGCCGTCGAGTCGGGCCAGGGGCCGTTGGTGCTGGATTTTGCCCAGGTAACCCAAGCCAATAGCGTGGCGCTGTCGCTGCTGCTGCGGGTGGCCGAACAGGCGTCGCGCAGCGCCCGTGAGCTGCAGGTCCGTGCTTTGCCCGCTGGCGTGCAGAGCATGGCGCGGGTGTGCGACCTGGAAGACTGGCTGCAGCAGCACACTCAGGCGCCAACCTAATCGAACAGGGTGTATCGCAGTCGCGGTGCGCCGCAAGGAGTATTCAGCAAGATGCAATCTACCGAAGTTAAAACGCTGATCGAAAGCAGCCTGTCTGACACCCGGGTCGAAGTGGAGGGTGAAGGCTGCAACTTCCAGCTCAACCTGATCAGCGATTCGCTGGCCGCGCTCTCGCCGGTCAAGCGTCAGCAGCAGGTGTACGCACTGCTTAACCCCTACATTGCCGACGGTCGTATCCACGCCGTTACCATGAAGTTCTACACCCAAGAGGCCTGGGCGTCGCGCGCCTGAGGTCTGGAGTACGTACCGCAAATGGACAAACTGATCATCACCGGCGGCAATCGCCTGGACGGGGAAATCTGGATTTCCGGAGCCAAGAACTCGGCTCTGCCGATCCTCGCTGCCACGCTGCTGGCGGATGAACCTGTCACCATCTCCAACCTGCCGCATCTGCACGACATCACCACCATGATCGAATTGTTCGGTCGCATGGGAGTCTGCCCGGTCATTGATGAGCGCCTGGGTGTCGAAGTCGACCCCACCCGTATCAGTACGCTGGTGGCACCCTACGAGCTGGTCAAGACCATGCGTGCCTCGATTCTGGTGCTGGGGCCGATGGTGGCGCATTTTGGTGAGGCCGAAGTGGCGCTGCCGGGCGGCTGCGCGATTGGCTCGCGTCCGGTTGACCTGCACATCCGTGGCCTGGAGGCCATGGGGGCAACCATTACCGTAGATGGCGGCTACATCAAGGCCAAGGCGCCCGAGGGTGGCCTGCGCGGCGCGCACTTCCTATTTGATACCGTGAGTGTGACCGGCACCGAGAACATCCTGATGGCGGCGACGCTGGCCAAGGGCAAGTCGGTCATCGAAAACGCGGCGCGCGAGCCTGAAGTGGTGGACCTGGCTGAATGCCTGATCGCCATGGGCGCGCAAATTACCGGTCACGGCACCGATACCATCACCGTGCACGGCGTCGAGCGCCTGCATGGCGCACGTTATTCGGTGATGCCTGACCGCATTGAAACCGGCACCTTTCTGGTTGCCGCTGCGGCAACGCGCGGTCGGGTCAAGCTCAAGGGCACCGACGCCGGCATTCTCGATTCTGTGCTGCTCAAGCTGGAAGAGGCGGGCGCCCATATCGAGACCGGCAAGAACTGGATCGAGCTGGACATGAAGGGCAATCGACCGCGTGCCGTCAACCTGAAGACCGCCCCTTATCCGGCGTTTCCGACTGACATGCAGGCCCAGTTTGTTGCCATGAACGCGGTTGCCGAAGGTACCGGCACCGTGATTGAAACCATTTTCGAAAACCGCTTCATGCACGTTCAGGAAATGAACCGCATGGGCGCGCGTATCCTGGTCGAGGGTAATACCGCCGTTGTCACCGGTGTAGAGCAGTTGAAGGCGGCGCCGGTGATGGCCACGGACCTGCGCGCCTCCGCCAGCCTGGTGATTGCAGGTCTGGTAGCAGAGGGCGACACCATGGTCGATCGCATCTACCACATTGATCGCGGTTACGAATGTATTGAAGAGAAGCTGCAAGCCCTGGGCGGTATCATCCGCCGGGTCCCAGCCTGACAGAGAACTTTCATGAGCCAGACCCTGACCATTGCCCTGTCCAAGGGGCGCATCCTTGACGATACCTTGCCACTGCTCAAAGAGGCCGGTATCGAGCTGACCGAGGATCTGGAAAAGAGCCGCAAGCTGATTTTTCCGACCACTGACCCGACTGTTCGCCTGCTGATTGTGCGCGCCACGGATGTACCGACCTACGTGGAGCACGGCGCCGCCGACCTGGGGGTGGCCGGCAAGGACGTGCTGCTGGAATACGGCAGCCAGGGGCTGTACGAGCCGCTGGATCTGAAAATTGCCAACTGCAAGCTGATGACCGCGGGCCCGGTGGATGCGCCGGAGCCGACCGGTCGCCTGAAGGTCGCGACCAAGTTCGTCAACGTTGCGCGTCGCTATTATGCCGAACAGGGCCGTCAGGTTGATGTGATCAAACTGTACGGGTCGATGGAGCTGGCACCGCTGGTTGGCCTGGCGGACAAAATCATCGATGTCGTCGACACCGGCAATACGCTCAAGGCCAATGGTCTGGAGCCGCAGGAGCTGATCGCCCACATCAGTTCGCGCTTGATCGTCAACAAGGCTTCGATGAAGATGAAGCATGCACGCATCAAAAGCTTGATCGACCTGCTGGCCGAGGCTGTCGAACGCCGCAGTGCCTGATTCTGACTCTGAACCCGTTTCCCTGTTTCCATGAAGGTATCCCTATGAGTACGCCGTTGAAAATCGCCCGTCTGAACGCCAATCAGAGCGATTTTGCCGAGCATCTGGATGCTTTGTTGGCCTGGGAAGGGGTCTCTGACAAGGCGGTCAACGACCGCGTCGAAGAAATCATTGCCGCCGTGCGCGCTAATGGTGACGCCGCCTTGGTCGAGTACACCGAGCGGTTTGACGGCCTGTCTGTGGACAGCATGGCTGATCTGATTCTCGATCGTAAACGTCTGGAGCTGGCCCTCGAGCGGATTACCCCCGAGCAGCGCGAAGCGCTGGCGGTAGCTGCCGAGCGGGTGCGCAGCTACCACGAACATCAGCGCCAGGACTCCTGGCGCTACACCGAGGCCGATGGCACCGTGCTGGGTCAGCAGATCACGCCGCTGGATCGCGTCGGTTTGTACGTGCCGGGCGGCAAGGCATCCTACCCGTCGTCAGTACTGATGAACGCCATTCCTGCCAAGGTCGCCGGTGTGCCGGAAGTGGTCATGGTCGTGCCGACCCCGCGTGGTGAAATCAACGAACTGGTGCTGGCGGCGGCCTGTCTGGCCGGGGTTGACCACGTGTTTACCATCGGCGGTGCACAGGCCGTTGCGGCGTTGGCTTACGGCACGGAAAGCGTACCGCAGGTCGACAAGATCGTCGGCCCCGGCAACATCTATGTCGCCACCGCCAAGCGCGCGGTGTTCGGTCAGGTCGGTATCGACATGATCGCCGGCCCGTCCGAGATTCTGGTGGTCTGCGACGGTCAGACCGACCCTGACTGGATTGCCATGGACCTGTTCTCGCAGGCCGAGCACGATGAAGACGCTCAGTCCATACTGCTGTCGCCGGATGCTGGCTTCCTGGATGCGGTTGAAGCCAGCCTGAATCGGCTGATTGGTGAGCTGGAGCGCGACGCCATCGTCCGTGTCTCGCTGGAGACCCGCGGCGCGCTGATCAAGGTGGATGATCTGCAGCAGGCCTGTGTGTTGACCAACCGTATTGCACCGGAGCACCTTGAGCTGTCGGTGGCCGATCCGGAAGCACTGTTGCCGCATGTGCGCCACGCTGGTGCCATCTTCATGGGGCGTTACACCCCCGAGGCACTGGGCGATTACTGCGCCGGCCCCAACCACGTCTTGCCGACGTCCGGTACCGCGCGTTTCTCCTCGCCGCTGGGCGTCTACGACTTCCAGAAGCGCTCCTCGATCATCTTCTGCTCGCCGGAAGGGGCCTCGGAGCTGGGCAAAACCGCGTCGGTACTGGCCCGCGGCGAAAGCCTGACCGCCCACGCGCGCAGCGCGGAGTACCGCATTAAGAACTAGCGGCAAGCTTCAAGCTGCAAGCGACAAGCTGAGTTGTGCAGACTCAGCTCGCCGGGGTTGGCTTGAAGCTTGCGGCTTGCCGCTTGTAGCTCAATCGAGGATTGCCCGTGAGTCGTTTCTGGAGTCCCTTTGTCAACGACCTGGTGCCTTACGTACCGGGTGAGCAGCCCAAGGTCGAGAACCTGGTCAAGCTCAATACCAACGAGAATCCCTACGGGCCGTCGCCGCGGGTGGTGGATGCGATTCAGGCGGAGCTGAATGACAGCCTGCGTTTGTATCCGGCGCCCAACGCCGATGCGCTGAAAGACGAGATCGCCGGCTACTACGGGGTGGATACCGCGCAGGTGTTCGTCGGCAACGGCTCGGACGAGGTGTTGGCGCATATCTTCCACGGCCTGTTTCAGCACGGCCGTCCGGTGCTCTACCCGGACATCACCTACAGCTTCTACCCGGTGTATTGCGGCCTGTACGGTATCGAGGCCGCTCCGCAGCCGCTGCGTGACGATTTCAGCATCGACCCGGCGGACTACCGCCAGGCCAATGGCGGCATCATCTTCCCAAACCCGAACGCTCCGACCGGCGTCGCGCTGGCGCTGGAGCAGATCGAGCAGATTCTCGACGCCAACCCGGATTCGGTGGTGGTGGTGGATGAGGCCTACGTCGATTTTGGTGCCGAAACCGCCATCACCCTGGTGGATCGTTACCCGAACCTGCTGGTCACCCAGACCCTGTCCAAGTCGCGCTCGCTGGCGGGCCTGCGGGTCGGCTTGGCGGTTGGTCATGCGGACCTGATCGAGGCGCTGGAGCGTATCAAGAACAGCTTCAACTCCTACCCGCTCGACCGTCTGGCGATTGCGGGTGCGGTCGCCGCTTTCCAGGACCAGAGCTGGTTCAACCAGACGCGTCAGGCGGTCATACGCAGTCGCGAGAGTCTGGCCGAGGCGCTCACGGAGCGTGGGTTTGAGGTGTTGCCGTCGCAGGCCAACTTCGTGTTTGCCCGCCACACTCAACGCGATGCAGCCGAACTGGCCCAAGGGCTGCGTGAGCGGCGGGTGATCGTGCGGCATTTTCGGCTGCCGCGCATCGATCAGTTTTTGCGTATCACCATCGGCACCGAGGCGCAGAACAAGGCCTTGCTGGCGGCCCTGGACGAGGTGCTGTAAGCGCGCCTTGCGGCGCGCGTCAGTTCTGGAAGGAGGGGCGCACGGCCACTTCGGCACTCAGGTTGACGGGCTGGCCGCTGCGCAGCACCTCCAGCTCGATCCTGTCGCCCGGCTTGGCACGCGCCACCTGATTCATGGCTTGCCGGCCGCTGGTGGTGGGCTGGTCATTGATGCGCAAAATCACATCGCCCGGCAGCAGGCCGGCGTTCCAGGCCGGGCCGTTCCGGTACAGGCTGGTCACCACAATGCCCTGGCTTACCTCCAGCCCGAAAGACTCGGCCAGCTCTGGCGTCATCGGTTGTACCGCCACCCCCAGCCAGCCGCGAATGACGTGACCGTGCTGGATAATCGCCTGCATGACCTCAACGGCCAACTGCACCGGAATCGCAAAGCCAATGCCCTGCGCCGCGCCAGCCTGGGAAAAGATGGCGGTGTTGATACCGATCAGGTTGCCCTCGGCATCAATCAGCGCACCGCCGGAGTTGCCCTGGTTAATCGCTGCATCGGTCTGAATAAAGTCTTCATAGGTATTGAGCCCGAGCTGGTTGCGGCCGGTGGCGCTAATGATGCCCATGGTCACGGTCTGCCCCAGACCAAAGGGATTGCCGATGGCCATGACCACGTCGCCAATGCGTTGCTGGTCGCGTGAGTCGATGGTGATCGAGGGCAGGTTGGGCAGGTCGATCTTGAGCACCGCCAGGTCGGTTTCCGGGTCTGCGCCAATCACCGTGGCGAGAGCCTCCCGACCGTCTTTCAGCGCTACCTGGATTTCATCCGCGCCGGCAATCACGTGGTTGTTGGTCAGCAGGTAGCCCTCAGGGTTGAGGATGACCGCAGAGCCCAGGCTGGATTGCGTCGGATTGGGGCTGCTCAGGCTGTCGGAGTAGTCTCGCATCGTGCCGTCGGCAGCTTTGCTGGTATAGATGTTGGCAACGGCCGGGGAGGCGCGCTCAACCCCGCGGCTGTAAGACACCAGGCCCATGTTCGAGCGGGGTTCTGACACTTCGCGCAGGACAATATCGTGCGCCGGCAGGCCGAGCCATTCGGGGAACTGTTGAATGATCAGCAGCGCCAGCAGTACGCCGCAGACCACAGGCCAACCCATGCTGCGTAACAGTTCTTTCATGAAAATCCTGCCCGTCGTCTGTGCTGGCCACTGAGGGCCGAATCCTGCGGCATTATACGGACTCGGGACAGATAATGCAGGGTTGTGGTGCGCACCGGCGTGGTCGATCACCCCCGCCTTGTAACCGCTCGTCGGACACCGGACAATAATGCGCCGCACACACCCCAATCGGAGGCCCTATGGTCGAACGCGACAAGCTGCTGCGCTACTGCAATGAACTGCTCGACAGCGGCAGCTTCCAGGATTACTGCCCTAACGGTTTGCAGGTAGAGGGCCGCAACGAGATCCGTCTGATTGTCAGCGGCGTCACCGCCAGCCAGGCGTTGGTGGATGCCGCAGTGGAGGCCGGTGCTGACCTGCTGTTGGTGCATCACGGCTACTTCTGGCGGGGTGAAGCGGCGCAGGTTGTGGGTATCAAGCATCGACGTCTCAAGGCGCTGTTGCAGCATGACATCAACCTGATGGCCTACCATCTGCCGCTGGATGTGCATGCCGAGCTGGGTAACAACGCGCAACTGGCGCAGCTGATGGGCTGGCAGATCAGCGGCGGCCTGGAGCCGCACAACCCGCGCTCCGTGGGGCTGACCGGCGAGCTGCCAGAGCCCTGCAGCGGCGACGCACTGGCCCAGCAATTGGCCGAGCGCCTGCAGCGCGAGCCGCTGTTTATTGCCGGCCACGAGCGCCCGGTCAAGCGCATCGCCTGGTGCACCGGTGCCGCCCAGGGCTACATCGATAAAGCCATCGCCCTCGGCGTTGACGCCTTCATCACCGGCGAAGTCTCCGAACCGACCGTCCACGCCGCCCGTGAAAACGGCATCCACTTCTACGCCGCCGGCCACCACGCCACCGAGCGCTATGGCGCCAAGGCGCTCGGCGACCATCTGGCGGCGACCTTTGGCATCGAGCATCAGTTTATTGACATCGATAATCCGGTGTAGCTCAGCGCGGAGCGCTGAGCCGCAAGCCGCAAGCCGCAAGCCGCAAGCCACAAGCCACAAGCCACAAGCCACAAGCAAAACTCGTGCGGCTGAGTGGCGCGGTGTTTGGCTTGAGGAGAGGCGAGGTTAGACAGAGCTGCAGAAAACGCGTGACGGCCTTGCCGGGGCACTCACCCTGATTGCGCTTGCCGCTTGCCGCTTGCCGCTAAGTTTTTCATATGCTTATAGCCGATGGTTCTTGATAGTCCGCTTATTATAAAAAATAGCCTTTGATACAATGCGCGGCAGTCGAATTGGGCCGCAGGGCCGTTACCCATTCAACGCGAGTACACCATGCTGGAAAAACTGACTCACCTGAAACAACTGGAAGCCGAGAGCATTCACATCATTCGTGAAGTGGCGGCCGAGTTCCAGAACCCGGTCATGCTCTATTCGATCGGTAAAGACTCCGCAGTCATGCTGCACCTGGCGCGCAAGGCCTTCTATCCGGGTCGTCTGCCGTTCCCCGTGCTGCACGTGGACACCGGCTGGAAGTTTCAGGCGATGTACGAGTTCCGCGAGAAGATGGTCAAGGAAATGGATCTTGACCTGCTGGTGCACCAGAACCCCGAAGGCCTGGCGCAGGGCGTTAACCCCTTCACCCACGGCAGCGCGGTGCACACCGACGTGATGAAAACCCAGGGCCTGAAACAGGCGCTGGACAAGTACGGCTTTGACGCGGCCTTTGGTGGTGCGCGTCGTGATGAAGAAAAATCCCGCGCCAAGGAGCGCGTCTACTCCTTCCGCGACAAGCATCACCGCTGGGACCCGAAAAACCAGCGCCCCGAGCTGTGGAATATCTACAACGGCAAGGTACACAAGGGTGAAAGCATCCGCGTGTTTCCGCTGTCGAACTGGACCGAGCTGGACATCTGGCAATACATCTATCTGGAAAGCATCCCGATTGTGCCGCTGTACTTCGCCGCTGAACGTCCGGTTGTCGAATACAACGGCTCGCTGATCATGGTCGACGACGACCGCATGCCGCTGGACGGCAAGACCCCGGAAATGAAAATGGTCCGCTTCCGTACCCTGGGTTGCTACCCGCTGACCGGCGCGGTCGAATCCAGCGCCGCCACGCTACCGGAAATCATCCAGGAAATGCTGCTCACCCGCACCTCCGAACGCCAGGGCCGCGTCATCGATCACGACTCGGCTGGGTCGATGGAAGAGAAGAAGAGGCAGGGTTATTTCTAAAGCCGCAAGCCTCAAGCTGTAAGCGACAAGCCAGTCTGAGTCGCTTTGGAGGGCTGCTTGAGCAGGCAACAAGGAGGTTGCTGATGGATTTCGAACGGCTTGAAGTGTGGCAGCGTGGAAAGGCGTTGTCTGTTGCCATGTACAGAGCGCTGGCAAACTGCCCCGATTACGGGTTTCGCAACCAGCTGACGCGGGCCGCGCTGTCTATTCCCAGCAATATTGCCGAGGGGATGGAGCGTGGAGGCAACGCCGAGAAGCGGTATTTTCTCAGCGTCGCCAAAGGCTCATGCGCTGAGGTGCGAACCCAGTTGATGGTGGGGCAGGAGATAGAGTTTCTGGAATTGACACTGGCCACACACTGGATCAGTGAGACCCGCGAGCTGTCGCGCATGCTGACAGGCTTGATTAACCGAATTACCGAATAGCTGCAGGGACCGCTTGTCGCTTGCAGCTTGCAGCTTGGAGCTTTGATAGATGTCGCATCAATCCGATCTGATCAGCCAGGACATCCTGGCCTACCTGAGCCAGCACGAACGCAAGGAACTGCTGCGCTTTCTGACCTGCGGTAACGTCGACGACGGCAAGAGCACGCTGATTGGGCGTCTGCTGCACGACTCCAAGATGATCTATGAAGATCACATGGAAGCCATCACCCGTGACTCCAAGAAGTCCGGCACCACGGGTGAAGAGGTGGATCTGGCGTTGCTGGTTGACGGTCTGCAGGCCGAGCGTGAGCAGGGCATCACCATCGACGTGGCCTACCGCTACTTCTCCACCGCCAAGCGCAAGTTCATCATCGCCGACACCCCCGGCCATGAGCAGTACACCCGCAACATGGCGACCGGTGCCTCCACCTGTGATCTGGCAATCATCCTGATCGACGCCCGCTACGGCGTGCAGACCCAGACCAAGCGCCACAGTTTTATCGCATCCCTGCTGGGCATCAAGCACATCGTGGTTGCGGTCAACAAGATGGACCTGATGGATTTCGATCAGACCGTTTACGACAAGATTCGCGAAGACTACCTGCAGTTCGCCAGCGGTCTGGAACTGCTGGACGGCGACAAGGTGCAGTTTGTACCGATGTCGGCGCTCAAGGGCGACAACGTGGTCAATCGCAGCGAGCGTAGCCCCTGGTACACCGGTCCCTCGCTGATGGAGATTCTGGAAACCGTCGAGATCGCCAGCGATCGCAACACCACCGACCTGCGTTTCCCTGTCCAGCTGGTAACCCGCCCGAACCTGAACTTCCGCGGCTTTGCCGGCACCATCGCCTCGGGTGTGGTGCGCAAGGGCGATGAGCTGACTGTATTGCCATCGGGCAAGGGCAGCCGCGTCAAATCCATCGTCACCTTTGATGGTGAGCTGGAAGAGGCGGGTCCCGGTCAGGCAGTGACGCTGACGCTGGAAGACGAAATCGATATCTCCCGCGGCGACATGCTGTGCCACGCGGACAACCGCCCGCTGATCGGTGATCAGTTTGAAGCGACCCTGGTGTGGATGGCTGAGCAGCCGATGCAGCCCGGCCGCAAGTACGATATCAAGCGCGCTACCAGCTATAGCCCGGCGTCCTTTACCCGCATTCAGCATCGCATTGACGTCAATACGCTGGAGCAACAGCCAGCGGCCGAGCTGGCGCTGAACGAAATCGGTCGTGTACAGGTCGCGCTTGAGCGCCCGATCGCCTTTGACGACTATCAGAGCAACCATACCTCTGGCGCCTTTATCGTCATCGACCGCATGACCAATGGCACCGTGGGCGCGGGCATGATCGTCGCCAAGGCCCAGGGCAACCAGAACAGCAGCGGCAGCCAACACGGCCGCTTTGCTCACGTCACACCGCAGGAGCGCGCCGAGCGCTTTGGTCAGGAGCCGGTGACCCTGCTGTTCACCGGTCTGTCCGGCTCAGGCAAGAGCAGCATTGCTTACGCGTTGGAGCGCAAGCTGTTCGACGGCGGCCGTGCCTGTTATGTGCTGGACGGCAAGGTCATGCGTCAGGATCTGAGCAAAGGCCTGCCGATGGACGCTGCCGGCCGTGCCGAAAACCTGCACAAGGGCGCGCGTATTGCGCGTCAGATGAACGAAGCGGGCCTGATTGCCATTGGCGCCTTTGTTGCACCGACCGAAGAAAGCCGCGCGACTGCACGTCATATCCTCGGCAATCGCTGCCTGCTGGTGCATCTGGATACTCCGCTGGACGTCTGTCAGCAGCGTGACCCGTCCGGTATCTACGCGGCCAACGTCGAGGGCACCATTCCGGGTGTGTCCTTCCCGTATGAAGCGCCGACCGATGCCGACCTGGTACTCAACACCGCCGAGCTGGATCTGGAAGGCTGCGTTGAGCAGGTGGTAGGCCTGCTGCGCGAACGCAAGCTGATCTGATCGGCTGTTGAAGAGGCTCAAGCATGACGCCAGCTGATATCGACTTTATGCGGCTGGCGCTGGCCGAGGCCAAGCTGGCCGCCGAGCGGGGCGAAGTCCCGGTCGGCGCTGTGCTGGTCCTGAACGGGCAGGTGATTGGTCGTGGTTTTAACCAGCCGATCACCAGTCACGACCCCAGCGCCCATGCCGAAATGGTCGCCATCCGCCAGGCCGCAACGGCCCTGCAGAACTACCGCCTGCCCGGTTCTACCCTGTACGTTACCCTCGAACCCTGCACCATGTGCTCCGGCCTACTGATCCACAGCCGCATCGCACGTCTGGTCTACGGTGCCAGCGAACCCCGCGCCGGCGCCGTCGCCAGCCGCAGCCAGGTACTCGACCAGCCGTGGATGAATCACCGCATGCAAGTGGAAGGTGGGGTGTTGGCCGAGGAGTGCGGGGCGTTGTTGTCGGGGTTTTTCAGGGAGAGGCGGAAGGCGCAGCCTTAAGCTTCAAGCCGCAAGCTGCAAGCGAAACCCGTGCGGTGTTGAATCGTGCGGGTTTTTTTATGGTTCTTTGCGGCGTGGCGATGCGCGCGAGGTGTTTCACCCCGTTCGTCGGCGACCTTCCTGTAGGGCGGACAAAGCCAAAGGCGTGTCCGCGAGGGTGGCATCAAGCCGGCAAAATACGTTGAGCCTCGGCACTTGCGGGAACGCGGCGGACACGCTGCGCTTAGTCCGCCCTACGGGCTGGCGCTGTGTTGTAGGGCGGAGTAAGCCAACGGCGTCTCCGCGAAAGCGGCATCAGGACTGCACCAGGCTATGACCACCCACTTCGCGGCTGAGGTGGTTTTGCTTTTAGCTTGTGGCTTGCCGCTTATAGCTTGCCGCTGTGTAGCGCTGCGCTACACCCCATCCGGCAACTGCTCGAGAATCCCTGGCGCGTGATATTGCTCGGCGGGTTGCTGGCGAGACTCGGATTGCGGTTGGGTGACCCATTGCAGGATGTCGTAGTAGCGGCGGATGTTCTGTACATAGTGCACCGGTTCCGAGCCGCGGGCGTAGCCGTAGCGGGTTTTGCTGTACCACTCCTTCTTCTGCAGCAGCGGCAGAAAATCCTTCACATCGACCCAGCGGTTCGGGTCACGACCGCCTTCGGCTGTGAGCTTGCGCGCGTCGTCCAGATGGCCGAGGCCGACGTTGTAGGCGGCCAAGGCAAACCAGGTGCGGTCCGGCTCGGGAATGTCGGTCGGGATCTGGTCTCGCACCCAGATCAGGTAGCGCGCGCCGCCGTTGATGCTCTGCTGTGGATCAACCCGGTTGGTGACGCCGACAAATTTGGCGGTCGGCAGGGTCAGCATCATCAGGCCGCGCACGCCGGTGGCGGAGCGGGCGTTCGGGTCCCAGAGTGACTCCTGATAGCTCATCGCCGCCAGCAACCGCCAGTCGAGCCCGTTCTGGTCGCCCGCCTGACGCAGAAAGGTCTCAAAGCGTGGCAGGCGGTTCTGCATATGGGTGGCGAAGGCGCGCGCGCCGACGTAGTCCAGCACATCGGAATGGCCGTAAAAGCGCTCGATCAGCTGATCCAGCGTGCCGTCGGCCTTGATGCGCGAGAAGAACCCGTTGACCGCATCCAGCAGCGTGCTGTCGGCGTATTGGCGCAGCGCCCAGGCCATCGGCTGGCTGTCGCCCAGGTCAAAGGCCACGCTGACCGCCGGATAGAAGGCCTGATTCACTACCAGTTCGTTGGAGTAGACCACGGCGCTGTCGATCTCGCCGTCGTTGACCAGTCGCAACAGATCAACCACTTCCACGCTGTCGGATTCTTCGAAGGTCAGCTCCGGGTGGGTTTGCTGCAAAGCGTGCAGTTCGTCAGCCAGGGTGCTGCCCTTGAGGACCATAAGGCGCTGGCCGTAAAGGTCTTCGATGCTGCGTGGCTTGCGGCTGCCGCGCCGGTAGACCACCTGTGGAATCACGTCGAGGTAGGGCACGGCAAAACGCACCTGTTCGTTGCGCGCCGGGTTGACCGTCAGCCCGGCTGCGGCAACCTGCGGACCGTCGGCCTTGTCCAGCTGCTGGTACAGGCTGTCGACGGTATCGGCGGTCTGCATGTCCAGGCCCACGCCAAGGCTGTCGGCGAAGCGTTTGGCCAGCTCGTACTCCAGACCGGTGTCGCCGTTGCGATCCTGATAGTAGGTGGTCGGCGTATTGCGAGTAATCACGCGCAGAGTGCCGTCCTCCTGAATCTGTTCCAGTTGGGTGCTTTGCTCACAGGCGGTCAGCAACACAGCGCACAGGGCGGTGGCCAGAGCCTTGAAACGGGGAAGGCGAGGAGCTGGTCGATGCATGGCGCCAGTATAGGCAAAAGCGGGCTGCGGCAATAGCCGCCGACGCAATCGCGCACCTCTGCCGCTGGCCAGCTTGGCATGGCTCCAACGCCCCGCTTGGGGTATCCTATGCGCCTTCTTTTTCCCACTGTTCGCATCCCGAGGCCGATACCGACATGCATATCCTGCGTGGAGCCCCAGCCCTTTCCGATTTTCGTCGTACCAAGTTGCTCGCCAAGCTGCAAAGCCGCCTTGCCGGAGTGACCGGGGTATACGCCGAGTTTATGCATTTTGCCGAGCTGAGCGCCGATCTGGACGAGCAGTCTGGCCAGGTGCTGGAACGCCTGCTGCGCTACGGCCCGTCGGTGCCGGTGGAAGAGCCCGCAGGCGAGCTGGTGCTGGTAGTGCCGCGCTTCGGCACCATCTCCCCCTGGTCCAGCAAGGCAACCGACATTGCCCGCAACTGTGGTCTGAGTCAGGTGCTGCGCCTGGAGCGTGGTATCGCCTGTTACGTCAGTGGTGAGCTGTCTGCCGATGACCGCGCGACGCTGAAGGCCGAGCTGCACGACCGTATGACCGAGCTGGCGCTGGACGATCTGCAGGCCGCCGCTGCGCTGTTTGCCCACACCGAGCCAAAGCCGTTCCAGCGCGTCGACATTCTGGCCGGTGGCCGTGACGCCCTGGTTGAGGCCAACAGCAGCCTCGGTCTGGCCCTGGCCGAAGACGAGATCGACTATCTGGTCGAGAGCTTCACCGGCCTTGGCCGCAACCCGAGCGACGTTGAACTGATGATGTTCGCCCAGGCCAACTCCGAGCATTGCCGTCACAAGATCTTCAATGCCAGCTGGGATATCGACGGTCAGGCGCAGGACAAGAGCCTGTTCGGCATGATCAAGAACACCTATCAGATGCACAGCGACGGCGTGCTGTCGGCCTACAAAGACAACGCTGCGGTGATCGAAGGCTTCACCGCCGGCCGCTTCTTCCCGGTACCGGGCAGCAACGAGTACCGCGCCCACGAAGAGCCGGTACACATCCTGATGAAGGTGGAAACCCACAACCACCCGACCGCGATTGCCCCGTTCCCGGGCGCGTCTACCGGTTCCGGTGGCGAGATTCGTGACGAAGGCGCCACCGGTATCGGCGGCAAGCCGAAGGCCGGCCTGACCGGTTTTACCGTGTCCAACCTGCGTATTCCGGGCTTCGTTCAGCCGTGGGAAGAAGACAACGGCAAGCCCTCGCGCATTGTTACTCCGCTGCAGATCATGATCGAGGGCCCGCTTGGCGGCGCCGCGTTCAACAATGAATTCGGTCGCCCAAACCTGAACGGCTACTTCCGTACCTTCGAGACCACCATCGACTCGCCCCGTGGCCCGGAAACCCGTGGTTACCACAAGCCGATCATGATCGCCGGCGGCATGGGCAACATTCGTGCAACCCACGTCGAGAAGTCCGATATCCCGGTTGGCGCCAAGCTGATCGTGCTCGGTGGCCCGGCGATGCTGATCGGTCTGGGCGGTGGCGCGGCCTCTTCCATGGCTACCGGTGCCAGCGCCGAGGATCTGGACTTTGCCTCCGTGCAGCGTGAAAACCCGGAAATGGAACGCCGCTGTCAGGAGGTCATTGACCGCTGCTGGCAGCTCGGTGACAAGAACCCGATCGCCTTTATCCACGACGTGGGCGCGGGCGGTCTGTCCAACGCCTTCCCGGAACTGGTCAACGACGGTGGCCGCGGCGGTCGCTTCGAGCTGCGTAACGTACCGAATGACGAGCCGGGCATGAGCCCGCTGGAAATCTGGTCCAACGAATCGCAAGAACGCTACGTGATGGCCGTGCCGAACGCCGATTACGAGCGTTTTGAAGCCATCTGTCAGCGCGAGCGTTGCCCCTTCGCCGTGGTTGGTGAAGCGACTGAAGAACAACTGCTGCTGCTCAACGACAGCCACTTCGACAACCAGCCGGTCGACATGCCGCTCTCGGTTCTGCTCGGCAAGCCGCCGCGCATGCACCGCAGCGTCGAGCGCGAAGCCGAGCAGGGCGACGACTTCAGCGCCAACGAGCTGAACCTGAGCGATGCCGCCGAGCGCGTGCTGCGCCTGCCGGCGGTGGCCAGCAAGCAGTTCCTGATCACCATCGGCGATCGCAGCATCACCGGTATGGTCACCCGCGACCAGATGGTCGGCCCGTGGCAGGTGCCGGTGGCTGACTGTGCCGTCACCTCCACCAGCTTCGACGTCAACACCGGTGAAGCCATGGCCATGGGTGAGCGCACGCCGCTGGCGCTGCTCAACGCCCCGGCCTCCGGCCGCATGGCGGTTGCCGAGACTGTGACCAACCTGGCTGCTGCTCGCATCGACAAGCTGTCGGACATCAAGCTGTCGGCTAACTGGATGTCTGCTGCCGGTCACCCCGGTGAAGACGCCCGCCTTTACGACACCGTCAAGGCAGTCGGCATGGAGCTGTGCCCCGAGCTGGGCATCACCATTCCGGTCGGCAAGGACTCCATGTCCATGAAGACCCGCTGGGACGAGTCAGGCAAAGAGAAGTCGGTTACCTCGCCGCTGTCGTTGATCGTTACCGGTTTTGCGCCGGTGCAGGATGTGCGCGCCACCCTGACCCCGCAACTGCGTCTGGATCACGGCGCAACCGACCTGATCCTGATCGATCTGGGCCGTGGTCAGAACCGTCTGGGCGGTTCGGCGCTGGCGCAGGTCTACAACAAGATCGGCCAGCAGGTGCCGGATCTGGACGACGCAGAAGATCTCAAGGCCTTCTTCGCCGTGATTCAGGGCTTGAACCAGGACGAGCTGCTGCTCGCCTACCACGACCGTTCCGACGGCGGCCTGTTCACTACCCTGACCGAAATGGCCTTTGCCGCCCGCTGTGGCCTGAACATCAACCTCTACGTGCTGGCGCAGGACGCCGCTGCGCTGGCCGAGGTGCTGTTCAATGAGGAGCTGGGTGCGGTCATTCAGGTTGCCCAGAGCGACACCGAAGAAGTGCTGGCGCAGCTGTCTGCCGCCGGTCTGGGTGACTGCAGTGCGGTGATCGGCCAGCCGAGCAGCGAGCAGAACATCCGCTTCGAGTTCAACGGCAAGCCGGTACTGGAAAGCACCCGTGCCATCTGGCAACAGGCCTGGAGCGAAACCAGCTGGCAGATTCAGCGCCTGCGTGACAACGCCGAGTGTGCTGATCAGGAGTTCGAAGGTATTGCCGACGACGCCAACCCGGGTCTGCACGCGCTGCTCAGCTTTGACGTCAACGAAGACGTGGCGGCCGCCGCCGTCAGCAAGGGCTCGCGTCCGCGCGTTGCCATTCTGCGTGAGCAGGGCGTCAATGGTCAGGTCGAGATGGCCGCCGCCTTCAACCGCGCCGGTTTTAGCGCGGTCGACGTACACATGAGCGACATTCTCAGTGGTCGCGTTGAGCTGGACGACTTCCGCGGTCTGGTTGCCTGTGGCGGCTTCTCCTACGGCGACGTACTGGGTGCCGGTGAAGGCTGGGCCAAGTCCATCCTGTTCAATCAGGTTGCCCGTGAAGCCTTTACGGCCTTCTTTGCTCGCCCCGACACCTTCGCCCTCGGCGTGTGCAACGGCTGCCAGATGCTCTCCAACCTGCGTGAGCTGATCCCCGGCAGTGACCACTGGCCGCACTTTGTGCGCAACCGCTCCGAGCAGTTTGAAGCGCGTGTCGCCATGGTCGAAGTGCAGCCCTCGCCGTCGATCTTCCTCAGCGGCATGGTCGGCAGCCGTCTGCCGATTGCCATCGCCCACGGTGAAGGTCACGCCGAGTTCGCCAGCAGCGCCGCCGTTGATGCCTGTGAAGCCGCCAACGCGGTTGCCCTGCGCTACGTCGACAACCGTGGCCGCATGACCGAGCGCTACCCGGCCAACCCGAACGGCTCGCCGCGTGGTATCACCGGCCTGACCACCCGCGACGGTCGCGTCACCATCATGATGCCGCACCCCGAGCGCGTGTT
Organism: Pseudomonas abyssi; assembly: GCF_002307495.1. Lineage (GTDB taxonomy): Bacteria > Pseudomonadota > Gammaproteobacteria > Pseudomonadales > Pseudomonadaceae > Halopseudomonas > Halopseudomonas abyssi. The sequence goes on along the minus strand of NZ_NTMR01000002.1, from coordinate 260,875 downwards.
CCGCGCGGTGCAGAACTCCTGGCATCCGGATGACTGGAGCGAAGACGGCGGCTGGATGCGCATGTTCCGCAACGCCCGCGCCTGGATCGGTTAATCGCCAGCGCAGCACACAACAACCCCGGCCACGCGCCGGGGTTGTTGTTTATGGTGAGCGTCAGGCTGCCTCTCCTAGCCTAATGGGCTAGATACACCCGCAAAACCTTGACCTAAAACGTGTGTATAGATTTGCGTGGTCCGGACATCGGCGTGGCCAAGCAGAGTCTGCACAGTACGGATATCACTGCCGCGACGCAGCAGTTCAGTAGCAAAGGTATGACGAAAGGTATGGCAACCGGCAGGTTTGCCAATGCTGGCCGCGCGTACAGCGACCTTTACCGCGCGTTGCACGCTGCTCACGTGCAGGTGATGGCGCACGCTGTTGCCGTCCTCATCAAGGCAAATGCTCAGTGAAGGAAATAACCATTGCCACTCCAATGCGCGAGGCGCTGCAGGGTATTTACGCCTTAGCGCAAACGGCAGCGATACTGGCGCAGCATAGAAAACGTCTTGGGCCTTCCAGGCAGTGGCAATCCGCCGTGTTCTTTGACGTAGCGGCTCAAGCAACGAGCTAGGCAGCAACGTAGTGCGATCTTTCCCGCCTTTCCCGTCTCGAACGGTGATGATCTGCCGATCAAAGTCCAAATCCTTTATGCGTAGACGTGTCGCCGCAGCGACCTGCCTATCCGTCGCCAACCAGCTTAAAAACGCATTCACCTCCTGAGGCCCAAGTTCCAAAGGATGGCGCATCTGGTGAAAGCGTATAAAGTAGCGAATCCAGTACCAATAGCTTTTCTCGGTGCGAATGCTGTAATGGTTGACGCGAATTACCGCGCGGAACTGTTCGCGCAACCGAGGCTTGATCGGGATGCTGTCCATGGCGTCCTCATAAAGCTGGATGGATGAACAGTAGTAATAGGGCGTGAAGTCTCGAAGTCAAGCGAATACGGAAGGCGGCGGCAAAAACTGAGTGCAACACCTGACCTTTCCGGTACGGTGCTGCCCCATGTCTTATTCCGAACTCAGCGTTGAAGAGCGTGCCACCATTCAAGTTAGTCATGCCCAAGGCCTCAGCTTGCGCAGGATTGCCTGCTTGATCAACCGATCCCCTTCGACGGTCAGCCGGGAGATGCGCCGCAATCGAGATGCAGCTGGCAGCTACTCGGCCCGCGTGGCTCAGCAGCGGATGAAGGTCCGCCGCCAGGCTTGTCGGCCCATGCGAAAGCTGCTGCCAGGGAGTGAGCGCTTTGAACTGGTGATCCATATGCTGCGCCAGCGTTTGTCTCCCGAGCAGATTGCCGGCAAGCTGCGCAGTATGAACATACCCAGTCTTAGAGATGCCTACGTCTGTCGCGAGACGATCTACAACGCGATCTATGCCCTGCCCGTCGGTGAGCTGCGCAAGGAGTTGATCCTTTGTTTGCGCCAAGGCAAGACGACACGTAGACCACGCCTTGGCGGTGTGGATCGGCGCGGGCAGATTCCAGAGATGGTCAGCATTCACTTGCGCCCGCCGGAAGTTGAAGACCGACTGATGCCGGGGCATTGGGAAGGCGACCTTATTAAGGGTAAGGCTAACGCCTCGTCTGTAGGTACGCTGGTGGAGCGCACTAGTGGCTACCTGATGCTGGTGAAGATGAACGACGCGACGGCGACCTCGGCAATGGAGGGCTTCAGCGCCGCCCTCAATAACATGCCGCTGGCGATGCGCAAGAGCATGACCTACGACCAGGGCCGGGAAATGGCACAGCACGCCGAGATCACCCAGAGAACCGGTGTGGCGATCTACTTCTGTGACCCGCACAGCCCTTGGCAGCGCGGCAGCAACGAAAACATTAATGGCCTGATCCGCCAGTACCTGCCCAAGGGCACTGACTTGTCGGTACATAGCCAAGAAGAACTGGATGCCATTGCGTTTCAACTGAACATGCGTCCACGTAAGCGCTTCGATTTCAAATGTCCTATCGAAGTCATGAGCGAAGTGATGCAGAAAGCCTTGGCTATGCAATATGATGCTCCTGCGTCAATTCAATAACCGTGTTGCACTCAGCTCCTGCAACCGCCGATATCCAATCTGCATGACATGCTGGAGCACGAGCGACGTCGCCTTGGACATTTTCCTCCTTGATTTAAACCAGAGGTATTCGCCCGCGCAGGGCGCTCGGTCCTTGGGCGCTTGGTGAGTATTTATGTTGTGCGCCGGATAGAAATGGGTTGGTAATTCATAATGCGCACGCGCTTATTGGTTTGGCTGCCGTTTCTTATCGGGGTGCTGCTGATTGCGGTGGTGATGGTTGACCTTGCTCAGTTTCAGCGCGGTGCAATTGAGGCCCGTGCAATGCTCTTGCGGGAGGGGCCGCTGTTGCTGGCCGGCTTGCTGTTTGCTTTGGGTAATGTCGCCTGCGGCGTGTATTGGGCCTGGAGACAACAATGGGCTCTGGCCGCGAAGGCTGTTGCCAATTCGCTGTTGTTTTTAGTGTGTATGTGTATTGGTGGTGCAATGGGCGCGGCGTATTTCAATGCCACCTGACTGTTCCCCGTCCATGGACTGGATTTGATGAAAAGGTTTATCTCCGGCGTCGCATTGGTGCTATCTGGTGCGGTGCTGCTTGTGATCGCCCTCAACATCTACTTGCCCGTGAAGCTGCGCTTTGCTACCCCGGCGCTGAACTATTGGGCGGTATTGGCGCTGGCAGTGTCGCTGCCTTTTGCGGTTGCCACGCTTTTGGCTGCATTGCTGCCGGCGAAGCGCTGGATTGGTTTTGGTGTTGCCTGGTTCCTGTGCGCCGTTCCCTGCTCAATTTTCTCGTTGTTTGCCTACTACGAAGCGGCCAGTGTCCAGGCGCAGGGAGAGGACGGGTCCTTTATGCTGCTGGACTCGCTGGTGGTGGATAACGTGGATTACCGACTCTATCTAAGTGATTGTGGGGCCACCTGTAGTTGGGGCCTGGTTGTCAGGGCAGAGCGTGATGGCCCTCTTGGAATGAAAGTGGTGCGGTCGATCTGGTCTGAATACAAGACCCTGAATGAAGCGCAGTTGATGCAAGCGGCGCCGGGCGTCCTGCGGGTTGTGGAGAAGGATGGAACCGCACACGACATTCGCTATTGATACGAGGCGCTGCTGAGTCAAAACGGAGGTAGCCATGCAACCGACCGATGACTTTGAAAACTGCATACGTTGCGGGGGAAGATCCATCGCGGTTTAAAAGTGTCGGTCCAGACCGTTATGGCCCTGAGTTTGCAGATCAAGTATTCAACTAACACCGGCCACACCGGCTAGTGAATTTATCCTCTTTAGCGCGAGGGTGCTCTATGGCCGTTATGCTTCATCTGGTTGCTGCACTCTGGGCCTTGCTGGCCGGGGGCGTTCAGTTGCTGAGCCCTAAGGGTACGCGGTTGCATAAGGTGGTGGGCTGGTCGTGGATGACGGCGATGGTGATTGTGGCGGTGTCTTCGTTCTGGCTGACCGGGTTCATGGATGTGTTCCATGGCTACAGCCCCATCCATCTGCTGTCGGTCTGGGTGCTGGTGTGTGTGGCGGTCTCGGTGTATTCGGCCCGAACCGGGCATATCAGGCGGCACCGCGCTTTTGCGGTTGGTGCCTTTATCGGCGTTGTGGCAGCAGGGCTGGGGGCATTAGCGCCGGGCCGGCTGATCTATCAGTGGCTGGTCGGCTGACGCTGTTATGCTGCGCGGGTGCGCCGCCATGGGAGATCTCTGGATCCTTGGAGTAGGGCGCAGGATGCTGGGGCTGGTTGCCCTGCTGCAATGTATTTACGCAGGTCGCACATGCAATTGAAGCTCAGCTGAGTATCGTCTGGTACAAGGGCGAGAAGGTGACGACACCGGTGTTCTGACACAATGTAATGTTGCGGTTTGTCCTGCATGGCGTAACCGTAAGGGCTCGTGTCACAACCCTACAGCGTCCACAACACAAGGAGGGTGGTAGTGAAATATTTCAGGTATTGGGTGAAAGCAACCCAGCGCATTCGTGTTGCTGGCCAGCCGGAAGACATCCAGCTTCTCGTCGGCTCAAACGAGTCAAAGGAGGCCGCCCATGAACAGGCCTCGGTGTTGGCGCGGGAGATTGAAAGACGCATCGAAAGCCGAGGTGCGCGAGATGAGTACGATGCCGGGATCAAGGAGCATGTGGCGCGGGTGCTGGATGGGTCCAATGTGGTAACGGTTTGCCGCTATGGCGCCAAGATTCTCAACACGGACGAGTACACAATCCTTGATCTGGACGATTACCCCAAACGCTTTTGGGACAGGTTCAGTGCAGTGCGGACGATGGGCAAGAAGGAGCGGATTGTCTTCAAGTTCGAACAGGCCGTTGCCAAGCTACCAGAGCTGGGGCGCGATTTCAGAATCTACGAAACGGCTAATGGGATACGGGTGATTGGCAAGCAGTATCTGGACCCTGCGGATCGGCGCAGCTACCGACTCATGCGAAAGGTCAACGTTGACTGGCTGTACATGATTTTGTCCGGCAAGCAACGCTGTTACCGTGCGCGTCTTAGCCCAAAGCCTTACCGGCTGGGCATCAAGACCATAAAGGTATCCAGTCCGCTGGTGTGTGAGACCGACGAGTACCAGAACTGGGAGCGGATGTACGCGGCGGCGTCGCAGGACGTCTCGGTTGTGCACTATCTGAAATCCATCGGCAAGGACTTTTCCCGCGATGCGGTGGTGCGTTTTCATGATGAGCAGTGCAATGCCCATAAGCACTTCAAGCTCGCTTAGGCCAGGTTTGTCACAGCCTGGATTTATCTACCCTGTTTTCTTTCTGTATGGTGAGTGTGATTCCCTACCGCATGTTGCTGTTTCTCTGTTGCCTTTGCCTCCCTGTCTCTGCGTGGGCGGGCGTAGATCTGGTGCAGGTCGATAAGTCAGACCGCCAGATGCGCCTGCTGGACGGCGATGAGGTCGTGGCGACCTACTCCATTTCATTGGGCGGCTCGCCGCAGGGGCACAAGACGCAGGAGGGTGACCAGAAGACGCCTGAGGGGCGGTATGTGCTGGACTATAAGAACGAAGCGTCCGGCTATCACCGTTCCATGCATATCAGCTATCCGAACGAGGCTGACACTCGACAGGCGAAGGCGCGAGGCGTCAGTCCCGGTGGTTTTATCATGGTTCATGGGCAGCGAAATGGCTTTGGCTGGTTCGCTCCGGTGTTGCAGTACTTCGACTGGACCAATGGGTGTATCGCGATCACCAATTCAGAGATGGACGAGTTTATGTCACTGGTGACGCAGGGCACACCGATCGACATACGCTGGTAAAGTTGTAACACCGATGGCAGGTGTTATGACCGGCAACGCTCAGGCGGAGAGTGGAGAGACCATGAACCAAATCAACCCGACAAAGCTGCTGCGCAGCAAGTGGACGGCTGTTACGCCAGTAAAGCGGGAAAAGCACTTTATGGTGGTGGAGGTCGAGCGCGACGAGGAGGGCGTAGTGCTGTCGTGTCTGCTGGAGGCGGTGCTGACCAAAAGTCAGTACACGATGGACTGGCGTGAGCTGAAAGACGCTGAGCGCTGGCGGCAGGGCTGGGCCTGACCCGCCGCCAGCAAGCGGAGATCAGTCTGCGTATTTTGCCTGCATCAGGTAGGCATAGGCGGTGTTGAAGGCGGTTTCCTGATAAGCCTTGAGACCGGTTTCGGTGAAGGGCACGGCAATCGGATTGCGCTTGATGGACTCCTTGATGTCGGTCGGTGACAGGATGATCACATCCAGATCGGCAATCAGTTCAATCGCCGCTTCCAGCTTGAAGCCCACCGCGCCACCGGCAAACTTGCCCTTCATCGGCCGCTGGCGAATCACGACCTTGTCCACCTTGTAATCCTGCATCAGCTTGGCAAAGGTCTGCTGAAAATAGCGCAGGTCGCTGGCGCTGTGGCTGCCAGGCAAGGTCAGACGGCGCGAGCGAAAATCCGGCAGCTGAAACAGCTCGTCCTCCAGCGACAGCAGGCAGAGATTTGCATCGTTACTGTTGAGGTCAACACCGCACACTTTCATAAAAAGCCCAATTCTGTGATTTCGGCGCAGTATAGCGCAGGGCGTTGGCGCGGGCTGCGCTTGCTGAGCGGATGGCTTGGCCAGAAGGCTTGTGCCAGAGCTGCCGGTTCTGTTCTTGCTTGGTATAGTGTTGGCCGCCGCCGAAAGCCGCATGATGTCCGCTGCGGCCTCGCCCCTTTGTCTGCACAGGACGTGATGTGATGAAGAAGTACGCGTTGTTCTCCGGGATGCTGATCCCCGTCTGGCTGTTCTGCGGTGTGCTGATCGCAGGCTCTCTGTATCCCGGCTATAGCCATGTTGACCAGGCCATGAGTGAGTTGGGTGCGTTGGAGGCGCCAACGCATCAACTGTCTCCCATCATCAATAACTTCCCGCTGGGCGTTCTGTTTCTGCTGTTTGGCGGCGCGGTGGTCAGCCTGTTCTCGGGCGCGCGTCTGGCTCAGTTCTCAGGCTTGCTGTTGATGCTGCATGGTCTGGCAAGCATCAGCGCCGGCCTGTTTGCCTGTGATCCAGGCTGTAACCCGGTTGCGCCGTCGCCGGATCAGGTGCTGCATAATCTCTCCGGGCTGGTGATGTTCGCCTCGCTGACGCTGGCCAACCTGCTGTGGGTATATTTGGCACGCAAACGCGTGGGGGCGACCGGTTTCAGCTGGTTCTCGCTGGTTTGCCTGATTGTGTCGCTGGCAGTCATGCCGCTGATGGCTGCCGCGGTGGAGTCGGGTGAGGCGTTTGGGCTTTATCAGCGCATCAACTACGGCGTGTCGGTTATCTGGCTGGGAACGCTGGCGTGGATGCTGACCCGCCTGCCTGGAACGATGCCCGTCAACGCCCGGAGCACCTGAGATGCTGCAGCCTGTGATTCAAGAACAGACCTCCGGCTGCGGTATTGCCTCGTCCGCGGTGCTGTTGGGGCTCAGTTATGCGCAGATGAAGGCCACGGCCAACGCCATGGGCATCTTTGCCGAAGACCCGGCACTGTGGTCGGATACGCAGTATGTGCGGCGTCTGCTGGCGACGGGCGACCTTGTGGTCTCGGCCACCGAGGAGCCCTTCGTGTCCTGGGAAGCCTTGCCGGATATGGCGTTGCTGGCGATCAAACACCATTGGGAGGGCGACCGCCCCTTCTGGCACTGGGTGGTGTTTGAGCGGGTAGAAGGCGCCATGCGGGTGCTGGATTCAGCCAGCTACCTGCCGGCCAATGTGCGCACCGACTTTGCGGCCATGCAGCCCAAGTGGTTTATCCAGGTGGGCGCAAGCACGCCATCTGCTTGATCGCAGGGCGCCCCGTACACATGCGTAGAGGTCCGCCGCGCGGCCCGCAGTGGCCGCCCTGATAGGAACGGGTATGTACTTATTTGAAACCGCTCGGCTTAAGGTGCGGCCGCTCTCAATGCAGGACCTGCCGGCCTTGACGGCCGTGCTCAGCGACCCTGCCGTGATGGAGTATTCCATTCGAGGTGTCTGCGACGAGGCGGCTACCCGGCAGTTTATTGCGTGGTGCGAGGCCTGCTATGCCGAGTCGGGGGTTGGTCCTTGGGCACTGGAAGAGCGAGCCACAGGTGAGCTGGCGGGCTTCTGCGGTATCAATGCTGAGCAGGTGGATGGCGAGGAGGAGACCAGTCTGGGGTATCGGCTGGCCCGGCGCTACTGGCATCAGGGACTGGCGACGGAGGCGGCTCGCGCTGTTGCTCAGTACGCCTTCGACGAGAAAGGCTGTGAGTCGCTGGTGGCGATTATTGAGCCGGCGCATATCGCGTCCATCCGTGTGGCAGAAAAGGTCGGCTTTGCGCAGTACACTGTGCACCGCTTTCACGACCGCCCGGTGCGCCTGTACCGGCTTGAGCGAGCGGCGTGGCGGGCCCGCAGCCAGCGACCGGCTGGCGCCTGATAGCGACGCTGCCACGTCGTTCGATCCAACGATTCAGGAGTGCCCATGAGCACCTTACACATCAGAGATGCCCACGTTGCCGACAGCGAGCTGATCCTGCATTTTGTGCGCGAGCTGGCGCGTTATGAAAAAGCCGAACAGGAAGTGATTGCCACGCGGTCGGATATCGAGGCGTCCATCTTTGGTGAGCAATCGACCGTGCGTGCGCTGATCTGCGAGGCTGATGGGCAGCCAATCGGCTTTGCGGTGTATTTCTTCAATTACTCCACCTGGCAGGGGCGTCGCGGCCTCTATCTGGAAGACCTCTACGTATCGCCCGAGTATCGCGGCGGGGGTGCCGGCAAGGCGTTACTCAAGCATCTGGCGCGTATTGCCGTGGACGGTGGCTGCGGGCGCTTTGAATGGAGCGTGCTGGACTGGAACGAGCCGGCCATCAGGTTCTATGAGTCGATCGGCGCCAAGGCCAAGAGCGAGTGGGTGGGCTATCAGTTGGCGGGTGAGGCGCTGCAGGCGTTCAGCAAGGGCTAGCGCGGCCGCTGTACTCGGGGTGCAGGGCCGGCAAGTTGGCCGCCAGCGCCATCTTCTGTGAAAATGGTCGGCCATTTTCCTGTTACCGAGGGCGCTCATGACCAGCGATACCTTTGAACGCACTCCCTTGCCGTTGCCGAGGGACTTTGATCCGGACAACGACCGGCTGCTGCTGCACTCGTGCTGCGCGCCCTGTTCCGGTGAGGTCATGGAGGCGATCCATGCCACCGGTATCGACTACGCGATCTTCTTCTACAACCCCAATATTCATCCGGCCAAGGAATATGAAATCCGCAAGCAGGAGAATATTCGCTTTGCCGAGCAGCATGGCGTGCCCTTTATTGACGCCGATTACGACACTGATAACTGGTTTGCCCGGGCCAAGGGCATGGAGCATGAACCTGAGCGCGGTGTGCGCTGCACCATGTGCTTTGACATGCGCTTTGAACGCACGGCCCTGTACGCCCATGAGCATGGGTTCTCGCTGATCAGTAGTTCGCTGGGTATCTCGCGCTGGAAGAACATGGCGCAGATCAACGATTGCGGGCACCGCGCCGCCAAGCCCTACCCGGCCATGCGTTATTGGGACTACAACTGGCGCAAGGGCGGCGGCAGCGCGCGCATGATCGACATCAGCAAGCGCGAGCGGTTTTATCAGCAGGAGTACTGCGGCTGTATCTACTCGCTGCGCGACAGCAACCTGCATCGTCGCTCCCAGGGACGGGATCTGATTCGCATTGGCGTGCAGTATTACGGCGATGACGACGCCGGCAGCTGACACCGTTCGATTGTGCTTCTACCAACACCGGCCCCGAGCCGGTGTTGTGCTATCTGAACCCGTTGTCTGGGCGGGTGCGCAGTGGTTCGCATGCCGTGACCGCGCGCCTTGACCCCAAGGGCGTGGTGTCTTTGTGTTGCCTGCGAAGCAGACAACATGGAGCAGGGAGGCACGATGCGAGGCTGGAAGCAGGCGGGACTGGCGTTGATGCTGTTGGTGGTGCAGGCGTCGCCGGCGCAGCAAGCGGGACTGCAGTTGGCACAGAGCTACCGGGACGAGGTGGCGGTTGAGCAATACTGGATCAGCGAAAAGCTGGACGGTGTGCGTGGGCGCTGGGACGGCGAACAGTTGTTGACGCGCGGAGGCTATCCGGTGCGAGTACCGGACTGGTTTACCCAAGGCTGGCCAGCGTATCCGATGGACGGCGAGCTGTGGTTGGGGCGTGGGCGCTTTGCGCAAATCAGCGCGCTGGTGCGCAGCAGCGATGTTCCCGAGCAGGCGTGGCGGCACGTGCGCTTTATGGTGTTTGACCTGCCGGAACACGGCGGGCCTTTCTCTGAGCGGGTGGCGGTCATGGCGGGGCTGACAGCGCTCGGCAGTGACTACCTGCTGCCAGTCCAGCAGTCTAGACTGCCCAACAGCGCCGCACTGGCGCGTGAGCTGGAGCGGGTGGTGGCGCTGGGCGGTGAGGGGTTGATGCTGCATCACCAGAGTGCGCGTTACCATGCAGGTCGCAGCGACGCGCTGCTGAAATACAAGCTGCACGACGATGCCGAGGCGTTTGTGGTGGGCTATACCGCGGGGCAGGGCAAGTACGCCGGGCAGGTGGGGGCGCTGATCGTCGAGGATGAACAGGGCCGGCGGTTTCGCCTGGGGTCGGGCCTCAGCGACGCCGACCGGGTGACACCGCCGGCCCTGGGCAGCCGGGTAACCTATCGCTATAACGGACTGACAGCAGGCGGGATGCCGCGCTTTGCCCGGTACCTCCGCGAACGCCCGGTAAGTGATGAGTGATGACAGGAGGGCTGGATGACGGGGTGGAGTAGAGGGTGCAGCGGGGGGCGGCCCAGTGCCGTCCTGATCAGCGCGGCGTTGGCCGTTTGGAGCGCTGGCGCGCAGGGCGCTGAGCCGGTCTGTGAGCAGGCACGTCAGCTGGCGGAAGCGGTGTATGCCTCCACCGCGCCACGTCTGTATGCGCCGCAGGTATTGCCTGAGCCTTTCGCCGGGCGTTGGCAGCTGGGGGCTTTGCAGGCCGATATTTCCGCTGGCGCGCCCTTGCATCATGGCGGCGTCTTTGTACGTGAGTCAGATGCACAGGGGCGCGATCATTATGTGACGCAAGCGGACTCCCAAGGCCGGCAGTTGGTTGTCGAGCAGCAACCCCGAGGCTGGCAGGGTGACGTCTATTCGGCTCGTTGGCGCAGTCCCGCTGCACCGGATGCACTGCTGCTGCAAGACAGCTGGCGACCGCCGCTGGTGTTCACCAGTGACCAGGGGCTGTGGCTGGTGACCCTGGGGGAGCCGTATCAGGTTCTTGCCCCTTGGCGGGTGTTCTCTGCCAACAGTGCGCGGCCGGCCTGTGTACTCGGCTTTCGTCCACCGGCCAGCGCCTTGCCGGCGGCGGTTGACCGGCTGACAGCCTTGCTGGATCAGGCCCTTGGCCCCGGCCTCAATGAAGGGACCCTGCAACCGACGGCGCGCATTCGTCTGGCGGCGGCGCACTTGCTTGGCAACCTCGCGCAGCGGCCCTGGGCGCTGGACGCGACAGCTGCCTACAACCGTCGGGCAACGGTCGATGCCGCGCTGCGAGAGTGGGCTGACCAGGCCCCGGAACATCGGCTACTGCTGGATAAGCTGGATGCACACTACGCTCCGGCAGAACAGGCGCTGGCCGACTATTATCAAAAGGTCTTCGGTGCACCGGATGACGATGCACAGGAGATGGCTGCCTGGGCGCTGGATCTGCTTTATCGCGTGTGGTTTGTCTTTCCCGCCGCAGAGTCTCAGCCGGTATCGGTGCCATCCAGCAACCCCTGGCCCGCGCACCTCAGGCCCGAAACGGTGGTGGAGTACCTTGTCGAGGATGACTGATGCAGCGGGTATCCTGGAGCGCAATGCTATTGGCATGCAGCCTCAATGCGGCTGCGGCGAACAACAACCACTACATCATTGACCCCGAGGACGGGGTCTACGATTCCAACGGTTTTCTCTCCAAACTGCCCGGCGGTTTCGTGCCGGTGCCGACCATTATCACCGAGCCCGCCGTGGGCAATGGTCTGGCGGTAACCGGCCTGCTGTTTCATGAGTCCGACGAGGAAGCGGCGGCGCGCGAGCGCGGCCAGGCGAGTCAGTTGCCGAGCAACATTTCCCTGCTGGGGTAGGCGCCACCGATAACGGTACCAGGGGCGCCGGCATTGGCCATCTGGGATTCTGGATGGATGATCGCCTGCGTTACAAGGGCTTCCTGCTCTATGGTGACCTGAATCTGGAGTTCTATTCGCTGGGTAAGACCAGCCTCCAGCGTCCGGTCGAAATGAATCTGGTAGGGCCATTTGTCTTTCAGCAGCTGAGATGCGTTACCACGACAGCAATTGGTCTGCCGGCGTGCGTCAGCTTTATCGCGAGGTAAATACGGCCTACACCGCCTCGCGCGAGGCCGGCAAGGTGCCGCCCGCCGCAGCGGACCTGGTGGCCCGCTTTCTGGAAAAAGACATCACCACGTCCGGGCTCGGGCTGGTGCTGGAGTACGACTCACGCAACAACCCGTTGGGGCCGACGGCGGGATTCAACTATGTTGCCCATCTCAGCCGTTTCGACGAGGCGATTGGCAGTGACGTGGAATACAACGCGCTACATCTGCATGGCCTGAATTACTGGGAGTTATCTCCGCACTGGGATGTTGCCTTGCGCGCGCAGTATGATGCGGTGGCCGGCGATCGCAGCCTGCCGCCCTATGTGCTGCCGTCGATCGACTTGCGTGGTATCTCCGCCACCCGCTATCAGGGGGAAGCGGTGCTGGTCACCGAGGCCGAGCTGACCTGGAAGTGGCGACCCAACTGGAAGTTCAACCTGTTCACCGGCGTTGGCCGCACGGGTGACACCCTGGGTGATATTGGCGCCAGCTCCTCCCGCGTGAACCGCGGTGCAGGCGTGCGCTATCAGGTGTTGCAGCAATACGGGTTCTGGATGGGGGTGGATGTGGCTGAAGGGCCGGAGGACAGTGCGTTTTACATTCAGGCAGGGTCCGCCTGGTAGCGTCGGGGGATGCTGCGGCCTGCTGTTGCGCCCCTTTTTTACGGGCGAACCTCTGTGATCGCGGGCGGTCTATCTGCCTGTTGTCGGCGTGGCCGGCTTGTGTGAGGTGATGTGCCCGTGAAGCGGATTGTTCTAGTGACCCTGATGCTGTTGATGGCCGGTTGCAGCGCGCTGCCCAAGGGCGCGGGTGTGGAGAGCGGACAGGCCTCCTATTATGCCGACCGGCACCAGAATCAGCTGACCGCCAATGGTGAGCGCTACAGCCATGACCGGTTGACGGCAGCGCACAAGACCCTGCCCTTTGGTACGCGGGTCAAGGTAACCAACCTGAATAACGGCAAGAGCGTGGTGGTGCGGATCAACGACCGCGGTCCCTTCGTGCGCGGGCGGGTGATTGATCTGTCCAAGTCTGCCTTTACGCGCATTGGCAGCTTGCGTGAAGGGTTGTTGCCGGTGCGACTCGAGATTCAGTAAGGCGGGTGGGCATCCGGCTGGGTCGGTGGCGTCGTTGGCTGAACCCGGCATAGCGGTGGATCGGCCCCGGCGCAGAGCCGGGGCTGATGTGTTGCGTGGATCAGCCGAGTAGAACGGCGTGGCCAGCCTTGGGATCAATCCGTCCGGCAACCAGATCCTCTACCAGTACCTTGGCCTGTTCCAGGCCGTGATGCTCGTTGATCAGCATCCAGGGCTGCTCGGGGTTCTTGATGCGCTGGGTAAATGCCAATTGCGCCTTGTTGAACTTGCGCGTGACCTCGGCGGCGCCCCAATCGGCATTGCGCTTCTTGATCTGGTAGGGCGCAAAATAGGGCTGCGGGGCCGGGCCGTGGGCGGGGGTGTCGGCGGCGCTGAGGTGTTCGTGGTTCTGCGCCGAGCCTGCAAAGCAGCTGTGTACCAGGTTATCCCGGAAGTGCTCGTGCACGCGGTTACGCAGGTCGTTGTTGCCGGAGAAGTCGACGTAAATGGTCGGCACGCTGGCATCCAGCTGCTCGACATCGTCGTAGGCCAGCGCCTGGGCGTAGCAGCCCAGCTTCTCGACGAACTCGGTGTTGCCGCTGGAGGTCAGGCCGATCAGCTCGACGTTCGGGTTGTCTTCCAGGCAGAAGGCTGTGCCGTAGGCGGTTTTGCTGGAAGCGCTGGAGAAAACGATGCGGCGCGCGCCGAAGAAGGCGTTGTCTTCCAGAAAGTCGGCCAGCATAAATGAAGTAATGAACAGCGGGCGCAGCAGCATTTGATAGTTTTCATCTTCAGCACGGTAGGCGGCGTCGGTGCTGATGCGCTGATACTGGTTGTAGGCAGAAGTCAGCTCCAGGCGGTGGGAGATGCCGTCATAGAAGCCGCGCTCCGATACCCGTACCGGGTTCATCACCACATGCGAGGCAATCGGCCAGTAACCGTAGAAGCGCTCACCCACCTGCAGGCCTTCGACGGTGGTCTCGACGATTTCGGCAAAGCCCCAGGCCGGCATGTGAAACCACTCGGCGGCGCCGGTGGGGAAGAAGTCCCAATAGCGCAGGTGGGGCGTTTCGCCAAAGGCGGCGTAGGTGATGTTGTTGGTGGTCAGCGCCAGACGATCAATGCGCAGCAGCGCTTCGCCCGGTTGCAGGGCGGGTAGCGGCTGGGTGGCGATGCGGGTCTGATGGAGGTCTTTCTTGTTGTTCTGCAACTGGCTGATAACGGTCATGGTCGACTCCGGTTGGGGGTGAATCCGTTGTGCAATGACTGTAGCCTGTCTGTCTCGTTACCGGGTTCGGAATTCCATGACCAGTAAAGCCACCCCCTCACAGCCGCGTAACAAGCCGCTCAAACGTCCGACTCAGGCGCGTGCCAAGTTCACGGTGCAGGCTATTTTCGACACCTATGTTCGGATTTGGCAGCGTGAGGGCTGGGAGCGCATCACCACCCGAGCGGTGGCGCTGGAGGCGGGCGTGGCGGTGGGCACGCTGTACGATTACTTCCCGAGTAAGGAGGCATTGCACTCGGGCTATGTGCGGCATTGCATCGAGCGCATGCTGGAGGCGATTCAGGAGCAGGCTATCGCCCCGCCTGACCTGAGCTGGCAGGAGCGGGTGGCGCGCCTGGTGCGGTTACTGGGCGGTGTGGCTGGCGAGTCGGCGTGGTTTCATCCGCAGATGCTGGAGCTGGAACCGGTGGTGGCCGAGGCCAAGCATCAGCAGCGCGCCTACAGTGAGTTGCTGCAGGCCTGGCGCCGGGTGCTGGGGGCTGCCGATGATCTGCCGGCGATGCCATCTGATGCGCAGCTTGAGGCCTTGCACCTGATGGTCTGGGGGGCGCGGCGCTATGCGCTGCTGGTGGAGCTACCGGCGGCGCGACTGCAGGCAGCCGTCAGCGCGCAGGTGGACTGCTGCCTGCGCCTGCTGGCCAGCCCGGCAGCGCTCAGCGCCGACTGACGCGCACGTCCAGATAGTCCCGTTGAACGGCGGTCTCCAATGCGTTGGCGGCGTTGACCAGTTCATCGTAGGTTTCCCGATAGGCGCGCAAACGGGCAACCTGCTCTTCGCCCGGCGGTTTGCCGGCGCTGTGCTCGGCGATGTCCAGCAGGCAGCACAGATAGTCTTTGCGGCACTGTGCGATCATGCTCAGCATGGGTTTCAAGGCCTCAATGCTGAGCGCGGGAATGGCCGGATTGATCACCTCGCGGTTGACTTCCCTGCGCAGCTTTTCGAGCTCCAGCAGCAGGCGGTTGCTGTCGATGGTCATGGGTGTCTCCTTGCCGGTCATGCGGTTGCTATGCAGCCAGTCTAGTCCAGGCTGTCGGTCCGTGGGCTGCGCTGGCATGGAGTTATTCGGAGGATAGCGAATGTATAAATTATGCTTTTACGTGCCGGTCAGTCACCTGGAACAGGTGAAACAAGCGGTGTTTGCAGCTGGCGCCGGACGCCTGGGTAACTACGACAGTTGCTGCTGGCAGGTTGCGGGGCTGGGGCAGTTTCGCCCGCTGGCCGGCAGCAACCCGCATCTGGGCATGCAGGACCAGGTCGAGCAGGTTGAGGAGTACCGGGTGGAGATGCTGTGCGCCGGGAGCTGCCTAACCGGGGCCATTGAGGCGTTGAAAGCGGCTCACCCATACGAGGAGCCGGCATTCGATTACGTCCGCACCCATATCGCCTGACGGGCAGGCTGCATCGGGCGCAGCCTGCCTGGCCAACATTTACTTCAGCTGGTTGGCAAGCTGACTGACCACGTTGACCACCTGCTGCGCGCCTTTCTTGATCTCATGCATGACCCGGCCGGATTCGCTGGACAGTTCCAGGCCTTGCTGCGCCTTCTGCTGACTCTGCTTGATGGCCGTGACGGTAGATTGGGTCAGACTCTGGTTTTTTTGCACCACCTCGACGATTTCCTCGGTGGCTTTACTGGTGCGCTGGGCCAGCTGTCGCACCTCATCGGCGACCACCGCGAAACCACGACCCTGTTCCCCCGCGCGCGCCGCTTCAATGGCGGCATTGAGGGCCAGCAGATTGGTCTGGTCGGCGATGCTGCTGATGCTCTGGACGATACTGGCGATCAGTTGCGACTGCTTGTCCAGCGCCGACAACTCCTCCCCGGCCCGCTCCATCTGCACGGACAGCTCGCGTATGACCTGCAGGGTGTTGTCTATCACCTGAGCGCCCTCGTCGGCGATGGTGTCGGTTTGGGTCGAGGTCTCAAAGGCGACACCGGCAGCGTTGGCAACCGCCTGTTCGCGCTCGATCTCCTTGGTGATCACGGTCGCAAATTTGACCACTTTGTACAGCTCGTTGTCCTGGCTGAAGATCGGGTTGTAAGAGGCTTCCAGCCAGACCGCGTTGCCGTAGTGGTCGAATCGTTTGAAACGGTCGGATACGCACTCGCCGCGGCCCAGTCTGTCCCAGAGCGCGGTATAGGCACTGGAATTGACCTCGTCGGGATCACAGAAAATGCGGTGATGCTTGCCGATGATATCCTCTTTGCGGTAGCCCATGGCGCTCAAAAAGCGGTCATTGGCGTGCAGTATATGGCCCTTGAGATCAAACTCGATCAACGCCATCGAGCGGTTCAGGGCCTGAATCAGATCCTGATACTCGCGCGAGGTCTCGATGGTGCGGGTGAGCACGGTGCTGTGCAGGGTGAACTGTTGCAGTTGCTGGTGTTCATCCCTGATCGGCTGCAGGATGGAGCGCAGCCAAGCCTGTTTGCCCTCTGCGCGCTGAAACTGAATCGCGCCTACCCAGTGCTCTTTCTTCTCCAGCGCCGCCTTCAGGCTTTTGAAGTGCGGGGTGCTGCGGGCATTTTCCGGCACGAAGTCGAGCAGCTTGCGGCCGCTTACCCGGTCCTGCGAATAACCCAGCTCGTTTGCTGAATTGCTGTTCTACCCGGTAATCACACCGGCTTCATCGAGCGTCATGACCAGCATTTCCCTGTTCAGGCTGTCGGCTACCTGCTCCAGGCGGAACAACTTCTTTTCCAGCTGAGCTATTTTTTTCTTCGTGCTTTCTACTGAAAAACATGACACCTCCATTGGCGGCCGCGCGTGGTCGGTCTGCGCCCCGCTTGGCGTGAGAGCAAGCTTGGTTAGGTTACATCACACTTGTTTCGAGAGCGGGCGGGCAATGCGACCAGGTGACTCAGCCTGGTCGACCATGGGTCAAGGCACGATCTCAACGATGGTGCCATCCGGTACCAGCTCCCACAGCTCGCGCATTTCCGCGTTGCCCAAGGCTATGCAGCCATTGGTCCAGTCCAGCCCCTTGAAGTACCACTCAGGGTATTCCTCGTCGATGGGGGTGCCGTGGATCATGATCATGCCGCCCGGATCCTCGATGCCGGCCTCAAAGGCGGCCATGCGATCCTTCAAGTTGGGGTAGTCCAAATGCAGGCTGAGATTGTACTGCGCGCTTTCGTGCCGCCAATCAATGCTGTACACGCCCTCGGGCGTGCGCTGATCACCCTGCTGGCGCTTGGGGCCAACCGGTTGCCGGCCCAGTGATATGCGGTACTCGTGCAAGACCTCGCCGTTACTGATGATTTGCAAGCGGCGCTCCGACTTGTCGATCAGCAGGCGATCGATCGGCGGTTGAGCCGCCAACGCGGACACACTGAACAGGCAGCAGAGCAGCAGGCCGACCAGTCTCATCGGCGCACCTGCCCGGGGCGGTAGGTGATGTCGCGCATGTGTACCGGGTAGTGCTGTTGCTGCCGGTCAATGAAGTACTGCTTCAGGGTCTTGCCTATGGTCGGGAAGGCGAGCTCATCCCAAGGGATCTCGTCCTCGTGGAACAGCCGTACTTCGAGGCTTTCCTCGCCGGCGCTGAAGTCCAGATCGGCCAGCTCGCCGCGGAAGAACATGTACACCTGATTGATGTGGGGCAGGTTGAACAGCATGTACAGCTGTTGCGACTGCAGCCGCGCACGGGCTTCTTCCCAGGTTTCGCGCAGGGCGGCCTGCTCGGTGGTTTCTCCGTTTTCCATAAAGCCGGCGGGCAGTGTCCAGTAGCCCAGGCGCGGCTCGATGGCTCGGCGGCACAGCAGCACCTGTTGCTCGTGTACGGCGAGGCAGCCGGCGACGATACGCGGGTTCTGGTAATGGATGGTCTCGCAGTGGTCACAGACGAAGCGCGAACGGGTGTCTCCATCGGGGACGCGTGCGGTAACCGACTGGCCGCACTCGCTACAGAACTTCATGTTGTTATCCGGCAGTCTGAAGAAAAGGTCAGGCCCTATCTTGCTGATGCGGCGGGCTGACGGCAAGGGTCAGAACGCAATCGGCTTTGCCTGTGCTATCGACAGGTATTCACGCCGTGGTGCGGCTGGTTCTGCCCTGGTGATCATGCCATCATTGAGAATATAAACGAGGACGTTTGCCAGGGTCTGTTGACGTTTCCTTCACCCGCTTGCCGGAGGCTATTTTTGGGCCAGGCAAGGCGGAGGAAGCGCGGCGTAGTCGCTCTACATAAGCGACCGACAACGCAGCATGGCAAAAAATGGCCCCGGCCCTGCGGGTGGGGCCGCCGAGGTTGCGCCTGTATAGCCGCCACTCGGCGTCGCTCGTCGCTTACGTGGAATGACCACAAAAACGCCGGGAGCGTTTTTGCGCGCCAGCCGCGAAGGGGTGAAGCGCAGGGATGCGTTGAACACCCTACGCTTCTCGCTCCTTGATTGGCGGCTTTACAGGCAGCAACAGGCGGATGAATGAAACGTCAACAGACCCTAGAAGAAATGCGCATGCGGGTGCAGCAACACACCCCTCGACAGGTAGAAGCCCCGGGCTTGCCGGAAGCGGGCGTGTTGATCCCGGTGACGCGCGTCAACGACCGGCCGGAAATCATCCTGACCCTGCGCTCGCAGCGGTTGTCGACCCACTCCGGCGAAGTGGCCTTCCCGGGCGGACGCCGCGATCCGGGCGATGTGGATCTGTGCTTTACCGCCCTGCGTGAAGCGCATGAGGAAATTGGCCTGCAGCCGCAGATGGTCGATGTGGTGGGGCCGATGGATTCGCTGGTCTCGCGTTTTGGCATCAAGGTAACCCCCTACGTCGGGCTGGTGCCCGAGCATTTCGAGATCATCCCCAACGACAGCGAGATCGCCGAGGTTTTCCGGGTGCCGGTGGACTTTTTTATGGAAGACCGCCGTGAGATGACCCATCGTATCGACTACGAAGGGCGCAGCTGGTATGTGCCAAGCTATCGCTTTGAGGGTTTCAAGATCTGGGGCCTGACCGCCCTGATGCTGGTTGAATTCATGAATACCGGTTTTTCGGCCGGTATTCAGTTGCATACCCCCTTTGACGGGCATGACAAAAACTAGGAGCAGCACATGAAGTACAGCCTGGGTGAGGATCGCGTGCAGATGGCGGATGACGCCTGGATCGCGGATACCGCAGCGGTGATCGGCAAGGTGACGCTGGAGGCCGGTGCCAATGTCTGGTTTGGCGCGGTGATCCGTGGTGACGTCGAGCGCATCACCGTGGGCGAGCACAGCAACGTGCAGGATGGTGCCGTGATGCACGCCGATATCGGTGTGCCGCTGACGCTCGGCAAGGGCATTACCGTAGGTCACAACGCGATGCTGCACGGCTGCACGGTGGGCGATTACAGTCTGATCGGCATCAATGCGGTGGTGCTAAACGGTGCCAAGATCGGCAAGCATTGCATCATC
Organism: Pseudomonas abyssi; assembly: GCF_002307495.1. GTDB lineage: Bacteria > Pseudomonadota > Gammaproteobacteria > Pseudomonadales > Pseudomonadaceae > Halopseudomonas > Halopseudomonas abyssi. The sequence continues at coordinate 241,235 of NZ_NTMR01000002.1, read as the reverse complement.
GGCGCCAACAGTCTGATCCCGGAAGGCAAGGAAATCCCGGATGGCTCGCTGGTCATGGGGTCACCGGGCAAGGTGGTGAAAACCCTGAACGACCAGCAGAAGAAAATGCTGGAGCTGAGCGCGGCGCACTACGTGCAGAACGCCAAGCGTTTCCGCGACCAGCTCAAGGTGCAGGAAGACTGATGAATATGCCGGTCCGCTCCCCGTGTGTCAGTATCTGCGCGCTGGATGACAACGATATCTGCACCGGTTGTCAGCGCAGCGGCATGGAGATCGCTACCTGGGGCCGCATGAGCGATGACCAGCGGCGTGAGGTGCTGGCGCGCTGCCAGACCCGCGCACGCGGACAAGGGCTGTGGATTGACACGGCCTCCCATTCAACTTTGCAAGGTAAACAGGCATGACGGTAATTGGCACTCCCTACGCAGACGACGCAACCCGGGTACTGCTGCTGGGCTCGGGTGAGCTGGGCAAGGAGGTCGCCATTGAGTTGCAGCGGCTCGGCTGCGAGGTGATTGCGGTAGATCGCTATGACAATGCTCCGGCCATGCAGGTCGCGCACCGCAGCCATGTAATCAGCATGCTCGATGGTCAGGCCCTGCGCGAGGTCATCGAGGCCGAGCAGCCCGATTATATCGTGCCGGAGATCGAAGCGATTGCCACGCCGACGCTGGTCGAGCTGGAGTCCGAGGGCTATAAGGTGGTGCCTACCGCCGAGGCGGCCCGTTTGACCATGGACCGTGAGGGTATTCGTCGTCTGGCCGCCGAAACCCTGCAGTTGCCGACCTCGCCCTACCGTTTTGCCGACACGCTGGAAGACTACCGGGCAGCGGTTGCGGCGATCGGTATGCCCTGCGTGGTCAAGCCGGTGATGAGTTCCTCCGGCAAGGGGCAGAGCCTGGTGCGCGAGAGCGCGGACATTGACGCCGCCTGGGAATACGCCCAGTCCGGTGGCCGTGCGGGTCAGGGACGCGTCATCGTTGAAGGCTTTGTCGACTTTGATTACGAAATTACCCTGCTGACCGTGCGCCACATTGATGGTACCGCCTTCTGCGAGCCCATCGGCCACCGTCAGGAAGCCGGCGACTACCGCGAATCCTGGCAGCCGCAGGCGATGAGTGAGGGGGCGCTGGCCGAGGCCAAGCGCGTTGCTTCCACCATCACCGAAGCGCTGGGTGGCCGTGGGGTGTTTGGCGTTGAACTGTTCGTCAAGGGTGACCAGGTGTGGTTCAGCGAAGTATCACCGCGCCCGCACGATACCGGCCTGGTGACACTGATTTCGCAGGACCTGTCCGAGTTTGCGCTGCACGCTCGAGCCATTCTGGGCCTGCCCATTCCGCTGATTCGCCAGCAGGGGCCCTCCGCCTCGGCGGTGATTCTGGTGCAGGGGCAGTCGGCTAACGTCAGCTTCGGCAATCTGGGGGCGGCGCTGGCCGAGCCGGATACCCAGCTGCGTCTGTTCGGCAAGCCGGAGGTGGATGGTCAGCGCCGGATGGGCGTGGCACTGGCGCGCGACGAGTCGATTGATACGGCGGTGGCCAAGGCCGTACGCGCCGCCAGCGCGGTAGAGGTCAAGCTCTGAGCCACTGGTGGTATCTGGCCGCCCCGGCCTTGCCACTGTTGTTGCCGCAGGCGCTCTGGGTCAAGCGCACGGCGCTGCGCTTGCCGGAGGCGGCAGCGCCTTGGCATGGCCTGGTGCCGGCACCTGATGGTGCAATTGCTGCACCGCTGCGCCTGCTGTTGGTGGGGGAGTCCACGGTGGCGGGTGTCGGCGTCGAGCAGCAGGGGGAGGCACTCAGCGGCCAGTTGGCGTGCCAGCTGGCGCAGCAATTAGGGCGCGCAGTGCAGTGGCAGGCGGCTGGGCGCAATGGCGCGCTAGCCGCCGACTGTATTGAGGATCTGTTGCCGCAGGTGGTTGATCGACAATGGGACCTGGCGCTCATTGTGCTGGGCGTCAACGACACGACTCATCTCACCTCTCGCTCGCGCTGGCGCCGTCACCTGCAGCAGCTTGTCACCGGGTTACAGGCGTGCTCGGCTCAGGTCATGTTGACCGAGGTCCCGCCGTTAGGGCACTTCCGCGCGTTGCCGCAGCCGCTGCGTGGCTGGTTTGGGCTGCGGGCCGGGCTGATGAATCGGGACGTGCAGCGGGTGGCTGCGGGTCAGGGGGCAGGCTATCTGTCGTTGGACATGCCCTTCGAGGTCGCCTATCTGGCGCGCGATGGCTATCACCCCTCTGCCGAAGGGTATCGCCTGTGGGCGGCGGGGATAGTGCGTCAGCTGGCGTTATCTGAGCCGGCGGCGCTGGGTGCCGGCTGACTCAGGTGGCGGTCCCAGACCCGCACACTTTTCACCATATTGTCCTTGGTCTGCAAAATTTCCATTCGATAGCCACCGGTGGTCAGGCAGACGGCGGTCTCGGGAATACTCTCCAGTTGCTCGGTAATCAGCCCGTTGAGCGTTTTGGGGCCGTCGGCGGGCAGTTTCCAGTTCAGGTGGCGGTTGATGTCGCGGATGGCCGCGCTGCCGTCAATCACGTAGGTGCCGTCGCTCTGCGGGTGGATGTCCTGGCTCAGGCTGAGCATTTCGGTGGTGAAGTCGCCGACAATTTCCTCAAGGATGTCTTCCAGCGTCACCAGACCAATCACGTCCCCGTATTCATCGACCACAATGGCGATACGCCGTTTTTGCTTCTGGAAGTTGAACAGCTGGGTGTGCAGAGGCGTGCTTTCGGGAATGAAATAGGGCTCCTTGCAGGCACCGATCAGCGCCTCCTTGGTCAAGTCCCCGCGGCTCAGCAGGCGGGCGATGGAGCGCATGTGCACGATGCCCGTCACGTTGTTGATATCGCCCTGGTAGAGCGGCAGACGCGTGTAGTGACAGCTGCGCAGCTGGTGATTGATGGCGGTCATGTCGTCATCCAGGTCGATGCCGACAGCTTCATTGCGCGGAATCATGATGTCGTTGACCGTCATCTTTTCCAGATCAAGGATCCCCAGCAGCATGTTCTGGCGGCTGCGGGTGATACCCAGGCCGGCCTCGCGAACAACCGTGCGCAGCTCCTCGGTGGTCAGCTGATCGCCGTTGGTGTCATTCGGGTTGACGCCCAGCAGGCGCAGTAGCTGGTTGCTGATGGCGCTGCACACCCAGACGACCGGGTAGAGCAGGCGTTGCAGCGCCGCCAGAATGACGCTGGCGGGGAAGGCGATCAGCTCCGGGCGCAGGGCAGCGAGGGTCTTGGGCGTGATTTCGCCGAAGATCAGTACGACGACGGTGAGGATCATCGTCGCGATCGCAATCCCGGCTTCGCCCCAGACGTCCACCGCAATCACGGTAGCAATGGACGCGGCGAGAATGTTGACGATGTTGTTGCCGACCAGAATGGTGCCGAGCAGTCGGTCCGGGCGCTCAAGCAGGCGCGAGGCGCGGCGGGCGGCGCGGTGACCTTCCTTGCTGAGATGCTTCAACCGGTAGCGGTTGAGGCTCATCATGCTGGTCTCGGAGCTGGAGAAAAACGCCGACAGCACGATCAGGACCAGCAGCAGGATCAGCAGCAGGCTGGTGTGGGATTCGTTCAAGGGTGAGCCTCAGGGGGTCGTGGAAGGGTCAGGCGGCGAGCAGGAGTTCGCGCACCAGCTTGCTGCCGAAGTAGGCCAGCATCAGCAGCAGGAAGCCCGCCAGCGTCCAGCGGATGGCGTTGCTGCCGCGCCAGCCACGGAAGTGGCGGCCCCACAGCAGAATGCCGAACACCACCCAGGCCAGACAGGACAGCAGGGTTTTATGCGCCAGATGCTGGGCAAACATGTTGTCCAGGAACACGAAGCCCGACAGCAGGGCCAGGGTCAGCAGCACTTCACCGCAGAGCAGGAATTGGAACAGCAGCTGTTCCATGGTCTGCAGCGGCGGGAAGGTGCGGATAAAACGGGTCGGGTGCTTGTGCTTGAGCTGGTAGTCCTGAATGGCTAGCAGGGTTGCCTGGAAGGCGGCGATGGTCAGGATGCCGTAAGCCAGTACCGACAGCAGAATGTGCCCGAGCAGCCCTTCCTGCCCAGCCGGCAGGGTGGTGGCGTTCTCTGGGAAGAAGCCGGCCAGCAGGCCGGTGATCAGCGCCAGCGGGTAAAGTCCCAGCAGCAGGCTGGTGACCGGTGCACGAAAGCTGGAGGCCAGCGTCATGGCAACCACCAGCCAGGAAATCAGTGAGGCGATATTGAACAGGCCCAGCGCAAAGCCGTGCGGGGTGGTCAGCTGAATGTACAGGCTGACGGCATGGGCGATCAGTGCGACCAGGCCGATGGCACGCAGCAGGCTGGCATTGACCGCCAAGCGTTTGCCGAGGCAATGCAGCTGATAGAGGATGCCGCTGATATAGAAACCGGCGGCCAGCAGACTGGGGGCGAGGGCTGTCATACGTCCTTGCGAGCGATTTTCAACAAAGCCGCAGTGTGGCATAAGCCGCGTCCGGGTGAAAGCGTCTGCCTGCGTTCCCTATCCTGTGTCGGGAGGGCGGGGTATACTGCGCGGCTGAAAATGCGGCCGGGCTGCCCAAAAAAAGGCCCGCCCTGGGAGAAAGCATCATGTTCGAGAATCTTACCGAACGCCTGTCACACAGCCTGCGTGGCGTGACCGGACAGGCCAAGCTGACCGAAGAGAACATCAAGGACACCCTGCGCGAAGTGCGCATGGCGCTGCTGGAGGCGGACGTTGCGCTGCCGGTAGTCAAGACCTTTGTTGATCAAGTGCGCGAGCGCGCTGTGGGCACCGAGGTGTCGCGCAGCCTGTCGCCGGGCCAGGTCTTCGTCAAGATCGTCAAATCCGAGCTGGAAGCGGTCATGGGGCAGTCCGAAGGGCTGAACCTGGCGGTCAGTCCGCCGGCCGTGATCCTCATGGCAGGTCTGCAGGGCGCGGGTAAGACCACCAGCGTCGGCAAGCTGGCCAAGACCCTGCGTGAGCGCGAGAGGAAAAAGGTCATGGTGGTCAGTGCCGACGTTTACCGTCCGGCCGCGATCAAGCAGCTCGAAACCCTGGCGGCGGATGTGCAGGTCGAGTTCTTCCCGTCTTCGGTTGAGCAGAAGCCGGTGGCTATTGTCGAGGCGGCGATGCGTGAGGCGAAGAATCGCTTCATGGACGTGCTGATCGTCGATACCGCCGGTCGACTGCACGTCGACGACGAGATGATGGCCGAAATCAAGCAGGTGCACGCGGCGGCCAAGCCGGCAGAAACCCTGTTCGTGGTCGATGCCATGACCGGTCAGGACGCCGCCAACACCGCCCAGGCCTTCAACGAAGCGCTGCCGCTGACCGGGGTGATCCTCACCAAGGTCGACGGTGATGCCCGTGGCGGTGCGGCGCTGTCGGTACGTCATATCACCGGCAAGCCGATCAAGTTCCTCGGCATGGGCGAGAAGATCGACGCCCTGGAAGTCTTCCACCCTGACCGGGTTGCCTCGCGCATTCTGGGCATGGGCGATGTGCTCAGCCTGATCGAGCAGGCCGAGCAGAAGATCGACAAGGACAAGGCCGAGAAGCTGGCCAAGAAGCTGAAGAAGGGCAAGGGCTTCGACCTGGAAGACTTCCGTGACCAGCTGCAGCAGATGAACGCCATGGGCGGGCTGGGCTCGATGATGGAAAAACTGCCGATGATGGGCGGCAAGATCAACGCGGCCCAGATGGAAACCGCGCAGACTGAAGCGGCCAAGCAGTTCAAGCGCATGGAGGCGATCATCAACTCGATGACGCCGGCCGAGCGCCGCAACCCCGACGTTATCAGCGGTTCACGCAAGCGCCGCATTGCAGCCGGCTCCGGCACCCAGATTCAGGATATCGGTCGTCTGCTCAAGCAGCACAAGCAGATGCAGAAGATGATGAAGAAGGTCAGCGGCAAGGGCGGCATGGCCAAGCTGATGCGCGGTATGGGGGGTATGGGCGGCGGCGGAGGTGGCGGTATGTTGCCGCCGGGCGGCGGCATGCCGCGCTTCTGAGTCGGCGCAAGGCTAAGCGTTTTTTGCCTTGCAGGCGCGTCGCCAGGTGGCAGAATCCGGCGGCGCGCAACCTGGCGGACCAATGGCACGGGTCGCCACTGAAAAAAGAGTTTTCATCGGTCGTTATATTCCGTAGAATACGCGACCTTTCGGGCCCTAGGTATATGTGCAGTACGCTGCATGCCCGTAACTGATCAAGTAGCGATACTCAAACACAGGAAACGATGTCGACATGGTAACCATTCGTCTTGCTCGTGGTGGCTCCAAGAAGCGCCCCTTCTATCACCTGACTGTTGCCAACAGCCGCAATGCTCGTGATGGCCGTTTTGTAGAGCGCGTTGGCTTCTTCAACCCGATTGCCGCTGGCGCCGAAGTACGCCTGTCGGTCAACGAAGAGCGCGTGCAGTACTGGCTGAGCCAGGGTGCCCAGCCCTCTGAGCGCGTTGCTGCTCTGCTGAAGGAAGCTGCTCAGGCTGCTGCCTGATATGGCTAATGCTCCAGGGCCGGCCGAGGCCCCTCGGGTCGTCCTCGGCAAGATCGTATCGGTTCATGGAGTACGTGGGGCGGTTAAGGTGTACTCCCATACCGACCCGCTGGACAACGTGCTGGATTACGCCGAGTGGACCCTGAACCGGGGTTCCGAGCAACGTACGCTGTCTGTCCTCGGTGGTCGCGTCCAAGGGCGCGTGCTGGTGGTCAACCTGAAAGGGATTGATGACCGCAACAAGGCCGAGGAGCTGATCAACTTCGAGATCAGCGTTGCAGCCGATGCGCTGCCTGAGCTGGACGAAGGTGATTTTTACTGGCATCAGCTTGAAGGCCTCAAGGTCGTCAATCTGGAGGGTCAGCTGCTCGGCACGGTGGCACACCTGCTCGAGACCGGCTCCAACGATGTCATGGTGGTCAAGCCCTGCACGGGTAGTGTCGACCAGCGTGAACGTCTGTTGCCCTATTTGCCGGGGCAGTTTGTAATACAGGTCGATCTGGAGACCAAGGTCATCCAGGTAGACTGGGATGCGGAGTTCTGACCGGTGTGGGCCGGTGTGGTTACCCTGTTTCCCGAGATGTTCGCGGCGCTGACCGAGTCCGGTGTTACCGGCAGGGCGGTCAAGCGAGGGCAGCTGGAAGTCGCTTTCAGTAACCCGCGCGAACATGCACATGACCGGCATCGCACCGTGGATGACCGCCCCTTTGGCGGTGGCCCCGGCATGCTGATGAAGGTCGAGCCGCTGCTGGAGGCGATTGACGCCATCCGCCAGCAGGCTCCCTCCACCCCGCGGGTGATTTACCTGTCTCCGCAGGGGCAGCCACTGACGCAGCAACGCGTCGAACAGCTGGCGCAGCTCGACAGTCTTGTACTGTTATGCGGGCGCTACGAGGGCATCGACGAGCGCATCATCGATCGCTGCGTAGATGAGGAAATCTCCATCGGGGACTATGTATTGTCCGGTGGCGAGCTGGGAGCCATGGTGCTCCTGGACGCAGTAACCCGTTTGATTCCCGGTGTACTGGGGCATGCGGATTCTGCGGTAGAAGATTCCTTTTCGGCGGGATGGCTCGATTGCCCACATTACACCCGACCGGAAGAATTTGATGGGCAGCGCGTTCCGGAGGTGCTGCTCAGTGGTAACCATGAACGTATCCGGCGCTGGCGTCTCAAGCAGTCTTTGGGTCGAACCTGGCAACGTCGGCCAGAGTTGCTCGAAGACCTGGAATTGAGCAAAGAACAGCAACAGCTGCTGGCGGAATTTATCCGCGAGCAGGCAACCGATAACCATTGATACAGGTCCGACGGCCTGTGCAGGAGAAGCAAGATGTCCAATATTATTGCCCAGCTTGAAGCTGAACAGATGTCCAAGGAAATCCCCGCGTTCGCACCGGGTGATACCGTAATCGTCCAGGTCAAGGTTAAGGAAGGCGATCGCTCCCGTCTGCAGGCCTTCGAAGGCGTGGTTATCGGTAAGCGTAACCGTGGTCTGAACTCGGCTTTCACCGTTCGTAAAATCTCCAGCGGTGTTGGCGTTGAGCGTACTTTCCAGACCTACTCTCCGCTGATTGACAGCATCTCTGTCAAGCGCCGCGGTGACGTTCGCAAAGCCAAGCTGTACTACCTGCGTGCGCTGTCCGGCAAGGCAGCTCGCATCAAGGAAAAGCTGTCCTGATCGGACCGCTGACCAGCAAAAAAGCAGCCTCAGGGCTGCTTTTTTGTGCCCGACTGTTTTTAATGGGCGGATGTTCCGGCCAGATGAGCTACCCCCATGTCTGATGTTGCACCGGCGGCGCCCAGCGCAGCGCAACAGCAGCTGATTGATCAGTTTCTCGACAGCCTGTGGCTGGAGAAGGGGCTGTCAAAGCATACTCGCAGCGCATACCGTACCGACCTGCGCAGTCTTGCCGGCTGGCTGGAGGGGCGTGGCGGAGCCTTGCAACGCGCCTCGCGGGCAGACTTGATGGCCTATATGGGCTGGCGTCTGGCCGCTGGCTATCAGGCCCGTTCCAGTGCCCGTATGCTGTCCTGTGTGCGCAGTTTCTACCGCTACCTCCTACGTCAACAGTTGATCAGTGAAGACCCGACGCGCGACGTCGCCATGCCCAAGCTCGGACGACCCTTGCCCAAGTCTCTCAGCGAGGCGGACGTCGAGCGCCTGTTGGCCGCACCGGATACCGAGGACAGTCTGGGGCTGCGTGACCGCTGCATGCTGGAAGTACTGTACGCCACCGGGCTGCGCGTCAGTGAACTGGTTGGCTTGCGGCTGGATCAGCTTAATCTGCGTCAGGGCGTGGTGCGGGTGACCGGCAAGGGTAGCAAGGAGCGGTTGGTGCCGCTTGGCGAGGAGGCGATGAGGTGGCTGGAGCAGTATCTGCATTCGGCCCGCGTCCAGTTGCTGGCCGGCAAGCCCGCCGATGTGCTATTCCCCAGTCGGCTGGGCCAGATGATGACGCGCCAGACCTTCTGGCACCGTATCAAGCAGCATGCCCTGACAGCGGGGATTCGCAGCAACCTGTCGCCGCACACCTTGCGTCACGCCTTTGCCACGCATTTGCTCAACCATGGCGCCGATTTGCGGGTGGTCCAGATGCTGCTGGGGCACAGTGATCTGTCGACCACGCAGATCTATACCCACATTGCCCGGCAGCGGCTGCACGACCTGCACGCCCAGCACCATCCCCGTGGGTGACGCTATTGATCAGTGCTTGCTTTATTCGTGGTAAGCTTGGCGGTCTTCAAAAGGAGCGGACTATGCGACTGAAACTCGGCCTTGCCGCCATGCTGGCGCTGGCAGCGACACCGGTCTTGGCAACCCCTGATCAGGCGATTCGGGATGCCCTCACGCAACTGAATTTCGATGTGCCGGTCAAGGCGGTCAGCGGCTCGCCGATAGCGGGGCTGCACATGGTCGAGCTGGAGAGCGGTCGGGTTCTGTATGCCACCGCTGACGGCAAGTACTTTGTCCAGGGCGCACTGATCGAGGTGAACGGCGGCCAGCCGCGCAACCTGACCTCTATCGCTGAAGCACGCAACATTGGCGCCGTGATCAACGAGCTGCCGCAGCAGGAGCTGATCGTGTTTGCGCCCGAGCAGCCGAAGACGCACATCACCGTATTCACCGATGTGGATTGTGGCTATTGCCGCAAACTGCACGCCGAGATTGATGAGCTGAACGAGCTGGGCATCGAGGTGCGTTATGCGGCCTTCCCGCGTGGTGGTATGCAGTCGCGCGCTGCCAGTGTGATGCAGTCGGTCTGGTGCGCAGAAGACCCGAAGGCCGCGCTCACTGCGGCCAAGCAGGGTGACGACGTGGCAGAGGCTAGTTGCTCCAATCCGGTCGCCCGCCAGTTCGCGCTGGGCCAGCAGGTTGGCGTGCAAGGTACGCCGGCCATTTTTCTGGCCAACGGCGTGATGATCCCGGGTTATCAGCCCGCGGCCCAGCTGGCGGCCATCGCGCTGGATAATCAGCAGTAAACCCGGTGGCGACGCGCTCGCCATCGTTTTCATGTAATCGATTAACAACCAGGTAGGGACCAAAGTTTGAAACCGGTCAAAGTAGGTATTTGTGGTTTGGGCACCGTCGGTGGTGGCACCTTCAATGTTCTGCAGCGCAACGCGACGGAGATTGCCCGGCGTGCTGGGCGTGGCATTGAGGTAGCCCAGATTGCAACCCGGCATCCCAACCCGGCCTGCAACCTGGGCATGACCCCGGTGACCGACGATGTATTCGAACTGGTCAACAACCCGGAAATCGACATCATCGTCGAGCTGATCGGTGGCTACACGCTGGCCAAGGATGTGGTCCTCAAGGCGATCGAGAACGGCAAGCACGTGGTCACCGCCAACAAGGCGCTGATCGCGGTGCACGGTAACGAGATTTTCTCCGCTGCCAGCGCCAAGGGCGTGATGGTCGCGTTCGAGGCCTCGGTCGCCGGTGGTATCCCGATCATCAAGGCGCTGCGTGAAGGTCTGGCCGCCAACCGCATTGACTGGGTTGCCGGCATCATCAATGGCACCGGCAACTTCATTCTGACCGAGATGCGCGACAAGGGCCGTACCTTTGAGGATGTGCTGGCTGAAGCCCAGGCGCTGGGTTACGCCGAAGCGGATCCGACCTTTGACGTTGAAGGTATCGACGCGGCGCACAAGCTGACCATCCTGGCGTCGATCGCCTTTGGTATTCCGCTGCAGTTCGACAAGGCCTACACCGAAGGCATCACCAGGCTGACCACCGCCGACGTGAACTACGCTGAAACGCTCGGTTACCGCATCAAGCATCTGGGCGTGGCGCGCCGCACCGAGAACGGCGTAGAGCTGCGCGTGCACCCGACGCTGATCCCCTCTGACCGCCTGATTGCCAACGTTAACGGCGTGATGAACGCGGTGATGGTGCAGGGCGACGCTGTTGGTCCGACCCTGTATTACGGCGCTGGTGCCGGCTCCGAGCCGACTGCCTCGGCGGTGGTGGCTGATGTTATCGATGTGGTGCGCACCCTGACCACCGACCCGACCAACCGCGTACCGCACCTGGCCTTCCAGGCCGATGCGCTGTCCGACCTGCCGGTGCTGCCGGTCGACGAGGTGAACACCGCCTACTATCTGCGTCTGCACGCACAGGATCGCCCGGGCGTGTTGGCCAAGGTTGCGAGCATCCTGTCCGAGCGCGGGATCAATATCGAATCGATCATGCAGAAGGATGTGGAAGAGCAGGACGGCCTGGTGCCGATGATTCTGCTGACCCACCGCGTGCGCGAACAGGACATGAACGACGCCATTGCGGCTCTGGAAGCACTGGACGACATCGCCGGCCCGCTGATGCGGATCCGCGTGGAACAACTGGACTAATCCAGCGGCAAGTGACAAGCGACAAGCGGCAAGCAACCCCAGTGGAGCTTGCGGCTTGGGGCTTGCGGCTTGCAGCTCAAACCGAAGGTTTGCCGATATGCGTTATATCAGTACCCGTGGCCAGGCGCCGGCCCTGAATTTTGAAGATGTTCTGCTGGCTGGTCTGGCTTCTGATGGCGGTCTGTACGTACCCGAGAACCTGCCGCGCTTCACCCAGGAACAGATTGCCTCCTGGGCCGGTCTGCCGTACCACGAGCTGGCGTTCAACGTCATGCGTCCGTTCGTTAGCGGCAGCATTCCGGATGCCGATTTCAAACAGATTCTGCAGGACACCTACGGCGTCTTTGAGCACAAGGCGGTTGCACCGCTGCGTCAGCTGGACAGCAATGAGTGGGTGATGGAGCTGTTCCACGGTCCGACCCTGGCGTTCAAGGACTTTGCCCTGCAGCTGCTGGGCCGTCTGCTCGACTACTTCCTGGTCAAGCGTGGCGAGCGCGTGGTGATCATGGGCGCCACCTCCGGTGACACCGGATCGGCAGCGATCGAGGGCTGCAAGGCCTGCGAAAACGTCGACATCTTCATCATGCACCCGCACAACCGGGTGTCCGAGGTGCAGCGTCGCCAGATGACCAGCATTCTCGGCGACAACATCCACAACATCGCTATCGAAGGCAACTTCGACGACTGTCAGGAGATGGTCAAGGCCAGCTTCGCCGACCAGGGCTTCCTCAAGGGCACCCGTCTGGTCGCCGTCAATTCGATCAACTGGGCGCGCATCATGGCGCAGATCGTCTACTACTTTCATGCTGCCCTGCAGCTGGGTGGTCCGGCGCGCTCGATGGCGTTCTCGGTACCGACCGGCAACTTTGGTGACATCTTCGCCGGTTACCTGGCGCGCAACATGGGCCTGCCGATCAGTCAGCTGATCGTTGCTACCAACCGCAATGACATCCTGCACCGCTTCATGAGCGGCAACCATTACGACAAGGACACCCTGCATCCGTCGCTGTCGCCGTCGATGGACATCATGGTGTCGTCCAACTTCGAGCGTCTGCTGTTTGATCTGCACGGTCGTAATGGTGCGCTGGTAGCCGAGCTGCTGGACGCGTTCAAGATCAGCGGCAAGCTGTCGGTCGAGGACGATCGCTGGACTGAAGCGCGCAAGCTGTTTGATTCGCTGGCGGTTGACGACGAAGGCACCTGCGCGACTATCGCCGCCGTGTTCGAGCAATGTGGCGAAGTACTGGACCCGCATACCGCGATTGGCGTGCGCGCCGCGCGGGAATGCCGTCGTTCGCTGTCGGTGCCGATGATCACCCTGGGTACCGCTCACCCGGTCAAGTTCCCGGATGCGGTGCGTCAGGCTGGTGTCGGCGAAGCATTGCATCTGCCGGCGCACCTGAGCGATCTGTTCGAGCGCGAAGAGCGCATGACCGTGTTGCCGAACAGTCTGGCCGACGTGCAGGCCTTTGTTGCCGCGCACGGCAACCGCGGCAAGCCGCTGTAATAAGCTGAGCTGCTGACGCAACAACGGCGCCCCTGGGCGCCGTTGTTGTTTGTGCGTTACTCGACCCGGCTCAGGGTCACATCAATATTGCCGCGGGTGGCGTTGGAGTAGGGGCAGACCTGATGGGCGCGCTCGATCAGCTGCTCGGCTTGCTCTGCAGGCATGCCCGGCAGGCTGACGCGCAGTTCGACTTCAATGCCGAACCCCTGCGGAATCTGACCGATACCGACCACGCCCTCAACGGACGCGTCAGCCGGCATGGGCAGCTTGTCGCGACCAGCGACAAACTTCATCGCGCCGATAAAGCAGGCGGAATAACCCGCAGCAAACAGCTGTTCCGGGTTGGTGCCCTGGCCGCCGGCACCGCCCAGCTCCTTGGGGGTTGTCAGTTCGATATCCAGCACACCATCGGAGGAAATGGCGCGACCGTCACGGCCACCGGTGGCTTCAGCCGAGGCGCGGTATACAACCTGTTCAATAGACATGCGATGTCTCCTGTCATGGGGAAGTAATATAGATTGCGTGCAATCCAGTTGCTGAAGGTTAGCACAATTTAAATTGTGCGCAATATTATTTTGCGATTCCTTTATTCCGGCCTGCTATATCGTGAAACATTCTCATTTCGTTTTTCTGCCTGAATGCCGTCGTTTTCTGGCATGCTGACCGACTTTGAAGTTGCAGGAGGCTCCTTCCATGTTGCGTGCTGTCCTTATCGTGTCGCTATTGTCCCTGGCCCCCCTTGCATCGGCGGAAACGGCGGTGCCGGTGCGGGTGACGTCCTCCAGTCTGCAGCCGTTGACAGAGGCGGTGCCGGTCAGTGGCAGTGTGACCACGGCTCGGGTGGCGACCTTGTCAGCAGAGGTGCAGGGGCGGGTTGCCAGCCTGCCGGTCGAGGAAGGGCAGCAGGTCGAGCAGGGCGCGCTGCTGCTGACCCTGGATGACGAATTGGCGCAGCGTGACCTGGATGGCGAGCGCGCCGAGGTCGCGCGCCTGAGCAGTACGCTGGATGACACGCGACGCCGCTTGGGCGAGGCGCGTACCTTGATCGAGCGCCGCAGCATTGCTGCCAGCGAGGTGCGCAGTCTGGAGGCTGAGGTGGCGCAGGCAGACGCCGCGTTGGCCGGCGCCCGTGCCAGTCTGCAGCGTCGCGAAGCAGAAGTACGTCGGCATCGCTTGGTAGCGCCCTTCAGCGGCGTGATTAGCCGTCGGCTGACCGAGCTGGGCGAGTGGGTGCAGCCGGGCACCGGGGTGCTGGAATTGATCACGCTGCAGCAACTGCGCGCAGACTTGCAGGTGCCGCAGCGCTACTACGCCCGGGCAGAGCCGGGCAGCCAGGTCGAGCTGCAGTTCGAGGGGCATCCGGGGGAGCGCTTTACGCTGCCGGTGACCGCACGCATCCCGCTCAGCAGTCAGCAGGCGCGGACCTTTCTGTTGCGTATCGAACTGCCGGAAGATATCCCCGGCCTGATTCCGGGCATGTCGGTGCGAGGCGACCTGTTGCTGGATCAGCAGCGCCAAGGCGTGGCGGTTTCGCGCGACGCGCTGTTGCGTCACGCTGATGGGCGCGTTGCCGTGTGGCGGGTGGTGAACGAGGAAGGCCAGTGGCGCGCTCGAGAGCAGCAGGTGGAGCCTGGGCTGGCCTTTGATGGCTTGATTGAGCTGCGTGAGGGGCTGCAAGCGGGGGAGCAGGTCGTGGTAGAGGGTAACGAAAGCCTGCGCGAAGGTCAGTTGCTCAACGTGCTGAACCGCGAGGACGACTGACATGTTCCACGCCATCACCCGCCACGGCATTCTGGTCACCGTGGCGCTGCTGATTCTATGTGTGCTGGGCACCATGGCTGCGCTGCGTATTCCGGTGCAGATGATTCCCGATCTGGAAACCCGCACCATCACCGTGGAAACCCAGTGGCCCGGCGCTACGCCGCAGGATATCGAGAAGGAGATTCTGGTCGAGCAGGAAGAGTTTCTGCGTAACCTGCCCAACCTGGAGCGCATTACTTCGGTGGCCGGTACCGGTTGGGCCGAGATCGAGCTGGACTTTCCCTTTGGGGTCGACCTCAACGAAACGCTGATTCGCGTCAACAACGCACTGACCCAGGTCTCGGGTTATCCGGAGAACGTGGATCAGCCGTCGGTCAACGCGACCTCGTTTTCGGCCAATGCCTTCATGCATCTGGCGGTGTCACCCTTGGACGGCAATCCGCGCAACCTGGATATGGACATGTTGCGCGACTACATCGAAGACACCGTGCGACCGCGTCTGTCAGCGGTCAATGGCGTCGCTCAGGTGGATGTGCGCGGCGGTGCTGCGCGGCAGGTGCAGGTGCGCCTGTACCCGGAACGCCTGGCGCTGAACGGCCTGACTCCGGCCACCGTGCGCGACGCGCTGCGGGCGCGTAACAGCGATGTGTCGGGCGGTGAGATTGATAGCGGCAAGCGGCGCTTCCTGCTGCGCACCGTGGGCCGCTTTGAGAGCCTGGACGAGGTGCGTCAGCTGGTGGTCGAGCGGCGGGGCGATAGCCTGATTCGCCTGCAGGACCTGGCCGACGTCACCCTGGATCATGCCCGTATCAGCCAGCGCAGCTATGTCAACGGTGCGCCGGTCATCAGCCTGGCCGTGCGCCGGGAAAGCGGCTCCAACGTGATCGCGATCAAGGATGCCATGCTGGCGGAAATGGCGCTGCTCAATCAGGAGCTGCTTAACCCGCAGGGCATGCAGATCAAGTTGAACTCTGATGATGTGGTATACGTCCGCGATTCGGTATTCAACGTCTGGAAGAACCTGATTCTTGGTGCTCTGCTCGCCTCGCTGATCATGTATCTGTTCCTTCGCTCCTGGCGGGTCACCCTGATCGGCGTATTGGGTATTCCGGTTTGTACCATTGCTGCCTTTCTTGGCCTGATGCTGACCGGCCGCACCATCAACGTGATCTCGCTGGCCGGCGTGGCCTTTGCCATCGGCATGACCCTGGACAACAGCATCGTGGTGCTCGAGAGCATCGAGCTGGAGCGGCGACGGGGCATGGACCGGCTGCGTGCAGCCGTTGCCGGGGTGAGCAAGGTCTGGCCAGCCATTCTGGCCTCGACGCTGACCACCGTGATGGTGTTCTTGCCGGTGATGTTTATTCAGGAAGAGGCCGGTCAGCTGTATTCCGACATCGCCATCGCCATCACCTCGGCCATTCTGGTTTCCATGCTGGTGGCGATAACAGCGGTGCCAGCAGCCTGTTCCCGGCTGCGTGGCGATGAGCTGGCGCAGGCCAGCGGCAATGGCCGCTTGGCCGGGCGCTGCGCCGATCTGGTCGGTTGGTTGCTGGCGAGCGCCCGGCGCCGTGCGCTGTGCGCTGCTACGGTGATAGGCGGTAGCCTGTTGATCGTGCTGACCCTCACACCGCCGGCGGAGTACCTGCCCGAGGGCGAGGAGGCCAAGACCTTCGCCATGATGAATGCGCCGCTCGGTTACAACCTGGCCAGCATGCAGAGGATTGCCGAGCAGGTGCAGGCGCACTTTCTTCCGTACACCCCGGCCGGCACCGCGCCGGAGGAGGCTGACGGTGCTGTGCCGCCGATTGCAACGCTGATGATGAACGTGTCCACCGAGGGGTTGTGGACCGTTGTCGTGCCGCGAGACCCCGCCGATATCGAGGCGCTGATGGCCGCGCTGGTCGAGCATTTTCGAACCTATCCGGGGATGCGGGCGTTCGCTACCCGTGGCTCGATCATCAGCAGCAACGATGGCGGCACGCGCAGCATCAACCTGGACATCTCAGGCCCCGATCTGGCCAGCCTGTTTGATGTCGCACGCCTGGCATACGACCGGGCCGGCGAGATTTTCGACAATCTCTCAATCCAGACCCAGCCCTCCAGCCTCAGCCTGGCGCAGCCGCTACTGCAGGTGTACCCGGACTGGGAGCGTGCCGCCGAGCTGGGCCTGGACGCCGACCGCATCGGTTTTGCCGTATCGGCCCTGACCGACGGTAGCTACGTGGGTGAGTTTTTCCAGGACGACGACAAAGTCGATATCTACTTTTATAACGCCATGGCCCTGCAACCGGACCTGCAGACCCTGCGCGGCCTGACCCTGTATACACCCAGTGGTCAGGTGCTGCCGTTGTCGTCGCTGGCGCGCATCGAGGAAGCGGTGGATACCAGCATGGTACGCCGGGTGGACGGCCGTCGTACGCTGACGCTGAACATCATTCCGCCGCGCTCGGTGCCGCTGGAGGCCGGTGTCGAGCAGGTGCGTACCGAACTGGTGGAGTATCTGCGTGCCGAAGGGCAGGTGCCGCTGGGCGTCGGTCTGTCGATCTCGGGCGCGGCCGATCAGCTGGATGCCACCCGCGAGTCGCTCAGCAGCAACTACCTGGCGGCGCTGTTGATTGTTTTCCTGCTGCTGGTGGCAATCTTCCGCCATTGGGGTTATCCGCTGCTGATCATGATCAGCATCCCGCTGGGTATGGCCGGGGGGCTGGCCGGTCTGGCGCTGCTGAATCTGGCCGGTTCCGCGCTGGCAGCAGCAGGGCTGGGTGGCTTCAGTCAGCCGCTGGACATGATCACCATGCTGGGCTTTCTGATTCTGATGGGCACGGTGGTGAATAACCCGATCCTGATCGTGGATCGCGCCATCGATAATCTGGATCATCAGGGCATGACGCCGATAGAAGCGGTTCGGGAGGCGGTGGAGGCGCGCCTGCGGCCGATCGCCATTTCCACCCTGACCACGCTATGCGGGATTGCTCCGCTGGTCTTCCTGCCGGGTGCCGGCACCGAACTGTATCGCGGTGTCGGGGTGATCGTGATGGCGGGTATTCTGGGGGCGACCCTGGTGACCCTGACGCTGCTGCCCGTGATGCTGCATGGGGTGCTGAGCCGGCGCAGCCGGCATCAGACGGAGGGCACGGCAGGCTGAAGCGGGTATACTCCCCGGCCATCTGACGTGCCTGGAGTCGAGATGCCTTATCTGGTTGCGGTAACCCTGTTGTGGGCGGTGTCATTTAGTCTGATCGGCGAGTATCTGGCCGGGCAGGTGGACAGCTACTTTGCCGTGCTGACGCGGGCCATGCTGGCCGGGCTGCTGTTTCTCCCGCTGCTGCGTATTCGATTGTTGCCGCGCCCGGTGGTGCCGGGGCTGCTGGTGGTTGGTGCGTTGCAGTTCGGTGTCACCTATATTTGCCTGTACCAGTCCTTCGAGTACATCTCTGTGCCCGAGGTGCTGCTGTTCACCATTTTTACGCCACTGCACGTGGCGCTGATTGATGATCTGCTGAACCGGCGTTTCAGTCTGGGGCCTCTGGTCGCCGCCGCGATTGCGGTGCTTGGTGCCGGAATCATGCGCTACGACGGGCTCAGCGACAGCTTTATCCGCGGCTTTCTGATTCTGCAGCTGGCCAACTTTACCTTCGCCGCCGGGCAGGTGGGTTATGCCCATCTGGTGCGCCGTTATGAGCTGACCCCAACCCAGCAGTGGCGTGGCTTTGGCCTGTTCTTTATTGGTGCGCTGATGGTCATGCTGCCGGCCTGGCTGCTGCTGGGCAACCCGGAGCGCCTGCCGCACACCACGCTGCAGTGGTCGGTGCTGGCCTGGCTGGGACTGGTCGCTTCTGGGCTGGGCTTTTTGTTCTGGAATCGTGGGGCGGCGCAGGTGGACGCCGGCACCCTGGGCATCATGAACAATGCGCTGGTGCCGGCGGGGCTGCTGGTCAATCTTCTGATCTGGAATCACGATGCTGACCTGCTGCGACTTGCAGCGGGCTCCGCTGTGATCGGGCTGTCGCTCTGGGTTAACGCCCGCTGGACGCGCTGGTTCGGTTCGCGACCAGCACGGCCCTGACGACGATCAGGTCGGCCCGACAGGCATCGCAGCCAGTGAGGCCCTTGCTGGCAATTTCGCTCATCAGTCCCACTGGGATTTGGCGTAGCTGAACACCGGCAGCGACAGTTTCCAGCGAATCGCTGACATTCTCAGCAACAGGCCCACGCTGAAGGCAGCCAGCAGGTTGACGCTTTCGTTGACACCCTGATGTCGCAGGGCGAGATAGAGCAGAGCGACGACCAGCGAGACGCTGGCGTAGAGTTCATGACGCAACACCTGGGGCATTCTATTGCACATGATGTCGCGGATAATGCCGCCGAAGATACCGGTGATGATGCCGGCCATAACCACCACTACTGTGTCGTAGCCCAGTCTCAGCGCGACATTGCAGCCAATGACGGTGAAGGCGACAAGGCCGATGGCGTCGAGCACCAGAAAAAGCTGGTGGAGGTGACGCATGAAGCGCGCCAGCACGATGGTTGCCAGACCACCGGTGATGGTGATGTAGATGTAGAGGGGATGCTGGGTCCAGGTGATCGGGAAGTTACCGAGCAGAATGTCCCGCACGGTACCGCCACCCAGGGCGGTTAAAAAGGCGATAACGGCGACACCGAAAAAGTCCATGTTGCGTCTGCCCGCGGCAAGTGCCCCGGACATGGCTTCGGCGGTGATGGCGATGATATAGACAGAGGTCAACACACAGTTCTCCTGCGTTTGCGTAGCCTCTCCCCCTGTCCTTGCTACCTGAGAGTTTACAGGGTCATACCCTGCTTGCCCCTTCGGTGGGCTGCGGTGCAGCCTCTCTCCAGACGGCGTTAATCGTGTCCACAGTGCTTGTGCCTGAGCGTTTATGGGAGTTTGCGCCTTCGGCGGGGCAGAGCCCTCTCTCCTGCGGGGCGCCGATTGTACCGCTGTCATGCTGCCGGGTCTTGTGTCTTTGTGTGATTTCGATCGATTGCTGCCTGTCCGGCTACGCGCGGGCCGCGCTGTCGTTTGCACCGCTGGGGCTTCGGCGTGCCGGCTGGGCGTGACCCGGTGCCGTGGTAACCGGGCTCAGATTGGCCCGGAGAAGGTATCGCAGGCGCTGATATCGCCGGACTCAAAGCCGCGCTTGAACCACTTCACCCGCTGCGCCGAGGTACCGTGCGTAAAGCTGTCCGGCACGACGTCCTGCCCGGCCCGGCGTTGCAGGCGGTCATCACCGATGGCGCTGGCGGCGGTAAGGGCCTCGTCCAGATCGTCCGGGTCGAGCATCTGCCGCTGGGTATTGGCGGCGTGGCCCCAGAGGCCGGCAAAGCAGTCTGCCTGCAGCTCCTGGCGTACCGACAGTGCATTCACCTCGGCCTGGCTGCGGCCGGCGCCGGCCTGACGTACCTTCTGGCTGATGCCCAGCAGGGTCTGTACGTGGTGGCCGACCTCGTGGGCGATGACGTAGGCCTGGGCGAAGTCGCCGGGGGCGCCGAGCTGCTGTTTCATGTCGTTGAAAAAGGACAGGTCCAGATAGACCTGCCGGTCGCCCGGGCAGTAGAACGGGCCGACGGCCGAGCTGGCGGTGCCGCAGGCAGATTGTACGCGGTTGGAGAACAGCACCAGCGTGGGTTCCTGATACTGCCGGCCGATGCTCTGGAATAGTTGCTGCCAGGTGGTTTCGGTGTCGGCCAGCACCACACTGACAAACTCGCTCAGCTCCTGCTCGGCCGGTGACAGTGGGCGCTGACTTTGCTGGCTCACGGTTTGTCCGCCGCCCAGCAGCAAGGGCAACAGATCTATCCCGAGCATCTTGCCGCCCAGCACTACGAGCACGCCGATACCCAGGATCCAGCGCCCGGTGCGCGTACCCAGCAGCATGTGGATCAGGCGCAGCAACAGGGCGCCACCGGCGCCGGCACTGGCGACATTGTCCCCTCGACGATCCTCGATATTGCTGCTGCGTCGTCTGCCTCGCCAGTCCATTCCACCTCCTTGTAGCGCGGTCAGACGTCCAGGTGACGCCTGCCGTAGACTTTGATGAAAAGGCGAATGATACGCCGTTTGCAGCGGCGTTTGCGCTTATCCAGTCGTTCGGCAAGTGCCTCGGTCTCCTGGTCTGGCGCCAGTGTTCGCAGTTGCGCCTCCAGGTTGCAGAGGTCTTGCAATTGGCCGAGCTGTTCGCCCAGCCGAGCCAGTGCCTGCATCTCGCTGCTCGCCGGCAACCGGCTGTCATGCAACTGCTCCAGCTGGTAGAGGTAATACTTGGTCCACTTGCGGCAGCGGTGAAAGAGCGCGTCCTGATCGCTATTGCACGCGCGGCGCGCTAGCGAGCGTGCCTGCTTGCGGGTGCGCGCCAACCCTGCCGCCCAGTTGTCGCGCGTGCCGCTATCGCAGTGCGGCCAGTCGCTCAGGACCGCTGCAAAGGCGGCGATGATGCGCTCGTTGTCGGTGGCGTTGACGCTGTGACTGCTAGAGGAGAGCAGCAACTGACTATTCAGCGCCGGGCTAAGCGGGCGTTCCAGCTCTCCGGCCAGTTGGCTGATGAGTTGCTGTTGCACATGCAGGTCGCGGCGTCCGGCCAGTGACTTGGCGATCAGACGAACCTGCTGATCCAGCTGGCGCAGACGTTGGCGGCCACTGTACGGTCGATAGAGCTGCAGCAGGGCACGCAGACGCTTGCAGCACACGCGCAGCTGGTGGATGGTGTCGGCATCCGGCGGGGTACCGGTGACGACAGGCAGCAGCGCCCGTCGCACGCGTTGGCGGGCGGCCTGATACAGCGGATCAGCGTCGGGTTTGAGCGTCATCAGCCGAGTGTAGGACAGCTGCCGCAGCGCGGGAAGAGCCTGTGCTCAGCCAAATGCGGCCATGACGCTGTCCTTGAGTTCGGCCCGGCAGGCGAGGCCCAGCTGACGATGACGCAGCGGCTCCGGCACCAGCCCGCGCAGGGAGTGGCTATCAACCGCCGGGCTCAGCAGGTCGAGGTCGTCGCTGACGGCCATCACGGTTGCTCCCTGGCGGTGCTGCACCAGGCTCAGGGCCAGGTCTTCGGTATCCACCTGCAGGCTGGCGTGGTCGGCCAGGTCGGGCAGGCGCTCAAGGAAGGCACTGCGCAGTTCGCAGTCGAGCCGGTCGATCCAAGGGTACCGGGTAGCCTGCTCCAGCTCGAGTGGCTGATTGAGGGACCAGCCGCGCGGCAGCAGCAGACGGTACTCCTGCTCCAGCAGCGCGATAAAGTGATAGCCGTCCGGTACCTGCCGTTCACTCAGCAGCCACAGGTCTGCCGGTTGTGTGGGCTGGGTGCGTACCTGCAGGCGATAGTTCTGTAGCCTGCCTGCGGTCAGCTGCAGCAGGTAACCGCTGTCGCGACTGGCCAGGCTGGAGTCGATAGCGACCGACAGCCGGGGCCGCTCCACGCGCTTGAAGCGTTGTTCCATCTCCCCCGCGCTGCCGAGCAGGCGCGTGGCCTCTTGATAGAAGGCGTCGCCTTCGGGCGTCAGGGTGACGCCTTTTTTGCTGCGACTGAACAGGCGCAGGGCAAACTCCTGCTCCAGTTGGGCAACGGCGTTGGAGATGGACGGCTGGGCGACGTGGCAGCGTTCGGCGGCAGCGGTGAGGCTGCCGGCTTCAGCGGCGGCGCAGAAATAGCGCAGGCTGCGCAGGTCCATGGTTACTCCTCAAAGTCGGGGAAATGCGCCAGACCTGCGGCCACCACCTCGTCATGCGCGGGCACGATCAGCAGCTCCGGGTCCTGCTGGTGCAGCTCGTGAATGCGTTTGAGCTGTTCGCTGTTGCGCTCGCGATCGCTATCGACATGGGATATCCACTGCACGAACACCGGGCGCGGCTTGTTCTGCTCTACGCCGCGCTCGGTCCAGCTGGTATCGCCAATCAGGAACAGGCGCTTGCCGGAGGGCAGGTTGACGAACAGACCGACCTGACCTGCGGTATGGCCGCTCAGATCAACCAGCACCAACTGACCATCGCCGAACAGGTCGAGACTGCGGTCAAAGCCCAGATAGGGTACGTTGTCGAGTGCAATTTGCCGCCACTCGCGCTCGCCTTCGAACTGCTCTGCGAGAAAGGCGGGTGGCTCGCCATGGGTCTTTGCCTCCTCCAGCGCGCCGGACAGGATCAGCACGGGCAAGTCCGGAAAGTCCGGCAGACCGCCCAGGTGATCCCAGTGCAGGTGGCTGGGCAGAATAAAGTCGATATCGCTGGCCTGGTAGCCTGCCGCCTCCAGCTGATCACGCGCCGGGTTCAGGTTTTCGTAGGCGAGCAGTGTGCGGTTGAGCCAATTGTTGCGGGCGAAGGCGTCGGCGGTCTCATGACCCAGGCCGGTGTCGAACAGAAAGCGCCCTTGCGGGTGCTCTATCAGTATGGCGGCGTGCAGCAGATGACGTTGGGTACCCCAGCGGCCGCCGCTGACCACCATGGCTTCGGCGGCGCCGCTGGAGCTGGCGGTAGGGATCACCGACAGGCGCAGGTGGTCGACGGCCGGGGCGGCGCTCAACAGGCTGCTGCAGGCGAGCAGCCAGGGGGTGGCAAACAGGGCAAGAGGCTTCATGGGATGGCTCCGGATGACTGAGAACCCACTGTGGCATCTGCTGAAGAATAGATTAAATATTCTTTATTGTTGGTTATGGAATAAAAAAATTATAGAAAGGGCGGCCGTGGCCGCCCTGGGTGCGCTGCCTTACGCCTCAGCGCCGCTGTTGCCACGCAGGCGCGCCAGCACGCTGTTGGCGTCGGTCTTGCCGGTGGCGATACCGGCGCGTTGCAGGCGCTGATCCAAGGCGCTGCCGTCGTCTTCATCCTGCAACTGCTGTAGGGCCGCGCCAACGTCGCTGGCGTTGTCCTGGCGCTGGCGAATGCGCTCCAGCGAGCTGGCCAGGTCGCCCATGTGCGCTTGCAGACCGCGGGTCTGGTGACCCAGATTGCCCAGCAGGCGTTCGGTGCTGCGGTTGGCGCGGGCCAGTTGCAGCTCGCGGCGATATTGTTGATGCAACTGCGCGGCGCGGCGCAGCTGTTCACGCAGCGTCGCCTCCTGGCGTTGCAGCTGCTCGGCGTGCTGGCGTTGCTGCTGCAACTGGTTCTCCTGCGCGGCGATCCATTCGGCCAGTTCGTAGGCCAGTCCGGACTCATCCCGTTCCAGCGCCTGACGGGCCTGCTCTTCACGCTGTGCCAGTTCTTCGCTGAGTTGCAGGTTGCTGCGCTGCAGCTGCTTGATGGTCGCCATCAGGCCGGCCAGCTCGCGCTTGGCCAGCAGCATGGCGTTCTCGGTGTCGCGCAGTTCCTGCTCCATGATGCGCAGGGCGTTGGCGTCGACCAGTTGCTCAAGCGGCTCGTGCGCGCTGGCGCGGAACAGGGTGCCTACCTTTCTCCAGAGTGTCATGGCGGTTACTCCGTATATTCTTTCAGCAGTTGCTGGGCGCGGGCTTCGGACAGACGGTTGTGGATGCGCTTGCCTTCGTGTTCGTCCCGCATGGTTTTTGACAGGGTGATGGTGGTGCTGACCAGAAACAGCGCACAAACCGACATGTAACCTTTGACCAGCAGGTCGGTGGGCGAAAAAATCACCCCCGCGCCGGTCGCCAGCAGGGCGATCGCGAAGGATGCCTTGACGAAGAAAATCCAGCCTGAGGAGTTGCTGTTGATTTCGCTATCCATGGTGTTGCCTCCAGCGTGAGTGGCAGTCGCACAGGGTGTGGCTGCGTCTGGAGCGGACTGTGCACCGGCCTGGTCGGCGGTGCCAGCGTTACCGAAAAGGTTGCGCGGGAGGTGGCTTAAGGTATTACATGGCGATACTTTATGGCGGCTTTCCCCGCCTTGACGGCATTTATGCTCTGTAAAGGTATTGTCATATGGCACAGACCGCAGCGATTGTCTCGGCACTCAAAAACGCGCTAAAAGAGCAGGGAATTACCTATCAGCAGGTGGCCGAGGCGCTGGACTTGTCGGAGGCGAGCGTCAAGCGGTTGTTCTCCGAGCGGCAGTTTTCGCTGCAGCGGCTGGATCAGATCTGTTCTCTGCTGGGGCTGGAAATCAGCGACCTGGTGCGGCGGCTGGATCAGGCTCAGCGCATCGACGCTTTGACGACCGAACAGGAACAGGAGCTGGTCGGCGATGATCGCCTGCTGCTGGTGGCGATCTGCGCGCTGAATCGCTGGAGTCTGGCGCAGATACTGGAAACCTATCAGCTCAGTGAGCCAGAAGCGGTGGGACGGCTGGCGCGGCTGGATCGGATGGGGTTGATCGAGTTGTTGCCGGGCAACCGCATCAAGCCGCTGATCAGTCACGATTTTCGCTGGCAGCAGCATGGGCCGATTCAGCGCTTTTTCGAGCAGCAGGTGCAGGCCGACTTTTTCCAGTGTCATTTCAATTTGCCGGGTGAGCTGCGGATGTTCCTTAGCGGCATGCTCTCGCCGCAGTCGACGGAGCAGATGCATCAGAAGCTGCAGCGCCTGGCCCAGGCGTTTCGCCACAGTCATCAGGAGGATCTGGTACTGCCACTGGAGCAGCGCTTTGGGGTCAGCATGATTCTGGCCATTCGGCCCTGGGAGGTGGCAGCTTTTCAGCAGTTGCGCCGGCCTGAAGCGGCCAAGTACTACCCTGGACACAAACGAACGGGAGAGACGGGATGAACCTGCTGACGGATATTCTGGCGGTCGCCCTGGCGTCCATACCGCTGCTGCTGACACTTGGGCTGGTAGCGCTGGTGCTGGTGCTGGCGCACTTTTTGTTGATTCGGCGCAACCGCGACCTGGGCAACGAGCGGCTGTTTTCGCGCCAGCTGGTCATGTTGGCGCTGACGTTGATTGGCATGGTTGCGGTCATTCTGGCCTTGCCGGTCAGCGAGGGCGCGCGCAATCAGATC
The DNA here is from genome assembly GCF_002307495.1 of Pseudomonas abyssi. Classification (GTDB taxonomy): domain Bacteria; phylum Pseudomonadota; class Gammaproteobacteria; order Pseudomonadales; family Pseudomonadaceae; genus Halopseudomonas; species Halopseudomonas abyssi. The sequence continues at coordinate 215,756 of NZ_NTMR01000002.1, read as the reverse complement.
ATCGCGCTGTTGGGATTGCTGATCTCCGGTGTCTTTGCCTTCTCGTCTTCCAATATCTTTGCCAACCTGGCTGCGGGCGTACTGTTGCGTATGACCCGGCCCTTTGTGCTGGGCGACTTCATTTCGGTGGGCGAGCACTTTGGGCGAGTGGCGGAGCGGGGGCTGTTTGATACCGAGATCCAGTCTGAAAGTGGCGAGCTGATCGCGCTGCCCAACAGCTACCTGACCAGCCACCCGATTGCCACGTTGCGTAGTGACGGCGCGCTGGTCTCGGCCGAGCTGTCGCTTGGGTATGACACCCATCACGCCGACGTAGAGCCCCTGCTGCTGGCTGCCGCCCAGACCAGCGGCCTGCAGGATGCCTTTGTGCAGTTGCTGGCGTTGGGCAACTTTGCCATCAGCTACCGGGTCTCCGGCGTGCTGCCCGAGGCGCGTGGCCTGATTACGGCCCGTTCTACCCTCTACAAGGCGATTCTCGACGGCCTGCACGGCGCAGGCATCGAGATCATGTCGCCTACCATCATGAATCAACGCCCGGTTGCTGCTGAACAGGTGTTTGTCCCGGCGGGTGGCGGGCATCGCCAGCGCCGAGCGCAGGCCGCTGAAGCTGAAGCGGTATTGTTCGACAAGGCCGAACTGGCGCAGCAGCTGGCCGAGCGCAAGGCGCAGCTGTCCGAGCAGGCGCGTGCGCTGGAAGAAGAGGCCAAAGGTGCTGATGGCGAACGCAAGGCGGCGATCAAGGCGCAGCTGGAACACATGCGTGAACAGCGGCGGGAGCTTGATGCGATGACGGAGTCGGGTGGCGAAGCGGCTGGAGCAGGGCAGGCAGGGCGCTCCTGAGGAGCGCCCGCGCAGATCAGAACTCGGCGTTGTGGAAGATGTTCTGCACGTCGTCGAGGTCGTTCAGCATGTCGGTAAACTTCTCGAACATGACCACATCATCACCGCTGATCTCGGTGGTGGTTTGCGGCACAAACTGGATCAGGTCGGCTTCAAAATCCAGCTCGCCAAAGGTATCAATCAACGCCTGCTTGGCCTTGAAGTATTCAGTGTGCGGGGCGAATACGGTGATTACGCCATCTTCGTTCTCGATGTCGGTCACGTCGACGTCGGCCATCATCAGCGCTTCCAGCGTGGCTTCCTCGTCTTCACCCTTGAAGGCCAGAATGGCGCAGTGATCGAACATGTGGCTGACGCTGCCCTCGGTGCCGATCTTGCTCTTGGTCTTGGTGAAGCAGTTGCGCACGTCGGCAAAGGTGCGGTTCGGGTTATCGGTCAGGCAGTCGACGATGACCATGCAGTTGCCGGGGCCGAAGCCTTCATAACGCGCCTTGGAAAAATCCTCACCGCCGCCGCCCTTGGCCTTGTCGATGGCCTTGTCGATGACGTGGCCGGGGACCTGGTCTTTCTTGGCTCGGTCAATCAGGCCGCGCAGGGCCAGGTTACCATCGGGGTCCACGCCGCCTGACTTGGCGGTGACGTAGATCTCCCGCGCGTACTTGCTGTAAAGCTTGGTTTTGGCGTCGGCCGTCTTGGCCATGGATTCCTTGCGGTTCTGATAAGCGCGACCCATCTGCGAGTGTCCTGTCGAAATGTCGAAAAACAGCGATTCTACTCGCAGTTGGCGGCGGATATCCACGCCTGAGGCCGGTAAGGCTGACGAACGTACGGCCGCCGGACAGGGGGCTTGCCGTCGGCGTATGATGAGGCTTTTTACCGGGGGAGCCAGCGCGTGATTTCCAGACTGCCATCCTGGGTTGAGGCCGGCGCATTCAGCCTTGCGCTGATGGCCGGTGTGGTTAATGCGGTGGGCCTGTTGGGCTTTAGCCATCAGGCGGTTTCACACCTGACCGGTACCTCGACCCTGCTGGGCGCCGGGCTGACGCAGTTGCCGGCAGCCGAGCTGCTGCACCTGCTGCTGGTGCTGCTGAGCTTTGTCGCTGGGGCTGCCTTCAGCGGTCTGTTTATCGGTAGCAGCGCCTTGCAGCCGGGCCGGCGCTATGGGGTGGCGCTGGTGTTGGAGGCGTTGTTGCTGGTGCTTGCCATGCTGGCATTGCAGGCTGCCAGTCTGAGTGGGCACTACCTTGCGTCCGCGGCCTGCGGGCTGCAGAACGCGATGGTAACCACCTACAGCGGTGCGATTATTCGCACCACCCACGTCTCGGGTATCTTCACCGATCTGGGCGTCATGCTGGGCGCGCGCCTGCGTGGTGTGCCGCTGGACCGGCGCAAGGCGGTGCTGTTTCTGCTGCTGATTGGCGGCTTTATTCTGGGGGGCACGCTGGGGGCGCTGGGCTTTGCTCGCTGGCAGTTCTATTCGCTGCTGGCGCCTGCCTCAATGGCGGTGCTGCTGGCGGGGATCTATCAGGTTTGGGTGCTGCGGCGTGGTGCTGCGTCTTGATGGGATGCGGGAGCGGTAAGGCTGAGGGGCGGCTGGCCGCCCCTCGTGGCCTCTCAGTCCATGTCATCCAGGGTGAAGACAACGTCGTCACGGGCGACGTCGATCTCCCAGACGGTATAGGTGTCGCCGTCTTCATCCTTGGCGCGGATGTCGAAGATAGACGATTTGGCACCACTCAGGTTGACCCGCACGGTGTGGCCGTCGGGCAGAATATCGTCATCCAGGACGTCTTCTTCCCAGCTCTTGGACTTGGCGTGGCTGACGTACAGGTAGTAGATGTCGTAGCCGGTGTTGTTGGTCACCTCGACATAGCCGTCGAAGCCGGCGGCGGCGGGGCCACTGAACAGAAACAGGACGGCAAACAGCGCTAAGGCTTTCTTGATCATTTTTCTCTCCCTGGGTGCGCCCGTCTGGTAGGCGCGAAAGCTGATCGGACAGACCGAACAACGCATATGGCTAACGGCCACGCCGCGGCTGGCTCCACCGCAGGAGCGGCAGATCAGGGCAAGGTGATCGTATGGGCAGCCAGCTGGAAGCTGGCCGATTAGAAGCATATAGCCATATGCGAGGATGGCAAGTACCTAAAACAGGGTATTGCGCAGGCGGGGGTGGGGACCCGCCTGCGGGAGCGGCCAGGGCACCTGCGTCAGTTTGCGATGCGGTTGGCCAGGCGCTTGCCCCAGGGGCTTTGCGGAGCGCTCAACCACACCTGCTGGTGCAGCCAGCGCAGCGACTCCGCGTCGGCTGCCAGCAGCTGCTTGTGCGCCGGTTCCAACTGCTCCGGCCCCTGCTCCAGGCAGCGCTGTCGCAGCAGCTGCAACTCCTGCTGCTGACGCCGGGCGCGCGGTGCATGGGCCAGGCCTGCCTGCAGCTGCGCGGTGGCGGGATGGATGACGGCCTCGACAAACGCATCGCGCTCGCACAGAGCAGGCAGGCTGGATGGCTGTTCCAGTGCGTCCAGTAGCGTATTGCCGCGCTGCTCGTCCGGGCTCAACAGCAGGCCGCGATCACGCAGCCAGGTGCCGATACCAATGCGGCTGAATAGCACAAACAACGGCGCAGCCAGTACCAAAGGCACCGCCACTGGCAGTGACCAGAGGAAGAACATGGGTTGCAGCCAGTAGGCAAAGGCCGACCAGCTCAGTGCCAGCAGGCTGCCGACACCCTGGTCGAGTACGGCTGCCAGCCAACTGGTCTCGCCACTGCGGTTTTGCCCGGCCCAGCGCAGGTTGACGTTGAATAGCGCCTCTACCACATAGCGGCTGTGCGCGAGCATGCGAATCGGCGCCAGCAGGGCCGATGCCAGCGACTCGATGAGCACGCTCAGGCAAAGACGTCGGGCACCGCCGTAGCGCCGGCGTTGCCCGCTGATCAGCACATCGACCAACGCCAGCAGTTTGGGGACGAACAGCAATGTCAGAGTGATGCCCACCAGTGCCAGTGCCCGGGTGGGGTGCCACTCGGGCCAGAGCGGGAACAGCTGGTTGGGCTGCGGGAAATAGTTGATCGGCCACAGTACCAGCCGCGCCACTTCGACGGTGGTCAGCACCAGAAAGCCGAACCACAGCGGTGAGGCAAGATACCCCATGATGCCGTTGAGAAAGGCCAGGCGGTGCGCCACACGCAGGCGGCGGCTGAACAGCATGAGCCACAGATGCTGCAGGTTACCCTTGGCCCAGCGACGGTCGCGGGTCAGCTCGTCGCTCAGAGTCGGTGGTGATTCTTCGTAGCTGGCCTGCAGCTCCGGTTCCAGCCAGACTTCCTGCCCCGCACGCCCCATATAGGCGGCTTCGACGAAGTCGTGACTGAGCACCGAGCCCTTGAACAACCCCCAGCCGGGCAGCCGGCGCAGGCCGCAGTGCTGCATGAAGGGGCGAATACGCAGAATGGCGTTGTGCCCCCAGAAAGCAGCTTCGCCCAACTGTACTGCCGCCAACCCGGTGGTGAACAGCGGGCCATACAGTTGATTGGCGAATTGCTGGATACGGGCGAACAAGGAGTGCGCGTTGAGCAGGCGTGGACTGGTTTGCAGGATGCCCACCTGCGGGTGGCGCTGCATCAGTTGCACCATCTGCACGATGGTATCGCCGCCCATCAGACTGTCGGCGTCCAGCACCACCATGTACTGGTAGTCGCGACCCCAGCGGCGCAGAAAGTCGGCGATGTTACCGCTCTTGTGGTTCAGGTTGAGTCGACGGCGGCGATAGAACAGACGCGCTTGAGCTCCCAGCTCCTGGCGCAGGGCCTGCCAGGCTGCCTGTTCCTGTAGCCAGACGTCCGCATCGCGACTATCGGAGAGGATGTAGAAGTCAAAGTGCTGCAGTTCGCCGCTGGCTTCCAGGCTTTGGTAGATGGCCTTCAGGCCCAGCAGGCTGCGCGCAACCGGTTCGTGGTAGATCGGCATCACGATGGCAGTGCGTGCGAGCGGAGTCGCGGCCAGGGTGGCTGCATCCTGACGCCGCATCAGGCTGCGCGGATCACCGCCACGGCGGCGTAGGACAAAACCGGTCAGGGCAATCCAGAAACCCAGTGATAGCCAGGTAAACAGCAGGCCGAAGAGCACCGCAATGCCGACCTCGACGGCGGTACGTCCATGGTAGGGCAGTACCGCCAGCAGCAGCCAGGTAGCCGCCAGGGTCTGACCCAGCACCAGCACCAGCAGCAGGATGCGGCGGCGGCGCGCACTGCCTCGCCAGTGGTGCTGGGCGTGGGTGCTCTCGGGTAGCAGGGTCGGTGGCAGGCTGGTCATCAATAATCTCCATAACGCAGACTGCCCCGACGTAGCGGCGGGCCAGCCTGGGGCGTTGCGGGGCTGGCCGGCAGCGCGGCGCGGGCGGCCTGCAGGGCAACCTCTAGTGCGAGCTGTTGGTGCTGCTGCAAGGCCTGGCGGGTAATGGCCAGCGCCTTGAGCTCAGTGTCGCGGTCTAGCGGCATCCCTGCCCACTGCCAGTAGGCAAGAATGCGTTGCAGGATCACATGACTGTCGGGCGGGTTCATGCCTTACTCCGGCGTGGCCAGCAGGTCGCTGCCGACGGGAATGTCGTATTGCCAGGTTTCGCTCAGGGTTTGCTCAGCGTCACGCAGGTGCGCACGCAGCGCCAGTGACTCGCCTTCCGCCGGGCGCACCAGCATCGACAGGCGCCAGCGCTTCAGGCTGGGCAGGTATTGAACGAACTGCTCAATCAGCTCGCCGTCATTCTGCATGGTGACCTCGCCCAGCACGGCCGCATCGTCACTCAACGCATCGAGCGGGCCGCCCGCGAAGTCGACGATCATTCGCAGGGCCCCTTCCTCGCTGCCGCCGCCGACACGCATGCCGTCACCGACGAAGGTTTCCCGTGCGCTGCCGAGCGGGTTGGCGGCGATACCAGGGTCACCGAACAGGACGCGGTAGCGCTGTTTCAGCGGCTTGCCACGTTGCACCGGGTCGTTGGGCTGCCAGAAGGCGACGATGTTGTCGTTGGTTTCATTCGGGGTGGGGATCTGTACCAGTACCACCTTGCCCGGCCCCCAACTGCCGTCGGTTTCTACCCAGCTGCTCGGGCGGCCGTCGTAGATGGCTTCGGGGTCCTGATAGCTGCGAAAGTCGGTGTCACGCTGCAGCAGGCCGAAGCCGCGCAGATTTTGCACGCTGAAGTAGTCCATGCGCAGGGTGCCGGGGTTCTGCAGCGGCCGCCAGAGCCATTCGCCTGTGCCGCCGTCGTGCACCAGCAGGCCGTCGGAGTCGTGTACTTCCGGTCGCCACTCACCGCGCGGACGGATGCTGTTTTCGCCGTAGTAGAACATGCTCGTGAGCGGCGCGACGCCCAGCAATTCGACATCCTGGCGCGGAAACAGTACGGACTCTACCGCCAGCACCGTCTGCTCACCGGGGGTGGCAACAAACCGGTAGGCGCCGCTCATGCTCGGGCTGTCGAGCAGGCCGTAGAAGGTCATGCTGGTGGCGTCGGGCGCCGGACGTTCCAGCCAGAACTCGACGAAATCGGGAAACTCCTCGCCGCCGGGCATGCCGGTATCGATTGCCAGGCCGCGGCCGGAAATGCCGAAGTTGTTGTCGCTGCCCACGGCGCGATAGTAGCTGGCGCCGGCAAATACCAGAAACTGGTTCTGTTCCCCGTCCTTGAGAGGAAAGGTCAGCTTGAAACCGGCGTAGCCGAGATCCGCAGGCACCAGCCGTTCGACCTCGGTATTGGGGTAGGTGAACTGGTTCTTGGCAAAGGTCAGCGGCTCGACGCCCTGCTCATCAATGACATGCACCTGCACTGGGTTACGGTAGAACAACCCGCTTGGCACGGGCATGACCTGAAAGGCTGAATCGCTCTCGTGCCACAGGCTGTTTTCCGGCTTGAAGCGGATGCCCTGATAGTCGTCAAAGCTCAGTTCCTGCAAAAAGCGCGGGACTTCCTTGGGCGGTTGGTAGGCGCTTTCAGCACGTTCGCGCGCTTTGGTGATGACCTGCTCAAAGCTGAAGTCGGCGGCCTGCAGGCCCAGTGGTAGACAGAAGCATAAAGCGGCACTGGTCAGAACAGTCCCTCGTAGCATGGTGCGAATTCCTTGCGATGGGTATCTGAGCGGTTAGGCCGCAAAGTCGCGTCGCAGTTCCCGTTGCAGCGGCGCCCACCGCGGAGGTGTCTGTGCTCGAGACAAGGCCGGATCAGGCCGGGGAGGCGGCATGCAGACACTAGGCCCATCCACTGGGCGAGCTGGAGGACAATATTCAGCGCTCTGATTGGGAGTCGGACAAGTACCAACGGCTGTATCGGTGTGGCCAGATGGTGATCATTGCTCTGGCGGGCACGACGTCGGTCGTGGCGGGGCTGGGTCTGCTGCTGGGCAGCAGCGCTGACCAGGGACAGCCCTGATCAGCGACGGTGTGCTGCGGTTACTCGACGGTGATGGTGATTTGCTCGGAGGTAACCGAGGGCGACAGCGGCATGTGGTGGTGGTCGCCGACAATCAGCTGCAGGGTGTGTTCGCCCGGCGTCAACTCGAGGCTGGTCTGGGTCTGGCCGCCACCAAAGTGCACGTGGTGGTCGTCCGCCGGGATCGGCTGACCGGCCGGCGGCAGGGTGTCGGTGTCGATCAGCAGATGGTGGTGGCCGGTGGCTTCCCGCTCGACGCCGGCCGGTGCGACGCCCATACCTTCCAGGCCAAACTGCACGGTGACCGGTGAGCTGACGGTAGCACCGTCTTTGGGTGAGATGAAAAACACCTTGGCGTTATCCGGGGCGGCGGTCTGGGCGAAGGCCAGGCTGGCGCTGCTGGCCAGCAGCAGGCCGGCGAGCGTGTGGGTGATCCGTTGCATGGGGTGCTCCTTATTTGCGTGTTTGGCAGGGTGATACTGCTTCTACGTCGACCCGCCAAACCGGCTCTGGTTCAAACCCCGCTGGCTGTTTGCGTCTGCTGTTTATCCTGCCTACCCTGTGGAGGAGGGTGCTGACCGTGGGGGAACACGCTGACCGGAGCGCGGTCGACTGAAACAGTGCCCTGCCGGTTATATCTTCGCCACGCTGCTCGCGGGGCGTCTTTTGCGCAGAGCACTGCGTATCGTTTTTCAGTTGAGCAGGGCCGTCCTGCTCCTACATCGTCTTGCCCCAGGAGGCCGCTATGTCTGCACCGTCCCGTCTTGCCGAACCCCGCCTGTTTCGCCAGCAATGTCTGGTCGCAGGTAACTGGATCGACGCCAGCAATGGCGCCACCATCGAGGTGGATAACCCGGCCAGCGGCGAGATTATCGGCAGCGTGCCCAGCCTGAGCGAAGCTCAGCTCAACGATTGCATTGCCCAGGCCGACAAGGCCTTTGCCAGTTGGCGCAAGACCACGGCGCTGGAACGTGCTGACCTGCTGATGCGCTGGTACGACCTGATGCTCAAGCACCGCGAAGACATTGCCAGCCTGATGACGCTGGAGCAGGGCAAGCCCTTGGTGGAATCCCGCGGTGAGGTCGATTATGCCGCGTCCTTTATCCGCTGGTTTGCCGAGGAAGCACGCCGTGTTTACGGCGAGACCATTCCCGGTGCCAAGCCCGGGCAGCATATCGTGGTGACCCGTCAGCCGATTGGTGTGACGGCCGCCATCACGCCCTGGAATTTCCCGGCAGCGATGATTACCCGCAAGGCTGGCGCTGCGCTGGCGGCCGGCTGCTCGATGATTGTCAAACCCGCCAGCGCCACCCCCTTTACCGCGCTGGCGCTGGGTGTGCTGGCCGAAGAAGCGGGTATTCCGTCGGGCGTGTTCAATGTGGTCACCGGCAAGGCGTCGATGATCAGTGATGTGCTGACCAGCAGCGAGACGGTGCGCAAGCTGAGCTTCACCGGCTCGACCAGCGTCGGCAGCCAGCTGATGGCCCAGTGCGCCGAACATGTGCAGAAAGTGTCGCTGGAACTGGGTGGCAACGCGCCCTTTATCGTCTTTGACGATGCTGATCTGGACCGCGCAGTGGAAGGCGCCATGGTCAGCAAGTTCCGCAACACCGGGCAGACCTGCGTTTGCGCCAACCGTTTTCTGGTGCAGAGCGGCGTTCATGACCAGTTTGTCGAGAAACTGGCCGAGGCCATGGGTAAGTTGAAGCTGGGTGACGGCTTCGAGGAAGGCGTAACCCAGTCTGCGCTGATCAACCGGGCAGCGGTGCAAAAGGTGCAGGAGCACTTTGACGATGCCCTGGCCAAGGGCGCTAAGCATGTTGCCGGCGCCTCACCCGGTGAGGCCAAAGGCAACTACGTTGAGCCCGTACTTGTGACCGGCGTGACCCCGGACATGCAGGTGTGCGCTGATGAGACCTTTGGTCCGCTGGCGGCGGTGATCCGTTTCGATACGGAGGAGCAGGCCGTTGAGCTGGCCAACGATACGCCCTATGGGCTGGCGGCCTATTTCTACAGCACCAATATCCACCGCGTCTGGCGTGTTGCCGATGCGCTGGAAGCCGGCATCATCGGTATCAACGAGGGGGCGGTGTCCAATGCCGCAGCGCCCTTCGGCGGGGTCAAGGCCAGTGGGCTGGGCCGTGAGGGCTCGCGGCACGGGCTGGATGAGTACACCGAGATCAAATACCTGTGCATGGGCGGGGCCTGACAGATGACCGAGCCAAGGCGCATCGCCCTGATGCCCGGCGATGGCATCGGCCCGGAGGTGATGGCGGCCGCGGCCGAGGTGCTTGCCGCGCTTGATCGCCAGACCCCGCTCGGTCTGACCTGGGACTGGCTGGACTGGCCGTCGACCAACTGGCATCGCCAGCACGGCGAGATGATGCCCGCCGATGCCCTGACCCGGGTGCAAGCCTATGACGCGCTGCTGATGGGCGCATTGGGCGATCCGGGGCCGCTGACCGATGCCGAACGCTACTGCCTGCCCGACAGCGTCTCGTTGTCACCGCTGCTGCAGGTTCGCAAGGGCCTGGGCTTGTGGGCCTGCGAGCGACCAGCCCGGTTGCTGCCCGGTGCACCGCAGTATTTGGCCGATGCGCGCGCCGCTGAGGTCGACATGCTGGTGATTCGCGAAAATAGCGAGGGCGAGTATGTCAATCAGGGTGGACGCCTGCACCGGGGCTCGGCCGATGAAGTGGCTACCCAGCTGGAGGTGTTTACCCGGCGCGCTACCGAGCGGCTGATTCGCCATGCCTTTGTTCGCGCCCGCGAGCGGCTGGAGGCGCGGGGGGCAGAGACGCGGCACTTTCACTGCGCAGACAAGGGCCGCGCTGGTGCACAGGTGTGCCTGATTACCAAGCGCAACGCCCAGCCCTATTGGGGTGACATGTATACCGAGGTGTTCGCCGAGATTGCCGCCGAATTCCCCGAGATAGGCGTCCACCACGAGCTGGTTGATGCGGCCTGCATGAAGTTTGTGCAGTGCCCCTGGACCTTCGATGTGGTGGTGGCGAGCAACTTGCATGGAGACATTCTGACGGATCTGGCCGCTGTGCTCTCGGGCGGACTGGGGCTGGCGCCGTCGTGCAATATCAATCCGGACAGCCGTGCCATGCCCGCGCTGTTCGAACCCACACATGGCAGCGCGCCGGATATCGCCGGCCAGGGGCTCGCAAACCCTGCTGCCATGCTGCTCACCACAGCCCTGATGCTGGACTGGGTGGGTTGCGCACAGGCTGCCGAACGCCTGCGCCAAGCGGTTGCCAAGGATCTGGCGACTGCCGCTGGCCAACGGCGGACCTGTCGGGATGTGACTGCCGGCGTGATTGCCGCGCTGCACTGATCCCGCTCGCGTGTCAGAGCTCGCTCTGCGGGCTGCTGGCCGATCAGACACGGGCTTCGGCCCGCCGAAAGGACAGGAGAGATGGCTATGCACCATTTGTCACCGCTGCTCAAGCAGGCCAGTCAGGTTTGCGTGGACTACGGCGAAGGCAGCTGGCTGATCGATACCGACGGTCGGCGCTATCTGGACTTCACCTCCGGTATCGGTGTGACCAGCACCGGCCATTGTCACCCCACTGTGGTCGCCGCCGCTCAGGCGCAGGTTGGCCGTGTCATTCATGCTCAGTACACCACGGTCGCTCACCGGCCCATGCTGGAACTGACGGATGCGTTGGCCGAACGCATGCCTGAGGGCATTGATTCGGTGGCCTTTGCCAATTCCGGGTCCGAGTCGGTCGAAGCGGCCCTGCGCCTAGCGCGACAGGCCACTGGTCGCGCCAATATCATCGTCTTTGATGGTGGCTTTCACGGTCGCACCATGGCGGCCGCCTCCCTCACCACCTCCGGCACCAAGGTGCGGACGGGCTTTCACCCGATGATGGCCGGGGTGGAGGTCTCTCCGTTTCCGCATGCCTACCGCTACGGCTGGAGCGAGGAGCAGGCCACCGAGTTTGCCCTGCGTGAGCTCGACCACATTCTGAAAACCCGCACTGCGCCCAGCGACACCGCCGCCATGCTGATCGAGCCGGTGCAGGGCGAGTTCGGCTACTACCCGGCCAACACAGCCTTTATGCAGGGCCTGGCCGAGCGCTGTCGGCAGCATGGCATCTTGCTGATCTGCGACGAGATTCAGGCCGGTTACGGCCGCACCGGGCGCTTCTGGAGCCACAACCATTTTGACGTTACCCCGGACATCGTGATTACCGCCAAGGGGCTGGCCAGCGGTTTTCCGCTGTCGGCCATTGCCGCCTCCGAAGCATTGATGAGCAAGGGCCTGGCCGGCTCCCAGGGCGGCACCTATGGCGCCAACGCCGTGGCCTGCGCTGCGGCCCTGGCAACCCTGGAGGTGATCGACAAGGAGCAGCTGGTCGCCAACGCAGCAGAACAGGGCGAGCTACTGACCGAGCGTTTGCAGGGCCTGCGTCAGCGTTTTCCCATGATCGACACGCTGCGCGGCAAGGGGCTGATGCAGGGCATGGAAATCGCCGACGATCATCGCTCGCCGCGTGGCGACCTGGCGGCGCGCCTGACCAGCGCCGCCGAGGCCGAGGGCTTATTGCTGCTGCGTTGCGGCACCGACGGCCAGATTGTCCGCTGGTTGCCGCCGTTGACGGTCAGTAGCGCCGAGATTGACGAAGCGGTTGCCCGCTTTGCCCGTGCCGCTCAGCAGGTGGCTGCGTGACGCGGATTTTGGTACTGGTCGCCCCCGGCGAGGAACCCTTGCCGGGGCTTGAGGACCTGCCCACCACGGTCGAGCTGCGCACGGTCAGCGATGAGGCGGATCTGCGCCAGCACCTGCCGCAGACCGACGTGCTGGTGGTCACCGACTTTCGTACCGGGCTGCTCGAAGGGTGCTGGCCGGCCGAGCACAGCATTCGCTGGGTGCACGCCACCAGTGCCGGGGTCGATGCCTTGATGTTCCCGGCGCTGTGGGACAGCGATGTGCTGCTGACCAACGCGCGCGGGGTGTTTGATCTGGGTATTGCCGAGTATGTGCTGGGTGCGGTGCTGATGCATGCCAAGGACAGCCTCGGCAACCTGCGGCTGCAGCGTCAGCATCAGTGGCAGCACCGCGAAACTGCGCTGGCCGCGCGTCAGCATGCGCTGGTCATTGGCGCCGGTTCAATCGGCAGCGAAGTGGCAAGACTGCTGGCGGCGCTGGATATTGAGGTGACCGGCATCGCCCGCACGGCGCGCGAGGCGCCGCACTTTACCCGCGTGCTGGCCAGCGACCAGCTGGATGCGGTCTTACCAGAGGCGGATGTGGTGATCATCACCGCGCCCCTGACCGAGGACACACGCGGGCTGATCAATCGTGATCGCCTGGCGCTGATGCGCCGCGAGGCCCTGCTGGTGAATGTAGGCCGTGGCGCGATTGTGGTGACCGACGATCTGGTCGACGCCTTGCAGCAGCGTCAGCTGGGCGCTGCGGTACTGGATGTTGTTGACCCCGAGCCATTGCCCGCCGGGCATGCGCTCTGGGATCTGCCCAACGTGATGCTGTCTGCGCATATGGCCGGTGATTTCATCGGCTGGCGCCGCGCGCTGGGTGAGCAGTTCATGGCCAATCTGCACCGCTGGCTGGCCGATGAGCCCCTGCATAACCGCGTGAACAGGGGGAAATAGCGCCCGGAAACGAGAAATAGCCCGGGCACTCTGGCACTGAGGAGACGATTATGTCCGACGAAATTCTGGCAATGACGGCAATGCAGTTGCGGGCACATTTTTCCGACCGTCAGCTCTCGCCAGTCGATGTGGCTAGCGCCATGCTGGACCAGATCGAACGAGTGGACAGCCATACCAATGGCTTCTGTCTGGTGGATCGCGAGACCAGTCTGGCGCTGGCGCGCGAGTCGGAGCAGCGCTATAGCGCTGGCACGCCGCAGGGGCTGCTTGATGGCGTGCCCGTGGCGGTCAAGGATGTCTTTCTCACGCCCATGTGGCCAACCCTCAAAGGCTCGCATACGGTCGATCCGTCGAGCACCCTGGGCAAGACCGGTGCCTGCACTGCGGCGCTGGCGCGGCATGGTTACGTGCCTATCGGCAAGACCACCACGCCCGAGCTGGGCTGGAAGGGCGTCACCGACAATCCGGTCGACGGCGTAACCAACAACCCCTGGAATCCGGATAAAACCTCCGGCGGCTCCTCGGGCGGCAGCGGTGTGGCGGTAGCTTTGGGCATGGCGCCCATGGCATTGGGCACCGATGCCGGTGGGTCAATCCGCATTCCCGCTGCCTTCTGCGGCATCGTTGGGCTCAAGCCCTCCTTTGGTGAAGTGCCGCACTGGCCCTCCAGCCCGTTCGGCACGCTGGCCCATGCCGGCCCGATGACCTGGACCGTGGAAGACTGCGCGCTGATGATGAATGTGCTGACCGAGGCTGATCATCGCGACACCAACGCGGTGCCTCGGCGCAATATCGATTATCTGGCCGAACTGCGGGGCGGAGTGAAGGGGCTGAAGATCGCCTACAGCCCGAATCTCGGTTACGTGGATGTAGACCCCGAGGTGGAAGCGGCGGTAGCCGAGGCGGCCAAGGTATTCGCCGACCTGGGTGCCGAGGTGGTGCGGGTGGACCCCGGTTTCAGTGATCCGCTGGCCGCCTTTGGCCATTTGTTTTACGGCGGCGCCGCCAATGCCATTCGCGACCTCGGGCCCAAGAAGCGCGCGCTGATGGACCCGGAACTGATCAAGGTATCGGAGAAGGCCGCACGCCTGAGCATGCTCGATTACATGGGCGCGATGAATGAGTCCATGGCGTTGCGCGAGCGCATGGCGGCGTTCCATCAGAAGTACGATCTGCTGCTGACACCAACCCTGCCGCTGACCGCCTTCAAGACCGGGCGTGAAGTGCCGGAGGACTGGCCCAGCACCCGCTGGCCGACCTGGACGCCCTTTACCTACCCCTTCAACATGACCGGGCAACCCGGGCTGTCCGTGCCCTGCGGCTTTGACAGCAAGGGCTTGCCGATTGGCCTGCAGCTGGTGGGCGCACGCTACAACGATGCGGTAGTGATGCGCGCCGGTCATGCCTACCAGCAGGCGGCGCCGCTGACCGATCGCCGTCCGGCCCTGTTCAACGCTGCACAGGAGTAACGCCATGCCACTGGGAAGCTCCGACATCGACCTGTACGAATCGGAAGATCCGATCTGGAACCCGGCGCTGCTGACTATTCCGATTCCGGGTATCCGCAAGATGGTCAATCTGGCGTCCACCATGGACGACGTCATTCACCTGTCCATCGGTCAGCCGGACCTGCCTGCGCCGGATACCGTCGTGGAGGCATCGGTCGAGGCGCTGCGTGCCGGGCAGACTGGCTACACCATGGATGCCGGGTTGCCCGAGCTGCTTGAATCGCTCGCCGAATACTACAGCGAGCGCTATCAGCGGCCGCTCAGCCCCGACAACATCATGATCACCACCGGGGCGACCGAAGCGCTCTATCTGGCGCTGACTGCCGTGGCCGCGCCGGGCCGCCATTTTATCGTGCCTGACCCCGCGTTCATGCTCTATGCGCCGCTGATCCGGATGAATGGTGGTGAAGTCACGGAGATCACTACCCGCGCAGAGAACAACCACCAGCTTGATCCACAGGAGGTCATCGACGCGATCGAGCCGCACACCCATGCGATTGTGCTCAACTCGCCCAGCAACCCGACCGGCACGCTGTATCCGCGCGAGACGCTGGAGGCAATTCTGGAGGAGGCGGCCTACCGTGGCATTCATGTGATCAGCGACGAGGTCTACGATCACCTGATCTACGACGGTCGAGAGTATCCCTCGGTGCTGTCGTGTTGCAGCGATCTGGATCACGTCATGGTGGTCAGCAGTTTCTCCAAGACCTACAGCATGGCGGGCATGCGCATTGGCTGGTTGATCGGCAGCCAGGCGGCAATCAAAAAGCTGCGGCGCTATCACATGTTTACCACCACGGTGGCCAATACGCCGTTTCAGTGGGCCGGGGTGGCTGCGCTGCGCAGTGGCGGTGCCTTTATCGAGCAAATGCTCAGCGAGTACACCCGACGGCGGGATCGGCTGGTGGAGCTGGTGGAGCAGACGCCGCACCTGACCGGGTACAAACCCGAGGGCGCCTTCTATCTGTTTCCGTCGCTGCCGGAGGGGGTGAATGGCACCAATGTGGCGCTGCGGCTGCTGAAGGAAACCGGGGTTTGTACCATCCCTGGCGAGACCTTCGGCAACAGCTGCAGTAATGCCTTGCGGTTGAGTTATTCGACCTCGCTGGAGCGGATTGAGCAGGCGTTTGAGCGGATTATTCCGTGGATGGAGAAGCAGGATTTTGATTAGGGAGGGAGCCTTTAAAACTGGCAGTTTCCTGACGCATGGGTGCTGACCTCTTTTGGCGTGGGCCAGTAACTGTTGATTGTTTACTGCGCTGTTACTGAATCAGCCTTTCGCCTTCACGGCGAGCCAAAGGGGGCCGGTTGCCCGGCCCCCCAAAGGGAAGCGCTAATCCATTTCACACGCCCTCTGCGAGTGCTCAAGCGTGCAGATGCAAGGCGCGATGTGTAGCCAATAGTTGGGTCTATTGGCAAGCAGCGCAACGCAGTCAGATGCTGCTTGAGCGCTCGCCCTGCGGGGCGATCAGGCCGGTCCGAACTCTGCGTTGTGATTTCTCGACAGGTCCCGACATGCCTTCGAAACCACGCCTTGATTGCGGACCGGCCTGATCGCCAGAGGGTATATGAAATGGATTGGCGATTCCCTGAATCCCCCGGGGCACCCGGCTACGCGGCCCTTCGGGTTCGCTGCGTTGCTCGATTTATCGGGGAAGCGTAAAACTCGTCGCTACGCTCCTCAGACATCCTACGCTTCTTTTTCCCGACAAATCTGCGCTACTCGCCCGCGTAAACGGGACTGGATTCCGTGCACACTCCACCGTTGTTGATCGCTCCCACGCTCCGCGTGGGAGCGCCTGTCCGGACGCTCTGCGTCCGATCACTCAGACGATACTCTCCTTACGTCCCGCTAAATCGCCCCGCGCCCACGCAGTTCGGCAATCTGTGCCTCGTCGTAGCCAAGCTGGCGCAGAATGCTGTCGGTGTGTTCGCCCAGCGCCGGCCCGGTCCATTCGGCGCTGCCGGGGGTGTCTGAGAGCTTGGGGACAATGCCTGGGATCTTGAAGGCTTTGCCGTCGGGCAGGGTGGCGTTGAGGAACATCTCGCGGGCCAGGTACTGCGGGTCGGTGACCATGTCAGCAGCAGAGTAGATCTTGCTGGCTGGGACGTCGGCCTGCTCCAGCACCTTTAATACCTCGTCCTGCGGCAAGCTGGCGGCCCAGCGGTCGATCAGTGCGTACAGCTCGTCGCGTCTGGCGTCTCGGCCGGCATTGTCGGCCAGGGTCGGGTCATCAGCCAGGTCGTCACGGCCAATGGCGCGCATGAAGCGCTGAAAAATGGCATCGCCGTTGGCACCGATCTGCACTGCCTTGCCGTCGCTGCAGGTGTGGATGGAGGAGGGCGTAATGCCGGGCATGATGTTGCCGGTGCGCTCGCGCACAAAGCCCATGACGTCGAACTCCGGCACCATGCTCTCCATCATCGCGAACACCGCTTCGTAGAGTGCCACATCGACAATCTGCCCCTTGCCCTGATTGATCTCGCGGTGCCGCAGGGCCATAAGGGCACCAATCACGCCCCAGAGCGCGGCGATCGAGTCGCCAATCGAGATGCCGGTGCGCACGGGCGGGCGATCGTCAAAGCCGGTGATATAGCGCAAGCCGCCCATGGACTCGCCGACGGCACCGAAGCCTGGTTGATCCTTCAGCGGACCGGTCTGGCCAAAGCCGGACAGCCGTACCATGACCAGAGCCGGGTTGAGCGCGTGCAGGGTATCCCAGTCCAGGCCGAGTTTTTCCAGTGTGCCGGGGCGAAAGTTCTCGATCAGAATATCGGCTTCGCTGATCAGCTTTTTGAGAATCGCGATACCGTCTGCGTCCTTCAGATTGAGCGTCAGCGACTGCTTGTTGCGCGCCTGCACAAACCACCACAGTGAGGTGCCCTCGTACAGCTTGCGCCACTTGCGCAGTGGATCGCCGCCCTTGGGTGATTCGACCTTGATGACGTCAGCGCCGAACTCCGCGCAGATGCGAGCGGCGAAAGGGCCGGCGATCAGCGTGCCGAGTTCGATGACCTTGAGTCCGGCGAGGGGTTTGGTTGTGTCCATGTCGCTTCCGGCGGTGATGATAGGCTCGCCAGTGTAGGTCAAAGGCCTGCCAGGCGGAACGGCTAGTCCTGGATGGCGTCGGCGAACTGCCCGATGGCATCCACCACGCGCTGCGCTTCGTCGCGAATCTCCAGCATGACCTCGCCCGCCCGGTTGGCGAGCTGGACACCTTGCTCCGATTTGCTGCGACTGCCCGCCATGCCGTCGACGGCGCGGTGCGCCAGCTCCATGTTCTGTTGCACAACCTCGTTAATCTCGACTGTCGCCTGGCTGGTGCGGGCAGCCAGGTTGCGTACTTCGTCGGCCACCACGGCGAAGCCACGGCCCTGGTCCCCGGCGCGGGCTGCTTCAATGGCAGCATTGAGGGCCAGCAGGTTGGTCTGGTCGGCAATGCCACGGATCACCTGGACGATGCTGTTGATGCGGTCTGATTGGGTGTTCAGTGCATTGATGTGCTCGGATACCGCGTCTAGCTCCCCGGCGATGGAGCGTACAACCTCAACCGCTTGCTCGACCGTGGTCGCACCCGTGCGAGCGCTCTCGTCTGTTTCTTCGGCAATCTCGAAGGCCAGTTTGGCGGCAGCCGACTCGGCTTGCCTGCGTTCTACCTGGGCGGTGATGTCGCTGGCAAACTTGACCACGCCATACAGCTTGCCCTGGCTGTCGTAGAGCGGGTTGTAAGTGGCGCGTAGCCAGATGGTCTGGCCACTGCGGGTGACCCGCTTGAAGCGGTCAGAGAGGTACTCGCCCCGGTTCAGGCGCTCCCAGTCTTGCTGGTAGCGCGGGCTGTTGGCGGTACTCTCATGGCAGAAAATGCGGTGGTGCTTGCCTTTCACCTCATCCAGGCGATAGCCCATGGTGTGCAGAAAGTTGTCGTTGGCGGTGACAATCTCGCCTGCCAGGGTGAATTCGATGACTGCCATGGAGCGATTGATGGCATTGAGCAGGCTCTCGTGCTGTTGTTCCGCTTCAACCTCGCGGGTGATGTCGAAAGCCAGCTTGAGCACGCGAGCCACCGCGCCGGTCGCATCGGTCACCGGGATATAGCTTGCTTCCAGCCAGATCTTGCGGCCGTTCTTGTCAATCCGCGCAAACCGATCCGTGAACGATTCGCCACTGCTGAGCCGTTGCCAGAATCGGCGGTAGTCGGCGCTGGCGGTGACATCCTGGGTGCAGAGCAGGCTGTGGTGCTGGCCACGTATCTCGTCCAGGCTGTAGCCAACGACGCCCAGAAAGGCCTGATTGGCGTCGATGATCTCGCCGTCTCGGGTGAACTCGATCCAGGCCAGGTTTTGCCGGATGGCGTCCAGTATGCGAGATTGGCTCGCGGCAAGTTGCTGGCTGTGGCGAAGCTCTGCTTTGATACCGGATCCGAACATGGCAGTCTCGTGCTGGCGCTGGTTGGTGCATCGGCGATGCAGGGGTGTAGGTATGCATCGGCAGCTCAGGCGTCTACTTTAACCCTTCTGCTATCCGCTGGGTCATTATATTGCGCGGTTGCCGATGTGGCCGTGTGTCGTTCAACCAACCAATCGATAGGGAGCGTTGCTTGGCTACCAGTCTGCTTGTTCTGCTTGATGATATTGCCTCGGTGCTCGATGACGTCTCCGTGATGACCAAGATTGCGGCAAAAAAGACTGCTGGGGTGCTGGGAGATGACTTGGCGTTGAACGCCCAGCAGGTAACCGGGGTGCGCGCCGAGCGCGAGCTGCCGGTGGTCTGGGCCGTTGCCAAGGGCTCGCTGCGCAACAAATTGATTCTGGTGCCGGCCGCGTTGCTGATCAGCGCTGTTGCGCCGTGGTTGATCACGCCCTTGTTGATGCTTGGCGGTGCCTTTCTCTGCTACGAGGGCGCGGAAAAGCTGGCTCACCGGTTCTTGCATGATGTTAAAGGCGAGCATCAGGAGACGGTCAAGGCGTTGAACGATGATCAGGTCGATATGGTGGCGCGGGAGAAGCAGAAGATCGCCGGGGCCATTCGTACCGATCTGGTGCTCTCGGCGGAAATTATTGCGATCACTCTGGGCACCGTTGCCGAGGCAGAGTTTCTCACCCGGGTGTTGGTGGTCAGCGGTATTGCGCTGGTGATGACCCTCGGTGTCTATGGGCTGGTGGCCGGTATCGTCAAGCTGGACGA
Source organism: Pseudomonas abyssi (assembly GCF_002307495.1). GTDB lineage: Bacteria > Pseudomonadota > Gammaproteobacteria > Pseudomonadales > Pseudomonadaceae > Halopseudomonas > Halopseudomonas abyssi. The sequence continues at coordinate 196,172 of NZ_NTMR01000002.1, read as the reverse complement.
CGGCGGACTGGCGCTGACTCGACGCACCAGCGCCGCTGCTCAGGCTGTCGGGCGTGCCATTCTGGCAGGCGCGCCCTTGCTGATGAAAACCCTCTCTGTGGTGGGGACGGCCGCCATGTTCATGGTGGGCGGCGGTATTCTCAGCCATGGCGTGGCTGTGGTGCACCACTGGATTGAGGCCAGCGCCGCCCAGGTCGACGCTTGGCCGTGGCTCGGAACGGTACTGGGCGGGCTGACGCCTACCTTGCTGAATGCGCTGTTCGGGGTGGTGGCTGGCGCGGTGATTCTGGGCGTGATTACGCTGGCCGGTCGTCTGCGCTCACGCGCCTGACAGCGGAGCGTCGTTCAGCGCTCAGTGTTTGCTGGACTGCAGCAGCTGGGCCTGAGCGTGCGGGTCGTCACCCAGCCGATACTGGTTGTTGCCGCTGCGCTTGGCGGTGTACATCGCCAGGTCGGCGGCGTGAATGAGCTTGTCCATAGTGACGGCGTGGTCGGGGAATACGGCCACGCCCAGGCTGGCGCCGACCTGGAAATCGCCCTCTTGCAGTTGCATCGGCGGCGTAAGCGCGGTGAACAGCTGCTCGCTGATGCGTTGTGCTTCGGTATCCACTTCGCTGCTACGTGACAGGCCCTCGAACAGTACGACAAACTCGTCGCCGCCCAGGCGCGCCACCATGTCGCTGTTGCGCACCGCACTGCGCAGGCGCTTGGCGACCTCTACCAACACGCTGTCGCCGGTGGCGTGGCCGTGCTGGTCGTTGATGGATTTGAAGTGGTTGAGATCGATGAAGACCAGCGCGAGGCGCTGGTCTTGCGTGCGTGCGCGAATGAGTGCCGCAGCAAGCTGCTGCTCCAGCATCAGGCGGTTGGGCAGCCCGGTCAGCGGGTCGCGGTGCGCGAGCTTGCGCAGTTCATTGGCCGAGCGCTTCTCGTTGGTTATATCGCGGACGATTCCCATCATTCTGACCGGCTCGCCTTGTTCGTTCTTGACCACATTCCCGGTCTCTCTCACCCAGTGCACACTGCCATCGGGCCAGACAACGCGATATTCCTCGTCGTGGTTTTCACCGGTCTCAATACAGCGCAGCTCGCCTTCGAGCACGTGCTCGCGATCATCGGGATGCACGCTGTCGCAGAACAGGCTGTAGCTGGGGGTGATCTCGCCGGGCTTGTAACCGAACATGCCGTAAATAGCCTCGGACCAATACAGCTGGTCGGTGCCGATATGCCAGTCCCAGGTGCCGATCTGGGCAAAATATTGGCTGCGCTTGAAGCGTTCCATGGCCTCGGTACTGGATTGCAGGTCGGCTTCCGGGTGCAGCAGGATGACTGTCCGACCATTGATGTCCGGCAGGCGCGTGAGATCCTGCTGGCGCACCCCGTCGTCGGCGGCCAGCACGACCCCGATACGCTCCATGGGAACGGGCAGGCTGCGCAGGGCGGGTAGCCAGTGAGTGAGTGGCAGGTGGCCGGGCAGGCGCTGGCGAGGCTGGCCGAGCAGGCGGGCCGCTGCCGGGTTGTGCCAGATAATATGCTGTTGACGGTCAAGCAGCAGCAGGCCGTTGGGGGAGAGTTTCAGTAGTGCTTTAAAGGTGGCTGCCTGTCGCCTGCTGCGCCACAGAGCGCCACATGCGAGCAGTAGCGCAGTCAGGGTGATGGCGGTCAGCAAGAGAGTCATTGGATCATCGAACGAGAACGCTTTGCCGCAGTATAGCGCGCCTATGATGAGTGGTGGCTATCTGATGCTGGGGACTGAACCACCGGCGCTGGGAGCACTCACAGCTAGGGTGTAGGCAGGCTTCCCGGGAACAGGAGAGCGCCATGGCTGACATGGAGCAGGTGGTACGTATCGTCAGCAGTACGCTGGCCGATGAATTTTCCGATCTGACAGACATAGAGCAGGGCACTCGTGTGACGCTGCGGTTGCTGCTGGCGGCGCTGCTGGGCGGCGTGCTGGGTCTGGAGCGCGAGCGGCAGGGTAAGGCGGCTGGTGTGCGTACGCATATGCTGGTATGCCTTGGTGCTGCGCTGTTTGTGCTGGTGCCGGATGTGGCCGGGGCGCTGGACGACGCCATGAGTCGGGTGATCCAGGGTGTGGTTGCCGGCGTTGGCTTTCTCGGGGCGGGCACTATCCTCAAGGGCGATGCAGCCAATCAGGTCAAGGGCCTGACCACTGCCGCCGGTATCTGGCTGACCGCGGCGATTGGCGTCACCATTGGCCTGGGGCACCAGGCAACCGGTTTGCTCTGTGCGGCTCTAGCGCTGATCATCCTGCACCTGGTGCCGATGCTGTTTCGCTCTCCTCAATCGCCTTCCTGAGAAAAACGTCGAACTGTGCGCGAGTAGACTCTTCTTTGTCAGACGCGCGCAAGGCTGCTGTAGTTAAATAGCCGGTGCACGGATCGCGCCTTCTCTCATGCCGCCTGGAAAGCGCCCGCCTTTTACTGATCCGTCCCTCTTGTAATGCCTGTTTGCGCGGGCCTGCTTGCCCATTGCGCCGCAGCCTGAACAGCGCCTTTAAAGTCATCACATGTAATTCATTGAATTGTTACATGTGATGGGCTAGTCTCGCTTCATGGAAAAGAAATCATCTGCCTACTATCAGCGACTTTATCGCCAGCGCTTGCGTGAGCAGGGGCTGGTCAAGAAGGAAGTCTGGATATTGCCCGAGCATGCCTCTGCGCTCATGGCAGTAGAACGCAAGCTGCGCCAGCCGATGGCCCAGCTGGACTCAATGGAGAAGGAGATAGACATGAGCATGCAGCAGGTTTGGACTGCCACAGCGTTGCACAAGGCGTTGAGTGGCACCGAGTTGTTTCAGGGCAAGCGCGCCAGTGTGGAGCTGATTGACGGCAGCGAAGCCAGCTTGCACGTCACCATGCATGAATACGGTGATTTGCCGCTGTTTATTGCCGTGTTTGGCGAGCAGATCATCGTTGAAGCCCTGTTGTGGCCGGTGAGTGATGTGCGTGATCTGGCCGAGTTCAACGAAGAGGTGCTGCGCACCCACAAGCTGTTCCCGCTGTCGAGTATCGGTCTTGAGCGTCTGGCCGACGGCACCGATTGCTACACCATGTTTGGTGCCTTGAGCTCTGGCTCGGCACTGTCTGATGTGGTGTTCGAGATCGAGTTGCTGGCGGACAACGTGATCAAGGCCACTGAAGCCTATGAGAATCATCTGGCGATGCCAGCCTGACAAGGAGAAAGCTGATGAACGTGTGGAGCAAATTGCTGACTGCAATGCGCGGTGGTGCCCAGGAAGCAGGCGAGGCGCTGGTCGATAGCCAGGCCCTGCGTATCCTCGATCAGGAAATCCGCGATGCCGATGCCGAGTTGCATCGTTCTCGCGAAGCGCTGGCCAATATCATGGCCAAGCAGAAGCTGGCTGCCGACAAGCTGAGCAAGGTCTCGGCGCGCATCGCCGAGTATGAACAGTACGCACTCAAGGCGCTGGAGTCCGGTAACGAGACGCTGGCGCGTGAAGTCGCCGAGAAGATCGCAGGCCTGGAAAACGAGGCAAAGCTGGAGTCCGAGCAGGCCGAGGCCTACGCCACCAGCGTGGCCAATCTGCGTCAGGCGGTGCAGCAGGCCGAAGGCAATATCAAGCGACTGAAGCAACAGGTTGATGTGGTCAAGGCGACTGAAAGCGTGCAGAAGGCGCAGCTTGCGGTGTCGCAGCGTTACGGCGGGTCTCAGGCCAAGATGCACACCGCGCTGGAATCGCTGGAGCGTATCAAGCAGAAGCAGGCCGAGCGTGGCGCCCGCATGGAGGCCGCAGCCGAGCTGGCGGTTGAGGGTAGCCCCGACCAGGCGCTTGAAGAAAAACTGCGGGCGGCGGGCATTACGCCGGCCTCCGGCAGCGCAGACAGTGTGCTTGAGCGTCTCAAGCAGCGCTCCGACAGCTAGGTGTCTTGAGCGGTCAGGGAGGGGGATCGGGATGGAGCTTTTCTTTCAGACGTCGCTGACGTTTCCGGTAGTGCTGTTCAGCTTCATGCTGTGCGTAGCCATGCTGTACTGGCTGACGGTGGCGCTGGGCGCAGTCGATGTTGACGTGCTGGACGCCGGTGGTGACGGCGGCATGGACGACCCGTCCAATGCCGAAGGCCTCGGCGGCCTGCTGATGAAGCTGGGACTGCATGACGTCCCGGTCACCCTGGTGCTGACGGTGCTGGTGTTTTTTGCCTGGCTGGCCAGTTACTTCGCGCAGTTGCTGCTGCTTGGCTGGCTGCCCTTGGGGCTGTTGCGTTACCCGGTGGGTTTGGTGGTCATCGTGCTGGCGCTGGTGGTGGCCGTGCCTGTCACCCGGCTGGTGGTGGCGCCGCTGCGGCCGCTGTTTCGCAAGGCGCTGGGCTCAACCACGCGCTCGCTGCTCGGCCAGGTCGTGGTGGTGAGATCGCCTCTGGTAAGCGATCGATTGGGCGAGGCGCTGCTGGAAGACGGCGGTGCAGGGCTGATCCTGCGTGTGCGGGCGGACCCCACGCGGGGGTTCAAGCGCGGTGATCGTCTTGTATTGCTTGAGTACCTGGAGGCAGAGCATGCCTATCGGGTGATCAGCGAAGAAGAATTCAATGGGAAATAGTGCGAGGCGGCACTGTTCAGGTGCTGTGTCGTCCTGCAAAGGAGTTTGAGCGTAATGAGTATGTCCATGGTAATGCCCTTCCTGATCGGGGTTGGCATCGTCTTTTTGCTGATCGTCGGTTTTTTTGTCCTGTTCAATGCGTTCTACATCAAGGTACCCCAGGGTACGGCGTTGATCGTGAACGATATGAGTGCTACTCCCAAGGTGCACTTCACCGGGGCGCTGGTTTATCCGGTGATCTACAAGAAAGAGTTCATGAAAATCTCCCTGCTGACGCTCGAAGTGGATCGACGTGGCAAGGATGGGCTTATCTGTCAGGACAATCTGCGTGCTGACATTACGGTCGCCTTCTACCTGCGGGTAAACGAGACCCAGCAGGATGTGCTCAAGGTGGCCAAGGCGATTGGGGTGGACCGCGCCTCTGACCGCACCGCCGTCAACGAACTGTTCAACGCCAAGTTCTCCGAGGCGCTGAAGACGGTCGGTAAGAAGTTTGAATTTGTCAGCCTGTTTGAAGAGCGTCAGAACTTCCGTGACCGCATCATCGAGGTCATCGGTAACGACCTGAATGGCTATGTGCTTGAAGACGTTGCGATCGACTACCTCGAGCAGACGCCGCGCACCTCGCTTGACCCCACCAACATTCTTGATTCCCAGGGTATTCGCAAGATTACCGAGCTGACCGCGACCCAGAACGTGATCACCAACGAGCTGGAGCGTAACGAAGAGCTCGCGATCATGAAGAAGAACGTCGAAACCCGCGAGGCGACGCTGGCACTGGAACGCCAGCAGGCAGATGCCGAGGCGCGCCAGGAGCGTGAAATCGAAACCATCCGGGCGCGTGAGCAGGCCGAAACCGTCAAGGTGCAGGAAGAAGAGCGCCTCAAGGCTGAACAGGCCCGCATCCAGACCCAGCAGGATCTGGACATTCGTAGCGAGAACCACCACCGCGAAGTCGAGGTGGCCCAGCAAAATCGTCAGCGCGCTGTGGTGATTGAGGTCGAGAAGGTAACCCGGGCGCGGGATCTGGAAGTGGTTGCCCGTGAGCGTGAAGTTGAGCTGCAGCGCATTGAGAAAGAGAAGGCGCTGGAGGAAGAACGCAAGAATATTGCTGGCGTGATTCGTGAGCGTGTTGCGGTCGAAAAAACCGTGGCGCAGGAAGAAGAACGCATCAAGGAAGTACGCGAAGTCGCTGAGGCCGATCGCCAGAAGCAGGTTCAGGTGCTCAATGCCCAGGCTGAGGCCGAGCAGGAGCTGGTGCGTCAGGTCAAGCAGGCCGAGGCCGATGAAACCAAGTCGCGGCACAAGGCTGTCGAGATGAACAACCTGGCTCAGGCCGAGCTGGAAGCGGCCGCCAAGCAGTCCGAAGCCGCGAAGAAGCGTGCCGAAGGGACGCAGGCCGAAGCCGCCGCCAATGGCCTGGCTGCCGCTCGCGTGCGTGAAGTGACCGCGGCCGCCAAAGAGAAGGAAGGCCTGGCCGAAGCGCGCATCCAGTCCGAGCAGTTGATTGCCCAGGCCAAGGGTGAGCAGGAGCAGGGGCTGGCGCAGGCACGGGTAATCGAAGCGCAGGCTGCTGCCCGAGAGAAAGAGGGCTTGGCAGAAGCCAAGGTGCTGGAAGAGAAGCTGACCGCGCAGGCGCGCGGCGAAGAGCAGATTGGCGTAGCCAAGGCGCGTGCCGCCAAGGATCAGGGGCTGGTCGAGGCCGAAGTCCTGCTGGAGCGTCTCAACGCCGAAGCCGAAGGTCTGGGCAAGAAGTTCTCTGCGCTCGATGCGCTCAGCGCCGATGCCCGTCAGCACGAAGAATTCCGCATGCAGCTTGAGAAGAGCTTTGAGGAAGCGATGGCCGCTATCGCCGCTAACAAGGATATCGCCCGCGACCAGGCTGAGGTGCTGTCTACCGCGCTGGGCAAGGCCAATATCGAGATCGTGGGCGGGGAGGGTGACTTCTTCAATTCCTTTGCCAAGTCGCTGTCGGTGGGCAAGGCCATTGAAGGGGTTGTTGGCAAGAGCCCGGTGGTGCAGGACGTGCTGCAACGGCTGCTGGCCGGCCGTGGCAACGGTGATATGCCGAGCGTGGCCAACAAGGGCGACGCCGACGCCTGATACACCCTACCGCTTGACGCCCCGGCATGGCCGGGGCGTTGCATTGCTAAGCCAATTCGGGAATGACGAGGATGTCAGAGTCAGCAGGCGAAAATCAGGCACAGGGCCTGGTTGATCGGGCTGTAGCTGAAGGTGGTGCCTATGAGGTGCTGCATAAGCGGCTGCTGGAGCAAGGCCGGCAACTTGCCGGTCTGGCCGAGGCGCTGAATGCCCAGCGGCAGCAGGAATTTGGCAGTCAGCCGATCGAGGTGATTGGTCGCACGCGCGTGCGCACCGAGAACAACTGCATCGCACGCGATATCGCCCAGGTCGGCGGGCTGATGCTGTTCGGCTACAACGTGTTTATCGGGCTCAAGCAGGAAACCCGGGTCCGGGACGTTTTCTCTCTGTATCGACTGGTACAGGAAGACGACGGGTACGACGCCCAGCCTGTCGATCTGGCCGGGAGTTTTCTGGCCGAGGCCAGCTTCGTCAACGACTTTGACGAGTTGTATCGCTATTACAAGCATACCCGCCTGTTGCAGCTGAGCGTGCGCGACGGCAAGTTGCTGGCCGCGTTCCAGATTGGAGAGCGGATCAGCGATGTGCGGGTCTTCCGCTGGTCGGTGTCCGCCGACGGTGGTCGGGTCCGTTACATTGATAACCGCGGTGAACGCGATATTGAGTTGCCGCGCCCGTTCGACTTCGAGTGGACGCCTGTTGGCCGCGACAGCGTGGTGCAGGGGCGGCATTCGCATTTCAATATTCTCGATACCCTGTTTGTCGACACTCTGGGTGGTGATCTGACCATCAAGGTGGAGAACAACACCGAGGACGGCCTGGGCATTTACCGCGAGGCGGTCGCCGACAAGACCCAATCGCTGAATGATGTGCAGATCGAGTACGCCCACCTGGGTACCTTGATCCTGCTCAAGGTATTGCCTTACCGCGAGGAGCAATGGCGGTACCTGGTATTCAATACCTTGACCCGCAAGGTTCAGCGTATCGATGCGATCGGCCAGGCCTGTGTGCAGTTGCCGGAAGATCACGGCATCATTTTTCCGGGTGGCTGCTACCTGCAGAGTGGCGAGTACCGCACCTTTGATCAGCCCATGGCCGGCATGCGTTTCAAGCGCTCTGTCCGCTCGCCCAACGGCGAGGATGTGCAGTACGTGTTCTATCATCCCGAGCAGGGCCGTTCGGCGCTGTTTACCTACAACCTGATCAGTCGTGAATTGCAGAGCCCGCAATTTGGCCACGGGCATGCGCGGCTGGCTGACGGGCGCATGGTGATCTTTTCTGCCGAAGGCGATGAGCCGACGCGCATTCACCCGATGCAGGTCTGGCAGACGCCTTTTTATACCGACGAGCACGCCGCCGCTCAGCCGCAACGTGGCGGTTTCTTTGGGCGCATAGGTAACGCCGAGCTGGTGCGCGGTGTGTCTGACCTGCTGAACCTGGCGCGTGAGATCGACAGCAATGAGGTCTCGCTGCAACGCTACGCACTGCTGTGTCAGGAAACCCAGCGCCTGTTTGACGCCTATTACTGGCTCAGTGATGAGGCCTGCGGCGGCGTTGCCCCCCTGCTGCGGCAGATATCCTCCAGCGCGGCCATGGTGCTGGACGAGTTCGAGAAGGTCGAAAGTATCCGTCAGCAGTCCGCGCGGGCCATGACGGAGGCGCAGACACGTCAGCAGGAGCTGATGTCGGGCCTGTCGGTGCAGGAATTCACCGATGTTCAGGCCTACGTCGATGCGCTGGGGGCGCTCAATGCCCAGCGCGGCAAGCTGCTCACCATTCGCGAGTACCGCTACATCAATGTTGAGCAGATCGACGAGATGGAAGCGCAGCTGCTGGCCGAGCACGAGCGGCTGGCTGCTGAGGTGTCCAGTTTTCTCGCCGGCGAGCAGGCGCTGGCGCCTTATCACCAGCAGTTGCAGGAACTGGATGCCAGCGCCGAGCAGGCCGAGACTGTTACCCAACTGGCTGAACCGCTGGAGCAGTTGACCGCGATGGCGGCGGGGCTGGACATGCTGTCCGAGCTGATGGCGTCGCTGCGTATTGACGACGCTACCCAGCGCACCCGCGTGGTTGAGGCCATCTCCGAGCTGTATGCCAAGCTCAACCAGTCCAAGGCGCGGGCCGAGTTGCGGCGCAAGTCATTGGGGTCGGCGGAGCAGGTCGCGCAATTTGGTGCCCAGTTCAAGCTGTTCAGCCAGGCCATTACCAATGCCTTGGCGCAGGCTCAGGACCCGGAAAGCTGCGATGAGCAGCTGTCGCGCCTGCTGGTTCAGCTCGAAGAGCTGGAAAGCCAGTTCGGGGGGCATGAAGCGTTTCTGAGTGACATCCTCGACAAGCGCGAAGAATTGCTCGAGACCTTCGAGGCGCATCGCCAGCGTCTGCTCGATGAGCGCCAGCGCCGTGCCCAGGGTCTGCAGGACGCCGCCGTGCGCATCATCGACAGCTTGCCCCGGCGCACCGGGCGGCTGACCGAGCCGGATCTGCTGAACGCCTTTTTTGCCACCGACCCGCTGATTCTCAAACTGCGTGAACTGATCGAGCGGCTGCGCGCGCTGCACGACAACGTCAAGGCGGATGATATCGAGGCGCGGCTCAAGGGCGCGCGGGATCAGGCAGTGCGTGGTCTGCGCGACAAGCGTGAACTGTTCGAAGGTGGCGGTAATGTCATTCGGCTGGGGCCGCGTCACCGTTTCAGCGTCAACGCCCAGGAACTGGACCTGACCCTGCTGCCCCGTGGCGACTCGCTGAGCCTGCATTTGACGGGCACCGACTATTTTGAGCCGCTGGTCAACGACGAGCTGGATGGGCTGCGTGACTATTGGGATGGCGGTCTGCTGTCCGAGTCCCCGCAGCTCTATCGCGCCGAGTACCTCGCCGGTGAGGTCATTGCGCTGGCCCAGCGGGCAGAGGTGGGCTTGAGCATGGAGCTGTTGCATCAGCAGTTGCTTGAACCTGAACAGCTGGTACGCACGCTGCGCGAGATCGCGACGCCACGCTATCGCGAGGGTTACGAGAAGGGTATTCACGATCACGATGCTGCGCTGATTCTGGCGCAGCTGTTGCCGCTGCTCGCCAGTGCCGGCCTGCTGCGTTTTGACCCGCAGGCCCGGGCGCTGGCCATGTTGTTCTGGGTGCAGAGTGCCGATTCGCCGGCGGTATCCGGCTGGGCCGAACGCGCTGCGGCCGTGTTGCAGATCCGGCAGCTGTTCGGACGTGATGACGCGCTGCTGGCGCTGCAGGGCGAGATGCAGTCCAGCCTTGCTGAGTGGCTGCAAGAGCGTTTGATCGACGCTGACATGAGAACGCTGGAAGCCGCAGCCGCCTGGTTGATCGAGTGGCTGGCCGAGCCGCAGCCGGTCTGGCAAGTCAGCCGGTATGCCCAGCAGCTTTATGACGGCCTACAGGACCATCTGGCGCCACTCGGTCTGTGGGACAGCTGCATGCAGTCGGTAGAGTGCCTGGCCGGTGCGCCAGGACAGCAGTGGCAGTTCTTGCAGCACTGGTTTTCTGGTCTGTGCGAGCAGGAGGCCTTTGCCCCGCTGCGTCGCTACGTGCCCGAGGCGGTGGCCTTTTGCTTGCTGCAACCGCAGGTCCCGGTGACCGTTGTTGAGGTGGATCTGCGATTCGAGGTGTCTGGCCTGCTGGGGCAGCACCCACGCGTGCAGGACGGAGCCCTGACGCTGGCGGTGGATGAGTTCTTTGCTCGTCTGCGTCAGCACCGGCAGGACTTTCAGCCGGGTCTGGAGCGCTATCAACAGTTGCGTCAGCAGTTGCTGGATGAGCAGCGCAAGACGCTGCGCCTGGCCGAGTTCAAGCCGCGCCCGCTGACCTCCTTTGTGCGCAACCGGCTGATCAATGACGTGTATCTAGGCGTGATTGGCGACAACCTGGCCAAGCAGATGGGGACCGTGGGTGAGGGGCGGCGCTCAGACCTGAACGGTCTGCTGATGCTGATTTCCCCGCCCGGTTACGGCAAGACCACGCTGATGGAGTACGTGGCGCATGCACTGGGCCTGGTGTTCATGAAGATCAACGGTCCGGCGCTTGGGCATGAGGTGCGCTCGCTGGATCCGGCGCAGGCACCGGATGCGACAGCGGCGCAGGAGTTGGTCAAACTCAATCTGGCGCTGGAGATGGGGAATAACGTGATGCTGTATGTCGATGACATCCAGCACACCCATCCGGAGTTTCTGCAGAAGTTCATCTCGCTGTGCGATGGCACTCGCCGTATTGAAGGCGTCTGGAAGGGGCGCACGCGCACCTACGACATGCGCGGCCGCAAGTTTGCCGTGGTCATGGCCGGTAACCCCTACACCGAGTCCGGAGAGGTGTTCCGCATTCCGGACATGCTGGCCAACCGTGCCGACATCTATAACCTCGGCGACACCCTGGCCGGCATGAACGATGTGTTCGCGCTGAGCTATATCGAGAACAGCCTGACCTCAAACTCGGTGCTTGCGCCGCTGGCTGGCCGCGATCTGAATGATCTGTACCGGCTGGTGGCCAAGGCCGAAGGCAAGCCGTTCTCTGCCAATGAGTTGAGTTACGACTACAGCGCGGCCGAGATCAATGACATGGTGGCCACCCTGCAGCGCATGATGCAGCTGCGAGACGTGGTGCTGCGGGTCAACCAGCAGTACATCGCCAGCGCCGCGCAGGATGATCGCTATCGCACCGAGCCGCCGTTCAAGTTGCAGGGTAGCTATCGCAACATGAACAAGCTGGCGGAGAAGGTCTCCGCGGTGATGAACGAGCAGGAGCTGCAGCACCTGGTCGATGATCACTACCAGGGCGAGTCGCAGCTGCTGACCACCGGCGCCGAGGAGAACCTGCTCAAGCTGGCCGAGTTGCGCGGCACCCTGAATGCAGAGCGTGCCGAGCGCTGGGAGCAGATAAAGGCAGACTTCCTGCGTAATCGCGCCATGGGGGGCGATGACGCGGATGTCGGCAAGCGCGTTGTTGGCCAGCTCAACGATCTGGTGCAGAGCGTGCGGGCGCTGGCCGGTTCTGGGCAGTCCGAGGTGGCGGTGCCCTGGGACGAGCTGCTCGCTGCGTTGCAGTCGCTGCACAAGCTGAGCCCCAAGGTACGTGTGGTGATGCCGCCCCAGCAGTTGATTCAACAGATGCTCGACGGTCTGTCCGACAGCATGCGTGCCACGGTGACGCCGCTGGCCGATGTGATGGATCGCCAGGTGCTGGCCGGGCGGGAGGCGCAGACGCAGTTGCTCGACATTGTTCGGCAACTGAAAGTGGTGACCGTGGATGAGCAGGGTGGTGGCGAGCAATGATGGATTTTCAGCAACTGGACCAAGTTCTACGTGACAGCGTGGCGGATTTGCGTCTGAGCAATGAAGAGCGGGTGGAGCTGCGCGAGTTGGGTGGCGGCCTTGAGCCTGACCGTATCCGTTTTTTGCGCAATCGCGCCTTTGCACTGGTACGTGAGCTTGCCGCCGAGCCGGAAAACGTGCTGCCGGCGCTGAAATGGCTGGAGCAGGTGGTCAAGACGCTGGATAGCGCACAAGTCAACGACGTGCAGGTGGCCAGTGCGCATTTTAGTCCGGGCGAGAGCTGCCGGCGGCGGATTCTGGATTTGTGCAACCAGGTGCGTGACAGCCTCAGCATCTGCGTCTTCACCATTTCGGATGACCGCCTGAGCCGCGCGGTGCTGGCCTGCCATCAGCGCGGGGTCAAGGTGCGGATTATCAGCGATCATGAAAAGCAGCACGACATGGGTAGTGATATTGCCATGCTGCGCGATGAAGGCATTCCGCTGCGCGTCGACCCCGGCCCGTATCACATGCACCACAAGTTCGCGCTGTTTGATGAACGGCTGCTGCTCAATGGCAGCTTCAACTGGACACGCAGTGCCAGTGACTACAATCAGGAGAATCTGCTGGTGATTGATCACGCGCCGCTGGTGGCCGATTACGTGCGTGAATTCGAGGACCTCTGGGAACGCTTCGCCGTGTGAGCCGTTCGGCGTCGGTGCAGTGGATGCGGTACACTGCCGCCCGGCTTCCCACAGGACACTTTCCATGGCATTGCAGGCAACTCCCTACAAGGTTCAGCTGAACATTTCCGATACCGATCTGGGCGTCTATGAGGCCGTGCGCATGACTGTGGCGCGGCACCCGTCCGAGACCGAAGAGCGGCTGGCGGTGCGGCTGCTGGCCTACGCCCTCTGGTATCAGGAGCGTCTGGCGCTTGGCCGTGGGTTGTCGGATGTTGACGAGCCCGCGTTGTGGCTCAAGACCCTGGATGACCGCGTCGAGCACTGGATCGAGGTTGGTCAGCCGGACGCCGATCGCATGACCTGGTGCTCGCGCCGCGCCCAGAAAGTATCCGTGCTGGTCTACGGCAGTACCCGCGTCTGGGAGAACAAGCAGCTGTCAGCGGTCGCGACAATCGGTAACCTGAATGTTGCGGTACTGCCGGTGGAGCCACTGGCGGCGCTGGCGACCGATCTGCCGCGCAGCATCGACTGGGGTGTCATGATCAGCGACGGCGTGCTGTACGTCAGCGATGGCGACCAGCAGCACGAGCTGACCCTGGAGTGGCTGCAGGGGCAGCGCTGATGCGCATCGAAACCCGCCCGTTGCCCGAGGTGTTGCCGGCGCTCGGGGAGCTGCCGCCACTGCTCAGTCGGCTTTACGCTGCCCGTGGTGTGCTCAGCGAGGCCGAGCTTGATCGCCGCTTGCAGGCGTTGCTGCCCTACAGCGGGCTGCGCGGCATAGCGGAGGCGGTCGCAGTGCTGGAATCAGCGCTGCGCGAGCGGCGCTCGATACTGATTGTGGGTGACTTTGATGCCGATGGGGCCACCGCCAGCAGCGTCGCCGTGCTGGCCCTGCGGCAGCTGGGGGCGGCGCAGGTGGATTACCTGGTGCCCAATCGTTTTGAGTACGGCTATGGCCTGACGCCGGAAATTGTCGAGGTGGCGCTGACCCGTCGCCCGGACGTGCTGGTGACCGTGGATAACGGTATCTCCAGTATTGAGGGCGTAGCGGCAGCCAGGGCCGCCGGCCTGCAGGTGGTGGTTACCGACCATCATTTGCCGGGTGCGCAACTCCCCGAGGCCAACGCCATCGTCAATCCCAGCCAGCCGGGCTGCGACTTCCCGAGCAAGGCAATGGCGGGTGTCGGAGTTATCTTTTACGTCATGCTGGCGCTGCGGGCGGCGCTGCGTGAGAGCGGCTGGTTTGCCGAAACCGGGCGATCAGAGCCCAACCTCGCCGAGCTGCTGGATCTGGTGGCGCTGGGTACCGTGGCCGACGTGGTGCCGCTGGACGCCAACAATCGCATACTGGTGCACCAGGGGCTGGCGCGTATTCGGGCTGGCCGCTGCCGTCCCGGCATTCGCGCGCTGCTGGAGGTGGCCGGCCGGCCGCGCGAGCGCCTGGTGTCAACCGATCTGGGCTTTATCGTCGGTCCGCGCCTGAACGCGGCCGGGCGCCTGGACGATATCAGTCTGGGTATCGAGTGCCTGTTGACCGAGGACGAGGGCCTGGCGCTGGATATGGCGCGTGAGCTGGACAGTCTCAACCGCGATCGTAAGGCCATCGAGCGCGACATGCAGCAACAGGCGCTGAAGACCCTGGAGGCCATGCAGCTCGACGAGCAGGACCTGCCCTTTGGGCTATGTCTGTTCGATGCCGAATGGCATCAGGGCGTTATCGGTATTCTCGCTTCACGCCTGAAGGATCGCTTCCACCGACCGGTGATTGCCTTTGCCGATGCGGGCGATGGCATGGTCAAGGGGTCGGCTCGCTCTATTCCCGGCTTGCACATTCGCGACGCGCTGGACGCGGTGGCCGCACGGCATCCCGAGTTGATCAGCAAGTTTGGCGGGCATGCCATGGCGGCCGGCATGTCCCTGCGCGAAGCCGATTTTCCGGCCTTTGCAGCGGCCTTTGATGCCGAGGTGCGGCGTCAGCTGCAGCCCGAGGACCTGACCGGGCGGCTGTTGTCGGACGGACAACTTGAGGCGGCCGAACTGTCCCTGGATATGGCTGCATCGCTGCGCGAAGCCGGACCCTGGGGGCAGCACTTTCCGGAGCCGTTGTTCCATGGCGAGTTTGAGCTGGTGCAGCAGCGGCTGGTGGGTGAGCGTCATCTGAAAATGCTGCTGCGCACCGCCGGCAGTGCCGAGGTGTTCGACGCCATCGCCTTCAATATCGACCCGCAGCTCTGGCCGAACCCGGCCGCGCGCCACGTGCTGCTGGCCTACACGCTGGACATCAACGAGTTTCGCGGTCGTCGAACCCTGCAACTCATGGTGCGGCACCTGGAGCCTGGCTGAGCCTCCTCCGACGCTTCTCTCTCCCTCGCAACCAGTCGCGGGTGCGCTTGTGGGCACTGGGCCCCCGCGTACCCGACGCCATCAAACTGCAAAGCGGATTGTGTACAAACAGTCAGGTCTTAGCCCATTCGGGTGGCAGGGATTGACCTTGATGGCACTTTGGTTTTTGATGCCTGATACAAGAATGTAGATTGAATCACATCTGGTCGGCGTTGCTCGGGCCAGTTTGGGGGCCTGGCAGTGCCGGATTTGAAACAGCAGTTGCTTAACATGCAGCGCCAACTCGGGCTGAATCCGAACGAAGTGCGTGAGCGCTTGCGATTGCTGTTGATCGGCGAGCCCGAATTTGCTTGCCTGGCTGCTCACCTTACGGCGCTGGATCGACTGCATGCCGATTGTATTGAAGCGCTGTTTGTTCACTTGGGACGGTTTGAGGGCAGCGCCGCGCTGCTTGCCGATCCCGGGCGGGTAGAGCGGCTCAAAGGTCAGCAGCAGGCCTATTTTCGACAACTACTGCGCGGCCCCTACGATATGCAGTACGTGCGTTTGCGGGTGCTGGTTGGATTGACCCACGAGCGTCTTGGGATTGATCTGAAATGGTATCTGTCGGCCTTTCACTTCTATCTGGACTTCATGCACAAGGCCATTGGTCGTCACTGGCATGCCGAGCCCAAGTTGGCCGAACAGCTCTATGGTTGCCTGCTCAAGGCGGCCTTCTTCGACATTACCCTGACCGCCGATACCTATGTCGCCGCCGATAAGCAGGCGCTGCAGGCCAGCGAGGATCGCTATGCACGCGCGGTGCGTGGCGCCAACGATGGCTTGTGGGAGTGGCATGTCGAGGAAGATCGCCTGCATCTGTCCGAGCGCTGGCTGGCCATGCTTGGCCTGGATGCGGCTCGCGCGCCTCGCACTCTGAACGACTGGGCTGCCTTGATCCCGGAGAGCCAGCGGGGCCGGTTCCTGGCAGCGGTGCAGGCTCATCGGGAGGGGCGTCAGCCGTTTCTGCATTACGAGTGCGAGCTGCGCGACAGTTGGGGGCGCCTGATCTGGGTGATGATCCGCGCGGTGATGGCGACGGATCTGCATGGCGAGCACCTGCTCGCCGGCTCGCTGACCGATATCAGCCAGCGCAAGCAGACCGAAGAGGCGCTGGCGCACCAGGCGCTGCATGATGCGCTGACCGGCTTGCCAAACCGTCAGCAGGTTGGCGAGCTGCTGAGTCAGGCGCTGCAGCGACAGGCCAAACCCGGGGCGCGGCATGCGGCCGTGCTGTTTATCGATCTGGACCGCTTCAAGCTGATCAACGAAAGTCTTGGGCATCAGACCGGGGATCAGGTGCTGATTCAGGTCGCCAAGCGGATCGAGCGCTGCCTGCGGCCCGGGGACCACCTGGGGCGCTTTGGTGGCGATGAATTTGTCGTGCTGCTGGATGATATGGCCAAACCGCTGGATGCCGAGCTGGTCAGCAAACGCATTATGCACGCCTTGCAATATCCCATTATTGCGGGCTCACGCCGCCTTGCTGTCAGCGTCAGCATCGGCGTGGCGCCGCTGACCGGGCGTGGCAATGAGCAGGATGCCCTGCGCGAGGCCGACCTGGCGCTGTATCGGGCCAAGGCCTTCGGCAAGGGGCAGCTGGCGCTGTACAACGACAGCCTGCAGGAGGAGGCGACTCAGCGCCTGAACCTGGAGAACGCGCTGAGTGAGGCGCTCGCACGCGATCAGTTCGAGCTCTATTACCAGCCGATTGTTCAGGTTTCCGCCGGCCGGGCGCAGGTCGTCGGCGTCGAGGCGCTGTTGCGTTGGTGGCAGGGCGAGCGGCTGGTGTCGCCGGATCAGTTCATTCCGGTGCTGGAAGAGTCCGGGGAAATTGTGGCCGTTGGCGAGTGGGTGCTGCGTCAGGCCTGCACGCAGGTTCGCCAGTGGCACCAGCAGGGACTGGCGGGGCTGCGTTGCTCGGTCAACCTGTCCAGCCGGCAGCTTCAGGAGCCGGGGTTTGCCGAGCGCGTCGCTCTGATTCTCAAGGAAACCTGTCTGCCAGCGGCCAGCCTGGTGCTGGAGATCACGGAAAGCCTGTTGATGCGCGACGGCCCGGAAACCCTGGCCACGCTGCGTGAGCTGGAGAGCATGGGCGTGCGTATTGCGCTGGATGATTTCGGTACGGGCTTCTCTTCTCTGGGTTATCTGCACCGCTATCCGCTGCACATCATCAAGGTCGACAAGAGCTTTATCACCAAGGCGCCCAACGACGAACGTCTGAAAGCCATCAGCCGAGCAATTATCGGCCTGGGTCGGGGGCTGGAGATGGACGTGATTGCCGAGGGGATCGAAACCCCGGAGCAGATGGACTTTCTGCACAACGAGGGTTGCCAGTTTGTGCAGGGTTACTGGTTCAGTCGTCCCCAGTCTGCACTGGCCATTCACCCGGTATTGCAGCGCCTCTCGACCATTGAGCAAGTCGAAGAGGGCGGGCAGGAGGCGGTTCCGGCGCCTGCTATAGTGCAATAAAAATGCACCGGGAGCAGTGAGCGATGACAGTCATGCGGCATGCAGCGCAGGCCTTTGCGGCAGGTTTCTTGGCGGTGTTCTGTTTTCATCAGCCGGCCCTCGGACTGCTGCACTCGGCCGGTGTGGTGCCCTTTCCTGCGTTTTCCCTGAGTCCTACCGAACCCCTGGGTGTGCCGGCGGTGCTGTCGTCTGCTTTCTGGGGCGGCGTCTGGGGCCTGGTGCTGGTGGTCGCATTGTCACGCATGGGTAAGCCATGGCTGTGGCTCAAGGCGGCTTTGTTTGGGGGCGTGGCCCTGACGCTGGTGGCTTTGCTGGTGGTCTTTCCACTCAAGGGCTACGGGCTGGACTGGCAGCAGTTTGTGCCGCGTTTTGTCATTGGTTTTGTGCTCAACGCCCTCTGGGGTGTAGGCGCACTGGTGTTTCTGCGCGCCTTCGCCAGTCGCGCCTGAGCCGGTGGCGCAGCGCTGCACTCGACGCCTGATTTCCGCTACAATGGCGGCTTTTGCCTGCCGGGGTCCGTCACCATGGAAATCAATCCGATTCTGAACACCATCAAAGATCTGCGCAGCCGCTCTGAAACCATCAGGGGGTATCTTTGACTACGATCACAAACGTGATCGTCTGACCGAAGTAGAGCGCGAGCTGGAAGACCCGAGCGTCTGGAATGAACCCGAGCGTGCCCAGAACCTGGGGCGCGAGCGCGCCCAGCTGGCCGAGATTGTCGGCACCCTTGATGAGATGAGTGGCGGCCTTGCTGACGCCGGCGAGCTGCTCGAAATGGCAGCCGAAGAGGATGACCAGGGCGCGGTTGATGATGTGGTAGCTGAGTTGCAGCGACTGCAAGAAGCGCTGGAGAAGCTCGAATTCCGCCGCATGTTCAGTGGCGATATGGACGCCAACAACTGCTACCTGGATATTCAGGCCGGCTCCGGTGGTACCGAAGCGCAGGACTGGGCCAATATCCTGCTGCGCATGTATCTGCGCTGGGCGGACCAGCACGGCTTTGATGCGGAGATTGTCGAGCTGTCCGAGGGGGAGGTCGCCGGTATCAAGAGTGCCACCGTGCATATTCGTGGTGAATACGCTTTCGGCTGGCTGCGTACCGAAATTGGCGTGCACCGCCTGGTGCGCAAGAGCCCGTTTGACTCCGGCAACCGTCGCCACACGTCATTCTCGGCGGTGTTTGCTTCCCCCGAGATCGACGACGATATCGACATCGATATCAACCCGGCGGATCTGCGCATCGATACCTACCGTTCCTCCGGCGCCGGTGGTCAGCACGTTAACACCACCGATTCGGCGGTGCGGATTACGCACATTCCGACCAATACCGTGGTCAGCTGCCAGAACCAGCGCTCGCAGCATGCCAACAAGGACCACGCGATGAAGATGTTGCGTGCCAAGTTGTACGAACTGGAAATGATGAAGCGCTCCGAGGCTGCTCAGGCGCTGGAAGACACCAAGTCTGACATTGGCTGGGGCCACCAGATCCGCTCCTACGTGCTGGATCAGTCGCGTATCAAGGACCTGCGCACCGGTATCGAGAACAGCAACTGCAACGCGGTACTCGACGGTGACCTTGATGAGTTCATTGAGGCCAGCCTGAAAATGGGCCTGTAAGCCAGCCGCCGCACCATAATTTGTCATGGCCCGCGCGCTGCGGGCCCACAACCGAACAGTATTTTTCCGGGATTCACCGACATGACCGACCAGCCGCAAGACCTGCAAGCCCAACACGAGGAAGAGAACCAGCTGATCGCCCAGCGCAAGGCCAAACTGGCCGCTGTGCGCGAACAGGGTATTGCCTTCCCTAACGACTTCCGTCGCGACAGCCTGTGCGCTGACCTGCAGAAGGCGTATGAGGGCAAGAGCAAGGAGGAGCTGGAGGCGGCGGCCATCCCGGTCAAGATAGCCGGACGTATCATGCTTAACCGTGGCGCCTTCATGGTGCTG
The DNA here is from genome assembly GCF_002307495.1 of Pseudomonas abyssi. Classification (GTDB taxonomy): domain Bacteria; phylum Pseudomonadota; class Gammaproteobacteria; order Pseudomonadales; family Pseudomonadaceae; genus Halopseudomonas; species Halopseudomonas abyssi. The sequence continues at coordinate 176,730 of NZ_NTMR01000002.1, read as the reverse complement.
CAGGACAGCTCTGGCCGTTTGCAGGTCTACGTTGATCGCAAGGGCCTGCCGGCAGAAACCCTGGAAGCGATCAAGACCTGGGACCTGGGTGACATCATCGCGGCAGAGGGTACGCTGGCCCGCTCGGGCAAGGGTGACCTCTATGTGCACATGAAAGACGTGCAGTTGCTGACCAAATCCCTGCGCCCGCTGCCGGACAAGCATCACGGCCTGACCGACACCGAGCAGCGCTACCGTCAGCGTTATGTCGACCTGATCGTCAACGAGGAAGCGCGCCACACCTTCCGCGTGCGGTCGCAGGTGATCGCGCACATCCGTCGCTTCCTTAACGATCGAGGCTTCCTGGAAGTGGAAACCCCGATGCTGCAGACCATTCCGGGTGGCGCGGCGGCCAAGCCATTTGAAACCCACCACAATGCGCTGGATATGCCGATGTTTCTGCGCATTGCGCCGGAACTGTACCTCAAGCGGCTGGTGGTTGGCGGCTTCGAGAAGGTGTTCGAAATCAACCGCAACTTCCGTAACGAAGGCGTCTCGACCCGCCACAACCCCGAGTTCACCATGCTCGAGTTCTATCAGGCCTATGCGGACTACCGCGACAACATGGACCTGACCGAAGAGCTGTTCCGTGAGCTGGCGCAGGCGGTGCTGGGCACCACTGATGTGCCGTACGGCGACAAGGTGTTCCACTTCGGCGAGCCCTTCGTACGCCTGTCCGTGTACGACTCGATCCTCAAGTACAACCCGGACATTACCGCCGACGATCTCAATGACGTCGAGAAGGCGCGCGAGATTGCCAAGAAGGCCGGCGCCAAGGTGCTCGGCCACGAGGGCCTGGGTAAGCTGCAGGTGATGATTTTCGAAGAGCTGGTCGAGAGCAAGCTGGAGCAGCCGCACTTCATCACCGAATACCCGTTCGAAGTCTCGCCGCTGGCGCGTCGCAACGACCAGAATCCGAACGTCACCGACCGTTTCGAGCTGTTCATTGGCGGCCGCGAGATCGCCAACGCCTACTCGGAGCTTAACGACGCCGAAGATCAGGCCGAGCGCTTCCTGGCGCAGGTCGCCGAAAAGGATGCCGGTGACGACGAAGCCATGCACTACGACGCCGACTTCGTGCGCGCGCTGGAATACGGCATGCCGCCGACCGCCGGTGAAGGCATCGGCATCGACCGTCTGGTGATGCTGCTGACCAACTCGCCGTCGATCCGTGATGTCATCCTGTTTCCGCATATGCGGCCAGAAACGGCCTAGGCGGCTTCGCCGCCAGCTGCAAGCTGTAAGCTTCAAGCGGCAAGTAGTTCGTGCTGTCCAGGACTATGATGAGCATCAGATTGTCCGTGTAATCCGCGAGATTGCGTGAATGCACGGACAGCTTATAGCTTGCGGCTTGTAGCTTGCAGCTGCGACCAAAGGGAGCCACCCCCGTGAAACAGAGTGAGCAGTATCAGCTGGTCATCCGCAGTCTGTCCGACCGCATTGTCGAGGCGCAGGCGCCGATTCGGGTGCTGGATGCCATCAAGTGGGACGACGGCATCCGCGACACCTTCCTCAAGAAGCGCTGCAAGGCGCTGCCCGAGGTGACGGCGGATTATTATGCCCAGCGCCCGCTGGGCTTTGACCCGGCCGAGCGGCGGCAGATCTTTCAGGATATCGAACGCGACATCACCCGGCAGCTGGGCAGCTTCAACCCGGTGGGGCAGATCATGCGCCGCATGTGCCGCGAGTACCGCATGGTCATCCGCATGCTGGAGGCGCGCGGTACCCAGGACTTTGGGCTGATTTCGCAAGAGCTCTACGGCGCGGCCTCTGACGCTTTTCACGCGGGCGATCCAACCCTGACCGATCTGGGTATCGCGCTCAGTGAGTCACTCAAGAACATCGCCCGCACCGATCTGGCCCGTGAGCCGAAAACCATTGCCGCAGCAGAAGCGGTGCAGATCCTGCAGGCGCGTATGAACGAGGCCTTTCCGGATGATCAGGCGGTCCGGGTATTCGAGTCCGACGGGATTGTCGCTGACGCCGCCGCGGGCGCGGATTACATCAAGATCCGCACTGATGCACTGTTCAATCAGCGTGACCTGAATATCCTCGCCGTGCATGAGGGCATGGTGCATGTGGCGACCAGTCTGAATGGTCAGCATCAGCCGATCTGTACCTTCCTGGCCAAGGGACCACCGTCGTCGACGGTGACGCAGGAAGGGCTGGCCATCCTCATGGAGGTGCTGACCTTCAACTCCTATCCGGCCCGCCTGCGCAAGCTGACCGACCGCACTCGGGCGATTCAGATTGCCGAGACCGGGGGCAACTTCCTGGATGTCTTCCAGTTCTACCGGGATGAAGGCTATTCGCGCGATGACAGCTACAACAACGCCAGTCGGGTGTTTCGCGGCTCGTCCAGCGAGGGCTTGCCGTTTACCAAGGATCTGGTCTATCTAAAGGGCTTTATCCTCACCTATAACTACATTCAGCTGGCGGTGCGCAAAGGCAAGTTGCAGCAGATTCCCCTGCTGTTTTGTGGCAAGACCACGCTGGAAGACATGCGCACCTTGGGGCAGCTGGTCGAAGAGGGCTTGGTGGTGCCGCCGCGCTATCTGCCGGCACCCTTCGCTGATCTGAACGCCCTGAGTGCCTGGATGTGCTTCTCGGGCTTTCTCAACAATCTCAGTCTGGAGCGGGTCGAAGCCGACTACGCGAATATTCTGTAAGCGGAGTAACTGATGTCGCAAGCGCAAGAAATCAACAAGCTGCCCCTTATCCTTACCGCCATTGTCACTGTGGTGCTGACCGTTGCGGTGCTGCATCTGTATGGCTATCTCAACTTCGTCAATCCGGAGAAGGGCCTTGAACTGGCTGAGTACCGCGTTGTCACGGTGGGCTCTGAAGAAGCGGGCAATCTGCGCAGCAACCCGGCCAAGCACGAGGCGGAGTGTGTCGACGGCATTCTGGTGCTGCATGCCAGTCATATGAATGGCCTGTCCGGCGTGCTGCGTGACAGCCGCGACCGGGTGGTGCGTTGCGTCAATCAGGTGGTTCCGGCGCTGGAGGAATAAATGGCGGGTGAGCGGCCAATTCAATTGGATGAAAGCTGGCTGAGCGAGCTGCAGGGCGAGTTCGAACAGCCTTACATGCAGCAGTTGCGTCACTTCTTGCAGCAGGAGAAGGCGGCCGGCAAGACAATCTTTCCGCCAGGGCCGCTGGTCTTCAATGCCCTGAACTCCACCCCCTTGGACCAGGTCCGGGTGGTGATCATTGGTCAGGACCCCTATCACGGCCCGGGGCAGGCCCACGGGCTGAGTTTCTCGGTGCCGCCCGGTGTACGCACGCCGCCCTCGCTGCAGAACATCTTCAAGGAAATCAATCGCGATCTGGGCCTGCCCATTCCGCCCCATGGCTGTCTGCAGTCCTGGGCGGAGCAGGGTGTTCTGCTGCTCAATGCGGTGCTGACGGTTGAGCAGGCACAGGCCGGGTCCCACGCCAAGCGCGGCTGGGAGCGTTTCACCTCCAAGGTGATTGAAGTGATTAATGCGCGCCGTGAGCACTGCGTGTTCCTGCTTTGGGGCAGCTATGCCCAGCGCAAGGGCGAGCAGATTGATCGGCAGCGCCACTGCGTGCTGACTTCCGTGCATCCCTCCCCGCTGTCAGCGCACCGGGGGTTTATCGGCAATGGCCATTTCTCTGCCGCCAACAAGTACCTGGTTGAGCACGGCCTTTCGCCTATCGACTGGCGTTTACCGGCGCTACCTGGCTGACCGTCCTGCCGGCTTTGTGCTAAAACGGAAGCAGATACCGAGCAAGCTGGAGGCCGTCATGGAGCATGCACTGCAACCCTATACTGCACTGGTTCCGCGCACTGACAAACTGGTAGTTCAGAAGGCCGGGCACACGGCGCTGGTCACTATCGATAACCCGCCCGCTAATACCTGGGACTCGGACAGCCTGCACGGTCTGCCCGACCTCCTGTCCCACCTTAACAACGATCCGGATATCTATGCGCTGGTGCTGACCGGGCGCGGCGAGCGTTTCTTCTCCGCCGGTGCTGACCTGAGGCTGTTTGCCGATGGCGACAGAGCAAGGGCGCGCGAGTTGGCCCGTTTGTTCGGGGCGGCTTTCGAGGCATTGCGAGACTTTTCCGGCGTGACTATTGCGGCTATCAACGGCTATGCCATGGGAGGTGGGTTGGAGTGCGCATTAGCCTGTGACTTGCGTATTGCTGAGCGACAGGCGCAGCTGGGCTTGCCTGAGGCCGGCGTCGGCCTGTTGCCCTGCGCTGGAGGCACGCAGGCGTTGTCCTGGCTGGTCGGTGAGGGCTGGGCCAAGCGCATGATTCTCTGTGGTGAACGGATTGATGGTGTGCGGGCTGAGCGCATCGGATTGGTTGAGGAGTGTGTGGAGCAGGGGCAGTCGGTTGCTGCGGCGCTGCGTTTGGCCGCTCAGGTGTCGCGCCAGAGCCCGGTCGCCGTGCAGTACTGCAAGGAGTTGATTCAGGGCGGGCGCGGTCAGCCGATCAATACGCTGCTGCCGCGTGAGCGTGAGCGCTTCGTCGACCTGTTCGAGCTGGAGGATACCCTGGAGGGGGTCAACGCCTTTCTGGAGAAGCGACCGCCGCAGTGGACGCGGCGGTGAGTGGCTGCTGGCTTAGGCAAGCAGTTGCATTGCGGCTTCCATTTCGGCCGACAGGTCTTCGTCTTCCTGCTCTGCGACCGGGTCAAGGCCCAGCTTGGCGAAGGCGCTGATGTTGCTCCAGTCCATCTGCGCATACGGGTGCTGGGTGCCTGCCAGAGACTGCAAGACGGCGACCTGAACAATGTCGGCGTAGTCGACACTGGCGGAATTGCGTTTGAAGTCAAGGTGCTGGGAAGGCACGTGGCGCAGTGGTTCTGGGAAGTCCCAGGCCTGCAGGATGCGATCGCCCAGCAGCGGGTGAATGCGGTCAATGACCAGGTTCAGGCTGATGGAGTCACGCAGCAGTTGGCTGTTTTCCTCGGCGTAGCTGAGAATGGGCAGCACCCCAATCTGGTGTACCAGGCCTGCCAGTGTCGCCTGGTCGGGCTTTAGCTTGGTGTAGTGGCGACACAGCACGTGACTGATGCCTGCGACTTCGGTGCTGCGTGTCCAGACTTCGCGCATCTTGCGGTCTATGACATCAGAGGTGGCCTGAAACATCTGCGACATTGCCAGGCCGGTTGCCAGGTTGGCGGTGTAGGCGATGCCCATGCGGTTGACCGCCATCGACAGGTCGGTGATTTCCTGGCGGCTGCGCAGTAGCGGGCTGTTGACGACCTTGATCAGGCGCGCGCTCAGGGCCGCGTCATTGCTGATTTCGCGTACCAGATTGGGAATGCTCACATCCGGGTCTTCGGCGGCTTCGCGCACACGCAGGGCTACTTCCGGCAGCGTGGGGAGAACCAGTTGATCCTTCTCGATGGCTTGCAGCAGCTCATCATGGACACGTTGGGCGAGGTCAGTCATGTCTTGTCCCTTGTCGTTCTGTTATTCGGCTTCGGCGGCGGCCAAGGTCTGCTCGTAGGGCAGTTCGCTTAATGTCAGCAGCGGGCCGTCGGTTGCGCCCAGACTCAATGTTGCCAATTGTGCCGCATCCTTCTGCAAAACAGCCAGCAATTCCACGGCCTTGTGGCCGCGTGCGGCGATCACCACGTCGCCCACAGCCTTGCCGCTGTCGCGGTCAAATACTTCAGTGCCCGCCTTGGGGGGGGCATCGCCGGCCATGAGCAGTCGATACATGCGGCGCTTGAGTTTGCCCAGGTACTGCATGCGAGCGATGATTTCCTGGCCGGTGTAGCACCCCTTGCGAAAGCTGACGCCACCCAGATGCTGCAGATTGAGCATTTGGGGAATGAAGGCTTCCAAGGTCGGTCCGGTTACCTGGCCGATGCCGCTCTGGATCTGTCGTAGCTGCCATTGGTTGGCGCTGACCGGCGAGGCGTGGGCGGATAGCGTCTGCAGCAAGGCTGCAGCCTCGGCGATGGGTGTCCAGATGGCATAGGCTGCGCCCGGCAGGCGCAGGGCGACGCTGTCGCCCGCGCGGCTGACGCTGTTGTCCTCGGCGGGCGGTTGAAAGCCGGCCGTCGTCAGTGCCTGTTCGGCTTGCTCGCCCCACAGGCCAAAGCCTGTCCAGGCGTCGCTTTGGTCGGCCAGTTGGCACTGGCGGTAGAGTGCAGCGTATTTACCCAGATCGGCCAATTGCGGGGCGACCAGTTCGCGCGCCAGGCTCAGCAGCATGCCGTCGGTCGTGCGCCAGATGCGAAAGCTCGACTGCATGCGACCCTTGGGGTTGCAGCGCGCGCCCAGGCTGCTGTGCGTCTGGTCCAGCTCACGCAGGTCACAGGTAATCTGACCCTGGAGGAATTTATCGGCGTCGCCGCCGGTCACACTGATCAGGCCCTGGTGCTCGAGCAGACTGAGGCCTGTGGCGAAGTCGCTGCTGTCGCTCGCCTCGGCAAAGTGGCTGGCAAGCTCGGCGTGTAAGGTCATACCGTCGTTGTTCCCTTGGTGTGTGGTGGTACATCATAGGGTGCAGGGCGGGTGCTTGTCAGGCGCCGCTTGCTGCTATCTTGCCGTTATAATGAGAATTGCAATGCGCAGTTCAATTCTCAGCTTGTGGAGTTGCCGATGTCGGCCGATATAGAAATGAAACGTTTGTTCTGGCACAGCCGTCGCGGCATGCTGGAGCTGGATGTGCTGCTGGTGCCTTTTCTGCAGGAGGCATACCCGACGCTTGATGCAGCCGACCAGGCCCGTTACCGCCAGCTGCTTGAGTGTGAAGATCAGGACATGTTCGGCTGGTTTATGCAGCGGGGTGAACCGGATGACCCGGATCTGCGCCGCATCGTGAGGATGATTCTGGACCGTGTACAGCCAAACTGAATATCTGTTGTTGCAACGCCAGCCGTCGCGCTGGATGGCGCTGGTATTGCTGTTGAGCAGCTTGCTGGCCTGTCTGGGCGTCGCCAATAGCGCCCTGTCATTGTGGCCCAGCCTGCTGTGTGTCGGCCTGGTGCTGCTGTACGGTGGCTGGGTCTGGCCCAGGCAGGTCAGCTTGCGCCATCCGCACTCGGTGACCGGGCTGCGCTTTGATAGCGAGGGCTGGCACATCCTGCGCCGTGATGGTTCCGAGGTGGCGGCGCGGCTGCTGGCCGATACTTATGTCAGTGCCATGCTGACGGTAGTGCGTCTGCGCGAGCAGGGTCGCTGGTGCCCGGTGTCGGTGGTGCTGCCAGCCGACGCCGCCTCCGAGGAGAGCCTGCGCCGGCTGCGTTTGCGGCTGCGCTTCAGTCGCCAGCGCTGGGTGGCGGCAGAATAGTGTCCACCGCCTCCTCCAGCTGCGCCGGGTAGTCCAGGGTGTAGTGCAAGCCGCGGCTTTCGTTGCGCTGCATGGCTGAGCGGATGATCAGGTCGGCAACCACGGCCAGATTACGCAGCTCCAGCAAGTCTCGGCTGACCCGGTAGTTGCTGTAGAACTCATGGATTTCTGCCAGTAGCAGATCAACCCGGTGCTTGGCTCGCTGCAGGCGTTTGGATGTGCGCACGATGCCCACGTAGTCCCACATGAAGCGCCGCAGCTCATCCCAGTTGTGAGAAATGATCACGTCCTCGTCCGAGTCGGTCACCTGGCTCTCATCCCAGTTTGGTAGCGCGGTCGGCATCTCGGTGCTGGCCAGGCGTTCAAGGATGTCGCGGCTCGCCGCGCGACCGTAGACAATGCACTCAAGCAGCGAGTTGCTGGCCATGCGGTTGGCGCCGTGCAGGCCGGTGAAGCTGGTCTCGCCGATGGCGTAGAGCTGCTCCAGATCAGTGCGCCCGGTGCTGTCCACCATCACGCCGCCGCAGGTGTAGTGAGCCGCCGGTACCACGGGAATGGGCTCGCGGGTGATGTCGATACCAAAGGCCAGGCAGCGCTCGTGCACGGTCGGAAAGTGGCTGCGAATGAAATCGGCGGGTTTGTGGGTGATGTCCAGATAAACACAGTCCAGACCCAGGCGCTTCATCTCATGGTCGATGGCGCGGGCCACGATGTCGCGCGGGGCCAGTTCGGCGCGCTCGTCAAAGCGCGGCATGAAGCGATCGCCGTTGGGCAGGCGCAGCAGAGCGCCTTCGCCGCGCAGTGCCTCGGTAATCAGGAAACTCTTTGCCTTGGGGTGGTACAGGCAGGTCGGGTGGAACTGGTTGAACTCCATGTTGGCGACACGGCAGCCCGCGCGCCAGGCCATGGCAATGCCGTCACCAGAGGCGCTGTCCGGGTTGCTGGTGTACAGATAGACTTTGCTCGCGCCGCCGGTGGCCAGTACGGTAAAACGCGCCGCGACGGTTTCGACGTGGCCGCTTGAGCGATTGAGCACATAGGCGCCCAGGCATTGATTGCCGTCGCGGCCAAGTTTTTTGCTGGTGATCAGGTCAACGGCTACGCGGTTGTCCAGCAGCTCGATGTTGCTGTGTTCCTCGGCCCGTTGCAGCAGGGTATTGAAGATGGCCGCTCCAGTCGCATCGGCGGCGTGAATGATGCGTCGGTGGCTGTGCCCCCCTTCGCGGGTGAGGTGAAAGTCGTCGGCCTCGCTGCCGTCTTCCCGGCGCTCGCGGGTGAAGGGTACACCTTGCTCTACCAGCCAGCCGATGGCATCCCGGCTGTCACCGACAATCTGGCGGACCGCGTCCTCGTGGCACAGGCCGCCGCCGGCGATCAGCGTGTCCTGGACATGGGCATCCACGGTGTCGGCATCGTCGAGCACTGCCGCTACGCCACCCTGGGCCCAGAAAGTAGAGCCTTCGGAGAGCTGGCCCTTGCTCAGGACGGCTACTCGCAGGTCGCTGGCCAGGTGCAGGGCGAGGGTCAGGCCGGCAGCGCCGCTGCCGATGACCAGTACGTCGTATTGGCGTTGTTGGGTCATGTCTTTATTCAACTGCAGGGTGGTATGAATGCCCAGGGGAGCGCTCACGCGTGCATCTTTGGCGTTGTCGGTGACACCGGCAGCTTTGCTGGTGGCGGCCACTTGCGCTCGGTCTTGGCGCCCTGGAGTGCGCGCAGGGGGCGTATGGAATTCGTCGGCGCTTCCCTAGTATATAGAAGCGCGCTGCCGCACAATACTGCCACCCATGGGTGAGTGCGCCGAGCCCCGCGTGCTGGCAGGATGCTGGCAATGTGCACTCATGGGGGAACTTTTTGCCGACAGCGACGTTCCTATTGCTGTACCTGAGTGAGGGGAGAACTTTTGGTTACATCCTGTGTCTACGATAACAAGTCCGGTCGCGGACCCTGCAGAGTGAAATCGCCATGACAGGGCAGAGCGACCAGCAACTGGTTGAACGTGTTCAAAAAGGGGACAAGCGCGCCTTTGATCTGTTGGTACTCAAGTACCAGCACAAGATCCTCGCGCTGGTGACGCGCTTCGTGCATGACAGCCACGAAGCGCAGGATGTGGCCCAAGAGGCTTTCATCAAGGCGTACCGCGCGCTGGCTAACTTCCGCGGTGACAGTGCGTTCTATACATGGCTGTACCGCATCGCGATCAATACCGCGAAAAATTATCTGGTGGCCCGCAATCGCCGGCCGCCGGACTCGGACATCGCCGCTGATGAGGCTGAGTATTACGAGGGTGACAGCATCCTCAAGGATATTCACTCCCCTGAACGCGAGATGTTGCGCGACGAAATCGAGCAGGTAGTGAACAAAACCCTCGAACAGTTGCCTGATGATTTAAGAACGGCTTTAACCCTGCGTGAGTTTGAAGGGTTGAGCTACGAAGACATTGCCAACGTGATGGACTGTCCGGTCGGGACGGTCCGCTCCCGGATCTTCCGGGCTCGTGAGGCAATAGATAAAGCCCTGAAACCGCTGCTCGAAGCGTGATCGACAACAGGGTGCAACGCAGTGAGCCCCATGGGCCAACAGCAGAGGTAAAGCAATGAGAAACGAAGTCTTGCAGGAGTCTCTTTCCGCTCTCATGGACAACGAGGCTGATGAACTGGAAGTGCGCCGTGTTCTCCAGGCAGCTGATCAGGATCCGGCACTGCGTAGTACCTGGGCGCGCTACCAGATGGCACGCTCGGTGATGCATAAGGAGCCCTGGCAGGGCTCGATCGACCTGTCGGCCGGCATTGCCGCCGCGCTGCAGGACGAGCCGGCACTGCAGATGGAGTCCGAGCAGGCGACGCCCGCTACTGCCCAAGGGTCTGTGTTGTGGCGTAACTTCGGCCGGATGGCTGTGGCCGCATCGGTCACGCTGGCTGTTCTGGTAGGCGTGCGCATGGTCAATCAGGGGGACGCGCCGACGCAGCCGATGACCGCCGCAAACAGTCCGGCACCGTCCATGCTGCAGGCGAACCCGGCTGCTCGTACCGGCGCCGTGCTGGCGGGTTATTCGCAAAACGGTGCTGCAGAAACAGCTGCCGAGCCATTGGCTCCGGCCCAAGCCCCGTCGGCCTGGCATGAGCAGCGTATCAGCCGTTATCTGCGCGAGCATGCAGAGGCAGGTGCCCAGTCCAACACACCCCAGCTGGTGCCCTATGCCCGCGCGGCGAGCATGGAAGGTCGCTAGTGGTGAAGAGGTCGCTTTGCCTTGCCTCTGCCGCGGTGCTGATGACAGCACCGCTGGCGCAGGCGAAGGATGCGGGACAATGGCTGCGCGGCATGGCCGATGCAGTGGACCAACAGAGTTACAGCGGAGCGTTCGTTTACGAGCGCTCCGGCAGTTTTAGCACTCATCACATCTGGCATCGCGCAGATGAGGACGGTGTCTCCGAGCGACTGCTCAGGGCTGACGGCGATCCTCAGGAGTGGGTGCGGCGTGATGGCCGGCTGCAGTGTGCAACCTCCTTCGCAACCGTGTCGGACTGGCAGGCAACCGCCCCCCAGGAAATCGATCCCGCCCGCCTGGAGCGGTGGTACGCCTTCGAAGTGCTTGGCGGCACGCGTGTCGCAGATCGTCCCGCAACGGTTGTGGCGCTCAAGCCGAGAGACCCTTTCCGCTATGCCTATGAGCTGTATCTGGATGAGGATACCGGCTTGTTGCTTAAATCCCTGCTGATCAACGAGCGCAATGTCTTGCTGGAGCGCTTCCAGTTTGTTGACTTGGATTTCTCCGAGCTGAGTGACGCGGCGCTGGAAGCTGGCTCACGTTGCCTGTCGCTGGAAGCGGCACAGCCCGAGAAGCTGGTAGATGATTCTGGCTGGCTGCCCGGCTGGTTGCCGCCAGGCTACAGTGCCGGCGAGTCCATGGTCCGCGCGCTTTCCGCTGGTGAGCCCCCGGTCATGACCCAGGTCTACAGTGATGGGCTGGCACGCTTTACCGTGTTTGTCGAACCCCTGAGCGAAGAGCGACTGGCCGACAACCTGGCTGCGCAGCTTGGACCGACCGTGGCGATCAGTCGTCGTCTTCAGGTCCAAGGGCAGGACTATCTGGCGACAATCGTAGGCGAAATTCCGCCGGCGACGGCCGAGCGCATTGCTGCCTCCTTTCCGCACGCCGCCGTGGCTGCTGAGGCCGCGCCGTGATTGAAGAGCGTGGGCGGGTGCTGAGTGTCGAGCCCGGTGCTGTCTGGGTAGAAACCGTGCGTAGCAGTACCTGCGGCAATTGCGCTGCCAAGGCGGGTTGCGGCCAGGGATTGCTGCAGCGGCTGGGTAGCGGCGCTGCCCGCGGTTTTGTTCGGGCCCTGACTGACCGTCAATGGCAGGTTGGGGACGAAGTGATCATCGGTGTGCCCGAGGACGCGCTGGTGCGCGGTGCCTTGTGGGTGTACCTGATGCCGTTGTTTGCCCTGTTTGTTGCCGCGCTGTCGGCACAGGCGCTGGGTGCCGGTGAGCCACAGGTCATTCTGGCGGCGCTTGCTGGGCTGGCGTTTGGTTTTGTTCTGCTTCGCTGGCGCGCCGTGCGGGCCAGTCATGATCCGCTACTGACGCCCCAGGTCCTGGGTGCTGCCGGGTTTGCCGGGGTGCCGCTGACACAGCTGTGATGTGGGTTGTTGCTAGAAAAAAGTGAGGAGAGTGCGGCGTATGATGTCGTTGAGACGTTGGGCCCTGGTGGCCACAAGTATTCTGGTGATGGGGTGGCAGTCGCTGGCACTGGCGACCGACTTGCCGGACTTCACCGAGCTGGTCGAGGAAGCCTCGCCGGCCATCGTTAACATCAGTACGCGCCAGAAGGCGGCCAGCCAGAATGTAGTGCAGGGTATGCCTGACCTCGACAGTATGCCGCCACTGTTTCGCGAGTTTTTCGAGCGCAGTTTTCCGCAAGGCCCTTCGCAGCGTGAGCGCGAGGCGCCGCAATCCCTCGGTTCCGGCTTTATTATCTCCCATGACGGCTATGTGTTGACCAACAATCATGTGGTTGCCGATGCCGACGAAATCTTTGTCCGCCTGTCTGACCGACGCGAACTCCAGGCAGAGCTGGTTGGGGCTGATCCGCGCTCTGATCTGGCGCTGCTGAAGATCGATGCCGGCGATGACCTGCCGGTAGTGAAGATCGGCAAGTCGGCTGATCTCAAGCCGGGGGAGTGGGTATTGGCGATTGGCTCGCCCTTCGGTTTCGACTATTCGGTAACAGCGGGTATCGTCAGTGCCAAGGGGCGCAGCCTGCCAAACGAGAACTACGTGCCGTTCATTCAGACCGACGTGGCGATCAATCCGGGTAACTCCGGTGGTCCGCTGTTCAACCTGGATGGCGAGGTTGTTGGTATCAACTCGCAGATCTTTACCCGCTCGGGTGGGTTTATGGGCCTGTCGTTTGCCATTCCTATGGATGTGGCGATGGATGTGGTCGAGCAAATCAAGGACAGCGGCAGCGTACAGCGTGGCTGGCTGGGTGTGGTGATTCAGGAGGTCAACAAGGATCTGGCTGAGTCTTTTGATCTACCCAAGCCCGCCGGGGCGCTGGTTGCCCAGATCATGCCGGGTGGCCCGGCAGACAAGGGCGGCCTGAAGGTGGGTGATGTGATTCTGGAGTTCAACGGTCACGAGGTGGTGCGCTCTTCCGATCTGCCTCACGCGGTTGGCCGTGTCCGTCCGGGCGCGGAGGCATCGCTGGTGGTCATGCGTGACAAGGAGCGCAAGACCTTGCGCATGGAAGTGGGTGCACTGCCGGATGACGACAACGTGGCGGCGCTGGCCAGCGATGCCCCGGCCCAGGCGACGTCCTCTAACCGCCTGGGTGTGACGGTCGTCGAGCTCAGTGACGAGCAAAAGAAGAACCTGGATATTCACTCCGGTGTAGTGGTGCGCGAAGTCATGCGCGGGCCGGGCGCCATGGTGGGTCTGCGTCCGGGCGACATCATCACCAACCTGGATAACCAGTCGGTGGATTCGGTTGAGACTTTCACCCAGATTGCTGGCGAGCTGCCGGACAATCGTTCCATCTCGATGCGCGTGATTCGCCAGGGTCGCGCCAGCTATATTACCTTCCGTCTGGCGGAGTGATCCGCTCTGTGGGTCGGTTATCGGTGGTAGCACGCTCCCGATGACCGGCCCCGGCGGCGATAGCGACATCGCCGCTAATCAGGTAAACTCGCCGGCTGTTTTGGGGACTCTTCCCCGTCATCGCCATGTCTGGCAACCCTGTCTGGATGATCCGCGCCGTGAGTGACCTGAGCCTGATTCGCAACTTTTCCATCATCGCCCATATCGACCACGGCAAGTCGACACTGGCTGACCGCTTTATTCAGCTGTGTGGTGCCCTGAGCGAACGTGAGATGGAAGCTCAGGTGCTGGATTCGATGGATCTTGAGCGTGAGCGCGGTATTACCATCAAGGCGCACAGCGTCACGCTGTATTACACCGCCAAAGATGGCAAAACCTATCAGCTCAACTTTATCGACACGCCCGGCCACGTCGACTTTCACTACGAAGTCAGCCGCTCGCTGGCCGCCTGCGAAGGCGCACTGCTGGTGGTGGATGCCGCTCAGGGTGTCGAGGCGCAATCGGTAGCCAACTGCTACACAGCGATCGAACAGGGCCTGGAGGTCATGCCGGTTCTCAACAAGATCGATCTGCCGCAGGCTGAGCCCGAGCGGGTCAAGGGCGAGATCGAGAGCGTCATCGGTATCGATGCAACTGACGCAGTCGCCTGTTCGGCCAAGAGCGGTATTGGTGTTGAGGACGTGCTGGAGGCGCTGATCAAGACCATTCCCGCGCCTGAAGGCGAAATCGAAGCGCCGCTGCAGGCTCTGATCATCGATTCCTGGTTTGACAACTATCTCGGTGTGGTATCGCTGGTGCGCGTCAAGCATGGCCGCATCAAGAAGGGCGACAAGGTGCTGGTCAAATCGACCGGCAAGTTCCATCAAGTCGACAGCGTGGGCGTATTCAGCCCCAAGCACACCGAGACCGCCGATCTGAAGGCGGGCGAGGTGGGCTTTATCATTGCGGGTATCAAGGATATTCACGGTGCGCCGGTGGGCGACACCCTGACCTTGTCCGCTACCCCGGACGTAGCGCCGCTGCCTGGCTTCCAGAAGGTCAAGCCGCAGGTGTATGCCGGCCTGTTTCCGGTCAGCTCCGATGACTTTGAGGATTTCCGCGAGGCACTGCAGAAGCTGACTCTCAACGATGCGGCGCTGCAATTTGAGCCGGAGAGCTCAGAGGCACTGGGCTTCGGTTTCCGCATCGGCTTCCTCGGTATGCTGCACATGGAGATCATCCAGGAGCGACTGGAGCGCGAATACGACCTGGATCTGATCACCACCGCGCCCACGGTCGTGTTTGAGGTGGTCAAGAAGGGCGGCGACGCCATCTACGTCGACAACCCCTCGCTGCTGCCCGACCCTTCGGTCATTGAAGAGATGCGCGAGCCGATTGTTCGTGCCAACATTCTGGTGCCGCAGGACCATCTGGGTAGCGTTATTACGCTCTGCATCGAAAAGCGCGGCGTTCAGCATGACATGGTTTTTCTCGGCACTCAGGTTCAGGTTACCTATGATCTGCCGATGAACGAGGTGGTACTCGACTTCTTCGACCGGTTAAAGTCGGTCAGCCGCGGTTATGCTTCGCTGGATTACAGTTTCGATCGCTTCCAGGCTGCCAAGCTGGTGCGCCTGGATATCCTGATCAACGGCGAGAAGGTCGACGCGCTGGCACTGATCGTGCACCGTGACAATGCCGCGTACAAGGGACGTCAGCTGGTCGAGAAGATGAAGGACCTGATTCCCCGGCAGATGTTCGATGTCGCTATTCAGGCCGCCATTGGCGGGCAGATTGTGGCGCGCTCTACGGTGAAGGCGCTGCGCAAGAACGTACTGGCCAAGTGTTATGGTGGCGACGCCAGCCGGAAGAAAAAGCTGCTTGAGAAGCAGAAGGCTGGTAAGAAGCGCATGAAGCAGGTGGGTAGCGTAGAAATACCGCAGGATGCATTCCTCGCGGTGCTCAAGGTCGACAATTAGGGACGGTAAGCTCGGACGATGATGCATCTCAACTTTCCGCTGGTGCTGGTGATTGCTGTTGCAGTCAGCGGTTTTCTGGCGTTGCTGGACCGCGTGGTGCTGGCGCCGCGTCGTCGCAAGGCTGTTGCCAGCTACGAAGCCCAGGTTGACGTGGCGGACCCGCAGACCATCGAGCGGCTCGAGAAGGAGCCTTTGCTGGTCGAGTACGGCAAGTCGTTCTTTCCGGTATTGGCCGTTGTGCTGGTGCTGCGCTCCTTTCTGGTCGAGCCCTTTCAGATTCCGTCCGGTTCCATGAAGCCCACCCTGGAGGTGGGTGATTTCATTCTGGTCAACAAGTTTGCATACGGTATTCGCCTGCCGGTGATCGACACCAAGGTGATCCCGATCGGTGACCCGCAGCGCGGCGACGTCATGGTCTTTCGCTACCCGAACAACCCCTCGATCAACTACATCAAGCGCGTTGTCGGCTTGCCCGGCGACCACATCCGCTATGCTGGAAAGCAGCTGTATGTGAACGGCCAGAAGGTCGAGCATGAACTGGTCGAGATTGTACCCGACGATGAAGTGCCCGCCGGTCACCCCCTGCAAACCCTGGCTAACGCGGCAATCTATCGCGAGCAGTTGGGTGAGGTGACGCATCTGATCAGGCAGAAGCAATTGTCGCAGACACCCAAGCCGAAAGAGTGGGTGGTGCCGCAGGGCTACTACTTCATGATGGGAGACAATCGCGATAACTCGAACGACAGCCGTTTCTGGCATTCAGCCGAGATGCCGCAAGAGTTGTGGGGAATGGTTCCGGACAACTATATTGTAGGCAAGGCCTTCGCAGTGTGGATGCACTGGCCGGAGCCGAAGCTGAGCAATTTGCCAAGCTTCTCGAGCGTCGCCCTGATTCACTGAGGGTGGCAGGCAGTACATAACATCAACAACGGACTACGAGGTTATTATGCGCCACTCCCAAAAAGGGGCTTCCTTCTTCGGCTGGCTTGCGGTTATCGCCCTGCTGGTATTTGGCATGGTCATTGCAATGAAACTGGTACCCATCTACATGGACCACTACTCGCTGCGCAACATCATCACCACGGTCAATGAAGACCCGAACGTGAAGGTCGGTTCACTGCGTGACCTGAACATGTACATTGAGAAGGGCATGCGACTCAATGGTATCCGTGACATCAAGGCCAAGGATGCCGTCACCACGACCCAGAGTGGCCAGAATGCCTACACTGTGGTGCTCAAGTACGAAGTGCGCGCGCCACTCCTCAACACGGTGGACCTGCTGGTGCACTTTGACGAAACCTTTATTGTCAGACCTCTCAAGTGAGCAATAAGCTAGACCGACTCGAACGTAAGATTGGCTATACCTTCAAGGATCAGGAGCTGTTGCTGCTGGCCTTGACCCACCGCAGTCTGGGTGGGCGCAACAATGAGCGCCTGGAGTTTCTGGGTGACTCGATTCTCAATTTCGTCGCCGCCGAAATGCTTTTCCAACACTTTCCCCAAGCCCGCGAAGGGCAGCTGTCGCGCCTGCGTGCCCGCCTGGTCAAGGGCGTGACATTGGCCGAGCTTGCCAAGGGGTTTGAGCTGGGTGAATACCTGCGCCTGGGGTCCGGCGAGTTGAAGAGTGGCGGCTTTCGCCGTGAGTCGATTCTGGCTGACGCCACGGAAGCGATCATCGGCGCCATCTACCTGGACAGCGGGCTGGAGGTGGTGCGCGAGCGCATCCTGCATTGGCTTACCGGCCACATTGCCGACCTGACGCTGGTCGACAACAACAAGGACCCGAAAACCCGGCTGCAGGAGTTTCTGCAGTCGCGTCAGGCCGACCTGCCGCGCTATGAAGTGATCGAGAGTAGTGGCGAGGCACATTGTCGTACTTTCAAGGTAAATTGTCAGATTGCCCTGCTGGCCGAGCCGACCTACGGCGTCGGCAGCAGTCGTCGTCTGGCGGAACAGCAGGCAGCGCAGCATGCGCTGGTTGCCCTGGGCGTGGAGCGAGCCGATGACTGATGCTATTTCCCGTTGCGGCTACGTTGCGATCGTTGGCCGCCCGAATGTCGGCAAGTCGACCTTGCTGAACCATATTCTCGGCCAGAAGCTGGCTATTACCTCGCGCAAGCCGCAGACAACTCGTCACACGCTGCTCGGCATCAAGACTGAGGGCGAGGTGCAAGCGATCTACGTCGATACACCCGGCCTGCACAAGGAAAACGAGAAAGCGCTCAATCGCTTCATGAACAAGAGTGCCAGCCAGGCACTGCGCGATGTCGACGTTGTGCTGTTTGTGGTCGATCGTCTGCGCTGGACCGACGAGGATCAGATGGTACTGGAGCGCATCCAGTATCTGACCTGCCCGGTACTGATCGTGGTTAACAAGCTTGATCGGATGGAAGACAAGAACGAGCTGTTGCCGCATCTGGAATGGCTGACCAAGCAGTTGCCTGAGGCCGAGGTCGTTCCGGTGTCCGCGCTGCAGGGGCGCAATATCGATCGCCTGGAGTCGCTGATTGCCGAGCGTCTGCCGGAAAGCGAGCACTTTTATCCGGAAGACCAGCTGACCGACAAAAGCTCGCGCTTTTTGGCTGCCGAGCTGGTGCGCGAAAAGGTCATGCGTCAGCTGGGCGCCGAGATTCCCTATCAGGTCGCGGTCGAGATCGAGCAGTTCAAGCAGGAAGGGCGCATTCTGCATATTCATGCGCTGATCCTGGTTGAGCGCGATGGTCAGAAAAAAATCATCATTGGCGATGGTGGCGAGCGACTGAAGAAGATCGGCCAGGAAGCCCGGCTGGACATGCAGAAGCTGTTCGGCAGCAAGATCATGCTCAACCTGTGGGTCAAGGTGCGTCGCGGCTGGTCTGATGATGAGCGCGCGCTGGGCTCGCTGGGCTATCGCTTCGACGACTGACGCCGATGTCTGAACCGCTGCAGCCCGCCTATGTGTTGCACAGTCGGCCTTACCGTGACACCAGTGCCCTGGTAGACCTGCTCAGCCTGCGTGACGGGCTGCAGCGGGTGGTCTGGCGCGGTGCACGCGGCAAGGGCCGAGGCACGCGCCCGCAGCCCTTTGTACCGCTGTTGGCAAGCTGGTACGGGCGGGGCGAGCTGAAGACCCTGCAGCAGGCCGAGGTGGCCGGGGGGCACGCCCGGTTGCAGGGCGATGCGCTGTTCAGTGGTCTCTACCTTAACGAATTGCTGGTGCGTCTGCTGTCGCCGGGTGATGCGCAGACGTTGCTGTTTGCCGCCTACCAACACGCGCTGGAGCAATTGGCTGCGCCACTCGACAGCGTCGAGCCGATCTTGCGCAGCTTTGAATGGCAGCTGCTGCAGTTGCTGGGGTACGGTTTCAGCTTGACAGAGGACGCTTGGCAGCAGCCGTTGCTGGCTCACGGCTGCTACGCCTGGAGTGCCGAGCAGGGGCTGTACTCTGTACCGGCGGGCAATAATGGTGCCTTGCCTGGGGCGGGGCTGCTGGCTATGGCGAGCGCCGATTGGCAGCAGCCCGACGCGCTGCCGACTGCTAAACGCCTGATGCGTCAGGCCCTGGCGGTGCATCTGGGGGGCAAGCCGCTGGTCAGTCGGCAGCTGTTTGCGGCGGCGCGAAGCGCCGGCCAATCCTGAATCTTTTTACGGCGCCAGGGCGCCGTCGCTACCAATGGGAGAATCGTGCATGAGTCAGTCAGACCGGGTGCTGTTGGGTGTCAATATCGACCACGTGGCGACCTTGCGCCAGGCGCGCGGCACGCGTTATCCCGATCCGGTGCAGTCCGCCATTGAAGCCGAGCAGGCCGGTGCCGATGGCATTACCGTGCACCTGCGCGAAGATCGCCGCCATATTCAGGAGCGCGATGTGCGTCTGCTGTCTCAGGTACTGCAGACTCGCATGAACTTTGAAATGGCGGTGACCGACGAGATGGTCGCCTTTGCCGAAGAGATCCGCCCGGCGCATGTGTGCCTGGTGCCGGAGCGCCGCGAGGAGCTGACCACCGAAGGCGGCCTGGACGTTTGCGGTAACGAGGCGCGGGTGCACTCGGCCATTGAGCGCCTGGCTGCCGCAGGGTGCGAAGTGTCGCTGTTTATCGACCCGGATCCACGCCAGATCGAGGCCGCCAAGCGTCTTGGAGCGCCGGTCATTGAGCTGCACACCGGGCACTATGCCGACACCGAGGGCGCTGAGCAGCAGAAGGCGCTGTCGCGCATCCGCGAGTCGGTCAATTATGCGCGCAAGCTGGGTTTGGTGGTGAATGCCGGGCATGGTCTGCACTACCACAACGTGCAGGATATTGCCGCTATCCCCGGCATCAACGAGCTGAACATCGGCCACGCGATCATTGCGCGTGCCCTGTTTTCCGGTCTGGCTGGCGCGGTGCGTGACATGCGCCAGCTGATTTTGGAATCGGCGCGCCAATGATTCGAGGTATCGGCACCGACCTGGTGCTGGTCAGCCGGATTGAAGCGGTGCTGACGCGCCAGGGTGAGCGCTTTGCCAGGCGGATTCTGACCGCTGACGAGTTTGAGCTTTTTGCCGCCCACGGCCAGCCTGCCCGTTATCTGGCCAAGCGCTTTGCCGCCAAGGAGGCGATTCTCAAGGCGCTTGGCACCGGGTTGGCTGGCGGCCTGTCATGGCAGCATATGCAGATTGATCGTGACGAGCTGGGCGCCCCGCAGGTCGTGCTCAGCGGTGTGGCCGCCGACAAGCTGGCCGCAGGTGGTGGTGGACGCATGTTGTTGTCATTGAGCGACGAGCGCGAGCAGGCGCTCGCGTTCGCCGTCTGGTCACTGGACTGAGAGGCTCTCCTGCAGCCGCTCCATGGCGGCAAACAGCTGCTGAATCTCTGTATCCGCCGGGGCATTCTGTTTGAGCCGGGTTTCTGCCTGCAGGCAGCGCCGCCGCAATTCAGGTACGCCGCAATAGCGCGTGGCGCCATGCAGCCGGTGCACACTTTCCAACAGTCTTTGCTGGTCCCCCGCTTTCAGGCTTTCTTCAATCGCCTGCCGATCGTTGGGCAGGTTCTGCAGCAGCATATCCAGCATGTCCTGGGCCAAGTCGGCTTTACCGGCGGCCAGACGCAAGCCTTCTTCATGGTCGAGCACCGGGTTGCTGGGCGGGGTGCTGGTCGGCGCCGCGACAGGCTCTGTACCGAGATCCTGTCCGGTCCACTTGCGGATACTCTCGCGCAGCTGTTCAGGACTGATGGGTTTGCTCAGGTAGTCGTTCATGCCGCACTTGAGCAACTTGCGCCGCTCCTCGGCCAGGGCGTGGGCGGTGAGCGCAACAATGGGGGTGGCCGGCTGCTCGCTCAGCTCCTCCTGCAGACGAATCTCTTCGGTTGTCTGTCGCCCGTCCATGCCGGGCATCTGGACATCCATGAAAATCAGATCGAAGCGTTGCTCGGCCAGTACCTCCAGGGCCGCTTCACCGCTGTCGACCGCGCGAACCCGGGTGCCCATTTCCTGTAGAAAGGTTTCAACCAGCTTGAGGTTGGCGGGATTGTCGTCGACACAGAGAATGGTGACGCTGTCCGGGTTGGCGCGCCGTTCCTGTTCCGCGTCGGCGGCTGGCAGGTCGGGCAGGGCGCTGGGCCTGGGTTGCAGCAGTTGGCCGGTGGCACGGAACAGTTTGCGCATGCACAGTGGGCGCGAGAGCACCGCGCAACGGCCTTCGGGCAACTGATCCAGCTGCGGCGGCTGCGCGACCGCGTTGACCAGCAGGATGCTGGCGCAGCCATGCCCAGCCCAGCGCTGCACGTACTGCAGGCTGTCGGTCAGGCGATGCTCTGGGCTTTCGCTGCTGACCAGGGCGAGTTGGGGCGCGCTGGGTCCGCCCTCGAGCACGGCTTCGTCGAGGCTGCTCAGGGTGCTGAAGATACGGGTTTGCAGGCCCAGGTCTTCCAGCTCGTGCAGCAAGGCCTGGCGGCTCAGCGGGTTAGGTTCAAATACGCCGGCGTACAAGCCTTCGAACGGGCGGTTGGGCAGGTCGTCGTCGGCTTGGCTGGACTTGTTCAGGCTGGCGGTAAACCAGAACTCGGAGCCGGAGCCGGGGGTGCTGTGCAAGTGAATCTCACCATGCATCTGCTCGACCAGGCGTTTGGTGATGACCAGGCCAAGGCCAGTGCCGCCGGCCTGGCGGGTTGGAGAGTTGTCGACCTGGCTGAAGGCTCGGAACAGGGACTTTTGCTGCGCCTCGGTCAGGCCTACGCCGGTGTCCGTTACGCTGATGCGCAGCACCGCGCTGCTGTCGTTGTCCTCCTCCAGCATGACCCGCAGGCACACCGAGCCGTCGTGGGTGAATTTGATGGCATTGCTCAGCAGGTTGGATAACACCTGCTTGAGGCGCAGCGCATCGCCACTCAGCCCGAGTGGCACGTCGCGGTAGATCAGGCTGACCAGTTCCACCTGTTTCTGATGCGCCGCCGGTGCCAGCATGGTCAGGGTTTCCTCGACCAGATCGCGCAGGTTGAACGGCAGATTGTCCAATACCAGCTTGCCGGCCTCGATCTTCGAAAAGTCGAGTATCTCGTTGATGATGTCTTGCAGGCTTTTGGCCGACTTGCTGATGGTGTCCAGGTATTCGATCTGGCGCGGGGTCATTTCGGTGCGCTGCAGCAGGTTGCTGAAGCCGAGGATGCCGTTGAGCGGCGTGCGCAGCTCATGACTCATGTTGGCCAGAAACTCGGACTTGATGCGGCTGGCCTCCTGGGCTGCCTTGCGCGCCATGTCCAGCTCGATGTTCTGTACCTCAATGGTCTCCAGCGTCTGGCGCAGGTCTTCAGTAGCTTGCTCGACGTTTTGCTGCAGCTCGCCCTGGGCGCTTTGCAGCGCCTGGGTCATGGTGTTGACGCCCTCCGCCAGGTCGTCCAGCTCGCGGGCACCCTGACGGGGCAGGCGCACGTCCAGCTGGCCCTTGCTGATGCGGGCAATGGCCTGGTTGATCTCGACAATCGGGTCGATGATATGGCGCCCCATGGTACTGACCATCAGGCCGGTGATCAGCAAGCCGAGCAGAATCAGGACCAGCGTGGTCAGCAGTGTCTGGTAGCTGCGCAGCTGGGTGTTGCCGTGGCTAAGCTCCACTTCCAGCCAGCCGATCAGGGCATCGGCTTCCAGGTCACTGCGCTCGGCCGCGCTGAGTAGCTCGGGGCTCGCCTGCAGCGGCAGGATAAAGCGGGTGCTGCGCTCGCCGGTGCGCACTTGCAGGCCGGTGCCGGCGGCCAGCGGGCTTTCCGGCAGCGCGCGATTGGCAGCGAGCATCTGCGGGCCGCTGTGCTCCAGGGGTTGATTGTCGGCGTCATACAAGGTGACCGCGCGCACGTCCTGGTAATTGAGAGTGTTGGCCAGGGTGGTGCGCATGCGCTGTGGTTGCCCGGCCAGCAGGGCCTCGGTAGCGGGGCGTTGCAGGTGCTCGGCGGTGAGCTGCCCGCGCTCGAGCAATTGCTTTTGCAGATCACCCAGGTGTTGCCAGCTGAAGTAGACGCCCACTGCGGCGGCCAGTATCCCGGCCGGGATCAGGGTCATCAGCAGGAGTCGGGCCTTGATGCCAATGTCGTTCATGGAGATGTGTTCCCGTTTCCTCGTCAGCCGCGCATTCAGGGGCGGCGCGAAATACGCACTTGGGTGGGCCAAATTAGGTTGTTGTCGGTATCATAGGCGGCTTGAGCAAAAAGCACAGCCTTGCCGACCCTCCTGGCGACGGTCAAGGCCGCTACGGTGACTCCATGACGCAGCATTATCCCACCATCGCCGATTGCATCGGCAACACCCCGCTAGTCAGGCTGCAGCGCCTGCCGGGCCAGACCAGCAACACCATTCTGGTCAAGCTGGAAGGCAATAACCCGGCCGGATCGGTGAAGGACCGCCCGGCGCTGTCGATGATCGAGCGGGCCGAGGCCCGTGGCGATATCCAGCCCGGCGATACACTGATCGAGGCGACCTCCGGCAATACCGGTATCGCGCTGGCCATGGCGGCGGCTATCAAAGGCTACCGCATGGTGCTGATCATGCCGGACAACATGAGCGCCGAGCGCAAGGCGGCGATGACCGCCTATGGCGCGCAGCTGATTGAAGTGACCCAGGCCCAGGGTATGGAAGGCGCGCGAGACCTGGCTTTGCGCATGCAGGCCGAGGGCCAGGGCAAGGTGCTGGACCAGTTCGGCAATCAGGACAATCCCGAGGCGCATTATCATGGCACCGGCCCCGAGATCTGGCGTGATACCCAGGGGACGGTGACGCACTTCGTCAGCTCGATGGGCACCACCGGCACCATTATGGGCACCTCCCGTTACCTCAAGGAACAGAATCCGGCTATCCAGATTGTCGGTCTGCAACCGATCGAAGGGGCGGCGATTCCCGGTATCCGCCGTTGGCCCAAGGAGTACCTGCCCACCATCTTTGATGAAACCCGGGTTGATCTGGTGATCGATATGGGGCAACAGGAAGCCGAGGTCACCATGCGCCGGCTGGCCCGCGAAGAAGGCATCTTCTGCGGCGTGTCTTCCGGTGGCGCGGTGGCTGCGGCGCTGCGTCTGAGTGCCGAGGTGGAAAACGCGGTCATTGTTGCCATCATCTGTGATCGCGGCGACCGTTATCTGTCCACCGGCGTTTACGACGGCCCGGCATGAAGCGCGGGCGTGGACGTCCGCGCGCGGCGCCGGCAGCGGATGCCCCGGCGGCGATCGGCCAGCGCATCGAACTGCAACTCGAGCGCCTGACCCACGACGGCCGAGGCATTGGCCGTTGGCGCGGGCGCACGGTGTTTGTCGAGGGCGGGCTGCCCTGCGAGCAGGTACAGGCGCGGGTATTGCGGGCGCGCAGCAAGCTGATCGAGACGCGGCTGGAAGGCCTGCAGCAAGCCAGTGAACGGCGCCAGCCGCTGCGCTGTGTACACGCCGATTTGTGCGGTGGTTGCAGCCTGCAGCATATGGCGCGCGAACAGCAGCTGGAGATCAAACAGCAGGCCTTGGCGCAGCAATTGCAGCACTTCGCTCAGGTTGAACCACAGGAGTGGGCGCCGGCGCTGGAAGGGCCTGCCTATGGCTACCGCCAGCGTACGCGGGTTGCGCTGCGCTGGGATCGCGGGTGCCGGCAGCTGGCTGTCGGCTTTCGTCAACGTGCCAGCAGTGAGCTGGTCAATGTCGAGCAATGCCCCGTCCTGGTGCCTGAGCTGGAGCGCGTGCTGATCCGTCTGCCGGCGCTGTTGCGCAGTTTGAACGGCGCCGATGCGCTGGGGCACGTCGAATTGATTGGGGCCGAACACCCGGCGCTGGTACTGCGCCACCTGCGTCCCTTGGGCGAGGCAGATCGCGAATGCCTGCTGGCCTTTGCTGTTGAGCATGGGCTGGGCTTGTGGCTGCAGGGTGACGAGTCGGGCGCTGTGCCCGTGAGTGGTGCGCTTGAACCGGCCTATCGCCTGGTCGACCAGCAGTTGATGCTGGGGTTTGCGCCCGGGGACTTTACCCAGGTCAATCCGCAGATCAACCAGGCGATGGTCAATCAGGCGCTGGACTGGTTGGCGCCGGAACCTGGTGAGGCGGTGCTGGATCTGTTTTGCGGTGTCGGCAACTTTGCTCTGGCGTTGGCGCGTGCCGGGGCTAAGGTGACGGGTATCGAAGGTAGTGTGGAAATGGTGGGCCGGGCGGCAGACAATGCCCGGAAAAACGGCCTTGATGAGGTGCACTTTTTCGCTGCCGACTTGTCGAAGCCCCTTGAAGTGCCGCCGGGGTCACCGCAGTACACTGCAGCGTTGCTTGATCCGCCGCGTGACGGCGCCGAGCAGATGGTAGTTGATCTGGCCGCCCTGGCGGTCGAGCGTATACTTTACATTTCCTGCAATCCGGCCACGCTGGCGCGCGATGCAGGCATTCTGGCAGGCAAGGGCTACACCCTGGTTCGGGCGGGCATCATGGACATGTTCCCCCAGACCGCCCATGTCGAGGCCATGGCACTGTTCCGGAGGCAATAGATCGCCGCCGGGCGAGGACAAGAAGATGGTACAGGTCAGAGCAGCACACCCGACCAATCAGGATGGCAGCGTCAATATCGACGCCTGGATCGAACGTATCGGGGAGCGCACGCAGCTTGTCGATCCCCAGACGCTGCATGAAGCATGCGAGTGGGCCCAGGAGCTGGAGCAGGCCGCCATCGAAGCGGAGAACATCTGGGCGGACGGTGCGAGCAGTTACCGCACTGGCCTGGAAATGGCCGAGATTCTGGCTGACCTCAAACTGGACCAGGACTCACTGGTCGCTGCCGTGGTCTACCGCGCGGTGCGCGAGCGCAAGACCGACCTGACCGAAGTGGAACACCGCTTTGGGCCGACCGTTGCCCACTTGGTGGATGGTGTGCAGCGCATGGCGGCCATCAGCGTGTCGCAGAACCCGGGCAATACGGCGAGCTTTAGTCCGCAGGCGCAGGTGGAGAACCTGCGCAAGATGCTGGTGACGCTGGTCGATGATGTTCGTGTGGCACTGATCAAGCTGGCCGAGCGCACCTGCGCCATCCGGGCGGTCAAGGATGCGCCGGAAGAAAAGCGCTACCGCGTCGCCCGCGAAGTATTCGACATCTACGCGCCGCTGGCGCACCGCCTGGGTATCGGGCATATCAAGTGGGAGCTGGAAGACCTCTCGTTCCGCTATCTCGAGCCCACACAATACAAACAGATTGCCAAGCTGCTGGACGAGCGTCGGCTCGACCGCCAGCAGTACATCGATGCTGTGATGGCCCAGCTGCGCGAGTCGCTGGAAGAGGCGTCGATTCATGCCGATATCACCGGCCGGGCAAAACACATCTATTCCATCTGGCGCAAGATGCAGCGCAAGGGCATCGATTTCAGTCAGGTCTATGACGTGCGCGCGGTGCGTATTCTGGTACCTCAGGTCCGTGACTGCTACACCGCGCTGGGTGTTGTTCACAGCCTGTGGCGGCATATTCCTAACGAGTTTGACGATTATGTCGCCAATCCGAAGGAGAACGGCTATCGCTCGCTGCATACCGCGGTGATCGGTCCCGAGGGCAAGGTGCTGGAGGTGCAGATCCGTACCCAGGGCATGCACGAGGAGGCTGAGCTGGGCGTCTGCGCCCACTGGCGCTACAAGGGCACCGATCTCGACAGCAACTCCAACGCCTATGAAGACAAGATCGCCTGGCTGCGTCAGGTGCTGGAATGGCACGAGGAGATGGGCGACATCGGCGGCTTGGCTGAGCAGCTGCGGGTCGACTTTGAACCGGACCGCATCTACCTGTTTACGCCCGATGGCCACGTGCTGGACATGGCCAAGGGGGCAACGCCGCTGGACTTCGCCTATCGGGTGCACACCGAAATTGGCCACAATTGCCGCGGCGCCAAGGTCAACGGGCGCATCGTGCCGCTGAATTACGTGCTGCAGACCGGCGAGCAGGTGGAGATCATCACCGGCAAGCAAAGCGGCCCAAGCCGCGATTGGCTCAACCCCAATCTCGGCTATCTGAACACCTCGCGCGCGCGCGCCAAGGTACAGCATTGGTTCAAGGAGCAGGCCCGCGAGCAGAACGCGCAAGCGGGCAAGCTGATGGTCGAACGTGAGCTGACTCGCATGGCACTGAACGGCGCCGATTATGCGCAACTGATTGATCGCCTCGGGCTCAAGAGCCAGGAGGATCTTTTTGTTGCCGTTGGGGCTGGTGACATGCGCCTGGCCCATGTGGTCAATGTGGCGCAACAGCTGGTCGAGCCGGATCGCCACAGCGAACAGCTGGAGCTGATTCCCAAAAAGCCCAGCCGCAATGTCGGCCGCCGCGGCGATGTCTATATTCAGGGGGTCGGCAACCTGATGACCCAACTGGCTGGTTGTTGTCAGCCAGTGCCGGGCGATCCGATCATCGGCTACATCACGCTGGGCCGTGGCGTGACCGTGCATCGCGCCGACTGCGCCAATGCCATGCAGCTGCAAGATCGCGACTCGGAACGTCTGATCGAAGTCAGCTGGGGCGGTGCGCCGGTGCAGACCTATCCGGTGGAAATCTACATCAAGGCCTATGATCGCTCTGGTCTGCTGCGTGACGTCTCGCTGCTGCTGGCCAATGAGAAGATCAACGTACTGGAGGTCAGTACGCGGACGAACAAGGACGATAACTACGCGGCGATGCTGCTGACCATTGAAATTCCCAATCTCGGCATGCTCAGCCGCCTGCTGACGCGTATCAGCCAGCTGCCGAACGTCATCGAAGCGCGACGCAATCGCCAGGAAAACCGCGCATGAGTTACCAGTTGGACGACCTGCTGTATCTGATGCAGCGTCTGCGTGATCCGCAGCATGGCTGTCCCTGAGATCTGCAACAGAATTACGCCAGTATCGTGCCGCACACGCTGGAAGAGGCCTATGAGGTGGCAGACGCCATCGAGCAGGGAGACTTCGAGCAGCTGCGTGGCGAGCTGGGCGATTTGCTCTTTCAGGTCGTCTACTACGCCCAGCTGGCGGGCGAGGAAAGCCGTTTTGGCTGGGCCGAGGTGGTGGATGGCATCACCCGCAAGCTGGTACGTCGCCATCCGCACGTGTTTCCCGACGGCAATCTGCGTACGCCGCCGGGCAGCCAGACCCTGGCGCCAGAGCAGGTCAAGCGCCGTTGGGAGCAGATCAAGGCGGAGGAGCGAGCAGAGAAAGCGGCGCGTCCCGAACAGCTGTCGCTATTGGACGACGTGCCCACCGCACTGCCGGCACTGAGCCGTGCGCAGAAGCTGCAAAAGCGCGCTGCATCGGCCGGTTTCGACTGGCCCGAGGCGGCGCCGGTGGTTGACAAGATCAGCGAAGAATTGGATGAAGTGCGCGAGGCACTGGCGGCGGGTGACAACGCCGCCGTCGCCGAGGAGATGGGCGACCTGCTGTTCTGCGTGGTCAATCTTGCCCGGCACCTTGGTGTGGATGCCGAGAACGCCTTGCGTCAGGGCAATGCCAAATTTGAGCGGCGTTTTCGGTTTATCGAAGAGCAGCTCAGAGGGCAGGGCGCGACCGTGGCCGGGCGCGACCTGACTGAGCTCGACGCCCTGTGGGACAGGGCCAAGCAGCAAGGTCTTTAGGGCGCGGTCTACCGCGCCCTGTTGCACTCACTCAGTGCTGGGTTTCCTGCTGGCGCTCGATCAGCTCCTGCAGATGCTTGCGGCTCAGTTCTAGATAGCGTGGCGTCGGCCCCTCGTCCTTGTACTGAGGGTCGCCCATCTCATCGATGGCTATCACTTCCTTTCCCGCCCGGTAGGGCAGACTGGCTTCCAGTTCTTCAAGCGCCGCGCCCAGCAGGTCGGTGATCAGGTCTTCAACCTGACGTTTGGGGTACATCTCGTGCAGCGCTTCCAGGCGCGCCGCATCTTCCAGCGTGAGATGCACCGCATAGCTGTTGCGGGTCACGCGGCCCTTGGCGTTCTTTTCCCAGGCTTGGGTGAGTTCACGGATCTTCATGGTTCCCCCTTTATTGCGTGTTGTCGCTTGTGGCGACACCCCCAGCATAGACCATTTGCGGGGGTGTACAGGTCTTGAGACCCCTTGTCAGCGGCAAGGTTGCATCGCATGCTGGGCGTCCCGTTTGCCTGGAGACAGAGTCATGACCGATATTGATGCCCGTTTGCGTGAAGACGTCCATAACCTCGGTACGCTGCTGGGGCAGACCATTCAGGCCCACCTGGGGGACGACTTTCTGCAACGCATCGAGCGTATTCGTCTGGGTGCCAAAAAGGGCCGCAAGGCCGACCAGGCAGCCAATGACGCGCTGCTGGGCGCCCTGCAGGATTTGCCTGACAGCCAGTTGTTGCCGGTGTGTCGGGCCTTTAACCAGTTTCTCAACCTGGCCAATATTGCCGAGCAGCATCACCGTATCCGCCGGCGCCGGGCCGATGAGCCGCAGGCCTTTGAATTGCGCTGTGTCAACGAGCTGCTGCAGCGCCTGAAGGCGGAGAATTTCAGCACCGACGCCATCGTCCAGCAGGTCAACGGGCTGGATATCGAGCTGGTGCTGACTGCCCACCCGACCGAAGTCACCCGCCGTACGCTGATCCAGAAGTACGACGCCATCGCTGATGCGCTGGCGCGTGGCGACCATGACGACCTGACGGCTACCGAGCGTGAAGAGGTGCGTCAGGATCTGGCGCGTCTGATCAGCGAGGCCTGGCATACCGATGAGATCCGGCGCAGCCGACCCACGCCGGTCGATGAGGCCAAGTGGGGCTTTGCGGTCATCGAACACTCGCTGTGGCAGGCACTGCCGCAGTTCCTGCGTCGCTTGGATGCCGATGTGCACGGCGCCACCGGCCAGCACCTGGATGTGCGCGCCGCGCCGGTGCGCATTGCCTCCTGGATGGGCGGCGACCGCGATGGCAACCCCAACGTCACCGCGCCCGTCACCCGCGAGGTACTGCTGCTGGGGCGCTGGATGGCGGCTGATCTGTACTTGCGTGATATCGAGGCGCTGGGCAACCAGCTGTCCATGCATGCGGCCAGCGATGAGCTGCTGGCCGCAGCCGGTAACGTCGATGAGCCCTACCGGGCCGTGCTCAAGCAACTGCGTACCCGACTGCAGGCGACCCGCGACTGGGCAGAGCAGTCGCTGACGGCTGATGTGGCCATGCCCGCCGAGGTGCTGCGCCAGCTCGGCGATCTGCGCGGTCCGTTGGAGTTGTGTTATCAGTCGCTGCTTGCCTTTGGCCTCAAGCGCATCGCCAACGGTCCCTTGCTCGACACCCTGCGTCGGGTTAACGCCTTTGGTCTGGGGCTGGTACGCCTGGATATCCGGCAGGATGCGGCGCGTCACGCGCAGGTGCTCAGCGAGCTGACCGAATACCTGCAGTTAGGCAACTATGCCGAGTGGGATGAAGAGGCCCGTTGCCGCTTTCTGCTGGATGAGTTGCACAGCCGGCGCCCGCTGCTGCCGCCGGAATGGCAGCCATCGGCCGATGTCGCAGAAGTGCTGGCGACCTGTCGGGTCGTGGCCAGCCAACCACAGGAACTGCTCGGCTCCTATGTTATTTCCATGGCCTCGCACCCCTCGGATGTGCTGGCGGTCAAGCTGTTGCTCAAGGAAACCGGCGTCCGCTGGCCGATGCGGGTGGCGCCGTTGTTCGAGACCCTGAGTGACCTTGATCATGCTGCCGACGCGATTGATCGCCTGCTGTCGCTGGAGCAGTACCGCGCGCTGGCGGGGGATGAACAGGAGGTCATGATCGGCTATTCCGACTCGGCCAAGGACGCCGGTACGCTCGCGGCAGGCTGGGCGCAGTACCGTGCCCAGGAAGCGTTGGTGGGTGTGTGTCGGCGCCACGGAGTGCATCTGCGGCTGTTTCACGGTCGCGGCGGCACCGTGGGTCGCGGTGGTGCACCTGCTCACATGGCCATTCTCTCGCAGCCACCGGGTTCGGTACGCGGTCAACTGCGGGTCACCGAACAGGGCGAGATGATCCGCTTCAAGTTTGGCCTGCCCGGGATCGCCGTGCAGAGCATGCTGCTCTATACCAGCGCCGTCATGGAGGCCAGCCTGCTGCCGCCACCGGCACCCGAGCCGGCCTGGCGTGAGCTGATGCAGCAGTTGGCTGATCGCTCGGTTGAAGTGTACCGGGGCGTGGTGCGCGGCGAGCCGCAGTTTGTCGAGTACTTCCGTCAGGCGACACCCGAGCAGGAGCTGGGTCGCCTGCCGTTGGGCAGCCGGCCGGCCAAGCGCCGCAGTCAGGGCGGCATCGAGAGTCTGCGTGCTATCCCCTGGATCTTTGCCTGGACTCAGACGCGCCTGATGCTGCCGGCCTGGCTGGGTGCCGGACAGGCGCTACGTGAAGCGCTGGACGCCGGCAAGCAGGCTCAGCTCACGCAGATGATGGAGGCCTGGCCGTTTTTCCTGGCGCGTGTGGAGATGCTGGAGATGGTGCTGTCCAAGGCCGATGTGGATATCGCGCGCTTCTATGAGCAACGCCTGGCCAGTCCGGACCTGTGGCCGCTGGGTGAACGTTTGCGCACGGCGCTGGCGCAGGCCACCGCCGTGGTGCTGCAGCTGCGTGACAGCGATGCACTGCTGGCGCACAACCCGGCGCTGGGCGAGTCGGTGGCGGTGCGCAACCCCTACACCGACCCGCTGCATGTGCTGCAGGCCGAGCTTATGAAGCGTACCCGTGCCCAGGGCGAGCGTGTCGATCCTGATCTGGAGCGGGCGCTGATGGTGACCATGGCCGGTATCGCGGCAGGCATGCGCAACACCGGCTGACCGGTCGGTCGTCAAGTATCCTGCGGGCGCGTTTGCCTGCGACAATGGTCCGTCTTGTGCATGGCCGCGTGGGCGTGTATGTTGAACGCCCTTTGCGAACCAGCACGCTCTGGACGCACCGTATTTACCGCATTCGCGCTGGCCGCGAGTGCCTGGCAGGTCGCTGGTTGAGGACCGCTCAATGCCCGGTTTCAGTTAGACGAGGAGTACATCATGCGAGTTATCCTGTTGGGCGCCCCAGGGGCGGGCAAGGGTACACAGGCCCAGTTCATCTGCGAGCGCTTCGGCATTCCGCAAATCTCCACCGGCGACATGCTGCGTGCAGCGGTCAAGGCCGGTACCGAGCTTGGCAAGCAGGTCAAGGAAGTCATGGATACGGGCGGCCTGGTCTCCGATGACCTGATCATCGGCCTGATCAAGGAGCGTATCACCCAGGATGATTGCGCCAAGGGCTTTCTGTTTGATGGCTTCCCGCGCACCATTCCGCAGGCCGAGGCGCTGGTAGAAGCCGGTATCGATATTGATCGCGTGCTGGAAATCGCTGTGGCCGACGAGGAAATTGTTGCTCGCCTGTCCGGTCGTCGTGTGCACCCGGGTTCGGGTCGTGTTTATCACGTTGATCACAACCCGCCCAAAGTCGCCGGCAAGGACGACGTGACCGGCGATGACCTGATTCAGCGTGATGACGACAAGGAAGAAACCGTTCGCAAACGCCTGCAGGTTTATCACACCCAGACCAAGCCGCTGGTTGAGTTCTACCAGGGCCTGTCTGCTGCCAAGGGCACGCCCAAGTGCGCCAAGGTGGAAGGTATCGGCAGCGTAGAGCAGATCACTGCCAAGGTCATCAGCGCGCTGGACTGAGCCCTGCTCGCTGGAGCAAAAGACCCGTGCTGACTTCGGTCGCACGGGTCTTTGCATTTTTGTACAATGCCCGCCCCCTGAATGCAGAGTTCGACCATGACCACACTGCTTGCTCTGGATACCGCCACCGAGTGCTGTTCCGCCGCCTTGCTGCATGATGGCGCCGTCACCGCGCGCAGCGAAGTGATTCCGCGTCAGCATGCCCAGCGCCTGCTGCCGATGATCGAGGAGCTGCTTGGCGAACGTCAGCTGCGGCTGCAGGATGTCGACGCCCTGGTGTTTGGTCGCGGCCCCGGCGCCTTTACCGGCGTGCGCATCGCGACCGGCATGGTGCAGGGGCTGGCGTTTGCCGCTGACAAACCGGTGATCGCCGTATCCAATCTGGCGGCGCTGGCTCAGCGCGCCTGGCGCGAGCACGGCACCGACACCGTAGCGGCCGCCATTGATGCGCGTATGGATGAAGTCTATTGGGGCCTCTACGGCCTGCAGGACGGCGTCATGCAGTTGCTGGATGATGAGCGGGTTTGTGCGCCTGAAGCGGTCAGCTTGCCGGCGGGTGTTGGCAGCGTGGCCGGTGCCGGTACCGGTTGGCAGTATGCTGAGCGCCTGGCGGTGTCCGCCACGCAGAGCTGGCCGCAGATGCTGCCGGACGCCAGTGATCTGATCACCCTGGCCTTACCTCGGTGGCAGGCCGGCGAAGTGGTTGATGCTGCAGATGCGCAGCCGGTTTATCTGCGCGACAAAGTTGCCACGCCCAAGGGGCAGGCGTAAGCTGGCCCCATCTCTGCAGGAGTCAATTCGGTGCGCCTGGACGGATTTAACCCCTACTCATCGCTGCCCGAGCGCAGCAGTCGAGCGGTTGCCAATACCAATGGCAGCACCGCGGCGGTGCCCGTTCCGGTAGCAGAGCCGGGCGCGGCTGCAGCCGCCAACCGCCTACCGGCAACGCAGGTAGTCTCGACTTCTGCACCGACCGCCGAATACATTCCGGCACGCCGCGAATCCTACGAGCCAGTCTATGGTCGCGCCAATCAGGCGTTGGCCAGCTACCAGAACACGGCCAATATGCCGGTCGACAGCGCTGCCGACAGCCTGGCCGGCATCGACGTCTACGCCTGATGTCGTGACTGCGTTACCCCCGCGTTTTATCACCGGTTGCCCACTGTGGTCTGAGCCCGCCTGGGGTGGTCAGCTCTATACCCGTGGCAGCGACGCCGACGAACGGCTGGCGCAGTACAGTCGCGTGTTTGGCGCGGTTGAGGGCAATACCACCTTCTACTCCCTGCCCAGTGCCGCGCGCGTTGCCCGTTGGGCTGAACTGCTGAGTGAGGACTTTCACTTCTGCGCCAAGTTGCCCCGTGAGGTCAGTCATGGCGGGCGTCTGGATGCTGATCATCCGGCACTGAGGGCGTTCTTCAGCCGCATGGCACCGCTGGAGCAACGCCTTGGGCCGATCTGGCTGCAGTTGCCCGAGCGTGTTGCACCGGATGCGTTGGGGATACTGGCTGAGTTTCTGGCTGGCTTGCCTGCTGACTACCAATATGCGGTCGAAGTGCGCCATCCCGGGTTTTTCCGCAAGGACGACGCCGAACGGCAGCTTAACCGCCTACTGCACGGGCGGGGTGTCGAGCGCATCAGCTTCGACACTCGTGCGTTGTTCGCCAGTACCGCCACCGACCCCTCAACGCTTGAAGCCAAGCAGCGCAAGCCGCGCCTGCCGGTGCATGCCATTGCGCTGTCGCAGCGGCCCAGTGTGCGCTTTATTGGTGGTATGGATAGGGACGCCAATTGGCAGGCGCTGGCACCCTGGCTCGACAAGTGCGTCCAGTGGTTGCAGGCCGGCTATCAGCCGATGCTGTTCATGCACACCCCGGATAACCAGATGGCGCCCCAATTGGCCCGAGACTTTTACCATGCCCTGCGTGAGCGGGTGCCGGCGCTGGCGCCCATGCCGGCCTGGCCCGGCGAGCGCGAGGCTGCGCAGACGCCGCAGCAGGCGGGTCTGTTCTGATGCCACAGGAATATCCATGAGCGAACATGCCCCCCTGTCACTGGCCGTCACCTGGTCCGACCCGCAATGGCAAGCCAGCGCCGAGGCGCTGGCCGAACGCCTGCAACTGCCGGTGCTGGCCGAGTCGGCAGCTGATGCGGCGCTGCTGCTGGAGCCGGCAGAGGGCGGGCTTGCCCTGCGCAGCACCGAAGCCGGCGCGCCGGGTGCGGTGCGGGTGGACTTTGTTGGCGGGGCGCTGGCGCATCGCCGTCAGTTTGGCGGTGGGGCGGGGCAGATGGTCGCGCGGGCGGTGGGTATTCGCGGCAGTGTCAGACCCAGTGTGCTGGATGCCACCGCAGGTTTGGGGCGCGACGCCTTTGTGATTGCCGCGCTGGGCTGCGAAGTGACGCTGCTGGAGCGTCAGCCGGTGATTGCGGCGCTGCTGGAAGACGGCTTGCAAAGAGCCAGAGCCGCCGGTGGTGAGGTGGCCGAGATCGCTGCGCGGATGCAGCTGCTGCAGTGCGATGCGATTGCGGCCATGGGCGACTGGTCTTTGCCGACTCCCCAGGTCATTCATCTGGACCCGATGTTCCCGCACCGGGACAAGTCCGCGTTGGTGAAAAAAGAGATGCGCCTGTTCCGGCCGCTGGCCGGTGATGACGATGATGCGCCCCAGCTGCTGGCGGCGGCGCTGCAGTTGGCCTCCCACCGGGTGGCGGTCAAGCGCCCGCGCAAGGCGCCGGCGATTGCCGGCCAGCGGCCCAGCGCTGAGCTGGCCGGCCAGTCCAGCCGCTACGATATCTACGGCAAAAAAAAGCTGGACTGAGTGCCGGCCGTTCCGGTTTTGTGCAGGACTATTGGGCCGCAGCCTGACTGTCAGCCGCTTCTGCGCTCCGCGCCACCTGCCGAATCGACAGGCGCACCTCGGCGCTGAGCACCCGCTTGGCGGTGTTCTCGGCAATGTCCTCCAGTCCGGCTGCATAGTGCAGCCGACCCTCGTCGTCTGCCCGCAACACCTGTTCATCAGTCAGGCGCTGGATAAACTGGCGGAACAGGGTTTTGTCGAAGAACTCGGGTGCGTTCAGGCCATGCAGAATCGACAGGCGCTGCGCCATGATGGTACAGCGTGCTTCCAGCTGTTCGGCGGTCTGGCTGCCGTTGGGATAGTTCAGCAGCAATGCCGAAGCCATGTAGAAGCGTTCCAGAATCTGGATGATGCTGCGTGACAGCAGGCTGAGCATGACAAACTCTACCGAACTCAGGTCCGGGCGATGGATCTGCCCGTCTGCCTCGCGCAGCAGTTGTTGTTCGACCAGGCTGTCGATCCATTGCTGAATGACGGCGGGCAGTTCGTCTTCGCGCCACTGCAGGAACAGCTCGCCCTGCAGGTACGGATAAATGCCCATGACCAGACGTTCGATCTGTTCGCGTTTCATGCGCGGATTGTTCTGGAACAGGCAGGCGATCAGCGCCGGCAAGACCACCAGGTGCAGCACGTTGTTGCGGTAGTAGGTCATCAGCACCGCCTGGGGCTCGTCCAGGCGCATGATTTCGCCAAGGGCATCGGATTGGCGGCCGATCATCTGCATGGCCTCTACGTGTTCGATCATCGCCTGGCCGTCCAGTCCGGTCAGGGTCACGCCAGGGCTGTAGGGGACTGTTTGCAGCAGCGCCTTGTAGCGGTCCAGTGCCCGTGCCAGGGATGTTTCGTCCAGCGCCAGACGGGCGGTGGACAGCATCACCAGGGCGACCAGGTTGACCGGGTTGACGTCGGCTGCGGCGCTGATGCCGCTGGTCAGCTCGCGTGCCAGGGTGTTGGTGGTGGCGTTCAGCCAACTTGGACGGTAGTCGGGGGCCAGCGCCTGTTGTCGCCAGCCTGGCTGCTCGCGATCAAGAAAGTCCGCCAAGGCCAGCGGCTCGCCAAAGTTCACCGCGACCTGGCCAAAACGCAGCTTGAGCGCCGAAAGCACCCGAAACAGGTCAAACACCGACTCCTTCTTCTTCGCCTGCCCACGCAGCTCGCCCAGGTAGGTGCGGCCTTCCAGCACCCGCTCATAACCGATATACACCGGCACAAACACGATAGGGCGACGCGAGGAACGCAGGAAGCTGCGCAGGGTGATCGCCAGCATGCCGGTCTTGGGGCTGAGCATGCGGCCGGTGCGTGAGCGCCCGCCCTCGATGAAGTATTCGACTGGAAAGCCGCGACTGAACAGCGCATGCAGGTATTCATTGAAAACTGCGGTGTACAGCTGGTTACCCTTGAAGCTGCGGCGCATGAAGAAGGCACCGCCGCGTCGCAGAATGCCGCCGAGCACCGGCATGTTGAGGTTGATGCCGGCGGCAATGTGGGGAGGTGTCATGCTGTTGCGAAACAGCAGGTAGGACAGCAGCAGGTAGTCGATATGGCTGCGATGGCAGGGCACGTAGATGATTTCGTTGCCGCGGGCGATGTCCTGAATGGGCTTGAGGTTGTTGACGCGGATGCCGTCATACAGCTTGTTCCAGAACCAGCTCAGGACCACTTCCAGAAAGCGGATGATGGTATAGGTGAAGTCGGAGGCCACCTCGTTGGCGTAGCGCGCTGCGATGGCCTGGGCCTTGCTCTCGCTGATGCCTTTTTCGCTGGCTTCACGGGCAATGGCGGCGCGCACCAGCGGCGCGTGCAGCAGGCCCTTGAGCAGGGTACGGCGGTGTACCAGTTCCGGGCCAACCACGGCGGCGCGCTGCTGGCGGAAGTGCACGCGCAGCACGCGGTTGATGCGGCGCACGCGGCGTTCCGGGTCCATCTCCGGGGTGATCAGCTCCGGCAGTGCCAGGCGCGGGCCAAAGTGCACGCGGATTTTGCGACCGTGCAGCATGATGGCCAGCAGCTTGCGCAGCCGTCCGCCAACCCAGTTCCAGGCAAACAGCAGCTTGATGGCGGAGGACTCGCTGTCCGGCGACTGGCCCCAGAACACGGTGATCGGAATCAGCTGCACACTCTCCGGGTGCTCCAGCACCTTGCCCAGCCGCGGCGACTGGCCGCGCGGGTCGGGCCGGCCCACCCATGAGCGTTCGCGGCTAAGGAAAATAAAGGCATCGCGCTCGTCCAGCGGCGGCAGCGGCGCGCGCACCGGGCGCGGCAGGCCGGCTCGCACGCATTCGCGATCGGCCACGATCAGGTCGGTCAGCGAGCGGTAGGGCAGCACGTAGATCACCGGTTGCTGCGGGTCGATAGCCAGCTCCTCGTTGCTGTCGCCAATGCGGCTGGAGCGTGCCCAGAGATACAGCAGTCGGCGAGCCAGACCAAAGCGCAATCGACCAAACAGGGAAGCATAGGAAGCAGACATGGGACTCTCGAACTGGGCAGTGATGCCGGCCGGTGGCGCGACGCGGAGAATGCTGGGGATTCTAGCAGCTCCGGCGTTTGCGGGGCACGGGCGTCGCCGGCTGTTTGCGGCCCTTGAAATGCGGGGAGGGGATTCATATAGTCTCTGGCTCGTGCGCGACCGCATCCGCCGACTGGCCAGGCAGATATCTGCCGACTGTGAACCAGTTCACGCCTGGGCTGTCGTAGTCCGGCATGGATGTTTGAGAGGTAACCGCTGGACGGTACGGACCGCACGAATGACCATTCTGGGGGAACAATAAAAGGCATGATAAGCATAAACAGCCTGACCAAGCGCTTCGGCGATCACACCGCCGTCGACAATCTGTCGTTTGACGTCAAGCCGGGCGAAGTGCTCGGTTTTCTCGGGCCCAACGGGGCCGGCAAATCCACCACCATGAAAATGCTGACGGGCTTTCTGACACCCGATGGCGGTTCTGCCTCGGTCTGCGGCTTCGATATTCAGCGTCAGACCCTGCAGGCCCAGCAGAAAATGGGCTATCTGCCTGAGGGCGCGCCCTGCTACGGCGATATGCGGGTCAAGGGCTTTTTGCAGTTTATCGCCGATGTCCGTGGTTTGAGCGGCGCCGAGCGCCAGCGCCATGTGGATAGGGCGGTCGAGCAGGTGGAGCTGCAGGGCGTGCTCGAACAGCGCATCGAAACCCTCTCCAAGGGCTTCAAGCGCCGCGTTGGTCTGGCTCAGGCCATTCTTCACGACCCTCAGGTGCTGATTCTGGACGAGCCGACCGACGGTCTGGATCCAAACCAGAAGCACCATGTGCGCCGCCTGATTCAGCAGCTGGCTGAAGGCAGCAACAAGATGGTGGTGATTTCCACGCATATCCTCGAAGAAGTCAGCGCCGTGTGTTCACGCGCCGTGATCATCGGGCGTGGGCGTCTGCTGGCCGATGGCACGCCGGATGAGCTGGAGGCGCGCTCGCGTTATCACCAGGCGGTCACGCTGTCATTGGGACAAGCGGTATCCACAGCTCCGCTGGAGAGCCTGCCGGGCGTACTGGCGGTGGAGTCGCAGCGTGATGGACAGCTGCTGACCGTGCTGGCCAAGCCGGGTGAGGTGATCTTCCCTGCGGTGGGGCAGCTGGCTCGGGAGCAGCAATGGCAGGTCAATGAGTTGTCGGTGGAGCGCGGTCGCCTGGACGAGGTTTTCCGTACCCTGACCTCCGGGGAGGCGGCATGAACAATCTGGGCGTGATCTTCAAGCGCGAGCTGGGTGGCTACTTCGCCACGCCGCTGGCCTATATCTTTATTGTGATCTTTCTGGTGCTGGCTTCGGTCTTCACCTTTTATCTGGGGGCGTTCTACGAGGCCGGTCAGGCCGACCTGAATGCCTTTTTCAACTTTCACCCCTGGCTGTACCTGTTTCTGATCCCTGCCGTCGCCATGCGGTTGTGGGCCGAGGAACGCAAGTCCGGCACCATCGAGCTGTTGATGACTCTGCCGGTGTCGCGCGGTGCCATGGTGCTGGGCAAGTTTCTCGCCGCGTGGGTGTTTATCGGCATTGCTCTGCTGCTGACCTTCCCGATGGTGCTGACGGTCAACTATCTCGGTAACCCGGACAACGGCGCCATCATCACCGGTTACATCGGTAGCTGGCTGCTGGCTGGCGGCTATCTGGCGATCGGCTCGTGCATGTCGGCACTGACCAAGAACCAGGTGATTGCCTTTATCGTCAGCGTGGTTGCCTGCTTCGTGTTTATCGTCAGTGGCGTGTCCATGGTGCAGAACCTGTTCAGCGGCTGGGCTCCCCAGTGGGTGCTGGACACCATTGCCTCATTCAGTTTCCTGATTCGCTTCGATGCCATCAGCAAGGGCGTGCTGGATCTGCGTGACTTGCTGTATTTCTTCTCGCTGATGGCCGTCTGGCTGTTTGCCACGGCGATCGTCATCGACCTGAAAAAGGCCGATTGAGGCAAAGGAGCTTGAGATGAAACGTATTATGTATTCCGGTGCCGGCTTGCTGGTACTGCTGCTGGCCTTCTTTGCCTTCAACATGGCGACCGGGGTTTTGCTGCCGGGAGCTCGCCTGGATCTGACCGAACAGAAGCTGTACACCCTGTCGGACGGCACCCGGGAGATTCTGCAAGAGCTGGAAGAGCCGATTGATCTGTATTTCTTCTTCTCCGAGGGCGCCAGCAAGGACCTGGTGGTGCTGCGCAACTATCAGCGCCGTGTGGCGGAAATGCTCAAGGAGTATGAGCGCCGTGCCGATGGCATGATCCGTCTGCACATTATTGACCCGGAACCCTTCTCCGAGGCGGAAGATCGTGCTGCTGAATTTGGTCTGCAGGCTATCCCGCTGAGTGAGAGCGGTGATTCGCTTTATTTCGGTCTGGCCGGCACCAACGAGCTGGCCCAGCGCGAAATCATCCCCTTCTTCGCACTTGAGCAGGAAAACATGCTCGAGTACGAGTTGAGTCGTCTGGTCAGCACCCTGGCCAAGCCCGACAAGCCACAGGTTGGCTTGATCAGCGGCCTGCCCGTCGAGGGCGGCATGAATCCCTACTCGCAGCAGCCGCAGGCGCCTTGGGTCGCTATCGAGCAGATGCGTCAGGTGTTTGATGTCAAAACCCTGGCCGAGGATGTGGATGCGATTCCCGAGGACATCCAGGTCTTGCTGCTGATCCATCCCAAGGCACTCAGCGAGGCGGCGCTCTACGCGGTTGATCAGTTTGTGCTGCGCGGTGGCAAGCTGCTGGCCTTTGTTGACCCGTTCGCCGAGGCAGATCAGGGCATGGAGGCGATGATCGAGGGCATGGCTGATGGCAAGGCGTCTGATCTGGGGCCGCTGCTGCAGGCCTGGGGCGTTGCCTATAACCCGGAGCGGGTGGTGGTTGATGCGCGTCAGGGCATGGCCGTTGGCCGTGGTCAGGGCCAGCGTCCGGCGCGCCATATCGGCTGGCTCGAGGTTGAGCCCGCGCAGATCAATCGTGAGGACACCATCACCGCACCGCTGCAGCTGCTGACCGTGGCCACCGGTGGCGCGCTGGTGCCGGTCGAGGGTAGCCAGACCGAGTTCACCCCGCTGCTGCAAAGCACCGCTGACAGTGCACTGGTACCCAGCGAACGCTTTACCAAGCTGCAGGACCCGGAAGAGCTGCTGCAGGGCTTTGCCCCGGACGCCGAGACCTATACCCTGGCCGCGCGTCTGAGTGGTCCGGCTGCGACTGCCTTCTCGGATGGTCTGGAAGGGCGTGAGGCGGGCTTGCAAGAGGCTGACAACATCAACGTGGTGGTGGTGGCCGACACTGACATGCTGAGTGATCGCATGTGGGTGCAGGTGCAGGATCTGTTTGGTCAGCGCATCTCCCAACCCTGGGCAGACAACGGTGGATTGCTGGTGAACGCGCTGGACAACCTGTCCGGCTCCGACGCCCTGATCAGCGTGCGTTCGCGCGGTGATTTCAGCCGTCCCTTTACTGTGGTGGAAGAGCTGCAGCGCAAGGCGGAAAGCCGCTTCCGCGCCAGTGAACAGCGCCTGCAGGAACGTCTGGCCGAAACCGACCAGAAGCTCGCCCAGCTGCAGCAGGGGCAGGACCCGACCCAGCTGAGCGAGCTGACCGCCGAGCAGCGTGAGACCATTCAGTCGTTCCTGGATGAGAAGGTGGCGATTCGCAAGCAGCTACGCGATGTGCGTTTCCAGCTGAATGCCGACATCGACGCCCTGAGTACCCAGCTCAAGCTGCTCAACACCATGCTCATGCCGCTGCTGCTGACGCTGGCCGTGCT
Source organism: Pseudomonas abyssi (assembly GCF_002307495.1). Lineage (GTDB taxonomy): Bacteria > Pseudomonadota > Gammaproteobacteria > Pseudomonadales > Pseudomonadaceae > Halopseudomonas > Halopseudomonas abyssi. The sequence continues at coordinate 135,175 of NZ_NTMR01000002.1, read as the reverse complement.
GCTCTGGTGGTTGCTGGGCCGCGCGCGTCGCAAGGGGTGAGGAGATAGTCATGCGCAAGATCATTTTTATCGCTCTGCTGCTGGTCGCCATCGCCCTGGTGGCGGTGGCGCTGCAGGTGCGTGACAGCGACCGGGTCGCGGACCTTGAGAGTCGCCCGCTTTTGGATGAGGCTCAGCAGGCCGCTCTGGCCGACGTAGAGCAGCTCACCCTGGCACGCGGCGAGCAGGAGGTCGTGCTGCAACGCGACGGCAGCGACTGGACCGTTGCCAACCGTGATCAGTACCCGCTGCAGCGCGAGCGCCTGGCGGCGCTGCTGCTGGCGCTGCGTGAGGCTCGCGTATTGGAGGCCAAGACCAGCAATCCCGAGTATCACGCCCGTCTGGGGCTGGCCAGCGATGCCGCCCTGCGTGTGAGCGTAGCGTCCGATCAAAGCCGATACGGTGTGCTGTTTGGCAACCCTGTTGGCAGCGATCAGCTGGTGCGTATGGACGGCGAGGATCAGGTCTGGTTGATCAACCGCGCCCTGAACATGTCGGTCAATGCGCAGGACTGGCTGGATCTGCAGGTCAGTCAGATCCCGCTGGAACAGGTGGCTCGCGCCCAGTGGCAGTACGCTGATGGCGAATCCCTGCAGCTGGATAAGACCAGTGAGGGTGACTATAACTTCAAGTTGACTGAGGGTGACGCTGGCGGCCACGAGCGGGAGTTGAACTCCATGGTGCTCGCATTGGCTGACCTGCGGGCGCAGAACGTGGCGCTGCGCAGCAGTCTTGCGTTGCCTGCGCCTACGCTGCAGATGCAGTTGGTCAGCTGGTCTGGTGCCCAGCTCAAGGCGTCGATGTATGAAGTCGATGGCGCCTACTGGCTGACCATTGATGCGCTGACCCAGAGCGAGGAGCAGCCGCTTAAGGTCTATGATGACGCGCGCTGGGCCTTCCAGCTCGGCGTCGCTCAGCACGACCGCATGGCGTTGCGTCAGGCAGACCTGCAGGCCACAGAGCCCCCCGCCCAGCAGTAACTCGCCGTTGCCGCGGCCACCATCCGGTGGCCGCTTGCGGCACCTGTATCTTCTACTAGACTCCAACAATACCCTGTCAGCAGGCGGGGTACGTACGTGTTGCCGCGCGACGGCAACGGATCAGATCGGTGTTGTGAGGAATGTAGTAATGGCTGAGCGTGAGCAGGGGTCCGTTAAGTGGTTCAATGATGCCAAGGGCTTTGGTTTTATCCAGCGCGAATCCGGGCCGGATGTGTTTGTGCACTTTCGCGCCATTCGCGGTGACGGGCACCGCACGTTGTTAGAGGGTCAAAAGGTTGAATTTACCGTGACCCAGGGCCAGAAGGGCCTGCAAGCTGAGGACGTGACCAAGCTTTAGACACGACTGCTGCGTCAGCTCCGTGTCCTGCCCGGCTAGCCTGCGCGCTGGCCGGTGGCTTGCTTGCGTTTCTTTTTCAGTACGCTGGCCGACTGTTCACGTCGGGCCTGTTGGCTTGGCGCTGTGCTTGCTCCGAGCCGACCATCAACCCGGCAGCTGCTGTTGCAGCCAGCGGGCGAACTCGCCCGGTGGCAGGGCACCGTTGAGGCGCGCCAGTTCCTTGCCCTGCTGGATGATGATCAGTGTCGGGATGCTGCGGATGGCGAAGCGGGCAGCCAGCTCCGGGGCTGCTTCTGTATCCACTTTTAAAAAGCGCGCCCGTGGTTCGGTAGCGGCGCAGCTCTGGCTGAAGGTGGGCGCAAACTGCTGGCAGGGGCCGCACCAACTGGCCCAGAAGTCGATGACCAGTGGCAAATCTGCACTGGCATGGCGGTCAAACCCGGCAGCATCGACTGCGCTTGGCTGACCGGTGAACAGCGGCTGCTTGCAGGCGCCGCAGACCGGATTGGCCGTCAGACGGGTGGCCTCCAGTCGATTTTTGCGCAGGCAGTGTGGGCAGCAAATCAGCATAGCAGGATCTCGTCAGAGGTTTCAGGGCTTGCGCCGCATGCCTTGCCACTGGCGTTGCAGCTCGATAAAGGTCAGCGAGGCTGACCAGGTCACCAGCACCAGGCCGGTTAGCGATTCCATGCCGTACAAAAAGCGAAGATTGCCGGTGGGCGTCAGATCGCCGTAGCCCAGGGTGGTGTAGGTGGTCGCTGACAGATAGACGGTATCGAACAGGGTGACGTGCTGCAGGTTGGCTATGCCACCCAGCTCCGGTGTCTGCAGCAGGTAGAGGGCGCCCAGGCCGAACAGCCAGATCTCTGCAATATGCGTAAACAGCAGCACAAAAATCAGGGTGAGAATACGTGGGCGCTCACCCATGTGCGTGGTATCGAGGAAGCGGTGCAGGCGCGACAGAACCTCGTAATGCAATACCACCGCGATGGCGACGATCAGGCAGCTGACGCCGACGGTAATCCAATGGAAGCTATCTATGTCAGGCAGCATGCGTTTCAGTGCGCCCAGTTGAACTCGGCTTCGCCCTCGGCGTTTACCTTCAGCCAGCGGTCGGCGTCAGCCTCGCCATCGGCTTCTTCCCAGCCGCCCACCGAGCAGCGCACCTCGTGGCCGAGCGCTGCATGCACGGCGCGGGCGCAGTCGCGGTCGCTTTGCCAGGGGGTGGCATCGCTGTCAAACCAGATGCTGGCCCACTTGCCTGCCGCTTTACGTACCACCATCAGCGGGATGGTTTGATCTGCGTGTAGTGCGCCGTGCTGGGTCAGGCCCTTGGGCTCGTCCAGTGTCAGTGGCCCCATGACCCTGTGCAGCCAGTCCAGCAGGTCGTTAACGTGGTCATCGCGCAGGTAGATCTCGATATCGGGTTGGCGCACGGCTACTCCTTGGCGTGTTCGTGGTCTCAGCAACGTTCCAGCATGATCATTTGCATGGCCACATCGAGCCCGTCGATACCTTGCTCTGCGATGGCCTGCTGGCGCTCGGGGCGGCTGCGCACACCGTGCGGTGTCATGCCGATCAGGTTACCCAGATCTTCACCCGTCAGTTGCAGAGGATAGCGCAGGGTCTGCTCCGAGGCGATGCGCAGCCCGTCCGGCAGTGCCTTGATCAGCGCCGGTGTCGGGTGAATCTGGTCGTACAGGCGTTCACGCAGTGCCAGCAGGTGATCCCCGTGGGGCCCAACGATCAGCACCCGGCCGCCGGGTTTGACGGTGCGCAGGCACTCGTCCGCCGACCAGGGGCTGAACACGCTAAGCGCGGCGTCCAGACTCTGGTCGGCCACTGGCAGTCTTGCGCTGGAAGCAACCATCCAGCGGATGCTGCGGCTGCGTCGGCAGGCCTTGAGGATGGCGTCTTTGCTGATGTCGAATCCGCCGATGGCGGTATCCGGCAGGGCGCGGGCCAGCCGTTCGGTGTAGTAGCCTTCACCGCAGCCCATGTCGAGCAGGGTCTTTGGCGCCAGCGCGGCGAACAGCTGGTTGATCGCGTCGCTGACCGGCTGGTAGTGGCCCGCATCGAGAAACGCCTGACGGCAGGCCAGCATCTGCGGCGTGTCACCCGGCTGCTTGCTGTTCTTGTGCTGCACCAGTAGGAGATTCAGGTAGCCCTGACGGGCCTGGTCATAACTGTGCCCGGCCGCGCAGCGCCATTGGCGCTCAGTGTTGCTGAGCAGGGCGTGACAGTGGGGGCAGATCAGCTGCAGCATCAGGTCAGCAACCGTTCCAGCGTGACCTGATAGATATCGGTCAGCAGGTCGAGGTCATCGGCCTTGATGCACTCGTTGACTTGGTGAATGGTCGCGTTGACCGGGCCTAGCTCGACTACTTGCGTGCCCATGGTGGCAATAAAGCGACCGTCCGAGGTGCCACCGGAGGTCGAAGGCTGGGTGTCACGGCCGGTGACTTGCTTGATCGCGGCTGAGACACCGTCGAGCAGAGCGCCTGGTTCGGTCAGAAACGGCAGGCCGGACACCGTCCAGTGCAGCTCGTACTCCAATCCATGGCTGTCCAGCAGATCACGCACACGCTGTTGCAGGCCCTCGACGGTGGACTCGGTCGAGAAGCGGAAGTTGATCAGCGCTTCCAGCTCGCCCGGCACGACATTGGTGGCACCGGTGCCGGAGTGAACGTTGGAGATCTGGAAGCTGGTCGGCGGGAAGAAGGCGTTGCCTTCGTCCCAGACCTCACTGGCCAGTGCAGCCAGCGCCGGAGCAGCCAAATGGATCGGGTTGCGCGCCAGATGCGGGTAGGCCACGTGACCCTGTTTGCCGCGAATGACCAGGCGGGCGTTGAGTGAGCCACGGCGCCCGTTCTTGACGATATCGCCTACCAGCTCGGTGCTGGAGGGCTCGCCGACGATGCACCAGTCGACCTTTTCGCCGCGCTCAACCAGCGTCTCCACCACCTTGACGGTGCCCTCGGTGGCCGGGCCTTCCTCATCACTGGTGATCAGAAAGGCGATGGAACCCTTGTGTTCGGGATGGGCGGCAACAAAGCGCTCAACCGCGACAAGCATCGCCGCCAGGCTGCCTTTCATATCGGCTGCGCCGCGCCCGTGCAGCATGCCGTCAACGATCTGCGGGATAAAGGGGTTGGTCTGCCACTGCTCGACCGGGCCGGTTGGCACCACATCGGTGTGACCGGCAAAACACAGCACAGGACCTTCGCTGCCGCGTTTTGCCCACAGGTTCTCGACCTCGCCAAAACGCAGCGGCTCCAGCGCAAAGCCGACCGCTGCCAGTCGTTCGCCCATCAGTTGCTGACAGCCAGCGTCCTCTGGCGTGGTGGAGTTGCGGGAGATCAGCTCGCAGGCCAGCTGCAGGGTAGGAGATAGCTCGGTCATGGTTCCGGTTCGTCTGGGCAGAGAAAGGCGCCATCATACCAGAGTCATGCGGTGCGCTTCCCGCCGGATCGGGGCGCAGCATGCCTCAGTGACCACCGTTCGGCTCCGGTCGGTGACCAAGACCAGAGCCGGTTGTTCAGATTCGCGTGCCGGGCCAGCGCGCCCGCCGCCAGGCTCGCCGCTGCTTCTTGTCGAGGAAGGTCCAGGCCAGCAGCCGACTGCGTTTATGTCCCTGGCCCATGTCGACAACCCGCACGTCGGTAGCGCCGAGGGCGCGCAGTTGCTCGGGCAGCACTTTGAGACTGGCGGCATTGGCGACCAGAGTGGAAAACCAGAACACCTGCTGTGCGTAGCGCTTGCTCTGCTCGGCCATGCGTTGCAGAAAGCCCGCTTCGCCATCGGCGCAATACAGCTCATTGGGGCGGCCGCCGAAGTTGCGCCCGGCGGCCGCTTTGCCCAGCCCGTGCCACTTGCGCTCATTGGCTTTCTGCGCCTCGCCAGCGCTGGCATAGAACGGCGGATTGCAGAGCGTGAAGTCGAATTGCTCATCTGCGCCAATGATGCCAGCGAAAATGCACGCAGGGTCGGCCTGCCGACGCAGTTCGATCCGGGACTGCAGGGTCGGGTTGGCCGCGAGGATCTGCTCGCCGTTGCGCAGCGCCTCTGCATCAATGTCGCTGCCGACGAATTGCCAGCCGTATTCGGCATTGCCGATCAGGGGGTAAATCAGATTAGCGCCGGTACCGACGTCCAGGCCACGCAGCCGCTCTCCCTTGGGGATAACCCCGTCGTGGCTGCTGGCAAGCAGGTCTGCCAGATGGTGGATAAGGTCAGCGCGCCCGGGGATGGGTGGGCACAGCGCGGCCGGCGGGATCTGCCAGCCAGTGATGTCGTACCAGTGCGTCAGCAGGGCACCGTTAAGGCAGCGCAGGGCAGCCGGATCAGCAAAGTCGATGGTCGTCTGCCCATCCTTGCCCTGGCGGATAAAAGCCTTTAGTGGCGGGCACTTGCGGGCCAGCAGGGGAAAGTCGTAACGGCCCTGATAACGGTTGCGTGGATGCAGTGCTGGTGGCTTGGATGGGGGGCGCGACATGTTGACTCCTGAGGTGGAGGGGGAGCATCCCACGCCGATGCCGCCTTGTCATCCGTTGTTCACAGAAGTTGGGGATGAAGCTGTGGATAACTGCAGGATATCCATGCCAATGCCAGTAGGGCTGGTGGCTGCGCAAAACTGGCTGTTTTTTGCGCAATGCAGCGCAAGAGGGCGCTGGTATACTGTGCCGCCGCAGGAGGATGCCCATGATCACCGAAGACCCCCGTTTTGCTGGAATTGGCCGTTTGTATGGCATGGAGGCGCTTGCGCGTCTGGCGACCAGCCATGTGGTGGTGGTCGGGATCGGCGGGGTCGGCAGCTGGGTGGCCGAGGCGCTGGCGCGTAGCGGTATTGGTCGTATCAGTCTGATCGATATGGACGAGGTCTGTGTCAGCAATGTCAACCGGCAGTTGCATGCGCTGGACGGTCAGGTGGGTAAGCCCAAGGTCGAGGTGATGGCCGAGCGTCTGCGGGCGATCAGTCCGGAGTGCGAGGTGCGCGCGGTGATGGATTTTGTCACGCCCAGCAATCTGGCCGACCTGATCACTGACGACATCGACTGTGTGGTGGATTGCATCGACAGCGTCAACGCCAAGGTGGCGCTGATTGCCTGGTGCCGCCGCCGCAAGATCCCGGTGATCACCACCGGTGGCGCAGGCGGGCAGATCGACCCGACGCAGATTACCGTCGCGGACTTGTCCAAAACCGTCAACGACCCGCTGGCCGCCAAGGCCCGCTCGTTGCTGCGTCGTGACCACAACTTCCCCCGCGCCGACAGCAAGCGCAGTTTCGGCGTACCCTGCGTTTACTCCAAAGAACAGCTGCGCTATCCCAAACCCGACGGCAGCGTCTGCACCCAGAAGTCCTTTGTTGGGGAAGGCGTACGTCTGGACTGCTCCGGCGGTTTCGGCGCGGTCACCATGGTTACCGCCACCTTCGGCATGGTAGCCGCGGCGCAGGCTGTTGGGCGCTTGCTACGCTAGCGCAGCAAGCGAGCAGCAAGCGAGCAGCAAGCCGCAAGCTACAAGCCGCAAGCTACAAGCCGAAAGCAAAAGCAAAAAGCCTTTGTGGTTTCAGGCTTACCTCGCCGCGCTTGGAGGTTATCGCGCTGATAATTCCCGTCACTCGAACTGCTTGTAGCTTGCCGCTTGAGACTTGTAGCTCTAAAAAAGGCCCGAACCGATAACCGGTACGGGCCTCTTCGCGGACTGCTTGCAGCTTATAGCTTGCCGCTTGCAGCTCCCACAACGCGATTAGTTGTGGGCGTGCAGCATATCGTTCAGCTGGATCGCGCTCTTGTTGGTCTTGCACTCGATGGCGCCAGTCTGCGAGTTGCGGCGGAACAGCAGGTCGGACTGGTTGGCCAGGTCGCGGGCCTTGACGATTTCGACCAGGTTGTCGGCATCGTCCAGCAGCGCCACCTTGATGCCGGCGGTGATGTACAGGCCGGCTTCAACGGTGCAGCGATCGCCCAGCGGGATACCGATACCGGCGTTGGCGCCGATCAGGCAGCCTTCGCCCACAGAGATGACGATGTTGCCGCCACCGGACAGGGTGCCCATGGTGGAGCAGCCGCCGCCAAGGTCGGAACCCTTGCCAACGAATACGCCGGCGGAGATGCGGCCTTCAACCATGCTGGTGCCTGCGGTACCGGCGTTGAAGTTGATAAAGCCTTCGTGCATCACGGTGGTGCCTTCGCCCACGTAGGCGCCCAAGCGCACGCGCGCGGTGTCGGCGATGCGGATGCCGGCCGGAACCACGTAGTCGGTCATCGACGGGAACTTGTCGATGCTGTGCACGACCAGCGACTCACCCTTCATGCGGGCAGCCATCTGACGCTGCGGCAGTTCGCTGATATCGATCGCGCCCTGGGTGGTCCAGGCAACGTTCGGCAGCAGCGGGAAGATGCCGGCCAGTACCACGCCGTGCGGCTTGACCAGACGGTGCGAGAGCAGGTGCAGCTTGAGGTAGGCTTCCGGGGTCGAGCTGGGAGCCTCATCGCTGGCCAGTACGGTCGCGACCAGCGGACGGCTGCTGTCGGCCATCTGCGCGACCAGGGCGGCCTGCTCGCTGAAACCGGCCGCATTCAGTGCCTGGCTCAGTGCGCCGCATTGGCTGGCGGCGAAACCGATTGCCTGGTTGCCTTCGGCATAACCAAGCTCGGCCTTGATCACGTCGATCAGGGCGTTGCCGGGGTTGAGCAGGGGCTGCGGATAGAACACCTCCAGCCACTCACCTGCGCTGTTCTGGGTGCCGATGCCAAAGGCCAGACTGAAACATTCACTCATGGGGCGGTTCCTTTGATGCTAGTGCTATGCATTGGATTCAAACGCGCTGGTGTACCACTCCGGCTTGAAGCCGACCAGGCGCTGCGAGCCGATATCCAGTACCGGTCTTTTTATCATTGAGGGGTTGGCTTGCATCAGCGCAACCGCCTTGTCTGTATCGATGTTTTCCTTGTCCGCGTCGTCAAGCTTGCGGAAGGTAGTGCCCTTGCGGTTGAGGATGACTTCCCAGCCGTGTTCGGCACACCAGGCATGCAGCCGTTCGGCGTCGATGCCTTGCGTCTTGTAATCGTGAAACTGGTAGTCGACACCGTGCTCGTCGAGCCAGGTGCGGGCCTTTTTCATGGTGTCGCAGGCCTTGATGCCGTAGAGAGTGCAAGTCATTGATTTATAAAGGGGTGAAACAGTCTCCCCAATCCTCCCCAAAATACCGTCAAAACTCGATGCGGAATTATGCCACCTCGATCCACTCTGTACCACGGGAGTCACGATAGAGGTCGGTCATCTTGCTGGACTTGTGGCCCAGCAGAGCCTGCGCGTCCCGCCCCTCGGCAGAGTGCAGGCGGGCGGCCAGAGAGCGCATTTCGTGGAAGCTCGGCGGCATCGGGTACGACAGCCCAAGGTCGGCCATTGCAGCGTCACGCGCATCAGCGAACGCCTTGCTCAGCGTGTCCAGCATGATCGGCTGGCCAGGCATTGCCCGGCTAACGCGGCGGGCGTGGTGAACCAGGTGCTTGCTCAGCACGTTGTCGCGGCACCGCTGAACGACCGTGCCGAGATCAAGTCCAATGCAGTCCAGCCGCACGGCTGTGCTGATGCGCAGGCGCTGCCCGGTCTTTGACTGGATGACCTGCAGGTGGTCATCAACAACATCCTTGAACAGCATGCCTGCAATGTCGTCCCGGCGCTGCCCGGTCAACAGGGCGATCTCCATGGCGCGCTGCAGCCACGGCTGTTTCGCCCGGTCGTAGATGGCCTGCCACAGCTCAAGCGAAAGGCGCGCTCGCTGAATCTTCACCCGGGCGGCCTTGGTTACCTGCACGGGGTTGGCATCAGTCCAGCCTGCCGCTATGGCCTCGGCAAACATATCGCTCAGCAGCGACCGCATTGCCCGGCTCATTTGCGCCTTGCCTTCCTTCGCCAGCCCGCCCAGATACTCGGCCACCTCCCTGGTGCTGATGTCCCGAATATCCCGCTCCCCGAACAGCTCTGTCAGCCGGTTGATTCGCATGCCCAGGTTGCGCCGGGTTGATGCTGCGATGTCTCGCTCGTCGATGATGCGGCGGTATTCGTCGCACCACGCCCGGAACGGCTGCCCGCCCTGCATGCGCTGGGCCAGACTGGCCGGGCTGAAATGTGCGTTGGCCGCATGAGCCTCACGGATGGCGGCCGCCTTGTCCGTACCAAGGCCGAACGACCGCCCTGTCATCGGGTCGCGGTAGGTGTAGTACGTCACGCCGTTGCGCTTGTCGGTCTTGCGGTACAGGTTAGGCGGCAGATCCTTGGAGCCTGCCGTGCGGGGTCTGGGTGCCATGGCGTGCGCGCTCGATTCGGTTGATCAATGGGGCGTCTGGAATGTCGGGTAGCGGGTCAGAGTCGCAATACTCGGCATTCTCGTCAACGTAGTAGGTGCGACCCATCTTCTGGGCAGGTGGGTCGAACTTGCCGCTACGGGCCCATGCCCGCAGGGTGTTGATGGTGGGCGGCGGGGCCAGCCGTTCGGCCCACGCCTCAAGCGTGATGAGTTTCATCTGCTATGCCTCCCGGCTCAGTTCTTCCCACTCTGGCGGCGGCGTAATCGTGAGCGTCATTCCGCCTGTCTCGAATACTCTTGCACCCCTTGCGTGCGCCCGAACTTCAGTTAGCTTTCCGCCACGTCGTCTCGCATGTTCGCCGCAGAAATGAAGGATCGTATTGCGCCTTCCGGTCGGCGTGTTTCTGTGCCCGTCTCGATCCGCCAGGAATTGCTTATACTCGTCAATCGAAACCGGGAATGTAATTTTGGACTCGGCCTCAAGAGTGCACAGCACAGATCCTGCTCGATGCGCGTCCTCTATAACGCTTGCCGCGATAAATGCGTTAAAGGCATCCTGTCCGGTATGCCCGTGCATCCCGGCTATTTTCATCATTAGCGGACGCCCGTTCTTGTTAAATGCTATTGCGCGAATGCCGTAGTCGTACCATCCCTTGGGTCCGCCAGTCATGCAGTGGAACTCATAGAAAGAATGTATTTTCTCGGCGCAGATCACTTTCTTCGGCTTTTCTTTCCTGATGAAGCACGTCCATTTAATCGTGCCGTCCTCGCACATCATCATAAGTTCTGCGCGATCACCCAGAATTTCGGCTGGGTGGCGCAGCAAGTATTCAGGGCCTGTTGCGTACATTCGATCCCTGTCGGTCGCGTCGAAAGTGTACGCGCTTGATGGGCTTACAGGCTTTGCTCCTATCAGCGTGCCTTGATCTGGGAAGCGCTTAATAGCCGTTCTCTCGCCGCGCACCTTGCGGGCCACTTCGTCATGCGACTCTTCAGTGGTAGTTGCGAGCGGGTAGAGCATCATTAGGATCATGGTGCTTTGAGTGTCTTCGAACAATTTTAATGCTGTGGTTGCTGACATATCTATGCCTCCCGGCGTGTAGGGTGGTGCCAAAGTTGGGTTGGGTTATTGCTGCTCGGCTTCGATCTTGTGCCGGCAGTCCGGCACGCCCATGTTCACGCGGATGCCCTGGTAATCTTGCACTACGCCGCGATCCCACTGCGTGAATGCCAGGTAGCGCTTGCAGGTGTTGCGCTCCGGGCACCACTGGCCGTCTGGCATCAGATCAAAGCGTCCGGCGCAGCGGGCTATGTTGAGGGGTAGGGCTTTCATGGCTTTTTGCCTTTAATCGCCCTATGACATGCATTCGATCCGGCTATGTACGACTCGCCCATGATCGCCCGCATTTCATCGCGCATTGCCTTGAGCGTTGATGGCATCGTGTAGTTTTCCAGCCTGCTGCCGGACGCTCGAAGGACTCGATCAAGCGCCTCGTCTATACGCTGCTGCGGTGTCCGTTCGCTCACGCCTCACCCTCCTTGCCCTGCTGGGCTAGGGCTGTCTCTGCGATGCGTATCGCCTGGCGCTCAAGCGGCGTTGTTGCTCTGTGGTGCAGCATCCCGACAACCGTGCGCAGCGATAGCACCAGCTCCGCTATCCGCGATTTTGCTGAATTGAGGTCGTCACAGGCATTCTTTGAGAGCTGTCCAGCGCTGTCGAAAAGCCGATGCCACTCGTCGCGCTCTTTCTCCAGCTCCGCAATCCGCGCCTTGTCGGCTGCGCGGGAGGATTCGTGATCTGCTGCCAGCTTGGCGCCAACGCTTTTTGCCATCGCGTGCATTGCCTGTCGGAATTCGCGCATGGCGGCTTCGTGGTCGGCGAGGCGGATTAGCGGCTCTGACGCAAGCTCACTCCAGCAATCCGCGCTGACGACAGGTTTGCCGGTCAGCGCTCCGAAATTGAGATACCCGACAATCTCCGGCTTACTCATGGCCGCACCTCGGTTTTGCCGCGCAGCAACCAGACGGCAAGCCGCTCGCGTAAGGTGAGGAACCGGCACTTGCCACGTGCGTTGGTGATCAGCAGCCCGTCACGCTTTTTGTGGACACGGATAGACTCTCCATCGAGCGCGTGTGAAGCCGCCAGCAGCGTCTTTTTCGCATCCGATTGAGGCGTGTCATCGTTGAAGGTAAGACAGCGGGCGACACCTTGGCATTTGCTGGCCAGTTCTGATAAATGCTTACTCATGGGGCTGCTCCTGATTGCGGCGTTCGTTTCTCCAAGTACCAAGCTGCCAAGTGACGCAGATGGCAGGGCCAAGCACCATGAAAAACAATGCTCCGGCTGGCATCTGCCAAAGGTCGCTTCGTCTGCGACGATGTTTCGGCAGTATTTCAGCGCATGCACCTGCGAAAAACACTGCGCCGATCAATAGCCATGAAATTAACAGTGCGAGCATGTCTCCCCCCCCCGCTGCTGGTGGGCGGCGATCTCGAACTGCTCAATGCGGTCAATGCAGTTGCAGTCGCATACGTTCGTTTCACCGACCGGCTCGCAACTGCATACGAGTGCGCCAAGCTTCTCGTAGATTTCATCGACCATGTACTGCTGCACCTCATCCTTGGTCATCATAACGGTGCGCTTCTCGCCATCCGGATGCGCGAGCGTGAACTCAAGCCCCGCCACGTCCGGGGCAGGCGCTTCGGATAGAGCAGCAGGGTCAGCTCCGCGCTGATGCAGCATCATGCAGAAGTTGGCGACGTCTTCGAACGTTCCGGCGTTGCGCTTGCGGAGGTGCGCGTGCAGCAGCTGGGCCAGATACTCAATGCTGCACGCGGATGGATCGTCCCAGCCGCTGCGGCCTTTTGCGCGAGCCGCTGCCAGCTTCGCTTTCATGGCTGCAGCAAACCGATCTACCGCAACATCGTCGGAGTGCTGGGCAGGCGCTGCCGGTTGTGTGGTTGGGTAGATATAAACGGTGCATCCTGGGTCAAGCCACCCGGAAACAATCCCGTCTTCGACCTTTACCGTCACCTCGCCCATTCCGGGGCGCATGCCGATGCAACGGGCGACCTTGGACTGCGCCTCCCGCTCCACCCGCTCCACCCGCTCAACAGACGCAGCAGACGCAAGGCGAGCGTCACGCTGATCCGGCGTCTCGCCTTCAAATAGCCCCTCAAAGCGCTGATTGCGCCCGCCGTCAGTAGCAAGCCGCTCAACAGGCGCAGGTACGGCGGTGAGCATGGCCTCGTACGCTGGCAAGTGCATGGAGCACCCGTATGCATTGTCGTCTGCACACTGCTGGTCGTAGGCATCCTCCATCTGGGAGGTGCATTGCGAGGGCACTACCATCCACCCATCCGGCACACATACCCGCTTGCGTAGCTCTGCGTTCTCAGCCTCCAGCGCCGCCACCTTGGCCAGCGCATCGCCCCTGGTCAGTTCTTCTACTTGCTCGGTCATATCTCCCCCTGGTACATCTTTGGTGTGAAGCGCGAAGGGCTCCAGTCGCATGACTCGTCTTCTGGAATGTGTCCGAACATGGCGGTGCAGCGATTACAGTGCGCGCAGTCGGCACAGGTCTTGCCGGGCGGCAGATCCATGTCGTCGCCAGTGCGGGGCAGCGGGGCTCTGTTCTCAGTCATGCCGCCACCTCATGCTTGTCAACGATCCCCAGTCCGCGCTCAATGATCTGCTGCGACGGCTTACCCATCAGCACCTCGCGCAACACCTCAACCGCCTCATGCTTGGCCTGAGTCTCTGCCAGCAGTGCCGCTTCCAGCTCTGCTGCCTGCTCCCGCAGCAGATCGGCATTCAGCAGCGCGGTATCAATGGCGCCTTCAATGCGCTGCTGCTCAGTTTGCGGGACGACCTCATCATGCTGCTGCTCAGTTTTCATAGCTCTGCTCCTCATCTTCTGGATAGCGCCGCATGCCGCGAACGCCTGACTCGCTGTCGATAGCGATCTGATTTGCCTGCCGCGCCAGTTGGCGCAGCTGAGTTGGCGTCATCTGGGCATCAAGCCCCGGCAGGCCGTTTACTACGGCAACAGGCTGGCCGTTGCGCCCGGCTATGTGCCGGGCTGTGAGTTGGGTGGTCATGGATTCAGCCTCTGAATGTGGTTGTCGATACGCCGTGCGATCCAGCGAACGCAGAAAACGGCTTTGCTGTTGCCGATCGCCTTGTAGCGCGGGCCGTCGGGGCATTGCTCTGCAGGCTTTTTGCGGTAGGGGATTAGCGTCCAGTCGTCAGGGAATCCCTGCAGGCGCTCGCACTCCCTGGGTGTCAGGCGGCGCACGGCGCTTGCGCTCTGGACTGCCTGCACTTCGGAGCGAGCCTCTAGGGTGTAGGCGTGATCCGCTTGCACGCCGACCCCGTCCGGGCCGCTTGCGGGGTTGATCCGAAGTGCGCCTGCTTGGATTGCGTGCGTGACAATCGGCTGCCCGCGCCCAGTCCCATCCTCGCTGCCATCGAAGCCATCTGCTTTCAGGGTGTGGGTAATGTCGCCGGTGACGCATACGGCCACGCATGGCCGGCCCTGCCCAGGCTTGCCACCGCCGGTAGACAGGGTTCCGACAATCTGCCCGTCACCTGCCTCGATTCGCACCTCGCTGCGGCTGTTCTCCGCGAACGCCAAGACGGCATTCTCTGCGCCGTTGTTTCTTCCTAACGTATGCGCCTGATCTCTGCGTACGTCTGGGTCTTGGGTGCCGTGAACAACTATCGGAGCCTCATGGTTGCAGGTCAGCGTCGGGCTTCTGCCCTCGGCTATCTCTGCCCCCCTGTCCGTGTGCCATGCAGGTGACTGGCTGGAGCTGGCCGGGCGTGCTTCCGCAGTCTGGCGTTCCGCCACGGCGACCAAGGCTCGCAGTAACTGATCCGGCAATGTCTTGCCCCTCGCCTCGGCGCGGCGGAGTATCCCGGCGCAGGCCTTCGGACTCAAAAAGTACCGCTGCGGGATCGAACCCTCTTCGAGCACTTGCGACAACGAACACACGGCGGCGTCGTTGGGCCAAGCCGAAATATTGGGCATCCAGCACCCGCCATGCCGCTGTTCTTTCGGGTCCATACACACAACCAGCGTCCGTCCATCTTCCCCCTGACGGCTGTAGCGCTGAGGATTCGCCCACCAGGGCACCGAGAAAGCAGCCGAACGCATTGCCTTTGTCGCTGAGGACGCCGGGGACGTTTTCCCACCAGACGACGCACTCGTCGTCGCCTCGGGCTGTTCGAACATGGTCAATTGCATCTGCGAGCTCCACGAACTTGATAGTGAGTTTGCCGCGAGGGTCTTCGAGGCCGGCGCGCATGCCGGCAACGGAGAACGCCTGGCAGGGTGTGCCGCCGACAAGCAGGCTTGGGGCCTGGATTGCACCGGTCAGTACCTTGGCCGGCAGCAAAGTCATGTCGCCGTGGTTCGGCACCTCGGGGAACCGGTGTGCCAGCACAGCAGAGGGGAACGGCTCAATCTCAGAGAACCATGCAGGCGTCCAGCCGAGCGGATGCACTGCAACCGACACCGACTCGATGCCGCTGCACACCGATCCGTAGTCGATGGTCATGTGGTTTACCTCGGGGAAGGGCGGTTAAGCGGTAGCGAACGGGAACACCAGCTGGTGCTCAGTCGTTTTGTTCAGCCAGGTCTGCGCCCGGCGGTGCTGCATGTTCTTGCGGAAGGCCTTGCGTTCGAGCGCTGCGTCCTGCCATGTACCGTGCTGCTTGGCGTAGCGGTAAAACGCTAGGCTTGATCTGGCCTGCACTGACCAGAACTCCCGATTGGCAACCGGGCAGCGGCTGATCTCTTCGAGGGTGGTCATGTACGCCTCCCGGCCAATGCGCCCTCGCTGTAGAACTCTGCGATCTGCTCATTCAGTTTTTCGAGCAGGTCCAGCCGCTTGAACTCAAGATGCAGGTTGCCGTTCTTGAATGCGCGGGCCCTGTAGTAGTCGTCCTCGAACGGATCCGTGTTGGTGAACGCGGCATTCATGTCCGACTCAAGGGATCGAGGCTTGAACTCTTTGCCGTCCAGCGTCTTGATCACGCGGTCAATGTCGTTGAGGTGTTCGGAGCCGTAGCTGATGCGGATCCGTAGACCCTTCTGAAAGCCAGAATCGACCATGTAGCTCATGACCACCTTGCGCCCGACCTTGAACGGATCGGCAGCGTTGGTTTTGTACTTGTCCGCAAGCCTGCGGAACACGTTGACGATGCCGCGGCGGAACATGTGGCCGGCCTTCAGCTGCAGATCAACGAACGTGCTGCGGATGTTCGCCTCGGTAAACTCTGGCGGGTGCGGCGACAGGCTGCGTTCAAACTCCGCTACCGCCTCGGCATCCATCAGCTGCTTGAAGCCGGTCAGATCAAATGCGCGGCGCCATAGCTTGGTATCCAGCTCCCAAATGGCGCGCTCTTCGCATTCACCGAACTGCATACCGTTCGGCATCATGTAATCCCCGAACGGTTTGAGCGTTTCATTTACCAGGCCGCCAATTCTGCGTGCCTGCTGGTGCAGCTCAATGGCTTTGTTCCTGCCGCTCAGCATGTCCGTCAGGGTTACGGGTAGGGCAACTTGCTGCCAGGGTGCAGGCATGGTTGGTTACCTCTGGAACAGGCGTGGCACTCAAGCCGGTTCGCTGCTCTCCCAACATCCAACCGCCTCGAACACTCTGGCGGCCTCGTCCTCGGTCAGCGACTCGCCGACCGGGCTGGCGATCCAGCCTGTTCCGATGACGTGGGATTGGTTGCAGCTGGCAAGCAGCTCTTCGTGGTAGTGGGTGATGGCCGGGTTGATCTGCTCTGACCGGTATTGGCCAGTAGGCACGATCTCTTCGCCCTTGATGTACCGCTCACCCAGCGGCGAGCGGCAGAACACGGCGAGGTAGATGGTCCACCGGTGGGGCAGGTCGCACACGGCGTCGATCAGTTGCCGACTTGATCGCACAGACCTGCAGTTGCGCCAGTTGATCAGGCCCTGTTTGTCCTGGGGCAGTAGGTCAACGATGGCGACGTGGTTCTGCCGTAGCAGTGCCTCGGTTGCGCGCAGAAGCCGGCGCTGGCTGTCGTTCTTTTTGCGTGGTTTCGCCATGTCAGCCTCCGGGCCGGCCTGCAATTGAGCGGAAGCGGAACCCGCTCATGCGCGCCATGTGCGCGACCATGCCGGGAGTCAGAACTCGGTCAGCCAGCCCCTCGTCATTGACGATCATGGTTGCGTAGCGCGTTGAGCAGCCCTGATTGGCAAGAGCGCGTAGCCGTTTGATGAGCGGCGAAACCTGCGGGTCGCTGCGCTGGCGGCGCGGCACCGGCTTGAACGCTGGCCCCTGGGTGACTTTCCCTCCAGCGGCGGTAAAGGCTGCCACCTTGGCGGCAAGGTCGTCGGAGCGGCTGCTATTGATGGCTTGACGGTGCATCACCAGCCCCCTTGCAGAATGCTGACGTTTGTACCGGTATTGATGTAGTGCAGGTCTTCGATCTTGAACTGCTCATCAACGGTGAACAGGGGGTTGCAGGCCGGGCAGTGACCCGCCACCTCAATCGAGTGGCTGGCGATGTTGTACTGCCCATAGTCTCGGGAGCAGGCCGGGCACTTGACGAGCTGCTCGCAGCAGGACTTGGCAGCCACCTCACTGGAGCCGTGGAGCTTCCCACACTCGCCGCACTCGTACACCTCCCATACCTCGGGCTGGCAGCATTCGCGGGCATCATCTTCGTCTTTGTGGATTTCGTCGCAATGGCTGCACTGATAACGGGTTTTGCATTCCATTTTTCAATCTCCGTGACATACCGCCGTGACGCTAAGGCTCGGCCAGGAAGGCCAGCAGCGCGTCGTCATCGAGGCGGCTGATGTTGTGGATTGCGCGGGTCAGCAGGTCGTGCACCTCGTCGATGCCGGTCACCTGCTTGATGCGCTCGACGTGGTCGGCGGTGCCCTGGTACACGTCGACCTTGAGGCTGTAGGCCAGCAGGCGGGCGCGGCGCTCTTCTGCCTTGAGCTTGTCCCGCTCGCGTTGCTCCCGCTTGCGCTCTGTGGCTGACTTGGCCATGAGTCACTCAGCCGGCTGCAGCTGGATTTCCTCCTGCTGGCGCCAGGTGTCGGCACAGGGGAGGGCGTGGACGGTTTCGAACACCGGCAGGCCAAGGCGGCGGGCTTCGTGAATCTCTGCCGCGGTACCGTCTGAGTGCTCCCAGCCGGGGGCCAGCACTACGGCGTCACAGCGGCGCATCAGCTCCATGGTGGCGCCCAGCCAGAATTGATCGCCAAGCTGCGGGTCTGCCAGGTCGAGGTGACCGGTATTGGCGTGCGGTACCAGCGGTGACCAGCCCTTGCGGGCGACCTGCAGGCCAACCTGTCTGGCGCTCTGAATGTTCAGCTCAACGGCCGCGCGCGTTCTGCCGCGGTACGGCCCGGCCACGTAGGCCACCGGCATTTTCTGGTGTGACATGTTGGTACCTATGGAAGGGGGTGAGAGACAAGGGCCTGTGCTGCTATCACCAGCGCCCAGAAAGCGATGAAGTGGGCCGCGTCTGCGGCACGGCTGCGCATCAGCTGGCGCTGGCGTGGCTGCCCTGCATCATGTTGGCCATGGCTGCGGTCATCACGATGGCGGCCGCCTGTTCGCGTTTGAGCTCACGCTTGCGGGTGCGCACGGCAGCAGCCACCTGGCGCTCTACGCCCTGGACCTCGAAGGGCGCCATGATGCGGTGCTGGCGCAGGTACTCGGTGTCCTTGGAGGCCAGCCCCTGCAGCGTGTCGAGCGCTGCCAGCGTTGGCGCGGTCAGGATCATCATCAGCCGGAACTTCATGAACTTGAGGCCTTGGTCCTTGGTGATCATGGGGTGTCTCCTTACACGTAGTCGAAGGGGTTGAAGAACGGGTCATCACGGCGGGCGCCGCCTTTGATGCGCGCCAGGCCGCCGCGCGGGTTGCGGGGTGCGCGCTCCTGGTGGTTGTCGGGGGAGCTGTTGACCACCACGCAGCAGATAGCCAGGAAGATGGCGAGCGGGGCGATGATGGCGCGGCGCATGGCCTCGGCCACCAGCTGGGCGCGGCGGTGGGCGCCCAGCTTGAACATGGCGCTCATGATTCGCTTGCGCACGCTGTCCGGTGCCAGGCCGGCCTCCCGGGCGATCTCTTTGTCGGTCTTGCCCTCGGCAACGCGCAGGGTGAACTCCAGTTCGCGCTTGCTGAGCAGGCCGGTGCAGCCCTGCCAGTGTTCGCTGGTGAGTGTGTGCATGTGGTGCGCTCCGTGCGATGAATGCCCACAGGCATGCGCTGGCATGCTTCTGGGCACTGGAAGAAGGGGAAAAAGAACCCCGCCGGAGCGGGGTTAATAGCCATGTAGGAACGTCATGATGCGAGTAGCATCGGGGTGCGGACTGGCTATTGCTGCAGGTGTCTGTTTGCGGCTACCGGTGCCACCCGGCAATTTGTGCACTCGGCCTCAGCAACTACTCAGCACGCACTCCGATGCCCAGCAGATATACCGCTGCTGGGGCCGGTACCAGGTCACGCGGGAGGATGTTCAAGCGTAGGACTCCGCGCCCTGACTGCCGGTGATATATGCCCCTCCGCCGGCTGGGGTCGTCGTGCTCAATCGTCATCTGGTTCCCAGCCCTTCACTGCGTAGGCGAAGTCAGACCAGCGCTTGCGCTCGTCTTCGCTGCTTTCGCTCCAGCTACCAGCAATGTCTCGCTCAACAACCTTACCAGCTCGGAAAAGCAGCTTTCCGCAGTTCGACCCAATGTCTTCGTCTGCATACTCGACTGCGATGTCGTAGTCAGGGAATCTCTCAGAGAGCGCCATGATTACAGGTTCCGGGAACGACCAGGCGGTATCGAAACTTGCTATCCCTGCAGCTGCGTCAACGACGCTCTGGTATGCGTTCCACTTGGTGCCCCACTTCTCGCGAGCAAAGTCCATCTGGTGGAAGAAGCCAGTTGAGCGGTGATTGCGCAGCATCTGAACGAACTGCTCAAACTCGTCGTTGCTGAGGGCTTTGATGTCAGCGCGATCGCGCGCGGCGAGCTGTAGTGATGCAAGGAGCGGGTTCTCGCTGACCGGGGCGCCAACTACCTTCTCGGCAAGGTTTTCAGCCGAACCGCTTACCCCATTCCAATCGAACTTGCCCGGATACGGGATCAGCGTTTCGAAGTCGATACGGTTGTCGCTAACCAGAGCCTGAATGACATGCTCTGGCGCCTTGATGCGTGTAGTTACGTGGTTGGGCATTGCCATTCTCCTGTTGGTGTTTCCCGGATGGCCCTGTTGCCAAGGCCATCGAGGAAATCTGCTCTCCATCACTCGCGTCGCCGGATTCGTATCTCTGGCCGCGTCACCTGCTGGGTTCTTCGCGGCTGGCTTGAATGACTTCGCTGCCTCGCATGTGGGAGACAGGCCAGTTCCAGAGCTGGCGTGGAAGGTGAAGTTTCTATTGCGCTCTGTACCCTTGCGGGGATCACCTTGCGCAGATCCTGATCTGTTAAAGAGCGGCGGGTCTGGCCCTGGCCGTTGGTGCTGGCTTGGGAGTCATTAAACACCGTGTTTATTTTCCGGTCAACACAAAATGTTTATTTTGTTTATTTTTTGGGGGGTGGTTTCTTTCAGGCAAAAGAAAACCCGCCGAAGCGGGCTGGGGGAGGGCACAAAAAAGCCCGCTCGGGGCGGGCTTGGGGTGGCGAGCTATTGCTAGCTGCGGGGCAACTGAGGAGGGTTGAACATGCCCGCGATCATCTGCGCTTCGTTTCGTCCGCCAGCCAGCAAGTTGCTCTTTTTCAGAATGTAGGCCGGGAACTTGGTCGGCAAGTAAGTGCTTTTGAACCATGCCCGGAAAGTCGGTAGGGCTGCATCAGGATACGCATAGGGGCGCTGCGGGTTGCTCATCGCTTGGGGATAGTAGTCCGGGTAGTTGTGCTCGTATTCTCGGCGGTCCCCGAATTGTTCAGCCAGTCCGTTGTCTTTCCAAAATCGCGCCCAGTGCTGACCAACGCTGATGTCCGGTACGGTTTTGTGATTAACCGTGAGGTCGGCATTTATAAGGTCTACAACCATGCCGGTGATTTCACGAAAAATAGTGAAATAACCGTCCGGTGCGCTGTCTTTGAGCATGGATACGCGATCGTTGTGGTACCGCCATTTATCCGCAGGGGTGTAATTGAGGGAGTCATAGATAAACCGTTGCAAGCCGTAGCTGGCAAACCTGCGGTACGTCTCAATGGCTTGTTGGCTGGGGGATCGACTTTCAAAAGCGTAGTATTCGATAATCGCAGTGCAAACAACGTCTGGATAAGCGTAGTGCGAGGTTCCGTCCCGAACGGTTTCTATGTAGAGGGAAGGCTCGGTGTAACCGCGCTCGAAAAGGTAGTTCCGTATGAAAGAGATCCTATCCTTGGTGAGAACGCCATCATTAAAGTGATCTATCCATTCCTGGCTTAAGTCCTGAATGGCGCTACGTGGCGCTCCTGCCGCTAGAGCGAGTCCGCGCTGGGTAAGAAAAGGAATACCGTTCTCGAGAACGCCCATTTCAATACCGTTAACGTCGCGCTGAACCTCAACGCCAAGATCTAGGGCTATCTGTTTAGGGGTGGCAGCCGCGCCCGACGTATTCATATCTAACTCCTTGATATTTAATGTAATATTGGTGGCCTCTAATAGATTGATGGCCTGCCATCTCGCAATGTCTTCCAACTCTCACTCGTCACGCATACGATTTCACGATCGAAGCCAACAGCAGCACCACTACCACCAGCAACAGGCCTTCTAGCAGCTGGCGCCGTGCCCAGCGTCTACCCTCAAACAGGGCCTGCCAGAAGCGGAAGCCAAACATCAGAAGGCTTCGCGCTTCGGAATAACGGCACTGCATGTGGTCGCATTGCTGTTTGCTGCGACGGTCATCGCGGGGCGGTTCCGACTGAGTTGATTGAGGATTCGCTGATTGCCCATTGCCGCATTAGCCTCCACGCGCATGTATCAGGTGTGCGCCTAGAAGAACGCAGCACCCCAGAAGACGCGGCCAATAATGTGAATTTCGTGCTCTTGCAACTGCTCCAGGGAATACTCTTCGTCAGCGTGCTCGTCTCGATTATAGCTTCGCACCCTGAGCCCTCCGCCCGGCAATCGGTAGAGCAGCTTTACTCTCAGCTGTCCGGCATGGCTGAGCGCGTAAATCTTGCCGTCAACCACGGACTTGTCGACGGTGTTAACCGCGACCGTAGCTCCGTCCAGTAGCACCGGCTCCATGCTGTTGCCCCGTATTGTTACGGCAACGGCGTGTTCAGCCTGAACACCTTTCTTCTTCAGCGACATTTTCCCAAACCTTAGCTTTCTATCGCTGCTTGGCTCGACTGCTGTTCGACCTGTTCCTGCGGCCAATTCCACCTCCTTGAGAAATGGCAGAGAGACGGTATCCGCATCTAGCGGTGTTTCGTCGTCCCACTCTTCTACCACACCAGCCAGCTCTGCTTGAGCATGGGATTCGTGCCGCTGCTGAGCTATCTCCTCAGGCCCGTGACCGTCCAGCAGCCATTCCATATTCAAGCCAAGTTTTTTACAGACTTCCCTATGCCTGTTCGCCGGCACTCCGCGATCGAGCCAGTTGTTCACGTTCTGCGGGGCGACACCCATCACCGATGCGAAGTCGGTGAATTTCCAGCCGTTCTTTTGCAGGTACGCCCTGAGGCGCTCCCCGGAATGCTTGTGTAAGTCCATAAACAAGGAGTTTACGGGGCTTGCCGCGCCCGTTAAATAAACGTATTGTTGATCCATGTTTATCACCAGTAAACGGAAGTTTTATGAAAAAGACTCCGCTTGAAGAGGCTATTTACGCCGTTGGTTCTGCGCGAGCGCTGGCCGAGCGTATCGGCGTTACCTCGATGGCAATCACGCAGTGGAAGAGGCGGGGCGTTCCTGCGCATCGCGTTCATTCGATTGTCGCGGCTTGCTCTGGAGCCGTTTCCGCCCAAGACCTTCGGCCTGACATCTTCCGTGCGGCGATGACGACCTGACCACGACTACATGGTGCCGCATGCGGACGGGTGCGTTAAGCGCACTGAAAGTGCTGGTTTTTCATACAGGCAATAAAAAACCCCGGCATTGATGGGTGGGGACCCTGCCGGGGCTTCGAGAGAGAGGACATTATGGCTACAGACGTGATGTTGAGCAATACCGGTGCGGCGCTGACGATGAGTAGTGCCGAGATTGCCGAGCTACTGGGCGCGCGCCACGACAATGTGCGCCGGACTATCCAGCGGCTGGCGCTGAAGAAGGTTATCCCTTTACCTCCAGCGGAGGAAAAGCCCGCCACAGGCGGCCGCCCTGGGTTGCTGTACCACGTGAGCAAGCGTGACAGTTATGTGGTGGTGGCGCAGATGTCGCCGGAGTTCACGGCGCGCCTGGTTGACCGCTGGCAGGAACTGGAAGACCAGCAGGCCGCCCGCCCTGCAATCCCCCAATCACTACCGGAAGCACTGCGACTGGCTGCTGACCTGGCAGAGCAGAATGGCGCGCTGCGGGCTGTGGTTGCGGAGCAGCGCCCGAAAATAGAGGCGCTGGGGCGCATCGCTGAGAGCAGCGGCACGCTGTGCCTGACCGATGCCGCCAAGCACCTCAATGTGCAGAGAAAGTGGCTGCTCGGCTGGATGCGCGATAACCGCTGGATCTATCGACGCGAAGGTTCGGCGCGCTGGCTGGCGTATGCGCCGCGGCTGTCTTCCGGGCTGCTTGAACACAAGGTAACGGTGATTGGCCTGGATGATGAGCAGCAGGACCGCTTGGCGTCACAGGTGCGTGTCACGCCGAAGGGTTTGACGGTGCTGGCGCAAAAGCTGGGCGGTGCTCCCCGATGAGCACGATGATCATGAGCCAGTGCTGGCCTATCCAAGGGCTCAGCGCGACCCAGAAGGCGGTGCTGATCAGCTTGGCGGACAATGCGAACGACGAGGGCGTCTGCTGGCCGTCTATTGCGAGCATTTCAGAGCGTACTTGCCTGTCTGAGCGCGCCGTTAGGGCGTCTCTGCGCAAGCTGGAGGATATGCGGCTGCTGGCGAGCCATCAGCGGTCTGGAAGATCGACCTGGTACACGGTCCTTCCTGAAGGATTCAACCCCGGCACCTCATGCCCCCCTGCACCAGATGCACCCCGGCACGACGTGCCCCCCACCCCGGCGCCAGATGCCGGACACCCCGGCACGACGTGCCCCCAGAACCGTAAGGGAACCGTAAAGGAACCGTCACTCTCTGCGCAGCCCGACAAAAACTCACGTTCGACAGCCTCTCGGTTTGGCTTGACGCAGCTGTTGGCTGATAACCCCCACGGTGCTTCGGAGCAGGTGCTGTCCGACTGGCTGACCTGCCGACAGCGGATGCGGGCACCTGTGACCAGCACGGTGTGGGGCAGGGTGAATGCTGAGCTGGAGCGGTGCGCGGCTGTTGGGATCACTGCTGACGAGGCGCTTGGCGAAGCGCAGGAGGCTGGCTGGCGCGGGTTCAAGTGCGACTGGGTAGTTAATCGCCTGCAGAGGGTAGGGGGGCGCAGTGCTCCCGGCGCGGGCTCTGGACCTGACTTTGACGATAAAACTTGGGCAGACGACATGGGGGACCTGTGATGCGAGAGACCAAAGATCTGATAACCAGTGCGATGAGCGCCCCAGCTCAGCCTGCCCCCAAGGCTGCGCGCAAGCTGGACCCGGCGACTGTCGATGTGGTCAACGACCTGTTCATCGAGCTGCAGGCGATCTTCCCGGCTTGGCGCCGCGCTTGGCCTGACGACAAGTCCCTGGCGGCGGCAAAGCGCAGTTGGGTGAGGGCCTTTGTTGCATCCCGCATCGACCGTATCGAGCAGATCCGCTTCGGGCTGGCGCAGTGCCGCCTGAGCGGTAGCGACTTCGCCCCGAGCGTTGGCCGCTTCATCGAGTGGTGCGCGCCCACACCGGAGCAGCTTGGTTTGCCCGCGACTCGCGATGCATATCGTGAGGCCTGTCGAATCGCTCACCCGACCGCGTCGGCGGATGGTGTTCATGCTGCGGTGTACCACGCAGCCACCGAGGTCGGCTTCTGGGAACTGGCAAATCTGCCTGAACAGAAGAGCTACAAGCTGTTTGAGCGGGTATATGGCGCTGTGGTGCAGATGGTGTTGGATTGCAAGCCGCTGCGCGAGGTGCCAAAGGCGCTGCCGCCGTCAGTGAGTGTATGCACCCCGGAGGTTGGTCGCGCCGCGCTGGCCGGGTTGCGGTCATCGTTGGGCGGGGTGCGGGCATGAGCACGATAGATATCAAAACGTCTGAGCTTCATGGAGTGGCTCTGGACTGGGCGGTTTTCTGCGCTCGATACCCTGGAATTCAGCCCACTATTTGCGTCCAAGACGCACGGGAATACCAGGCAAGGGAGGGAGCAACTCCGATCCTTTTCCCGCGCTCAGTAACTCTGACATATCAGGGCGCCTATGGGTCGCGAAACCACTGGTCGCCATCCACTGATTGGGCGGTTTGCGGGCCAATGATCCATGCCTGCGCCATTGAGCTATCGCCTGGCGACGGATGGCAGTCTGATGGCGGTGGGTGCTGGGGCGCCTTGATGATTACTGATAAAGCTGAGGCGAATTGTAGTTTCGTCACCGCTGATGGCGAGACCCCGCAGATTGCCGCGTGCCGCGCCTTCGTAGCTGCAAAGCTGGGCGATACCGTGAGCGTGCCTTCGGAGCTGCTGTCGTGAGCCGCCTGTTCCGCTTTCGGCTGGCAGATGGCACTGCTGGCAGCACGATCTATCCCGAGCCCGTCAGCCTGGAGCAGGTCCAATCAGACTGCGTCGACCGTTTCGGTGCGCATCGGCTGGCGGAGGTGACCTTTGGCTGAAGCGAAGGGAATGAGGGCGGTTGGGGATGTTGTTTGCTGGTGGTTATCGCGCATCGAGGGCGACAAGGCGCGGTCGGAGAAGTACCGCCGCAGCATGGGCAGCCTGATGCGTAAACACGTGCTGCCGCGCGTGGGCAAGGTGCCGCTGCGGAAGATCGACCGGGTGCTGTTGGATGACAAGCTGGTGTTCCCGATGCACCAGGAGCTGGCGCCGCGCTCGGTGCAGAAGGCCCTTCAGGCGCTGGGGCAGGCGTTCCGCATGGCCGAGGGGCAGGGGCGCATCGCCTCAAACCCGCTGGCCGGGGTCACGTTCCGGGACTTCTACAAGGGCAAGCTGAGACCGAAGCCTGCGGCGCTGTCGCGCGTTGACCTGCAGGAGCTGGTGCCGCACCTGGTGGCGGCGTTTCGGGCTGACCCGGCGAAGGGAATGTTGCCGCTGATGATGCTGGCGCATGGCACCCGGATATCCGAGACGCTGCAGGCCCGGTGGTCGCACGTGTCGCTGGATGAGCGGGTGTGGGTGATTCCTGAATCGAACACCAAGAGCCGGCGCGAGCATGTGTTGCCACTGACCCCGCAGGTGCTGGCGCTGCTGCAGCGGTACCGGGAGGCACTGCCAGACCCACGCCTCAAGGCGGCATGGCTGTTCCCGGTGCGCGGTGGTGAGCGGATGGCAGACACCAGCGCCCATGCCCTGATGCGTCAGGTGAGCGGCCGGAGGTGGACAAGCCACGATCTGCGCAAGCTGATGCGCTCCAGCCTGGCCGACATTGGCGTTGACCACATGGTGGGCGAGCTGCTGATCAATCACACCCTTGGCGTGACTGCTGAAACCTACCTGACCCGCGATGCCATGGAGCGTCGGCGGGAGGCGTTGGAGCGGTGGCATAACCGGCTTGATGAGTTGGGATTTGCCGAGGCGCACGGCGCAAAAGTGGCTGTTCCTGCATTTCTGCCAAATGGCGCAACCCCAGAGCAGGCGGGCGATTGCGCCGAATCCTGCGTTTCTACACGGAGAGGATGAAGATATGCAAAAACGGGTGTTCCAGGGCCCCATCCAGCTCTTCGTCATGGATGAGGGCTTTGCGTTCGTAGCGGTCGGTCTGGTGGGCAGGATCGACCTGCTGGGGAGCCTCAATCGCTGCGGCGAAGCGAGCTGCCATATCGCCAAGCCACGCCTGACCGCGCTTGCATCGGCAATCGGATTTAAGGAGGTGGGTGCCAATGCAATTCGCTGAACACCTGCTGACGCTGCCGTGGCCGCCAAAGGACCTGAGCCCTAACACCAGGGCGCACTGGCGCAAGAAGGCCAAGGCCGCCAAGTCGTATCGCACCACCTGCCACATCATGACCAAACAGGCCCGCATTGTTGCCCCGGAGGGCAAGGTGCAACTGGTGCTGACGTTCTGCCCGCCAGATCGCCGCCGCCGAGACGATGACAACTGCCTCGCAAGCATGAAGAGCGGCCGGGACGGCATCGCGGATGCGCTTGGTATTGATGACAGCCGGTTTGAGACCACCATCCGGATGGGCGAGCCACGCCCGGGTGGCGCGGTGTTGGTGTGGATTGGCGGGGAGGTTACGGCTTGAGTGATCGCGTCGAGTGGGAGCGGGTCGAGCCAGGGCTTGATCTATGGGAGACCTGCGACGGATACCGTCGCACGGTTGAGGTAATGCGAGGCGAGCGGGTGTTTGTGGTCAGTGGGCCAGGCGGTGCGCTGCTGTTCACCAGCCCAGACCCTGATCAGTTGGACCGGTGCGTGGAAATACACCGTAAGGAGCAAGCGTGACAGGGCGGCGTGACAACGTAGAGCCGGAAGTGTGCAAGGCGTGCAACGGCAAGGGTACGACGCTTGGCGTGTTTCATGAGCTGGACTGCGTGCCGTGTGATGGCGTGGGCTGGCTGCCGATGGCAGGGCAGGACCTGACCCAGCAGCTCGGGCGCTACCTGACCCGACAGATTGCGACAGCAAACGTGCTGAGGGCTGCCGCGGCAAGTGGGCAGGGTGCAGAGCGTGATTATCAAGACAGCCGGCGCGATGGCGTGCGCGGCCACTACACGGGGGATTGATCATGCAGAAGCGTGACGCGGAAGAGCTGCTGACCAACTGGGGCCGCTGGGTATGGCACCAAGCTGGTGTGCCGCGCTACACCAGCCCGATGCTCGCTTTAATGCGGGATAACGTTGCGCAGGATTCAGTCCCTGCCCCTGTGATCACCGATGACGAGGCGATGTTGATCGACTCTATAATCGCTCGCATGTGGCGCCGGGATGAGCAGATGGCGGATTGCCTGCGGATTTACTATTGCACGGGAAGGACGATGCACGGGGTTGGCGTGGTGCTGAAGTTGTCTCGCCTCAAGGTACGGGAGCTGTTGATTGCGGGGCGGGCATACGTGGAGGCCTGCTTAGACCTCCAGCGTGCGGCCTGAGGTTTCATCCCAAGCGATCGTTTAACTCTGCTGCTCGATCGTCTGCTTCCTTTTGCGTTTCGTGGATGCCGTCAAGGCGGTCGCCGGTGCGAGCGTCCACGACGCGCCAGCACTTCTCGTTGACTGGTACGTAGTGCGTGTCTCCGTTGTAGCTACCAACGCCGGGCAGTATGTGTTCTTCGACTATGTAGCGGTTCGCCATGATTTATCTCCCTATATGTTGTTGACGTGTTAACACAGACTCACTACATTATGCCCATATTGCGGTTTTATCGCTCCAAACACAGAAGCCCGGCCACGCGCCGGGTTTTTTTGTGCCTGAATTTCCAGCCCGCCACTGAGCGGGCTTTTTCGTTTTGGCCTCATGCGTGTGGCCTCGCCTCATGGAGACCCAGTATGACCGACATCAGCAGCGGCAGCATCGCGGCGGCCGGACTCGTCGGAGTGTCAGCCGCAAGCCTTGTCCCTGGCATCGATCTGGAGGCACTGATCGGTGCTTTCGCCGGGGCGCTGTTCTTCATGGTGATGTCGAAGGACCTGAGCTGGAGGGCGCGCGCCGGCAACTTCCTGCTGTCATGGGTTGGCGGCTACTTCTTTGCCGCTGAGTCCGTGGCCCGAGAGTGGTCCACCACTTCGGCGCTGCCTGCCATGCTTGGCGGGCTGTTCATCGTGGCCGTGTGCGTCAGCATTTTGGAGTTTGTACAGACAGGGAAGGCGCCGGCCTGGTTATCCATTATCCCCGGCTTCGGTAAGAAATGATGATCGACCTGTCGACCCTGATCGCTTCAATGCTCTGTGGTGCTATCTGTTGGCGCGTGGCTACTTTTCGTCGCAAGGGCGCGCGCTACCGGCTTGGCATGAGCCTGTGCGCCTACCTGTTAGCTGTCGGCACAGGTGGTTACTCGCTGACTGTTGCCCTCGCCACGCTGACTGGTGGTCAAGTGGCACCGGTAAGTCCTTTCCTTCTGATCGTGTTCGTGATCTTGGCGGTCATGGTCTGGCGGGCTCGGGGTAACGTGGCCGCCGTGCTGAGGAAGGCAGAGGGCTGAGGTCGTGATCAAGGTTGAGTTCACCGGCCTGCGCGACAGGCTGATGACGCTTGACCGGTTGGAGCGCGAGCAGCTGCCATTTGCTGCAGCTCTGGCACTAACCCGCACAGCGCAGGCAGTAGCCGGCGCGCTGCGCGATGAGATCGCAGTGTCATTCGACAGGCCAACGCGTGCCTCGCTTAACAGCCCATTCATTGAGCCAGCCACCAAGGACAAGCTGACGGCGAAGGTCTGGATCAATGACGGTCGCGTCAGCGAGTACCGCCAACAGCAGGCACGTCTGACGGGTGGGGTGGTAAGCAAGTGGGGCGAAGGGCGAGCAGCTATTCGCTGGCTTGAGCCGCAGATCTACGGTGGCGGCCGTAACCACAAGGGCATTGAGCGTGTGCTGCAGCGTCGTGGCGTCATTGGTCCGGGCCAGTTCGTGATGCCTGGCGAGGGTGCGCCGCTGGATCAGTACGGCAACATCAAGCGAGGGCAACTGACCAGGATTCTCTCGGGGGCAAAGCTCTGGGGAGAAGAGGGCTTCACGGCCAACCGAACAGACAGCAAGCGCAGTCGGGCCAAGCGTGGCGAGCGCTACTTCGTTATGCGTCGAGGCCGCGAGGCTATCGGCGTGGCCGAGCGCAAGCGCTACGGGCAGGGCAGTCGCAATGCTGTCCAGATGGTGCTGGTCTTTGGCCGCTCGCCTCAGTACACCAAGCGCCTCGACTTCTTCGAGGTTGCCAACAGCGTGGCCAACGACGCGCTACCAATCGAGTTCGAGAAAGCGCTGGCCCAGGCCATCGCCACCCGGCGGAGGTGATGCACCACGATGGTGCGTTTCGGGTCCTCCCGGGAGGGGGTGGCATGGAGGGTAATTCGGGCCCCGCGCTCAAACTATGTATGAGCTTTTTTCGGAGGTTGGTTGTTGTTTAGTCATGGCCAAAAACGAAACAACCAAGCAGCCGGGCTGGTTAAACAAATCAGACATGGCGAAGAGCCTCGGCATTTCTTCGCAAGCCTTTGATAAATGGGGCGTTGAGCCCATTGCCAAGATCGGGCGAGAGTCATTTTTCAGGGTGCAGGATGTGGTGCAGAACCGCATCGATAACACGCTGAAGAAACACCAACCTGACTACTCCGACATTGACGGCGTTGATCCGCTGGCTGAAGCCAAGCTGACGCAAGAGCGTTTGAGGCTGACCAAGGCCCAGGCTGACGCCCAGGAGAAGAAGAACCAGATCGCCGACAAGCAGCTGGTACCGGTCGCGTTTGCCACGTTCGCGCTGGCCCAGATCTCCGCAAAGATCGGCTCTAGGCTGGAGACGGTGTGCAAGACAGTAAGCCGCCGTCATCCAGAGGTTGATGCCCGGGTGCTTGAGTCCTTCGAGCGCGAGATCGCGCTGGCCCGAAACACCGCGACGGACTTTGGCGATCAGATACCGGAAATCCTCGATGACTACCTCTCAACCCTGGACACGTGATCTTGGAGTTGCGGTCAGGCTAGGGTTGCAGGGGCTGTACAAAGAGCCGCCGATGACGGCGGTAGAGTGGGCGGACAAGCATTTCTACATGTCGGCCGAGTCCTCATACAACGAGGGCAGTTGGAAGACAGCGCCGTTTCAGGTGGCGATCCTGAATGCGATGGGCAACGACCTGATCAGGGTCGTGAACTTCGTTAAGTCGGCGCGGATTGGCTACACCAAGCTGCTAATGGCAAACATCGGCTACAAGGTGCAGCACAAGCGCCGCAACGTGATGATGTGGTCGCCGACCGACCCTGACGCCGAGGATATCAGCAAGAGCCACGTCAACGGCCTGATTCGTGACGTGCCGGTGCTGCTTGCGCTGGCTCCGTGGTTTGGTCGCAAGCACAGCGACAACACGCTGGACAACAAGGTTTTTGCTAACCGTCGCAACCTCTGGATCAGGGGTGGCAAGGCGGCTCGCAACTACCGCGAGAAGTCGGCAGACGAGGTCATCTACGACGAACTCTCGAAGTTCGACGCGGACGTAGAGGGCGAGGGTGACCCGGTAACGCTCGGCGATAAGCGCCTGGATGGCGCGGTCTACCCCAAGTCAATCAGGGGCTCAACACCGGGCCGTGAAGGCCAGTGCCAGATCACCAAGGCCGCATCCGAGTCGCCATACCGGCTGCGCTTTCAGGTCGCGTGTCCGCATTGCCATCAAGAGCAGGTGCTGAAGTTCGGCGGCAAGGACTGCGCATACGGCCTCAAGTGGGAGAAGAACGAACTCGGCGAGGCGATAAAGGCCTGGTACTGCTGCGAGCACTGCAGCTCGATTTTCTTTCACCAGGACATGGTTGCCGCATCCGAGCAAGGCCGCTGGGTCTGCGAAGTAACCGGGATATGGACTCGCGACGCCTACGACTGGTTTGACGCTGATGGCGAGCCCATCACCACGCCGCGCTCTGTGTCGTTCTACTGCTGGGCCATTTACAGCACCTGGGCTACGTGGTTGTCGCTGGTCGACACCTGGCTGAAGGTGAAGGGCGACCGCGAGAAGCTGATCACCTTCATCAACACCACTCGCGGCGAGGTCTGGGAGGAGGACCAAGGTGAGCGGCTGGAGTGGGAGACACTGTACGGCCGCCGCGAAGTGTTCCCGTGCACTGACTGCGTACCAGAGCAGGCCCTTGGCTTGTTCTGCGGTATTGATACGCAGGACGACCGTTACGAGGGCAGGGTTTGGGCGTTCGGCTCTGGTGAAGAGGCCTGGCTGGTCCGGCGGTTCATCCTGACTGGTGACCCTGCCAGCGTAGAGCTGCGCCGCAAGGTATCGCTCGAAATCAAGCGGGAGTTCAAGCGGCCGGACGGCACGCCCATGCGTATTGAGCGCATCTGCTGGGACGCAGGCGGCCACTACGCCGACGAGGTGGCCGAGGAAAGTATCAAGCACGGCGTGCGCTGGGTTGTCCCGATCTTTGGGGCAAGCACCTACGGCAAGCCGATCGCCAACTTCCCGCGGCGCCGCAAGAACAAGATTTACAAGACCGAGGTTGGCACAGACAACGCCAAGGAGCTGATCTACGCCCGCATGAAGGCAGGCGTTACGCAGCCATGGCAGCCAACCCCGGGTGCTGTGCACTTCCCGCTGGCGGACTGGTGCGACGAAGACGAGCTCAAGCAGATCACCGCCGAGCGCAAGAAGCCCGTGATGGTGAAGGGTAAGCGCGAAATGCGCTGGGACGCAGGCGGGCGACGCAACGAGGCCCTGGACTGCTTTGTGTATGCCCTGGCAGCGCTGCGGATCAGCCAGACCCGCTTTGGCTTTGACCTGGACGCGCTGGAAGAGGCGCGAGTGGCAGCGGCCAAAGAGGTAGAAGCCGAAGTGCTCCAGCGCGAGGCACCCCAAAAACCGGCCCAGCAAGTAACCAATGACTTTCTGAGCACAACAGGTGATAGCCCATGGCTGTAACGATCAACCAGGCCCAGCAGATTCTGGAGCGCTACATCACGGCTGAGCAGGAAGTGCTGGAAGGTCGCACTGTCTCCTTCGGGGGGCGCACGCTGACCATGGTCGACCTGTCCGAGATCCGCGCTGGCCGCAAAGAGTGGGAGCGCAAGATCGCGTCCCTGAAGCGCGCCGCCAGCGGCGGGCGCCCATACAAACTGGCGAGCTTTGACTGATGAACCTGATTGATCGACTGCTCGCACCAATCGCACCGGGCGTGGTTGCCAAGCGTTTGCGCAACCAGCACATGATCATGGCCTATGAGGCCGCGCGCCCCACGCGCACCCACAAGGCAAGAGGTGAGCCGCTATCAGCGAACGCCGCCATTCAGGTTGCCGGCCGCTCTCTGCGCGAGCAGTGCCGCTGGCTGGATGAAAACCACGATATCGTCACCGGCCTGTTTGATCGGCTTGAAGAGCGCGTGGTTGGCGGTGCGGGTATCGGCGTTGAGCCGCTGGTGCTGGGTTTGGACGGCACGGTAGATACCGACTTCTGCGCCACCATCAAAAATGCTTGGGCTGAATGGTCCCTGCGGCCAGAAACAGCCGGCGAGCTATCACGCCCGCAGATGGAAAGACTGGTCGCTCGCACCTGGCTGCGCGACGGTGAGGCTCTTGCCCAGAAGGTCATGGGCACGGTGCCGAACTACAAGCACCTGACCGCCGTACCCTTTGCGCTGGAGCTGCTGGAGCCGGATTACCTGCCGTTCGACTACAGCGACCTTGCCAAAGGCATTCTGCAGGGCATCGAGCGCGATGCATGGCGCAGGGTGCGGGCATACCACCTGCTCAAGGCTCACCCGGGCGACCTGGGTCACGGCATCTTCCAGCAAACCAAGCGGGTAGAGGCAGATCGGGTTATCCATGTTGCCAACCGCAAGCGGATTGGCCAGAACCGCGGCGTGCCGCTGCTGCATGCCGCGCTGATTCGCCTGGCAGACCTGAAGGACTACGAAGAGAGCGAGCGCATCGCCGCGCGTATCTCCGCCGCCATGGCCTTCTACATCAAGAAGGGCGAGCCGCAGGAGTACGACCCGAAGAACGAACCAGAGGGTGGCCGCTCAACCTTCCCCATTGCACCCGGCATGATCTTCGATGGCCTGCAGCCGGGTGAAGACATGGGCATGTTTGAGAGCAACCGCCCCAACCCCATGCTGGAGGGCTACCGCAACGGCATGTTGCGGGCTGTCGCAGCCGCTGGCCGCAGTGCTTATTCAACCGTCGCGCGATCATACGACGGCACCTACTCCGCTCAGCGCCAGGAGTTGGTCGAGGCTCAAGAGGGCTACGACCTGCTGCAGCATGAGTTCATCGACTACTGGTGCCGCCCGGTGTATCGCGCCTGGCTGACCATGGCCATCGCCTCCGGCGTTATTCAGGTGCCTGCCACGGTCGACCCGCGCAGCTTGATGTCGGCGGTCTACCAAGGCCCTGTGATGCCGTGGATCAACCCGGTTCATGAGGCCAATGCGTGGGAGTCGCTGGTTAAAGGCGGCTTTGCGGATGAAGCCGAAGTGGCCCGCGCGCGCGGGCGCAACCCGCAGGAGCTGAAGAAGTCACGCGCTGCTGAGATCGCGCTGAACCGCGAGCTTGGCCTGATCTTCAGCTCAGACGCTGCTCACAGCGTACCTGCTGCAAACAAACCAGAAGCAACCAACCAACAAGGAGGCGCCAATGGGCAGCCAGAAGAAACTGAGTAGCGTGCTGCTGCCGGTGGCGATGGCCGCCGCGCTTGCAGGTGCTGAGCCGGTGCTGAGCGAAGAGAACAAGCCGAAAGGCTCTTGGTACAGCATCAAGGCGCTAAGCCGTGGCACTGCTGAGGTGCTGCTTTACGACGAGATTGGCGCCTGGGGCATCACTGCACAGCAGTTTGCCCGCGACCTCAAAGCGCTTGGCGACCTGCAGCGCATTGACCTCCGGGTCCACTCACCGGGCGGCGACGTGTTCGAAGGCACCGCCATTTACAACCTGCTCAAGCATCACCCGGCCAGAGTAGAGGGCTACGTCGATGGTCTGGCCGCGTCCATGGCGACGGTCATTCTCATGGCTTGCGACGTGGTCCACATCCCCGAGAACGGGCTGATGATGGTGCACAAACCGTGGGGCATTACCGGCGGCGACGCGGACGACATGCGCCGCTACGTCGAGCTGCTGGACAAGATCGAGGACACCATGGTCATGGCTTACGCCAGCAAGACCGGGAAGTCCGAAACCGAAATTAAGTCCCTTCTCAAAGAAGAGACCTGGATGACTGGCCGTGAGGCCGTCGAGGCCGGCTTTGCCGACCAACTCACTGAGCCGCTCGCTGCAGCAGCTCAACTCTCGTCGAACCGCATGAAGGAGTTTGCCAGCATGCCTGAAGCACTGAAAACCCTGCTGCAGCCCCGCGCGTCTACCAGCCCGCAGGCCGCAGCCACCGCCCAGCCAGCTGCACCGGCTGCCACCCAAGAACCCGCACCGGCCGCGCCGGTTGCCGCCGCGCCTGCTGCACCTGCCGCCGACGAAGCTGCGGTACTCGCTCGCGCACAGGCTGCAGAGAACACCCGTCGCACCGGCATCCGCGCCGTGTTCCAGCCGTTCGCGTCCAGCCACGGCGAAATGCTCAACGAGGTGCTGCTGGATAGCACGGTGACCGTTGAGCAGGCGCAAGCCAAGCTGCTGGCCGCGCTGGCGTCCGGTACCGAGCCCAGCGCCGGCCCCGGCGCCAATGCTGGTGCCAATGCCCACGTTTACGCGGGCAACGGCAATCTGGTGGGCGACTCTGTGCGCGCCTCGATCATGGCCCGCGCCGGTCATGGTGAAGTCCAGGCGGACAACCGCTACAACTTCATGAGCCTGCGCGAGCTGGCCCGCGCCTCCCTGGCGGATCGCGGCATTGGAGTTTCCGCGCTCAACCCCATGCAGATGGTGGGTATGGCCTTCACCCACACCACCAGCGACTTTGGCGTCATCCTCATGGATGTTGCTAACAAGTCCATGCTGGCAGGCTGGGAGCTGGCCGAGGAAACCTTCCAGCTGTGGACCAAGAAAGGCCAGCTGAGCGACTTCAAGGTCTCTCACCGCGTTGGTCTGGGTGAGTTCCCGTCGCTGCGCCAGGTGCGTGAGGGTGCCGAGTACAAGTACATCACCATCGGTGAGAACAGCCAGCAGATTGCTCTGGCCACCTACGGCGAAATCTTCAGCATCACTCGTCAGTGCATCATCAACGACGACATGAACATGCTGACCGACATTCCCCGCAAGATGGGCATGGCAGCCAAGGGCACCATCGGTGATCTGGTCTACGGCATCCTGACCGGGAACCCGAACCTGTCGGACGGCGTGGCGCTGTTCCACAACACCCACAAAAACCTGTCCACTGGGGCCGGTTCCGCGCTGAGCGTTGAGGCGCTGGATGCCTCTCGCACTAAGATGCGCACCCAGAAAACCAGTGCAGACTCCGGCAAGGAACGCCCTCTGAACATCCGCCCGGCCTACGTGCTGACCCCGGTTGCGCTGGAGTCCAAAGCGCTGCAGCTGATCAACTCCACCTCCGTGCCCACTGCCCAGGTAAACCAGGGCGTTGCCAACCCGATTCAGGGTATGGCCAAGGTCATTGCCGAGCCGCGTCTCGACGATGCATCGGCCACTGCCTGGTATCTGGCGGCCGCTCAGGGCAGCGACACCATCGAGGTTGCCTACCTCAACGGCGTAGACACCCCCTACATGGAGCAGCAGCAAGGCTTCACCGTGGACGGCGTGGCTACCAAGGTCCGTATTGACGCAGGTGTGGCGCCGCTCGACTTCCGCGGCCTGCAAAAAGCCAACGGCGCGTAATCGCCACCACATCAATCAGCCCCCCCTTGAGCGGGGCTGATTGTTTCTGACTTTCAAAGCCACAGGAGAATCACCATGGCTAAAAACTATGTTCAGGACGGCGACGCCCTCACCTTGACCGCGCCAGCCGGCGGTGTTGTGTCTGGCAACCCTTACACCATCGGCGCCATTGCGTGCGTCGCCCTGGTAACCGCCGCAGCGGGCGAGCCCTTCACCGCCAAGGCGACTGGCGTCTTCAACCTGCCGTGCGCCTCTGGCCTGACCGAGGGCGCTGCTGTCAGCCTCCTGGATGGCGAGCTGGTTGCCGATGGCACCGCGAGCTCCGTGCCTTTCGGCAAGCTGACCGCTGCTGAAGCGGACGGCGTAGCTCCCTGCCGCATCAGTAACTGACCGTGACGGATCGGTTCGGCAGGCTGCAGGCGCGCGTAGACCGCGTGGCTGAGGCGCGCCTGTCCGACTCCATCGGCTGTTACGAGCAAGACAGCTTGGTGCTCGCCACCGGCCTGTCTTTGCAGGTCGACCGGGAGTGGGGCGATGTTGGCGCTGCCGAAGCCTTTGGCGCCGGCGTCCGGTTTGTTACCTGGCGCAAGGAAGCGCTGACCTCGGTCGAGCGCGGTGGCGTGTTCGTCATCGGGGGGCTGAGGCTCACAGTTGAGCGCAAGCTCTCCGATGACGGCGGTTTTGTCACCGCCGCGTGCATGGAGGAATAGCCCGTGTCGAACCTCATCACGCTGGGGCGCAAGGCTCTGATCGCACGGCTCGAAACCATCACCCAAGCAAACGGCTATCGGACTGACGCTGGTAACAACGTCAGATCTGGCTGGTTCAGCGAACGGGTGGCGGCTGCCGATGCGTCATTCCCGATGGTCGTTGTTCAGCGCGCCAAGGATCAGGCGCCGAGGTTTGCCGGCCACGGCATGCGCAAGCTGCATGGCTACGCCGTGGTTGCTGGCGTCGAGGCTGGTCTTGATGACTACGAGGACGCACTCGATGACCTTGAACTGGACCTGCTCCAGTGCCTGATGCCTATCGAGGGCGTGCCATGTGAATGGACGCCGGAAGGCATCCCCCACGTAACCCTCGGCATCAGCGAGCCGGTGCCGCCCGGCGACGGGCTAAAAGCCGCCACCATCGTCATCCCGATCTACCTGCACCAATTCATCGAGTCGCACCGCGACTGAGGACACCAGCATGAGCAAAGAAGCGAAGAAGGTTGAGCGCAAGAAGTACACGCTCGCCAAGCCTCACACCCACCGCGGCGAAGACCTGCAGCCGGGTGCCGAGGTGGAACTCACCGCCAGCCAAGCCGAGTTCATCAAGGACAAGCTGGCAGGCACCACCAAGGCCGAGGGCAACGCCCCGGCACAGCCGGAGGGTTAAACCATGGCCTGGAAGAAAGAAACAGCCGTCATTGGCGGCCTCGTCAAAATGCGCAAGGTTGGCTCCGGCCTGCCGTTCACCCCCGTTGGCCTGTGCTCTACCGTGCAACAGACCCACGAAACCAACGACCTCACGCTGAACGATGCCACCAACCCCTTGGGCGGCACCTACGACAAGCTGGAAAAAATCACCCGCATGGGTATCCAGCTGAACATGCGCGAGATCTTCGCGCGTAACCTTGGCATCCAGTTGTATGGCACCGTCTACGACGTGCCCAGCACTACGGTCACCGAAGAGTCTCACGTGGTACAGGTTGGCGGTACCTGCATGCTGGCCAAGATGCCGCTCTCCATCGACGAGATTGTCGACACCGACACGGGTGCCATCACCTACGTTGAAGACGTGGATTACCAGCTGACTGGCGCCGGTTTCGAAGTGCTGGAGGGTGGCGCCCTGGCCACTGCCATCGCTGGTGCCGGTGAAACCCCGTTCAGCGTCGACGTGAGCTACACCAGCGCCGACTACGACGAGATCGAAGCCATCACCAACTCTGGCGAAGAGTGGGAGCTGATGTTCGAGGGCGCCAACGCCGTTGGCCAGAAGGGCAAGATCAACGCCCACTACTGGCGCGTGCGTTTCGGTCTGGCCGAGAGCATGGACTTCATCAGCGTTGATGACTTCATGGGGCAAACGGTGACTGCTGAAGTGCTGGCAGACACTGGCCGCGGCGCTGGCCGCAGCGCCTACATGAAGATCAACAAGCAGAAGAACGTGCCGGCTGCGCCGTGACCCTCTGACTTGACTGGTCTATGATCCTCCCTGTGCGAATCAGGGAGGATCATTGTGCTGAGAACATTTTTCTTCGCTGTGCTTGCCGCTGCTTCAATGCAGCTCGGCGCGGCAACAGTTTTCAGGTGCGACATGCCGGACGGCAGTGTTGCATTCTCAGATCGAGAATGCAGCTCGGGTCAAAGCCAGCAGCTGAACGTTGAAGCGCAAAGCATTGGCGGAAGCCTTGCACCGTCAGATGAATACCGACAGCTGCAGCGGCAGAGAGACGCTGAGCGTGATCGCCGGCAAATTCAGCAGCAGTACCGCAACGCCAGAGAAGCCATAAACCAAGCACCGTGCCGAACTTTTTCGAGTACTCAGCTCCGACGCCTGGTCATAAAGCATCAGGTGGTTGTTGGCATGGAGAAAGCTGATGCTTTGAGAGCTTGGGGCGCGCCAACACGCGTCAACGGATCTCAGCATGCTTATCACTGGGCTCGCGGCGGGTCGTCTTACTTCTACACCGAAAACGGCTGCGTCAGAACGGTTCAGGGTGGGTTTAATGGCTGAATCGGCGTATAGCCTGCCAAGGCATTCGCGTGACGGCTGGACATTTCGACAGCGGTTGTTACATTCCCCAATGTCTATCAGGGAGGAATGGTTATGCAGCAATGCCCGTCGTGCAGTTACGAACTGACCATGCAAGAGCAGGTCGACAATCCGGACAGCTGCCCCAAGTGCGGCATTTACTTTGAGAAGTTCCTGGCCAAACAGGCGGCACTCAAAGAGGCTGCTCTGAGTGAAAGCGGTCGCACTGGAGGCTTGGCAGGCGCCAAGGCCGGCATGAGGCAGGCGCGCGCAAAGCGGGCAGAGCAAGAGAGGGAGCTTGCTGACTCACGCTCCAAGCCAACGCATGTCTCGGTTGTTAATTTTGACGTGCCATTTTGGGACTTGGTGCGCTTCTTGGTGAAGTTCGTCTTCGCGACGATCCCTGCGGCGATCATCGTGACGCTGCTTGTATACGGCTTCGCCTCAATCGTCTCGGTGATTGGGATGATCCTGCGATAAAGGTACTGATTCCACAAACCCGCTTCGGCGGGTTTTTTTATGCCTGGAGGAAACATGGGTAATGCATCGATGACCGTCGTTGTTGGCGAGAAGGGTAGTGAAGTTGTGTGCCGCGAATTGACTGTAGGTGAGGTCAGGGCGCTCATGGCGTCTCAGCCATCTGGGGACTTGATTGATAACGCGCTTAGCGAGGATATCCGCCTGACGGATCTGCCGACGTTCACCAATTTGAAGGCTGAAGACATTGAAGGGCTAACCCAGAGCCAGCTCGCCGAGGTGGTGCGCGGTTGCAAGGAGGCGAACCCGCTTTTTTTCGCAATGCTGTACAGGGTCAAACAACCCCTGCCGAAGCAGTAGCGCAGTTGGACAGCCTCATCTGCCAACTGATCCCGATTGGGCACCGAGACGTGCTCAGCTACCCGTGGTCGTTATTTCTCCGTACCCTCAAGCCTGCAAAGGGGTGACCTGTGAGCACTGATGTTGAGCTTCGGCTTTCTGCTGATGTAGATAAGGCCACCCGCGATGTAGGCAAATTCCGCAAGGAGTATGTGGACCTGGTGCGCGAGGTCGAGCGCCCGCTGCGGCAGGTGAACGCATTCCGCTCGCTGGAAAACGACCTTGAAGGAACGCAGCGCCAGATGCGCCAGGCGCGTGATCGCGTTCGTGAGCTGGCGCAAGCGCTGGCCGGCACAGCCAACCCGACACGGGCTATGCAGGCTGAGTACCGCGAAGCCGTCTCCGAGCTGTCCAAGCTGGAGCGGGCAGAGGGGCTGCTGACGGTCCAGCTTGGTCGCCGTCGCTCCGAGCTGCAGGCCGCTGGTATTGATACCCGCAATCTGGCCAACGAGCAGACGCGCCTGGCTACCGCGCTTACCTCTGCCGTTCAGCAGGGCAATGCAGACCTTGCTAACGTCAACGCCCGCAAGGCGCTCGGGGTTGGCGCCATTGAGGATGCCCAGCGCAGCCTTGTTGAGCTGCGCCGCCAGTACCAGTTGGTGTCACGTGATGGGAGCCTGTCGGCCACTGAGCGTGCTGAGGCTGAAACGAACTATCGCCGCGAGGTGCGCGAAACGCTCCAGCAGCTTCGCACGCTGCGCGATGCGACCCGAAGCACCGCGCTCACTGCCGAGCAGGCAGCAGAAGCCTTGGTGCTGGAGCAGCGCCAGGCCCGTGCCGCCTACCTGCAAACAGCGCAGGCGGCGAGGCAGACAGCAATTGAGGCTGCCCGTGGCGATCTTGGCGTGGTGCGTTATCGGGCCCTCAAAGCCGAACTCAGAACCACTCGAGAGCAGTATGAGTTGCTGAGAAGAAGCGGCATGCTCACCACCAACGAATTGGCTGTGGCTCAGCGGACCATGACGCAGCGCGTGCGCGAGACGGAGCTGGCTCTGCGAGGCATGCACGCGGAGCAGGCCAGGGGGCGACTAGCATCAGGCGGCGCTGGCTTAGCGGTGGGAAGTCTCAGCCTGATCGGTGGTGCGTCGGCAGCTTACGGCTCCTTTAACGCCATACGCGGTATTGCGAGGATCTCAGACGAGTACGCCAACATGGATGCTCGCCTGCGGCTGGTGACGGACTCTCAGGAAGAATTCAATGAAGCGCAGGAAGAGCTGCGCCGCATTGCAGACCAGAATCAAGCCCCGTTTTCATCCCTTGTCACGTTGTACGCTCGCATTGCGCCCGCTCTTCGGGAGGCGGGCAGATCCCAGCGCGAAATCCTCGGAGTAACGGAGGTTGTTTCCGCCACTTTCCGGATATCGGGCGCCACTGCTGAAGAGGCGACTAATGGGGTTATTCAGTTTGCTCAGGCCCTGGGGGCTGGTGCTCTCCGGGGTGACGAATTCAACTCCGTAGCTGAGCAAGCTCCGCGATTAATGCAGGCGCTAGCGGACGGCTTAGGCGTGCCAATCGGGCGTCTGCGGGATCTGGCTGCCGAGGGCGAGCTGACTGCCAGCCGGGTTACCGAGGCGTTACTGAGCCAGTCAGAGGCCATCAAAGCGGAAGCGGCCCAGCTGCCCGAGACGGTTGGCGGCGCAATGACTCGCCTGTCAAACGCCTGGAATGAGGCGGTATCGAAGGCGGACACAACCCCCCTGATTAGCTCGCTGGATTCGCTGAAAGAGCGTGTTGGCGATCCGGCAACGGCGGAAGGACTGTCCAGGCTGTCCGGGGCTATGGTTACCCTTGGGGGTATTGCCACCGGTGCTCTCGCTGACTTTGGCGATTTTGGTGACCTGCTCGCCGCGCTGCCTGCGTCACTTGCCGGAAACCTCGCAGAGCTGGATAGGATCAACAACGAGATCCGCGCTATCGAGCAATCGCTTGACGGCAGCTGGAGCCCTGGCGACATTCTGACGGACCTGTTCTTTTCGGAAGAAGATCTGCGCAATAAGCTGCAAACCTTGCAGGCCGCCCGCGCTGCCGCCCTGGAGGAGATAACAGGGATGAACGAGGAGCAGGCTTTTCTCGCTGATGTCGCAGCTGGAACTCGGGAGTTGGCAAACAATAGGGCCGCTGCTGCCTACCGGGCCTACGTTGACGGCATCGGTCAGGCTCGCGACCAAGAGCTGGAGAAGGCCAAGGCAACACTCAAATCGCTGGTCGATGAAGAGAAAAAGGCCAACGGCGAGCTGGAGAAGGTCCGCAAAGCTCGGCTCGACATTGAGAAGAGCTACAGCGAGGCGCTGGACAAGGTCAACGGTGCTGGCGCTGGCGAGCCTTCCTATGGCGCTGCGCAGCAGCTCAAGGTCAATGCCAGGCAGGCATTGCAGCGGGGCGACTTTGAAGAAGCGCAACGCCAAGCCCGTGCCGCGCGCGACATGCTCGTCGAGCTGTCTGAGGCTGGGGAGAACACCTACGGCTTTGCTGGATTCATAAGCGACCTTGAGCAGATCGACCTGGCGGCCAACAAGCTGCAGGAGAACAAGGCAGCCGAGGAGCTTCAGCGCATCCAAGGCGAGATTGAGGCCTTGAAAGCTCAAGCCGCGCAGCTGAAGGACATGGATGTCAGCGTCAAGCTGGATGACGCCAGCCTGGCAGAGGCGCGCAACCAGCTTGCCGAGTTCGCCAAGAGCGTCAACGGCACCGAGCTGGTCATTCCGGTGCGCACGGTTTATTCAGATGGCTCGGTGGATGTCACCGACCTCTACAACCGATTCACTGCGGGCGAGAACTTGGGCGGTTTCTCCGGTGGCGGCTGGACTGGCCCTGGCAGCAAGTACAAGGTTGCCGGCGTCGTGCACGCCGACGAGTACGTGCAACCCAAATACCGCATGCGCGAACCCGGCGCTCTGGCTTTCATGGAAGCGTTCCGCCGCCACGGCATGTCCATTCTGCGCAACGGCTACGCCGATGGCGGGCTGGTGTCCATGCCGCGAACTGTGCCCTATATCCCGCCGATGCCTGCCACTGCTGGCGCTGGCAGCCTAGGAACGGCAACCCTCAACCTCATGCTGGACGGCCAGCAATACGCGCTGCAGGGCGACAGCGGCACCATCGAAGCACTGCTTAAAGCAGGCAAGCGTTACGGACTCAAAAAGGGGTAGGGCATGGCTGCACCACGCTTGAAACTGGGGGGCATTGAAGTCCCCCTGCATGCCGGAGCTCCGCGCGTTGCCTACTCCGCTGCGGGTGGCGCAGAGGATGCGCGCCTGTCTGGCGGCAAACTTGTGCGCATGCGGCACTGGAAAAAGTGGCAGGTCACTATCTCTGGCACCGGCTGGATGGCCACCGGCCTGGATGTGCTCGACTGGGATGAGTACCAGGACCTCTGGTGCCCAAAGCCAAAGCGCGTCACCACTACCAGCACGGAGGTGCGCATTCAAACCGATGCGCGGCCTGATGTGCCGGTAGAGGCTCACGCGCTGGTCGGGCGTGACTGGGTGCCAACGCCTGTGGCCATGGCTGGTAGAGACGCCACCATCACGCCGGTTGTCGGTGCGCAAATGTACAGCGTTGTTTGGTTTCCGCGCTTCCAGCAGGTGCTGTGTGTGCCGCCGGATGAGGACCTGTCGGCGGGTGATGTTGCCTGGCAGATCGTTGCCAACGAGATTTGATGCATGCTCAATGCCTACCCCCTCAATGCTGTGCCGCTCAACGGCCTGGCGCCGAGCGGCGCGCCTGCGGCCACTGTCATCGAGCCTGGCAGCAGCTTCGCCTGGACTGTGACCGTCACCCTGGGTGGCGCGGACGTAAGCGACAAGCTACAGACCAGTATTCGCGTGGCGTGCCCGCGCGATGGCGACACCGTTGCTAGCTTCACCCTGTGGATGGATGACGCGCCTATCGATGTTGGAGCTCTGGCTGGGCAGGCGGTCACCGTGGATTTTCACGTCATGGGTGACCCGGTTGTCACTGCGCGGCTGTTCACTGGCTACCTTGTGCAGCCCGTGTTTGACGTCTTCACCCGCCAGCTCGCCTGCGAGGCTACAACACGCCTGGCGGATACTTTCGAGAGCATGGAGCTTGACCAGATA
Source organism: Pseudomonas abyssi (assembly GCF_002307495.1). Lineage (GTDB taxonomy): Bacteria > Pseudomonadota > Gammaproteobacteria > Pseudomonadales > Pseudomonadaceae > Halopseudomonas > Halopseudomonas abyssi. The sequence goes on along the minus strand of NZ_NTMR01000002.1, from coordinate 91,197 downwards.
GACCTGCAGGTTGGTGGCTACTGGTCTCCGGATGTGTTTGAGGAGGTTGCCGGCCGCTCGCGCTGGGAGTACGCCCAAGAGCGAATTAGCACGCGGCAAGCCGGCCTTGGCGTGGACCGGCACGGCACGCCACGCATCACCCCTTGGCAGCCAGCGAGCATCAGCTATGAGTTTGCTGACGGCTCAGTGATGTACGGCTCGGTAGAGGTCTCGCTGGCAGTGCTGACCGATACCATCAACACCTATGAGCTGGAGCTGGACTACCGGTATACCCGGTACCGCCAGCGCAACCGCAACTACAGCTGGGAGCATCCGGACGCCCCGTTCACGGCCTGGAGAACGGACACCACCGAGCTGCCAGACGTGGACATGATTGTGCAGGCCACCGAGGCTGCAGGCTGGTTTGTGCGCAGCGCCAACTACACCCGGTTGCCGCCCACCAACACAGAGCTGAACCCGCCCTGGTACAACATCCACACGGATCTGCTGCTGGGCGCCGACTGGTCGGCGGCTATCCGCTGGACACAGCGGGCCGTCGAGCAGTATCGCCTAACCTTTGTGGTTGAGGCGGCTGTCGACGGCGTTGGGCCGGTAGTTGAGCGCGATCGCATTGTGCTGGACACCGACTCCGACAATGACAGGAACTGGGAGGGTTCGCGCCCAACCAGCCCGATCCTGAACAACGGCGACCCGCTTGAGTCGCTGCCTGTGCGAGATCAGGCGCGGTTAGATGCCGCCCTGCAGGTTGGCATTGCCCGCGCTGCTGCCTCGGTAATCAAGGCCCAGCGCGGCAACCTTGTGAGCTGGGATATCCCTTTGGCGCACGCGCTGGGTGTGGACGCTGGCCAAGGCCTGCGGCTGATAAATCGCAATGCCGTTGTTACCGGTGCGGCTGAACAAGTGATTGACGAGCTGAATCTGGAGACGGGCGCGGCCATTCGCACAATCGAGATCAGCACCAGCCGCGGCGCTGCGGATGCGATCAGCGATGCCCTGGCTATACCGGTGCCGCCCGAGTTTGTAGATGAACCGATGGTGCCGTCGCCGGGCGCGCTGCCCACGCAGCTGGGGTTTCGCAGCACTGCGCCGGAGTATGACGAAGAGCTGCCCGGCTTTGCTGGCAACTACTCGGTACCGGACGCCAACGAGAACACGCTGGAGCGCTACCCGCGCCGCTTTATCGTCGATACGCCAGAGATCCCTGCCAGCTGGCGAGACGAAATCACTGCAGAGCAGGCAGTGACCTATCGCCTTGCCCCGCCGATTGACCAGTTGGAGCTGTAACCATGAGCGCTACAGATGATCGCCGCCGGCGACTGCAGGGCAACCTGGAGGGTCGCAGGTCTGGGATTCAAAACAATTTGACCGCCCGTCAGCAATCCATGGCTGACCGCCTGGTGCAAACCCTGGCCGACAACCTAACCGAGCGTAAGCCGCCTCCCACGCTGCGGCGTGAAGAGCCTCGCGGGGCGATTGCGGCAGGGCGGGGCCGGGTAGAGCGCAACTACGAGCCAGAGCGCAACCCCGGCAGTGGCGGCGGCATCGCCAGCCCCCTGGAAGAGGTGAACTACGGCAGCCGGCTGTACCACACGAACGGCATACCCAGCACTGACGGCCTGTTTGTTTATCCGCTGCTGAGCCGGCTGCTGCTTGAGGATGCGGACGGCGCGCCGGTTGAAATCTATCTTGCGGGCACATCGGCGCCAACACCATGAGCACAGAAACAAATGCTCCGCTGTGGGGTTGCCCATGGCACGGCGTCGTGCGTCGTGAGTTTGTCACGCCACCACCGGGCGTTGGTGGTGATCAGTATCTCTCGGCTCAGCAAACCCTGACGCTGCCCGGTGGTGCGGAAATGCCGTGGCCGCCGAGTTCGGATATTGATCAGGCCAACATCGCCCACCACGGCACGGTGTTCATGCAGCGCCTGCCTGGTGCCGCCAAGCTCCCGGAAACCCCTGCAGAGCAAGCTGCGCAGGGGATGGTATGGCGTGACTATGCGCTCGTTGCTGGTGGTTTTCGGGGCGAGGTACATGGCAAGCATCTTGGCACCAGGGCTTGGTTCTACTGGGATGCCGATATGGGTTGGCCGTGGAAACTCAATTTGTCGGTGCAGCGAGTCAGCCCTGCAAACGCCTGGGACTTTGACGCTGTTGACTTGACGGTTAGCGCAGACCCGTCCGGATTTGTGCTCAAGCCTTGGGCTGGCCTGCAGAAAACAACGCGGCTAAATGTACAGCAAACGGCGGAGTTCTCCCGGGCTGGGTGGTCGAACGGCGGGTTTCGCTACTGCGTTGTTGGCGCGGTACCGGACGGCAGCAAAATCATCGTTGGGGTGTACAACGCCGGCAACAACTCGCTGCGAGAGAACGCAGCATCATTCTCGGTCAACGATGTCACGGCGCTGGGGTTCTGGCTGATCGAGGTGAGCGGCACCCCTTTTGCCGGAGGGGTCAACTTTAGTGTGCAGGCAACCGAGCTCGCCACCCGCAGCGAATGCCTTGGCAGCGTCAGCCACACGCCGATGCCCACTGGCTCGGTCACAACCAACGTGTATACGCCCAATGACCTGCAGGGCTTCAGGATCGATGCGCCCCCAGGGCCGTACCCGCAGCCCTCCAACACGCCGCTGCCGCTTGTCTCTAGGTCATTCTCGGTCACGGAGGAGGTCGGCCAGGAGACACGGATGCTGCTCGGCAAAGTGGTGGGGTATTGGTTTGATGCCAAGGGCACCCCGGCGCCGGTGGTCGTCAATCGCATCGCCACGCGCCAACGGGCCAGCACCTACACCGAGCAAATTCTGGATGACAGCTTGGTGATGGTGATCGACAGCGAGGGCGCAACAACCTACGCGGGTAGCGCCGAGGGCGAAGCCAGCAGGGTTATCACCGAGACCAACATTGATCAGATTGCTGTGACCTGGAACGGGCAAACACTCAATGAAGAGTGCCGACACACAAGGACGATCCGGTACGACTGGCACTACCAGGCGCAGGGCGGGTACTTCCCGCCGCCAGCAGCGCCCGACGCGGCGATTGTGACCTACACCGTTGTGGCAGAAAGCCCCGCAGGCCAGACGCAGCAAGGGCCGACTACGCAGCAGCTGGGCTCCGTCAGCGCGCCTGCCGGGTTGCCCGAAACTGCTGGCGAGTCAGCAGCCGCTGCATATGAGTGCACCCTGGACAGCTTCCCCACGCTGATCAGGTGGTGCGACATGGCCTTTGGTGTGGCGTGCAGGGTCAGCACCACCGAGATTGGCGTTTCACGGGTGCTCACCCCAAGCGGCGAGAAGGGCGCGGCGGGTGTTCACCCGGTAACAAACAAGTACGGCGCTTACCAGCCGGTCACGGGGCAAGTGCTGATGGCTCAACGGCACCCCGTCAGATTTACCTGAGGACATGAAATGCTCAACTTTGTTGATAACTGGCTGCGACCGCTTCAGCTCACGGTAGCCCAGGTTGAGGCCGAGCTGGATTTGCCTGACGGCCAGTACATCCTGACGGTTGCGGACAGCGAGACAGCGGCCACGCGCTGGGAGATCCTTGCCGCCATGGTCGAATCAGGCCAAGCCATGCTGCTGCGCGAGAGTGCCCAGGAGTGGGGCGCCGGCAGTGTTATTTACTGCTCCGTGAACAGCGCAATTCTGGCTCAGATTTTCTTGGGGCAGGAGGCGCTGGATAGCCGTGTTACCAATCTGGAAGGCGCCGGGTTGCAGCAGGTCTATGCCGCGCCTACCGGTAGTGACGTAACGCTCGACCCGGCAATGCCGTATTGGGCTACCGCGCCCGGCGCCGGTCTGGTGACCTTTAGCGCACCAGCAGACATGCCGGGTAGCAAGCGGCTAGAAAACACAGTCGAGGCAACGCTGTCCGCTGGCGGGCGCGTACGTATCGCCGGCAATGGCAGAGACATCATTGAGGCGCTGATACAGCCACACGCTGACATATCGGCCTCTCTGGGGCCTAGCAACGCCTACCTCGAACTCACAGCCTCGGCCACTGCCCGTGTCAGGCTCACTATCGCCGTGCGGGCTGGAGAGTACGCCGGCGGGGTTATCCGTCTTCAGCTGGCTGTAGATATCGTCGACCTGGCCTCATACGCGCAGCTTTCCTGAAACTCGCCATCAGAGAACTCCTCACATGACACCCGCAAACCTAGCCCTGCGCATCGACCAGGGCGCGACCTTTCGTGCGCTGCTGCGCCTGATGCAACCCAACCCCGTCTACAAACCCATCACCGGTATTGCCGCCACCGGCCCGGTGCGGCTCACCGTAGAGCACGGCCTGCCCGGCGACTGGCCTGTGTGGGTTGAGCATGTCCGCCAACTGCCCGAGGCCAACCGCGCCCCATTGCGGCAGCTGCCGCACATGGCCCAGGTGGTCACCGCCACAGAGCTTGACCTGCCCGGCATCAACGCCACCGGCACCCGGCCAGAAGGTGGCCAGCTGGTGTACCGCCCACCGCTGGACCTGACCGACGCCACCGCAGAGCTGCGTCTGTATGAGAAGGGGGCAGAGGTCGGCACGCTGCCGGTCACCGTTAACGCCGGCGGCTGGGTCGATCTGGAGCTGTCCGCAGCCGAAACCGCAGCTCTGGCCTGGCGTAGCCGTGAGTACGTGCTGGACGTGACCCTGCCGAACGGCGACGTGCTGCGAGCCTACACCGGCACCATCAATGTGGAAGTGGCCGGTGCGACTGCGGGGCAGGTGTGTCACGGCTTTGCCGTTGTTGGTGGCGATCGAGGCCCGGCTGGCCCGGCTGGCCAGGGAGTTGCTGCGGCGACCGTGGCCGAGAATGGCCACTTGATCCTCACCCTGCAGGACGGCACCGAGATTGACGCCGGTGTGATCGACCGGCCCTGGGGCACGATCCAAGGCGACATCACGCAGCAGCTGGACCTGATGCAGCGGCTTGGGCTCAAGGTCAATCAGGATACATACAGCGCATTTGTGGTCGCAACCGACAATGCGCTGGGTGACCGATACACCAAGACTGAATCTGATGGGCGATACGATGCGGCCGGCACAGCCAGCGGCGCGGTGGGCGCGCACGAAGCGACACCTGACCCGCACCCGCAGTACACGACCGCAGCGCAGGCAGCGGCGGCAGCGCCTGTGCAGAGTGTGCAGGGCCGCACCGGTGGCGTGGCGATAACCAAGGCTGACGTGGGCCTGAGTGCGGTGGACAATACCGCCGATGCGGACAAACCGGTCAGCACTGCGCAGGCCACTGCACTGGCAGGCAAGGCAGACGCAGTGCAGGACAACAAGGATATCCTGCTCGACCGCATTAACTTTAACCGTAATTGGATATATCCGTGGGGTGGGCGTGGAGTTGCAGTTTTTGGAGATTCTATAAGTCAGATGGCATTCAGTCGTGATGCGTACCGCAACAACTGGACTAACATTCTCAAGCGCTGCGTGAATGCCGAGTTCAACGCGTCCAGTTATGGGTTTGTGTCCCTATTACCCACTCTTGGCAGTGGCTCTACCGCATCTTACGAGATTCACTCTGTTGTACGCTCAGGAACTTGGACAGAATTAACAGCGGAGAATGCTGAGTGGAGTATCAGCGGTTTCGCCCTTGAATCGTCCACCCCTGCGAACACGCTGACTGTTACGGTGCCTTCATTCCAGAATTATTTCGGAGTGTGGTATCACGAATTTAGCGGTGGCGGCACGTTCGAGATTCTTGTCAATGGCGCTGTCAAAATGACCGTTGATACCGACGGCTCTGCCGGTTCCACTCGCACCAGCGGCCTGAACGGCGGTAGGCTGGATGTTGAGGATAACGGGCAGGGTTCGTGCGTAATCACGTTGCGGGTTGTGTCGGGTGCTGTCCGCTTAATTGGCATTAGTTACGAGAACGCAGAATACGATTTCCAGCTCAGCAACTTCTCGCAGAGCGGGCGTCGACTGCGTTACATCTCGCAAGAGGTTATTCAGAAAACGGTGCGCGGGAGCACTACGTTTATACTGGCGCTTGGGTATAACGACAATGCTACAGCGGAGTCTGATCCAGCATATCTAGCCGCCGTAAAACAGCGAATTGACTGGATTATCGAGGAGGCCAATACCTACGGCGTCCGCGTCCTTGTCCTCGACTTCCTGTGGCAGCGCGGTATTGACCGCGCTCTGCCGATAGAGCTGAAACGCTGCGCCGACTCAATCGCCGGCAGCTCCTACATCAAATTCGGCGACTACCTGAAAACAGACGGCAGTCTCGTCGATAGTTCGTGGCTTACGGATTCGATACGGTTGTTCGATGACTCCGCTCACCCAAATATCCTCGGTCACAAGCTGATCGGTGAAACAGTTGCGAAGAAGTTGCGGCTGTCTGTGAATAGTAAGCGGCAGGCGCTCGATTACTACGATTGGTGGATGCCTCTGAAGTTGCCGGGAGATATGCGCAATACGTTCACAAGCCCACTTCGTATTAGCGCAATGAAGCGCGTGGGGGATGTGCTATATGTCAGGCTATATCTGTACAACAACACAGTTGATAACTCGACAACAGCCGTGCCCTCCGGCACTTACGATATTTTAGCGGGGGCGGATCTGCCTGGCGATGTTTACGTTCCGGACACTACGTTCCATCCATTAGCGTGGAATACTGCGGATAATGAATCAGTAACGCCGTATTTCAGTGCTCTACTTGAGGCCAGGTTTGCGCGAAACGGGCTGCGCCTGATTGTTAAGAGCACGACAAAACGAAATATCGAAGGGGTTATTCCTGTTGCCGTATTCAGATCAGAAATAAACCCGTAGTTAGCAGCTGTCTGTCGATGCCGCCATGTGGCGGTTTTTTTGTGCCTGGAGAAAACATGACCTTGGATCAAATCCGGCGCGGCCCGATTGCGTCTGCGCTATCACTGCTGCCCGATCGCATGACCTCGCCGGCGGCTGAGGTGCAGATACTGGCTATCGGGCTACAGGAATCCCGGTTCGAGCACCGGCACCAGATCGGCGGGCCGGCGCACGGCTGGTGGCAGTTCGAGCTGGGCGGCGGTGTGCGCGGCGTGCTAACGCACCCGGCCAGTCGCGATCTGGCCAAGGGGCTGTGCGTTGCCCGCGGCGTAGCTCCGTCCTCGTCTGCTGCATTCGCCGCGCTCGAGCACGACGACATACTCGCCGCTGGCTTCGCTCGGCTGCTGCTCTGGACAGACCCCCGCCCGCTGCCTGCCATCGGCGAGGTGCAGGCCGCGTGGGACTACTACATCCGCAATTGGCGCCCCGGTAAGCCGCACCCAAAAACGTGGGCGCCGCTGTACGCGCAGGCCATTGAAGAGGTGCAGCATGCTGAGTAAATACAAGCTACTCGCCCAGATCGGCGGCGCTCTGGCGGCAGTGGCCGCCATGGTGTTGCTGGGGTTTGGGGTGGGGTGGAGCTGGCAGGGCGCAAACGGTGAGGCGGCGCTGGACCGGGCCAATACTGCGCACGCGAACACGCTGGGGGAGATTGCAAGGGCAGGGCAGCGACAGCTGCAGAAACAGCAGGAGCTGCTGGTGGCCGAGCGCGAGCGAATGCAGGCGCTGGATCAGAAATACTACGGGGAGTTGCAAGATGAAAAGGCTGATAATGAAAGGCTGCGGGGTATGTATGCTGGTGCTGACGCTGAGCGGCGCGAGCTGCGTATCCAAGTCAGAATTGCTCGCGCCGACGCTGTCGTGTCCGAAACCACAGGCGGCAGCGGCCTGGGCGATGTCGCCGCCCTCGAACTCAGTCCAGAAGCTGGATCAGCTGTTTGGGATATCCGAGCCGGAATGATTGAGGACCAGGCGAAGCTGCGGTATTTCCAGCAGCTGGAGCGGGAGCGGCAGGGCGCCGATTAAGGGGCAGGCCTGCACAGCCACGACTGCGCATACATCACCCCGTTAATTTCCTCGATCCCTGACAGCACCATGCCATTTGCTTGCATCGAATGCAGCTGGCAGTCCATCAGGTCGGGTAACGGCCCAGGCTCCTGCGGCCCAGCGCTGCCAGCAGTTCTGGCAACAACAGAAGAGCGCCCTTGCACGCAGCTTTCATGCTCAATTCGGATATTGCACTGCAGCCGCTCGCCTCGGCTGATCTGTTCGGGCTTGAGGGGGCGCCCCTTCACCCGCATGCGCGTCACGTAGAAAATCATGGCTACACCAATAAGCTGTATATTCGTACAGTTTATTGACGTGCCTATGGGTTGTGAAGATGGGATGAGGGCTTAGGACAAATTTAGGGCACTACGCACACCTTTACACGCCCTCGAGCGCCCTAGGAGTCAATGCGAACTCAGGCGCAGCGGGGTCTGCGCGGGTGCTGGGTTCATTCTCCGAGGGTTCGAATCCCTCGCTACGGCGTTAAATTCCAGGGAAAATCTTCCCCAAAACAGAACGCAAGTCTTTGATTTTAAAGGAGTGGATTAGCGCGCAAACCGCTGTTTATTTTTACAGTCGATTTGCGCCTAACCTGATGATTCAAAAGGGGAATTGGCGTTCTCTTGTGCGTCTCAGGCCTTTATGCCGTACAGGGTAATCATGGCTTACAGGCTCCTGATGAAGTCGCGGATGCGTTCGGCCGCTTCAATACACTCGTCCAGCGGGGCGACCAGCGCCATGCGGACCCGTCCGGCGCCGGGATTATAACCATCAATTTCCCGTGACAGGTAACGTCCGGGCACCACGGCGACATTCTGCTCGGCCAGCAGGCGGGTAGTGAAGGTCTCGTCGTCGATGGGTGTCTTGGGCCACAGGTAGAAACCGGCGTCGGGCCGTTCCACTTCCATCACGTCGCGGAGAATGGCAAGAACAGCGTCGAACTTGGCCTGATACTGGGCGCGGTTGTCGGCTACGTGGGCCTCGTCATTCCAGGCGGCGATGCTGGCGATCTGGCTGTGGATCGGCATAGCGCAGCCGTGGTAGGTGCGGTAGGTGAGATACGGCTTGAGCAGACTGGCGTCGCCGGCGACGAAGCCCGAGCGCAGCCCCGGCAGGTTGGAGCGCTTGGACAGGCTGTGGAACACCACGCAGCGGGCGTAGTCGTCACGGTCCATGCCGGCGCAGGCCTGCAGCAGACCGACCGGCGCGGGGCCGTCCGGGGCGTAGATTTCGCTGTAGCACTCGTCCGAGGCGATGACGAAGTCGTACTGGTCGGCCAGCTTGATCAACTGTTGCAGGGTGTCCAGTGGAATGACCGCGCCGGTCGGGTTGCCGGGCGTGCAGATAAATAGCAACTGGCAGCGCTGCCAGACGTCAGCCGGAACGGCGCTGAAATCCGGGATAAAACCGTTGCTGCCGTCGCAGGCCAGGTAGTGCGGCTCAACGCCAGCCAGAAATGCCGCCCCTTCGTAGATTTGGTAGAAGGGGTTGGGGCTGACCACCAAGCCCTGCGGGTCACGGGCGATCAGTGCCTGGGTAAAGGAAAACAGCGCTTCACGGGTGCCGTTGACCGGAATGACATTGCCGTTGATATCCAGGCTGCCGGCGCTTAGCGCAAAGCGTTTGGTCAGCCAGTCGGCGATGCTTTGGCGCAGCTCGGGCTTGCCCTGGGTGGTCGGGTAGACCGCCGCCTGGTTGAGGTTGTCGGCCAGCGCCTGCAGCACGAAGGGCGGTGACGGGTGCTTGGGCTCGCCGATTGACAGCGAGATCGGGCGCAGCGCCGGGTTGGGCGTGACGTCGGCGATCAGCGCGCGCAGCTTTTCAAAGGGGTAGGGCTGCAGGCGCTGCAGGTCGTGATTCATTCTGTGTCCTCAGGGGCCGATGGCAATGGGGCTGCTGTACTCCTGCGCGGTCGGCTGGGTACTGCTGAGTGTGTCGATAATGGTTTGCTGCAGACGCTCGCACAGTTGCGGGTCTGACAGCGCCTGATTGTTGGCGTCGGTAATGACGAACACGTCGTCGACGCGCTCGCCCAGGGTGACAATCTTGGCGTTCTGCACGCTGATATCGAAGTCCAGCAGAATGCGGCCCATGCGGGCCAGCAGGCCGGGACGGTCGGGTGCGCTCAGCTCAAGGATGGTGTGCTGCCCGCTCGGGTCGTTGGAGATGGTGACCTCGGGGGCAAAGGCAAAGTGCTTGAGCTGGCGCGGTACGCGGCGCTGGATGATGGTCGGGAAGGCGTCCGGATCGGAGAGGGCGTCGACCAGGTCGTGCTTGATCTGGCGGATGCGCTCCGGGTTGTCGCCGATGGAGCCGCCGTCGGAGTCGAGCACGATGTAGGTGTCCAGGCTGAACTGGCTGGTCGAGGTGATGATGCGAGCGTCCTGAATGCTCAGATTGAGCTGATCCATCGCCGACACGGTGGCCGCGAAGAGGTCGTTCTGCTCCGGGGTGTAAATGAAGATCTGAGTTGCGCCCTCAAACTCGCGCTGGGCCGTTTCCTTGATCAGTACCAGTGGGCTTTGGCGCTGGCCGTGCTGGGCAATGGCCTCGGTGTGCCAGGCTACGTCGCTGGCGGTGTGGCGCAGAAAATAGTCGTCACCCAGCTCGTCCCAGAGGGCTTCGGCGTCGTCTTCGTCCACGCCGTTGCGAACCAGGATGTCGAGTGCGGCCTGCTGCGTCTGGCGAATGTGCTCTTCGCGATCCGGCGGGTTGTCCAGGCCACGACGCAGGGCGCGCTTGGTCTCGGTGTAGAGCTGGCGCAGCAGCGATGCGCGCCAGGAGTTCCACAGCGTCGGGTTGGTGGCGTTGATGTCGGCGATGGTTAGCACATAGAGGTAGTCGAGTCGGACCTGATTGCCGACCTTGGTGGCAAAGTCGTGAATTTCCAGCGGGTCGGAAATGTCCTTGCGCTGGGCGGTGGTGGACATCAGCAGATGGTTTTCGACCAGCCAGCTGACCAGGTGGGTGTCCCAGGCCGGCAGGTGATGGCGTTGGCAGAACAGCTCGGCGTCGACCGCGCCCAGCTCCGAATGGTCGCCGCCGCGCCCTTTGGCGATGTCGTGATACAGCCCGGCCATATATAGCAGGTCCGGTTTGGGCAGGCGGCAGAAGATACGCCAGGCCAGCGGGTAGCGATCCTGGTATTCGGGCCAGCTTAACTTGCGCAGGTGCTTGATCAGATTCAGCGTGTGCGCATCGACCGTATAGATATGGAACAGGTCGTGCTGCATCTGGCCGACGATCTTGCCGAACTCGGGCAGGTAGCGGCCGAGAATGCCGTAGCGGTTCATGCGGCGCAGGTTGCGGTGAATGCCTTCCTTGCAGCGGAACAGCTCGATAAACAGGCTGGTGTTGCGGATGTCGCTGCGGAAAGCGTCGTCAATCAGGTGACGGTGATCACGCAGCAGGCGAATGCTGTCGGCGCGCACGCCGCGGATATCCGGGTTTTGCGCCATCAGCAGGAAAATCTCCAGAATGGCAAAGGGCGTGCGCTGGAAGACGTTCGGGTTGGTGACTTCGATGTAGTGGTTGCGTACCTGAAAGCGGCTGTTGAGCGGGCGGATGTCCGCGGCTTCGGCGTCACGCAGCAGGATCTCTTCAAAATGCTGCATCAGCAGGTCGTTCAACTCCGATAGCGACATTACCACCCGGTAGTACTTCTGCATGAAACGCTCGACCGCCAGTTTGCTGTCGGTGCCCTCGTAGCCCAGTAACTTGGCCAGCGCCCGCTGGTGATCGAACAGCAGGCGGTCTTCAGCGCGCCCGGCGAGGGTGTGCAGGGCGAAGCGAACCTTCCACAGGAAGGCGCGACCGGCCGCGAGAATGGTGTATTCCGGCTCGTTCAGAAAACCTTGCTGCACCAGCTCACGCAGGTCGTTGGTGCCAAAGTGGCGCAAGGCGACCCAGGCGATGGTCTGGATGTCACGCAGGCCGCCCGGAGAGCTTTTGACGTTGGGTTCGAGGTTGTATTCGGTATCGTTGAACTTGGCATGGCGTGCCTGCTGCTCGGCACGTTTGGCGCGGAAAAACTCGGCGTCGGTCCACATGTGGCTGGTGTCGATCGCCTGCATCATGTCCTGACGCAGTGCCTCGTCGCCCGCCAGCGTGCGCGATTCCATCAGGTTGGTGATGACAGTGATGTCGGCCGCCGCCTCCTGCTGGCACTCTTCAATGCTGCGCACACTCTGTCCGACTTCCAGGCCGATATCCCAAAGCAGCAGCAAAAAGGCTTCGATGGCGTCGCGGTAGGGTTCGACATCGCCCCGCAGCAGGATCAGCAGGTCGATGTCAGAGTGCGGGTGCAGCTCGCCGCGACCGTAGCCGCCGACCGCCAGCAAAGAGATGCCGGCGTCGCCAGCGCAGGGCAGACGCGCCCAGGCCTGTTGCAGAATCTGATCGGTAACCCAGGCACGTTCGTGGATCAGTTGATGAATGTCGCGGCCCTCGGCAAAACGCTGGGACAGCACGGTGTCAGCCTGACGTATGGCCTTTTTGAAGGCCGCGATCGGGCTGCTCTTGAGAGCCAGTTCGGCCTGAAACTGGCCGGGATCGAAAAGCGCGTCATCCATCATTTCAGTTCCTCGGCAGGTCGGTGTGGCCGGACAGCGAATCAGTTGCCTGTTAGCGGAAGGTCTCTTCGCTGCGCAGGGTCAGTACCTCGTAGCCGTCGGCGGTGACCAGAATGGTGTGCTCCCACTGCGCGGACAATTTGCGATCCTTGGTGATCGCAGTCCAATTATCTCCCAGCAGACGGGTTTCCGGGCGGCCCTGGTTGATCATTGGTTCGATGGTGAAGATCATGCCTTCCTGCATCTCCATACCGGTACCGGCGCGACCGTAGTGCAGGATCTGCGGGTCTTCGTGGAATACCTTGCCGATGCCGTGTCCGCAGTACTCGCGCACCACGCTGTAGCGATTGGCGTGGGCGTGTTCCTGAATGATGGCACCGATGTCACCCAGACGCGCGCCCGGGCGCACGACGGAAATACCCTTGTACATGCATTCCTGCGTGATGCGGGCCAGGCGTTCGGCCCACTCCGGCACCTCGCCGACCATGAACATCTTGCTGGTGTCGCCGTGATAGCCGTCCTTGATGACGGTAACGTCGATATTCAGCGAGTCGCCGCTCTTCAGCGGTTTGTCATTCGGAATGCCGTGACAGACCACATGGTTGAGCGAGGTGCAGATGGACTTGGGAAAGGGCATGCGGCCGGGGGCGCCGCCGTAGTTGAGGGGGGCGGGGATCGCTTGCTGAACGTTGACGATATAGTCATGGCAGATGCGATCCAGCTCGTCGGTGGTGACGCCAGGCTTGACGTGCTCGCCGATCATTTCCAGAACCTCGGCTGCCAGGCGGCCGGCGACCCGCATGCCGGCAATGTCTTCGGCGGTCTTGATGGTGACGGTCATGGCTGGACTCTCTCGATTGGGCGCCGGCTGGCGTTGGTGGAAAAACCCCGGATTCTATCAGACCTGCGGCCTGCTGTTGAACTGGCCGCTTGTCTGCGCCGCGCAGTCGATGCTTTCTTCGTCGGGGTTGATATGGTATAAAGCGCCCCGCTGAATGCAGAGCTGTAGGCTCGGCCAGCAAATCAAACTAAATCCGCACACGTATCGACACGGTATCCTGGGTGCCCTTTGGGGTTGGATGCTGGGATGCGTGGAGGCCCAACCCGACTTACTGGAGTTATCATGACCCAAGTCTCTATGCGCGACATGCTGAAGGCCGGTGCGCACTTCGGCCACCAGACCCGCTACTGGAACCCGAAAATGGGCAAGTTCATTTTCGGCGCTCGCAACAAGATTCACATCATCAACCTGGAAAAGACCATGCCGATGTTCCACGAAGCGCTGAGCTTTGTGGAAAAACTGGCTGCCGGCAAGAACAAGATCCTGTTCGTCGGCACCAAGCGCGCTGCCAGCAAGATCATTGCTGATGAAGCGGCTCGTGCTGGTCAGCCCTATGTTGATCACCGCTGGCTCGGCGGCATGCTGACCAACTACAAAACCATCCGTCAGTCCATCAAGCGTCTTCGCGACCTGGAAGTTCAGTCCCAGGACGGCACCTTCGCCAAACTGACCAAGAAGGAAGCGCTGATGCGCTCCCGTGATCTGGAAAAACTGGATCGCAGCCTGGGTGGTATCAAGGACATGGGCGGTCTGCCTGATGCCCTGTTCGTCATCGACGTTGAGCACGAGCGTATCGCTATCACCGAAGCCAACAAACTGGGTATTCCGGTTATCGGCATCGTTGATACCAACAGCAGCCCGGAAGGCGTTGACTACGTCATCCCCGGTAACGACGACGCCATCCGTGCCATCAAGCTGTACGCAGCTGCTGTTGCTGACGCTGTTCTGCGTGGCAAGAGCAACTCTGGCGCCGCTGACGAGTTCGTTGAAGAAGCTGCTCCGGAAGCTTCTGAAGGCTGAGGTGCATACGGCTGATGCAATGCCGTAGCAAAAAGGGGGCCTTGCCCCCTTTTTGCAATATGTTTACCGCAAGATGATTCGTTGCTTCCTGCTGTCAAACGGAAGCAGGAACTAATCCAGTTATGTGAGGAAGAGTCCATGGCAGAAATTACTGCAGCACTGGTCAAAGAACTGCGTGAGCGCACTGGTCAGGGCATGATGGAATGCAAGAAGGCACTGGTTGCCGCCGAAGGCGACATCGAGAAAGCCATTGACGACATGCGCGCTTCCGGCGCCATCAAGGCTGCCAAGAAAGCCGGCAACATCGCCGCTGAAGGCTCCATCGCCGTCAAGGTTGCTGCCGACAACAAGTCCGCCGTGATTATTGAGGTCAACTCCCAGACTGACTTCCTGGCTCTGCAGGAAGACTTCAAGGCGTTCGTTGCCGCCAGCCTGGACAAGGCATTTGAAGCGGGTTACACCGAAGCTGCCCCGCTGATCGCTGATCAGGAGTCGGCCCGTGAGGCGCTGGTTGCCAAGACGGGCGAGAACGTCAACATCCGTCGCCTGACTCGCGTTGAGGGTGATGTTGTTGGTGCCTACCTGCACGGTCACCGTATCGGTGTTGTTGTTACCCTGAACGGTGGTAACGAAGAGCTGGCTCGCGATATCGCCATGCACGTTGCTGCCAGCAACCCGCAATTCCTGGATGCCTCTCAGGTATCCGAAGAAGCGATCGCTAAAGAGAAGGAAATCTTCCTGGCGCTGAACGCTGACAAAATCGCTGGCAAGCCGGAAAACATTGTTGAAAACATGGTCAAGGGCCGTATCAACAAGTTCGTTTCCGAAGGCAGCCTGATCGAGCAGCCTTTCGTCAAGGATCCCGACCTGAAGGTGGGTGAGCTGGCCAAGAAAGCCGGTGCTGAAGTTGTTTCTTTCGTGCGTTTTGAAGTGGGTGAGGGCATCGAGCGTGCCGAAGCTGACTTTGCTGCCGAAGTTGCCGCTCAGCTGGCTGCTGCCAAGCAGTAATACGCTATAGTGCACGCTGACCGGTGCACCGCTTTCGCAATTATGCGGGGGCGACAAGGTTGATATGAGAGGCTTCCCGCGCAGGCGTGAAGCCTCTTTTTCAAGAAACACTGAACAAGTTCGCGCCGTTGTTGTCTGGTGCAACTCGTTGAGTGTTTCTCCATCCCCGAACAGGAGAGTCAAGCATGGCCCAGGTGCCCAGTAGCCGCCAACCCAAGTACAAGCGCATCCTTCTCAAACTTAGCGGTGAAGCCCTGATGGGGACCGAGGATTTCGGTATCGACCCCAAGGTGCTTGATCGCATGGCGCTGGAAGTCGGGCAGCTGATCGGTATCGGGGTGCAGGTCGGGCTGGTGATTGGTGGCGGTAACCTGTTCCGCGGCGCTGCGCTGAGCGCGGCGGGTATGGATCGGGTGACCGGTGATCACATGGGGATGCTGGCAACGGTCATGAACGCGCTGGCGATGCGTGATTCGCTGGAACGCTCCAATATTCAGACACGTGTCATGTCGGCCATCACCATGGAAGGCGTGACCGAGCATTATGATCGCCGCAAGGCAATGCGCTACCTGGCCGGTGGCGACGTGGTAATATTCTCCGCCGGTACGGGCAACCCCTTCTTCACCACGGATACCGCAGCCTGCCTGCGTGGCATCGAGGTCGATGCCGACCTGGTGCTTAAGGCAACCAAGGTTGATGGTGTTTACAACGCCGATCCGATGAAGGACCCCGATGCCGAGCGCTTTGAGAGTCTGACCTACGACCAGGTGCTGGACCTCAAGCTGGAAGTCATGGACCTGACGGCGATCTGCCTGATCCGTGACCACAATATGCCCCTGCGGGTGTTTAATATGAACAAGCCAGGTGCGTTGCTCAATGCAGTAGTCGGTAGCGCCGAAGGAACACTGATCGAGGGTTGAGTCAATGATCAACGAAATCAAGCAAGACGCGCAGGAGCGCATGAAGAAGTCCGTCGAAGCGCTGGAGCATGCCTTCGCCAAGATTCGTACCGGTCGCGCACACCCGGCCCTGCTGGACAGCATCATCGTGTCCTACTACGGCGCGGATACTCCGCTGCGTCAGGTGGCCAACGTTAACGTTGAAGACTCCCGTACCCTGGCCCTGAGCGTGTTTGACAAGGGCATGATCCAGGCGGTCGAGAAGGCCATCATGATGTCCGATCTGGGTCTGAACCCGGCCACCTCCGGCACCACGATCCGCGTACCCATGCCGGCGCTGACCGAGGAAACGCGCAAGGGCTACACCAAGCAGGCCCGCGCCGAGGCCGAGAATGGTCGTATCGCCGTACGTAATATTCGTCGCGATGCCCTGAGCCAGCTCAAGGATCTGCAGAAAGAAAAGGAAATCAGCGAGGACGAAGAGCGCCGCGCAGCTGATGACATCCAGAAGCTCACCGACAAGTTTGTTGCCGAGATTGAGAAAGTACTGGAAGTAAAAGAAAAGGACCTGATGGCCATCTAAGGCCATCAGCTGCAAGAGTACCGAATGAACATCACAAGTCCCGCTGGCAAGGATACCAATACGCCCCGTCACGTTGCGATCATCATGGATGGTAACAACCGCTGGGCGCGCAAGCGGTTGATGCCTGGTGTTGCCGGCCACAAGGCTGGCGTCGACGCGGTCAAGGCGATGATCGAGGTCTGCCTGGAAGACGGTGTAGAAGTGCTGACTTTGTTTGCCTTCTCCAGTGAAAACTGGCGCCGTCCCGAGGACGAAGTGGGTGCGCTGATGGAGCTGTTTCTCGGCGCGTTGCGTCGTGAGGTGCGCAAGCTCCGGGAAAACGGCGTGCGACTTCAGATTATTGGTGATCGCAGTCGGTTTGCCCCCGAGTTGCAAGCCGCAATGGAGCAGGCTGAACAGACCACTGCACAGAACAGTCGTCTGACCCTGGTGGTTGCAGCCAACTACGGTGGGCAGTGGGATATTGCCCAGGCAGCCCGCTCGCTGGCAGCAGAGGCTGTTCGCGGTGAGCGCTCCGTTGAGTCACTGACGGAAGAGGCGCTGGAGGCCCGCCTCAGCACCGCCAACCTGCCGCTGCCAGATTTGTGCATTCGCACTGGCGGCGAGAAACGCATCAGCAACTTCCTGTTATGGCAGCTGGCCTATGCCGAGCTGTATTTCTCCGACCTTTACTGGCCCGACTTCAAGCAGGCGGCCCTGCGTGAGGCGATGGCCGACTTTGCCGGTCGTCAACGCCGCTTTGGCAAAACCAGCGAACAGATTGCAACGGGGGCCTGATGCTCAAGCAACGGGTTATTACCGGCGTTATCCTGGCGATTGTGGCAATCGCCGGGTTTGTATCTCTGCAAGGTGCATGGTTTGCCTTGTTCGTTGGTGCCATCGTGGCGCTCGCGGCCTGGGAGTGGGCGCGGCTGTGCGGTGAGACTCGGCAGGGTGGTCGCATTGTCTACGCGGCGACCCTGGGGGTGTTCATGGTGGGGTTGTACCGTGATGCCTGGCCGATCATTTTCTTTGTTGGTCCGGCACTGGTCTGGTGGTGCATGGCCACGGTGATGATTCTGCGCTACCCCAACGGCAGCGGCCTGTGGCGTGGCAGCTTTGTGCGCCAGCTGTTCGGTCTGCTGATTCTGCTGCCGGCCTGGGCTGGTATCGTCTGGCTGCGCGCTCAGGAGCAGGGGTTGTGGATGTTGCTGGGGCTGGCCGTGCTGGTGTTCGGTGCCGATATCGGTGCCTACTTCAGCGGCAAACGTTTTGGTCGTAACAAGTTGCTGCCCAACGTCAGTCCGGGCAAGACCCGTGAGGGCCTTTTGGGTGGGCTGGTGGTCAGTTTGTCATTGGCACTGGCAGCCATGCTGTATCTGGGTTGGGGTTTTCCGTCGATCCTGCTGGGCCTGGTCGGCGCTGCGCTAGTGGTGTTGATCTCGGTTGTGGGTGATCTGACCGAAAGCCTGTTCAAGCGTGAAGAAGGTTTGAAGGACAGTAGTAATCTGCTGCCCGGGCATGGCGGCGTGCTGGATCGTATCGACAGTCTGGCGGCGGCTATTCCCATGTATGTGGCAGTCTGGCTGCTGCTTGGGAGTCGTCTGGCGTGACCCTGTCGGTTACCGTGCTGGGGGCAACCGGCTCTATTGGGGTCAGCACACTGGATGTGATTGCCCGTCATCCCGAGCGTTATCGGGTTTACGCACTGACTGGCCATAGCCGCATGGCGGAGCTGGCTGATCAATGTCGTCAGCACCGCCCGGACCGCGCCGTTGTCGCTACGAGCGAGCAGGCAGTGGCGCTGCAGCAGGTCTTGCGCGAGGCAGGCCTGCCTACTGAGGTGAGCTGGGGCGAGGATGCGCTGGCCGATGTGGCCTCCGTCGACGGTGTCGATGTGGTTATGGCTGCCATTGTCGGAGCAGCGGGTCTGCGGCCCACGCTGGCAGCCGCCCAGGCGGGCAAGCGGGTATTGCTCGCCAACAAGGAGGCGCTGGTCATGTCTGGCGCCCTATTCATGCGGGCCGTACACGCCTCCGGCGCCCAGTTGCTGCCCATCGACAGCGAACACAACGCGATCTTCCAGTGCATGCCGGGCAACTATGCCGACGGGCTCGCGCATGTCGGTGTACGCCGTATTCTGTTGACTGCCTCCGGCGGTCCTTTCCGTAATTTTTCGCAGGCTGAGCTGGCTCACGTGACGCCAGCTCAGGCCTGTGCCCATCCGAACTGGTCGATGGGGCAGAAGATTTCAGTCGACTCGGCCAGCATGATGAACAAGGGGCTGGAGCTGATTGAGGCCTGCTGGCTGTTTGATGCGCGCCCGGATCAGGTTGAGGTGGTTGTTCATCCGCAGAGCGTGGTGCACTCGCTGGTCGACTACGTCGACGGCTCGGTGCTGGCGCAGCTGGGTAATCCGGATATGCGCACTCCCATCGCCCATGCCCTGGCCTGGCCAGAACGCATCGATTCGGGGGTCAGTGCGCTGGATCTGTTGTTGACCGCTCGTCTGGATTTTGAGGCGCCGGACCCGGTCCGCTTCCCGTGTCTGCGCCTGGCGCGCGAGGCCGCGGCGGCCGGGGGGACCAGTTGTGCGGTGCTCAATGCCGCCAATGAAGTGGCGGTGCAGGCGTTTCTCGAGGGTCGAGTGGGCTTTACCGATATCCCTGTTATTATCGAGGACGCTCTGACGCAGTTGCCAGGCGAGTCGGTAAGTCATCTGGAGCACATTCTGTCAGCCGATCGGCTGGCTCGGGCTCACGCGCAGCGCTGGGTGCGCGCGCGGAGCCTGTCGATCACCTTGTGAGGTACTGAATGGATCTGCTGTCTACGTTGCTGGCCACGGTGGTTGCCCTGGGGCTGCTGGTGACCATTCATGAATACGGCCATTTTTGGGTGGCCCGCCGCTGCGGTATCAAGGTGCTGCGTTTCTCCATCGGGTTTGGGCCGGCGCTGCTGCGTTGGCACGACCGCAAGGGCACTGAATATGCCATCGCCGCCATCCCACTGGGCGGCTACGTCAAAATGCTGGATGAGCGCGAGGCCCCGGTCGCCGAGCATGAGCTGGATCAGGCCTTCAATCGCAAGACCGTCAAGCAGCGTATCGCGGTAGTAGCCGCCGGTCCTATTGCCAATTTTCTGCTCGCTATCGTGGCTTTCTGGATTGTCGCTGTGGTGGGTTTTAGTACCGTTGCTCCTGTGCTTGGCCCTGTGCCTGCAGGTACCCCGGCCGCCGAGGCGGGTTTGCGCTCCGGCCTGGAGTTGACCGGCGTTGATGGCACGCAGATCCGCAGCTGGCAGGACGTCAACCTGCAGTTGATTCGCCGGCTTGGTGAAAGCGGCACGCTGGAAGTGACAGCCAAGCCCTTTGAAAGCGGCGCCGAGACCCGCTACCAACTGCGGCTGGACGACTGGCTCAAAGGCGTTGAGGAACCGGACCCGATGGCGGCGCTGGGCTTGACCAGTTGGCAGCCGCAGATCCCGCCGCGTCTTGGGCAAGTCGCCAGTGACGGGGCTGCCGCCGAGGCTGGCCTGCAGCCGGGAGATCTGATTCTGGCGATCGACGGTGAGCCGGTTAGTGACTGGCTGACCGAGGTGGTACCGACGATTCAGGCGAGCGCGCAACAAACCCTCACTATTCTGGTCGAACGCGACGGTGAACAGGTGGAGCTGGCGTTGACGCCGCGCCCCAAGCCGGCCAATGACGTTGTCGTCGGTTATGTGGGTGCTGGTGTCGAAGGGGTGGAAATGCCGGCACACATGCAGCGTCAGATCAGCTACAACCCCTTGGTGGCGATACCGGTAGCGGTGACCAAGACCTGGGAAATGACGGCGTTGACGCTGGACTCGCTGAAGAAAATGCTGACCGGGCTGGTCTCGGCAAAAAACTTGAGTGGCCCGATAACCATTGCTAAAGTGGCGGGCGCCTCGGCCAAGTCGGGGCTGGAAAGTTTTCTCAGTTTTATCGCGTACTTGAGTATCAGTCTCGGGGTGTTGAACCTTTTGCCGATACCGGTTCTGGATGGCGGCCACCTGGTTTACTACGTGGCCGAGTGGATCAGGGGCAAGCCTCTTTCCGAGCGAATTCAGACATGGGGGCTGCAGATCGGGTTAAGCCTGATTGTTGGCGTCATGCTGTTTGCCATTTATAACGATATCAGTCGCCTTGGTGGCTGACGCGTGCACTGCCTGAATACGAGCTGCCAGCGTGCAGATTAAGATTACAATCAGCTGAATCAGAACGGATTTCATGAAACGTTACCTATTGCCTGCGCTGTTCTCGATGTTTATGGCGCAGGGCGCCTTTGCAGATGCCTTCCAGATTTCCGATATCCGCGTCAACGGCCTGCAGAGGGTGTCTGCCGGTAGCGTGTTTACCTCCCTGCCGCTGAATATTGGTGATGAAGTGGATGACCAGGAGCTGGTGGAGGCGACGCGCTCGCTGTTCCGCACCGGCTTTTTCCAGGACATCCAGCTGGGCCGTGACGGTAACGTGCTGGTTATCAACGTGGTTGAGCGCCCGTCTATTTCGTCCATCGAGCTCGAAGGCAACAAGGCGATCAAGAGCGAAGATCTGTTGACCGGTCTGAGCGCTGCCGGCCTGGCCGAAGGTGAGATCTTCCAGCGCGCCACGCTGGAAGGGGTGCGCAACGAACTGCTGCGTCAGTATGTGTCGCAGGGGCGTTACTCTGCCGACATCGAAGCCCAGGTGATTCCTGAACCGCGCAACCGTGTCGCGCTGAAAATTGTCATTGATGAGGGCTCTGTTGCCGCGATTTCCCACATCAACGTTGTGGGCAACACCGTCTTCCCAACCGAAGACCTGGTAGACCTGTTCGAGCTGAAAACCAGTGGTTGGCTGTCCTTCCTGCGCAATGACGACAAGTACTCGCGCGAGAAGCTGTCTGGCGACCTTGAGCGTCTGCGCTCCTATTACCTGGACCGTGGCTACATCAACATGGATGTCGCCTCCACTCAGGTAGCCATTACCCCCGACAAGAAGCACGTCTATGTGACCGTCAACATCAACGAAGGCGAGCGTTACAGCATTCGAGATGTCAGTCTGTCGGGTGACCTGATCGTCGATGAATCTGAAGTACGCCGTCTGATGCTGGTCGAGCCGGGCCAGATTTTTTCTCGTCAGGTGATGACCTCCACGTCTGATCTGATCAGCCGCCGCCTGGGTAACGAGGGCTACACCTTCGCCAGCGTCAACGGCATTCCGGAAATTCACGAAGACGACAAGACCGTCTCGGTTACCTTCTACGTTGATCCGGGCAAGCGCGCCTATGTCAACCGCATCAACTTCCGTGGCAACACCAAGACCGAAGACCAGGTGCTGCGTCGCGAGATGCGCCAGATGGAAGGGGGCTGGGCGTCAACCTATCTGATCGACCAGTCCAAGACACGTCTTGAGCGTCTGGGCTTCTTCAAGGAAGTCAACGTCGAGACCGTGCCGGTGCCTGGCGCGGACGACCTGATCGACGTCAACTATGCGGTAGAAGAGCAGCCTTCCGGTTCCGTGACTGCCAGCCTTGGTTTCTCCCAGAGCTCGGGTATCATCCTCGGCGGCTCGATCAGCCAGAACAACTTCTTCGGGACCGGTAACCGTGTAAGCATCGGCGCCAACCGCTCCGACTACCAGACCTCGCTGTCCTTCGGCTTCATGGACCCCTATTTCACCGTCGACGGTTTGAGCTTTGGCTACAACGCCTTCTACCGCACCACCGACTACGACGAGCTGGACGTTGACGTCACCAGTTACGCCGTAGACTCCTACGGTGCAGGCTTCAATTTCGGCTACCCGATCAGTGACACCTCGCGCATCTCTTTCGGTATGAGCGCGCAGCACGACAAGATCAAGAGCGGTGTCTACACCGTGCAGGAGATCCTGGACTTCCTGAACAACGAAGGTGATAACTTCACCAACCTGTTCTTCGACACATCCTGGTCGCAGAGCACGCTCAACCGTGGTGTCTTCCCGGACCGTGGTTACTCGCAGAACGTCTCCTGGCATGTGACTGTCCCGGGCAGCGATCTTGAGTTCTACACCCTGGACTACAAGGCACAGCGCTTCTTCCCGATGAGCGAAGATCTGACCCTGCGTCTGCACACCGACCTGGGCTTTGGTCGCGGGCTGGGCGGCACCGACCAGATGCCGTTCTATGAGCATTACTACGCTGGCGGTATCGGCTCAGTACGTGGCTTCGAAGACGGCACCCTCGGGCCGAAGAGTACGCCCAATGCAGCCGACCCGGACCAGGATTCGCTGCCCTTCGGCGGTAACATCAAGATCACCGGTGGCGCTGAAGTGGTATTCCCTGCGCCCTTCGTGAAGGATCAGCGTTCGCTGCGTACCGCTCTGTTCTTCGATGTGGGTAACGTATACGATACCCAGTGCACGCGGAAGACGACCGTTGAGGGCGACAAGAACCCGGGTTGTGGTGAAGTCGACCTTGGCGAGCTGCGCTACAGTGTCGGCGTGGGCCTGTCCTGGTTGACCGCACTGGGCCCGCTGGGCTTCAGTCTGGCCATGCCGCTGAACAGCGACTCGGCTGACGACACCCAGGTGTTCCAGTTCACCCTTGGTCAGAGTTTCTGACGCAATCCAAACACTATCGAGCAATCGTAATCAGGAGTATCAGAGTGGGTAAGTTTACGCGTGTGGCAGTGATGTCACTGCTGGCCATGGCCAGCTTCCAGGTGTCCGCCGAGATGAAGATCGCTGTTCTCGACTATCAAATGGCGTTGCTGGAATCCGACGCGGCCAAGAAGTACTCCGTTGATGCCGAGCAGCAGTTTGGCTCGCAGCTGCAACGTGTGAAGAATCTGGAAGCCGAAGCCAAACGTCTGCAAGAGCGCCTGCAGCGCGATGGCGAGCAACTGAGCCAAAGTGAGGCGGAGAAGCTGGATCTCGAGTTCCGCCAAAAGGCTCGTGAGTTCCAGGTTGCCTCGCGCGAGCTGAACGAAGCCAAGGCTCAGTCTGATCGTCAAATGCTTGAAGCCCTCAAGCCCAAGCTGGATTCGGCGGTAGAAGCGGTGCTGAGCGCAGGCGGTTACGATCTGGTGCTGGATCGCGGCGGTGTTGTTGACGTCAAGCCGCAGTTCGATATCACCCGCCAGGTTATCGAGCGTCTGAACAGCAGCCGCTGATGAGTGCTGATCAATTTCTGTCCCTTGCGCGCCTGGCTGAAGAGCTCGGCGCGCAACTCGTTGGGGACCCGCAAACCGAGATTACCGGTCTGGCTACCCTGCAGGATGCCGGTCCAGGCGAGCTGGCGTTTCTGGCCAACGCCCAGTACCGCAAATACCTGGCCGATAGTCGGGCCAGTGCCGTGCTGCTCACGGCGCAGGATGCCGAGGGTTTTGCCGGTAACGCGCTGATTGTTGCTGACCCTTACCTCACCTACGCACGCCTGTCGCATCGGTTTGATCGCAAGCCGCGCGCCGCCGCTGGTATTCACCCCAGCGCCGTTGTCGCAGCGAGCGCGCAGGTCGACGTCAGTGCCAATATCGGTCCTGGGGTGGTGGTCGAGGAGGGCGCGGTCATCGAAGCCGGGGTGAGCGTCGGTGCACAGTGTTTTGTCGGCGCCCGCTCGCGGATCGGCGCGGGCGGCTGGCTGGCGCCGCGGGTAACCCTGTATCACGATGTCAGTATTGGCGAGCGCGTAGTGATTCAATCCGGCGCGGTAATCGGCTCGGAAGGGTTCGGTTTTGCCAATCAGGGCGGTACCTGGCAGAAAATTGCGCAGATTGGTGGCGTGCGCATCGGGGACGATGTTGAGATCGGTGCCAATACCACCATTGACCGCGGCGCGCTCGCGGACACGCTGATCGGAAATGGGGTCAAGCTGGACAACCAGATTCAGATCGCGCACAACGTACAGATCGGCGATCACACGGCCATGGCGGCGTGCGTTGGTATTTCCGGCAGCACTCGTATCGGTCGTCACTGCATGATCGCCGGCGGTGTCGGCATGGTCGGGCATATCGAGGTCTGCGACAATGTGTTCGTCAGCGGCATGACCATGGTGACGCGCTCCATTACCGAGCCGGGTGCCTATTCGTCCGGTACGGCCATGCAGCCCGCCGGAGACTGGAAGAAGAGCGCGGCACGTATTCGCCAGCTCGATGGCATGGCCAAACGTCTCCAGCAGTTGGAGAAACAACTCGAACAGGTGACTCAGGCGTCTTCTGACTCATCAAACGCCTGACCGGCGCCCCGGCATGGGGCGCCTTTATTATTTTCAGCAAGGCCAGCAATCCATGGATATCAACGAAATCAAAGAGTACCTGCCCCACCGTTACCCCTTCCTGCTGGTGGACCGGGTGCTGGAGCTGGATCTTGAGAACAAGCAGATTCGTGCCTACAAGAACGTCTCGGTCAACGAACCCTTCTTCAACGGTCACTTTCCCCAGCACCCGATCATGCCGGGTGTGCTGATCATCGAAGCGATGGCTCAGGCTGCAGGCCTGCTGGGCTTCAAGATGATGGGCGTGAAACCGGCGGATGGCACCCTTTATTATTTCGTCGGCTCCGACAAGCTGCGCTTCCGTCAACCGGTGGTCCCGGGTGATCAACTGCAGCTGGAAGCGACCTACCTGAGCGACAGACGTGGCATCTGGAAATTTGCCTGCCGTGCTACTGTGGATGGTAAGGAAGCCTGCTCGGCCGAGATCATTTGTGCGGAACGCAAGATATGAGTCGTATTCACCCTCTGGCGATTGTTGACCCCGCTGCGCGGTTGGCCGATGACGTCGAGGTAGGTCCCTGGAGTTTGATTGGCCCGGACGTCGAGATCGGCGCCGGCACCCGCGTGGCTTCACATGTGGTGATCAAGGGGCCGACCACCATCGGACGCAATAACCGGATTTTCCAGTTTGCTTCGGTGGGTGAGGAGTGTCAGGACAAAAAGTATGCCGGCGAGCCTACCCGGCTGGTGATCGGCGACAACAACGTCATCCGTGAAGGCTGCACCCTGCATCGCGGCACCGTGCAGGACGCAGGCGTTACTCGTATCGGCAGCAACAACCTGCTAATGGCCTATGTCCATGTGGCGCACGACTGTGTCGTCGGCGACAACATCATCATGGCCAACAACGCGACGATTGCCGGCCATGTGCATATCGGTGATGGCGCCATCCTGGGTGGCTACACCACGGTGCATCAGTTCTGCCACATCGGCTCCTTTGCCATGAGCGCCGCCAATAGCGCGGTATTCAAGGATATCCCCGCCTTTGTCATGGTGGGCGGCAACCCGGCCAGCGCCCACGGCATGAACTTCGAGGGCATGCGCCGGCGCGGTTACTCGGCGGAGCTGATCAGTGCACTGCGTCGGGCCTACAAGGTGGTCTACCGTCAGGGTCTGACCACAGCCCAGGCAATGGCCGAGCTGGCCGAGACAGCCGAGCAGTTCCCTGAAGTGGCGCTGTATTGCACGTCAATCAGCGAGTCGACCCGCGGCATTACCCGCTGACATGTCTGGCATTGCAGCGGTTCGCTCGGACAAACCCCTATGCATTGCGCTGGTTGCCGGCGAGGCGTCGGGCGATACCCTGGGTGCCGGCCTCATCGCGGCGCTGAGACAACGCTTCCCCAACGCCCGTTTTATCGGTATCGGTGGCCCGCGTATGCTGGCTGAAGGCATGCAGACGCGCGTACCGATGGAGCGGCTGTCGGTCATGGGGCTGATTGAGGTGCTCGGACGCCTGCGCGAGCTGCTGCGGATTCGTCGGGAACTGGTTGATTACCTCAAGCAGGAGCAGCCGGACGTGTTCATCGGCATCGATGCGCCGGATTTCACCTTGGGGGTGGAGCAACGTCTGCGCGATGTCGGCATTCCTACCGTGCATTACGTCAGTCCGTCGGTCTGGGCCTGGCGCGAGAAGCGCGTGCTGGGGATCGCCCAATCTACCGATCTGATGCTGACCCTGTTCCCCTTCGAGGAAGAGGTGTATCACCGTCATGGTGTGGCTGTGCGCTGCGTCGGGCACACGCTGGCTGACCGTATTGCGCTGGAACCCGACCGCGCCGCTGCGCGCCGGGTGCTCGGCGTCGAGCAGGATGCCCGTATCCTGGCGTTGTTGCCCGGCAGCCGCAACGGCGAGCTGCGCAAGCTGGGGCGCGTCTTTCTTGAGACCGCCGCCTGGTGCCTGGAGCGCCAGCCTGAGCTGCAATTCATCATGCCGTGCGCCAGTCCGGAGCGCCGCCAGCAGATGGAAGCAATCCTGGCCGAGACCGGCCTTGAGCTGCCGCTGAGACTCTATGATGGCCAGGCCCATGAGGTGCTGGCCGCCTGCGATGCCGTGCTGATCGCCTCCGGTACCGCGACCCTGGAGGCCATGCTGTTCAAACGCCCAATGGTAGTGGCCTACCGCATGGCCGGGCTCACCTTCCGTATTCTCAAGCGCCTGGTCAAGGTCGGGCATGTGTCGCTGCCCAACCTGCTGGCCGGCCGTGAGGTGGCGCCCGAGTTCCTGCAGGATGCGGCGACGCCTGAAGCCATGGGCCCCGCGCTGCTGGAACGCTTGCTGCCAACGGCGGAGCGGGTGGAAACCGAGCAGACCTTTATGGAGCTGCACCAGATGCTGCGTCGTGACGCCGATCAGAGTGCCGCCGAGGCCGTTGCCGAGCTGTTGGACGCGCGGGGCAAGGTGTGAGCCAGCTGCTCATGGACTGGGCCGCGCCCGCTGACGACGAGCTGGTGGCCGGGGTCGACGAGGTGGGGCGTGGCCCGCTGTGCGGTGCCGTGGTTACCGCCGCGGTAATCCTCGACCCGGCCCGCCCAATTGAAGGCCTGAATGACTCCAAGAAACTGACCGAAGCACGCCGCGAGGCGCTGTTTCCGTTGATTCAGGAGCGCGCGCTGGCCTGGTGCATCGCCCGCGCCGAGGTCGAGGAAATCGACCGCTTGAATATTCTGCACGCCACCATGTTGGCCATGCAGCGCGCAGTGGCCGGTTTGAGCACGCAGCCGACGCTGGTGCTGGTGGACGGTAACCGCTGCCCGCTATTGCCGATGCGCAGTGAGCCGGTGGTCAAGGGCGACAGCCGTGTGCCGGCCATCGCCGCTGCCTCCATTCTTGCCAAGGTTGCCCGTGACCGGGAAATGCTCGAACTGGACCAGCAATACCCCGGCTATGGCATTGCCGGCCACAAGGGTTACCCCACACCAGTACACTTGGCCGCGCTGCGCGAGCTGGGTGCTACTCCTATTCATCGCCGTTCATTCGGCCCGGTGCGCAAGGCGCTGGAACAGTAATACGCTAAAACGCTCACACAGTTCTGCCTGCTGCGACTGGCCGCAGCAGTTCCCCGTCGCTACAATTTGCTGCCTGACGTTCCGCCATCTGAAACAGGATTTCCATGTCACCTTCCTTCATTCACCTGCGTGTCCACAGTGAATATTCCCTGGTCGACGGACTGGTCAAGGTCAAGCCCTTGATCAAGGCCGTCGGCGAGGCGGGCATGCCGGCGGTGGCGATCACCGACCAGAACAACATGTGCAGTCTGGTCAAGTTCTACAAGACGGCGACCGGCGCCGGCATCAAACCGATCTCGGGTGTTGACCTTTGGCTGACCGACGCCGAAGACGACAGCGTGCTGACCCGTATCAGCCTGCTGGCGATGGACCCGAAGGGCTACCGCAACCTGACCGAGCTGGTCTCCCGTGGCTTTACCGAGGGGCAGCGCAATGGCCTGGTGACGGTCCGCCGTGAGTGGGTGGCCGAGGCCAGTGAAGGCGTGATTGCGCTGTCGGCTGCGAAGGAGGGCGAAGTCGGTCTGGCGCTGCTGTCCTCCAGCCCCGAACGGGCTGATGATCTGCTGGCCTACTGGATGGGCGTGTTCCCCGGGCGTTTCTATCTGGAGCTGCAGCGCACCAGCCGCGTCAATGATGAAGAGCATGTGCACGCGGCGGTCGCGCTGGCGGCTCGCAGCGGTTGTCCGGTGGTGGCGACCAATGACGTGCGCTTTCTCAAGCGCAGCGATTTTGAGGCCCATGAGACACGCGTCTGTATCGGCGAAGGGCGCGCGCTGGATGATCCGCGTCGGGTCCGGCAGTACAGCGAAGAGCAGTATCTGAAAACCCCGGACGAGATGGCAGAGCTGTTCTCTGACATCCCCGAAGCGCTGGAAAACAGCGTCGAGATTGCCAAGCGCTGCAACATCGATGTGCAGCTGGGTAAGTACTTCCTGCCGGACTTTCCGGTACCCGAGGGGATGACCGAGGCGGAGTTCTTCAAGAAGGTCTCCTTCGAGGGGCTGGAAGAGCGCCTCAAGGTCATTCTGCCGCCCGACACGCCGGACTACGAGGCCAAGCGTCAGGTTTATATCGACCGCCTGAACTTCGAACTCGACATCATCAATCAGATGGGCTTCCCCGGCTACTTCCTGATCGTGATGGACTTTATCAAGTGGGCCAAGGGCAATGGCGTGCCGGTCGGACCTGGCCGGGGCTCCGGGGCGGGCTCGCTGGTGGCTTATTCACTGCTGATTACCGACCTTGATCCGCTGGCCTACGATCTGCTGTTTGAGCGCTTCCTTAACCCTGAGCGTGTTTCCATGCCCGACTTTGACGTCGACTTCTGCATGGAAGGGCGCGACCGCGTGATCGACTACGTCGCCGACGCCTACGGCCGTAACGCGGTATCGCAGATCATCACCTTCGGCACCATGGCGGCCAAGGCGGTGGTGCGCGATGTGGCGCGGGTGCAGGGCAAGTCATACGGTCTGGCTGACAAGCTCTCGAAGATGATTCCCTTCGAGGTCGGCATGACGTTGACCAAGGCCTATGAGCAGGAAGAGATGCTGCGCGACTTTCTCGCCAACGACGAGGAAGGTCAGGAAATCTGGGACATGGCCCTCAAATTGGAGGGTATTACCCGCAACGTCGGTAAGCACGCCGGGGGCGTGGTAATCGCCCCGACCAAGCTGACCGACTTTGCGCCGCTGTATTGCGATGAGTCTGGTGGCGGTCTGGTTACCCAGTTCGACAAGGACGACGTGGAAGCGGCAGGCCTGGTGAAGTTTGACTTCCTCGGTCTGCGGACCCTGACGATCATCAAGTGGGCGATGGAGACTATCCATCGCAAGCAGCGCGAAGAAGGGGCTACAGACGAGGAGCTGGTCAACATCGACCTGATCCCGCTGGACGATGCACCGACCTACAGCATGTTGCAGAAGGCGGAAACCACAGCCGTTTTCCAGCTTGAATCGCGTGGTATGAAAGAGCTGATCAAGAAGCTCAAGCCCGACTGCCTGGAAGACATGATCGCACTGGTGGCCCTGTTCCGCCCGGGCCCGCTGCAGTCAGGCATGGTGGACGACTTCATCAACCGTAAGCACGGTCGCGAAGAAGTTTCCTACCCGCACCCCAACTATCAGTACCCCGGTCTGGAGCCGGTGCTTAAACCCACCTACGGCATCATCCTGTATCAGGAACAGGTCATGCAGATCGCCCAGGTGATGGCGGGTTATACGCTCGGTGGCGCGGACATGCTGCGTCGGGCGATGGGTAAGAAAAAGCCCGAAGAGATGGCCAAGCAGCGTGGCGGCTTTATCGAAGGCTGCGCCAATAACGGTATTGATGCCGATCTGGCGGGTAACATTTTCGACCTGGTAGAAAAGTTCGCCGGTTACGGTTTCAACAAGTCGCACTCGGCCGCCTATGGTCTGGTCTCCTACCAGACCGCCTGGCTGAAGGCCCATTACCCAGCGCCCTTTATGGCGGCAGTACTCTCGGCGGATATGCACAACACCGACAAGGTGGTGACGCTGATCGAGGAATGCCGCAGCATGAAACTGCGGATCAAGGTGCCGGACGTCAACGTCTCCGAATACAAGTTCACCGTGGATGATGCCGGTGACGTGGTGTATGGCCTGGGTGCGATCAAGGGCGTGGGTGAAGGCCCGGTGGAAACCATCGTCGAAACCCGCAAGGCCGGTGGCCGCTTCAATGACCTGTTCGACTTTTGCGCGCGGGTCGACCTCAAGCGTATCAACAAGCGCGTGATGGAAGCGCTGATTCGCAGTGGCGCCCTGGATCGTCTTGGTCCCTTCTTCGCCGAAGAACTGCAGGCCTACCAGAAGCAGGTAGACCGCAACCGCGCAGCCCTGATGGCGGCGATGGAAGAGGCGATTGCCTCCGCCGAGCAGACCGCACGCAGCGCCGATTCCGGGCATGATGACCTGTTTGGTGATCTGCTCGGGCCATCAGCCGAACGGGATGTCTACGAACCCTACCGCAAGGTGCGCGAGTGGAGCTTCAAGGAGCGGCTGCGCGGTGAGAAAGACACTCTGGGGCTGTATCTGACCGGTCACCCGATCGACGAGTACGAGCGTGAAATCCGCCGCTTTGCCCGTCAGCGCATTCTCGATCTGAAGCCCTCACGCGATAGTCAGACCATTGCCGGTCTGGTGTTTGATCTGCGCGTCATGAAGAACAAGCGGGGCGACAAGGTGGGCTTTGTCACTCTTGATGACCGCTCGGCGCGCATCGAGGTGTCGTTGTTCTCCGAAGCCTATCTGGCGGCGCAGGCGTTGCTGCAGAAAGACGCCTTGCTGGTGGTTGAGGGCGAGGTGGCTGTCGACGACTTCTCCGGTGGTATGCGGGTGCGTGCCAAGCGCGTGATGAGTCTGGAGGATGCGCGTACCGGCCTGCTGGACAGTGTGCGTATCAATATCGACGGGGCTCGACACGGTGAGGATGCCCTCAACCGCATGGCCGGGCTGCTCAAGCAGTACCGTGGCGGCTGTCCGGTGACGGTAGAGTACCAGCGCACTGATGCGGCGGCCTTGCTGCGCCTGGGGGACGAATGGCGGGTGGAGCCGGCTGACGATCTGTTGCAGGGGCTGCGTGACCAGCTGGGCAAAGACAGCGTCTCCTTGCACTATAGATAGCGCAAAGCCGGATGCTCGACGGGCGCCCGGCAATCCCGTAAGGTTATTTGCGATACTTTTTTGGATGCCCGCGTTGGGCGCAAGCGGATGATGGATGCCTATGAGCAACAGCCAGAAATACTTGGAGTTTGAACAGCCGATCGCCGACCTGCAGGCCAAAATCGAAGAATTGCGTCTGGTCGGCAGCGATAACTCGCTGAACATCACCGAAGAGATCACCCGGTTGCAGGAGAAGAGCAAGTCCCTGACCGAGAGCATCTTCGGCAACCTGAGCAGCTGGCAGGTCGCGCAGATGTCGCGCCACCCGCAGCGTCCCTATACGCTGGACTACATTCGCCACATCTTCACGGATTTCGAGGAACTGCACGGTGATCGTCACTTTGCTGACGATGCTGCGATTGTGGGCGGTATCGCTCGGCTGGACGGCCGTGCAGTCATGGTCATCGGTCACCAGAAAGGCCGTGATGTAAAGGAAAAGGTACGCCGCAACTTCGGCATGCCCAAGCCTGAAGGCTACCGCAAGGCCTGCCGCCTGATGGAAATGGCCGAGCGCTTCAAAATGCCGGTCGTCACCTTTATCGATACCCCCGGTGCCTACCCCGGTATCGACGCTGAAGAGCGCGGTCAGAGCGAAGCCATTGCCTGGAACCTGCAGGTCATGTCGCGCCTGAAGACCCCGATCATCGCCACCGTTATCGGTGAGGGTGGCTCCGGCGGCGCGCTGGCGATTGGTGTCTGCGATCACCTGATGATGCTGCAGTACTCCACCTATTCGGTGATCTCGCCCGAAGGCTGTGCCTCCATTTTGTGGAAGAGCGCCGAAAAGGCCGCAGACGCGGCGGCGGCCATGGGTATTACCGCCGAGCGTTTGAAGGAGCTGGGCCTGGTCGACACCCTGATCCCCGAGCCGCTGGGCGGCGCGCAACGCTCACCTCAGGAGACCGCTGCGCGTATCAAGCAGCAGTTGATTACCCAGCTGGATAAACTGAGTGCCCATTCCAGCGACGAGCTGCTGGAAGCGCGTTACCAGCGCCTGATGTCCTTCGGTATTCAGTGAGCCCGCAGGGGCTGCTGACGCAGCTCACCCGCTGCATGGACGCCCCGGCCTGGTGGCTGGGGTTGTCCGGAGGCCTGGACTCAATGGTTCTGCTTGAGCTGTTGAGTCAGGCCCGCCAACTCTCAGATATCCCCCCGCTTCACGCCATTCATGTTCATCACGGATTGCATGCCGAGGCTGACGCCTGGGCGGCGCACTGCCAGCGTGCTTGTGACGCGCGCGGCGTGCCGCTGACGATCGTGCGTGTGCAGGTCGGGCAGGGCGCGAGTATTGAGGAGGCGGCGCGTGATGCCCGCTACGCGGCCTTTGCCGAGGTGCTGGCGCCCGGCGCAGAACTGTTGCTGGCGCATCACCGCGATGACCAGTTGGAAACCCTGATGTTTCGACTGATGCGCGGTACCGGTGTGCGCGGGTTGATCGGCATGCCTGCGCGCCGTGCGCTGGGGGCTGGCTGGCTGTCGCGTCCTCTGCTCGATTGGCGACGCAGCGAGCTGGAGAGCTGGGCGCGGCAACAGGGGCTGGACTGGATTGAAGATCCGGCCAATGCCGATGAGCGTTTTGCCCGCACGGCCCTGCGTCACCGGGTGTTGCCGGGATTGCGTCATGAGTGGCCGCAGCTGGATCGCAGCCTGCTGCGCCTGGCTGAACATGCCAGCGAGGCCAGTGCCTTGCTGGATGAGCTGGCACAGGATGATCTGCAGCGGGTGGCAGAGCCCAGAGCTGATCCGTGGCTGGCCCGCTGGCCGAGCCTGTTGCTGGCTCCGCTGCTAGGTTTGTCGGCCGCCCGGCAACGTAATCTGCTGCGCTGCTGGCTGCGTCAGCAGGCGGTGCGTATGCCGGACCGGCGTCGGTTGCTTGAGTTGCAGCAGCAATTGGCTGCCGGCCCGGATGCGCAGCCGCAGCTGCAGCTGGACGGCTGCGCTCTGTACCGTTCGTCAGATCGTCTGTGGCTGGTTCCGGCGCAGTGGCTGCCAGCGCGCAGCGAGCAGTCATTGCTGCCACTGCACGGGGAGTTGCTACTGGCGGGTAACGGCACGCTGGACTGTCGGCCGATGGCGGGAGGGTTGCGCGATCCAGGTGCGGGCGGCTGGCAGGTGCGTTATCGCCAGGGCGGCGAGCAGATCAAGCTGGCGACGCGTCCGACCCAGTCGGTCAAACAGCTATTGCAAGAAGCTCAGATTCCTGCCTGGCTGCGCTCGTCGGTACCGTTGCTATACTCTGGCGGCGAGCTGGTGTCGGTGGCTGGACGCTGGAACGCGGAGCGGGCTTTGGTTGAGGGTACAGACAGCGGTTTTACGGTCAGTTGGAAGCCTGTTTCGGATTGAGCAAGCGGGGGCTGTCTGGTATCCTGACTTCCCATCTTGTCGAGACTTTGGCTGGCCGTTCAGGCTGCCTCTGACTCCCTTCGAATTCCTCGCGGTGCAAGCCGCTTAACTGTTCAATCTATGGGTTTTTCATGACGCGCTACATCTTCGTCACGGGTGGTGTTGTTTCTTCTTTGGGCAAGGGCATTGCCTCGGCGTCCCTCGCGGCGATCCTTGAGGCGCGCGGTCTGAAGGTCACCATGCTCAAGCTGGATCCTTATATCAACGTGGATCCGGGGACCATGAGTCCCTTCCAGCATGGCGAAGTCTTCGTAACCCACGATGGCGCCGAGACTGACCTTGATCTGGGCCATTATGAGCGTTTCGTCAACGCCACCATGAGCCAGAACAACAACTTCACCACCGGCCGTGTGTATGCCGATGTGCTGCGCAAGGAGCGCCGTGGTGACTACCTGGGTGCCACCATCCAGGTGATTCCGCATATTACCGATGAGATCAAGAGCCGCATCATCAAGGGTGCCGGCGATGCCGACGTGGCGCTGGTCGAGATCGGCGGTACCGTGGGTGACATCGAGTCCCAGCCGTTCCTGGAAGCGATTCGCCAACTGCGTGTCGAAGTCGGTGCCAAGCGTGCGATGCTCATGCACCTGACGCTGGTGCCGTACATCGCCACGGCTGGCGAGACCAAGACCAAGCCGACCCAGCACTCGGTCAAGGAGCTGCGCTCCATCGGCCTGCAGCCCGACGTGCTGATCTGCCGCTCCGACCACCCGATCGACCTGTCCTCGCGCCGCAAGATCGCGTTGTTCACCAACGTGGAAGAGCGTGCGGTCATCGGTCTGGAAGACGTTGATACTATCTATCGCATCCCCTCCGTACTGCACGCCCAGGGCCTGGACGACTTCGTCGTCGAGCGCTTTGGCCTGGAGTGCGGTTCTGCCGATCTGGCCGAGTGGGAGCGCGTGGTCGACGCCAAGCTCAACCCCGAGCACGAAGTCACCATCGCCATGGTCGGCAAGTACATGGAGCTGCTGGATGCCTACAAGTCGCTGATCGAAGCACTCAGCCACGCCGGTATTCAGGCGCGTACCAAGGTTAACGTGCGTTATATCGACTCCGAGGACATCGAGCAGCAGGGCCTCTCGCTGCTGGATGGCGTAGACGCCGTGCTGGTGCCGGGCGGCTTCGGCTCCCGGGGTGTCGAAGGCAAGATTGCCGCGGTGCGTTACGCCCGCGAGAACAAGATTCCCTACCTGGGCATCTGTCTGGGTATGCAGGTGGCGGTCATCGAATACGCCCGCAATGTGCTGGGCTGGAGCGATGCCAACTCCACCGAGTTCGACAAGACTTCCGGTCACCCGGTTGTCGGTCTGATCACCGAATGGCAGGACGCGTCCGGTGAAACCGAGCTGCGCACCGAAGCGTCCGATCTGGGCGGCACCATGCGCCTGGGTGCTCAGGAGTGCTCGCTGGAGCCGGGTTCCAAGGCGCATGCCTGCTACGGCAAGGACGTGATCGTCGAGCGTCACCGTCACCGCTATGAGGTCAACAATAATCTGTTGCCTGATCTGCAGGCCGGCGGGCTGCAGATCTCCGGTCGCTCCGGTGACGGTGCGCTGGTCGAGGTGGTTGAAGTGGGTGATCACCCGTGGTTTGTGGCGTGCCAGTTCCACCCGGAATTTACCTCTACGCCCCGTTACGGCCACCCGCTGTTCAGCGGCTTTATCGGTGCGGCGCTCAAACAGCGCGGCTAAGCCCAGACATACGTCAGACAAGAGGCTGGTACATGACACAGAAAATTGTGCGCGTTGGCGAGATCGAAATGGCCAACGACAAACCCTTCGTGCTTTTCGGCGGGATGAACGTACTGGAGTCCCGTGATCTGGCCATGCAGATCTGCGAACGCTACGTCGAAGTGACCGAGAAGCTGGGTATCCCCTATGTGTTCAAGGCCAGCTTCGACAAGGCCAACCGCTCCTCGATCAATTCCTTCCGCGGCCCCGGCCTGGAAGAGGGGCTGAAGATCTTTGAAGAGGTCAAGCGCACCTTCAACGTGCCGGTGATCACCGATGTGCACGAGCCCCATCAGGCCGCGCCGGTTGCCGAAGTCTGTGACATCATTCAGCTGCCGGCCTTCCTGTCCCGGCAGACGGATCTGGTCGTGGCCATGGCCAAGACCAATGCCGTGATCAACATCAAGAAGGCCCAGTTCCTCGCGCCGCAGGAAATGAAGCACATCCTCACCAAGTGTGAAGAGGCGGGCAATGACCGTCTGGTGCTGTGCGAGCGCGGCTCGGCCTTTGGTTACAACAACCTGGTGGTCGACATGCTGGGCTTCGGCATCATGAAGCAGTTCGAGTACCCGGTGTTCTTCGACGTGACTCACGCCTTGCAGATGCCGGGTGGCCGCAGTGATTCGGCCGGCGGTCGCCGGGCCCAGGTTACCGATCTGGCCAAGGCGGGCATGAGCCAGGGCCTGGCGGGTCTGTTCCTCGAAGCGCACCCCGATCCTGACAACGCCAAGTGCGACGGCCCCTGCGCCCTGCGCCTGGACAAGCTGGAGCCGTTCCTTGCCCAGTTGAAGTCGCTTGATGAACTGATCAAGAGCTTCCCGGTACTGGAAACGGCTTGAGCCGCTACCGCTTTCACCCGATTGACTCGATATACGGAGCTAGCAAGTAAAGATGGCAAAAATCATTGATATCAAGGGACGTGAGGTTCTGGACTCGCGCGGCAATCCGACCGTCGAGGCGGATGTGATTCTGGAAGGCGGCATCATGGGCAGCGCCTGCGCACCCTCCGGCGCCTCCACCGGTTCGCGCGAAGCGCTGGAACTGCGTGATGGCGACAAGAGCCGTTATCTGGGCAAGGGCGTGCTCAAGGCCGTCGCCAATATCAATGGCCCCATCCGCGAGCTGCTGGTTGGTCGTGATGCGACCGCTCAGGCTGAGCTGGACCGCGCCATGATCGAGCTGGACGGTACCGAGAACAAGGCCACCCTGGGCGCCAACGCCATCCTCGCCGTCTCCCTGGCGGCTGCCAAGGCGGCTGCTCAGGCCAAGGGCGTGCCGCTGTACGCGCACATCGCTGACCTGAACGGCACCCCCGGTGTCTACTCCATGCCGGTACCGATGATGAACATCATCAACGGTGGCGAGCACGCCGACAACAACGTCGACATTCAAGAGTTCATGGTTCAGCCGGTTGGCGCCAAGAACTTCGCCGATGCGCTGCGCATGGGTGCCGAGATTTTCCATCACCTCAAAGCCGTTCTGAAGGCCCGTGGCCTGAACACCGCAGTCGGTGATGAAGGTGGCTTCGCGCCGAACCTGGCTTCCAATGAGGACGCGCTGGCTGCCATCGCCGAGGCCGTTGCCAACGCCGGCTACACCCTGGGTGACGACGTCACTCTGGCACTGGACTGCGCTTCCAGCGAGTTCTACAAAGACGGCAACTACGACCTGGCCGGCGAAGGCAAGGTGTTCGATGCCGCCGGCTTTGCCGACTACCTGGCTGGCCTGACCCAGCGCTACCCGATTATCTCCATCGAAGATGGCATGGACGAGTCCGACTGGGCTGGCTGGAAAGTCCTGACCGACAAGATCGGCGAGAAGGTACAGCTGGTCGGTGACGACCTATTCGTGACCAACACCAAGATCCTCAAGCGCGGTATCGACGAGAAGATCGGCAATTCCATCCTGATCAAGTTTAACCAGATCGGTTCGCTGACCGAGACCCTGGAAGCGATCCAGATGGCCAAGGCTGCCGGCTTCACCGCCGTTATCTCG
The DNA here is from genome assembly GCF_002307495.1 of Pseudomonas abyssi. GTDB lineage: Bacteria > Pseudomonadota > Gammaproteobacteria > Pseudomonadales > Pseudomonadaceae > Halopseudomonas > Halopseudomonas abyssi. The sequence continues at coordinate 53,374 of NZ_NTMR01000002.1, read as the reverse complement.
CACCGCTCTGGTGAGACTGAAGACAGCACCATCGCCGACCTGGCGGTGGGTACCGCTGCTGGTCAGATCAAGACCGGTTCGCTGTGCCGCTCTGACCGCGTCTCCAAGTACAACCAGTTGCTGCGTATCGAAGAGCAGCTGGGTGACAAGGCGCCCTACAAGGGTCGCGCCGAGTTCCGCGGCTGATTGGACTGGCGGGTGCGCTCACGCGCACCCGCTGTTCCTCGACGGGAGCATTCAGCTTGAAATGGCTCTGGCTGATTACGCTGTCATTGTTGGCAGCCCTGCAGTACCGGCTCTGGGTTGGTGAGGGCAGTCTTGCCCATGTATCACAACTCAAGCAGCAGATTGCCGCGCAAGCGCGCGAGAACGAGCAGCTGCTGGAGCGCAACCGTGTGCTGACCGCTGAAGTCATCGAACTCAAGCAGGGGCTTGAGACCGTTGAAGAGCGTGCCCGCCGTGAGCTGGGCATGGTCAAAGAGGGTGAGACCCTGTTTCAATTGAGCGAGCCATGAGCGCCGCTACACCTGATTTCTGGGTCGTTCTGCCCGCCGCCGGCGTCGGCGCGCGCATGCAGGCAGACCGCCCGAAGCAGTACCTCCTCTGGGGTCAACGTACCCTGATCGAACACACACTGGCCTGCTTCCTGGATCAACCGGGATTGCGCGGGTTGGTGGTTTCCCTGTCTGCTGATGATGGCTGGTGGCCGACGCTACCCTGTGCCGAGGATGCGCGTATCACCCGCGCAGTCGGCGGGCGCGAGCGTGCCGACTCGGTGCTCAATGGCCTTATTGCGCTGCGGGAGCTGGGCGCGGCCGATGACGATTGGGTGCTGGTGCACGATGCGGCTCGCCCCAATCTCACCGATGGTGACCTGCACAAGCTGCTGAGTGCGCTGGGGAGTGATCCGGTCGGCGGCTTGCTGGCGGTGCCGGTGCGCGACACCCTCAAGCAGATTGGCCCGGATGGCCGGGTTACCGCCACCCCGGATCGCAGCCAGTTCTGGCAGGCCTATACCCCGCAGATGTTTCGCCTTGGGCCACTGCAGCAGGCGCTGACTGATGCGCTGGCAGCGGGTGCGCTGATTACCGATGAAGCCTCGGCCATGGAGTGGGCGGGGCTAGCGCCGTTGTTGGTTGAGGGGCGGGCCGATAATCTGAAGATTACTCGTCCTGAGGATCTGGAGTGGTTGCGGCAGCGCGACTGTTGATCTTTCTTTCTAGCGTTTGAGCTGGCTTCCTTGCGTGGTATCGATGTCTTTCGGGCACAGCATGCTGTGCCCCTACGCCAATTTCTGGAACCTGCGCTGGGCCCCCTCGTAGGGGCGCGACATGTCGCGCCCGCAATAGATAATACCGCGCGCATGCCACCCCGAGCGCCGTGTTTGCAGTCATCTTAAACGCCGTTGGTCGTGCCCGTCTGTTTGCAATTGACCGATACCATGCGAATAAATATGCTGTACTCATATACAGTATTTTGCTGAGGTTTTCATGGGCGCGGTGGTTGCACTTGATCGGTTGCTTGAGACGCGGCGTGTCTGGCGCGGGCGCCAGCAGAGTGAGCCGGTGGCCGAGCAGCCGACCGGGCATGCGGCGTTGGACGCATTGCTGCCCGCTGGTGGCTGGCAGCTGGCTGCGCTGAACGAGATTTTGCTGGGGCAACCCGGCAGTGGCGAGCTGCAGTTATTGTGGCCGCTGCTGGCGCGCTTGACGCAGGCGGGAGAGCGGGTGGTGCTGGTAGGTGCGCCGGCGATTCCCTTTGCGCCCGCTTGGCAGGCGGCAGGCGTGGTGTTGGCCCAGGTGACGCTACTGCAGGTCAGGGGTGCCGAGCGGCTCTGGGCGGCGGAGCAGTGCCTGCGTTCGGGCAGCTGTGGTGCCGTGCTGTGCTGGCCGGAGCAGGCGGATGACCGCGCCCTGCGGCGTCTGCAGGTAGCGGCTGACAACGGCCAGACGCTGGCTTTTGTGCTGCGCGACCGGCGTGCTGCCGACAACCCGTCGCCGGCCGCCCTGCGGCTGCTGCAGGAGCGACAGCCGAGGCAGTGGCGGGTGCTCAAGTGCCGGGGTGGGGTGGCACCCGCGCGGCCTGTCTGCATTTCCCTCTGAGGCCGCCATGCGCTGGCTTTGCATTCTCTTTCCCCAACTGGCACTGGATGCGGTGCTGCGTAGCCGCGATGATCCGACTGTGCCCTTGGCGCTGCTCAGCGGACCGCCGCAACGGCGTGTGCTGCAGGCGGTCAATGAGTCGGCACGCGCGCAGGGGTTACGCTCAGGGCAGAGCCTGACCCAGGCGCGGACGCTGCTGGAGTACTTTGACACGGTCGAACATGACCCGGCACAGATCGAGCATTGGCAGCAGTTTCTGGCCAGCTGGGCGTACGGCTTCAGTGGTCATGTGAGTCTGGATTTCCCCCGCACCCTGTTGCTGGAGGTGGCCTCCAGTTTGCGTTTGTTCGGTCCCTGGCCTGAACTTGAGCAGCGACTGCGCGCCGAGCTGCAGGCGCTGGGCTTTCAGCATCGGCTGGTGCTGGCGCCCAACCCGCTGGCGGCCCGGGTGCTGACCAACGTGGCGGACGGGCTGGCGGTGGATGAGCAGGCGCTGCAGACCGAGCTGCAGCGTCTGCCGGTGGCGCGCAGCGGCCTGCCGGGCGAGCTGGTGGAGAGCCTGCAGCGTATGGGCCTGCGTCGCCTGCAGCAGGTGCTGGAATTACCCCGTGACGGCCTAGCCAAACGCTTCCCGCCGCAGTTGCTGGCACACCTTGATCAGTTGCAGGGGCATCATCCGCTGGCGCTGAGTTGTTATCAGCCGCCGGATCGGTTTCGTCAGCGCATCGAATTCAACTTTGACGTCGAGTCGACCACCTCGCTGTTGTTCCCGTTACGGCGTTTGATTGGTGACCTGGCGACCTTTCTGGCCGGGCGGGACTGTGGCGTGCAGCGCTTTGTGCTGCTGCTGGAGCACCGCCGCCAGCCCGCCAGCGAGCTGCCGGTCGGCTTGCTGGGGGCCGAGCGTGACCCCGAGCGGCTGTTCGAGTTGGCGCGGGGGCGGCTGGAGCGTATCGAACTGGCCGCGCCGGTACAGGCGTTGACCCTGCTCGCCGAAGATCTGCCGCGCTTTGTACCGGCCGCAGCAGAGCTGTTCAGTAATCGGCCGCAGCAGTCGCAGAGCTGGCTGCAGGTCTGTGAACGGCTGCGCTCACGCCTGGGCGACAAGGTCGTTCAGCCGCTGGCCGCGGTGGATGAGCACCGGCCCGAGCGCAGCTGGCTGGCGCAGGAGCGGGGCGACGCAGCTGCGCGACCGCCCGGGCCGCGGCCGGGCTGGCTGCTGGCCGAGCCGGAGTTGCTCAATGACCTGTTTCCGCGGGTGCTGGCCGGACCGGAGCGGATCGAATCCGGTTGGTGGGATGGCGAGGACGTGCGGCGTGACTACTACCTGATCGAAACCCGCGACGGACGCCGGGCCTGGGCCTTTCATGCCGCCGGACGCCCCGGCCCGCTCTGGGTGCACGGGTGGTTTGCATGAGCGTGGGCTACGCGGAACTGCATTGCCTGTCCAATTTCAGCTTTCAGCGCGGGGCGTCCAGTGCGCAGGAGTTGTTTGCTCGTGCCCGGCAGCACGGCTATGACGCCCTGGCGATTACCGATGAGGCCAGCCTGGCTGGCATTGTGCGTGCCTGGCAGGCGGCGCAGGAGTCCGGTTTGAAACTGATTGTTGGCAGCGAGATTCAGCTGGAGAACGGCCCCAAACTGGTGTTGCTGGTCGAGAACCTGACCGGCTATCAGAGCCTGTGCCGGCTGCTGACCCTGGCCCGCCGTCGTGCCGGAAAGGGTGAATACTGTTTGCGGCTTGAGGACCTGACTGACGCGCTGGATGGCTTGCTGGGCCTGTGGCTGCCGCGCCACGGTCAGGATGAGGAGCACGGCCGGCAGCTGCAGCCGCTGCTGCCGGGGCGTCTGTGGCTGGCAGTCGAGCTGCACCGTGGGCCGGACGATGCGCGCAAGCTGGATCAACTGCAGGGTCTGGCCGCCCGGCTCGGTCTGCCCTGTGTCGCCAGCGGTGACGTACACATGCATGTGCGTGGGCGGCGCGCGCTGCAGGATACCCTGACCGCACTGCGTCATCACTGCACGGTGATGGAGGCGGGCAGCCGGCTGTTTGCCAATGGCGAACGCCATCTGCGCAGTCTGTCGGCGCTGGCGGCGATCTACCCAGCGGCGCTGCTGGCCGAAAGCCGCCGCATCGCCGCGCGCTGCCGGTTCGACATGGGCGAGCTGCGTTACCAGTATCCGCGGGAGCTGGTACCGGAGGGGCATACCCCGTCCAGTTGGTTGTGTGAGCTGACCTGGCGAGGTGCGGCCTGGCGCTGGCCGAACGGGCTCAGCGACAAGGTGCGTACGCAGCTGGAGCACGAGCTGGCGCTGATTGCCGAGAAGGCCTACGACAGTTACTTTCTGACCGTGCAAGATATCGTCGCTTTCGCTCGCGGCCAGCACATTCTCTGTCAGGGGCGCGGCTCGGCGGCCAATTCGGCGGTATGTTTTGCGCTGGGGATCACCGAGCTGGACCCAGGCCGCAGCAACCTGCTGTTCGAGCGCTTTATCTCCCGCGAGCGCGATGAGCCGCCGGATATCGACGTGGATTTTGAGCACGAGCGGCGCGAAGAGGTCATCCAGTACATCTTTCGCCGTTACGGGCGTGAGCGCGCCGCGCTGACTGCGGTGGTTACCCGTTACCTGTCGGCGGGCGCGGTACGCGATGTGGCACGGGCGCTGGGTCTGCCGCAGGAGCAGATCGATCAGCTTGGGCGCTGCTGCAGTCGCTGGAGCAAGCAACTGCCCAGCGCCGAGCGGCTGGCCGAGGCCGGGTTTGACGTGAACAATCCCTGGCTGCATCGGGTGCTGACGCTGGCGGGTGAGCTGATCGGCTTTCCCCGGCACCTGTCGCAGCATCCGGGCGGTTTTGTCATGTCGGATGCGCCACTCGACACCCTGGTGCCGGTGGAGAACGCCAGCATGGCCGAGCGCACGGTGATCCAGTGGGATAAGGACGATCTGGACGCGGTCGGCATGCTCAAGGTCGACGTGCTGGCGCTGGGCATGCTCAGCGCGCTGCGTCGCACCTTCGACCTGTTGCGGCGCCACCGTGGCCGGGATCTGACGCTGGCAACTATTCCGCAGGATGATTTGCCGACCTACGAAATGATCAGCCGTGCCGATACCGTTGGCGTGTTTCAGATTGAGTCGCGGGCGCAGATGGCGATGCTGCCGCGGCTGCGCCCGCGCTGTTTCTACGATCTGGTGATCCAGGTGTCGATTGTGCGGCCCGGGCCGATTCAGGGCGACATGGTGCATCCCTTCCTGCGGCGCCGTAATAAAGAAGAAGCGGTCGACTATCCCTCACCGGAATTGCGCAAGGTGTTCGAGCGCACCCTGGGCGTGCCGTTGTTTCAGGAGCAGGTGATGGAGTTGGCGATTGTTGCTGCTGGCTACACACCGGGCGAGGCGGATGAACTGCGCCGCTCAATGGCTGCCTGGAAGCGCCACGGCGGGTTGGAGCACCACCGGCAACGGTTGACCGAGGGCATGCTGGCGCGCGGCTACAGTCAGGCCTTTTCCGAGCGCATCTTCGAGCAGATCAAGGGCTTTGGCAGCTACGGCTTTCCCGAGTCCCACGCCGCCAGTTTCGCGTTGCTGAGTTACGCCAGCAGCTGGCTGAAGTGTCATGAGCCGGCAGCCTTCACCTGTGCGTTGATCAACAGCTGGCCGATGGGGTTTTACAGTCCGGACCAGTTGCTGCAGGACGCCCGCCGCCACCAGATCGAAATCCGGCCGGTGGATGTGCGCTGCAGTGACTGGGACTGTTCGCTGGAAGCGGTCGAGCAGGAGGGGGCGCAACCGGCCATTCGCCTTGGCCTGCGGCAGGTGAAAGGCCTGAGTCGGGACGATGCCGAGCGGCTACTGCGGGCGCGCGCCCAGCAGGACTTTGCCGATGTCGCTGATCTGGCCCAGCGTGGCGGCTTGGGTAGCCGTGCCCGCGCCCAGCTGGCTGACGCCGGAGCGCTGCGCGGGTTGGCAGGCAACCGTTTTCGGGCACGCTGGGCAGTGGCTGGCGTCGAGCCGCAGTTGCCGCTGCTCCAGGCGCAGCACGATCAGGCCGAGAGTCCGGCGCTGATTCCGCAACCCTCGGTGGTGGAAGATATGGAAGCCGATTACGCCAGTCTCGGTACCAGCATGGGCCCGCATCCGCTGGGACTGTTGCGTGATCAGCTGCGCGAGCTGGGTTGCCGCAGTTCTCGGGAGCTGTTGGCAATGTCGCCAGACCAGCCGGTACGGGTGGCCGGGCTGGTGGTCGGTCGCCAGCGTCCGCAGACGGCCACCGGGGTGACCTTTGTCACCCTGGAAGACGAGTTCGGCATGATCAACGTGATCGTCTGGAGCGATCTGGCCGAGCGGCAGCGCTCGGTGCTGCGTGGCTCGCGCCTGCTGGAAGTGCGCGGGCAGTTTGAGGCGCGCGACGGGGTGCGTCATGTGATCGCCCGGCAGCTGCACGACCTGACCGGGCTATTACACAAGCTGGATGTTCGCAGCCGGGATTACCGCTGAAAGCCGTCGAAGAAGGCTTCGACCTGCGCCGGATCAAGCTGGTCGATATGCGCTGGCTGCCAGCGCGGCTGCTTGTCCTTGTCGACGATCAGCGCGCGCACGCCTTCCATGATGTTGCCTTTCTCGAACCACTGGCGACCGATGTGCAGTTCCATGGCAAAGCAGTCCGCCAGTGGCAGTGAGCGACCGCGCAACAGCATAGCCTGGGTGACGGCCATGGCCAGCGGCGAACGGTTGGCGATGATCTCGATGGTGCGCTGGGCCCAGTCGCGGTACTCGGGGCGCTGTTCGTTGGCTAGTGACGCGCGGATTGCGGCGATGTCGGGCTGGGCAAAGTGCAGATCGATGGCCGGTTGCAGCGCCTCCAGCACGGCGGCGGGCAGGGTGCAGTCGGCCAGTGCGGAGACCTGATCGCGCAGGCTGCCGTCGGCCGGGTTGAAGCTGTCGATCAGGCTGTCCAGCTCGCCGAGCCTGTCGCTGTTGATGCACAGATCGCCAAGACCGGCATACAGCGCGTCGCTGCTGCCAATGTGGTTGCCGGTGATGCCCAGGTACATGCCGAGTTGACCCGGCAGGCGGGACAGAAAATAGCTGCCGCCGACATCAGGGAAGTAGCCAATGCCGGTTTCCGGCATACCGAGCCGTGAGCGCTCGGTTAGCAGGCGGATGCTCGCACCCTGTGCCAGCCCCATACCTCCGCCCAGGACAAAGCCATCCATCAGCGCCAGAATCGGTTTGTGATAGGCGTGGATGTAAGCGTCCAGATCATATTCTTCGCTGAAGAAGGTTTCCGGCTCGTGGCTGCGGCCGGCCAGATAGCTGTCGTACATGTGACGAATGTCGCCGCCGGCACAGAAGGCGCGTTCACCTGCGCCGCGCAGCACCACGGCCTCGACCTGTGGGTCGCGCTCCCAGGCTTCCAGCTGCTGGTGCAGCATGCGCACCATGTGCAGATTCAGCGCGTTCAGCCCGGCAGGGCGGTTGAGAGTGAGCTGGCCAATGCGGCCCCGGCGTTCGATCAGCACCAGCGGCGCAGGTGTGTCCGGCATGCGGATCTCCTTTCAGGTGGCGGCCGCGCGGGACTATTGTCGATGGTTGACCGGGCGACTGAGGCGGATCACACGACGAAGTAACCGCAGTCGTGCGATGAGATATGGTGTCGCAGTATAGGGGAGAGGGAGGGGGAGAAAAATGCGTGCAGGGCAGGGCTTGAAAGCATGAATGTCAGGCAATAAAAAAACCGCTGATCGGCGTTAACCAATCAGCGGTTTTGAACCTGGTTGCGGGGGCAGGATTTGAACCTACGACCTTCGGGTTATGAGCCCGACGAGCTACCAGACTGCTCCACCCCGCGTCAGAGGTCGCCATTCTACGGATTCACGGATGGCTGTCAAGCAATTGATGGAAAAAGATTTTTTTATTTCCACTGAATCAGTTTGCAAGACCCTTCACCCGCGGCTGCGGGTTGCTGACGCTGTAACGTCCGCTATCGGCATCACGGCTGACGCAGGCCACGGCAACGTCCGGATCGTGAGTAAAAACCAGCCGCCCGTTGACCGCGATCAGGCTGTCGAGCAAGGCCTCTTTCTCCTCGATCAGGGTTTCAGGGAAACGGTCGTAGCCCATGGTGATCGGCAGGTGCACCCAGGGTGCGCCGGGAATCAGATCGCCCGGGAACACGACCGGGCCGTCGGGCATGTCGATGATCGGAATCATCAGGCCGGGGGTGTGGCCATCGCTGAAGCGCAGGCGCCAGTCCGGGCCGAGGGTTTTCGACTGTTTGCCATCGTCAACCAGCTCCAGTCGGCCGCTGTCTTCCAGCAGCGTCAATAGCTCCGGAATGAACGAGGCCTGATCGCGCGGGTGCGGGCGACGTGCCCGTTGCCAGTGGCGCAGGCCGGTGACAAAGGTGGCGTTGGGGAACAGCAACTGCGCCGGCTGGCCTTCCTGCCAGGCGCTGAGCAGTCCGCCGGCATGGTCGAAGTGCAGGTGGGTGAGCACTACCACGTCGATATCGGCGTCGGTCAGGCCGATATCAGCCAGGCTATCGAGCAGTACGTGGCGGTCTTCAACCACCCCGTAGCGGGATTTCAGGTTGGGCGCAAAAAAGGCGCCGATGCCGGTTTCAACCAGAATGTTGCGGTCGTCTTCCTGCACCAGCATGGCCCGGCAGCTTAGCGCGATCCGATTCTGGTCGTCGGCGTCGACCCAGCGGGACCAGAGGGCCTTGGGCGCGTTGCCGAACATGGCGCCGCCATCCAGGCGTTGGCTGTTGCCTTCCAGCGTGGTGATTGTGCGCATGGCTGGTCGCTCCTGTGTGGGGTGTTTATGTAAGAAGGCGGCGCAGTGGCCGCCTTTCTTGAAAAGAATCAAAGGCTGAAGGTGTAGCCGATGATCACGCGGTTCTCGTCGATGTCGCTGCCGAAGGTGCTGCGGTAGGTCGCATTGCGCCAGTGCAGGGACAGGTTCTGCAGCGGGCCGCTCTGCACGGTATACATCACATCGCTGTTGCGTTCCCACTCGTTGTGACGACTATTCGCGACTTCGATATTGCTGCCATGGGTGTAGCGATTCATCAGCTTGAGGCCCGGCAGGCCCAGATTGGCAAAGCTGAGGTCGTGGCGCAGCTGCCAGCTGCGTTCATCACGGTTGGCGAAGTCGTTGATCTGCACCAGGTGCGTAAGGAAGGGGTCGGTGCCACTCAGGTAGGCGAAACCGGTGTGACCTTCCATCTGCTGGTAGCTGCTGGTGAACTTGTGCATGCCCGCCTGCCATGACAGGGTCGCGCTGCTCATGCGGTTGTCGATGTTGCTGCGCCCGGCGTCGCTGCTGTCGGCATAACGCAGGTTCAGCGCCAGTGTGCCGTTGCCCAGCGGCTGGCTGTGGTTGAACACCAGGTAGTGCTGGCGATAGATCGATTGCAGCTCGCCGTAGTGGTAGCTGAGCTTGGTCGCGTCGCTGATAGCCCAGGTGGCGCCGGCAAAGTCGAAGGCATCGCTGTCGGGGCGGCCGCTGACCACCACGTTGCGGGCGCCGCCCTGTACCGGGCTCATGCGTTGGTAATTGGAGGAGTCACGCAGGTTGATCGCGTCGAAGCGGCCCAGCTCCAGTTGCAGACTGTCGCTGCCCTGAGCCTGCAGCCAGCCGCCGCGAAAGCTCTGCGGCAGGAGGCGGCTGTCGTTATGCATGGCGACCGGCAGGGTCGGGATCAGGGTGCCGAGGCGCAGAACGTGCTCATCCAGCTTTAGCCTGGCGGTGAGCCCCAGTTCACTGTATTCGTCCATCGCGCGGTTTTCACTGGTATCGCGCTTGAGAATGCCAGTACCGGTGCGATCCGGGCTGGAGTCCAGCTTGATGCCCAGCAGGCCGATGGCGTCCAAACCGAAGCCCAGACGGCCTTCGGTGTAACCGGACTGCCAATAGGCGCGCACGCCTTGGGCCCATTCATCGGCCTTGCTCTGGGCCGCGTCGCTCTGGCGAAAGTCGCGGTTGAAGTAGAAATTGCGCAGCTCGATGCGGCTCTGGGCGTCATCGACAAAGGCAGCGCTGGCCGGAGCTGCCATCAGGGCGGCAAGGGCGGTCAGCATAAAGGTTTGGGTCTTTTTCATTGTTTGATGTCTCTTGTTTTTATTGGTCAGTCAGCGGTTTCGGCGTCGGTTTTCTGATCCGGATGGGCGCTGCGGAAGCTCAAGAGGTGGGTGCGTTCAATCAGCAGATACAGCACCGCGCCGGTGGCGAGGCCCCAGCCTGCGCCGTAGACGGCCAGTACCACACCCATGGTGCCGGCGACGCCGCGCTCGGCGTTGTTGCTCAGCTGTTCGAAACCGACCATCAGGCAGATGTAACCGGTCAGCACCAGCGTCAGCGACAGCGCAATCGGCAGCACTGGCTGGAAGAAGCTCACCAGTGGCAGCATGAACAGGGCGATAAAGCCGGTGATCCAGAAGGTGCCTGCGCCGCTGTAGATCGAATCCATTGCCTTGCGGCCGTACTTGTAGCGCTCGGCCATGGTGGCGGCGACGGCGGTCCAGATCGGGCCGGCCAGTCCGGGGTAGGGGGCAAAGAAGGCGTGCAGCGCGTTGCGGATGGCGGTGACCAGATGCACGCGGTCGACGTTGTTCTCGATCACTTCGTCGGGGCGCAGCTCATCGGCACGCTGCATCAGCGATTGGCCGACGATGATGTCGCCGAAGGCGATGATGTAGGCAATCACGGCAGTCGGTACCGCCAGCATGAAGACCTTGGCGTCGGGGATGCCGACGGTGAACGGCAGGTAGTTCCACATTTCGCCGAAGGCCGGTGCGGTGATGCCCCAGCGCACGTCGGGCATCTTGTATTCGCCAACGCCGATGCCGACCACGATGGCGATCAGCATGCCCGGCACCATGCCGTAGTTGACGATCTTGCGCATCAGCGGCAGGCGGTCGGTCAGACCCTTGAACGATGCAGAAAACATCAGATACAGGCAGATCAGGGTACCCAGAGTCAGCGAGATCGGGGTGTTGGCCAGGCGCCCGCCAGCGGAAATCTCACCCATCAGCGCAGCGATACCGGCGCCGATGATGATGCCGCCCTTCATCGAGTTGGGCACGATGCGCACCATGGCGCTGCCCAGACGGGTAATGCCGAGCACGAAGAAGATCAGGCAGACCAGCAGTTGCAGGGCAAACAGGGCCTGAATGGCCTGCGGGCCCGGCTCGAAGTCACCGAGAAACAGTAGTACGACCGGAATGGCCGGGGTAATCCAGCCCGGCACCATGGGCACGCCGAGCAGGGCCGGCAGCATGAAACCGACACCGCAGACCACCACGTAGGCCAGAGCCACGTCGTAGGGCAGACCGAGGTATTTTTCCAGCAGGGGAATCATGCCGAGGCTGACCACAAACATGATCAGCGCCTGCAGCATCTCGGCGGTTTCCCACCGGTAGTGCACGAACGGCAGTCGAATCTTGAACGGGCCGCAGGCCCAGAACGGTTGTTCAGCGCCATCGGCGCGCTTGAAGATTTGCATGAGTAGCTCCGCCAGCCGGGTAAAACCGGGCTGCTTGTTGTTGTTGTGAAACGGCTTTTTTGTGGGTGGGCGGACCGTGCGTTCACCAGCCACCCCCGCGCCCAGGGCGCGGAGGTGGTCGTGATCAAACGGTTAACCCGGGGTTGTACTGATGATCAGAGCGCCTTGGCCCAGTCCCTCAGCACGAACTTCTGGATCTTGCCGGTCGAGGTTTTCGGCAATTCGGTGAAGATCACCGTCTTCGGCACCTTGAAGCCGGCCAGGTGCTGGCGGCAGAAGGCGATGATGTCCTCGTGGCTGACATCGTGATCGCGGCGTCGGGTGATGAAGGCGCAGGGCGTTTCGCCCCACTTCTCGTCCGGCCGAGCAACCACGGCTGCTTCCATGACGGCAGGGTGCTTGTAGAGGGTGTCTTCAACTTCGATGGTGGAGATGTTCTCGCCACCGGAGATGATGATGTCCTTCAAACGATCCTTGATCTGCACGTAGCCGTTGGGGTGGCAGACGGCAAGGTCGCCGGTGTGGAACCAGCCGCCGGCAAAGGCCTCGGCAGTCGCTTCCGGGTTTTTCAGGTAGCCCTTCATCACGGTGTTGCCGCGCATGAAGATCTCGCCAATGGTCTTGCCATCCTTGGGTACCGGCTTGAGGGTGTCCGGGTTGGCTACCATGACGCCTTCGAGCGTGGTGTAGCGCACGCCCTGATGGGACTTGAGTTCGGCACGCTCTTCCAGCGTCAGCTCATCCCATTCACTGTGCCAGGCACAAACCGTCACCGGGCCATAGACCTCGGTCAGGCCGTAGGTGTGGGTGATCTGGATACCCATGTTCTCGACTGCGCCGATGACCTTGGCCGGCGGCGCGGCACCGGCAACCATGGCCTTGACCGGGTGATCGATGGCGGCCTTGGCCGAATCCGGCATGCTGGCCAGGGCGTTCAGCACAATGGGGGCGCCGCACAGGTGGGTGACGCGGTGTTCGTGGATCAGGTGCAGGATCTTCTGCGGGTCGACCCGGCGCAGGAAGACGTGTACGCCGGCCATCGCGGTAATGGTCCAGGGGTAGCACCAGCCGTTGCAGTGGAACATCGGCAGGGTCCACAGGTAGACCGGGTGCATGCCGATACCCCAGGTCATCTGGTTGCCAATGGCGTTCAGGTAAGCGCCACGGTGGTGGTAGACCACGCCCTTGGGGTTGCCGGTGGTGCCGGAGGTGTAGTTCAGGGTAATGGCCTGCCACTCGTCTTCGGGCCAGTGCCAGTCGAATTCAGGGTCACCTTCGGCGAGGAAGGCTTCGTAGTCCAGATCGCTCAGGGCTTCGCCTTCGCCGTACTCGGGATCGTCGACATCGATGACCAGAATAGGGCGCTTGATCAGCTCCAGCGCCTGACGGATGACCTCGTGGAACTCACGGTCGGTGATCAGCACGCGGGCTTCACCGTGATCGAGCATAAAGGCGATGGCTTCGGCGTCCAGACGCACGTTCAGGGTGTTGAGCACGGCGCCGATCATGGGTACACCAAAGTGGCATTCCAGCATGGCGGGGATATTGGGCAACATCGCGGCAACGGTATCGCCCTGACGAATGCCCCGACCATATAGCGCAGAAGCCAGGCGGCGGCAGCGTTGGTAGGTTTCTTGCCAGTTGCGACGCAGGCTGCCATGGATGACGGCGGGGTAGTTCGGGTAGACCGCAGCGGTGCGTTCGATGAACGACAGCGGCGAAAGGGCCATGTGATTGACGGCGGCCGGTGCAAGGCCTTCCTGATAGATGCTCATGACGAATACCTTCTTGTAGTTATGACTGGCACCGTGAAACGCCGGTGCTGAAGATGGTGCTGGCCGGTCCAGGCAAGGCCGGCGTATTCTGGTCGGGGTATTTTATATATTGTTTTTATTAAATATGGAATATGTACCAAGGTATTATGGTGTAATTACTATATGGTGAAAGATGAGTGATCTACTGCCTACGCTGCACGGGTTGCTGCAGTCCGACCCCTTGCCCATGATGTTGGTCGATGCCAGCGGGCAGCCGATGTTTCGCAATCGCGCCCTGCTGGCGCTGGCTTCGGATGCCCAAGGACTGGCCGCCTGGCTGCCGCACAACCATGCCGAACTGGTGGCAGCGGCTGCCCAGCAGCGCCGAGCCATTGAAGATGTGCACAATCGCTGTGGCGAGCGCCATTTGCTGTGGAGCTATATCCCGCTGGTGGAGACGGCGCAGGTCTGGGTGCGCGGGCGCGATGCCACACGCTGGTTGCAGCACCAGCAGGACGCGACAGTGGCGCGTCGGCTGTATCACCTGATCATTGAGAACACCACCGACCTGATTTCGCGCCACCGCCCGGATGGCCGCTTTATTGATGCGTCTCCTGCGTCCTGGAACATGTTAGGTGTGTGGCCCGAGCAGCTGCGGGGCGAGCAGCTCGATAGCTTGTTCCACCCGCAAGAGCGTGAAGCACTGCAAACCCGCTTTCGCAGTGCGCTGGAACAAGACGGCTATCTGACCTACAGCTACCGCATCCGTCACGCCAGCGGTGAGTATCGTTGGTTCGAGACCGCCAGCCGGGCGATACGTGAGACCTATACCGGCGAGGTGGTCGAGGTGATCAGCGTCTCGCGTGACATTACCGAGCGCCTGCAAAGTGAGGAGCATAACCGTCGCCTGCAGGACGAACTGGCCCACGCCGCGCGCCTGGCTACGTTGGGCGAGCTGGCCTCCGGCATTGCCCATGAGCTGAATCAGCCGCTGGCGGCGATCCTGAATTACGCTGGCGCCAGTCAGCGCTATCTGACCCAATTGGGTAGCAGTGAACCTGAAGCTGAGCGGGTCGAGCACGGTCTGGCGCGGATCAGCGAGCAGGCCGAGCACGCCGCCTCGGTCATTCGCCGTCTGCGCGGGTTTCTGCGTAAGGGTGCGCGGCGGCTGCAGCTGGTGGACGCCTCGGCATTGGCGCATGAAGCGGTTGGTTTGTGCGCCTGGGAGGCATCGCAGCATCAGGTACAGATCATTGAGTACGCTGATGCTGGGTTACCCAGGCTGCAGGTCGACCCGATTCTGCTGCAGCAGGTGCTGCTGAATCTGCTGCGCAACGCTATTGACGCCAACCGAGAGCGTCATCCGGAACACGCCTCGCAGGTGCAGCTGCGCATCGTCGCGCAGGACGGACAGATTTGTATCGACGTGATCGATCAGGGGGCAGGGGTCAGTGCCGAGGCGCGTGCCCAGTTGTTTGTACCGTTCTACACCAGCAAGGCAGACGGTCTGGGCTTGGGGCTGTCCATGAGTCAGGGTATCGTAGAGGGCTTTGGCGGCAGCCTCGATGCGCTGCCTGCCGAGTCCGGTGGCCTGTGCCTGCGTTGCCTGCTACCGGCCGTTTCCAACTAGGGGCTGCAATGCCAGAACACGTACAACAACTGGTTTATGTGGTAGACGACGATCAGGGCATGCTGGACTCGACCGTCTGGCTGTTCGAATCGATGGGCCTTAAGGCGCTGCCATTTACTAACGGTCAGGCATTTCTTGATGCCTGCGACCCCGCCGCTGCGGCCTGTGTGCTGTTGGATGTGCGCATGCCCGGAATGGGCGGTCTGGCGGTGCAGGATGCCATGCGCGAGCGTGATATTGGTCTGCCGGTGATTTTTGTCAGCGCCCATGCCGACGTGCCAATCGTGGTGCGTGCGTTCCGTGGCGGCGCCGTCGACTTTATCGAAAAACCCTATAACGAGCAGTTGCTGCTGGACAGCGTGCAACGTGCGCTGAGTCAGCGGCCAACACTGGCACCGCCGCAAGCGTTGGAGGTCGAAGCGCGCCTGGCGCGCCTCACGCCGCGCGAGCAGGATATCGTGCTACCGTTGGTGCAGGGATTCAGCAATCGGGAGATCGCCGAGCAACTGGGGGTCAGTGTCAAAACGGTCGATCTGTACCGCTCCCGCGTGATGAAGCGAATGGAAGCCGACAGCCTACCGGCGTTGGTGGGCATGTTGATTGGTGTAGGCAGAATAGACCCGTTCAATTTGCAGGTTTTGCAGGCGGTGTCGCCGGGTGCGTGACAGTTGTAAAAATGACGTCACAATGACATCGCTGGATGAGGTTGCGCTGCCGGTATCTTGCCGGAAGCAGAGCAATAAGAGGGGTCTCTCGGGTGCATAATCACGCTTCTCAGTATCTGATCAGTGCCTGGCGCGGCGAATTTGTCGACGCCGCCACCGAGCGCGCGTTTCGTGCTCACAGCGAGCCGCTGATGGCTCGGGCTTTGCGGCGAGCAGTGTTGGTCTGGGCGCTGCTGGTGGTGTTGTTTGGGGCACTGGACTATCCCGCGTTGGGGTGGACTGCGGAGTTTCAGGTGTTGTTTGGCTGGCGTCTGGCGACCGGCCTGATTCTGGTGTTCTTTTACTTTCAGATACGTCGAAAACCGGCGCTGGCAACGGCAGGTTATGCCGTAACCGCCGTTGAGATTTTTGGCAGCGTTCTTTTCTTTCTGTTGTATTTCCTTCGCCACGACATAGTCACCTGGGTTATCGGGGTGGTTGCTGTGTCCTTGCTGGCGCTCTTCATGTATATCCCCAACAGGGTGTACCTGTCGTTGCTGGCTGCCGGGTTCATCATTGCCGGAATGCTGTTTTGCGTTGCGATTAATGGCTTTGGCATCGAGACCCTGGTTGGTTTGACCTTCATGCTCATGCTGCCAACCGTGGTGGGTTTTTTCACCGCGCTGCGTTGGCAGGTTGCACAGCGACAGCACTACGCGCTGCTGATGCAAGTGATGACGGTAAACAGCGATCTGCAGAGTGAGGTGCGGCGACGTGAAGCGCTGGAGGTGGAGCTTAAGCGCCAGGCCACCACCGACCCTTTGACCGGGCTGTTCAATCGGCGGCAGTACGAAATGCTGTTCCAGCGCGAGCGGGAACGCTGTAACCGACTGCACCAGCAGATGAGTCTGTGCATCATGGATCTGGACCATTTCAAGCGCATCAACGACGAGCATGGCCATGATGTGGGCGATGCGGTGTTGCGCCATGTGGCACAGCAGCTCAGTTGCTCGCTGCGTCACTCTGATGTGGTGGGGCGCTTTGGTGGGGAGGAGTTTGTGTTGGTGCTGCCTGATACCTGCCTGGAGCAGGCGGTGGCGGTACTCAATCGCCTGCGCGAGGACCTGGCCGCCACGCCGGTGCCGGTAAATGGGCAGTTGCTGCGGGTCAGTGCGACGTTCGGGGTGACCGAGGTGCAGGAAGGGGATGCCGAGCTGGAGGATATCCTCAAGCGCGCGGACCGCGCCCTGTATGAAGGTAAGGGCGCAGGCCGCAATCGGGTAATGACCGCCTGATCGGTTACACTGGCCGCCTTACTTTCCGCTCGCCGGTTCGGGTTGTCCGTGCGCAAGATTATTCACGTTGACTGCGATTGCTTCTACGCTGCGATAGAAATGCGCGACGACCCGCGCCTGCGCGGCCGTCCGCTGGCGGTCGGCGGCGATCCGGGCAAGCGCGGTGTGATCGCCACCTGCAACTACGAAGCGCGTGCCTACGGCGTGCGGTCGGCGATGGCCTCGGCCTACGCCAAGAAGCTGTGTCCGGAACTGCTGATCGTGCCGGGCCGCATGTCGGTCTACCGCGAGGTATCCCAGGCCATTCAGGCCATCTTTGCCGATTACACGCCGCTGATTCAGCCACTGTCGCTGGACGAGGCTTATCTGGACGTCACCGACTCCCAGGCCTGCCGGGGCAGTGCCACGTTGATGGCCAGGGAGATTCGCCAGCGGGTGCGCGATACCCAGGGTATTACCGTGTCGGCCGGGGTCGCGCCCAACAAATTTATTGCCAAGATTGCCAGTGACTGGAACAAGCCCGATGGCCTCAAGGTGGTGCTGCCGGATCAGGTCGAGGATTTTCTGCGTGATCTGCCGGTGGCGCGACTGCATGGCGTTGGGCGCAAGACCGCCGAGCGGCTGCAGCGCTTGGGAGTAGACGTGTGCAGCGAGCTGCTGCCGTGGCGCAAGCAGGATCTGGCCCGCGAGTTCGGCAGTTTCGGTGAGCGCTTGTGGGAACTGGCGCGGGGAATTGACGAGCGCCCGGTGGTGGTCGAAAGCCGTCGTCAGTCGGTCAGTGTCGAGAACACCTACGAGCATGATCTGCCCGATCTGGACGCCTGCCTGGCGGCGTTGCCGCCGTTGCTGGACAAGCTGGCCGAGCGTATTGGCCGGCTGGAGGGCAGTTACCGGGTCAGCAAGCCGTTTATCAAACTCAAGTTTCACGACTTCACCCAGACCACGCTTGAGCAGGCGGGCGCACCGATTACGCCAGCCGGCTATACCGAGCTATGTGCCCAGGCCTTTGCCCGTGGCAATTGCCCCGTGCGGCTGATCGGCGTGGGGGTGCGGCTGGACAGCGGCTTGTCGCAGCTGGGTGAGCAGCTCAGTCTGTTTTGAGTGCAGCGGCCGACCTGGCGCAGGCCGGGCACAGGTGATTGTCGCCCCGTGGTTGCCAACCCAGTTCGCTGATGCGCGCAACAGCTTTGGTGGTGCGGGCATTCAGATCGTCACGGTCGGCGGCGAGAAACTCGAAGGGCTGCTCGCGGCCGCATTCATCACAGGTAATGGACCAGCCCAGCACGCTTTGGCCGCGCAGGTCCGGCCCGCGCGCCGACGCGGTCCACTGGCCCGGCGGGTTGATCAGATAGCGAATCTTGTCGACCACCAGGCGCATGGGCAGATCGCGACTACCCTTGACCGTGCAGATCAGCTGGTCGCCGGGCTGCACGCCGCCGCCCTGACCGGTGACCTGAAACAGCCCGGCGCTCAGGGTGCGACATTCAATCAGGGTGTGTGACGGATTCAGTGCCGTGCGGCGAAAATCGTGTTCTGCCATGGTAGGGGCTCGCTGGTCGGTGGGGCGCGCATGATAACACCGGAGTGTAGCGGCATATCACCCGCATCACTGATGGTCGGTCCGGGACGGGGCAGTGATTATCATGGCGCGGTCTTTTACGTATTCACAACGAGGAGTTCACATGAGCGTCAAGCAAATGTTCGATCTGAGCGGCAAGGTCGCCCTGATCACCGGTGGTACCAAAGGTCTGGGTCTGCAGATGGCAGAAGCGTTCGGCGAACTGGGTGCCAAGGTGTTCATCAGTGCGCGTAATGCTGCCGAGATTGAAGCCGTCGTCGCTGAACTGAAAAGCCAGGGCGTCGAAGCCGCCGGTATCGCCTGTGATCTGGGCAAACTGGACAGCAACCCGGTCAAGACCCTGGTAGACGCCTGTGAAGCGGCCTTCGGCACCGTTGACGTGCTGGTCAACAATGCGGGCACTACCTGGGGGCAGCCGGCAGAAGAACACAGCTACGAAGGCTGGCAGAAAGTCATGACCCTGAACGTGGATGTCTGCTTCCTGGTGGCTCAGGAAGTGGCGCGCCGCTTCATGATTCCGCGCAAGTCCGGCAAGATCATCAACATTGCCTCCATTGCCGGCTTCAAGGGCAACCGTGCCAACTCCGGCGTATTCACCTCTGCCTACAACACCTCCAAGGCGGCGGCGATCAACCTGACTCGCGCACTGGCTGGCGAGTGGGGCCGCTACAACATCAACGTCAACGCGATTTGCCCGGGCTACTTCCCGACCAAGCTGGCCAAGGGGCTGGACAAGGTCAGTGAGATGATCAAGGAAGGCACCCCGCTGGGTCGTATCGGTGGTGATGAGGACATCAAGGGCGCGGCGGTCTTTTTTGCGACCGAAATGTCCCGCCACGTCACCGGTCAGGCCATGGCCGTCGACGGCGGTAACTCGGTCGTCTGATCGCGGTAGCAGGGTCGTCGCACCACGCATGCGACGGCCTTGTCAGGCTGTTTCAGCCGAGCCCGTTGCTCAGTGCGCGAGCCGCGGCTTCCACTTCATCGCGATGGTCCCGTTCCAGGGTTTCCATCAGCCGCAGGTGCAGCTTGCGCTCTGCGCGGCTCAAATCCTTCCAGCCCTGATGCGTGGGGATGTGCGCAGTCTGGTCGTAGATAAACTCCAGAATCGTGACATCGAGGGCGGCGTTGCGCGGACCCTCGTAATTGTCCAGCAGCACCTTCAGCCGAATCGCCCCCTCAATCATCGATACCTGCTTGTCCAGCAGGCTCTGGGCGATGATGCGAATATCGTCACCCAGGCGGTCGTTGCGCGCGTGCAGGGCGTTCACGCGCTCGGCTTGCTGGCGCCAGACGCGGCGCCACAGAATCCAGGCGTAGGCGCCCAGCAGCAGGATAATCAGGCCGCCTGCCAGCAGCAGCCAATATTGGATTTGCATGGAAATCAGAAACTCAGTTGCGCGGGATCAAGTGTCCCTTCTTCTTTCAGGTTGATGCTCGGAGCCAGCCATAGACCGGTGCGGATATGGCCGTCGATACGGTAGTCGACTGGCTGCTGTTTATCCACCAGCTTGATCAGGTCGGCCAGGTGGCGCCAGAGGTTGGAACGCACTTCCAGCTCGAAGTAGGAGGAGCCGTAGGGCGGGACGTCAAAGCGGTTGTCGCTGACCCCGGTGGCCAGCTTCATGTCGTTCAGGAAGACCTGGTATTGCATGCCGCGAATCGGCAGCACCCGGTCATTGGGGTTGTCGACCCGCAGCTTGAGACGAAAGGACTGCTCCCAGAGATTGGATTTGAGCATCTCGACATTCGCCAGACTGACGTCCGGCTTGGTATAGGACGGACTGAATACCGCGCAGCCTTGCAATAGCGCGCAGTACAGCAGCGTCATTACCCCCAGCACCCGCACGCTCATCGCGTCCCCTCTCCTGTGCCGGCTGCCTTGTGTGTGGAGTTGTCGTGCAGCCTGGCTACGCCCATACTAACCCTGATTGATGCTCAGGGAGTGACAAGATGACCCGTTTCGAGGTGGTTTTTCAAGGCCAGGTGCAACCCGGCGCAGCACCGGACCAGGTGCGGGCCAACGTTGGCAAGCTGTTTCAGGTGTCTGGCAGTCAGCTGGAATCGCTGTTTTCCGGTCGTCGTATCGTGATCAAGCAGGGACTGGATCAGGTGGCGGCAGAAAAGTACCGGATTGCGCTCGAGCGTGCCGGGGCGCAATGCAGCATCGTGCCGATGGACGAGTCGGAGGCTGACCCGTCGCCCGCAGCGTCGGAGCCGCCAGCCGCCGCAGCGCAGCCCACTCCAGCGGCTGAGCCTCCGGCGGCCAGCCGCCGCGTGGTGCCACGCGACGAGTTTATGGCTGCCTTCAGCGACGTCGAGGCGCCCGATTTTGATATTGCGCCCCTGGGGGCGGATATGCAGGACGACTACGATGAGCACACCCCGTTGCCCATCGACCTGTCCGCGTTGAGTCTGGCACCGCCCGGCAGCGACATGGGTGAGATGAAAAAGGACGTGCCAGAACAGGTGCCCAACACCGACCACCTCAAGCTCAGCGACGACTGAGCAGCGCAGCGCCGGTGATCAGGTCGCTGGCGCAGCTGCTTATCTCAAGGAAGTACTGAGCAACGCCACACGCTCTCTGCGCGTGCTCAAGCGCGCGGGTGCAAGGCGCGATGTGGGGCCAGCGGTGCTTCCTTACTTGGCACAACACTGCTTGAACTTGCGTCCTGAGCCGCAGGGGCAAGATTCGTTGCGCCCAGCCTTGAACGGGTGATTGGGGTCCAGAAAGTACCAGCGCCCGGCAATCAGCCTGAAATCCGAACATTCTCGGTGACTCTGGGCGCTGCCGTCCGGGTCTTGCCAGCGGGCGACAAAGGTCACTTGGGCGTTGCTGGCGCCCGGCAAGTGCTCAGCGCTTTCGACCGTCAGCCCCAGCCAGCGGCTTTGTTCACTCCATTGACGCATGGCAGCGATCGCCAACTGCGATTGCTGCGCAGGCACCGTGGTGGCAACCAGATAGTCGATTAGCCCCAGCGTGTAGGCGCAATAGCGTGAGCGCATCAAGCGCTCGGCACTGGGCGCTGCGCTGCCTTGGTGCAGGGGCTGACAGCAGGCACTGTAGTGGTCGCCGCTGCCGCAGGGGCAGAGGTCGTCAGGGCTGATGGCAGGAGGCATGCGCTTTACCACCAGTACTTGTCAAACATCTCGGGGTTGGCCCAGTACTTGGAATTGAGCCAGTCGGGCACGCTCTTGTACTCGGCCAGGTCATAGCTGTAGAGGGTCAGGCTCTGGCCATCCTGGCTGAAGCGCGCGCGGCGCTGCAGGGCCAGGGCAAAGAAGTCGTTCTCCTGCCACTCGCTGGCACGCTCGCTATCCACCAATACCGCGATGCGGCTGGCCGACAGGTTACGCAGCCCGGCCAGCAGCTCGGTGGCAGTGCGCTTGTCCAGGTGTTCCAGCTGGTCGGCGACGATCGCCAGATCGTACCGCTGGTTGCGCAGCTTATCGCTCAGCGGCACCTCGGCGGTGCTGCTGATCTGACAGTCGGTGTGTTGCTCTCGCCAGACCGCTATGGCCGGAATCTCGCTGCGGCTGACGCAGAGCACGCTGGCGGGGCTGTAGTGCTGCAGAATGCCCAGCAGGGCGGACGTCGGCGTGGCGCTCATGGTGTGCTTCACTGTGATCGGGTGGAGCGCAGCAGGTTAGGGGCTGGTCGGTATTGATGCAAGCGCCGGCGGTCCAGCTGAGGGGCGTTGGATGGTATCATCGCCGGCTGATCCGGAGCCCGCATGCTGAACGATGAACTCAAAGGCCAGATCCAGACGGCCTACCGCACCTTCCTGGAAAACAAGTCGCTGAAGCCGCGTTATGGCCAGCGGGTGATGATTGCCGAGGTCGCCAAGGTCTTCGGCAACGTTGCGCTGGACGACGAAGGGCATCGTGACGGTGACCCTGCCGTGGCGGTCATCGAGGCCGGCACTGGCACCGGCAAGACGGTGGCCTACTGCCTGGCAGCGATTCCCATTGCTCGCCACCTTGGTAAGCCCCTGGTTATCTCCACCGCCACGGTGGCGCTGCAGGAGCAGATCGTTCTCAAGGATCTGCCGGACATCCTGCGCAACTCCGGCCTCAAGTTCGGTTTTTCGCTGGCCAAGGGGCGCGGCCGTTATGTTTGCCTGGCCAAGCTGGACAACCTGCTGCGCGAAAACCAGTCCATGGCCGACCAGCAGCAGATATTTGCCGACGACGGCTTTCGTATCGATGTGGATGAGGCCGGCCTCAAGCTCTATACCCGCATGGTCGAAGCGCTGGGCGGCAACAAGTGGGATGGCGAGCGGGACTCTTGGCCCGAAGCGCTGGACGATCAGGACTGGTCGCGCCTGACCACCGATCACATCCAGTGCAGTAATCGCCGCTGCGGCCACTTTCAGCAATGCGTGTTCTACAAGGCACGCGAGGGCGTACAGAAGGTCGACGTGATCGTCACCAACCACGATCTGGTGCTGGCCGATCTGGCCCTGGGTGGCGGCGCGATTCTGCCCGACCCTCGCGATAGCCTGTACGTGTTTGACGAAGCCCACCACCTGCCCGACAAGGCCATCGGCCACTTCGCCCACAACACGCGCATGCATGCGACCGCCGACTGGCTGGATCAGATCGACAAGAACCTCAGCAAGCTGCTGGCCCAGCACCCGCTGCCGGGCGATCTGGGCCGGGTGCTGGAGCAGACGCCGATGACTGCCCGTGATCTCAAGCCCCATCAGCAGTTCATGCAGCAGGCGCTGGGCGATGTTGCCGACTTTGCCAGTGCTGAGGATCTGGGCGGCAATATCCGCCCGCAGTACCGCTTTGAGCACGGCGAGGTGCCGCAGGAGCTTTGCGACATGGGCATGGAACTCAAGGGAGGTTTCGGCCGGTTGAGCGACCAGCTGCAACGCATTGTCGACATGCTCAAGGAGGCGATGGATGGTGAAACCACCATCGGTGTGTCCGAAGCCCAGGCCGAGGAGTGGTACCCGTTGTTTGGCGCACTGCAGGCGCGTGCCGAGGCCAACTGGACGCTGTGGACCCAGTTCTGCCTGCAGGACCCTGAGGGCAAGCCGCCGACGGCGCGCTGGCTGACGTTGACCGACAACGGCGATATCGAGGTCCACGTCAGTCCCATCCTGGCCGCTGACACCCTGCGTCAGTATTTGTGGAATCCGGCCTTTGCGGCGCTCGCCACCTCAGCCACCCTGACCGCGCTGGGCAAGTTTGATCGCTTTAGCCATCGTGCCGGCCTGCCGCGCAGCGCGGTCTGCACGCTGGCGCCGAGTCCGTTCAAGCACGCTGAGGCCGGGTTGCTGCGCGTGCCCAACTACGGCGCGGATCCGCGCGACAGCGCCGGTCATACTGCGGCGATCATTGAACACCTGCCGGACATACTGGCTGATGAGCGTGGCAGTCTGGTGCTGTATTCCTCCCGTCGACAGATGCTCGATGTCTATGCCGGGCTGCCGGCGGATTTCCGTCAGCGCGTGCTGGTACAGGGTGATCTGTCCAAGCAAGAGCTGATTCGTCAGCACCGCAAGCAGGTCGATGATGATCAGCCGAGCGTGATCTTCGGGCTGGCGAGTTTTGCCGAAGGCGTCGACTTGCCCGGCAAGTATTGCGAACACGTGGTGATTGCGAAGATTCCCTTTGCCGTGCCGGACGATCCGGTTGAAGCCGCTTTGGCCGAGTGGATCGAAAAGAACGGCGGCAATCCGTTTATGGAAATCGCGGTGCCGGATGCCAGTTTGCGGCTGATTCAGGCCTGCGGTCGCCTTCTGCGTACCGAGAGCGATAGCGGCACGGTGACGGTGCTGGATCGCCGGCTGGTGACCCAGCGCTACGGCAAGGCGATTCTCAATGCGCTGCCGCCGTTCCGCCGCGAGATCGACTGAGCCATCAGTCTCGGCGATGATCGGTCGACAGGCGCACTGATGATGGCTGCCGAGCCTTGCCTGCTTCGGTTAAATGGGCTGCAAACAAGACAACAAGGACTGCATGATGAGCACTATTCAGGGGTACTTTGATCCGCGCTTCGAGTCGGTACGCGAACTGTTTGCCGAGCAGCAGCAGGACGAACAGGCTCGCGGCGCGGCGCTGTGCGTCACCGTCGGCGGCGAGACCGTGCTGGATCTCTGGCAGGGCGTGCGCGACAAGGACAATCAGGCGGTCTGGGAGCAGGACACCCTGGTCAACGTGTTCTCCTGTACCAAGCCGCTGGGCGCGGTTGCCCTGCTGCAGCAGGTGGCGGCGGGTCAATTGGAGCTGGATGCGCCGCTGGCAGCGGTCTGGCCTGAGTTTGCCCAGGCTGGCAAAGACGCGGTTACCCTGCGCCAGATCTTGAGTCATCGCTCCGGCTTGTCTGCTGTCAGCAAAACCCTGCCGCCCGAGGCGCTGTTTGACTGGGAGGCCATGAGCGCCGCACTGGCTGCGCAGGAGCCCTGGTGGACGCCGGGCGATGAGCACGGCTACGCGCCCGTTACCTATGCCTGGCTGCTGGGTGAGCCGCTGCGTCGCCTGACCGGCAAGCGCCCCGGCGAGGCGATTGCCGACAGTATCTGCGAGCCGCTGGGTATGGATTTCTTTGTCGGCGTGCCGGACCCGGATCTGGAACGCATTGCCTCGGTGTCACGCCTGCGTAATCAGTATGGTGACGAGGGGGCACGCCGCCTGTTCGCAGCCATGGGGCAGCCCGACAGCATGACCGCGAAGGCCTTTGGTAACCCGTCCAGCATGATGACCAGCACCAACCGCCGCGAGTGGCAGCAGGCCGATATTCTGTCTGCCAATGGCACCGGTAACGCGCGCTCCCTGGCGCGCTTCTGGCAGCTGCTGGCCAATGATGGTCAGCTCGATGGCGTCAGTCTGCTCGATGCAGAATTGGTCAAGCAGATGCAGCAGGAGCACAGCGCAGGTGAAGACAACACCCTGCTGTGTCAGACCCGCTTCGGCTTGGGTGTGATGCTGGAGCATGCAGGCCCCGGTGGCAGTTTTGGTATGGGCAAGAACGCGTTCGGCCACCCCGGGGCCGGCGGCTCGCTGGGCTTCTGTGATCCGGACGCGAAGGTCGGCTTTGGCTACGTGACCAACACCATGGGGCCCTATGTCTTGATGGACCCGCGGGCGGTAGCGCTTAGCCAGGCGGTTTATGCCTGTCTCAAGGCAATCGACTGAAAATCTGCGCTGCATCAATGTGCAGCGCAGCGCTGCTGCTAGCATGATCCTATCTCTACCTTGCCGGAAACCGAATCGATGAAACCCAGCATTGCCGATCTGCGTCGTGACTACACCCGTGATGGATTGACTGAAGCCCAGGCGCCCGCCGAGCCCTTTGCCCTGTTCGGCGAGTGGTTTGGTCAAGCGGTGGAAGTGGAAAGCACCGAAGCCAACGCCATGATGCTGGCGACGGTCGATGCGCAAGGTCAGCCACATCTGCGTACGCTGCTGCTCAAGGGCTTTGATGAGCGCGGTTTTGTGTTCTTCACCAATTATCAGAGCGCCAAAGGGCAACAGCTGGCAACTAGCCCGGCCGCCGCGATGACCTTCTGGTGGCACGATCTGGAGCGCCAGGTACGCATCGAAGGGCTGGTCGAGCAGGCCAGCGCCGAAGAATCGGATGCCTACTTCCACAGCCGCCCCGAAGGCAGCCGCCTGGGTGCCTGGGCTTCGCCGCAGAGCCAGGTGATCGACAGCCGCGAAGTGCTTGAGCAACGTCTGGAGGCCGTGCAAGCGCAATATGCCGACGCGGCCGCCCCGCGCCCGCCGCACTGGGGCGGTTATCGCCTGGTACCGACGCTGATCGAGTTCTGGCAGGGCCGTCCCAGCCGCCTGCATGACCGGCTTTGCTATCGGCTGGTCGAGGGCAACTGGGTGAGGGAACGGCTGGCGCCCTGATTTGGTCATTCTCGGTCCCGTTGCTTGCTGCTGCCGCGCTTCGGCTTTACGCTGAAAGCCAACCGCGACAGCAGGAGGCGACATGGGCAGAGGGGCGTTTCAGCAGAAGGTTGTAGTGATTACCGGCGGCTGCGCCGGAATCGGTCG
The DNA here is from genome assembly GCF_002307495.1 of Pseudomonas abyssi. Taxonomy (GTDB): domain Bacteria; phylum Pseudomonadota; class Gammaproteobacteria; order Pseudomonadales; family Pseudomonadaceae; genus Halopseudomonas; species Halopseudomonas abyssi. The sequence goes on along the minus strand of NZ_NTMR01000002.1, from coordinate 26,846 downwards.
GGCGCTGGCGTTGCGCTTCGCGCAGGCGGGTGCGCATCTGGCTATCCTCGATGTGCAGGACGAGTCGCTGGTCGCCTTCCGCCAGCAACTGCATGACAAACTCAATGCCGATGTGCTGGCGATCAACTGCGATGTGTCCGATGACCAGGCCTGCGCCGAGGCAATGGCCCAGGTCGTCGAGCGTTTCGGCGGCATTGATCTGCTGATCAATAATGCCGGCATCACCCACCGCAGCGCCTTTGCCGATACCGACTTGTCGGTGTTCCAGCGGATCATGGCGGTGAACTACTTCGGTGCCGTCAACTGTACCCGTCATGCCCTGCCAAGCCTGCTTGAGCGCCGCGGTCAGGTGATCGTACTCAGCTCGCTGTCGAGCTTCGCCCCGTTGCTCAACCGCAGCGCCTATAACGCCAGCAAGCATGCGCTGCATGGCCTGTTTGAAACCCTGCGCATGGAAGTGCGCGAGCAGGGCGTCAACGTGATGCTGGTGTCTCCGGGCTTTACCGCGACCGATATCCGCAAGAACGCACTGGTGGGAGACGGCTCGGTGGCGCAGGCGACCACATCCATGCCATTCAAGGTGTCTGCCCCAGCGGAGGTGGCAGAGGCTATTTATCGCGGTGCTTGCCGGCGCAAGCGGCAACTGATTCTGTCCAACGTCGACTGGCAGGCACGTTTGATTGCGCGCTTTTTCCCACGGCTGTTCGAGCGCTGGATGGTGCCGCGGCTGTCGGGTGTGAAGGTGCGCTCGCAGGGCGAATGAAGGTGCGTGCGCAGGCTCAGCCTGCGCAGGCGATGTTACTGACGCTGCAGTGCTGGTGCGCGTGGGCCGGGCAGAATGCCGTTGACGCTGTGGGTGGTGAGCAGTCGCATGCTGGTAATGCCAGCAATCTGGTGGCTGCGCTCCGTGGTGGTATTGATCACCTGGTCTACCAGAGCTACGACCAGCATACCGACCAGACCGCCGCCGTTGTTGTTGCTTTGCTCGGTGCTGGAAGCGGTGGCCGCACCTTTCCAGAGCAACTGACCGGACCGGCTGTCGACCAGTGATGCCTCAGCGGTTACCCGAGTATCGCTGGCGATGATCTGGTAGCTGGTGCCGTACTGGGTGATCTTGATGTACATCACCGAGTCGGCACCAAATACGTCGTTCAGCTTCTCCAGCGGCAGCGCGTGGATCTCCTGCGGGTCAGTCAGGCCGTTCTCGCGAAATGTTTCCTCAGCGACCGCAACCGGGAAAACGTAATACCCGGATTCAGCCAGCGGATAACTCACCTGCGACAGGAAGCTGTAGCTGGCGCCGACTTCCAGTGAGTCGTTGACCGGCGGCAGGACCAGAATGGATCTGGGCTTGCTCTCACGAAAAGCCGTGTAGTCATAGGTGGACTGTGTGGCGCAGCCGGTCAGCAGGCTGATCAGCAGCACCAGAGTCAGGCTCAGAATTGATCTCATTGGTTGTGCTCCGGCTGTGCCTTCAGCACGTAATCGACAAAATGCCCGGATTCCGGGAACAGGGATTTTTCCATGGCAAATTGCTCGCGTGCCTCGATCTCCCGGCCTGTGTTGAAGTAGAGCATGCCCAGGTGGGCATGCAGGCCCGGGGGCACGCTCTTGCCCTGAGCCTGCGCCTGATTCAGCAGGGCTTCAACGCGACCAACCTGCGCGGCGTAATCGGTAACGCCGTCCTGGTGGTACTGATAAATCGTTTGCTGATAGTCGCCCCAATGATAGAGCGGTTGATTGACTGGCGCGCAGCCAGCCACGAGAGCCGCGGCCAGCAGGCCGCTGCTGCGCAGATATTTCAGCGTCATGTTACTTCCTTGTTGTTATCAGTTTCCGGCCGGGTTCCAGGCACCGGACTCGACACCCTGTACCAGGTTGTTGACGGCTTCGCGGATGGCCAGGTCCAGCACCTTGCCGTTCAGCGTTGCGTCATAACCGGCGGTGCCGCCAAAGCCCACTACTTCGCGATTGGACAGGCTGTACTCGCCGGCTCCCTGAGTGGAGAAAATGACTTCGGAGGTGCCGACATCCACTACGTTCAAGGCCACCTTGGCGTAGGCAATCTGCGACTTACCGCGACCGAGGATGCCGAATAGCTGGTGATCGCCGGTGACCTTGCGGCCAAACTCGGTGACGTCTCCGGTAATCACGTAGCTGGCGCCCTTGATGTTCTGGGTTGCGCCGCTATAGCCAGCCTCGGTAGCCAACTGAGCCATGTTGGTTCGTTCCAGGACATTGAAGCGGTTGGTCTGCTGCAGGTGGGTCACCAGGGTGGTTTTGGCCTGATTGCCGAGGCGATCTACACCGTCCGAGAAAATCCCGCGCTGATAGCTGGAGCGATTGTCGAACTGACCAACGGCGATGGGCGCGCGTACACCCTGATAGCTGGTGCCGTAGCTGGTGACGCGGGGCGCTTCGATGGTGCGAGAGGACTCGGTAGCACAGCCTGAAATGAGCACGACGCCGGCAAGCGCCACAGACAGCATAAGGGGTCGAAGCACAGTAACGATTCCTTTCGATAGGTGGGGGTGGCGCTATGCTATCTTCAGCTTGTCTTGGGCGCAAACATGATGATCGCCATGCCGAGCAGTGCAATGGCTGACCCCAGCAGATCCCACTGGGTTGGGCGAATGCCGTCAACCCACCACAACCAGCCGATGGCCACGGCGATATATACCCCACCGTAGGCGGCGTAGACGCGCCCGGCAGCCGTGGGGTGCAGACTCAGCAGCCAGGCGAAGGCGGCGAGGCTGAGCGCGGCGGGAATCAGCAGCCAGGCTGACTTGCCTTCGCGCAGCCACAGATAGGGCAGGTAGCAGCCGACAATCTCTGCCAGCGCGGTCAGGATGAACAGGCCGAGGGTTTTCAGTTCAGGCATCAGTTGTGGTCCTTGAGCCAGTTGAGCATCCCATGGGCGGCATGACGCCCGCTGGCAAAGCAGGCCGTCAGCAGGTAACCGCCGGTGGGGGCTTCCCAGTCGAGCATCTCGCCGGCACAGAAGGTGCCGGGCAGGGCGTTTAGCATCAACTGGTCGTCCAGCGCACTACGGCATACGCCGCCTGCGCTACTGATGGCTTCGTCCAGTGGGCGGGTGCCGGTCAGGGTAATGGGCAGTGCCTTGATGCCGGCAGTCAGAGTATGGGTGTCCGCGATAGCGTCCTTGCTCAGGCATTCGTGCAGTAGTGCCACTTTAACGCCGTCCAGCCCCGCCTTCTTGCGCAGCAGATTGCTGAGGCTTTGGCCCTTGCGCGGTTGGCTGAGGGCCTGTTGCAGTTGCGCTTGCGTGTGATCCGGGGCCAGATCGAGTGTCAGTTGTGCGCGAGTGCCTGCTTCCAGCTGTTCGCGCAGGGCGGCGGACAGGGCGTAGATCAGACTGCCTTCCAGGCCGTCGTGGGTCAGTATTGCTTCGCCACGACGGCTGATGAGCTCGCCATCCGGGCTCCGGGTGGTCGCGATGATCTGCTTGAGTGGCTGACCGGCGAAGCGCTCACTGAGAAAGGCGGACCAGGGGCTGATGAAGCCGCAATTGCTGGGACGCAGGCTACGCAGGGTAACGCCCCGCTCGGCAAGCAAAGGCGCCCAGCTGCCGTCGGAGCCCAGTCGTGCCCAGCTGCCGCCGCCCATAGCCAGCAGGGTTGCCGCTGGCGCTGCGCTTACCTCGCCCTGCGGGCTGGAAAAACGCAGCTGTTGATGCTCGCCCCAGCCCAGCCAGCGATGACGTGTGTGCAGCGTCACGCCCTGTTCGCGCAGGCGCCTGAGCCAGGCTCGCAGTAGCGGCGCGGCTTTCATATCGGTCGGGAAGACGCGCCCTGAGCTGCCGACAAAGGTGTCGATACCCAGATCATGAATCCAGTCGCGCAGCGCGTGCGCGTCGAACTCGGCAAGCCAGCGACCCACCCAGGGCGCGGCTTCGCGGTAGCGCGACAGAAACGGCGCCGCAGCCTCGGAGTGGGTGATGTTCATGCCGCCGACGCCGGCCAGCAGGAATTTGCGGCCAACGGAGGGCATGGCGTCATACAGGTCAACGACATGGCCTGCTGCGGAGAGGATGTCGGCGGCCATGAGTCCGGCCGGCCCGCCGCCAATAATGGCAATGGGTTGGGCAGGATGTGCTGGGGCGACGGTCATCGGCTGTTCCTGTACGTTGGGGCGCGCAGTTTAGCCCAAACCGCGCTGCTGCCAAATGGCCGCTGCGCTGTGATGCAGGATGCCGTGGCGGCGCGCCAGGGCGTCGCGGTCCCGGTCGTAGCCGCCGCCAATCACAGCGCACACCGGAATGTCCTGTGCCAGACAACGGTTGATCACCAGGTGATCGCGCGCCGCGATGCCGGCGTCGGTCAAATGCAGGTAGCCGAGAGCGTCCTGCTGGTGGACGTCGACCCCGGCGTCGTACAGCACCAGGTCAGGCTGGTAGAGGGGCAGTAGATAGTTGAGCACCTGCTCCAAGGTGTGCAGGTAGCCAGCGTCATCCAGGCCGCGCGGCAGAGGAATGTCCCAGTCGCTCTGCGCCTTGCGCGCCGGAAAGTTGTTTTCGCAGTGCAGCGACACGGTCACGGCGGCGTCGATGTTCTGAAGGATGCTGGCGGTGCCGTCGCCCTGATGGACATCGCAATCAATGATCAGGATCGACTGGACGGTATCGCTGGCCAGCAGTGACAGGCTGATAATCGCCAGGTCATTGAAGATGCAGAAGCCGGAGGCAAAGTCGCGATGGGCGTGGTGGGTGCCGCCAGCCAAGTGGCAGGCCAGGCCGTGTTGTAGCGCCAGTTCGGCGGTCAGCAGGGAGCCGCCGACCGCGCGCGTGGTGCGTTTCACCAGTGCTTCGCTCCAGGGCAGACCCATGCGTCGTAGCGCGCTGGGGTCCAGTTCATTGTCGTGAAAGCGCGCAACGTAGTCCGGGTCGTGGGCCAGGGACAGTAACTCACGGCTGCAGCGCTCGGGGCGGTATAGGTTGCCTGCGTGCAGCAGCTCGCTGGCTCGCAGGTGATCGTGCAAGCGCACGAACTTGTCCATCGGAAAACGGTGTGGAGCGGGAAAGGGGAAGCTGTAATCCTGATGGTAGATCAGCGGAAGATCCATGGGTTCTCCAGCGGAGGTCTGGCTGTGCGAGTATGCGCAGGGCTCCTGAGGCAGGCAAGTCTCGGCGCCGGTGCATTGTGCTAATGCGAGACAATCCGGGTTAAACTGACGGCCATTCGAGCGACGAGCACGTCGCCACTACTGTCAAGAAGTACCCGCCGTGAGTGGCTGGGAATCACGTGAGGACGCACTATGAGCGAACTGCTGGATGATCTGGTAGACCTGCTGGCGCTGGAGAAGATCGAGGAAAACCTGTTTCGTGGCCGCAGCCAGGACCTGGGTTTCAAGCAATTGTTTGGCGGGCAGGTACTTGGGCAGTCGTTGTCAGCGGCCAGCCAGACAGTCGATCCTGAGCGCCATGTGCATTCGGTGCACGGTTACTTTCTGCGCCCGGGCAATGCCGATCTGCCGATTGTCTATCAAGTAGATCCGCTGCGTGATGGCGGCAGCTTCACTACTCGCCGCGTGCAGGCGATCCAGAAGGGCAAGCCGATCTTCACTATGATCAGTTCCTTTCAGGGCGATGAGGCGGGTTATGAGCACCAGGCAGTGATGCCTGATGTGCCAGGCCCAGAGGACCTGCCCAACGAAACCGAGTGGACTCGCCGCTATCAGCACCTCATTCATGAAAAGGTGCGCGATAAGGCGCTGGGTGGCAAACCGATCGAGATTCGTCCGGTCGGTGAGTTCAACCCCTTTGAGCCGAAGGTCGGTGAGCCGGTGCGCTACATGTGGTATCGCGCCGACGGTGCCCTGCCGGATGATCCGCAGGTACACCGCTATCTGCTGGCTTACGCCTCGGACTTTCACCTGCTGGGCACGGCCATGCAGCCGCACGGTATTTCCAGCTGGTCAACCGCCATGCAGGTGGCGAGCCTGGATCACTCGCTCTGGTATCACCGCCCGCTGCGGATGGACGACTGGCTGCTGTATGCCATGGACAGCCCGTCGGCCAGCGGCTCGCGTGGCCTTTCACGTGGTCAGATATTCAACCGGGCCGGCGAACTGGTGGCCTCGGTGGCCCAGGAGTCGCTGATGCGCAAGGTTGAGCGCTGAGATGCACCAGTTGCGTGGCTGGGTGTTTGATCTGGACGGCACGCTGACGCTGGCTCAGCACGATTTTCCGGCGATTCGTCGGGAGCTTGGCGTGCCGGCTGACGCGGATATCCTGACTTACATGGCGACCCTGCCAGCCGCCGACTACACCGCCATGAAAGCCCAGCTCGATGCCATCGAGCTGCGTCTGGCGGCTGAAGTGGAACCGGCACCGGGTGCTGTGGAGCTGGTGCGCCAACTGCGTGAGCAGGGGCGGCGGCTGGGTATCTTGACCCGCAACCTGCAGGTGGTCGCACGCTCGACGCTCAGTTGCCTCGGGATTCTCGACTGTTTTGCCGCCGAAGATGTGCTCGGGCGGGAGGACGCTGCGCCCAAACCTTCACCCGATGGCATTCACCAATTGCTGGATCGCTGGCAGCTGTCACCGGACGAGGCCGTCATGGTGGGGGATTTTCGCTTTGATCTTGAGGCGGGCAGGGCGGCCGGCAGTCGTACCTGCCTGATCCTGCCGGACAATCCCTGGCCTGAGTTGACCGACTGGCATCTGCCGAGCTGTAACGCCTTGCTGGCGCGGCTTTGACCGCGCCTTACCTTAACTGGCGGCCTGAAAGCGCAGGCGCATGGACAGATCTACTGCCTTGATGTCCTTGGTCAGGCTGCCGATCGAGATATAGTCCACACCGGTTTCGGCGACACTGCGCAGGGTCGCCTCGGTGATACCGCCAGAGGCTTCCAGCTTGGCGCGTCCGGCGTTGAGTGTGACCGCCGTGCGCATGTCGGCATCGCTCAGCTCGTCGAGCATGACGATGTCGGCGCCAGCGTCCAGCGCCTGTTTCAGCTCATCCAGACTTTCCACTTCTACCTCGATCGGCTTGCCCGGAGCGATCTCATGGGCTCGGCTGACGGCCTGGGCGATGCCGCCACAGGCGGCAATGTGGTTTTCCTTGATCAGGAAGGCGTCATACAGGCCGATACGGTGGTTGTGGCAGCCGCCGCAGGTGACGGCATACTTCTGTGCCAGGCGCAGACCGGGCAGCGTCTTGCGGGTATCCAGCAGCATGACGCGGGTGCCGGCAACCATGTCCGCGAAGTGGCGGCTGCGGGTGGCCGTGGCTGACAGCAGCTGGATGAAGTTGAGCATCGAGCGCTCCGCGGTCAGCAGGCCGCGAGCGGGGCCGCTGAAGCGGCAGAGAGTCTGGTCTGCGAGCAGGTTGTCGCCATCATTGACCAGCCACTCGATGGCGATTTGCGGGTCGACCTGACGAGCGACTTCGTCTGCCCAGGCCTTGCCACAGAACACCGCAGGCTCGCGGGTGATGATGCGGCCATCGGCCTGACGGTCGGCAGGAATCAGGCTGGCAGTGATGTCGCCATCGCCCACGTCTTCGGCCAAGGCACGGCGGACGTCATCAACGATGGTGGTCTGCAGGCTGTCGAGAGTGAGGTTGGGCATGCTGGCTCCGGCGTCTGGTCGCAAATGCCGGCGAGTATACCCGATCGCAACAAAAATGCCCGCCTGGCGGCGGGCATCTGTGCGTTACCTGAGCAGGTTACTTGTTCATGTAGTTTGCCGGGTCGGCAAAATAGTCCTTGGTCAGTTTGAAGACCACGGGGCTGAGCAGCAACAGTGCAATCAGGTTGGGAATGGCCATCATGGCGTTCAGCGTATCAGCCACCAGCCACAGGCTGTTCAGATCGATACCCGGCAGAGTGCCCAGCGGAATCGCAATGATCCACAGCAGGCGGAACGGCAGGTTGGAGCGCTCACCAAACAGGAACTGGGTGCACTTCTCGGAGTAGAAGCTCCAGCCGATGATGGTGGTGAAGGCGAACACAGCCAGGCCGATGCTGACAATGTACTGGCCCCAGGAACCCGGCAGACCCTGACTGAAGGCCAGCGCCGACAGCGGAGCACCGTTCTCGCCACTGGTCCACGCACCGGTCACCATGATCACCAGGCCGGTAATCGAGCAGATGATGATGGTATCAATGAAGGTACCGAGCATCGCGATGGTGCCCTGGCGGATCGGGTTGTTGGTCTGTGCGGCAGCGTGGGCGATAGGTGCGCTACCCAGGCCGGCCTCGTTGGAGAAGACACCGCGGGCAATACCGAAGCGCATCGCCATCCAGACGGTTGCACCGGCAAAGCCACCGGCCGCTGCGCTCGGGTTGAAGGCGTAGTAGAAAATCTGGCTGAAGGCTTCCGGGATCTTGTCGGCATGCAGGATCAGGATGATCAGGCCGCCGCCAACGTAGAAGATCGCCATAATCGGTACCAGCTTGCCCGCCACTTCACCGATACGCTTGATGCCGCCCAGCAGTACCAGTGCCACCAATACAGCGATGATGATGCCGGTCGCCAGTTTGGGGATGTTGAACGAGCTGCTCAGGGCGTCTGCAACCGAGTTGGACTGGATGGTGTTGCCGATGCCGAAGCCGGCGAGCATGCCAAAAATGGCAAAGAGCATACCAAGCCATTTCCATTTCTCGCCCAGGCCGTTCTTGATGTAGTACATCGGGCCGCCAACGTGGTTGCCACGTGCATCCTTCTCGCGATAGCGCACAGCCAGAACGGCCTCGCAGAACTTGGTTGCCATGCCTACCAGGGCGATAACCCACATCCAGAACAGCGCGCCCGGGCCGCCCAGAAAGACCGCGGTAGCGACGCCCGCGATGTTACCGGTGCCGACGGTGGCGGAGAGTGCGGTCATCAGGGCGTTGAACGGGCTGATGTCACCCTCATCACTGCTTTTGCGGCCGCGCCAGAGCATGCTGAAGCCGTAGAACAGCTTGCGTTGCGGTGTCAGCTTGAGACCTAGCGTCAGATACAGGCCGGTGCCGGCCAGTAGCGCCAGCATGGCTGGCCCCCAGACAATCCCGTTGATATCCCCGATAAGGGCAATGATTGCTTCCATTGAACGTCGCTCCTGGTGTTGTTCTAGTGCGCGCTTGTGGCGCGCTCGTTGTCGTTGTCAGTCCGGTGTAGACCAGGGTCGGCTAGCGCGCCATCACCTTTTCCGCAAGGCAAGCGACGCCCGTGAGGTTGTTGCCCTCAGAGCGGCGCCATGCGGGCCAATGCGGTGAGACGAGACTGCTTCCCTCAGTGAGGATATACCAGGATTGCGCCGTGCGTTACTGAATGTGTCGCTTTGATGTCGAGGTGGGGAACTGTGATGCCGATCAAGAAATCGACAGGAGGGGAGTTCTTTGCAAGACGAACCCGGTATACTTCAAATTAGTAAAGTTTTGACGTCAAAAAATAGGCGCAGGGAGTAAGGCTGTCAGGGCAGACATTTCGCATTGACGTATAAGTTGATACGACAAGGTGCCCTTGTCTGGAGAGTAAACATGTCCCAGGACCCCAAGGTGGTTTCCATCAAGCCCAATCTGGCGGCGCGTGCGTCGGCAGGTGCCTCCTTGTTGCCGACGCCGCTACTGACGGTCCGGGATCAAACCACCGGCTATTTGCAGCAAGGCCTTGGCGATGTTTTCGACAAGGCGGACGACGCGCTGTTTGAGATGGCCGACAAGGCTGCAAGCAATGCCGAGCAGACCCTGTTCTTTGAAGCCATGCGCAGCGTTCGCCTGCAGCGCGCCAACCTGATTCGAAAAACCTGCGACGGCGTGGTGTTGGCTGCCGAGCAGCTGGCCAGTGATGCGCCTGCTCCCGTGCAGGCGGTGTCCTTTGAACTGGATTCGCTGTCGCTGGTGCAGCCAGACGAGCTGGAGCAGTCGGTTGCCGTCGATGGCATGATTAGCCGTGTGGTTGCGCGTAATCAGACAGGCTTGAGCCACCTTGCGCTGCGGGTCAACAGTCTGGCCAGAAAGCGTGTAGATGAGCGTAATTGCCCCTTTGCTCCTGCCCCGCTGATCGAGCACTTTGCCGACGCCTTGCAGGCGCTGGATATCAATATCAAGGTGCGGCTGATCATCCTGAAGCTGTTTGAGCGTTGCGTGCTCAACGGTATCGATAGTCTCTATGAATCCCTTAATGATGCGCTGGTCAACGCTGGTGTGATGCCTGATCTGCGGCTGGCGCCGGTGGCGCAAACCCGTCGCCCGGTGGCCCCACGTGGCACTGGCGAGGGGCGCGTCGATGCACCAGCCCCTGGCCCTGCGCGTGCCGGCTATGGTAGCGAGGAGCAGCAGGAAGTGCTGGGGCTGTTCAGCGAGCTGATTGGCAAGTGGCGCATGACCAGCGGCGATATGGCGCTGTCCGGATTGTCTGGCGCCTCTGCGGTGCCGATGCAGAGCAATGAGCTGCTGCAGGTCTTGTCGAGCGTGTCGCCCGAGCACCTTACCCGTGATGCCGGAAGTGCTGGCCTGCGCCAGCAGATCCAGGCGCTGCTGCAAGAGCAGCGCAAGAGTCACGGCGGTGGCAAAACCGTGGCGCGAGTGGATGATGACGTCATCAGTCTGGTCTCCATGCTGTTTGACTTCATTCTGGAGGATCGTGAGCTGCCGTCGGCGGTGAAAGTGCTGATTACCCGTTTGCAGCTGCCCGTGCTGCGGGTGGCCATTGTCGACAAGAGTTTTTTCAGCCGTGCCTCGCACCCGGCGCGCCGCCTGCTAAACGAGTTATCGCGGGCCACGATGGGGTGGAATGAGCACGACGACTTGCGGCGTGATCAGTTGCATGCGCTGCTGGAAGATATCGTCGAGCAGCTGTTGGCTGAGGCTGAGCCCGACGCGGCGTTGTTCGACAGCCTCAACCAGCGTTTGGCCGAGTTTCTGCGTACTGAACAGCGCCGTGCCGAGCGTATTGAGCAGCGTACTCGGGATGCTGAAGAAGGGCGTGCGCGTATTCAGGCGGCACGCAGCGAGGTGGCGCGCGAGATCAACGGGTTGCTGGTTGGGCGTACGCTGCCGGTTACGCTGGTGGACCTGCTGCGCGATACTTGGAGCCAGGTTATGCAGATGGTCTTCCTGCGCGAGGGCGGGGAGTCCATGGCCTGGCAGCAGGCGCGAGATACTGCCATGGCCTTGGTGGTCAGTGTCGAGCCGGTAGATGAGGCGGGTCGTGAGCTGCGCATTGAACAAAACCGCCAGACGGAGGCGGCCTTGCGCGGCGGACTGGAGCTGCTGGGCCTGGATGCCGCTGCCATTGTCGCTCAGTTGCAGGCAGTGGCGCAGTCGCAACGCGCCGCGCTGGCACTGGCGGAAAAGCCCCAGCGGCTCCCAGAGAATGCAGCTCCGGATGCCGAGGCTCCGATGCAGGCGCCGGTCGTCGAGCTATCGCCGTCTGATGCTGAGGAGCGGGAGCCGGCGCCGCAACCGGAGCAAGAGCCGGTTGTCGTTGCAGCGGTGCACATCGAGCAGCCCGTGCTGGCGCAGGAAGAGCTCGAGACGCCGGTTGAAACAGTGGATGACCTGCCGAGTGTCGGCGCGCAACGCTGGATCGAAAGTCTTGGTACCGGTTGCTGGTTCCAGTTGCAGCCGGTTGATGGCAAGGCCGGCCAGCGCTGTAAGCTGGCGGCAATCATCAGCTTCAGTGGCAAGTACATCTTTGTGAACCGCAATGGTTTGAAAGTGGCCGAGTTCGGTCGACAGGAGCTGGCACGTTGTTTTGACGAGGGGCGCATCAGCCTGCTGGATGAAAACCAGTTGTTTGATCGGGCGCTGGAGTCGGTGATCGGCAATCTGCGGCAGCTGCAGGCAAAATCCTGACCCCCTGATGCAGGCCGCTTCACGGCCTGTTAGCATGTGCCCTGGGTAGCAGCGGAGAAGGGCGGCATGCGAGTGCAGGACGGTTGGCTTGAAGGCGTGGTGCGTTGTCCCTCAGCACACTGCAATGCGCGCCCGCACGGCGAGGTGTCGCTACTCGTTATCCACAACATCAGTCTGCCGCCCGGGCAGTTTGGTGGTGGGTACGTCCAATCTTTCTTCCGCGGCCAGCTGGATCTTGCCGCACATCCCTATTTCGCCGAGATCGCTGCGCTGCGCGTATCGGCGCACTTTCTGATCGAGCGCAGTGGCGCTATTACCCAGTTTGTATCCTGCGACGAGCGCGCCTGGCACGCGGGCGCGTCTCGTTATGGTGGCCGTGAAAACTGTAACGATTTTTCCATCGGTATCGAGCTCGAAGGCACGGATGAGCTGCCTTACACTGAGCATCAGTATGGCGCGCTGCTGGCCCTGACCCAGGCGCTACAGCAGGCCTATCCAGCGATTACCAATAGCCGTATCACCGGCCACGAGTTTATCGCTCCGGGCCGCAAGACCGATCCGGGTGCCGCTTTCAAGTGGCATCGTTACCTGGCTGCGCTGACAACCCCGAAAGGAATCTGAATGCACTTTCTTGCCCTGCTACTGGTTTGCCTGTTGATGTGGTGCACGCCGCTTCGCCGTGCCTTGCCACTGGATATCCCGCAGTTGTGGGTGGCCTTCGCTGAGCGCCGAATCGCGCATCGACCGCTGGTCGGTCTGGCGCTGCTGTTGGTGCCGCTGTTGCCGGTGGCGTTGCTGCAGGCTTGGCTGGTGACGCAGGGCTGGGGTCTTCTCACGCTGCTGTTCTATGTTCTGGTGTTGCTTGCCTGTATGGGTAGAAGCGACCCGCTGGGCCGCATGACGGAAAGGTTTGAGGCTGCGCTGGCACGGGGCGATGTTGAGGCGGCGGCGCTGGTGGCCGAGCATGAGCAGGGCGTGCTTGGGGGGGATTCGGCTGATGTGCTGGCGGCAATGCGTGCCGTACTGGTGCGCGAGATACTGCACGGTTATGTCGTGACTGTGTTCTGGTTTGTTTTGCTTGGCCCGGTGGGAGCGCTGGGCTATCGTCTGCTGCGCTTGCGCCTGGCGCAGGATGCACCAGCTGGCGAGCCGGTTACCGCACTGGCGCACGCCCTTGAGTGGCTGCCAGCGCGTCTGCTGGCAGCCAGCTTTGCGCTGGTTGGCCACTTTGATCACGTACGCCAGGTGTTGGCAGATGCGCTGCTCAGCTGGGATGTCAGTGCCGATGACCTGGTTGCCCGTACCGCAGAGGCGGCGTTGACAGGGGGGGAGGGGCGCTTGGCCGATGAGGCGGACAGTGGTGCGCTGGCCGATACCCGCACCTTGCTCAAGCGTGCTTTGCTGGCGTGGGCGGTGGTGCTTGCCCTGCTGGCGGTATTGGGCTGATAACTCAGGTGCAGTAAAGTTGTTGTTATTGAGGCCGATAGCGTCAACATGAGACAGTAAACGACGGGGCGCAGGGCATGCATGCTCCCGTCGGCGGATAACACTAGAACAATCAGCGCCAGGTCAGCTGGCGTATAGCCCAAACCGCAGGGCAGTACACTTAGGAGAACACTCGGGTGAATAGTCTTCTGGCGCCTGCCATCGCGTTGATGAATCGACTCAGCTACGGCATGAAGTTCTGCTTGATCAGCGTCCTGTTTTTTGTCCCCCTTGGTATTGTCAGCACCTTGCTGGTGCAGGAGTCCTATGAGCGTGTCGAGGTGACTCGTCATGCGCTGGATAGCCTGGAGGTTGTGCAGGGCGTGTCAAAAGCCATGCGCAGTGCCGAGCTGGTGCGCGATCTGGATGTCGTCAACCTGCGCATTGGGCAGGGTGGCGAGTCATCCGGTATCGAAGAGCGCCTGACCGAGCTGCGCGGTGATTTGCTGCAGCAACTGCGTGACCTGCCGCTGGATGCCGACGATCCGGCAGCCACCGATGTGCTGCAGATGCGCGATCAGTTGATTGCCAGCTATGAAGAGATTGCCCGGGAGTCGATTATTTCGCGCAGCGGAATGTCCGCCCAGGCGCTGGACAGTCTGGGCAGCCTGCTCAATCTCACAGCGGCCTACGCCGGCCTGCCGCAAGACTTCGACCGTAACGTACGTCAGCTGACCGAGCTGCTTATCGCCACGACACCTCAGGTCACCTCGACCTTGGGGCAGGGGCGTGCAACCGGCGCCTACTCCATGGGGCTGGGCTTTCTCAACTCTGACGCCAGCCGGGAGATGGATGAGCTGGTGACGCTTCTGCAGAAGTTGGGTACCGATTACCAGCAGGCACTGGATCAATCTGTGGGGGCAACCGGTAATGCCGCACTGCAGGCTGCGGCAGCGCGCAGCCGCGAAAGCATTGATAACGCCTCGCTGATCTTTGAGGAAGACATCATTATCGCTGCTTCGCTGGACAGCACCTGGAGCGCGTTCTTTGATCGGATCACCAGCGAAGTCGATGCTACCTACACGCTGAAAACGGCGATTTTTGATTATCTTGGCGCACAGCTGGACCGGCGCCTGGCGCAGAACGAGCGGGCGATGATGGTGCTGATCGTTGCGCTGTTGGGCGTGGGGCTTGTCATTATCTATCTGTATGCCGGCTTCTACATGGCGACCCGCCGCACCCTCAAGCGGCTGTCGCAGCAGATGGGGCAGGTCGCCCGTGGCGACATGACCGTGCAGGTAGAGGTGGACAGCCGCGACGAGCTGGGTGCGCTTGCCAGTGATTTCAACAATACCGTTCAGCGTGTACGCGAGCTGATTCAGCAGGTCAGCGCCACCTCCGGGCAGGTGCAGGGGCAATCGCGCGAGGTCGAGCAGATTTCCGCCGAGAGCAGCCAGTCGGTGGCAGCGCAACGCAGCCAGATCGAGCAGGTGGCAACCGCCATGAACGAAATGGCCGCCACGTCTCAGGAAGTGGCGCGTAGTGCCGCGCTGGCGGTGAACAACGCCGAGCAGGTCAATACCGAGACGCTCAATGGGCGTCGTCTGGTCGAGTCCTCTGTGGATGGTATCGAGAAACTGGCGGGTGAGATTGCGAACTCGGTACGCGTGATCAATCAGCTGGCCGAGGACAGTGCATCGATTAGCCGGGTGCTGGACGTGATCAAGGGCGTTGCCGAGCAAACCAACCTGCTGGCGCTCAATGCGGCCATTGAGGCGGCCCGGGCCGGCGAGCAGGGCCGTGGCTTTGCCGTCGTCGCCGATGAGGTCCGCACCCTGGCCCGTCGCACTCAACAGTCAACCGAAGAAATCGAGCAGATGATTGTGCGCCTGCAAGACGGCGTAGGCGCCGCAGTGCGAGCCATGGACAGCAGTCACGGTATGACGGCCTCCACGGTGGATGCGTCGCTGCGTGTGCAGCAGGGGCTCGACAGTATTCTCAAGGCGGTGACCCAGATTGTTGACCAGAGCCAGCAGATTGCTGCAGCGGCCGAGCAGCAGACGGTGGTCAGCCACGATATCGATCAGAATATCGTGCAGATCAACGAAGCAGGCGAGCGCACCGCAGAGGGCGCGCGCCGGGCGGAGGACGCCAGTGGCCGCATGGGTCAGCTGGTACAGTCGCTGCAGGGTATCATCAACGCTTTCAAGGTCTAGGCTGGCGTCGCACGCCGGCAAGCGGCGCCGTGCTCAGGCCTCTGGCTTGGGCTTAGGCGCCCAGAGTACTTCTTCGGTCGCCTGCAGTCGCGCGATGCTGCGAGCGACCACAAACAGCAGGTCAGACAGGCGGTTGAGATAAATTGCCGACTGATTGTTGACCTCCTCCTGCACCGCCAATCCCAGATAGTGACGTTCCGCACGGCGGCATACGCTGCGCACCAGGTGCGCCTGCGCAATCAGCGGCGAGCCGCCCGGCAGGATGAAATTTTCCAGCGGTGGCAGCGATGCGTTGTAGTGATCAATCAGCGCTTCCAGTGCCGTGACATCGCTGGCGTCAATGATGTCATGGCCGGGCACGGCCAGCTCGCCACCCAGGTCGAACAGGCGGTGCTGCAGTGGCACCAGGTGGGTTTTCAACGCGCTCAGTTCGGGCGCCTCCAACTGACTTAGCAGCAGGCCAAGCTGACAATTGAGTTCGTCGACATCGCCCATCGCCTCGACGCGTGGATGGTCTTTGCTGATGCGCTCGCCGTTGGCCAGGCCGGTTTCGCCGCCGTCGCCGGTGCGCGTATAGAGTTTGCTGAGGCGATAGCCCATGAAATGCTCTCCGGTTGAGTGGGAATGTCGAGTCTAACCCGCCAGCGCTCAGTCGGTGGGTAGCTGATGCCGTCGCAGACAGTCTTTAGCTGCGTCGAGCAAACGTTCCAGTGCGGGTACTTGCAGACCGTCCTGACGCGCCTGGCGACAGGTGTAGCCAAGGATGTAGTCGATTTCGGTACGCCGGCCTGCGTGCAGATCCTGACGCATGGAAGAGCTGTTGGCTGCGGTGCTGCGAATGACGTCGTGCACCAAGGGGGCAAGTTCTTCTGTTACGCCTTGCGCACGCAGCAGCTCCTGCAGTTCGGTCAGGCAGGTGTCCAGCCAGGGGCCGGCCCGTGTTGGTACCTCGCCGTTGTGGCAGTTGTAGATCAGGGTAAAGGGGTTGATGGCGCAGTTGATTGCCAGCTTGCGCCACAGCGTTGGCATGATCGGGGTCTGCCAGCGCCAGTCGAACAGGACGGGCGGGAGACGGTTGAACCATTCCGGGCACGGCGCGCCGCTGTCGAGCGGACCAACCACGGTGCTGCCCCGTCCAGCCCAGGTCAACTCGCCCGGCGCCGGTTGCCAGGCGCCGTCGGTCACGCTGGCGGCGAACACCTGCTGCGCCCGGCAGGCCTGAGCGACGGCCTGCTGGGAGCCAAGGCCGTTTTGCAGCATCAGGATGTCGCCGGCCGGGCGCAGCCGATGCCGTAGCTGCCTGACTGCCTCAAGCGCGGCGTGTGCCTTGGTGGCGACGATCAGGTGGCGGATCATCCGCGTGGTATCGGGCGTTTCAAAATTCAGCGTCAGCGCGTGGTTGCCGTTGCCGTCGTTGAACAGCAGGCGGTTGTTGCGCTGCTGCCAGGCTTCCAGTTGCTGGGCGTTGCGCACGATCACCCGGCAGGCGATACCGGCTTGCTGCAGGCGCGCGGCCCAGAGCAGGCCGAGGCTGCCGGCACCAAGTATGTAGAGCATGGGCTCAGGACAGCCGGGTTTCGGTAATCAGATTGGTTTCGTAAGCTTCGGTCAGTTTGGTCTCGACCTGCTCAAGCATCTGTTGCGGATCGGGCAGTGCCTGCTTGTCGGTCAAGGTGCACAGCACCATGCCGGCGCGAATGGACAGATACCCTTCGCTGGTCTTGAAGGCCTTGAGGTTCAGGCCATCGTGCAGCCGGCGGAAGCTGGCGGGCTTCAGGTCGGCTGCTTCTTCAGCTAGGGTAACGATGGCAAAGGCATTGCTGTCGACCCGCGCGATGACGTCGGTCGGACGCACGAGTTGCTGCAGGCGGCGTGCGGTGCCGCGGAGCACTTCCTGGCGTACGGTATCGCCAAAGCGCTCGCTCAGGTTGGGCAGGTTTTGTACGCCCATGACCACCAGGCAGCAGGCGCCGCCGCGCGACTCGACGCTGCGCAGGGCGTCGCTCAGGCGCTGCAGCAGATAGCGACGGTTGCCAATGGCGGTCAGGCGATCAACCAGATTGTGCTCTTCCAGCTGGGCATTGTTGGTAGCCAGCAGCCGGTTTTCATCCAGCAGGCGGTTGATCAGCTGAGAGGTGCGGTCGGCAGCGTAAATGCGGGGTAGCAATTGCTCGTTCATCGACGACTTGCTGATGAAGTCGTCGACGCCGCGATCAAAGGCCTCGCTGAGCACGTTGTCACCTTCGCGGGCGGTCAGCAGTACCACGTAGGTGTAATGGTCGGTTTGCTCGTCCAGTTGACGGATGCGGGTGGTCAGCTCCAGGCCGTCCATCTCGGGCATCAGCCAATCGGCGACCATGACGCTGGCGGGACGCTCTTCATGCATGCTCAAGGCATCCATGGCCGAGCTGGCGAAGCGAATGTCGTTATAGCCGGCCTGGCTCAGTGTGTGGCCGATGACCGCGCTACTGAACTTGGTGTCATCCACCACCAGAATACTGAGTTGGGGATTCGGCATGAGGTGCTCCCTGCTGGACGTTGACCAATCTCGTTATAATGCCACGAGGGTATACTGTTGTTTTGCAATCAACATCATATATTTGCGATTTAGGGGTAGATGCATGCCGTCCTTTGACGTGGTGTCCGAACTGGACAAACATGAAGTGACCAACGCGGTGGATAATGCCAAGAAGGAACTGGAGCGGCGCTACGATCTGCGCGGTAAGGGCAGCTTCGAGTTCAACGACAAGCAGCAGCAGATCACCCTGATCGGTGATGCCGACTTTCAGCTCGATCAGATGATGCAGATTCTCGAGCTGAGTCTGACCAAACGCAACATCGATATCCGCTGCCTGAAGGCCAATGAACCCTTTGCCTCAGGCAAGCAGGTCAAGCAGACTGTGGAGCTCAAGGAAGGTATCGACAAGGAACTTGCCAAGAAAATCGTTGCCTTGGTCAAGGACGCCAAGCTCAAGGTACAGGCAGCTATCCAGGGTGAACAGGTACGGGTAACGGGCAAGAAGCGTGACGACCTGCAGGATGTGATGGCGCTGCTGCGCGCTAGCGAGCTGGAGATGCCGCTGCAGTACAACAATTTTCGCGACTGAATTTCAGTCGGATATTTTTAGAAGCAAAAGGGGAATGTAATGGAGCAATTGATGGAAAAGCTGCAGGGGCTGGAGGAAGCCTGGCTGCCGCTGGTGATTGAGTATGGCAGCAAGCTGTTTCTGGCCCTGCTGACGCTTGTCATTGGCTGGTGGCTGATTGGTCGCGTGGTCAAGGCGATGGACACCGTGATGAACAAGCGCAACGTCGAGCCTACACTACACGGCTTTGTGTCCGCGCTGGTCTCGATTGCGCTGAAAGTCCTGCTGCTGATCACCGTTGCCGGCATGATCGGTATCGAAACTACCTCGTTCATCGCTATGTTGGGTGCTGCCGGTCTGGCCGTTGGTCTGGCCTTGCAGGGCAGTCTGGCCAACTTCGCCGGGGGCGCGTTGATTCTGTTTCTGCGTCCGTTCCGTGCCGGTGAGTACATCGAGGCGCAGGGCGTTGGCGGTACCGTCGACAGCATTCAGATTTTCAACACCGTCCTGAAGACGCCGGACAACAAGACCGTCATCATCCCGAACGGTAGCCTGTCCAACGGCAACATCATCAATTACTCGCGTCAGCCGACCCGTCGGGTGGATCTGAACATCGGCATCGATTACGGCGATGACGTGAAGAAGGCCCGCTCCATTCTGCTCGGTCTGGCCGCCGCCGACAGCCGCGTGCTGAAGGATCCGGAGGCCGTGGTCTGGCTGGTGTCACTGGGCGACAACTCAGTCAATCTGTCGCTGCGCATGTGGACCAAGACCGAAGACTTCTGGGGCGTATTCTGGGACATCCAGGAGCAGGCCAAGGAAGCCTTCGACGCGCAGGGGATCACCATTCCCTTCCCGCAGCGCACCGTGCACATGGTTACCGAAGCGGCAGCAGAGTAATCGTCAGCGCTGTACAGAAAACCCGGCTCGTGCCGGGTTTTATGCGTTATGTCCTGTGCTTTTGCGGCGCTCAGTCGATGCCAGGGCGAGCAACCCGATCCGGATGTGCCAGCTTGAGCAGGGCGAAGGCCAGGATGATCGCCGGCAGACCGGTCAATGCCGTCACGCAGAAGAAGCCGACCCAGCCCAGCTGCGTGGCCAGCAGGCCGGTAAAGCCGGCGGCGAATTGTCCGGGCAGGGTCATCAGTGAGCTGAACAGCGCGTATTGGGTGGCGGTATAGGCGGTGTTGGTCAGGCTCGACAGATAGGCGATGAACACGGAGATGGCCAGGCCGCCGGTGATGTTGTCGGCAATGATGGCCAGCACCAGCCCCTGTGGCTCGGGGCCAATATAGGCCAGCCAGGCAAACACCAGGTTGGTTGCCGGTGCCATAAAGGCAGTCAGGATCAGAATCGGCGCAATGCCAAAGCGCGCGACCATAAAACCGCCCAGGGCCGCACCGCCCAGAGTCATGGCGAGGCCGAAGGCGGCGGCGATATTGGCGATCTGTTCCTTGCTGAAGCCGATATCCAGGTAAAAGGGATTGGCCATGGTGCCCATGAAAATGTCGCTGATGCGGAAGGTGGCGACAAACAGCAGAATGACAATGGCAACGCGCCCGTAGCGGCCGAAGAACTCGGTGAAGGGGGCGACAAAGGCGTTGGTTGCCCATTGCGAGAGCGCTCCGCGCCAGCCGTTGCCGGTGGTGCCGAGCTGCTGACTGAGGGCGCGCTCGGCGATCTCTGCGTCCTGGTTGGCATGCACCTCGGGCTCGGCGATGCACAGCGTGGTGACCAGCCCCACCAGCATCAGTCCAGCCATCAGCGCATAAGCGCTGCTCCAGTCTTGCAGGGCGGCGATATGCAGGGCGCCAGCGCCCGCTGCCAGAATCGCCACGCGGTAGCCGGTCACGTAGGTGGCGGCCATCGCCGCCTGTCGGTGGCGTGCTTCGGCCTCGACCCGGTAGGCGTCGATGGCGACATCCTGGGTCGCCGAGCCAAAGGCGGCCAGCACCGCCCAGAGCGCAACCCACTCCAGGTTTTCCAGGGGGTTGCTCAGTGACATACCAAGCAGCGCGCCGGCTATCACCAGCTGCGCCAGCAGCATCCAGCTGCGGCGGCGGCCGAGCAGCCGCGTCAGCACCGGTACGGGTAGACGGTCAATCAGCGGGGCCCACAGCACCTTGATTGAGTGGGCCATGCCGACCCAGCTGAGAAAGCCGATGGAGGCCAGCTCCACGCCGATGTCGCGCAGCCAGGCGCTGAAGGTGCCGCCAACCAGCAGCAGTGGCAAGCCCGCGGAAAAGCCGAGGAACAGCATGCCGATGACGCGTGGCTTGAGGTAGACTCGCAGCCCCTCGTGGGCTGGCTGGGGGGGTTGCCGAGAAGTGTCGAGACTCATGGGTGTCCTTGTTGCGGCGGCTCAGACATCTGGCCAGCCATAGTGTTGCAGGTTGACGCGACCACTGCGCACCAGCACGCCTTCGGCGCTCAGGCGTGCCCGTTGTTCCTGTCCTGCTGGTGTATCGGCGCCCAGCGACAGCCTGCCCTGGCTATTGAGCACGCGATGCCATGGCAGGCGTGAGCCCTCAGGCAGCTGCCCCAGCCAGCGCCCGACCAGGCGTGCGCCGCGGCCCAGTCCTGCCAGCTCAGCCAGCTTGCCGTAGCTGGTAACGCGGCCCGGCGGGATGCTCGCCAGTGCCAGGAAAAAGGCGTCTCGGCGCGGGTCAGGGGGCTCGGCCCGGAACGTGCCGGACGTTTTCTGGTCTTTCATGCAAGGTTTTCTGTTTTCTCGACTATTCAGGGTATGCGTCGATGGTGTTGCGTCAGGTAGTAACAGGGTCGGTGTTGGCGGTGTTGTCGATGGGCAGTGTCGCCGATACGTTGTGGCTCGACAATGGGGATCGGGTGAGCGGCAAGGTGGAGTTTCTCGATGCAGGCAAACTGGTGCTGCGCACCGAGTACGCCGGCACGGTTTCGGTCAATATTGCTCGGGTGCGTACCTTTACCAGCGAAGAGCCGGTGCTGGTGCGCTTGAAGAACGGTAGTGAGTACACCGTGCAGTTGGCTGAGGCCGAGGAGCCGGGCCAGGTGCTGCTGCGCGTGCCCAATCGTCGCCCGGTGGCAACGCAGATCTCGTCGATTCAGCGCTTGCTGGTGCCCAGACCGGTGGTGCACGACATGGTCTGGGAAGGGGACATTACCGCAGAGTTGGACCTCAAGGATACCTCGGGTAACGAGAAGCGCGAGATCGATGTCGACCTGGCCTCCAGTCTGCAGCATGGCCGCTGGCGACATGACGTAGCGCTGGACTATGACCGTGACTATACCGATGACGTGGAGACCAGCCATACGCTGGACGCCTCCTATGATCTGAACCGCTTTCTTACCGACCAGTGGTTTTGGGCCAGCCGTCTGCGCTACAAGCGTGATCATCTGGGGGAGCTGGCGCGCCAGCGGCAATTTGGTACCGGCCCCGGTTATCAGTGGTGGAACAATGCGCTGGGGCGCTTTGAAACCTCGGTGCTGGCAAGTCGCTGGTGGACCGAGCAGCGCGACGGTACGCGCGACAAGTACGATGCATTGGGGCTGCAGTGGGATTATCGGCGCTACCTGTTCGGCAAGCGCTTCGAGTTGTTTCACAACGCAGAAACCCAGCTGCCGGATGATCCGGCGGTACGCTACCTGATGGACGCCGAGTTGGGCCTGCGCTACCGCCTGACCAATTGGGCGTCGCTGAGCATCAAAGGGGAGTGGGATTATCTCAACACCACGGATGACACCGGGTATCACGACACCACCTACACCCTAGGGCTGGGTGTGGGCTGGTAGTTTGAGCAAACGTGCCGGCGGCGGATGCCGCCGGCAAGGACTTGGCGCCTGGGCTTAAATGCGCAGACCGCCGTCCAGTTCAAGGATGCGACCGGTGTAGTAGTCGTTCTCGAACAGGTACGCCGCAGAGTGCGCAATCTCCGCCGGTTTGCCCATGCGCTTGAGCGGAATACCCGAGGTCATCTTCTCCAGCGCCTCCGGCTTCATGCTGCCGGTCATCTCGGTTTCGATAAAGCCCGGCGCGATACCGGCAACGCGGATACCGTAGCGCGACAGCTCCTTCGCCCAGGTCACTGTCATGGCGGCCACGCCGGCCTTGGCGGCGGAGTAGTTGGACTGGCCGATGTTGCCCGCACGTGAGATGGACGAGATGTTGATGATCAGGCCTGGTGTGCCCAGCTCAATCATCTTGGCGGCCACTTCACGGGTGCCGAGGAAAACGCCGGTCAGGTTGACGTCGATCACCGACTGCCACTGCGCCATGCTCATTTTCTGAATCTGGCCGTCTTTCGCCTTCAGCAGCAGGCCGTCGCGCAGGATGCCAGCATTGTTGATCAGACCGTGAATGGCGCCAAAGTCATCGGCCACCTGGTTCACCATGTGGGTGACCTGCTCTTCGTTGGCCACGTTGCAGATATAGGAACGAGCGTCTCCACCAGCCTGCTTGCAAGCCGCAACGGCAGCATCCAGTGCCTCCTGGTTGAGGTCGACCAGCGCCAGCCTGGCGCCCTTGGCTGCCAGGAACTCGCCCATGGCCCGGCCCAGACCCTGGCCGCCGCCGGTAATGATGATCACGCTGTCTTGCAGTTGCATCAGGCACTCCTCGTAGTGGGTAGTTGAAACAGGTGCGCAAGCATGCACCAGATTCAGCCTCTTTTGAAGACCTGAACCTGCATTCAAGTCACTTTCTGACTATGTCTCGGCGTCTGCCTTCCGGGCACCCGAATGGACGGCCAACCATTGATCGACAGGAACCTTGAAAGCTGCGACGGTCATACCCATATAGGCAAAACCTGTCCATTACGAGGTGCGTATGCCCCTGTTCAGATTCCTTCTTCTGCTCCTTCCCCTGTTTGAGCTGGCCAGCCTTATTCTGCTTGGCCAGCGTGTCGGGGTAGGCGCAACCCTGCTTTGGGTGCTGGGTACCGGCCTGCTGGGCCTGGTGCTGATTCAGCGCCAGGGCTGGTCGATGCTGCAACAATTGCAGATCCGCATGGCGGAAAACCGCTCACCCTTTGCTGTGCTGAAAACCGGCATGTGGTGGTTACTGGCTGGCGTGTTGCTGATGATTCCTGGCTTGATTACCGACACCCTGGCTATTCCCTGCCTGGTCCTGGCACTGGTCTCGCGTGGAAAGCCCGCTCCGGGCGAGCCGGGCGGCCCGACGGTCTGGAAACAGGGGAATACCACCATTATTGAGGGTGAGTGGCGTGACGGCGAAGAGCCGCGTGCACCGCGGGACCAGCGAATCGAGCGCGATTGAAAAAAAATCTTTGCGCGAGGCCTTGAAATGCCCCGTCGCAGCCCCATCTATCTGACACCGGTTTGGCAGGCCCAGGAGCTCCTGGGCCTTGAACAGCGATGCGCCAACAGGCGTATCCCCCACAGCGGCTCAGGCGGCTGTGGATTTCAACGTGGAAGCGCCGGATATCCGGCATTTGAGACTTAATATTGGGAGACACACAACGATGAAAATTCGTCCGTTACACGATCGCGTAGTCGTTCGTCGCAGCGAAGAAGAAACCAAGACCGCTGGCGGTATCGTGCTGCCCGGTTCGGCCGCTGAAAAGCCGAATACCGGCGTTATCGTTGCTGTAGGTACCGGGCGTCTGCAGGACAACGGCGAAGTCCGTCCGCTGGCCGTCAAAGAAGGCGACAAGGTGGTATTCGGTCCTTACTCCGGCAACAACACCATCAAAGTCGAAGGTGAAGAGCTGCTGATCATGAGCGAGTCCGAAATCTACGGTGTAATCGAAGGCTGATCCAGCTACCGCTAACCCCTTAACGAATTCATTTGAAGGAAAGCAATCATGGCTGCAAAAGAAGTTAAATTCGGTATTTCCGGTCGCAACAAGATGCTGGACGGCGTCAACACGCTGGCCAATGCGGTAAAAGCTACTCTGGGTCCGAAGGGTCGTAACGTGCTGATCGAGCGCAGCTTCGGCGCGCCGCTGATCACCAAAGACGGCGTTTCCGTTGCCAAGGAAATCGAGCTGAAAGACAAGTTCGAAAACATGGGCGCGCAACTGGTTAAAGACGTTGCCTCCCGCGCCAATGACGACGCTGGTGACGGTACCACCACTGCCACCGTACTGGCTCAAGCCATCGTCACCGAAGGTCTGAAGGCCGTTGCTGCCGGCATGAACCCGATGGATCTCAAGCGCGGTATCGACAAAGCCACCGCCGGCATCGTTGCCGAGCTGAAAAACCTGGCCAAGCCCTGCGCCGACTCCAAGGCCATCGCTCAGGTAGGCACCATCTCCGCCAACTCTGACGAGTCCGTCGGCAGCATCATCGCTGAAGCCATGGACCGCGTCGGTAAAGAAGGCGTCATCACCGTTGAAGAAGGTTCCGGTCTGGAAAACGAGCTGTCTGTCGTAGAAGGCATGCAGTTTGACCGTGGCTACCTGTCTCCCTATTTCGTCAACAAGCCGGAAACCATGTCCGCTGACCTGGACAACCCGTACATCCTGCTGGTCGACAAGAAAATCTCCAACATCCGCGAACTGCTGCCGGTTCTGGAAGCCGTTGCCAAGGCTGGTCGTCCGCTGATGATCGTGGCAGAAGACGTTGAAGGCGAAGCGCTGGCGACTCTGGTTGTCAACAACATGCGCGGCATCGTCAAGGTTGCTGCTGTGAAGGCACCGGGCTTCGGCGACCGTCGCAAGGCCATGCTGCAGGACATCGCCATCCTGACCGGTGGTACCGTGATCAGCGAAGAAGTGGGCCTGAGCCTGGAAACCACTACCCTGGAGCACCTGGGTCAAGCCAAGAGCGTGCAGATCAACAAAGACAACTCCACTGTTGTTGACGGCGCTGGCGCCAAGGCTGATATCGAAGCTCGCGTTAACCAGATCCGCAAGCAGGTTGAAGACACTTCTTCCGACTACGACCGTGAGAAGCTGCAAGAGCGTCTGGCCAAGCTGGCTGGCGGTGTTGCCGTGATCAAGGTTGGCGCTGCTACCGAAGTGGAAATGAAAGAGAAGAAGCACCGCGTAGAAGACGCGCTGCATGCTACTCGCGCTGCGGTAGAAGAGGGCGTGGTTCCTGGCGGTGGTGTTGCCCTGGTTCGTACCCTGGCTGCCATCGACGGTCTGACTGGCGACAACGAAGACCAGAACGTGGGTATCAAGCTGCTGCGCCGCGCTGTTGAAGCGCCGCTGCGTCAGATTGTTGCCAACGCCGGTGAAGAAGCCGCTGTGGTGCTGGAGAAGGTGCGCGGTGGCGAAGGCAACTTCGGCTACAACGCTGCTACCGGCGAATACGGCGACATGATCGCCATGGGTATTCTGGACCCGGCCAAGGTCACCCGCAGCGCGCTGCAGGCTGCTGCGTCCGTAGCCAGCCTGATGATCACCACCGAAGCCATGATCGCTGAGCTGCCGGAAGAAAAGCCGGCTATGCCTGATATGGGCGGCATGGGTGGCATGGGTGGCATGGGCGGCATGATGTAAGCCAGCCTTGCCCCAAAAAAACCGGCTCTTGCAGCCGGTTTTTTTATGCCCGGAATTTTTCCAGGCAATTTATTTGTAAGAGATTTCCTACAAGGCGTGTACGCCTTTGACACTAAGGTGCGTGGGTTAGCGGTGTTTTTTGCTGTTGTTTTTGGATAAGTTATTGTTTTAAAAGGTTTTAATTTTAGCTATGGCGCGAGAATGAATGTCATTCGATGCTTGCGCTCAGTCCTAAAAAGCTTATTATCTACCCATGCGCGACGGACAGCGCTGCTCGGCAGGGAGCTTGAGCCAAGGATTTTCAGGACGATGAAGCCAGGATGGCTGGACACGGAAGGCATGAAGGGACTAAAGAGTGGGCCGGTTTACCGGCCCCTTTTTTTGCCTGAAATTTGGCTCCTTTCGCCTGAACTGTGAGCCAGATCGGTGCCGGACGGACTAAACCAAAGGCGCCCCGCGCATGATAGCGCCGCACGCAGACCTCCTGATCCAGCCAATGCTGCAGTACCCGACCGCAGGAACGGGGCAAAGCGCATGTGCACGCTATCCCCGGAACCTGCGCGACGCGCATAGAACGCCGGCTGCAAGAGCTGGCTTCTTGCGGTGAGGGCGGGTAGGGCGGACTAAGCCAGAGGCGTGTCCGCGCGTGACAGCGCCGCACGCTGACCTCCCGATCCAGCCAATGCTGCAGTAGCCGACTGCAGAAACGGGGCAAAGCACACGTGCACGCTATCCCTGGAACCTGCACAACGCGCATAAAAAAACCGGCTGCAAGAGCCGGTTTTCGAGGGGCATGCAGGTGACCTGCTTAGCGCTCCAGGTATTGCAGCTTGTCCGGTACGCCATCCCACTCTTCGGCGTCGGGCAGG
>NZ_NTMR01000019.1 GCF_002307495.1 Pseudomonas abyssi | reverse complement strand
CAGGGTGTTCTTCTTTGTGCGTGCGGAAAAGACTCTCCGACGCAGCAGTGGGTTTCACGCTTGCGCTATCGGACGTTTTGCTCTGCTGTGGGCTGGCCGGGTGCTGACGGCGCCGACAAATACCGGTTTTCACTCTTCAGCCATTAATGCTGCCAGAGAAGCCAGAATCATCTCAGTATCAGCGGCGTTACGCCCAGGTGCTCCGGCGCAATGCCCCCAATCTGATTCCAGAGGTGTGAACCTCGCATTGGGTATTTGCTTCGCTTCGGTGCTGGCATCCTCAGCAGTGAAGTAGAGGTCAGTGCTGCCTGGCATGATCAGGCACTTGGCTTTAATTCCGCTCAACGCTGCGCTGAAGTTGCTATTCCAGACGGCGTTGGCGCTGATATCACCATGCTGCCACGTATGCAGGACGCTCAACAGGTTGTTGGCGTCCTGTTCCTGGTGGTCGTCTTCCCAGTACTGCAGCAGCGCATCGATGGAGTCGAAGCCTAGCTCCCGATACAGCTCTCGGCGAAAGAACGCCTGGCTATAGGCCCAGCCGGCATAGACTCGTCCGAATGCTCCCAGCCCTGTGGTCGGGGGAGAAAGATAGCGCCCCTGTTGCCAGGCGCTGTCGCACATCAGTGCCGCTTTAACACCCTCCAGAAATACGTAATTGTGCGGCCAGCAACGCGCTGTCGCGCAAATGCTGGCAACCCTTTTTACTTGCTGCGGAAACAGGCAGCCCCATTGCAGGGCCTGCATGCCGCCCATCGACCAGCCAGCCACCAGCTGGATCGTCGCCCCCTCAAAGCACTGCTCAATCATCCGGCGCTGCAGCATAACGTTGTCGTAAAGCGTGACGGATGGAAACTCCGGGCCGCGCTGGCTCTCGTGCGCGTTGCTGGGTGACGTCGACTGGCCGCTCCCCAGCAGGTTGGGTATCAGGATGCAGTAGCGTTCCGGGTCGATCGGGCCGGGCGCACCAATCAAGGGCAGATTACCGCTGTGTGTTCCACCGTAGTACGTGGGTAGCACGATCAGGTTGTTCCGTGACGGGTTCAGTTCACCTATCTGCAGGTACTTCAGGCAGGTGTCGCGTAGCACCTTACCACTCTGCAGGATCACATCTCCTGCCCGGAAAACCTTCTCAACTGCTTGATATTGCGACATGTGAGCCTCGTTGGCGGCTGTATTCGGCCGAATAGATCAGGCGCAAGTAACGCCGGCGAAATAGTTAAATATGCATGCTGGCATGTATGTTGAATGAAAGATTCATACCAAGCGCCGCAGCGGGTGCGGACAGAATCAGCGGAGTAGCAACATGAGTCAGCAAGTGAGCACCGAACAACTGAAGCAGTCCCTGCAGGACAAAGGCGTTAAATATGCGTTGGGTGGTTATGTGGATCTGCATGGCGTGATCAAGGGCAAGTTTGTACCGCTCAACCATCTGGACCGGATGATGAAGGGCTCCGAGCTCTACACCGGGGCTGCGCTGGACGGTGTTCCACAGGACATCAGCGACAATGAAGTGGCGACCATGCCCGATTCTGCGACTGCCACCATCTGTCCGTGGAATCCTGAGCTGGCCTGGTTCGCCAGTGACCTGTACCTGGACGGCGCGCCCTTTGAAGCCTGCTCGCGCAATATCCTCAAGCGTCAGGTGGCGCAGGCCGCCGATATGGGCCTGACCTTCAACCTGGGGATCGAGACCGAGTTCTTCCTGTTTCGTGATTCAGAGGATGGCGGGTTCGAGCCGATCAGTGCCCGCGATACCTTGGCCAAACCCTGCTACGATCCACGCGGCCTGATGGACAACATGCCCATCGTCGGCGAGCTGGTCGAAGCCATGAATGCCATGGGCTGGGATGTTTACTCCTTTGACCATGAAGACGCCAACGGCCAGTTTGAGACCGACTTCACCTACACCGACGCCCTC
Source organism: Pseudomonas abyssi (assembly GCF_002307495.1). Taxonomy (GTDB): domain Bacteria; phylum Pseudomonadota; class Gammaproteobacteria; order Pseudomonadales; family Pseudomonadaceae; genus Halopseudomonas; species Halopseudomonas abyssi. The sequence goes on along the minus strand of NZ_NTMR01000019.1, from coordinate 167,793 downwards.
GGCATGGCTGACCGCTTGGTGTTCTTCCGTTTGATGGCGAACGAGATTGCGCGCAAGCACGGCGCTTTTGCCAGCTTTATGCCCAAGCCGTCGGCTAACCGCACCGGCAGCGGTGCGCACTACAACATGTCGCTGGCGGACCGCGAGACCGGGCGTAACCTGTTTGATCCTGCCAATGGTGAGGACACTCACGGTTGCGGCGTCACGCAGATGGCCTACCACTTCATCGCCGGTGTGATGAAGCATGCCAAGGCGATCAGCGCGGTGATTGCGCCGACGGTTAACAGCTACAAGCGCCTGGTGCGCAAGGGCAGCATGTCCGGCTCTACCTGGGCGCCGGTGTTTGTCTGCTATGGCAATAATAATCGCACCAACATGCTGCGCATCCCGTCGCAAGGCGGTCGGGTCGAGTGCCGTGCGGCAGATATCGCCTGCAACCCCTATCTTGGTGCCGCGATGATGCTGGCTGCCGGTCTGGAAGGCATCCGGGAAGGCATGGACCCCGGCAAGCCGCACCGCGAGAACATGTACAACTACACCGACCAGCAAGTTCGCGAGATGGACATCGAGCTGCTGCCGCAGACCCTCGGGGAAGCCATTGATGCCTTTGAGGCGGACCCGCTGGCTCGCGCGGTATTCGGTGATGCGATGTTCGACAGCTTTGTCAGCTTCAAGCGCCAGGAGTGGACCGAGTATCACACCCACGTCTCCGACTGGGAGCTGCAACGCTACCTGAAGTTTTTTTAGGTTGGTGCCGCGCCGGCGACGGCGCGGTTCTTGCTGCTGCGTTCTTGCCAAGACTTCACCTCACTGCCAATGAAAACCATCTGGAGTTGAACCATGAAAAAGTCCGTTCCTTTTGCACGACGTTTCAAGCAGGTTGTTTCAGGCGCCATGATTGCACTGGCGGCATCGGTTGCCGTGATTCCCGCAGCCCAGGCTGAAGAGAAAGACAGCTTCAAACTGGCCTGGAGCATCTACGCTGGCTGGATTCCGTGGAAGTACATTGACGAGTCAGGTCTGATGAAAAAGTGGGCCGACAAGTACGGCATCAGCGTCGAGATCGTGCAGATCAACGATTACATCGAGTCGATCAACCAGTACAGCGCCGGTCAGTTTGATGGTGTAGTAGCTACCAGCATGGACGCGTTGTCTATCCCCGCTGCCGGTGGCGTGGATACCACCGCGCTGATCGTTGGCGACTACTCCAATGGCAACGACGGCATTGTCATGAAGGACAGCACCAGCGTCGCCGATATGAAAGGCCAGCAGGTCAATCTGGTTGAGCTGTCGGTGTCGCATTATCTGCTGGCCCGCGCGCTCGACTCGGTTGGTCTGAGCGAGAGCGATGTGACCGTGGTTAACACCAGCGACGCCGATATGGTCGCTGCTTACAACACTGAAGACGTGCGTAACGTGGTGACCTGGAACCCGCTGCTGGACGAAATCCTCAGCCAGCCGGGTGCCAACCGTGTGTTCGACTCCAGTCAGATTCCGGGTCACATCAAGGACCTGACCATCGTCAACTCCGAAACCCTGCGCGACAACCCCGCGCTGGGCAAGGCGCTGGTCGGTGCCTGGTTCGAACTGATGACGGAAATGGGCACCGACAGCGAAGCGGGGCAGAAGGCCAGAGCGTTCCTCGGCGAAGCTTCTGCGACCGATCAGGCCGGGTATGAAGCACAGCTGGCCGGCATGAAGATGTTCTGGCAACCGGCTGACGCCGTCGCCTTTATTGGCAGTGATGAGGCCTACGAGGCGATGGACAGCGTTCGCCAGTTCTCGTTCGAGAAGGGGTTGCTGGGCGAAGGTGCTGACTCGCCTGACTTTGTCGGCATCGCGATGCCTGATGGCAAGACCCTAGGTGATACCGCTAGCATCAAGCTGCGGTTCGATACCGAGTATATGCAGATGGCCGCTGACGGCGCTCTCTGAGTTGGTTTATCGCTGCGGGAGTACGCTCCCGCAGTTCTTGCTGGAACACCCATGCGCAGAACCAAAGAAGACGCGGAAAAAACCCGCCTTAAAATTATAGAAGCCGCGCTGACGCTGTTCAGCCGCAATGGCTACTCGAACACCACTCTGGCGATGATTGGTACCGAAGCCGGTTTCAGTCGTGGCCCCATTTACTGGCACTTCAAGAACAAGGATGACCTGTTCGAAGCGGTGCTGGCCTACTCGCAACAGCCGCTGGAGCAACTGGTTGCGCAGGCGCGCAGCGCCGGCACCTCAGCGCTGGTGCGTATCGACGCCTTTGTTCGTGACTGGTTTGCCCTGCTGGTGGAGGACGCCTGGTTTCGGCAGTCCTTTGAGATTCTGCTGAACAAGACCGAGTTGACTGACGCCATGTCGACCACGCTGGAGCGTGAGCGGCGGCTGACTCAAAGCATGATCGAGACCCTGCAGGGCCTGGTTGAAGACGCCCAGCAGCAGGGCGACATCCCCGCGGATCGGTCAGCCGGGCAACTGGCGCTGATGATTTACACCCAGTTGATGGGCGTAACCCAGACTTGGCTATTTGCGCCGGGCTTGTTTGACTTGAACGAACAGCGAGACTTTTTTGCCGAGCGCGTTTTGCGAGCTTTGCAGCAGCCTTGATGAAAAAGGCCCCGGTCGCCTGAAGCGAGCGGGGCCAGAGGGGGACGCGATGCGTTTGCGGGTTAGTTGCTGACCGGCGTCACGATCGGGAAGTCTCCCGAGGGCACTTCCAGCATTTGCAGCAGACCGAAGAAGGCATTCGGCTCGCCGCTGATGCTGATTTGCCCAGCCTTGACCGCTTCCGGGAAGCTGGTGCGGCGCAGCAGGATCTGGTCCAGCGTATCGCGGGTCATGCTGACCGTTGCCTGTGCGTTGTCATCCTGAGTATCGGCGCGATAGGTCAGCGTCGAGTGCTCCAGGTTCAAGCGGTAGTTCTCGTCGGTGTCTGTCAGCTGCCAGTTGATTACCAGATGCTTGCCTTCGGCCTTAGCTGCATCCAGGCGTACGCCCATCAGGTCGAAGAACATCCCGGTATCCAGCGCTTGCAACACGTCCGGCGACAACGAGCCGACGGTCGGCGGCAGGGTGCCGTTACGCAGTTCCTGAGCGCCCATCAGGTAAGCTCCGCGCCAGGTGCCGGCTTCAGCCTGATATCCCAGTTGTTCCAGTGCATCGGCGCCCAGCTCGCGGGCGGCCTGATTGCTCGGGTCGGCAAAGACCACCTGATTCATGACGCTGGCGACCCAGCGATACTCGCCGTTGTCGTAATCCTTGCGTGCCTGCTCGATCACCTTGTCGGCGCCGCCCATGTAGTCGATGGTTTTGGCGGCGTTCTGTACCGGTGGCAGCGGGTTCAGGTTGGCCGGGTTGGCGTCGTACCAGCCCATGTAGCGCTGGTAGATGGCTTTGGCGTTGTGGCGCAGGGTGCCGTAGTAGCCGCGGGCGTACCATTGCTGGTCCAGACTGGCTGGCAGTTTCAGCTGCTCGGCGATATCGCCCGGCAGGTAGCCCTTGTTGATCATGCGCACGGACTGATCGTGCAGGTATTTGTACATGTCACGCTGTACCGACAGGAAGCGTTTGGCATCTTCCTGGGTCCAGATTGGCCAGTGGTGCTGACCCACCACGATATCGGCGCGGTCACCGAAACGTTCCAGCGCTACATCGATGTAGTGGGCCCAGGCGCTGGCGTCGCGCACGGCAGCACCGCGAATGGTATACACGTTGTGCATGTGCTGGCTGGTGATTTCCGCGGTGTTCAGGACCTTGAATGCCGGGAAGTACATCATCATCTCGGACTCGGCCTCGGTGCCGTGAGCCATCTGAAACTCGATTTCTACACCATCGATGGTCAGAGTGCCGTTGTCCGGCACGGTATCGGTCGGTGCGATCAGTGAACGCTCGCCCTTGGACAGCGCCTTGCCCAGACCGGTGTCGACGTGGCCGCGTTCGCCCGGCGGCAGCATGGCGCCGAACTGGTAGATTGCGCGGCGACTCATGGCCGGTCCGGCAATGACATTCTCGGATACGGCGTGTTCCATAAAACCGGCCGGCGCATAGATATGGGTTTTGCCCGCCGCGACATCCTCATTGCTGGTCACGCCCTTGACGCCGCCCCAGTGGTCGACGTGGTTGTGGGTGTAGAGCACGGCGACGACCGGCTTTTGCGGGCGGTTCTGGTAGTACAGGTCCAGACCGGCCTTGGCGGTGGACGGGGAAAGCAGCGGGTCAATGATGATCAGGCCGGTGTCACCTTCAATGATGGTCATGTTGGCCAGATCCATGCCGCGGATCTGGTACATGCCTTCGGTCACTTCAAACAGGCCGTGTATGGCGTTGAGCTGGGCCTGACGCCACAGGCTGGGGTTGACCGTGGCGGGTGCGGTTTCCTGATCAAGGAAGTCATATTCACTCATGTCCCAGGCGACCGAGCCGTCGGCGTTGGTGACCTTGCCATCAGGTAATTGAGCAATAAAGCCGCGACGGGCGTCTTCAAATGCCTGCCGGTCGGCGAAGGGCAGGTTGTCCAGCACGGCATGGTTGGTAGCCGCCGTGGTGTCGGTTGCAGGATTGGGACTGGGGGCGGCGGTGACGGTCAGGCTGATGGCAGCGGCCAGCGCCCCGGATAGAAAGTGGCGTGTGCGCATTGGGGTCTCCCGGTTGGGCGGCGTTGTTGTTGTATGGGCCGTAGATGACGGCTACTCATCACTATAGAAACAGAGAGAGGGATTTGGCTAATGCATTTTTGTTGGTCTATCAATGCATTGTGTGCATGGCGTCGCCCGTTGACGTGAAATTGAAGCATTGCCGTTGTAGGCTGAAGTGGTCGTTTCTTCTATCGACGCAGAGAACGTTAATTTATAATTTCGCGCTTTCACTTGCCCGGGCACCGGGCGTTGGCAGCTGGAGGGTATGACCGAATTGATCAAAACGCCGTACTATCTCATCGACAAGAGCAAACTTGAACGCAACATGGAGAAGATCGCCTACGTGCGTGAACACTCCGGCGCCAAGGCCCTGCTCGCACTCAAATGCTTTGCTACCTGGTCCGTGTTCGACTTCATGAGTCAGTACATGGACGGCACTACCTCCTCCTCCCTGAATGAAGTGAAACTTGGCAAGATCAAGTTCCCGGGAGAGACGCATGCCTACAGCGTGGCCTATGCCGATGACGAGATTGACGACGTCCTGGCGCATTCGGACAAGATCATCTTCAACTCCATCAGTCAGCTGACCCGTTTCAGCGAGGTCTCGGCCGACACCGTGCGCGGGCTGCGCCTGAACCCCGGCGTCAGCAGCTCGGACTTCCTGATTGCTGACCCGGCCCGTCCGTTCAGCCGTCTGGGCGAGTGGGACGCCGCCAAGATCGAGGCCGTGTTGCCTTTGATCTCCGGCTTCATGATTCACAACAACTGCGAGAACGGCGATTTTGAGCTGTTCGACCAGATGCTCGGACAGATCGAAGAGCGTTTCGGCCACCTGCTTGAGCAGGTGAGCTGGGTCAGTCTGGGCGGCGGTATCCACTTTACCGGCGAGGGTTACCCGCTGGATCGTTTCTGCGCCCGCCTCAAGGCATTCTCCGAGCGCTACGGCGTTCAGGTTTACCTGGAGCCCGGCGAGGCCGCCATTACCCTGAGCACTTCGCTCGAAGTGACTGTGCTCGACACCCTCTATAACGGCAAGCAGCTGGCCGTGGTCGACAGCTCGATCGAAGCACACATGCTCGATCTGCTGATCTACCGTCAGGAGGCCAAGATGGAGCCCTGCGATGGCCCGCACCAGTACATGGTGTGTGGCAAGTCGTGTCTGGCTGGCGACATCTTCGGCGAATTCAATTTTGACAGCGAGCTGAAGATCGGCGATCGCCTGTCCTTTATTGATGCGGCCGGTTACACCATGGTCAAGAAGAACTGGTTCAACGGCGTCAATATGCCCGCCATTGCAATCAGGGAGCTTGATGGCTCGGTGAAACTGGTGCGCGAGTTCGGATTCCAGGATTACCTGGACAGCCTCTCCTGAGGCATAACCTACCCAGCCTTTCCAAGGAGGCGTTTCGAGGAAGAGAAATGAAGAAAAACGTTCTGATTATTGGTGCCGGTGGTGTGGCCCAGGTGGTCGCACACAAATGCGCCCAGCACAATGACGTGCTGGGTAACATCCATATCGCGTCGCGTACCGCCGAGAAGTGTCAGGCCATCGTCGACAGCGTGAAGGAAAAGGGCAGCCTCAAGGTTGCCGGTGAATTGCAAGCCCATGCCCTGAATGCCCTCGATATCGAGGCCACCAAGGCGTTGATTGACAAGACACAGTCGCAACTGGTGATCAATGTCGGATCGGCTTTCATCAATATGTCGGTACTGCAGGCCTGCATCGAGACCGGTGCTGCCTACCTGGATACCGCCATTCACGAAGAGCCGGACAAGATCTGTGAAACCCCGCCGTGGTACGCCAACTACGAGTGGAAGCGCAAGGAACTGTGCGCCGAGAAGGGCATTACTGCGGTGCTGGGCGTGGGGTTTGATCCGGGCGTGGTCAATGCTTACGCCGCTGTTGCGGTGAACGAGTACTTCGATAGCGTCGATGAAATCGACATCATCGATATCAACGCCGGCAGCCACGGCAAGTACTTCGCCACCAACTTCGACCCGGAAATCAACTTCCGTGAGTTCACCGGGCAGGTGTGGTCCTGGCAGAACAGCCAGTGGACCAGCAACAAGATGTTCGAGGTCAAGCGTACCGACGATCTGCCGGTAGTGGGCTCGCAGACCAGCTATATGACCGGTCACGACGAAGTGCACTCGCTGTCGCAGAACCTGGGCGTGCCAAACGTGCGGTTCTGGATGGGCTTTGGCGAGCACTACATCAACGTGTTCACCGTGCTGAAAAACCTCGGTCTGCTGTCCGAACAGCCGGTCACCACTGCCGAAGGCCTGGAAGTGATTCCGCTGAAAGTGGTCAAGGCCGTGCTGCCCGATCCGTCGTCACTGGCACCCGATTATGCCGGCAAGACTTGCATCGGTGATGTGGTCAAAGGTAAGAAGGATGGCAAGGATAAGGAAGTGTTCATCTACAACGTAGCCGATCACGCCGAAGCCTACGCCGAAGTCGGCAGCCAGGGTATTTCCTACACTGCCGGCGTGCCGCCGGTTGCCGCAGCCATCCTGATCGCCCAGGGCACCTGGGATGCGGGCAAGATGGTCAACGTCGAAGAGCTGGACCCCAAGCCGTTTATCAATCTGCTGAACGACATGGGTCTGCCCACCAGGATCAAGGATGAGCAGGGCGATCGCGCTCTGAGCTTCTGAGTCGGTGAGGTAAGTGAAAAGGCCAGCTGAAAAGCTGGCCTTTTTTCGTTACGGCGCTGTTTGCCCCCAGGGCGCGAGCAGCACCTCCAGCACAGTGCCGTCGGCATCACGGGCGTAGCCGACCAGCTCGTCGTCTCGAGTAGCATCTTCCGCTACCGGCTGATCAACCCGTTGGCCCGCCTCGTCGATGGTTTCCAGAAAGCCTTCCGGTGACAAGCTGCCGATTTCCAGCTTCACCGGGTTGTCGGTGTAGTTGCGCGGGCTGCCGTTGGTCCAGTTCATCAGTACCAGCGCCGAGCCGCCATAGCCCTGCAAAATGTACTCGTTGTACTGGCCGGGAATCGGCAAAAACAGCGAGACCTTGAAGCCCAGCGTGTCGGCGTAGAAGGCCTTGGCTGCTGCCAGATCACTGACACCGATGCCGAAGGCGCCGAACCAGGATTCGGTGGCGGCGTTGTCGCCGACAATCTCGATCAGGTTGTTGTCCAGGTCGCGACCAAAGCCGACCACGGCGTTACCCAGGGCCGGGCCCTGATCCACGGGCTCAACCAGAATCACGCCGCCGGCATCGCGGATAGACTGCGCAAAGGCGTTCGGGTCGCGGGCGTAGAACACCAGTTTGCCAGGGTTGCGTTGGTAGTCTCGCGGCTCGCCGTCGGTAAAGCCCATCAGAATGATCTGCGAGCCCTTGTTGTCGGCCGAGCGCAATACCACTTCATCGCGGTTGTCGCGGCTGCGGCGCGTCACTTCCTGCATACCCAGTGCATCCTGGTAGAAGGTGACGGCGGCCTCCAGATTGTCGACGCCAATAGCGGCGCCGGCCAGGTAGGGCCGAATCGAGCGGCGCAGTTCCAGCAGGGTGCCGTCGGCATCTTCGGCATAGCCAACCAGGGCGCCGTTCAGGTCTGCATCGGTACTGGGCGCAGGCGCCTGGTTGACCGGCAGGTTGGCGTCTTCAATGCCGTCGGCGAGCTGCGCGGGGTCGGCGCTGGCCAGCTCCAGCTTGATCGGGTTGTCCTGATAGTCATAGGGCGCGCCGTTGGTCCAGTGCATTAGCACCAGGGCGGAGCTGCCGGGTACGGGCGATGTCAGGATGTACTCGTCGTATTGACCGGGGATGGAGAGAAACTGGTCCTCCTCAAAGCCGAAGGTGTCGACGTAGATATCGCGCGCCGCTTCCAGATCGGATACGCCGATACCGATAGCGCTGAGATAGGAGTGGGCGGCGTCGGCGGGGCCAACGATTTCGATCAGGTTGTTGTCTTGATCCCGACCAAAGCCGACGACCACGTTGCCGACGCTGGGTTGCGGTGCCGGCGGCACGACGATGCGTCCACCTGCGGTAGCAAAGGCGGTGGCAAAGGCGGCCGGGTCCTTGACGTAAAACGCCAGCTTGCCGGGGTTCTGCTGCACATTGCGGCCGACGCCGTCGGTGAACTGCATCAACACCACCAGTGAACCGCGCTTGTCGGCAGACTCCATGACCACCTCGAGGCGATTGTCGCGGGTCAGGCGCTGGCGTTCGGTCATGCCCAGACCATCGCGATAAAGCGCAACAGCAGCATCGAGATCGGATACGCCAATACCGATTGCCTGCAGGTAGGCCGGGTTTGCCCGGCTGGCGCTGGGCTCGGTGGGGGCAGGTGCGCTACCGCCGCCACCGCCGCTGGACAGGCAGCCGCTGATAAGGGCGAGAAGCGCGCACATAAGCGCGGCGCGAAGGCACTGCTGGAACATGCCGGACTCCTTGATTGTTATTGTCTGATCGGCTGAATCGCTGTGCAGCGCCGCGGCGGTAAACGCGTGCAGGGTCGCTACAGTATTAATTGTGAATGAATGTTCGTTCAATTTTCAAGCGGTATTCATCGCCAGCATGCTCGGTTATCGGCTGCGCGTTCTAATACAGCGGATGGGGTATGATCCGCCAACGCCATAATGGCCTGAACCAACACAGGTAGTAGCGCATGAACGCCCCCGCATCCCTTGGAGCCCTTGCCGAACGTCTTGCCGGCGTTGGCGACGTCGAGTGTGTCACCCCGGACCTGAACGGCATTCCCCGTGGCAAGGTCATGACCGGCGAGGGCTTTTTGGCCGATCGCCGTTTGCAGTTGGCGCGTGGGGTGCTGCTGCAGTGTGTGATGGGTGGCTACCCGGAGGCGCAGTATTACGGCAGCGACGATGGCGATCTGGTGTTGCGCCCGCTGCTGGATCAGGTGCACGTGCTGCCGTGGATCGAGCGCCCGCGTGCGCTGGCGATCTGTGAAGCGGTGGAGCTGGACGGCCAGCTGTCCGGCTTGTCGACTCGAGCGCTGCTGAGCCGTGTAGTCGAACGTTACGCCGAGCGCGGTTGGGCGCCGGTGGTGGCGACCGAGCTGGAATTCTTCCTGTTTGAGCCCAACCGTGACGACACCCAGCCGTTCCAGCCACCGGTGGGGCTGGATGGCCGCCGCGAAGCCGGTTACGGCGCGTTCAGTGTCAGCACCAGCAGCGGCCTCAAGCCGTTCTTCGACGAGCTGGCCGACACCATGGCGGCGCTGGGCATTCCCCGCGATACCTTTATGCACGAGATGGGCGTCAGTCAGTACGAGATCAATTTTGTCCATGGTGATCCGCTGCTGATTGCCGATCAGACCTTCCTGTTCAAGCATGCTCTGCATGAAGTCGCGCTCAAGCACGGGCTGATTGCCGTGTGCATGGCCAAGCCGCTGGCGCGGGTGCCCGGCTGCTCGATGCACATTCACCAGAGCGTGGTGGAGCAGGGGAGCGGCAACAATATCTTTACCGATGCGGCGACCGGCGAGGCCACGGCGCATTTCGGGCACTTCATTGGTGGCTTGCAGCAGTGCATGGGCGAGCTGACGTTGCTGATGGCGCCCTACATCAACTCCTACCAGCGTTTCTTCCACGCGTACGCATCGCCAAACAACCTGTGCTGGTCGCACGACAACCGCTCCGCCGGCCTGCGCATTCCGGCCAGCGGCCCGGAAGCGCGCCGTGTCGAAAACCGGCTGCCCGGCGCCGACGCCAACCCCTATCTGAGCGTGGCTGCTTCGCTCGCGGCGGGACTGTATGGCATCGACAACCAGTGCCAGCCATCTGCTCCGGCGCAAGGCGAGTTCGAGGCGCCGGACGAGCTGACCCTGCCCGGCACGTTGCACGACGCCATCCTGCGGCTGGATCGCAGCACGCTGGCGCGTGAGCTGTTCGGCGCCGAGTTTGTTGACGGCTTCCTGGCCAGCAAGCGCATGGAGCTGCAGAGCTTTATGGATGAAATTACGCCGTGGGAGCGGCGCTTTCTCGGCAGCCAGGTTTAGACGAGCAGCTGCGACCGCGCCTGTCGCAGTGCGGTGATAGACTGCGGTCTCTTCACCTATAAGGAGCTTCCATGCAGGACGCCAACGGCCTCGCACCCGGTTTGATGATCATCCACGGCAACCGCCTGGAGACCCTGCGCGAGCTGGCGGTGGACTGGATGCGGGCGCACCCGCTGGCGCCGCTGGAAAACGAAGTCATCCTGGTGCAGAGCAACGGCATCGCCCAATGGCTGCAGATGGCGCTGGCTGCCGACCCGGCGCAAGGCGGCTGCGGCATCGCCGCGGCGCTGGATGTGCAGCTACCGGCGCGGTTTCTATGGGACAGCTACCGTGGCGTTCTGGGGCGCGATAGCGTGCCCGAGCAATCGCCGCTCGACAAGCAGCCGCTGACCTGGCGGCTGATGCGGCTGCTGCCTGCATTGCAGGATCAGCCCGATTTCGCCCCGCTTAAACGCTTTCTCGCCGATGACCACGATTGCCGCAAGCGTTACCAACTGGCGGTGCGGCTGGCCGACCTGTTCGACCAGTATCAGGTTTACCGCGCCGACTGGCTGAATGACTGGGCCGCCGGGCGCGACCATATCGGCCTGGCGCGAACCGGCGCGCGGCCTCTGGATGATGAGGAACGCTGGCAGCCGGCGCTCTGGCGTGCGGTGCTGGCCGACGTGGGTGCCGAACGTCTGAGCGACAGCCGGGCGGGCATCCATCCGCGTTTTGTCCAGCACCTGCTCGACTGTGACAGCCGGCCAGCCAGCCTGCCGCGGCGGGTGATCGTATTTGGTATCTCGTCGTTGCCGGCGCAGACGCTGGAGGCGCTGGCGGTGATCGGCCGCTTCTCGCAGGTGCTGCTTTGCGTGCTCAACCCCTGTGAGTACCACTGGGGCGATATCGTTGCCGATCAGGACCTGCTGCGCCACGAGTACCGCCGTCAGCAGCGGCGGCCGGGTACGCCTTTGCAACTGGACGAGAACACCCTGCACCAGCACGCCCATCCGCTGCTGGCCGCCTGGGGCAAGCAGGGCCGCGACTATATCAACCTGCTCGACCAGCACGACGAGCGCGCCAGTTACGAAGCGCGCTTCGCCAATATTGCCGGTGGCCGGGTTGATCTGTTTGAAGCGCCTGCCGGCAACACGCTGCTGCAGCAACTGCAGCAGGACATCCTGCAGCTGCGGCCGCTGGCCGAGTCCCGCGCATTGTGGCCGGCGGTCGACACCGCACGGGATCACTCCATCCGCTTTCACCTGGCGCACAGCCCGCAGCGCGAAGTCGAAGTGCTGCACGATCAGCTGCTGGCCGCCTTTGCTGCCGACCCGGACCTCAAGCCGCGCGACATCATCGTCATGGTGCCGGACGTCAACCTCTACGCAGCGCATATTCAGGCGGTGTTTGGTCAGCACAGTGGCGACGATCCGCGGGCCATTCCCTTTACCCTGGCTGATCAGGGCCAGCGCGGTCAGGAGCCGCTGCTGATTGCACTGGAACATCTGCTGCGCCTGCCTGACAGCCGGCTGCCGGTCAGTGAGGTGCTGGACCTGCTCGATGTGCCGGCGCTGCGCAGTCGCTTTGGTTTGAGTGAGGCTGACCTGCCTACCCTGCAACGCTGGATCGAGGGCGCAGGCATCCGCTGGGGGCTGGATCAGCAGCGCCGCGCCGCTCTGGGTTTGCCAGACGGGCTGGAAGCCAACAGCTGGCGTTTCGGCCTGCGCCGGATGCTGCTGGGTTACGCCAGCGGCGGTGCCGAGGCCTGGCAGCAGATCGAACCCTATGACGAGATTGGTGGGCTGGACGCGGCGCTGATCGGCCCGCTCAGCGGCCTGCTGGATGCACTGGACCGCCACGAAACGCAGCTGGCCAGTGCGACCGTGCCGAGTGAATGGGGCGAACGCCTGCGTCAGCTGCTGGATGACTTCTTTATCGCCGAGAGTGATCGGGATCAACTGCTGCTGGCGCAGCTGCACGAGGGGCTGGCCGACTGGCTGGAGTTGTGTGACGGCGTCGCGCTGGACGTGGCGCTGCCGCTTAACGTGGTGGCCGAGGCCTGGCTCGATGGCGTTGGCCAGAGCCAGCTCAGTCAGCGTTTTCTCGCCGGCGCGGTCAACGTCTGCACGCTGATGCCGATGCGCGCCATTCCGTTCAAACGCATCTGCCTGCTGGGCATGAACGACGGCGACTACCCGCGCGCGCAGCCACCGCTGGATTTCGACCTGATGGGCCGTGATTACCGGCCGGGCGACCGCTCGCGCCGCGAGGACGACCGCTACCTGCTGCTTGAGGCGCTGCTCTCGGCGCGCGACGCCCTGCATATCAGCTGGGTCGGGCGCAGTATCCGCGACAACAGCGAACGGCCGCCGTCGGTGCTGATCGGGCAGCTGCGTGATCATCTGGCCGCCGGCTGGCACACGGCTGATGGCGCTGATCTGTTGCACGCGCTGACCGTCGAGCATCCGCTGCAGCCCTTCAGCCGCGCCTATTTCAGCGCCGATTCCGCGCTGTTCAGCTATGCCCGCGAGTGGCGTCAGCTGCACGACTCCCGTGCTGGCGATGATGCAGACCAGCCGCTGGCGCCGGTCACGCTGGAGGCGCCCATCGAGCTGCTGGCGCTGCAGCGCTTTCTGCGTAACCCGGTTGAGCACTTTTTTGCCGCCCGGCTGAAGGTCTGGCTGCAGGAGCAGCACAGCACCAGCGAAGACGACGAACCCTTTGCACTCGACGGCCTGCAACGGCACCAGCTCAGCCAGTGGCTGCTGGAACAGGTGCAGCAGGCCGATTTGCAGGATGACTGGCAGGCCCTGCTGCTTGAGCAGGCCAGCCGCCTGCAGCAGCGCGGCAGCCTGCCACTGGCCGGTTTTGGTGAGTTGACGCTGTCCCAGTTGGTCGAGCCGCTGGGTGGTCAGCTTGAGCGCTTCCGTGAGCAGCTGCTGTTGTGGGATCAACCGCTGGAAAATCCGTTGCTGTTGCAGGCGTCTGCGCGTACGGCAGAAGCGAACATTGAGGTGGTCAGTTGGCTCGCCGGTGTGCGCCGCTGCGCTCAGCTGGACGGGCTGATGCGGGTGCAGCTGGTCACCGGCAAACTGCTCGGCAAGAAAGACGTGCCGCGTTGGCGCAAGCTGCTGAGTGAGCTGTGCCAGCATGTCTTGGCTGCGGCTTCGGGGCATCGACTCACTACCTGCCTGATCAGCGCCGACGCCAGCATTCAACTGCTGCCGCTGGAGCAGGAGCGTGCCGAGCGCATCGTCAATGACTGGTTGCTTGGCTACCTCCAAGGCCTGAAGCGACCGCTGCCGGTGGCAGTGGAAACCGCCTTTGCCTGGCTGACCGAGGGCAAGGACGAGAAGCGCCTGGGTGCTGCCAAACTCTGTTATGAGGGCAACGACTTCAGCCGTGGCGAGGTGGACGGCAGCCCGGCACTGCAACGCAGCTATCCAGACTTTGCCAGCCTGCAGGCGAGCGATGAGTTTATCGGCTGGGCGCAGTCGCTCTATCAACCGCTGGCGCAGGCGATTGAGGATGAATGGCTGATGATTACGCAGGCATCGGAGGGCGACGCATGAGCAACCAACGCCCCCTGGCCCTGCGTTGCCCGCTGCGTGGCAGCCGTCTGATTGAAGCCAGTGCCGGTACCGGCAAGACCTTCACCATCTCGGCGCTTTACCTGCGGCTGGTACTGGGGCATGGCGATGGCGACAGTGCCTTCAGCCGTGAACTGCTGCCGCCGGATGTGCTGGTGGTGACCTTTACCGAGGCCGCGACCCAGGAACTGCGCGACCGCATTCGCGCACGGCTGGTGGAGGGGGCGCAGGCGTTCCGCGGTGAACTGACTGAACCGGACCCGATTCTCTCCGGCCTGCTGGCGGATATCCCCGAAGCCGAGCACGCCAGCGCCGCGCGCAAGCTGGATATCGCCGCCCAGTGGATGGATCAGGCCGCGGTATCGACCATTCACAGCTGGTGTCAGCGCATGCTGCGCGAGCACGCCTTCGACAGCGGCAGCCTGTTTACCCAGACGCTGGAAACCGACCAACGCGACCTGCTGGCCGAGGTCGCGCGTGATTACTGGCGGTTGCATTGCTATCACCTGCACGGCAGTGCGCTGGCCTGGGTGCAGTCCGGTTGGGGCCAGCCGGACGCCTTGCTGGCACAGGCGCGCCGCTTATTCGATCCGACAGCCGCTGCGCCTGCTACCGAACTGCAGACGTTGCTGGAGCAGGTGCTCAACCAGCGTGATGCCGAACTGGCCGCGCTCAAGGTGCCCTGTGTGCAGTGGGCCGATGAGCTGGAAGCGTTGCTGGATCAGGCGGTCGAGCAGGGCGTGGTCGACAAGCGCAAGATTCAGAAGCGCTACTACGCGCCCTGGTTCGAGACCTTGCGCCAATGGGCGCTGACGCCGGAGCAGATAAAGCTCGAACTGCCACCGGCAGCCTGGGCCCGGCTCAGCGAAGACGGCCTCGGCGAGGCCTGGAAGAAGGGCGCCGTGCCCGATCATCCGGCGCTGCGCGGCTTGCCGCAACTGCGCGAGGCGCTGGCTGCGCTGCCGAATCCGGACAGCGATGCGCTGCGTCATGCGGCGGACTGGATGTCGGTGCGATTTGAGGCGGAAAAGCGCCGCCGTGCGCAAATGGGCTTCGACGACATGCTGACCCGGCTCGATGCGGCGCTGCAGGGCCCCAATGGCGACCGGCTGGCCGAGGTTATCCGTCAGCAGTTTCCGGTCGCGCTGATCGACGAGTTTCAGGATACCGACCCGCTGCAGTACCGCATCTTTGATCGCATCTATCGGGTAGCGGAAAACGATCAGGACTGCGCGCTGCTGCTGATCGGCGATCCCAAGCAGGCGATCTACGCCTTCCGCGGGGCGGATATTCATACCTACCTGCGCGCCCGTGGCGACACCGCCGGGCGGCACGAGAATCTGGACACCAACTTCCGCTCCAGCCAGACGATGGTCACGGCGGTCAATCGGGTTTTCGAGCAGGCCGAGCAGAACTTCGCCGCTGGCGCCTTTCTGTTTCGCAAGGCTGATGACAACCCCATGCCGTTTCTGCCGGTGCAGGCACGCGGGCGAAAAGAGGTCTGGTGTTGCAACGGTGAGCCCGCGCCGGCCTTGACTGCCTGGTTGCTGGAATCGGAAGAGCCATTGAGCGGTGATGTCTACCGCCGGGAGATGGCCGAGCGCTGCGCTAGCGAGATGACGGCGCTGCTGCAGGCGGGCCAGCAGGGGCGTGCCGGCTTTGCCCGTGACGGAGAACCCTTCGCCGCTGTACGTCCGGCAGACATGGCGGTGCTGGTGCGCACCGGTCGCGAGGCGCAGCTGATTCGTGATGCGCTGGCCGCCCGCGGCGTGCGCAGTGTGTATCTGTCCGACAAGGACTCGGTGCTGGCAACCCAACAGGCGCAGGATGTGCTGCGCTGGTTGCGCGCCTGTGCCGAGCCCGGCAACGACCGCCTGCTGCGCGCGGCGCTGGCCAGCCACAGCCTGCACCTCAACTGGCAGGCGCTGGATCAGTTGAATCAGGACGAGCGCCTTTGGGAGCAACGGGTCGACCAGTTCCGTGATTACCGGCGCATCTGGCAGCGCCAGGGTGTGTTGCCGATGCTGCACCGTCTGCTGCACGACTTTGAACTGCCGGCACGGCTGCAACAGCAGGACGATGGCGAGCGCGCGCTGACCAATCTGCTGCATCTGGCCGAGCTGTTGCAGCGCGCCGCCCGCGAGCTGGATGGCGAGCAGGCGCTGATTCGCCACCTGGCAGAGCTGATTCGGCAGGCTGACGAGGGGGCTGCGGATGAGCAGGTACTGCGGCTGGAAAGCGACGCCGAGCTGGTCAAGGTGGTGACCATCCACAAATCCAAGGGCCTTGAGTACCCGCTGGTGTTCCTGCCCTTCATCTGCCTGAGCCGCCCGGTGCGGGCCGACCAGCCGCTGCGTCTGAGCGACGGCTGGGTATTGAAGCCAACCACCGATCAGGTGGCCGAGGCTGACCGCGAGCGGCTCGGTGAAGACCTGCGCTTGCTCTATGTGGCGCTGACCCGTGCGCAGCATGCCTGCTGGCTGGGCATGGCCGACCTCAAGAGCGGCAATAACAAGCAATCGGTGCTGCACCGCAGTGCCATTGCCTGGCTGCTGGGCGGTGGCGCGGCGCTGGAATCCTCTATTCAACTGAAAGACTGGCTGACCCGCTGGCAGCCGGACGGCGAGGTAGTCGCGCTGCAGGCAGCGCCGGAGCCGCGTGATGATCGGCTGCCGCTGCTGGATGATGGCCCGGCATTGGTCGATGCCCGCCGCCCGGCGCACGGTCGCTTCGATGCATGGTGGATCGGCTCCTACAGTGCGCTGGCGCTCAGCGGCGAAAGTACCGACAGCGCGCTGGCCGAGTGGATTGCCGACGACGAGCGCCAGAGCCGCTTTGTGCCACTGCGTCGTGGCGAGCAGCCGAGCATTCACCGCTTTCCGCGTGGCCCCCAGCCAGGCACCTTTTTGCATGGTCTGCTGGAGCTGGCGGCGCAGGAGGGCTTCTCGGCGTTGCAGGATGCCGAGCGTTGCCGGCGCTGGCTGGCACCGCGCTGCCAGCGCCGTGGCTGGGGTGAGTGGAGTGAGTGTCTGGGCGATTGGCTGGGGCAATTGCTGCAGCGTCCGGGCCTGGTGCCGGAGAGCACGCTGGCGCTGGGTGAGCTGCCGCCGTCGCGTTACCAGAGCGAAATGGCCTTTATGTTTGCCGCCAGCAAGGTCGACGTGCAGCAGATCGATCGGCTGGTCACGGCGATGACGCTGGACGGGCAGCCGCGTCCGGCGCTGCAGCGTGACCGTCTGAATGGCCTGTTCAAGGGCTATATCGACCTGGTGCTGGAGCACGAGGGGCGCTATTACGTGCTCGACTACAAGTCCAACTGGCTGGGCGCAACGGCGGCCGATTACAGCGAGGCGGCCATGAGCCGTGCGCTGCTGGAGCACCGTTACGACCTGCAATACGTGTTCTACCTGCTGGCGCTGCACCGCCAGTTGCAGGCGCGGCTGCCGGACTACGACTACGACCGTCATATCGGTGGCGCGCTTTACTGGTTCATGCGGGGTGTGGACGCGGAAAACGGCGGGCTCTGCCATCAGCGCCCGCCGCGCGAGCTGATTGAAACGCTGGACCGCCTGTTCGCCGGTCAGCCGGTTGAGGAGATTGACCATGCAGGGTGATCAACTGGATCTGCTCGGCAGTCTCGACCGCTCCGCCGCGCAGCTGGATAGCGCAACCGCGCTGCTGCAATTGCTGGATGACTGGCTGGCCAACGGTTGGCTGCGGGCGCTGGACCGGGCCTTCGCCGGGTTTCTGCTGGAGCAGGCGCCGGAAACCAGCCCGGCAGTGCTGCTGGCGGCGGCGCTGGTCAGCCACCAGTTGGGCCATGGGCATGTTTGCCTGGATCTGGCCGCCACGCTGTCCGAACCGGATTTTGCCCTGTCGCTGCCGCCGGAAGGGGAGAGCCTGATCGATACGCCGCTGCCGTCGGCGATACTGGCGGGCGTTACGCTGGACAGCTGGCGTGGGGCGTTGCAGGCCAGCCGGGTGGTAGACAGCCAACTGCCGGAGCAGGGCAGCTGCCCGCTGGTGCTGGTTGGCCAGCGTCTGTATCTGCGTCGCTACTGGCAGCACGAGCGGCATGTTGTTTCGACCCTGCATCAGCGCCTGCAGCACCCACTGCAGGTTGCCGGGGATCTGCCTGAGCGGCTGGATGCCCTGTTTGCCGGCAGTCAGCAGAACCCGGACTGGCAGCGCATTGCCTGCGCACTGGCGGCGCGCGGGCGTTTCAGCATCATTACCGGCGGCCCCGGTACCGGCAAGACCACCACGGTGGTGCGGCTGCTGGCGCTGCTGCAGACGCCGGCAGTGGAAGCGGGCAAGCCGCTGCGTATCCGCCTGGCCGCACCGACCGGCAAGGCCGCTGCCCGACTGACCGAGTCGATTGGCCGTCAGGTCGGCGCGCTGCCGGTCGCTCCGGCGGTACAAGCTGCCATCCCGACCGAGGTCAGCACGCTGCACCGCCTGCTCGGCAGCCTGCCGGACAGCCGCCACTTCCGCCATCACGCCGGCAACCCGCTGGCGCTGGATGTGCTGGTGGTGGACGAGGCCTCGATGATCGATCTGGAAATGATGGCCAACGTGCTGGCCGCGTTGCCGCCGCAGGCGCGACTGGTATTGCTCGGTGACAAGGATCAGCTCGCCTCGGTGGAAGCCGGCGCGGTGCTGGGTGATCTGTGTCGACGCGCCGACGCGGGTTGCTACTCACCGGCCACGGTCGATTGGCTGCAGCAGGTCAGCGGTCAGTCGCTGGCAGGCAGCGGCCTGCAGCCCGGTGACGAGTCGACCCATCTGCTCGAGCAGCAGACCGCCATGTTGCGCCATTCCCACCGCTTTGGTGCTGACAGCGGCATCGGTGAGCTGGCCCGCGCGGTTAATCGCTGCGACGCGACTGCTGCGCGTGATCTGCTGCAGCGGGGGCAGTTTGCCGATATTCACAGCCGGCGCCTGCCGGACCTGCGCGACCCCGGGTTTGCCGCGCTGGTGCTGGGCAGCGAGGGTGGCCTGCCGGGCTATGGCGCCTATCTGAGCACCCTGCAGGCGCAGCGCCCGGGCGCGGATGCGATGGCCGATGATCCCTGCTGGCAAGCCTGGGCGGGCGATGTGCTGCGCGCCTTCGACCGTTTTCAGCTGCTGTGTGCGGTGCGCCGCGGCGACTGGGGCGTCGAAGGCATCAATCAGCGTGTGGCGGATCTGCTGAGCCGTCGTGGCCTGCTGCACGCCGACAAGCTCTGGTATGAAGGGCGCCCGGTGCTGGTCACCCGCAACGATTACAGTCTGGGCTTGATGAATGGCGACATTGGCATAGCGCTGCGCATCCGTGAGCCGGCGCTGCACGCAGGGGAGCCGGAGACCGAGGCGCTGCGCGTCGCCTTCCCGCGCAACGATGGCAAGGGCGGCATTCGCTTTGTCTTGCCCAGCCGTCTGCCGGAGGTGGAAACGGTGTTTGCCATGACCGTGCACAAGTCGCAGGGCTCGGAGTTCGAGCACGCCGTGCTGGTACTGCCGGAGGCGCGCAATCCGGTGCTGACCAAGGAGCTGGTCTACACCGCCATTACCCGCGCGAGCAAACATTTCAGCCTGCTGGAAAGCCGCCCCGGCGTGTTTGAGGCGGCGGTGCAGACGCCGGTGCGGCGGATCAGCGGGCTGGACCTGGGCGCGGCCGCCAACTGATCACATCCCGTTCATCCAGTCCGCTGGCGGGCTGCGGTGGCGCTCGTGCAGCGGGGCCATCGCGTCGGTGTAGTCCAGCAGCAGGTCCATGGCCCAGTCGGCGCGGGCGCGGATACGCTGATCGTCTTCGCTGGTCGGTTCGCCTGGATTCATGACCTGCTCGACGTGGCGCACGATCAGGTGTTCCGGCAGGTAGCAAAGGCGGCAATTCTTGTAGCTGGAAGCGCGCAGCTCGGCCAGCGGGTAGCTGCCGCCCTGTCCGCCTGATACGCCCACCAGCAGTGCCGGTTTGTGGGCCAGCTCGCGGCGTCCGGCATACATGAACAGGTTTTTCAGTGCGGGGCTGGCCATGCCGTGCCACTCCGGGCTGATCACCACCAGTGCGTCGGCGCTGCGTAGCGTTGCGGACAGTTCGGGCCAGACGCCCTTATCGTCGGGCTCCGGCCACAGCGGCAGCGGTAGCTGGCCGAGCGCAATGACACTGGTTTCACTGCCCCGGCGTTGCAGGCTGGCGGCCAGCCAGTGCGCCACCTTGGCGCTCTGACTGGTCTGCTGGCTGGAGCCGGCGATCAGGGCGATATGACGGCTCATTGGGCCACCTCGGGTTTCAGGACCGGTTTAGCGGCCTTCTTCGGTTTGCGTACCAGCGGCCAGAACAGCTCCTGCGTCCAGCTGACCGGGCCGAGGTTCTCGATACCGTACTTCGGCGGACGGCGACGGGTGATCTTGGCGGTGCCGAACAGAATGTCCCAGAAGAACAGCAGGTTGCCGAAGTTGCCCTTGTAGTTGGTTACGCCATCCTCGGCACTCAGTCCGTGGTGAGCAGAGTGGGTGGAGGGGGTGGAGATGGTGCGCTCGACGACCCACATGACCGGCTTCAGCCACTTGATCTGATACAGCTTGGCGTCCCACGGCACGCTGCTGTGGGCACCGAAGATCACGCACATCTTGAGAATCAGATACACAAAGTAGACGTGTGCCAGGCCCAGATAGATGAGGATGCCCGAGAACCAGATACCGGGCATCAGCAGGTAGTAGAAGCTGTTGTTGCGGTAGACGATGCGGATGCTCATGTACTTGGCCGAGTGGTGCGCGCGATGCAGGCTGTAGAGGAAGGGCACCTTGTGCGCGAGCCGATGCCACCAGTATTGGGTCATGTCGTCGAACAGCAGGAACAGGGCGAAGCCGGCCAGCCACGGAATCCCGCTCAGAGCACCTTTCCATTCGGGGGCCAGTGTGCCCATGATCGCGCCGCTGGCGAAGGTAATGAACGGAACGGTTACGCCGAGCAGCAGCGTTGAACCGATGATCTCGATCAGCGCGTCACGGCGCTGACCGGCCGGCTGGAAAAAGCGGCCGAGGATGAGTTCAAGCAGGATGAAGGAGAAAAATATCCCGGCGACGATGACGGCGGGGTTCAGGCTTGTTGTTATTGTTTCCATGCTAACCTCTGCGGGCGGTTTGATTGACTCGACTTCCAGCCAATAAGAATCCAAATCGGATCGGTCCAACATGCGTGCAGAGGACAAAAACAGGGTTGAATCGGCCAAGGTGTCGATTCAGCGCTTTCATCACGGCCCACTTGGCAAGGTCTTGCAGCGTTTCCTGCACGAGCGTGGCGACCGTGACGATTTCGATCTGGTGGCGCTTGAGCAGCTCTGGCACAGGGCGGCAGAGCATGATCCGGCCATTGGCCTGCATCTGTTCTCGCTGTTTACTCCGCAGGACTGGCATGTGCTGGCCTGCCTTGGTTTCTACGCAGCCAACCCGCAGCAGTCGCTGGACTGCTGGGTACGCTACCAGTCACTGGCCTCGTCCATGGACTCGATCCGGTCGGTGAAGACCGACGGCATGACCGGGGTCAGCATTCGGGTGCATGCAGCAGCCGGGCTGGAGCGCTATCTGGTCGAGCACTACATGAATATGGCGGTAACCCAGATGCGGGCAGCGGCTCAGATCGCGCTGACGCCGGTACGGGTGTGTCTGCGTCACCGGAAACCGGACTATCACGAGGCCTATCGGCCGGTGCTGGGCGAGTGCGTGGAGTTTGCCGCTGCCGAGAATCAGTTGTGGTTTAGCGACGCGGACATGCAGCACGCCCATCCCGGTGCCAACCGGGCGATGTTTGAGCTGGTGTGTTGCGAGCTGGACCGACGCCTGGCGCAGCAGCAACAATTTGGCGGTACGGCCGGGCAGGTGGCGGCGCTGGTTCGTCGTGGTCTGCTGGACGGGGTGCAGGTGTCGCTGGAAGAGGTCGCGCCGGCTTTGCATCTGAGCACTCGAACATTGCGCCGACGTCTTCAGGATCAGGGCCTGAATTTTCGTCAGTTGCTGGACCTGGTGCGCGCCGAACTGGATCAGTACCTGGCCCTGCAGGGGCTGACCCGGGCGCAGATTGCGGACCGGCTGGGTTATGGTGACACCGCCGCCTACCTGCACGCGCGCAAGCGCTGGCAGAAATGATGCCCGGCGCCACGGCAGACGGTTGCACGCGGCAATGCTCTGGCCGATACTCCATTACCTGCTAAATACTGTTAAAAACCAGAGCCCACAGTGAACGACTCCAACCCCAGTCAAGTCATGACCCTAGACGAACTGGCGACCTATCTGAAGCTGCCCAAGTCCACCCTGTACAAACTGGTGCAGCAAGGCCGCGTGCCGGGGCAGAAGTTGGGCAAGCAATGGCGTTTTGGCCGCGCAGCAATTGACCGCTGGCTGGATGCTGAGCAGCAAGGCGGAGATCACAAGTGAGCGTTTTCACACCTTACCAAAGCGCCTACTTCGCCTACTGGCTGACTCAGACTGACCGGCTGGAAAATCAGGTATCTCGCACCATGGCCGCTGCGCGGGTTGACTTAAACCCGCACCAGATCGCGGCCGCCTGTTTCGCGCTCAAGTCGCCGCTGGCCAAGGGCGTGCTGTTGGCAGACGAAGTGGGGCTGGGGAAAACCATTGAGGCGAGTCTGGTCATCGCGCAAAAGTGGGCCGAATGCAAAAGGCGTATTCTGCTGGTGACCCCGGCGTCGCTGCGCAAGCAATGGAGCCAGGAGCTAGTCGACAAGTTCGAGCTGCCGTCTATCATTATCGACAGCAAGGTCGCGCGCGAGCAGCGCCAGCTGGGCCGCGTCAACCCCTTTGATCAGCCAGACCATATTGTCATTTGCTCTTACGAGTACGTGGCCGCGCAAAGAGATCGGGTAGGGCTGATTGATTGGCATCTGGTGGTGTTTGATGAAGCGCACAAGCTGCGCAACATCTATAACCCCAAAGGCAACAAACGCGCCAAGGACGTCGTGCGCGCCACTGCGCGCGCCGAATCGCGGGTGTTGCTGTCTGCCACGCCAATACAGAACAACCTGATGGAGCTGTATGGTCTGGCCAGCGTGATCGACCCGCATTACTTTGGCGACGCCAAGTCTTTTCGCAGCCTGTACGTTAACCGGCAAAAGAGCGGCGACGCACTGGACGACCTCAAGCAGCGCATTGAGCCGCTGTGCCACCGCACACTGCGTAAACAGGTACAGCAGGAAGGCGGCATTAACTTCACCAATCGTTATGCCATTACGCAGGACTTCACCCCGAATGAAGCCGAGTGGGAGCTCTACCAGAAGGTCTCCAGCTACCTGCAACGGCCCGATTTGCAGGCCATTTCCCAGCAGGCGCGGCATCTGGTTAGCATTGGCCTGCGCAAGATTCTGGCCTCCTCCAGCTTTGCCATCGCCGAGACGCTCAAGGGTATGGTTGAACGGCTGCGCGACCAACAATTGCTGACCGAAGATAGCCTTGGCGATTTGGAGGAAGCTGACGACTGGCTAGATCAGTTTGGTCAGGTTGATGGCGACCCAGAGCCGCCACCAGAGCAAGGCAAGCAGGCGCGTTTGGCCGAAGAGATCGCGCTGCTGAGTGAATACCAGCAGCTTGCTGCCAGCATCACCGATAATGCCAAGGGCGATGCTCTGCTGGTGGTGTTGCAGCGCGCGCTGCAGATGACCGAGAACTTGGGCGGGCAACGCAAGGCGGTGATCTTCACCGAGTCCTGTCGTACCCAGCAGTATCTGGACCGTCACCTGCAGGCCCACGGTTACGCCGGCCGTACCGTGTTGCTCAATGGCAGCAACAGCGACAGCAGTTCCAAACAGACTTACCAGGCCTGGCTTCAGCGCCATGCCGGCAGCGGTCGCATCAGCGGCTCGCGTCCTGCCGATATGAAGGCTGCGTTGGTTGAGCATTTCAAGAGCGACCAGGCCGACATTTTGATCTCCACCGAGGCGGGTGGGGAAGGTATCAACCTGCAGTTCTGCTCAGTGCTGATCAACTACGACCTACCGTGGAACCCGCAAAAGGTCGAGCAGCGCATTGGCCGCGTGCACCGTTACGGGCAAAAGCACGATGTGGTGGTGGTCAACTTCGTTAACCGCAAAAATCCTGCCGATCAGCGAGTGTTCCAATTGCTGAACGACAAGCTCAAGCTGTTTGAAGGAGTGTTTGGCGCCTCCGACGAGATTCTTGGCGCTATTGCCGACGATATCGACATTGAACGGCGTATCTACGATATCTATCAGCACTGCCGTACCGACGCCGAGATTGAGGCCCATTTCGACCAGCTGCAAAGCGACATGGAGGCGATTCTCCAGGTGCGTGAAGAGCATGCTCGGCAAACCCTGTTAAGTCATTTTGACCGTGACGTCGTTGCCGCCCTGAAGAATACGCGCGACAGCAGCCAGGACTTTCTCTCCAGCCACGAGCAGGTGCTGCTGGACTTGGCCCGCGCCGAGCTGCCGGGGGCGCAGGTTGAGCGTAACCATTTTGTCTATCAGGGGCAGCGCTTTGACCTCAGTTGGCCGTTGGTGCAGGCTAACGATTCCGAGTTTTTCCGCCTGCAAACCACCGAACATTATCTGGCCTGGGAGCTGGTTAAGCGCGCCAAGGCGCGTCCGCTACTTGATGCTCATCTGGTGTTTGACTACGCAGACCTCCAGGCGGGGCAGTTTGCCGCGCTGCGTCCTCTGATCGGTCACAGTGGGCTCTTGCAGCTGGTGCAATTGACCTTCACCTTTGCCAATACCCAGCGTCGGCACCTGCTGGCGCTTGCCGTCTCTGACAACGGTGAGGTGCTCAGCCGCGAAAATGCCGAGCACTTGCTGTGCGTGCCTGCCCGCATAGACAGCGCCCCGGTGCAGTTGGATACCCGGGTTTTTCAGCCGCTATTGGAAGAGGCCGTGGCCGAGCAGCAGGCGCTTACCGAGCAGCAACTGGCAACCTACTTTGAGCAGGAGACGACCAAGCTCGAACGTTGGGCTGAAGATCGTCGCCAAGCGCTGTCGCTACGCGTGCAGGAGCTGGATGAAGAGATCAGAGCCTACAAGAAACAGGCTCGGCAGCTCGCCTCCACCGCTGAGAAGGTGCAGGCCAAAAAGGGCTTGCGCAGTCTGGAGCGTCAGCGCGATGACGCCCTGACCGAATACCACGAAGCAAGAAAGCAGATTGAACAGCAGGAAGATGCCTTGCTTGACGAGATCAGCGGCAAGCTGGAACTAGACACCCAAACCACTACCCTGTTCAGCATCCGCTGGACACTGACCGACCACTCGCAGGTAAGCGCATGACCAAAACGGACTTGGCCAGAGAGCTGCTGTTTCATATACGCCTGGGTGAAGACTCCAGCATCGAATTCAAACAGGTGGTGTGCGATGGCACACGTATTATCGGCCCGCATAAGGACAAGATGGCGCTTGAGATTGCCGCCTTTGCCAACAGCCAGGGTGGGCGCATCGTGCTGGGCGTGGATGACAAAACTCGTGAGGTGCTGGGCATTGCTGACGAGCAAGTGGCCAGAGTGGAGGAGTGGGTGGTCACACTCAGCCAGCAGGCCATCAACCCGCCGGTGCCCCTGCACACACGTTTGCTGCAATTGCCGGATCGGGCGGGCATGGCGAAAACGGTTATTTATGTTGAGATTCCCCGAAGCATCATGGTGCACGCCAGCAATGGGCGCTATTACCAACGCGTTGGATCCACCAAGCAAGAGATGAAACCCGAGGTGCTGATGCGCCTGTTTCAACAGCGCAGTCAGTCGCGGCTGATTCGCTTTGATGAAACCCTGGTACCCGCGACCACCCTGGATGACCTCGACCGCAGCTTATTGCAGCGTTTCCTGCGCGCCGACACCCCAGAAGCCGACCAATTGCGCAAGCTGCACCTGAGCGCTAGCGAGCACGGCCAGCTTGGCCTGTCTATCAGCGGCGTATTGCTGCTGACGCCAAACCCGACCCAGTGGCTCGGTAATGCCTATGTGCAGTGCGTGTGCTACAGCGGCACCGAGCGCGATGCTCATGACCAGTTGGACGCCGCTGACTGCACCGGCCCGCTGGACCAGCAAATCAACGATGCCCTGGCCTTTGTGCGTAAAAACATGCGTCTGGCGGCCACAAAAACCATCGGCCGACAGGACCTGCCCCAATACGATCTGGGTGCGGTGTTTGAAGCCATCGTCAACGCCGTCGCGCACCGCGATTACTCCATGACCGGACGGCGCATCCGCCTGCACATGTTTGCCGACCGCCTGGAGCTTTACAGCCCCGGCGCTCTGCCCAATAGCCTGAGCCTGGATGGTCTGATGGAAAACACCGTCACCCGCAATGAAACCATCGTCAACTTGCTCAGCCGTTACTACAACGCCCGCGAAGAAGCGGGGCGCCAGGCGCTGATTGAGCGCCGTGGTGAGGGCGTGCCCAAAATCATCAAAGCCAGCGAAGCGCTTAGTGGTAAACGACCGGAATATCGGCTGGTCGATGATGACGAGCTACTGCTGATCATCTATGCCGCCAGCAAGGATGTTCAGGACGAATGAGCATTGTCAAACAACTGCGCGCTATGCCAACGCCAGCATTGATTGCTCTGGTGGATGACCTGTATGGCCGTAATGCCGATATCGACAAGACCATCGAGAAGCACCTGGGGCAGCAGAGAGATGCACCGGAGCCGCTGCCGAATCTGCTGCCCTATTTGCAAAGGCA
The DNA here is from genome assembly GCF_002307495.1 of Pseudomonas abyssi. Taxonomy (GTDB): domain Bacteria; phylum Pseudomonadota; class Gammaproteobacteria; order Pseudomonadales; family Pseudomonadaceae; genus Halopseudomonas; species Halopseudomonas abyssi. The sequence goes on along the minus strand of NZ_NTMR01000019.1, from coordinate 140,941 downwards.
GGTCAGTCAGGTGACCAGCAGTCATGAGTTTATTGATTACCACATCGCCCCCAGTTTTGCTCAACGGCTTGAGCAATTGTTGGTGGATATCTGCGAGCTGGCCGACGCGGATGCGGACCAAGCGCTGGCATTGCTTGATCAGTTGCTGGAACGCCATAGCGATATGGTTGAGCGGGTCGATGACTCCGACGGTTGCTTGGGCGAGGTGCTGGGCACCGCGGTGGAATTCTGGCTAGAGGTTGCCAGCAACTTGCGCCGCCAGCAGCCGCAAGCCCGCGATTGGGTCGCCGCTGTCTGCGCCCTGTATGACAACAATGACTACGGTTGCTTTGATGACTTGCTGAGGTTCAGTCACACCCTGCTGACCCCGCAGGAACTGCACTCTCTGGCAGCCGGCTTTACCCAGACCGCCCGCAGCGCAATCGCCACCCACAAAGGTGATGATTACAATCACCAGGCCGCTGATGCCTGTATCGGCTTGCGTTCGGTCGCAGAGGCATTGGGGGACATCGATCTTTATGAGCAGGCAATCCTGCTCACTAACCCGCAGCCTAACCCACTGCAACTGCAACAGCTGGTCGAGTTTGCCCTGCGTATCAACGCTCTGGAGCAGGCTGAGCACTGGTTGCAGCAGCCCCAGTGGCAGGCTGATCTGCGCCGTAAGACGCAACTGCACAACCAATTGCTCAAGCTTCAGGGTAACCTGGACCAGCTCAAGCACAACCTGCTGCAGACATACCAGCAAAGCCCCAGCCTGTTTAATCTTGAAGCCTACTGGGAGTATGCCGACCCCGCTGAGCGGCAAGCTCTGAGCCAGCAGATCAAGCAGCAGCTCAGCGCTGAGAGTGACCCCAGTGCAACTATCCAGACGCTGCTGTTTATTGATGCGGTGGACTTGGCTGCCGAGCATCTGATTGCCCAGCATGCTCGCCTGCAAGGCTGCTGGTACGGCACGCTGCTCAATTGGCTGGAGCACTTTGAGATTGCCGGGCAAACGCTGGCCAGCATTGTTTGCTACCGACTGTTGCTAAACGACCTGCTCGACCGTGGTTACAGCAAGGCCTACCACCATGGCGCACGCTACTTTCGTGACCTCCTTGAGCTGGACAAGACGCAGCCCGATTACCGTGGCTTGGAGAACGCTCAGTGCTATATCGCCACTTTGCAAAGTAAGCACTGGCGCAAGCGCTCCTTCTGGGAGGCTGCCGGCCACCCGAACAAAGCCCTAGCCCGCTGATTGGCACCCGCCAACACGGAATACCTGCAATCACCTATGGACAAGGGCATGCCTAACATCCTGCATGGCGCCTCCCTTGATATCAGGTGATCGCTTGAATCCAACTTACTGCATCACCTTGCCGGCGGTTCTGGATCAGCAACTGGTATGCCGAGAGTGTTCAATTACTTGTGGATATCCTGCCGCTGTTGGCCTGTGAAGCAAGCTTTGCCCTCAAGGGTGGGACGGCTATCAATCTCTTTGAGCATTACTTGCCGCGCCTGTCGGTGGGTATTGACCTGACCTGACTGCCCACTGGCGACTATGAGGATGATTCGCGGGAGCTTAAGCCTGCCCTGGAGCAACTTGCCAAGGGGCTGGCGGACGCGTCATTGCGCCTGCGGGTGGAAACATCGGCTACGCGAAGCATCAGAAGGATAATGTGATTAATCGCCAGCCGATCTTTATGTCGGCAAGATGGCTACCGCGCTATCTCGACAGCGTCCGCGTGACGTGTTTGACCTCGGGGCCATGCTGCAAGACCATGCAGTCGGCGAGCAGCTATGGGGCACCTTTCTGGTGTATCTTACCTGCAGCCCAAAACCGGCTTGGAAATTGCCGGAGCCGATTGATCCGCCTGATTTTGACGCAATCATTGTGTCGCATTTCAATGGCATGAGCACACAACCCATCAGGGTTGGCGCCCAGCTGAAAAAACGCGAACGGCTTCTGGCATGCATGGCGTAGTGGCTGGATACCGACTCAATGGCCTTTATTGACTCCATGGAAAGCGAACGCCCCGAGTTTGCTCTGATCGGCTTGCCGCAGGCCCTGGCGCTACCCGCTGTACAGGGAAAGCTGCGCAACCTGCGGCGGCGTTCTGTGGCGAAGCACGCGGTGGATCGGCTACAGCATGATGAGATCCTGGCGCGGATAAAGTCGCGCTCTGACAGCTTGCCCGGAGGTAAGCCGACCCTATGAGTTTTCACGAACTGCAAGCACGCTTTCGTCGGCTGTACGGTGAAAGCGCTGCGTGGAAGCTGCTGCGGGCCGATAATGCGCCCTATGTCTTGGCGTTTATCGCCGACCTGTTCAGCGAGGAAGGTGAGGTGCCGTTCAGCCGTGCGCGAGTGCGGCTGGATGCCGAGATAGAGCGCTTGCGTGAATTGGGTCAGTGGCAGACCGAAACGCCGGCCGGTACCTACCTCAATCAGTGGATTGCCGCCGGCTGGCTGCGCGAGTTGGATGATCAACTGAGCAAGACCGATGCCTGCGAAACCGCGCTGCGTTTTAGTCGTAGCCTGGATGAGCGCAGTACCGGCACCAGCGCATCGCACCTGCGTATTGTGCAGGAAGCCGTGCGTGATCTGGCCGTGGCGATCAGCCCGAATGTGGATGAGCGCGTTACCTTGCTGGAGCAGCGTAAGGCGGAGCTGCAGCGCGAGATTGATGAGCTCAAGGCCGGCGTGGTGCGTGAGCTAAGCGAGCAGCAGCAGCGCGAGCGTATTCGCGAGGTCTACCAGTTGGCCTCGGTGCTGACCGGGGACTTTCGCCGGGTCGAGGATGAAATTCGCCAGTTGGATAAAGACCTGCGCGTGCAGTTGATTGAGGGCGGTAATACCCGGGGTGAGGTGTTGTTGTCGGTGATGGAGCGCGAAGCGCTGCTGGCGGCGACTGACGCGGGCAGCGCCTTCGAGGGCTTCTTCCAGCTGCTCTGTGATCACAACCGCTATACCGAACTGAGTGAGCAGTTGCGCAGTATTCTGGCGCGCCCCATCGCCCAGCAACTGACCGCCGCGCAGCAACAGTTTCTGGCGCAGTTGATGCGTGAACTGAGCCGTGAGAGCGAGCGTGTGTTTCAGGTACGGCGGCGCACAGAGGAAGGGCTGCGCGCGTACATTGAAAGCGGCGCAGCGAGTGAGAACCGCGCGGTAGAGCAATTGCTGGCGCAATTGGAGAAGGCCGCTGTGATCCTGCGCGATGGCGGTTGCAGCCTGCGCAGCGAGACTCGGCTCGATCTGCCTGTCGGTGCGCTGACGCTGTTCTCGCCAGACAGCCTGCGCTTGCGCAGCCCGGACGAGAAACTCGATACACGGGGTGTGCAGGCGCAGACCAATAGCCGTGAGCCAAGTGCGCAGATACTGCAGAGTCTGGAGTCGGTGCGCGTGCGCGAGGTGGCAGAAAAGGTGTATCTGGCGCTCTGCCAGCGCGGCCCGCAGACCATCGCGGGGTTGCTTGAGGTGTTGCCGGTTCAGGCCGGTCTGGAGGAGTTGGTGGCCTACGTGCGGGTGGCCAAGGCGGTCAACGCGGCCACCCTGGAGCGCAGTGAACAGGTCATCATTGTTGATCGCAGCGGCGCGCAGCTACGGGCAACTGTCCCGGCGCTGTTGCTGAGCGCGGAGTTGTTCCCGGACAATCTGGATGAATTGGTGCTGTAGGAGCAGGTATGGCAGAGTATGACGGCGAGGGCGGCGCGGATAACAGCTTTTTCAGTATGGTCAGTGGCGTGCCGCTGCAGCAGGCTCGGCCCGAGGCAGAGCAGGCTGGCAGCGCCGAGACCGATGAAGCAGAGATAAGCGAGAGCAGCGCCGAAGACACAGGTGATGGCGCCGAGATGCCCCATGAGGCGCGCCGGGTGCTGGTCTACCTGATGCGCCAGGGCGCTATCATCGCGGCGCAAAAGGGCAAGTTGTACGAGGCCTTGTGTCGCCATCAGGGCGTGATTCGCCGCCATCTGGCCGAAGTGTATCTGCGTCTTGTGTTGGATGAGCGCGCGGGTCTGGGTTTTGTGGCTCGCTTTGATAGCGACGATGAAGCGGGTGACGAGTCAGACAGCGAAAACGACAATGACAGCACCGAGTCTTTTGTTTCGCTGATCACCCGGCGCACCCTGTCACTGTACGACACCTTGTTGCTGTTGGTGCTGCGCCGCCATTATCAGGAGCGAGAGGCTGCCGGGGAGCAGAAGATTACCGTGGACATTGAGCGGCTGGAGTCCTATCTCACGCCCTTTTTGCCGCTGACCAATCACGCCAGCGCCGACCGCAGAAAGCTCAATGGCGCGGTGAAAAACATGAAAGACCGCAAACTGCTGGCGCCGCTGCGTGGCAGTGACGACCGCTTTGAAATCACCCCGCTGATTCGCTATGTGGTGGATGCCGCCTTCCTTGAAACCATGCTGGCCGAGTATCAGCGGCTGGCCGCTGAGGATGAGATTGCGCTGCCGGCCCCACCGGTCAAGCCGTCAAATACACCCGCCCCCACTGCCAGCCAGGGTGACCTGCTGGGAGGCAATGACTGATGAGGGATAACGCAACGAGCGCAGCGGAGCTATTCCAGCACGGGCAGATTCGGCTCAGCGAGCTGACAGTCTACAACTGGGGCTCCTTTGACGGGCTGCACAGCGCCAGTATTGACCCCTTCGGCACGCTGATCACTGGGGACAACGGCGCAGGCAAGTCCACCTTTGTTGATGGCCTGATGGCGCTGCTGTTGCCCGCGGGCAAGGCCACATTCAACGTGGCGGCAGCCCAGGGCGACCGCGCTGACCGCACTTTGCTGTCTTATATGCGCGGTAGTTTCGGCGCGGCCCACGAGGGCGCCGGTACGCGGGTTAAAAGCAAACGGGAAAAGGCCGTAGTGACCGGCCTGCGGGCGCTTTACCGCGCCGATGACGGCGCCGAGATTACTCTGGCAGCGCTGTTCTGGACCACACAAGCCAGCAACGCACTGAGCGATGTCAGCCGGGTGTACGTGGTGGCCAAGCGCAATTTGGCGCTCAAGGACATGCTTGATGCCTTTGGCGAGGGCAATGCCAGGCAGCTCAAGCAGTGGTTGCGTGATGACCCGCGCATCACCTGTTGTGACGAACACTTTGCCGAGTACCAGGAGCTCTACCGCAAACTGCTGCACATGGATAACCGCAATGCCCCGGCGCTGCTGTCACGGGCGCTGGGTCTGAAAAAGATTGATGACCTGACCCGCCTGATCCGCGAGCTGGTGCTGGAACCCAGCGCCGTGCGTGAGGACGCGCGCGAGGTGGTCGACGAGTTTGCCGATCTGGTGGCCATTCATGACCGTCTGAGCGATGCCCGCGCCCAAGTTGAACATTTACAGCGCTTGCCCGAACTCGCCGCCAGCATTCAGCGCGCGGAGCAGGCACTGCAGCAGCTCTGGCTGGAGAAGCATGACCTGCGTAGCTACTTTGCCGAGGCGCAGGCGCAGCTGTGGGCCAAGCGTATTGCTGTCGTTGAGGCGGAGTTGGCTGGGGTGACGCGGCAGCTCGAGGCGGCTCAGCGGGCCCTGGACGACGCTGCTCAGCAGGCCGAGGGTCGGCATGAGGCCTATCTGCAACACGGCGGTAATCAGGTCGAGGCGCTGCGCAAGGAGCTGGTGCATGCTGAAGCTCGCTTGAGGGATATTGCCCGCAAGGCGTCGCAGTATCAGCAGGACATGCGCGCGCTGGGTTTGCCGGAGGCTTTGCAGCAAAGCCAGTTTGTCGAAAACCAGCGCCAGGCTGACAGCGCCTTGCAGGCTATCGACCAAAGCCGCGAAGACAGCCAGAACCGCTTTGCCGAGGCCAGTGGCCAGTTGAGTCAGGCGCAGCAGCAATTACGCGAGACGGTTGAGCAGATCCGCGAGATCGAAGCGCGGCCCAATTCCAATATCGAGCCGGCCTACCAGCGCCTGCGTGATGAACTGGTTGCGGCGCTAGAGTTGGATGCTGAGCAGTTAGTGTTTATCGGCGAACTGCTCGATGTGAAGGATGAAGAAACGGCCTGGCAGGGCGCTATCGAGCGCGCGCTGGGTGGCCTACGCACCACGCTGCTGGTGCCCGCGCAGGGCTATTCGATGGTTACCCGTTGGCTGAATGCGCGGCATACCGGCCTGCATGTTCGGGTGCAGGTGGTGCGCTCGGCGGGTTCAACTGCGCCGCCGTCGTTCTGGGATGACGGTTTTTTACGCAAGTTGGTCTGGCGTCAGCACCCCTACCGCGACTGGCTCAAGCAGCACCTGAGCCGGCATGACCTGCACTGCGTAGATAGCACCGAGTCGCTGGACGCCACGCCTTTTTCGACCACCCGTGAAGGTCTGGTGCAACGCGAGCACGGTCGTTTCGAGAAGAAGGACCAGGCGCGGGTGGATGACCGTCGGCGCTGGTGCCTTGGGTTTTCCAATACCGCGCGCCTGGCGCTGCTGAATGGCGAGCGAACCCACCTGCAGAGCAGTGTTGGCACCCTGGAGCGCGAGTTAGCAACGGCACGCACGGCAATGGACGAGGTGGCCGGCCGACAACGCGTGCTTGAGCGGGTGCTGGCTTATCACTGGGATGAGCTCGATGCGCCCTACTGGGAAGGGCGTCAGAGCACGCTGAAGAGCGAACTGCAAGCGCTGGAGTCCGCCGATGGCGACCTGGCCAAGGCGCTGGCACGCTGGCAGCAGGCAAAGGATGAGCATGCCAACTGCGGGCGGCGGCTCGGTGAGCTGCAGCAGGCCAAGGGCAAGGTACAGGGCCAGTTGGAAAGTGCGCAAAAGGCTCATGCGCAGGCCGCCGAACTGGCCGCTCAAGGTGTTAGCGACGAGGGGCGTGCCTTGCTGGCGCAGCGCGTCGGCGCTGTCACCCTGGAAGACGGTGAGCGGCAGGCGGCGGTAGAGCGCGAACTGGACCGGTTGATCGAGATCGAGCATGGGCGCAAGGGCACTGCTGAGAATACTGCCAACGGCATCATGGGTGGCTTTCGCCTGAAGGATCAATGGGCGTCCTTGGTGGTTGACTGGCCGACAGGGCTGGCTGGGCTGGAAGACTTTCTCACGCATTTGCAGGCATTGCAGCGCGAGGGGCTGCCGGCGCTGGTGGAACAATTCCGCGAGCGCCTCAACCGCCATGCCACCCAATCGCTGGCGCGTATCCGCAACAAGCTGGACGCCGAGCGTGAGCAGATTCTGGAACGCATACAAACCATCAACGCAGTACTGCGGCGTACCGAGTTCAAGGCCGGCAGTCACCTGCGGTTGGGCTCGCGACGCGAGCAGTATCCGCATGTGCAGGACTTTCAGCGCAAGCTCAACCGGGCGCTCAGCCAGATCAACAGTGATGAGCACGAACGGCGTTTTCAGGCCCTGTCCGAGGTAGTGGCGATACTCGACAAGGCCAGCGCCACTGGTACCGCTGGTACCTTGGAAAGCCTGCGTCTGTTGGACCCGCGCTATCAGATGACCTTTTACGCCGAGGAGGTCGACAGCGTCACCGAGGATGTGCGTGACGTGCTCAACTCCTCCAGCGGTAAATCCGGTGGCGAGAAAGAATCGTTTGCCGGCATGGTGGTGGCGGCCAGTCTGGCTTACGTGCTGACGCCCGACGGCCATGACAAGCCGGTTTACTGCACGGTGTTTCTCGACGAGGCCTTCTCCAATACCGCCGAGTCGGTCAGCCGGCGCGTTCTGCGGGTTTTCCGCGAGCTGCACATTCACGTCAACCTGATCACACCCTACAAGAACCTTAACCTCGCCAGAGAATCGGCCCGTTCACTGCTGATTGCCGAGCGCGACGCGGATAGCCACGAGAGCCACCTGTGCGAGCTGACCTGGGAGGAGATTGACCAGCGCATGGCGCAGGCACGTGAGGCTCACTTGCAAGACCAAGCCGCTGAGCTGGGTGTGCAGGTCGATGGCTGAGCCGCGCTGGGGGCTGTTACCTGCACAGGCCTTGGCGCTGCTGCAGCGCCGTGAGTGGGACAACCGGCGGCGTCTCAAGGCGCGACTGACAGGTGAGTTACCGTTTCCCGCCAAGATTCCTCTGAGGCCGCCTAAAGGCTCGGCGGCACTGGGTGAGCTGGCGCATTTCAATGCTTTTGTGCAGGCGTGGCGTGACTTCGCCCTGCCGCACGCGGTGTGCTGGGGCAAGACGACCTATCGACACTTGGGTAACCAGCCGGTGCCCACCCATCTGGTTGCACAGGACCCGGCCATGCTAGCCCGTTTGCTTGGCCCGGCGGCTGAGCAGGCCTTACAGGGTTGGCAGCAGCGCATCAGCCGGTGCCTGTCGGTGGCATGGCTGCAGGACGCTACGTTGCAACGCTCGATGTTTGCGCTGCTGGTCAGTCAACTGGAGGAGCTGGAGCGCCTGAGCGATAACGATCTGGAGCTGCTGCTTGCGCTACTGCCTCAGCTACGCCCTGGCATGGGCGGGGGCGCTTATTTGCGTGCCCTGCCGCTGGTGCAGGTGGACACCAAGTTTGTCGAGCAGCACCAGCGCCTTATCGAACTGATGCTGGATGTGCTGCAGCAGGGCGCGATCAGCGACGCAGGCGGGCTGTTGAGCTGGCTCAATTGTCAGGCCAATCCACGCGGCTGGCTGTGGGTGCGTCCGCTGTGCGAGTCCAGTCGCGCGGCGCTGGGCGGTCTACCGCTGCTTCAGTTGTCGACCGACACTCTGCTGACAACGGCGCTGCCCGCCGGTCGCATTCTGGTGGTAGAGAACGTGCAGTCCGGCCTGGGCTTGCCGGCGCTGGATGATTGCATTGCGGTGTTCGGCGGCGGCAAGAATCTGAGCTGGCTACAGGCCGAATGGTTGCAGAGCAAACAGGTGGCCTACTGGGGCGATATCGACTCTGAAGGCCTGACCATGCTTGCTGACGCCAGAACCAAACTTCCGAATATCGAGCCGCTGCTGATGGACCAACAGACCCTGTTGCAGCATCAGGCGCGCATGGTGCCTGAGCCTGCCTCTGTTGTAGCTGAGCCGGCAGCGCTGACCGCTACCGAAGCGCAGCTGTTCCGCGATTTGCGTGCTGGCCGGTTTGGCCTGGCGCGGCTGGAGCAGGAGCGGCTGGCGCCAGACTGGGTGTGTGCGGTGTTGGAGGAGTGGACTACCCCAGCTCCCGCGCGGCCGACACCAGTGCCTTGAACAGCCGGCGCTGGCTCGGCAGAAACAGCAAAAACTCCGGATGCCACTGCACGCCCATGACAAAGCGTCGGCCAGGTGCTTCGATGGCCTGGGTGATCTGATCGAGGTCGCGGGCGCTGACTACCAGCCCTTCGCCAAGCTGGTTGATTGCCTGGTTGTGCAGGCTGTTGATGCGCGCGCGTTGCACGCCCAGCAGTCGCGCCAGGTGGCTGCCGGCGTCCACGCAGAGGGTCTTCAAGGGCAGGATGGTGCGTCGCTTGGAGGTCAGTTTGCGGCGCGAGCGCAGATCCTGAAACAGGTTGCCGCCGCAGCGTACGTTAAGCAGCTGGGCTCCCCGGCAGATGCCCAGCAGCGGCAGGCCGCGGCTCAGGGCGTCATCAATGACCGCGGCTTCGAGGGCGTCGCGCGCGGTGTCGTAGCGCGGTTTGACCTCGGGTTCGGCGGCGTAGAGCACGGGGTCGACGTCGTGCCCGCCAGTGACTACCACGCCTTCATAGGTGGGTAGCTTGCGCTCATCGCCGGGCCCCAGCTGGACCGGGACGCCGCCGTAGTAGCGGATCGCGCGGGCGACCAGAAAGCGCGGCCCAAAGGCGCCGCGTCGGGGGCCGGTAATGGCAATGCGCGGGCGTTTCATTGGGCGTCGCTGCTGAGCCAGTCGCGTTCCACCTGCCTTGGCCAGCTCTCCAGCAGCCGGCCAAGGCCCTGGTGCAGCCATTGCTGATAGGCCTCGCAGCAGCGTTGCAGGCGTTCGCGGTCGCAGGCCAGCCGCTCAATCTGCAGCCAGTCGTTCCAGGCGGGGGTCATGTCCCATCCTGGCTCGTCGATGCGGCAATCGGGCAGGCGGTAGTGAAAGGTCGGCCGCGCCTTGATCAGCGGGTCCGGTGCGCGGGCCAGCACCCGTTGTTCATCCAGGTGACGAAACAGCGGCAGCATGTCCAGGGCGCGGTTGCGGGTCGGATTGTGCTCCAGATAGTCATCAATCAGCCGCGCCTGGTCGGGCCAGTATTCGGGCGTGGTGACGCGCTTGACGTAGGCGGCCGGAAACGGGTCGACATAGGTGGTGATGCGCCGCGCCAGGTTCACCTCTGTGCGCTCGGCCAGCCAGTCGTACAGGCACAGGAATGCCTTCAGGTAGGCGGTGATGGTATCGGCGCGGTCATCCGGAATCTCCGGGTTGAACTGCATGCCAAAGGCATTGGTCAGGCGGTCGCCGGTGCCCTTGGCGCCAGCCTCGCGCAGACGAGTAATCAGTGCGTTGACCTCATCCAGCCGGTTCAGTGGCAGCGGTGGGCTGACCAGTTCGGCGGGTACCAGCGCCTCGGCTACCCAGATAAGCGCGTCTTCGGCGGAACTCATCAGCTCGGCCGAGCGCGGGTCTTCCGGACGGGGTTTGCGGCCAAGGCGTTTGACCAGGCTGGAGTCCAGCTCGACCACCCAGTCGCCGGCGTCGTCGCCGGTCAGGCGGCGCTCGTAGCGACCGGGCTTTTCGATCTGGTAATGGCCGTCGCCGGCGACCAGCCGGCTCAGGCTGTCGATATCGATGCCGTTCATTTCCAGCTCGATGCCTACGCGGCGCAAGGCGCCGTCGCTGGTGCGGGTACGTGGTGGCATGACGAGGGTGGACATAGGGGCCTGTCTCCTGCGGCGTGAGCAGCGACGCGTCGACGGGCATGCTGCACTTGGGTGCATACCCGGCGCGTCGCTGGTGTAGAATCCTTTGGCAAGCGCTGGCCTTGCGGGGCTCCGCCCAGAGTGCCAGAGGGCATGCGGCGTCAATCAGCACTTCCTTAACAACCTTTTTTGCACACAGGTATGACATGAGCAAGCTTTCGGAGTTTCGCGCCGCTGAGCGTGAGTTGGCCGCGCAGTTGGAGCACCTTGAAAAACTCAAGCAGGACAGCGGGTTGCAGAAGGAGCTGGCGTTTAATGAGGAGCTTAAGGCGTTGATGGACAGTTACGCGATGACGCCCCGTCAGGTGCTGTCTATCCTGCGCTCGGCGCGATAAGCCCACCCTCCCTCATGAGCGTCGACCCGCCGGGCAAACGAGCTCTATTGGATGCTGCCGAGCGTTTGGCTTCCAGCAGCCGCTGCCTGACCAGTCTGGGCTTGCGCGAACTGGCCCGCGAAGCCGGGCTAAATCCCAATACCTTCTACCGGCACTTTCGCGATATGGAAGACCTTGGCCTGCAGCTGCTGCGCCAGTCCAAGGACGAGCTGCGAGCGGCACTGCGGGCTCTGCGCCGGCAGGCTGCCGGGACGGTGGAGCAGGGCGCAGGTGAAGTCGGCGTCAGCAAGGGGCGCGCGGTGTGCCGTCAGACCCTGCGTCTGTACTTCGATTATGTGCATGCTAACCGGGCGCGCGTGCTGATTGCCGTGCGCGAGCTGCACGGCCCTTCGCAGGTGCTGCGCACCGAGCTGCAACGGCAGATGGACGAGTTTGCCGATGACATGGCCCAGGACATCCATGAACTGGGCCTGATGCCTCCCCAGGTGCCGGCTCTGCAGGTCCGTCGGATAGCCGGCATGGTCAATCGCAACATGTTGTTCCAGTCCCTGGATTATCTGGGTGAGCCGGCCCGGCGCAGCGAAATTCTGGCGCTGGCCGAGGAACAGGTGATGATGTTGTTTACCGGCGCTGTCACCTTGCAACTGCGCGGGGATCTGCGTTCCTGAGCGCCGCTGCCTGGGGGCGGCAATTTCACTAATGCCCGGCAACTGGCTATCATTAGCGCGCGTCGACTGAAAAACACAGTGACTGAATCTGTCTTTTTGGGCTAACAACAATGTCGCCGCCGCGCGCCCAAAGGGGCGCTCTCGCGTCCCCTCGGGGACTCATTTTGGTGTCCCGTCTCGCTGTGCGGTTCGGCTGACACGTCACCGGGCTTACTGCCCGCACTGAAGTATCGGAGCATCTCAGATGGCGAAAGAACCATTGAATGAGCACGACCCCGCGGCCTCTCAGGCCCCCCACGATGGCATCCCGGCGCCGACCGGCGACGCCAACCTGATCGACACCGACTATGTGATTGGTCAGGACAACATTTCCGGCAATTTTGTTTTCAGCCTGGATATTCACGGCAAGGTATTCACCATCTCGGCACTGGCTGTGGTGCTGTTCGTGGTGTTGACCCTGGCACTGCAAGCCGAAGTGGCACCGCTGTTCTCGGCCCTGCGCGACTGGCTGACTGGCAACCTGGCGTGGTTTTTTATCGGCGCCGCCAATATATTCGTGATCCTCTGCCTTGGCCTGATTGTGTCACCGCTGGGCAAGGTGCGCATCGGTGGTATGGAAGCCAAACCTGACTATGGCTACCTTGGCTGGTTTGCCATGCTGTTTGCCGCCGGTATGGGTATCGGCCTGATGTTCTACGGCGTATCCGAGCCGATGTCGCATTTCTCTTCTTCGCTCGGCGGTGTGACCGTAGGCGACGACGGACTGCGTACCGACTGGGCACCGCTCGGCGCGGCTGCTGGCGACGCTGAGGCGGCCCGTCGTCTTGGTATGTCGGCAACCATCTTCCACTGGGGCCTGCACCCTTGGGCAATCTACGCCGTGGTTGCACTGGCGTTGGCGCTGTTTTCCTTCAACAAGGGCCTGCCGCTGACCATTCGTTCGATTTTCTACCCGATTCTGGGCGAGCGCGTCTGGGGCTGGCCGGGGCATATCATCGACACCCTCGCGGTGTTTGCCACCCTGTTTGGTCTGGCGACCTCGCTTGGTTTTGGCGCCGAGCAGGCGACCGCCGGGTTGCACTATCTGTTCGATATCGGCACCGGTAACGTGACCAAGGTGCTGCTGATTGTCGGCATCACCGGCCTGGCATTGCTGTCGGTGGTTGCCGGTCTGGACAAGGGGGTCAAGCGCCTGTCCGAGATCAACATGGTGCTGGCCATCTTGCTGATGGGCTTCGTCATCATTGTTGGTCCGACGGTGGCGATTGCCACGGGCTTCTTTGACAACCTGCTGGCTTATGTCACCAACCTGCCGGCGCTGTCCAACCCGATAGGCCGTGAAGATGCCAACTTTACCCAGGGCTGGACTGCCTTCTACTGGGCCTGGTGGATCAGCTGGTCGCCCTTTGTCGGCATGTTCATCGCCCGCGTCAGCCGTGGCCGTACCGTGCGTGAGTTCCTGATTGCCGTACTGCTGGTGCCTTCAGTGGTGTCGGTACTGTGGATGACGGCTTTTGGCGGTACCGCGATCGGTCAGTTTGTCGCTGACGGTTTCACCGGCGTACAGGACGCGGCACTCGAGCTGAAGCTGTTCGTGATGCTGGGTGAGCTGCCGCTGACCGCCATTACCTCCTTTGTCGGTATCGTGCTGGTGATCGTGTTCTTCGTCACCTCCTCGGACTCCGGCTCGCTGGTCATCGATACCATCACCGCCGGCGGCAAGGTCAATGCGCCTGTGCCGCAGCGCGTGTTCTGGGTGATTGGTGAAGGTGTGGTCGCCATTGCGCTGCTGTTGGGCGGTGGCCTGGCAGCGTTGCAGGCCATGGCGGTATCCACCGGGCTGCCGTTCACCATCGTCCTGCTGGTCGGTTGTATCGCCATCATCAAGGGCTTGATGAGCGAACCGCGTTAAGTCTGGTTGCGTGACAGAAGGGTCGCACCGCTCCGGCGTGCGACCCTTTTTTGTTTCCGGTTATGCTGCGGCGACGGGCAGGGTAGGATAGCCACCTGCCTGCGCAGCCCGGCACATCAAGGGGCCTGCCAATGGTGCAACGGGTATCTGTCATTCACTGAAATGGTGCAACTGTGGCAAAAGTAGACATGCGAACGGAGCGCTCGAAGCAGAGCCGCCAGGAAATCATGCGCAAGATTCTGGATGCGGCCATTGCCGAGTTCAGCCAGCATGGATTTCAGGGGGCATCGACTCAGGCGATTGCCGAGCGGGCACAACTCAAGAAGTCGCAGCTGCACTACTACATCGAAGACAAGGAAGCCCTCTACTCCCAGGTATTGGGCATGGTGCTGGACAGCTGGCGCAATTTCTTTGTGTTCGACGCCGAACCGGAGCTGACGCCGCGCGAGGCGCTGAGCGACTTTGTTCGGGTCAAGCTGGATTACGCGCTGGAGAACCCGGAGCTGTCGCGGATCTTCACCATGGAGGTGCTCAGCGGCGGCGCGCGGTTGGAGAACTATTGGCCAGGCGCGATGGAGGCAACCCACGCCAAGGTGGCCAGGATCAACAGCTGGGTTGCCGACGGCGCTCTGCGTCCGCTTGATGGGCGGCTGCTGATCATGCACATCTGGGCGTTGACCCAGTATTACTCCGACTACACCCTGCAGGCCGAAATGCTGCTTGAATCATCGCTGACAGCCCCCGAGGTGCGGCAGAAGATCGAGCAGGAGCTGATTCAATTCGTTCTCTCGGGTGCCGGCCTGCGGGCCTGAATTCCTCCCTGAAATACCTCTGATGGTCGTCTGAAGGATCGCATTGGCGACCGGCTGGCATGTGTTATGCATTTAGTTTGACCAAGTGTACGGTCTACTTGGTCAATTTATGTTTTCAGTCCAGTTCAGTCCCCTGCGTGTTACGGCCTGCGAGATGTTGACGCCGGATGTCATGCGCCTGCGGCTGCAGCATCCGACAGGCAGGCGGCTGCCGCCTTTCGAGGCCGGGGCGCACCTGCAGATCCAGATCAGTGAGCAGCATCGCCGGGCCTACTCGCTGTGCAGTAACCCGAGCGACCTGAGTCACTACGAGATTGCCGTGAAATGCGAGCACGCCGGACGCGGCGGTTCACAGGCGCTGCATGCGCTGGCGCGCCCGGGCATCGAGCTGGCCGCCAGCTTGCCCTGCAACCTGTTTGCACTGGCGCCCGAGGCCGAGCACCACCTGCTGGTCGGCGGCGGTGTCGGGCTCACCCCGTTGATGGCGATGGCTTATCAGCTGGCTGCCCAAGGGCGGGCGTTCAGCTTTGTGGTGGCGGTCTCCAGTGCCGGTTCCTCACCCTTTGTCGATCAGCTGGCCGCGTCTGGCTGGCCTGTCGAGCTGGTCGATAACCCGCGACAGAAGCTGGACCTGAGGTGCCGGCTGGAAGGGTTGCCGGCCAATACCCACGTTTACTGCTGCGGCCCGGCAGGGCTGATGCAGCGGGTCCGCGAACAGTGCGCCGATCTGCCCGGCGACCAGTGGCATGAGGAAGCCTTCGCCGGCAGCGAGACCAGCGTGCAGACCGGCTTTCAGCTGCACCTGAGTGACAGCGGCCTGGATATCGAGGTGCCGGCCGGAGGCTCGATGCTCGCGGCCCTGCGCCAGGCCGGCGTGGCCCCGGACACTAACTGCGAACAGGGCATCTGTGGCAGCTGTGTGGTGGCCTGGAGCGACGGTGAGCCGCTGCATGGTGATCAATGCCTGGATGACGACGATCGCAGCGAATACATCGCTGTGTGCTGCGGCAGCTGCCGCTCAGCGCGCCTGACGCTGGCGCTTTGAACCCTTTCTATCTGGAGCGAGTTGATGAGCAACGAGACAACCAATGGCGCGCCGCTGGCGCGCTACGCCGCCGCCAAGCGGGTGGGCGACTTCCTCTTTCTGTCGGGCGTGATCGCGGTCGATCCGGCGCGCCGGATGATCGTCCGCGGCTTTGACGACATTCCAGACGAGGCCGCCGAGCGCCTGGGGCGTACCGGCGAGTTCTCCAGCGACATCAAGCAGGGGCCGATCCTGGCGCAGAGCTGGTATGTGCTGGAGGCGATCCGCCAGATCATCGAGCGTGAGGGCGGCCAGATGAGCGATGTGTTCAAGCTGGTGCAGTACTTCCGCAACCTCGACCACTTTCCGGCCTACAGCCAGGTGCGCCGACAGTTTTTCCCCGGCGAGCCGCCGGTCTCCACGGTCGTTGAGGTCAGCGCCATGCTGCCGACCGACGACATCCTGATTGAAGTTGAAGCCACCGCCTACCTGCCGCTGGGCGGCACCAAGGAGTCGTGATGTTGCACGGTTATACCCCGGCAGACCGTTTTCTGCCGTACCTGAGCTGGACCGATATCGATGCGCTGGCGGACAAGGCCAATACTGTCATCGTGCTGCCGGTCGGCGCGATTGAGCAGCACGGCCCGCACATGCCCTGCGCGGTCGACTCGATTGTCGCCGCCGGGGTGGTCGGCAAGGCGCTGGCGCGTTTGCCGGCGCAGATTCCGGCCTACGCACTGCCCGCCATTACCTACGGCAAGTCTGATGAGCATCTGCACTTTCCCGGCACCATGACGCTGACCGGTGAGCTGTTGCTGCACACCATTCAGGAGATCGGCGAGTCGGTTTATCGCGCCGGCTTTCGCAAGCTGATTATGGTCAACGCCCATGGCGGGCAGCCTCAGCCGCTGGAGATGGCGGCACGCGAGCTGCGGCTGCGTCACGGCGATTTCATGGTTATTCCGCGCTCGGCCTGGAGCGTGAAGTTTGACAGCAGCTTCATGCCCGAACAGGAGCGCCAGCTGGGTATGCACGCCGGCCACGGCGAGACCGCATTGCTGATGCAGCTGGCGCCCGAGACCCTGCGGATGGAACGCGCGGAAGCGAATTATCCGCCGCCGTTTCCCTGTCCCACGTTGTCCAGCACCCGGCCGGCCGCAGCCTGGGCCGCCCGTGACTTCGGACCGTCCGGGGTGATTGGCGACCCGACCGGCGCGACCCCGGAGCAGGGGGCTCAGCTGCTGGAGCAACTGAGCAGCCAGTGGGCGCAGGCGATCACCGAAGTACACCAGGCGCGCTGGGTCGAGCGCGAGGTGACGTCCTGGGGGCGCGGCCAGTTCAGCGGCCACATCGAGTCACGTCACTGAGTTTTGTCAGGTTCATATTGTTCAAGCAACAGGAGATGAGTCATGCAAGCAACAGGCAACACGCGTAACCCGGTTAGACATATCGCCGCATTGAGCGCACTGCTGGCCGCCGCGGGCTGCGCCAGCGCGCAGGCGGCAACGCCGATCACCTTTATCACCAACTGGTACGCACAGGCCGAGCACGGTGGTTTTTACCAGGCACTGGCGGACGGGCTGTACGCAGAGAAAGGGCTAGATGTCAGCATCCGCATGGGCGGGCCGCAGGTCAACTCGGCGCAGTTGCTGGCCGCGGGGCAGGCCCAGTGCATTATCAAGGATGACATCGGTACCGTCATGGCGCGTCAGCAGGGCATTCCACTGACCATGGTCGGTGCCAGCTTTCAGTATGACCCGACCGTGATTATCACCCACAAGGACGTCAACTCGCTGGCTGAGCTGGGCGGCCGCAAGGTGCTGATTTCCTCCAGTGCGCATTCGTCCTGGTGGCCTTGGGCAAAGAGTCAGTACGGCTTCACCGATGCCATGAGCCGCCCGTACACCTTCAACGTACAACCCTTCATTGCCGACAACTCGCTGGCGCAGCAGGGCTACATGAGTTCCGAGCCCTTTGCGCTGCAGCGCGAAGGCGTTGAGTTCAACGTTTTTTCTCTGGGGCAGGAGGGCTACCCGCCCTACGGCAACTCGATTGCCTGCAGCGACGAGCTGATCGAGCAGCACCCGGAGCAGGTACAGGCCTTTCTGGATGCCTCCCGTGAGGGCTGGAAGCGCTACATCACGGACCCGAGCGGCGGCAATGCAGTGATCCAGCAGGAAAATCCGGATATGACCACCGAGCAGCTGGCTTTTGCCCTGGAGCGTCTGCGCAGCAGCGGCATGGTTGCCGGGGGGGATGCGGCGACCCAGGGGATCGGCGTGATTACCGATGCGCGCATGCAGGCGACCTGGAACATGCTGCTGGAAAACCAGTTGGTGGATAGCGACAAGGTTGCGCTGCAGGACGTCTACACCACCGAGTTCATCACGCAGAACCCGGTTCTGCCCTGAGCGCAGGCCCAACCCAATGGAGCATGAGATGACGTCAACAGACACGCTGGGCAGCCTGCAGCAGCGCCTGCCCGAGCTGGACTGGATTACCTCCAAGGTGCATATCAAGCGCTTGTCCCGGGACTTCTACTGGTTCAGCCCGATGCTGGTGCCGCAGCTGGCGGACAAACTGGCTGACCTGGTGGTCAAGCCGCGCAACGAGGCCGAACTGAGTGCGCTGGTTGGCTGCTGCGTTGAACTGGGTGTGCCGATGACGGTGCGTGGTGGTGGCACCGGCAACTACGGCCAGGCGGTGCCGCTGGCAGGGGGCGTGGTCATCGACATGACCGCCTGCACCGACCTGCAGTGGCTGTGTGACGGTCTGGTCCGTGTTCAGGCCGGGATGAAGATCGGCGAGCTGGAAACCCGTGTGCGCGAGCAGCGCTGGGAGCTGCGCTGCATGCCTTCGACCTATCGCGCGGCCAGCATCGGTGGCCTGTTTGCCGGTGGCTTCGGCGGTATCGGCTCGATCAACTACGGGCCGATCTCGACCTCGGGAACGGTGCAGGCGATCCGCGTACTGACGATTGAACAAACGCCGCGGGTGCTGGAGTTGCGTGGCGAAGAACTGCTGACCTATCACCATACCTATGGCACCAACGGCATTTTGCTTGATCTGGAACTGGCGCTGGCCCCTGCGCGAGACTGGGATGAATATCTGCTGGATTTTGCCACTATCGAGACAGCCTATGGCTTCTGTCGCACCCTGCTGGATGCGGCCGGTATCGAGAAGCGTGAACTGTCGCTGTACGACAGCAAGGCGGCATCCTACTTCCGCGATATCCCCTTTGAGCAGCCTGACGGGCACTACCTGGTGATGGCGCTGGTGGCGCCGCACAATCGCCAGCCGCTGGCGCAATTGCTGGCAGAATACGGCGGTGAGCAGCTCTGGATGCAGACCTTCGCCGAAGCGCAGGCCTCCGGCCTGACACTGATGGAGCACTGCTGGAACCACTCAACCCTGCAGGCGCTGAAGCACGATAAAAGCGTCACCAACCTGCAGACCAACTACGCTGCTGAGCGGGTGCTGGAGCAACTGGCAGACCTCAAGGCGCTGGTTGGCGATGAGGTGCTCACTCATCTGGAGTTTATCCGTCTGGGCAACGGCCAACCGCTGATCACCGGGCTGCCGCTGGTGCGCTACAGCTCCGATGAGCGGTTGCACGAGGTTATGGCGCTGCATGAGTCGCTGGGCATCAAGATCAACAACAGCCACACCTTTATGTTGGAAGACGGCAAGCATGGCGGCTCGTTGAGCCCGGCAATTCTCGCCAGCAAGGCGGCGAACGACCCGCATTCGTTGCTGAATCCGGGCAAGATGCGTTCGCTGTCGGTCTGACTCAGTACCAGAGGTCCCGCAACGGGGTCTCTGGCTGATAGTGAGTCAGCACCTGCGCCTGCAGCAGTTCGGCGGTCGCCACCGCATCGGTCAGGGCGTGGTGGGCGCTGTAGTGCGGCAGGCCGTAGCGCAGGCGGCTGTCGGCCAGACGAATGGATTCCACCTTGCGGCCAAATAGCCGGGCCAGCCAGCCGGGCTGCGCGCTGCCCCGGTGCAGGCGGGCCTCGAGCTGCATGGTGTCGATCACCGGGAAGGTCAGCGACTCGCCCAGGTGCTGTTGTACCGCCCGATCCAGAAAGGCGCGTTCAATGGCCCGGTAATGCACCACCATGATCTTGCCGGCCATGGCCTTCAGTACCCGGTCCAGTACAGCGGCCATTGGCGGCGCCTGGCGGATGTCCGAATGGGTAATGCGGTGAAAGGTGATGGACTCTTCGCTCAGCGGGGTGTTGGGCTTGACCACCTCGTAGAAGGCGTCGCGGCAACGAATGCGCTGCAGGTCAAAGGGCACCAGGCCGATACTGACGATGGCGTCCCGGCGTGCATCCAGGCCGGTGGTTTCGATGTCCAGGGCGATCAGCTGCGCCTGTTCCAGCGGCGTGTCGCCACTGGCACAACCGGCTTGGTAAAAGGCTTGCAGCGCCGGATGGCGGCTGCGCTCGGCGCGCCGTGCCAACTCGCTGGTCCAGTCGATGGCGGGGCCGCCGGGGGCGGCCGGGGTAAAACGAATCATAGAGTCCGGGTAACGGGCAGGTGCGGGTAGCGAAAGCGCAGAAACTTCTGGGCGTTGCTGAGCACCTGGAACGCTTCCTTGAGGTTGTGTCGTTCGGCGGCGGGGATGTTTTCCGGCTCAACGTCGTTGTCCGGGTCCATGCCGTCTTCCAGATCGACCGCCTGGTGGCGTATGCGTACCAGTGACAGGAACTCCAGCGCGTAGCGCAGGCGTTCCAGCGCTTCGGGAGGCATCAGCTTGGTCGCAGCAATGGCGTCCAGGCGGTCAAAGGAATTTTGCGCCCGCGAGCCGCAGGCCAGGGCGTGCACGCGGATCAGGTCGGTCAGCGGCGCGGTGCCGCGGCGCTTGAGGTTGATGACGTTCTTGTGGCGGCCGTCTTTTTCCATCACGAAGGTACGGAAGAAGCCCAGCGGCGGCGTGCGGTTGAGTGCGTTGCGTGCCAGCGCGGCGAGGAACGGCTCGTTGCTGCTGGCGCGTTCGGCCAGCAGTTCCTGCAGCTCTTCAACCAGCGCGCTTTCTCCGTAGACCGCATCCAGATCAAAGAAGATGCAGCTATTGAGCAGCGCCTCGGGTTTGGGGCGGTCGATCCAGTCATTGAAATAGCCGCGCCAGACCGACAGCGGCTGACGCCACTTGGGATTGGTCGCCATGATGCCGCCCTTGCAGTAGCTGTAGCCGCAGGCCGCGAGGCCGTCGCTGACGATGGTCGCCAGCTGGAAAAAATAATCGTCGTGCTGCGCCGGATCGAAGCGATCATCCAGTACCAGCGCGTTGTCCTGGTCGGTGACCACCAGCTGCTCATCACGGGCCATTGAACCCAGCGCCATGAAGGCATAGGGCACCGGCGGCGGGCCGAGCTGGTCTTCGGCCAGCTCCAGCAGCCGCTGGGTAAAGCTGCGACCGATGCCGGACATGGCGCTGCCGATCATGTGGGCGCTGGCTTCGTCGCGGGCCATGCGCACAAAGGTGGCACGCACGTCCGGCAGCAGGCTTTTCAGCTCCTCTGCCGACTGCTTGTTATAGATGGCGCTGACCAGATAGAGGCTGCTCTGGGACTCGTACTTGATGATGTCGCTGAGGTTGATCAGGCCGATCGGACGCCGCCGGGTGACCACCGGCAGGTGGTGGATGTTGTTGCGCAGCATGCTGAGCATGGCTTCGAACACGGTGTCATCGCCCTGCACGGTAATCGGGTTGGGCGACATGACGTCGCTGACCGGGGTGTCCAGCGGCAGCCCTTCGGCCAGCACCCGGGTGCGGAAGTCGCGGTCGGTGATAATGCCGACCATGACGCCGTGGTGCGGCTCGGCAACCGGCACGCGATCCGGGTTGGGCCACTGGCTGTGCGGGTCGACCACGACCAGCGAGGATACGCTCTGGCTGGTCATCACCTGGGCCGCTTCCTGCACGCTGGTGGTCAGCGGCACGGTCACCGGCAGGCGCGAGATCAGCTTGCGCACCTTGATCTTCATCAGCTCGCTGGCGCGGCCGTTCTCGACTGCCGCCTTGAGCCGTGACTGGCCCTCGGCCTCGACAAAGTCGGCAAAGTGCTCGTATTGCTCGCACAGCTGATCGAACAGGGTGCCGGGTATGTAATACAGCAGCGTGTCTTCGATGGCCTTGGCGGGGAAGCGCACGCGGTTGCGTCGCAGCAGGCCGAAATGGCCAAACACATCGCCCTCGGTCAGGCGGTTATAGAGGTCGCCATTGCGCCGGAAAATCTCCACCGCGCCACTGCGCACATAGTGCAGCTCGTGGATTTCCTGGTTGAAGGTGAGGATCTGGGTCCCGGCCTTGCAGTAGCCGATTTCCACCTGTCGGGCGACCTCATCCAGCACGTCCTCGGGCAGTTCGTCGAAGGGGGGGAAGCGGCTGAGGTGGTCGCGAATCTCGATCAGTTCAATCTGCATGTCACATCCGGTCCGGGGGATACGCTTTCAGTGTAATGGCTAGAAGGGCGTTGGTCAGGTCTGTTGCTGCAACGCGCTCAGTTCGCCGCGCAGAAACTCGCGGAACAGCCTCACCCGTGCTGGCGCCTGCGCACCGCTGAGGCTGATGGCATACAGGGTACCCGGCGCGACCTGCCAGTCCGCTAGTATCGGCAGCAGCGCACCGTCGGCCAGGCTGCGGCGGGCGATCAGGTCAGGCAACGGGCCGATGCCGACACCGCTGCACAGCAGTTGGTGGGCGCTGGCGTAGTCGCTGGTGCGCATCACCGGCTTGAGGGTGAGATTGGCCTCCCGGCCGCGGGCGTCGCTCAGCTGCAGCGTGGCAGCGCCGACCATCTCGCGGCAGGCCAGTAGCTGGTGTTCGACCAGTTGGGCCGGCCGCAGGGGCGGCTCGCGCCCGGCGAGATAATCGGGTGCGCAGTACAGCGCGATACGAAAATTGATCAATGCCGAGGCCCGGTAGCTCATGTCCGGCAGGTTGCCCGGTGTGGCTCTCAGCGCGAGGTCGATCCGGTGGGCGCTGAGATCCAGCGGTGTGTCGGTCAGCAGCAATTCAATGTCGATCTGCGGATACAGCTCGCGGAAACGCGCCAGCAGCGGCGGTAGTACGCCAACGCCAATATCCAGTGGGGCGGTCAGCCGCAGGTGTCCGGCGGCGATCTCCTGAGCGGCGCGCGCGCTGGCGCTGGCGTCGGCCAGCAGGGTAAGGGCATCGCGGGCCTTCAGATAAAAGGCCGTGCCTTCCTCGGTGGCCGATACCGAACGCGGTGTGCGCGCCAGCAGGGCCACGCCGAGGCGTTGCTCCAGCCGCGACAGCCGACGACTGATGCTGCCCTTGGTTTCACCGCGCTCGCGGGCGGCGGCCGAGAGTGTGCCGAACTCGATAACCGCGCAAAAGGCATAGAGGTCTTTCAGTGACCCGCCTAGGGTTTCCGATTCGTTAACCATGGGTTCCTTATCTGCAGTCTTATGTAAATTTGGAAACCAGCATAATCTGCTCTCCATCAACTCAACGCAACGTCTGGAGACACATCATGAGCAACCAAAACACTGTAACCCCTGGCCTGGCCATCTTCGAGCGCCTGGCGCCGCTGGGCTATCCGCTGATCCGCATTACCGCTGGCCTGATGCTGATGCCGCATGGCGCGCAGAAGCTGTTTGGCTGGTTTGGCGGCTACGGCCTGGAAGCCACCGGCCAGTTCTTTGAAGGCTCGTTGGGCATGTCCCCCGGCATTCTGTTTGCGCTGTTGGCGGGCCTGGTGGAGTTCTTTGGTGGTCTGGCGCTGGTTCTTGGTTTGCTGACCCGTCCGGCGGCGCTGGCGGTCACCTTCATGCTTGGGGTGGCGCTGACAGTGCACACGGCCAACGGCTTCTTCTGGACCAATGGCGGAATCGAATACCCGCTGCTGTGGGCCCTGACGGCCTTCGGTATCTTCCTGCGCGGTGGTGATCGCTTCTCGCTGGACCGTCGTTTTAACCTGCCGTTCTGATATTGACCAAGGAGGATTGAGCATGTCTGCCAATCGACTGCCGACGGTCTTTCTTCCCCATGGCGCCGGTCCCTGCTTCTTCATGGAGTGGGAACCGGCCGACACCTGGCAGGGCATGGAAGCCTGGTTGCGCAATCTGCTGCCGAGCCTGAATGTGGCTCCCCGCGCCCTGCTGGTGATCTCCGCCCACTGGGAAGAACCGGTCTTTACCCTGAATACCCAGGCCGCCCCCGGCCTGTTGTTTGACTACTACGGCTTTCCGCCGTACACCTACCAGCTGACCTGGCCGGCGCCTGGGGCGCCGGAGCTGGCTGGCGAGGTTGCGGAGCTGCTTGAAGATGCCGGGTTCAGCACCGCGCGTGATAACCGGCGCGGGTTTGATCATGGAGTCTTTATCCCGCTCAAGCTGGTGCGGCCCGAGGCGGATATTCCGGTGCTGCAGTTGTCGCTGCGGGCCGATATGGACCCGCAGGCGCATCTGGAACTGGGACGTGCCCTGGCACCGCTGCGCGAGCAGGGCGTGCTGATCATCGGCAGCGGCATGAGCTTTCACAATATCCCATTGATGCGCGCCAGCCTGGCGACGCCGGCCCCGGCCATCGACGCCTTTGATCGCTGGCTGCGGGAAGCGGTGGTGCTGCCGCAGGCCGAGCGCGATGCTGCGCTGGCGGACTGGCAGCAGGCGCCGGGCGCGCTGCTGGCGCACCCCGATGCCGAGCATCTGCTGCCGCTGCATGTGGTGGCAGGCGCGGCAGCTGACAGCCCCGGACGCACTGACTTTCATCAGGTGGCGATGGGGGTACCGCTGGCCGGTTTTGTGTTTGCCGACTGACTTCGCGCTGGTGCAGGATGAGGGCAACGGGTTATGGAGGCGCGGTGATGACGTTTGATCAGGGTTTGCTGGCGCAGCTGCGCAATGCACGGCATGGGGTGGTGTTTACCGGGGCCGGAGTGTCGGCGGAGAGCGGTATTGCCACCTTTCGTGATGCGCTGAGCGGGCTCTGGTCGCGCTTTGATCCGATGCAGTTGGCGACCCCAGAGGCGTTCGCCGCCGACCCTGAGCTGGTTTGGGGCTGGTATGAGTCGCGGCGCAGGCAGGTGCTGTGCAGCTCACCCAACCCCGGCCATATCGCCATCGCCGAATTGGCCAAACGGCTGCCGCAGCTGACGCTGGTTACCCAGAACGTCGATGATCTGCACGAGCGCGCTGGCAGCCGCGATGTGTTGCACCTGCACGGCAGCCTGCATTACCCGCGCTGTAGTCGCTGCGCGGCGCCATTCGAGCTGGCTCCGGTGCCACCGGTAGAAGCGACCGAAGGTCGACGCCTGGCGCCGCCACGTTGCCTGCAGTGCGGTGGGGCAGTGCGCCCGGGGATTGTCTGGTTTGGTGAGAGCCTGCCGGTGACCGCGCTGGAAGCGGCCTTCGCTGCGGCGGCTGACTGTGATCTGTTGCTGTCGGTGGGCACCTCAGGTGTGGTCTACCCGGCTGCGCAGGTGCCCGAGATTGCCTTGCACAACGGTGCGACTGTGGTACACGTCAATCCCGACCCGCAAGCGCTGGGAGGCACTGACGAATGGTTATTGGCAGGTGCGGCGGGCGAGATTTTGCCGGCGTTGCTGCAGGCGGCTTTTCAGGATTGAGCGGGAGGCATCATGGCCAGTGGCTGGGCACAGGACGGGGCGGTACAGGAGCAGATCGATGCGACACGCGACTCGGCGGTTGAGCGCGCCCGGCAGGATCTGCCCAAGGGCGAAAGCCTGAGTCATTGTGAACACTGTGGCGAGCCGATTGCCGAGCGCCGTCGTCAGGCGCTGCCGGGTGTGCGCCTGTGTCTGGCCTGCCAGGCAGAGCAGGAGAAAGACGCCCGGTTCGATTCCGGCTATAACCGCAACGCCAGCAAGGACAGCCAGCTGCGCTAGCTGCAAGCGGGCTGATGGCGAGCGCCACCAGCCTGTCAGGCTTACTCGGTCACCGGTTCCTGGTAGTAACCCACCGCGACCAGATAGTTGCCGACCTTGCGGATCAGGGTTTTCTTCTCCTCCGGGCGTTCGGTCACCGGGTTGGGCCAGCTGTAGGTCACGCTGTCTTGACCCGCTTCGACGGCATCAAGAATCTGTTCACCGACACGTGCACCGTCGCGGTTTTTCAGCTCGGGGAAGTGAATGTTCAGCAGACGACGACTGTAGCCGTGGGCAACCATGCTCATGCTGTCCATATCGACCACGAACACATACAGATCATCGCGGTTGAATTCGGGGTCCAGACGGTTGATTCGATTGATGGTCGCGCTCGGGTCCGCCTCGATGGCGGCGGCAGCATCATCCAGCAGCGCCTTGGCGGCGGCCTCGCTGGAGCGGGGCAGGTAGTAGCCCACGGCGAAGGTCTTGCCGTCGACCTTCTGATAGAACACGTGCTTGCGTTCGACCTTGCCGTCGTTCCAGTTCATCCAGCGATATTCGGCGCTGGAGACGCTGTCCGAGTCGGGCTGCTGCAGCGCCGAAGCAAAGGCTTCCTGCAGTTCCGGGTCAAGCAGGGGGCGGATGTCGCGACCGATCAGTGCGGCCGAGGGGCCGCCGCTGGCCAGCATGTAGCCGTTCTCGTCAACCACGTAGACGTATTGGTCGCCATCAACGAATTCGCCCTGGCGGCTGAAGCGAGCAAAGGCGGCGCTGCCTTCCTCGCGGTAGGCGGCAACCGCCTTGTGCAGCAACTGCGCAGCGCTGGCCGCCTGCTGCTCGTAGCCAGGTTCGCTGGGCGGGGTCGGGGACGTGGCCTGTGCTGCGGTCGTGAACAGCGCTGCCATGGTCAGAGCAGCAATCATGACCGGTTTCTTGAAGTTCATAAGCATTCCTCTGCGGGATGTTGTTGTCGCTTGGACGTGGTTGTCCTCTCTTAGCTTAGGAGGATACTGGGCGCTGTCTAGCATGTTGGTATTGTCCGGGATCAACGCACAGCCAATGGGATAGGCCGGCTTTTTGCCCCGATGACTTATGACATGCTCTAGATCGGTCGTTAGCGGCGCTGAGGGCGGTCTTGGGGGATACGGTATTCAGGGCGTTGATAGTCTGACGTAGGTCGCCAGCCTGTGGCCCAGATCGCTATTGGCGGCTGGCAAACTGGCTGGGCGTCATGCCGATCTGCGTGCGAAACGCAGCGATAAAGGCTGATGTGGAGTCGTAGCCGCAGGCCAGCGCAATGTCGGTGACCCGCTCGCCGCGTTCCAACATCGGCAAGGCGCTGAGCAGACGCAAACGCTGGCGCCAGGCCCGGAAGCTCAGGCCGGTGTCGCGCTGGAACAGGCGGGTCAGGGTTTTCTCGGAACAGCCGAGCTGTCCGCTCCAGTCGCTAAGCGTCAGCGTCAGTTCGGGGTTGTCGAACAGCGCCTGACACACCTGCTGCAGGCGTGAGTCATCCGGCCAGGGCAGATACAGGCCGGTATCGCGGGCGGCGGTCAACTGGTCGAGCAATACCGCGACCAGTCGCCCGTCGGCACCGCTCTCGTCGTACTCGACCGGAATGCGACCGAACTGGTTGATCAGTTCGCGGGTCAGCGGGTTGATCTCCAGCACCGCGCACTGCCCGGCCTGCCACGGCATGGCGTCGCGCTCGATGTAGAGGCTGCGCATCTCGGTGTCGGGCGAGCTGATGACCGCGTGGGGCAGATCGGGCGGCACCAGAATCGCCCGCTGCGGCGGGGCCAGAAAACGCCCGCTGTGGGTATGCACCGACAGTACGCCGGAAATGGCGTAGGACAGCTGTGCCCACGGGTGGCTATGCCAGAGCGTGGTGGTGCCGCGTTGCAGTGATTCGCTGCGCGCATACAGCGGCCGCGGCAGGGCGGGCAGATCGGGTACGGCACGGTGATTCAGGCGCTTTTGTCCGTTTGTCGACATTGTGCTATCCAATCGCGTTAGTCGGTCGTTGGTCCAGACAGTAAACTCCCCTCCTGCACGTCGCAACATTGATAACGAA
This sequence comes from Pseudomonas abyssi, assembly GCF_002307495.1. Classification (GTDB taxonomy): domain Bacteria; phylum Pseudomonadota; class Gammaproteobacteria; order Pseudomonadales; family Pseudomonadaceae; genus Halopseudomonas; species Halopseudomonas abyssi. Next base: position 113,463 of record NZ_NTMR01000019.1, on the reverse strand, counting down.
AAACGAGACATTGCCATGGCACGCCCACGCTTTTTACCTGACAACATGACCCTCTGCCTTATTGCTGTCGTCATTGCCGCCAGCCTGTTTCCCGTGCACGGGCAGGCTGCTGTCGCCTTTGATGGCCTGACCAATGCCGCCATCGCGCTGCTGTTCTTTATGCACGGTGCCAAGCTGTCGCGTGAGGCGATCATTGCCGGCATGACCCACTGGCGCCTGCATTTGCTGGTATTTGCCTGCACCTTCATCATGTTTCCGCTGCTGGGCGTATTGCTCAAACCGGCGCTGGTGCCGCTGGTAGGGGATGAACTCTATCTGGGTATCCTGTTCCTCTGCGCCCTGCCGGCCACCGTGCAGTCGGCGATTGCCTTTACCTCGATTGCCCGCGGCAACGTCGCTGCGGCGGTCTGCAGCGCGGCGACTTCCAGCCTGGTTGGGATTTTTGTCACGCCGCTGCTGGTGCTGCTGCTGATGGGCGCGCAGGCCGGTGAGTCCAACACCCTGGATGCGATCGGCAAGATTGTGGTGCAACTGCTGCTGCCGTTTATTGCCGGCCAGATTGCCCGTCGCTGGATCGGCGACTGGGTCGCACGCAACAAGGGCTGGCTCAAGAGCGTGGATCAGGGCTCGATTCTGCTGGTGGTGTTTGGTGCCTTCAGCCATGCGGTGGTCGAGGGGATCTGGCAAACCGTGCCGCTGACGGAGCTGCTGGGGCTGGTGGTTGCCTGCTGTCTGCTGCTGGCGCTGGTGCTGGGCCTGACCGCCTGGCTGGGTCGCCGTCTCGGCTTTAACGTCGAAGACCGCATCACCATCATTTTCGCCGGCTCCAAAAAGAGCCTGGCCACCGGCGTGCCGATGGCGCAGGTGCTGTTTGCCGGCGGTGCGCTGGGTACGCTGATCCTGCCGCTGATGCTGTTCCACCAGATTCAGCTGATGGTCTGCGCGGTGCTGGCCGAGCGTTACGGCCGGCGCGAAGAGAGCGGTATCGAAGACGTCGCCTGAGCGCGAGGGTCAGCTCAGGCCGCCCTGCGGCAGATGATCGAGCGGCAGCGCCGTCTGCGACTTGACGGTCGAGATGGCGAAGTTGCTGCGGATGTCGCTGACCGCAGGGAGCTTGAGCAGGGTGCTGAACAGAAAGTCCTCGTAGGACGCCAGATCTGGCAGCACCACCTGCAGCAGAAAGTCCGACTCGCCTGACACCACGTGGCAGGAAATCACTTCCGGCAAATCAATCACCGCGGCGCGAAAGGCGTTGGCCGACGCGTCGTGGTGTCGCTCGACCTTGACCCCGACAAACACCGTTAGCCCCAGGCCGCTTTTGCTGCGATCCAGTTCTGCGTGGTAGCCACGAATCACGCCTGCCTCTTCCAGCAGACGCACGCGGCGTAAACACGGCGAAGGAGACAGGCCGACTTCTTCGGCCAGTTGTACGTTGCTCAGTTTGGCATTGCGCTGCAGGGCGTCGAGGATGCGTCTGTCCAGGTTATCCAATTGCATTGGCATATTCTCAATTCATTTTGGCTTTCACTGGCAGTTTATGCCAATAAATAAAACTTTGGCGCACTAACTCGCAATGACCTGTATCGCCATTCGGCCCTAGGATAGTTGTTGAGATGACACGGCCGGAGCGCGCCTGAGATGACGGAATTGTGGATGTTTGTGGCTGCCCTGGCGGTGGCCTATCTGGTGCCGGGGCCGGACATGCTGTTGCTCTTGCAGACCGCTGCGAGCCATTCGCGGCTACAGAGCGCTGCAACCATTGCCGGGCTGGCGTTGGCCCGCGCAGCCCACGTGGCGCTGGCCGGGTTGGGGCTGGCGGCGCTGCTACAGGCGGCCCCCTGGGCCTTTAACGCGGTACGTCTGTTCGGCGCGGTGTATCTGATCTGGCTGGGCATCTCGATCTGGCGGGCGTCATCGCTGGTACCGGAGGACGCTTGCGCCAAGCGTTCGCGGAGCGCGCTCGCGGCGTTCCGGCGCGGGTTGCTGACCAACATCAGCAACCCCAAGGCGCTGCTGTTCTGTTCGGTGCTGCTGCCACAGTTCATTCACCCGCAGACCGGTAGCGTCGCGCTGCAGTTCACGCTCCTGGGCCTGATTGTGCTGCTGGTCGGCGTGTGCTTTGACCTGCTTTACGTCTCTGGCGGCAAGCTGATGGGGGGCATGTTGCGCGAGCGGCCGCGCCTGCAACAGCTGCAGCGCTGGGCATTTGGCGCGCTGCTGGTGGGTTTTGGTGCCCGGCTGATGTTTTAGTTCCGTGACAGTTCCGGGCATGGCTGCGCGAGAATTCGGCATTGACCTGCTGTGCCCGGCTCGACATGCTCTGTCGACTACCCTTTGCTGTCTGGTTTCAGAACACAGGAAGACATCGCATGAGTGACAACCGCTATACACCACCCAAGGTCTGGACCTGGGATAGCGAGAGCGGCGGCAAGTTCGCCAGCATCAATCGCCCGATTGCCGGCCCGACCCATGACAAGGATCGACCGATCGGCAAGCACCCGTTCCAGCTGTACTCACTGGCCACGCCCAACGGCGTCAAGGCCACCATCATGCTTGAAGAGCTGCTGGCGCTGGGTCACAGCGGCGCCGAGTACGACGCCTGGCTGGTACGCATCAACGAGGGCGACCAGTTCAGCAGCGGCTTTGTTGAGGTCAACCCCAACTCGAAGATTCCGGCGTTGATGGATCACGGCACCAACCCGCCGACCCGGGTGTTCGAGTCCGGCTCCATCCTGCTGTATCTGGCCGAAAAGTTTGGCGCGCTGCTGCCAACGGATCATGGCAAGCGCACCGAGGCGATGAACTGGCTGTTCTGGCAGATGGGCTCGGCGCCGTATCTGGGTGGCGGCTTTGGCCATTTCTACGCCTACGCGCCCGAGAAGTTCGAATACCCGATCAATCGCTTCGCCATGGAAGTGAAACGCCAGCTGGACGTGCTCAATCGCCATCTGGCCGACAACCGCTACATGGCGGGCGACGAATACAGCATCGCCGATATCGCGATCTACCCGTGGTACGGCCTGCTGGTGGAAGGCAGTTTGTATGAGGCCGCGGAGTTTCTGTCGGTACACGAATACGAACACGTGCGCCGCTGGGCCGCCGAGATTGCCGCACGGCCTGCCGTACAGCGTGGTCGACGGGTCAACCGCGTGTGGGGCGATGAAGCCCTGCAGGTGGCCGAACGGCACGACGCCAGCGATATTAGCGACGCCTGATCTGCATCGCGTTGCCGCACTCCAAACAGCCTCCGCAACGGAGGCTGTTTGCGTTCCTGCAGGTGTTTTTATTCCTCCCCTGGCCAATCCGGCGTGTCGGGTCCACATTGCCCGACCGGATTAATTGTTATAACGTAACGTCTTTGCGCAGCCTCAATTGAATCGCCCGTCAGAGTGCGGTGGTGAGGCGCGGCTCACGCCTGTCCAGAGGATTACCCGATGAATGATCTCGCCCGGTCTGCGTCCGCAGCCCGCAAACTTCCCGTAACAGTGCTGTCCGGCTTCCTTGGTGCCGGCAAGACCACACTGCTCAATCATCTGTTGAACAACCGCGAAGGCCGTCGGCTGGCAGTCATCGTCAATGACATGAGCGAAGTGAACATTGACGCTGCGCTGGTGCGCGATGGCACCGCTCAGCTGTCGCGTACCGACGAGAAACTGGTGGAGATGAGCAACGGCTGCATTTGCTGCACCCTGCGCGAGGACTTGCTGGAAGAGGTTTCCCGGTTGGCCGCAGAAGGGCGCTTTGACCAGTTGGTTATTGAGTCTACGGGCATTTCTGAGCCGCTGCCGGTGGCTGAGACTTTCACCTTTGAAGCGGAAGACGGCAAAAGCCTGAACGAAGTGGCTCAGCTAGACACCATGGTCACGGTGGTCGATGGCTTCAATTTCCTGCGTGATTACAGCTCGCAGGACAGTGTGCAGGAGCGTGGCGAGTCGCTGGGCGAAGAAGACGAGCGCAACGTGGTCGATCTGCTGATCGAGCAGGTCGAGTTCTGCGATGTCACCGTCGTCAACAAGACCGACCTGATCAGCGCGGAGGAGCGCGACCGCTTGATCGCCATTCTGGCCAGCCTCAACCCGCGCGCGCGCATCGAGATGGCCGAGTTTGGTCAGGTGCCGCTGGATCGGGTGCTGGATACCGGGCTGTTTGACTTTAGCGCTGCCTCCCAGGCTCCGGGCTGGTTGCAGGAGCTGCGCGGCAGCCACACGCCGGAAACTGAAGAGTACGGAATTTCCAGTTTTGTCTATCGCGCCCGTCGCCCCTTCCACCCGCAGCGTTTCTTCACCCTGGTCAACAGTGAGTGGCCGGGCGTGGTGCGTTCCAAGGGTTTCTTCTGGCTGGCCTGCGTGCCGGCCATGGCTGGGCAATGGTCGCAGGCGGGAGCCGTCGCACGGCACGGGCCGGCGGGTTACTGGTGGGCCGCGGTGGCACCCGAGCAGTGGCCGGATGATCCTGAGTCAGTTGCCTTGATCCGCAGCAAATGGGACGAGCAAGTGGGCGATGCCCGCCAGGAGTTGGTGCTGATTGGCATGCAGATGGACCAGAGCGCCCTGTGCGCGGCGCTGGACGCCTGCCTGCTGAACGACGAGGAAATGGCGCAGGGCCCTGCCGTTTGGGAGACGTGGCCGAATCCGTTCGAGGGTTGGGAGTAATGAGCAGCCTGACCTTGCCGGACGTGTCGCTGACCGACACCGCCGCCACCCCCGGTGCACTGCAGTGGGTGGGCATGCAGGGCATCGACCTGCCGCTGAGCCTGGCCCGGGACCAGGTGCAGGTGCATGCCCGCGCCGACGTGCAGGTGGACCTGCCCGACCCGGCCATCAAGGGGGTTCACATGTCGCGCCTGTACCGGCTGCTGGAGCGGCTGGTGCCGCCGGCGGTACTGACCCCGGCGCGGATACGCACGGCCTTGCAGGACATGGTCGATAGCCAGGCAGACTGCCGCAGCACCCGTGCGCGGATCGGGCTGCACTTTGATTTGCTGTGCCGGCGCCCGGCGTTGCTTAGCCCGGATCTGGCCGGCTGGAAGCGCTACCCCGTGCAGCTTGATGCCAGCCTGCAGCAAGGTCAGTTCAGCCTGGAGGTACAGGTACAGATTGGCTACGCCTCTACGTGTCCGTGCTCGGCTGCACTGGCACGTCAGCGCGTGGCGGAGGGTTTTGCCCAGGCCTTTGCCGATGGCGAGGCGCCAACGCCCGCGGCAGTCAGCGACTGGTTGGCGCGCCACGCCTCGCTGGCCACCCCACACAGCCAGCGTAGCGAAGCGCAAGTGACGGTAGCGCTGGATGCGTCAGACGCCGAGCTGCCGCTGCTGGCGCTGATCGATCAGGTGGAGGCGGCACTGGGCACGCCCCTGCAGACCGCCGTCAAACGTGCCGACGAGCAGGCCTTTGCCGAGCTTAACGGGCAAAACCTGATGTTCGTTGAAGACGCCGCACGGCGCATCCAGGCGGCTTTGCAAAAAGGACAGTGGCGTGAGCCCAGGGCGCAGGTATGCCACATGGAAAGCCTGCATCCGCACGATGCCGTGGCCTGGGCGGGAGGTGTCTGATGGGGAGCGTGATGCCGATACTCGCTGCGCAGGAGCAGAATGCTGTGGCTCACTGGGCAAGCGGCCCCGATCTCGCTGTGCTGGCCGAAGTGTTCGACGAGGCCATCACCATTGCCATCATGCAGCGCCAGCTGGGGCCAGCGCTGCGCGCCAGCATCACCGCCCAGTGCGCTGCGCAGCCTTGGCAACTGGCTTGGCGTGGCCCGGCGGATGCAACGCTGGAGCAGGCACTGATCCGCAGTATGCCCGCGCCGCAGCAGGCAGCTGAGCTGATTGCCGACGTGCGCCTGCTGGCCGAGGCGGTGGCCTGTTTGTTCGACGTTGATGCGGTGGGCATTCGCATGCGCCTGCTCGATGGCGCCATGTGCCCGCGCTTTCATTGCGACAACCTGCCGGTGCGCCTGGTAACCACCTACAGCGGCCCCGGCAGCGAGTGGCTACCCGAGCAGGCGCTGGATCGAGCCGGCCTGGGCAAGCCTGAACCGGGTAAACCGGAGGTCGTGCGTGACGCCGGCGCCATTCGGCAATTGGCTGAGGGGGATGTGTGCTTCCTTAAAGGCAGCGGCTGGGTGGGCAATGAAGACCGCGGCATCGTGCACCGCAGCCCGGCGGTGGTGGCAGGGCAAAAGCGCTTGATGCTGACGATTGATCCGCAGTTCTGAACGCGGCGCGCGAACCGAGCGGAGGGCGACAAACCGGGCCGGATGATGCAAAGTAGAGCGCGCGTCGAGAACAGGGAGCGTGAATACAATGCGGGCGGCTGAGCAATCCACCAATTTTGGCTTTCTGGCCGAACACGACCCGCTGTTGGTCGAACTGGCTGGCGCCGCTGAGCGTGCTTTTGCCAGCGACCCGAATACCACCCTGATCAAGCTCCGTCAGCTGGGCGAAGCGCTCGCCCAGCATCTGGCCGCGTTGGCCGGCATTGCCTTTGACGAACAAACCACTCAGGCTGACCTGCTCTACCGCATCCATCGCGAGTTGAAACTCGAGCCCGTTGTGCGCGAGCTGTTCCACACCCTGCGTATCGAAGGCAACAAGGCCACCCATCAATTCAAAACGCAGCACCGTGAAGCCATGAGCGGCTTGATTGTGGCGCGCAAGCTGGCGGTCTGGTTTCACCAGTCCTTTGGTAAGGCAGGCACAGGGTTCAAGCCCGGCCCCTTTGTTCCGCCAGCCGATCCAAGCGAGCAGCTGCGCAAGCTCCAGGCACAAATCAGCCAATTGCAGAGCGAACTGCAGCAAGCCAGCCTGGACCTCGGCTCAAGCCAGCAGTTGAACGAGCTGATCGCCAAAGAGAAAGACGAATACGAAGCCCTCGCCCACGCCATGGACGAGGAATCGCGCGCCCTGGCCGAGCAGGCAGCGGCACACGAGCAGGCGCTGCAAAAACAGCAACACGAATACGAAACCAAACTCAAGGCGTTGCAGGCGCAACTTGCCGCCCAGGACGACCAGACCCAGTCCGCGCAACGTCAGACCCTTAACCGCCACACCCAAGCTGCAACACAGCACATCGTGCTGGATGAAGCACTGACCCGCATCCTGATCGACCAGCAGCTGCAGGAGGCCGGCTGGCAGGCCGACAGCGAAGCGCTGACCTGGAAAAACGGCATCCGCCCGGAGAAGGGCAAGAACATCGCCATCGCCGAGTGGCCAACGCGCTGTAAGGGCGAAAAAGGCCGCGCCGATTACGTTCTGTTTGCCGGTCTTACGCCAATTGCGGTGGTTGAGGCCAAGAAGGAAAACACCAACGTTTCGGGCAAAATCCCCCAGGCCGAGCGCTACAGCAAAGGCTTTGAGGTGATGCCGCCACTGACCGGCGCCTGGGAAGAGGCAGGCCGCACCATCGCCTGGGCAGATGAAGCAGAGGGCCATTACAAAGTGCCCTTCGTCTACTCCTGCAACGGCCGTCCTTTCGTACCGCAGCTGGCAGAACAGTCCGGCATCTGGTTCCGCGACGTGCGTCACCCGGCCAACACGCGCCGCGCCCTGCAGGAATTTCATACGCCCGCCGGCCTGCAGGACCTGCTCAAGCGCAGCAAGGAAGACGCCCAGCAAAAGCTGCAGGCCGAACCCTTTGGCTACCTGAAACTGCGCAACTACCAGCAGCAGGCGATCGGTGCGGTTGAGACCGCCCTGGCCAAAGACATTCGCGCCGCCCTGCTGGCCATGGCCACCGGGACCGGCAAAACCCGCACCATAATCGGCTTGATGTACCGCTTTTTGAAAGCCGAGCGTTTCAAACGCATCCTGTTTCTGGTGGATCGCACCTCGCTCGGGCAACAGGCCATCGACGCCTTTCACGATGCGCCGCTGGAGCAAAGCAGCACCCTGTCGCAGATTTATAACGTCGCCGAGCTGGGCGACATGGCCGCCGAAGCCGAAACCCGCATTCAGGTCGCGACCGTGCAGGCGATGGTCAAGCGCATCTTCATGAGCGATAACCCGCCGCCGATTGACCAGTTCGACTGCATCATCATTGACGAAGCCCACCGCGGCTACACCCTCGATCAGGAAATGACCGAAGGGGAAATCGCCACCCGCGACGCCAGTCAGTACCTGTCCAGTTACCGCCGGGTGCTCGACTACTTCGACGCCGTGAAGATCGCCCTGACCGCCACGCCGGCCAAACACACCAGCGACATTTTCGGCAAACCGGTTTACACCTACTCCTATCGCGAAGCCGTCGCCGATGACTGGCTGATCGACCACGAGCCGCCCATCCGCTACCAGACCCTGCTCAGCGAAAACGGCATCAATTTCGCCAAGGGCGAACAGGTCAGCGCCATCAACACCCAGACCGGCGAAGTGGAAAGCGCCGAGCTGGAAGACGAACTCAACTTCGAGGTCGACGCCTTTAACCGCCGGGTCATCAACGAGAACTTCAACCGCGTCATCTGCGAGCAACTGGTGCAGGAGCTTGACCCGTACGGCGAAGAGAAAACCCTGATTTTCTGCGCCACCGACCTGCATGCCGACATGGTCAAGCGGCTGCTGGACGACGCCTTCAAGGCCCTCTACAACGGCGAATACAACCAGGCGGCGGTGGCCAAGATCACCGGCCAGAGCGACAAGGTCGAGCAGCTGATCCGCCAGTACAAGAACGAGCGCTATCCCAACATCGCCATAACCGTTGACCTGCTGACCACCGGCATCGACGTGCCGCGCATCTGCAATCTGGTGTTCATGCGGCGGGTCAAGTCACGCATCCTTTACGAGCAGATGATCGGCCGCGCCACCCGCCGCTGCGACGAAATCGGCAAAACCGTATTCCGTATCTTCGACCCGGTAGACATCTACGCCGCGCTGAGCGACGTCAACACCATGAAGCCGCTGGTCAAAGACCCGAGCATCACACTGGAACAGCTGGTCACAGAGCTGACCGACCCCGAACAGCTCGAACGCGCGCTTAACGCTCCGGGCGACGCACCCAATGAGAGCCAGGCCGACGTTGTGCTCAGCCAGCTCAGCCAGAAGGTCATGCGCGTATTGCGCAAAGCCGAGAAAAAGGCGGAAACCAACGCCCCGCTGAAACACAAGCTGGATGAACTGCAGGACCTCTGGGGGGTAGAACCGAAGAGCCTGCACCGCCACCTGCACAGCCTGGGCCCGACACAGGCCGCCCAGTTCATCAGCCAGCACAGCGGCTTGCTGAATCAATTGGCGCAGGTAAACGACCTGCTCGGCAGCGAACGCCAGCCGATCCTCTCCGAGCACCACGACGAAATCCGCGAGCGCAGCCAGAGCTACGGCGCACACAGCAAGCCCGAAGACTATCTCGACAGTTTCAACGCCTTCATCCGCGAGCAGCTCAACCAGAGCGCGGCGCTGTCAGTCGTAGTCAACCGCCCCGGCGACCTCACCCGCGAGCAACTCAAGGAAGTGCGCCTGTTGCTCGACGGCGCCGGTTACACCGAAGCCAACCTGCAAAGCGCCGTGCGCAACCAGACCAACCAGGACATCGCCGCCAGCATCATCGGTCATATTCGCCGCGCCGCCATCGGCGAACCGCTGCTGCCCTTTGAGCAGCGCGTCGCCCAGGCCATGCAACGCATCTATCAGAGCCACAACTGGCTGCCGGCGCAACGCAAATGGCTGGAGCGGTTGTCAAAACAGCTGGTGCACGAGGTCATCATCGACCGCGACTTCGTCAACAACCGCTTTGCCGAACACGGCGGCGCCAGGCAGCTCGACAAGGTACTCAACAGTCAACTCGATACCGTGCTGGAAGAACTGAACGAGGCAATGTGGCCGCACGTGGGCTAATCTCTGCTTGATACATACAACCCATAAGCGCAGAATCAACAAAATTTCGTTGAATCGCCAAGAATATGATAAAGAATCTGAGTTTCAGGAACTTCTACAGTTTTGCCGGTGAAGCCATCATCGACTTCGGGCTGGGCAAAAAGCCCACCCCATCCGGTTACGACATCACCGTTGGGAGTGAGCGCTACAACAAGACAGTCGCTGTAGTTGGCGCAAACGGTTCAGGCAAAACCCAGTTTGTGAAGCCGCTAGCGTTCCTGCGCTGGTTCGTAACCGAGTCCTTTCTGGGGGTCGCCCCTGATCGCAATTTGCCATTCTATCCCCATAAATTACACAGCACCGAATCCAGTCACTTTGAGCTGGAGTTTATGCACCAGGGCGTGGATTACCGTTACCAGTTGGAGTTGACCAATACAGCCGTTATTGCTGAGGCGCTCTATGAAAAAACCAGCACGCAGTTCAGCTACGTGTTCAAGCGAGAAAAAACCGCTCATGGTTATAGCTTCAAGCAAAAAGGCTTTCCCTTTGCCAAGGCTCAGGCAGAGAAGCTGCGCAGTACCGCTTCACTCATCGCCGCAGCCCACAGTTATGACGTAGCCGAAGCTCGTCCTTTTATCGAGTTTTTCAATTACATTGAATCGAACGTCATCAGCTCAGGACGCGTGCATTTTCAGCACGGGGCGGTTATTGAGGCGGCAGAGCAGTTCCAGCAGGATCCAGAACTCCAGAAGCAGATGTCGAAAGCAATAAGTCAGTTCGATCTCGGCTTGAGTGGAGTGAGAATCCGCGAGTTGACTCGGATCGATGAGACTGGCAAGGAAGAAAAGCTCTTTGTTCCTTTCGGCCTGCATCAGACGGCAGATGGAGGCAGTTTTGAGCTGCCCTTTTTTGAGGAGTCCAGCGGCACCCAGTCGGCCTTTGTTCTGCTTGAGCCCATACTGAGAACCTTGCGCCAGGGTGGTGTAGCGGTAATTGACGAGTTGGACAATGACCTGCACCCGCATCTTGTGCCGCGACTGTTGGAATGGTTCGAGTTTGACCACAGTAACCCGCATCAAGCGCAACTGATCTTTACCTGCCACACCCCCGAGGTGCTTAACCTGCTACAAAAGCATCAGGTGTATCTGGTCGAGAAACGCAATCAGGCCAGTGAAGCCTGGCGTTTGGACGATATGACCGGGCTGCGCGCCGACGATAATCTGTACGCCAAGTACATGACTGGCGCCCTCGGTGCCGTCCCGACTTTGTGATCCGCCATGGCCAGGAAGCGAAATCACCACAAGCAGCAGCGCCTAGTCAGCAAAACGACCCTGCTGATTGTCGGCGAGGGGGCTGATGACCAAGCCTTTATCAAGCACATGAACCAGCAGATAAATGCTGATAACGACGGCATAAAACCGACCATAGAAAAACAATCCGGCGGCTCGCCAGGCAATATCATCACCAACGCCACAAGAAAGTATGACCACCTGCCGTTTGACCAGAGATATATTGTCCTGGATTCCGATATACCCTTGACCCAGCAAGATCGCGACAAGGCCAGGAAGCATGGCTACCACATCATTGAATGGACCCCGGTGTGCCTTGAAGGCGCACTATTGGAGGTGCTGGGTGAAAGGGTCGCCAACAACGCGCAGGCTGCGGCATTGAAAGCTCGGTTACATCCGTTGCTGGATGGTCCTCACACCGACAGCAAGTCGTACCGACAGCGTTTCTCCAGGGGCGTGCTTGATGCAGCCACAAACACCTCCGTTGTAGCGGTCAGGGAAGCCCTGGGGAAGCGCTGATCCGGCCGGCACCGCCCTCATGTTGAAATAACAGCGAGCGCTATTTTATCAACAGCCTTAACTTGAAATAGCGTGCGAGATTTCGTGTCGAAAATACACAAAAATATCGACACGTTTGCTTGTTGTGTCGATAGCATCGACATACACTGCTCAACCTGTCGACATAACCCGGCTGACTGAACATGACCTGGCACCCCGAGCACCCCTATAACACCCTGCCACTGCTACCACCCGATCCGCAGGCACTAGAAAGCATCCCGGTGCTGAAGGCCTGCATCGGTGCCCGGGCCGCGCTGGCTGAGCTCAAGCAGGCCGGTGAGCTGCTGCCCAACCAGACCCTGCTGATCAACCTGCTGCCCTTGCTCGAAGCCAAAGACAGCTCGGAAATAGAGAACATCGTCACCACGATGGATCGGCTGTTCCAATTTGCCCAGGAAGACAGCGCTGCCGATGCCGCGACCAAAGAGGCGCTGCGCTACCGCACGGCGCTGTACCAGGGCTACCGGCAGTTGCAGCAGCGCCCGCTGTGCGTGACCACCGCGACCGACATCTGCAGCACCCTCAAGGGGCAAGACATGACCGTGCGCAAGATACCGGGCACCGTCATCGCCAACCAGACCAGCGGCGAGGTGGTTTATACCCCACCGGTGGGCGAGGCCGTCATACGTAACCTGCTCGCCAATTGGGAGCAGTTTCTGCACGCGTCGGATGACACCGACCCGCTGATCAAAATGGCCGTGAGTCATTACCAGTTCGAGGCCATCCACCCTTTTCTCGACGGCAACGGCCGCACCGGGCGCATCGTCAACGTGCTCTACCTGATAGAACAGCAGCTGCTTACGCTGCCCATCCTCTATCTGAGCCGCTATATCGTGCAGCACAAGCAGGACTATTACCGCCTGCTCACTCAGGTAACCCGCGATGCCGACTGGCAGGCCTGGATTGTCTTTATGCTCAAGGGCGTGGAGGGAACCTCAATCTGGACCTGTGCCAAGATTGCCGCCATTCGCCAGTTGATGGAGCACACCAGCGACCATGTGCGCAACGCCCTGCCAAAAATCTATAGCCATGAGCTGCTGCAGCTGATCTTCGAGCAGCCCTATTGCCGTATCAGTGACTTGGTCGAGCGACAGATCGCCAAGCGCCAAACCGCGTCGGTTTACCTCAAGCAGCTCTGCGACGTCGGCGTGCTAAGCGAAATAGCCGCCGGCAAGGAAAAGCTCTTCGTGCACCCCAAGCTGGTGACACTGATGACCTACGACAGCAATGCGTTTGCGGCCTACCCGCAAACCCACACCCCCGACTGAGACCACCATGACCAACAACGACATCGTGCAGAAACTCTGGAACCTCTGCGACGTACTGCGCGACGACGGCATCAACTACAGCGACTACGTCACCGAACTGGTGCTGCTGCTGTTTATCAAGATGGTGCACGAGAACACCGAAGCCGGGCTGCTGGAGAAGCACCCGCTGCCCGCCGGCTGCCGCTGGACCGATCTGAACGGCAAATCCGGCATCAACCTGCTGAACGACTACAAGCGTATTCTGCTCAGCCTCTCCACCGGCAAAGACGCCGACGGCAATCTGGTGCACCAAGACCCGCTGATCAGCGCCATTTACGCCGACGCCCAAACCCGTCTGCGCGAACCACGCCACCTGGAACAGATGATCCGCACCCTCGACCAGATCGACTGGTTCAGCGCCCAGAAAGATGGCCTGGGTGATCTCTACGAAGGGCTGCTGGAAAAGAACGCCAGCGAAACCAAGTCCGGCGCCGGCCAGTACTTCACCCCGCGCGCGCTGATCAACAGCATGGTGCGCTGCATCAAGCCGCAACCCGGCGAAGTGATTCAGGACCCGGCCGCCGGCACAGCCGGCTTTCTGGTAGCCGCTGACCAGTACATGCGCGAGCAGACAGACAACTATCTGGACCTCAGCGCCAAAGACGCCGCCTTTCAGAAAAACCAGGCCTTCGTGGGCATTGAACTGGTGCCCAACACCCGCCGCCTGTCGCTGATGAACTGCCTGCTGCACGGCATGGAAGGTGATGACGAAGGCGTAGTGCATCTGGGTAACGCCCTGGGCGAAGCCGGCAAAAGCCTGCCCCGCGCCGACATCATCCTTGCCAACCCGCCCTTCGGCACCAGCAAGGGCGGCGAAGCCTCGAACACCCGTGACGATCTGACCTTCAAGACCAGCAACAAACAACTGGCCTTTCTGCAGCACATCTACCGCAATCTCAAGCCCGGCGGCCGCGCCGCCGTGGTGCTGCCAGACAACGTGCTGTTTGAAGCCGGCATTGGCACCGAGGTGCGCCGCGACCTGATGCACAAATGCAACTTGCACACCATTTTGCGCCTGCCCACCGGCATCTTTTACGCCCAGGGCGTAAAGACCAACGTACTGTTCTTCCAAAAAGGCAGCGCCACCGACCCGTTGCAGGCAGAAAACTGCACCCAGCGCACCTGGGTGTTTGACTTGCGCAGCAATATGCCCAGCTTCGGCAAACGCTCCCCCTTCGGCGACACCCACCTCAAACCCTTTGAAGACGCCTACGGCAGCGACCCGAACGGCAACAGCCCGCGCGCCGAGAATGTCGACGGTGTTGGTGAGCTCAGTCGCTTCCGCGTATTTACCCGCGAGCAGATTGCCGAACGTGGCGATTCGTTGGATATCAGTTGGCTCAAGGATGGCGATAGCCTGGATGCCAGCGAACTGCCGGCGCCGGAAGTGTTGGCCGGTGAAGCCATGAGCGAGCTGACCGAGGCGCTGCGCGAGCTGGAGCAGTTGATGCAGGCGCTGGGTGCCGGGGATGAGGCTGAGCAGCAGAAAAGAATGCTGGCGGAGGTGATGGGGCTTTCGGTGGTTCAGGAGACTGGAGATGAGTGAATTGCCCGAAAGCTGGGTTCAGACCACCTTGGGACAGGTTGTGAACTACGCCCATAACGAAACAGTTGATCCAGCTGAGATGCAACCAGAAGCCTGGCTTCTTGAACTTGAGGATATTGAGTGCGATACGGGCAAGGTACTGGAGCGAAAAACCGTTGGAGCGCGCGCGCCGAAAAGCACGAAGAATCGTTTTTATGCAGGTGATGTGCTTTATGGAAAGCTGCGGCCCTATCTGAACAAAGTGGTCAGGGCTGATAAGGATGGGTTTTGCTCCAGCGAAATCATTGCCATTTCGCCCGGCCCCATCGACGCGAATTACCTTTTCTATTCAATGCGCGCCCCGTGCTTCATTGAGTATGTGAGCAGTGTTTCGCATGGGATGCGGATGCCGCGCTTGGGAACTCAGCAAGCAAAAGAGGCACCATTTACTTTACCTCCAGCCGCCGAACAAACCCGCATCGCCGCCAAACTCGACGAGCTGCTGGCTCAGGTCGACACCCTGAAAGCCCGCATCGACGGCATCCCCGCCCTGCTCAAACGCTTCCGCCAATCCGTACTTGCTGCGGCGGTTTCGGGGAGGTTGACGGAGGAGTGGCGGAGCATGAGCCCAGAGCGACGAGCAGAGCAAACCATTAAAACCCTCAAAGCTGCTCGCCCTGCTAAAGAGCAAGAGCACACTCCTGTTTTTTTTGAAGAGCTGCCACACATACCTGAAAACTGGGAATGGGCCAGCCTTGGCTTTTTAGTTTCACCTGATGAGGCACTTTGCTATGGCGTTGTGCAGCCGGGCACTGACGATCCAGATGGGGTTTATCTAATCCGAGCAGGCGATCTCAAGTCAGGTTCTGTTGACACATCACAACTGCGGAAGATCTCTGTAGACACGCATAACGAATACCGGCGCTCACAAGTTAAGGGTGGGGAAATCCTCGTCACTGTCGTTGGGGCTGGAATTGGAGAGACAGCGATTATTCCAGCCGAGTGCGCAGGGTTTAACATTGCAAGAGCGGTCGCGAAACTTCCAATTCGTGAAGTTTCCGCCAAATACGTTTATCTATGGCTCTCCACAAGTTTGGCTTTAAGCTGGATGAAAGGCTCTTCAAGAGAGGTGGCACGACCAACTCTTAATCTTGAGCAACTCAGAGCACTACCAGTCCCGATTCCTGATGGCAGCGAACAAACCGAAATCGTCCGCCGCGTCGAGCAGCTATTCGCCTTTGCCGATCAGTTGGAAGCCCGTGTTGCCGCTGCGCAGGAGCGGATCGACAAACTGACCCAAAGCATTCTGGCCAAGGCGTTTCGCGGTGAACTGGTGCCGCAGGACCCGAACGACGAGCCCGCCAGCGTGCTGCTGGAGCGTATCAAGGCCCAGCGCGCCGCTGCGCCCAAGGCCAAGCGCGGGCGCAAGGCAAAAGCCTGACCCGCCGCCTTCCGGAAAGGTCGAGCTCCCGCTCGACCAGCGGCCCGCCCTTCAGCATCAACGCGCGCGTATCGCCAATCGGGCTAGCTGTTCTCAAGCCCGCAATCCCATAACGCATTTGAGGTCTTGAACAGAAAGTGTCGCCGCGCCAGTGAACGTGAATGCGTGGGAGAGGGTTAAGAAGGAATGGAATTGAAGATTTTTCACCTGTAGAAAGCGAAAAGCCCCGGTGCAACTCACCGAGGCTATAGCGCCGACCGGGCACCCCCAATCCACTTGTCTCGAAGCATAAGCCACGCTAATAAAATCGCGCAACCTGCGTGAGCGCCAACCTGTTCTGGATCGGCTTGGCCAGCGAGCAGATGTAACCGTCGTAGCGGAAATGCCCTACCTAGGCGGGAGCAGGGATGTTAGCTGGCTATACTTGCAGCACCTCGAACTTGCCGGGAGGGGAATAGCGCCAAGCTACCTTGAACACGCCGCCACCGCTGATGCGCTCTGCTTGTCCTGTGATGGCAGGCCACCATCGCACCAGATTATGCGCTACATCCCAATAGGGCGCGTTTTGCCACTGTCTAGCAAGGATAAATACAGCCAATTCTGACTCGCGGATTGCGCGTTTTTCCATATTCCCCTTACTGAACTTGTCTTTGGATACCAGCACCCAGTTACCCTCTGTCTTGAGCTGCTGAACAAGTTCGATGTCGGAAGTGTTGGGCGCGAATTTCTCTTTTAGCCCGACAACCTGGTGGTTGTCGATTTTGCTTAGTTCATTTAGTGCCTTGGCTAAGGCTGGCGGCAAATTGTTGTCCAGTAAAAATTTCACGCGGCATCCTTGCGCTCGAATTTCAGGGCGGCCTCTACCTCGGCGGCTGTTAGCTCGTAAATGCTTGCAACCCGCCGAATGCTCTGACCTTCTGCTTGATACGCCGCAGCAACGGTCTCGGTATCGATACCCGACTTGGCCAGAATAGGCTTGCCAAAGTGCCGTGCCGGGTCCAAAACTACGGATTTATTACTCTTTAGCGGGTACCAGCGTAGTGCTTCGCCTTCGCGGTCGTAGTCAATGCCGGCGTATAGCGAGTCGCTTATCACCTGCTTGAAAGCGTATTGCCGCTTTACCAAGTCAATTAGTGCCTCATCGCCCGTTTCTTCCATGACGCTAGCAAAAATGGTCCTTCCATCTGTCTGAAAACGTCTGCAGGTAAAGGGGTATGGTTGATCAAACCACTCTCTGGCATGTGCTGCTGCTGCGCGAATCGCCTGCAGGCTAACGTTGTACTGACGAAATGCATGTACAAAACGAATCTCTAGCAAGTCGTGAAAGCTAAGGGTCTTTTCTTCCAGGCCAGCTAGTGCGGGTTGCCATAACCCGGAGTGCAGCTTTCCGGCAGCACGATAGCCAAACACCCAGCGATTTATCTGGTCTACCGGGATGTCCGTGTAGGTTGCCGCTTCAGGCAGGCTATAAAGCCCGATGCCCAGCAGTGAGCTAATGGTGTCTGAGTCTTTCATAGCAGTGTCGAGGTGCATGGCCTTCCTTGGCTCCGAGGTGTGTTGCTGATAGCTCAGAAATGTAGCATGAATGCTTCTTGTGGGCACCCGATAGCCAGGGCTACTGCACCCTGTGGCTCAACGCGCCAACACTCGCTCACAGTGATGGTGTGTTTAGGCAGCGAATATTCACCCAACCTGCTCTGGGCAGCTCAGTCGGTGCTGATGCTGACGGACTCGCTTTCGCTGGCGATTGGGGGGCTTTTGCTGCCTTGCCGGCTCGCCCGCCTCACAGCAACACTCCTTAGGGCTCCTTGTGCATCCACTCGGTTGTCGAAAGCGCCGTTAGTTGGTCTACTAACGCTCAACGTTCCAGTCGTTCAGCTACCACCCTTGAGTCACCCCATGAGCGCCTACCAGACCAGCACACTGCTACTCGACGGTATCGCCTTCCAGGTGATCTCCGGCGGCGCCTTCTCGCCTGACGAGCACGGCATTTGCCCCTACCATGCCGATACCTGGACGCCCAGCGGCAGTGTCGTCACTTACGCTGTGATCGACGGCCAGTTGATGCTGCAAAGCGTCTACACCAATCATGCACCGGCTGGCGCTGACGACTCCGCAAGGCCGCGTTCTATTGATAATGCCAATACGCTCGACCCGTTCGGGAGCGCGCCTGATGGCAGTTGGGCGAGCACGCAGAGCCTTTGGCCCAGCTGCAAGCGTAGAGCCGAAGACCGCATCCCGCCGCCGATCAACGGCGTAGAGCCCACGCGCCTGTCCGATGATTATTGGCATTACGCGGATATCAATTTGCCGCTCGAGCACAGCGGCGAGCTGCACGTTGACCGCCTGCCGCCGCTGACCGGCGATGAGAACCCGGATTCTATCGACGACCTGCTCAAAGCCATCATCGACAGCGGTAACGGCGTCAGCGGATATCGTCTGCAGTTTGAGCACGGCAAGCTGGTGAAGCAAACCGCCGAGCCCAATGAGCAGCTGGATTTTTTGTTGTCCTTCGGCCGCCCCTGACCGAAGGTTAAAGGAGCCAGCGCCGCTTGACCTTGTAGCAACTTCAGGGTTTTCAATGGGGCAACTGGCACAGGCCAGCCATAGTTAGACTCGATTGAGCCAGCGGAGCACCTGCCATGTCTGCACACCAGCACGGCCACCATGACCACAGCCACAGCCACAGCCACAGCCACAGCCACAGCCACAGCCACAGCCATAGCCACAGCCATAGCCATAGCCATAGCCATGGCAGCGGCAAGGTATTGCTGTTTGCCCTGATCTTTACCGGAGCCTTTGCCCTGGTTGAGGTCGTTGCCGGTTTGCTGGCCAACTCGCTGGCGTTGCTGTCCGACGCGGGCCACATGCTGACGGACTCGCTGTCACTGGCGGTCGGGGCGTTTGCTGCCTGGCTGGCCAGCAGGCCAGCCTCAAGGCAACATTCCTTTGGGCTGCAACGGGCCGAGGTGCTGGGCGCGCTGTTCAATGTCATTTTTATGTTTGTGGTGGTCGCCTTTATTGCCTGGGAGGCGGCAGAGCGTCTGTTTGATACGCCGGAGGTAGATGGCGGAGCGGTGCTGCTGGTTGGCGGGCTGGGGTTGCTGGTCAATGTCATCGTCGCCTGGGTGCTGATGCGCGGCGAGCAGAACATGAACGTGCGCGGGGCGCTGCTGCACGTGATGGGCGATCTGCTGGGCTCGGTGGCCGCCGTCGCTGCGGGCCTGATCATCTATCTGGGCGGCCCGTCGATCATGGACCCGCTGCTATCGCTGCTGGTCTGCGTGCTGATTCTGGTCTCAGCCGTGCGGCTGCTGCGCGCCGTCACCCGGGTGTTGATGGAGGGTGTACCGCCGGGCATCGAGCCGGCCGAGGTGCGCCGGGCGCTGGGCGAGATCGACGGCGTGCGGGCGGTGCACGACCTGCACATCTGGAGCCTGTCTTCCAACAATCATGCACTGGCAGCCCATGTCGACATCGACTCGCTGGCGCAATGGCCGCGCGTTTTGCCGCAGATTCAGCAACTGCTGCGCGAACGCTTTGGTATTACCCACAGCACCCTGCAGCCGGAGGATGCTGCGCTGGCAGGGCGCTGCGAGTTGGATGCCGGTTGCGCGGCACCTGTTTAATCCCCTTGCCGCGCGGCGGGGCGGCGCGTACAACGTCTCCAAACGCTTGTAATCGCCCTGTGAGAGACTCATGACTGACCCCCACAACCTGCAACGCTTCCTCGATGCTCAGGCCGATGGCTACGCCGCTGCGCTGGCTGAACTGCAGGCCGGGCGCAAAACCTCGCACTGGATGTGGTTTGTGTTTCCACAGTTGGCCGGGCTGGGGCGCAGCAGTACCGCGCAGTTCTACGCCATTGCTGACCTGACCGAAGCACGCGCCTATCTGGCGCACCCGGTTTTGGGCGCAAGGCTTGAGGCCTGCGCCCGGGCCCTGCTGGCCTGGCCTGAGCGCTCTGCCTGGCAGATTCTCGGCTCCCCCGATGACCTCAAGTTGCGCTCCAGCATGACGCTGTTTGCCCAGGCTGCGCCCGACAACCCGCTGTTCAGCGAGGTGCTGGCGGTGTTCTGCGCCGGTGAGCCGGATGCGCGCACCCTGCAGCTGCTGGGGGTGGCCGACAGCTCGACAAGCGCAGCGGACGACGAGGCAATGCAGCTGGCCAGCCGCACGCTGGGGCACTACCAGACCAACGCCGAGCGCTTTCGCGAAGGCACGCAGGATCACGATGTCAGCCAGAACATAGACGCGTTGCTGCGGCATATTCAGGCGCCGGCGCCCTGGCAGATTCTTGATCTGGGCTGCGGGCCGGGGCGCGATCTGCGCACCTTTCGCGCCCTGGGGCATAACGCCGTCGGGCTCGATGGCGCCGAAGCCTTTGTGCAGATGGCGCGTGAGGCCAGCGGCTGTGAGGTGTGGCATCAGGATTTTCTGGCGCTGGACCTGCCGGCGGCGCGTTTTGACGGCGTCTTTGCCAACGCCTGTCTGTTCCATATCCCCAGCCACTTGCTGCCCGGTGCCTTGGCGCAATTGCATCAGACGCTGAAACCCGGAGGCGTGCTGTTCAGCTCCAACCCGCGTGGGGAGGATCAGGAAGGCTGGAGCGGCGAACGCTACGGCGCCTACTACCGACTGGAGACCTGGCGTGCGCTGCTGCAGGCGGCGGGCTTTGTCGAACTGGAGCACTATTACCGCCCATCCGGCCTGCCGCGCGAGCAGCAGCCCTGGCTGGCGAGTGTCTGGCGACGGGGCTGAAACGACACCGCCCGGCACTGGCCGGGCGGTGTGTTGGCGCTCTTATGTTCTGATAAATGGTGGACACGCCTGTTTCCAGACCCTAGAAGTCAAAGTCCACCTTGGCCCACAGCGAGCGCCCCGGTTCGTTGATAGCGATGGAGTCGGCGGGATAGCCGAATGCCGAGTTACCCGCCAGGTTGAGGTGCTCGGCGTAGGCCTTGTCGAACAGGTTGTCGACGCCCACGCTGAGTTTGAGCTGCTCACTCAGGCGGTAGGCGCCGTTGAGCGAAAACACCCCAAAGCCGCCGCTCTTGCCGATGTCCTGGCCAACCACGTTGCCGGCCCCTTCATCTACCCGGTTCTGCTCGGCGACGACGCGCCACAGGGCGCCTGCGCTCCAGTCGTTGTGCGCATAGCTCAGGCCCAGGCGGGCTTCCAGCGGCGGCATCTGCGGCAGCGGCTCGCCGTCGCTGCGGTTTACACCCCAGGCGTAGGCCAGGGTGGCGTCGGCGTTCCAGCGCTCGGTCAGGTCATAGGCCACGCCCATTTCCGCACCGGCGATGCGCGCATCGACGTTGTAGGCCTGGCTGCGGCGCATGCCCATCATGGTCGAGTAGCGGAACAGGATGAAGTCATCCACCTGCCCGGCGTAGGCTGAGGCCCAGGCTTGCAGGCGCGCGTCCTGATACTGGATGCCCACGTCCAGCTGGGTGGTCTTCTCCGGCTCTATGCCGTCGAAGGCGTTCAGCTCCCCGGTAGGTGCCAGGCTGGCGGAGAACAGCTCCCAGTAATCCGGGAAGCGCGCGGCGTGACCCAGGCCGGCGTACAGGGTGGCGGGGCTGCCGGACAGGTCGTGCTCGTAGCGCAAAAAGCCGCTGGGCAGGGTGTCGCTGCGGGTCTGGCCGGCGGTCGGGTTGGGGGTGGCCATACCCATCATACTGCGGATGCTCTGGCGGTAGTCTTTGGTTTCTGCGCGGTCCAGGCGGGCGCCACCAATCCAGCGGGTGGTATCGCTGCGGTACCAGGTGGCCTCGCTGAACAGCCCGACGTTGCGCATCACGGCGTCCTTCTCCCAGGCAAACTCGTCCGCATCGGTGTAGCCGGTCATCTTGCTGTAGCTGGATGAACGGGCGCGGTGTTCGCTGCGTTGGGCGTCGACGCCGGTCACCAGTTCGACCTTGTCCAGCTCAAAGGTCAGCGCCAGGCGGCCACCGAGCGTGCGGCGATCAACCTGCGATGCCATGGGCATGGGCATCATGCTGGTCGGGTCAGGTGCGCGCAGGCGGAAGTTGTCCATGATGTGGTCGGCGTAGTTGTAGTAAAGCTGCGCCTCCAGTTTGTCGATGGCGCCGAGGTTGCTCTTCTCAAACCGCAGGCCAAGGCTTTCACGCAGAAACTGGCTGCCGTCCATGCCGCGGCCGGCGTAGCGCGCCTCGCCGTCGCCCTTGCCGGCGGTGAATTCCAGCAGGGTGTCGGCATCCGGCGTCCAACCCAGGGCCATGTCGCCGTTCCACTTGCTCCAGCGCGAGGGCACAGTGTCGCCGTTGCCGTCGTCATAGTCGTCGGACCTGGCGTCGTTGCCGGTAAAGCGCAGGTAGCCGATCTGGTTGCCGATGGCAGCGTCCAGGGTCTTGTCAAAGCGACCGTTGCTGCCGCCCAGCACACTGGCATGGATACGGCTGCCGGGCTCATAAAACTGCTCCGGCTCACGCTCAAACAGCACGGTGCCGGCTGAGGCCCCCGGCCCCCAGCGCACGCTTTGCGGGCCCTTGATCACGGTCAGGCGGTCGTAGGTTTCTGGCGAGATGTAGGAGCTGGGCGCGTCCATGCGGTTGGGGCAGGCGCCGATCATCTGGCCGCCGTTGGCCAGCAGGTTGATGCGCGAGCCGAACATGCCGCGCAGCACCGGGTCGCCGTTGCTGCCGCCAGCGCGGATGGCAGAAAAGCCCGGGATGGTCTTCAGGTAGTCAGTGGCGTCGCTGGCAGGCACCGGCTGACGGGCATCTTTGGGGTCGGCAATGATGGTCAGCGGTGAGCTTTGCTGGACTGCCGTTACCACCACGGGCGCGAGCTGCAGTACATCGTCGCTGCTGTCATGCAGATGCTCTTCGTGGCTTTGGGCAGTGGCTCCCAGGCTGGTAAACAGCAGGGCGAAGGCAGCTTGCCAGCGCAGGCTGGTGCTGGTTCGGGTAAAGCGGTTGGCGTGTTGCATTGTTGTCATCCACACAATGGCCATGGCGGCGCAGGCGGCGCCGGGCCGAAATCAGGAGAAGGTGAGGTGCAGGTGACGCAACGCACGGCCGGTGGCCGCGGTGGGCTCAGACGGCGCGTGGCGCAGCGTCGAGCGGGGAGGGTGATGCGCGAGGGTTGATGGAGGGCCAGCTGTAGCGTGGCGGTGGCCGGGCCCACTGGCCGCTGGGCGGGGCGCTGACCGGGCTGGCCGGCAGGTAGTCGAGCGACCAGCCATGCATGGCCACTGCGGTGCCGTGGCCGAGCGATGAGCACAGCGGGCAGCTGGCCTGCATGTCGTTCATCTGGTGCTGCTGGTGGTCGTCCAGATCGACGCCAAGGCTGTCGCTGCCGAGGTTACAGAACACCACGCCAGCGCCACTCAGATGCTGCCCGCTCATCTGGCCCTGATGGAAACCGCAGGTCAGCAGACTCACCAGGGTGCACAGATAGAGCACCAGGGCGAGTGAGAGGCGGTTATCGCGGGTCAGATTCATGCGCGCAATTCTAGCACTGCGCGCGAGATTCGGCGCCATGCGGCTGGTTGCCGCATGACTTTTGCTCAGGCGTCGAAGCGGTCAGGCTCTTCGGCAAATGGCAGCTGGGCGGCCTGGTCCAGCTCATCGCCGGGGTGGTTGGCCAGGCAGGTTTGTACGGCGATATACAAGCCCAGCAGGGTCAGCAATCCCGAGAGTTCTGCAATCAGCATTGGTATTCCCTCCGTTATATCAATGGGCGACAGCCAGCTGAGCGGCTGCTGCCTGTTCCGCCTTTGCCTGCCGCACGGTACGCCAGGTGTTCCAGGCCATGCACAGCATGCCGGTGAGGAAGAAGGCGCCACCAATGACGCGGACCACATAGCCCGGATGGCTGGCCTCCAGCGCTTCAACAAAGCTGTAGGTCGGTGTGCCGTCCACGTTCACGGCCCGCCACATCTGGCCGCAAAAAGCAGGTCAGATAGCGTTGCGCTCAGAACGCGGCGAGCAACCGCCCTAGCGTTGCCATGGCCTGTTCACAGCGCTCATCCCACGGCGTGCCGTAGTTCAGCCGCGCGCAGTTGCGGTACTGCCGGTTGGCCGAAAAGATCGGCCCCGGCGCGAGACTGATGCCTTGGGCCAGCGCGTGCTGGAACAATTGTAGCGAATCGACTCGCTCGGGAAATTCAAACCACAGAAAGTACCCGCCATTGGGGCGGCTAACCCGGGTCTCGTGGGGGAAGTGTCGCGCAGCCGAAGCCAACATGGCGCGCTGCTGGCTCTCCAATGCATGGCGCAACTTGCGCAGGTGGCGGTCGTAGCCGCCGTGCTGCAGGTAGTCGGCCAGCGCGGCCTGGGCGGGTACCGAGGGGGAAATGGTGGTCATCAGTTTGAGCCGGCTGACCTGCTCGGCAAAGCGCCCAGCCGCGACCCAGCCGACGCGGTAGCCGGGCGCCAGGCATTTGGAAAACGAGCCGCAGTGCATGACCAGCCCGTCGGTATCGAAGCTTTTAACCGGTTTTGGCGGCTTGGCGCTGAAGTACAGCTCGGCGTAAACGTCATCCTCGATCATCGGCACCTGATGCTGCTTGAGCAGGGCATAGAGCTGCTTCTTCTTGGCGTCGCTCATGCTGGCGCCCAGCGGGTTCTGCAGGCTGCTCATAAACCAGCAGGCCTTGATCGGAAAGCGCTGCAGGCTGTCGGCCAAACTCTCCAGGTCTATGCCTTCGCGTGGGTGCACCGGAATCTCGACCACCTTGAGTTGCAGTCGCTCCAGCACCTGCAGGGTGGCGTAAAAGGTCGGGCTCTCGATCGCGACCAGGTCGCCGGGCTGGGTGACCGACTGCAGGCAGAGGTTGAGTGCTTCCATGGCGCCATTGGTGATCACCAGTTCGTCCATCGGCAGCAGCATGCCACTGACCATATAGCGCAGGGCGATCTGGCGGCGCAGGTCGGGGTTGCCGGCTGTCATGTCGGCAATCACCGAGTGGGGTTTCATGTCGCGGACGCTGCTGGCCAGCGAGCGCGACAGCCGCGCCAGCGGGAACAGGTCCGGGCTCGGGAAGGCCGAGCCGAAGGCGACCATCTCCGGGTCCTTGAGCGAGCCGAGCACCGAGAACACCAGCTCGCTGACGTCCACATCGACGCTGCTGGAGGCGTAGGGACTGATATTCGGCTCGCTCAGCTGACGCCGCGCCAGCGCGTGGACGAAGTAGCCCGAGCGGGGTCTGGCCTGAATCAGGCCGCGGTCTTCCAGCAGATAGTAGGCCTGGAACACGGTCGATGGACTGACCCCGTAGGTGCTGCTGGCATGCCGCACCGAAGGGATTTTTTCGCCCGGGGCGATGACCCCGGTGCGGATCAGCTCGGCGATGTCGTCGGCCAGCTTTTCGTAGCGTTTCATCCCGTTCTGCGACTCTGAAGGTGGAGTCCGCCACTGTAGGCCATCACGCGCGCGCATGCGATATCAGCGCACGGCTGGAGAGACGAAGGTGCTCTCGTCGCTGACTCGGCTGGCCGGGTCGTTCAGATCCTGCACGACGAATTCCAGCGGCTCGCTGCCAGCGGCGGTTGTTGCATCGCGGCGACTGACCCGCACGGCCACGGTGCCGGTCTCGCCCGCAGGGACCTGCAGGTTGCCGAGGCCCTGGGTATTGAACCGCTCGGCGTCCGCCAGGCTGAGGCTGTACTCGCGTGGCTGCTGGGTCTTGTTCAGCACCTTGAGTGTGTAGATGTTGTCGATTTCGCCATTGCTGTTGGCGCGGAATACGCTGCGGTCACGGCTGATGTCCAGATCGATCAGCGGGCGGGTCTGCAGGCCCCAGACCAGGCCGCCGATCATCAGCAGCAGGGCAATGGCGTAGCCGACCAGACGCGGGCGCAACCAGTGCGTCTTGCCGCCAGCCAGCGCACGTTCGGAGGTGTAGCGAATCAGTCCGCGCTGGTAACCCATCTGATCCATGATGCCATTGCAGGCGTCGATGCAGGCGCCGCAGCTGATGCAGTCGATTTGCAGACCGTCGCGGATGTCGATACCGGTCGGGCAGACTTGTACGCAGACGGTGCAGTCGATGCAGTCGCCCAAACCGCTAGCTGCCGGGTCAGTGTTTTTCTTGCGTGGGCCGCGTGCTTCACCGCGCGCCGCGTCGTAGGTCACCAGCAGCGTGTCGGCATCAAACATCGCGCTCTGGAAACGCGAGTACGGGCACATGTGCACGCACACCTGCTCGCGCAGCCAGCCGGCGTTGAAGTAGGTGGCGGCGGTAAAGCACAGCAGCCAGAACGCGGTAGTCGCGCCAACCTGCCAACTCAGCAGGTCGCTCACCAGCTCGCGTACCGGGGTGAAATAACCGATGAAACCAATTGCCGTGGCCAGGCTGATGGCGAGCCACAGGCCGTGCTTGGCGCTGCGGCGCAGCAGCTTGTTGAGCGACCAGGGCGCGGCGTCGAGGCGAATGCGCTGATGACGTTCACCCTCGGTGACCTTCTCGACCCACATGAATATCCAGGTCCAGACGCTCTGCGGGCAGCTGTAACCGCACCACACCCGGCCGGCGACCACGGTGATAAAAAACAGGCCGAAGGCGGCAATCATCAAAATCGCTGACAGCAGGGTGAAATCCTGCGGCCAGAAGGTCGCACCGAAGATGTGGAACTGCTTGCTGTCCAGATCCCACAGCACGGCTTGCTGACCGTTCCAGTCGATCCAGGCGGTACCGAAGAACAGTAGCATCAGCGCACTCGCGCCGAGCAGCCGCAGGTTGCGGTACAGACCCTTGAAACTGCGGGTGTGAATCGGGCCGCCCTGTTGGGCAGGTGTCAGATCTTTCAGGGGGATGTGGCTGGTCATGGCATCACGGCTCTTGGATTTTCAGGCTGTGGCGATGATGCGGGGATGGCTGATCTGGTAACAGATTCAGATTGGACGCAAAAAACCATATCAGATGGCGCGAAAAGGTCGCTCAGAGCGCTGGCCTGAA
This sequence comes from Pseudomonas abyssi, assembly GCF_002307495.1. Classification (GTDB taxonomy): domain Bacteria; phylum Pseudomonadota; class Gammaproteobacteria; order Pseudomonadales; family Pseudomonadaceae; genus Halopseudomonas; species Halopseudomonas abyssi. The sequence continues at coordinate 86,617 of NZ_NTMR01000019.1, read as the reverse complement.
GATGGATTGCACGCAGCCTGCAGTGCTCGGCTGATATGGTTTTTTTTGCCGGATCTGAGGCTGGTACGGCTCAGGCGGCCTGCGCATAGTGGCCGCCTTGTTGAGTCGGTGCGGTAGATCCGCTGTGTGCGGCTGCTGCGCCTTGGAGGTGAGCATGTACCACTACGATGAGTACGACCGGGCGCTGGTCGCCGAGCGGGTCGCCCAGTTTCGTGATCAGGTCAGTCGGCGTCTGAGCGGTGAGCTGAGCGAGGAGGAGTTTCTGCCGCTGCGTCTGCAGAACGGTCTCTACCTGCAGCGCCACGCCTACATGCTGCGGGTGGCGATTCCCTACGGCACCTTGTCGGCCGATCAGTTGCGCACGCTGGCGAGTGTCGCCCGGGATTTTGACCGCGGCTACGGCCACTTCACCACGCGCCAGAACATTCAGTTCAACTGGATCGAGCTGGAGCAGGTGGGCGACATTCTGGCTCGGTTGGCGGCGGTCGACATGCATGCGATTCAGACCTCCGGCAACTGCGTGCGCAACATCAGCACTGACGCCTTTGCTGGCGTGGCCGCTGACGAGCTGCTCGACCCGCGGCCGTTGGCCGAGATTCTGCGCCAGTGGTCGACGGTCAATCCCGAGTTTCTCTACCTGCCGCGCAAGTTCAAGATCGCCCTGTGCTCGGCCAGCGAAGACCGCGCGGCGGTGATGATGCATGACATCGGGCTGTACCTGTACCGCGATGGCGCAGGGGAGATGCTGTTCGACGTGATGGTCGGCGGTGGTCTGGGCCGCACGCCAATTCTGTCGCAGCCGATCCGCAAGGCGCTGCCCTGGCAGCATTTGCTGTCCTACGTGGAGGCGGTGCTGCGGGTCTACAACCGCCACGGTCGGCGGGACAACAAGTACAAGGCGCGCATCAAGATTCTGGTCAAGGCACTGGGGATCGAGGCCTTTGCCCGCGAAGTCGAGGCCGAATGGGAGCACATCAAGAACGGCCCAGCCGAGCTGACTCGCGAAGAGTACGAGCGCGTTGCGGCCAGCTTTCAGCCGTCGGAGTATCCGCTACAACCGGCGGTCGATCTGGCATTCGGCAGTGCGCTGGCGCGCGACGCCGAGTTTGCCCGCTGGGTGCAGCGCAACACTCTGGCGCACAAGCAGCCGGGCTATGTGTCGGTCACGCTGTCGACCAAGCCCGGCGCCGACATGCCGCCCGGTGACGTGACTGCAGAGCAGATGGAGCAGGTGGCGCTGATGGCCGAACGCTTTGGCTTCGGCGAGATTCGGGTCGCCCACGAACAGAATCTGGTGCTGCCGGATGTCGCCAAGGCAGACCTGTACGCGCTCTGGCAGCAGGCCTGCGCATTTGGTCTGGCGACACCCAATATCGGCCTGCTGACCGATGTGATTGCCTGCCCCGGCGGCGATTACTGTTCGCTGGCCAACGCCAAGTCCATCCCGGTGGCACAGGCTATTCAGCAGCGCTTTGCCGACCCCGAGCTGCTGCAGGATCTGGGCGAAATCAGCTTGAACATCTCGGGCTGCATGAACGCCTGTGGTCATCATCACATTGGCAATATCGGCATTCTTGGCGTCGATAAAAACGGCAGCGAGTGGTACCAGCTCACCATCGGTGGGGCGCAGGGCAAGCAGAGCGCGTTGGGCAAGGTGATCGGTCCGGCCTTCAGTGCCGAGGACGTGCCCGAGGTGATTGCTCAACTGGCCGAGGTGTACCGCGAGCAGCGGCAGGGCACGGAGCGCTTTGTCGATACCGTCGCGCGTATCGGCCTCGCTCCGTTCAAGGCGCGGGTGTATCCGGCGCAGGAGGTGCGCGCATGAACAATCTGATAAGGCTGACTGAGCATGGGCCGGAGTTGATCCGCGATGACGGCTGGTCGCTGGCGCTGACGGAGGGAGAGACGGTTGCCGGACCGCGGATTCTCAGTCTGGACGGATGGCTGCAATGCCAGCCCGCGGCGGTGCTCGGCGGTCTTGTGCCCAGCGCGGACGCGGTCTGCCTGCAACCCGATGACGAGGCCGAGCGGCTGCAACCCTATCTGGCGGTGTTGCCGCTGATTGCCGTGCTGTTCCCGAGCTTTCGCGACGGCCGTGGCTACAGCCAGGCTTACCTGCTGCGCACCCGCATCGGCTGGACCGGCGAACTGCGCGCGGTGGGGGATGTGCTGCGTGATCAGCTCAGCCACATGCGCCAGTGCGGCTTTGATGCCTTTGCCGTGCGCGAGGACAAGTCTGTCGAGGATGCCATCAAGGGGCTGAGCGGCATGAGCGTGCTCTATGGGCGCTCGGCGATTGAGCCGCGGCCGCTGTTTCGTCGACGGACCAGCGAATGCTGAAGGGGTTGCTCTTGCTGGTGGTGATGCAGGCGGTTGGTGCGTTACTGCAGGCTGTCTGGTTGCCTATGCTGCCCGCGCCGGTCATCGGTTTGCTGCTGCTGTTGGCGTTGCTGGTGCTGCTGGGTCGGATTCCTGAGTGGCTGGAGCAGGCGAGCGCGGCATTGCTCGGCTATCTACCACTGATGCTGGCGATTCCGGCGACCGGTATTCTGCTCGGCGGTGATGTGCTGCTGGCGCAATTGCCTGCGATTGGCGCGGGGTTGGTCGTGTCGCTGCTGCTGTGCATTCCGCTGTGCGGCGTGCTGATGCAGCGGCTGATGACCGGGAGGCGTGAGTATGACTGACGCGCTGCTGCAGGTGGTCCATGCGCCACTGACCGCCATCGCGCTGACGCTGGCGGCTTTTGTGTTTGCGCTCTGGCTCTACCGGCGCACCGGCTGGCTGGTGCTGCAGCCGGTATTGATCACCATGCTGCTGATCATTGCCGGTATCCGCCTGTTGCAGCTGGATTATGCCGCCTACCGTGAAGCTGTTGTGCCCATCGCCTGGTTGCTGGGGCCCACCACGGTCGCGCTGGCGGTGCCCTTGTATCGGAATTTGCGGCGTATTCGCGCCAATCTCTGGCCGGTGCTGGTGACACTGCTGGTCGGTGGCGGCGCCAGCGTGGCTTTGACCTTGCTGGCCGCCTGGTTACTGGGGGCAGACCTGCCGGTGCTGATGACCCTGGCGACCAAATCGGTAACCATGCCGATTGCCATGCCGCTGGCCGAGCAACTGGGCGGGCTGGCGGCGCTGGCCGCGGTGCTGGTGATGTTGACCGGTGTATTGGGCACCGTCATGTTGCCGCCGTTGCTGGAGCTCGCTGGGGTCAATCACCCGGCGGCGCGGGGCATGGCCTACGGCATGAATGCGCATGCGGTGGGCACGGCCCGGGCGCTGGAGGAGGGCGATGAATGTGCGGCCTTTTCTGCGCTGGCGATGGGCGCGCTGGGGGTGCTGACCGCCTTGCTGCTGCCTGCCGCGGTGCTGGGATGGCAGCTGATCAGCGGCTGACCGGCCCTCAGCTGCCGGCGGTCAGGTGGCGCGCGATGCCGCGTTTGAGCGGGTTGAGCTGCTGCGCCGCGCGCAGGGCCGCGCCGCGCAACAGGCGCATGGGCAGGCGGTCATTGGTGTAGCAGCCAACCAGCAGGTTGGTGGCCTGGTAGAGCGGCCAGGTGGCCAGGCGCTGCTGGCGCTCATAGCGGTTCAGCAGGGCAATGGAGCCGATATCGCGGTTGCGCCTATGGGCGTCGAGCAGCAGCGTACTCAGGCGCTGCACACTGCCCAGGCCGAAGTTGAAACCATGCGCGGTGACCGGGTGCATGCCGACGGCGGCGTCGCCGATCAGGGCGCTGCGATGTGCGGTCAGGTGGCTGGCGTAGGCACCCACCAGCGGATAGACATGCCGCTCGCTGACCAGCGTCATGCCACCGAGTCGGTCGGCAAAACGGTGTTCCATTTCGGTAGCAAACTCGGTGGCGCTCATCTGCTGCAGCCGCTCGATATCCCGAGGCGGCAGGGTGACCACCACCGAGGATTGGCGACCATTGAGTGGCAGCAGCGCCAGGGTCTGACCGTAGCCAAACCATTCCCAGGCGACCTGCTGGTGGTCGGCGTCGTGCTGCATGCGGCAGACCAGCATACTTTTACCGAAGTCCTTCATCTGCGCACCGATGCCCAGCAGGCGTCGGGTCTCGGAAAAGCGGCTGTCTGCGGCCACCAGCAGGCTGCACTCCAGGGTGCTGCTGTCATCCAGCGCCAGCTCAATGCCGCCGCTATGCTGGCGCAGGTGGCGCAAGCGGGTGCCGGCGCGCACGGTGGCAGTGCCGGCGGCCTGCAGGCTGTCCCAGGCGGCCTGGCGGATGGCGCGATTGGCGACCAGGTGGCCGAGGTGATCGCTGCCGGCGTGGCGCGCCTGGATCTGCAGGGCGAACGGCGAGGGGCCGTTGAACACCTGGGCGTCGCGCAGCAATGCGACATCGTCGGCGGGCAAACGGTCCCAGATATCCAGCTGCTGCAGTAACCTGCGCGAGGCGTGGGTCAGGGCGATCTCGCGGCCGTCAAAGGCGGGGGCAGCCAGCGCAGACTCGGGCTGACGCTCGATCAGCGTGACCGCAAGGCCGCTGTCGGCCAGTGACCGGGCCAGACACAGGCCGCTGGGGCCAGCGCCGATGATGGCGATATCGCAGTGCATGACAGTCGCTCCTTCGAGGATGGAGAACGCAGTCTAGACACTTTGCTGCCCTGTTTAATTGTCCTGGGTCAGTGGTTGCCCCGAGTCGGTGCAGGCGGTGATGAGAGCGCTGCGCGGTGCGAGCCGTGTCGATGCCGCGTCGGCCGGACCTTTAGGGCTGAAACAGACCAAAAGGTACAAAACTTGCTGTAGTCAGTGCCGCGCTGTTCCCTTACCTCCGTCAAGTGGATGCCCCTATGAGCAAGCCCCTGGTCCGCTGGGACCTCAACCCGCGCCGCACCGCGGTGGTCGTCGTCGATATGCAGAAGGTCTTCTGCGAGCCGGACGGCGCTCTCTACGTGCCGAACACCGCCAAGATCATTCAGCCCATTCAGGCACTGGTCGATGCCGCCCGTGGCGTCGATGTGCCGGTGATTTACCTGCGTCACATCGTGCGTGGCGACGGCAGTGATACCGGCCGTATGCGCGATCTGTACCCCAACGTGGACGAGATTCTGGCCCGCAGCGAGCCGAACGTGGAGGTCATCGACGCGCTGGCGCCGCAGCCGGGCGACGTGGTCATCGACAAGCTGTTCTACAGCGGCTTTCACGGCACCGACCTGGACACCGTGCTGCGCGCCCGCGACGTGGACACCATCATCATCTGCGGCACGGTGACCAACGTCTGCTGCGAAACCACCATCCGCGACGGCGTGCATCGGGAATACAAGGTGATCGCCCTGAGCGACGCCAACGCGGCGATGGACTACCCGGATCTGGGCTTCGGCGCCATCAGTGCCGAGGAGATTCAACGTATCTCGCTCAGCACCATTGCCTATGAGTTTGGCGAGGTAACGACCACCGAGGATGTGATCATGCGCCTGACGACGGGTTAAGCCGGCAGCCAGCGCAACAGCAGAGCCCGGCTCAGGGCGGCCAGCGGCGGGCGCGGAATACGCACCCGGTGGCCGTTGCCCGGCGCCACCTCAATGGCGTTGCCATTACGATCCTGCAGGGTTTCCAGTACAAAACTGTGGTTGCCCTGCGGGGTCATCAGCTCCAGCTGGTCGCCGATGGCAAAGCGGTTTTTCACCTCGATCTCGATCCAGTCGCGATCTTCCCCGGCCAGTTCACCGACGAACTGGTGACGGCTCATGCGCGAGGCGCCCTGTTCGTAGTTCTGATACACCCCGGGTGGGTGACGGCGGTAGAAGCCTTCGGTGTAGCCACGGTTGGCGAGGCTTTCCAGGTCGTCCATCAGGCCCAGATTGAACGGGCGTCCGGCGACCGCGTCGTCGATCGCCTGGCGGTAGACCTGCACCGTGCGGGCAACATAGAAATGCGATTTGGTGCGTCCCTCGATCTTCAGTGAGTCCACACCCATCTGCACGAAGCGCTCGACGTGCTGCACTGCGCGCAGGTCTTTGGAGTTCATGATGTAGGTGCCGTGCTCATCTTCCTCAATGGCCATCGGCTCGTCGGGTTTGTCGTGCTGGGTGATGATCTGCACCGGCTGTGCAACCGGCTCGATATTGCCTTCGGCAGTTTCGACCGCGGGTTTTACGTCATATTGCCAGCGGCAGGCGTTGGTGCAGGCGCCCTGGTTGGCGTCGCGGTGGTTGAAGTAGCCGGACAGCAGGCAGCGCCCGGAGTAGGCGATACAGAGCGCGCCGTGGACGAATACCTCAAGGCCGACATCCGGGCAGCGCTGACGGATCTCTTCAACCTCCTCCAGTGACAGCTCGCGCGACAGAATGATGCGCTCCAGCCCCAGCTGCTGCCAGAACTTGACCGTCGCCCAGTTCACCGCGTTGGCCTGCACCGAGAGGTGTACCGGCAGCTCCGGCCAGCGCTCGCGCACCAGCATGATCAGCCCCGGGTCCGACATGATCAGCGCATCCGGCCCCATGGCGACCACGGGTTCCAGGTCGCGCAGGTAGGTAGCGACCTTGCTGTTGTGCGCTGCAATATTGCTGGCCAGATAGAACTTTTTTCCGAGTGCGTGGGCTTCTCGGATGCCCTCGGCCATGACTTCCGGGTTGTGAAAGTCGTTCTCGCGCACGCGCAGGCTGTAGCGCGGCTGACCGGCGTAAACCGCGTCGGCGCCATAGGCGAAGGCGTAGCGCATGGCCTTGAGGGTGCCGGCGGGGGCCAGCAGTTCGGGGGCATTGGGCATGATTGGGACCTGCGAAAAAAGGCCGCAGCTTAGTGGCTTGGTCTGTCTGACGTATTGACCGAGATCATGGCTTCCCTTGGCCGCTGCCGGTGGATGACGCACAATGCCGGCTTCCTTGGGATGAGCCCGACTTATGGATATCAGCCTCGCCAGAACCTTTCTTGAAGTTGTCCGCAGCGGCAGCCTGATTGCCGCCTCCGAGCAGTTGCACGTCACTCAGGCGGCGGTGACGGCGCGTATTCAGAGCCTGGAGTCGCAGCTCAACTGCCGCCTGTTTGTGCGCAACCGGGGCGGCGCGCGACTGACGGCCGATGGCGAGCTGTTTGTCACCTACGCCAATCAGCTGGTGCAGACCTGGGAGGCAGCGCAGCGGGATTTGCCGTTGGCCAGCGGTATCGACAATGTGCTGCATCTGGGCTGCGAAACCAGTCTCTATAACCCGCTGATGCTGCATTGGGTGCGCTTGCTGCGCACGGAGCTGGGTGCTCAAGCGGTGCGTGCCGAGGTGGGCGAGGGCGCGTTGCTGCAGCGCCGGCTGGAGCAGGGCACGCTGGATGCTGCGCTGGTGTTCCAGCCGAGTTACTGGCCGGGGCTGCAGGTCGAGGAGCTGTTGGAAGAGAAGCTGATTCAGGTATGCCTGCCGAGCCAGCCCGAGCCCTATATCTACATCGACTGGGGGGACGCCTTTCGCCAGCAGCATGATCGTGCCCTGCCGGACAAGGCCAAGGCTGAACTGACCTTCAATCTGGGGCCGATGGCCCTGCAGTACCTGCTCAGCTGCGGCGGCAGTGGTTATTTTCGTACCCGGGTGGTGCAGAGCTATCTGGACAGTGGACAGCTGCAGCGGGTGCCCCGGGCACCGGAATTCAGCTTCCCGACCTGGCTGGTCTACTCTCGCGAGCGTGACAGTGCGGTACTGCAGCAGGCGATCACGCTACTGCGTCAGGCCGCGGCGGACAGCCATGACTGGTCGCAGCGCTGGGATTAGGCCTTCAATCAGCGCCTGCCCGGATAGTCATCAACATGCTGCGTTGCAGCGCGGCGATCAGGTCGGTTTGGGTCACCATGCCGACCAGCCTGCCCTGCTCAACAACCGGCAAACAATGCAGCCCCTGACTGGAGAGCATCGGCACCAGCTGGGTGATGTGCAGGTCGGGTACTACGGCAATCACTGGCGAGGTCATGACCTCGCTCAGGGGCGATTTTTCGCCGCCGCCGCGGCGCAGCAGCCGGAAGCTGCCGCTGCGCCCGACAAAGTTGGCCAGGTCGGTCAGGCTGACGATCCCCACCAGCGCCTGCTCGGCATCCAGCACTGGCAGTACTCGCAAACGGTGCGTGTGCAACAGGTCCAGCGCTTCGCGCACCCGCGTCTCGGGTGTAGCGCAGCGCAGGTCGCGGGACATGATGTCGCGCACGTGGATGGCGCCCATGCTGCGGCGCAAGGCTGAGGCCTCAACCTTGTCGATCAGTTGCGTCAGGTCTTCGCGGGTCAGGTCGACAAAGCCGCCAAAGTCATTCAGCGCGGCATCCAGATCAGCATCGGTAAACCCCACGCGCATCTCTGGCGTGCGGTCGCTGGTGTGGTGCAGGTCGACCTGCGGTTGCGGTCGCTTCGGATATCGCACGCCGGTCAGATTGTTGTACAGCAGGGCGGTTGCCAGGAGCGTTACGGCATTGAGCATGACCGGCAGGACGGCCTTCTCGCCCAGCGCCTGGAGGGCCGGCCCGGCCAGCACCACGCACAGCGCCACTGCGCCCCCCGGTGGGTGCAGGCAACGCAGCGCGAACATGACCAGTAACGATAGCGCGACAGCCACGGCAGCCATCTCGATGCTATGGCCTCCCAACTGGGCGACGAGGGTAGCCACGAGGGCGGAGATCAGGTAGCTGCCAAAGATTGACCAGGGTTGGGCCAGCGCCCCGGAAGGGACTGCGAAGAGCAAAATGGCGGAGGCCCCCAGTGGGCCGATCAGCAGCACGGCGACTGCCGGACCAAAGACCAGTTGGCATAGCCAGACGCTGAAAAACAGTCCGAGCGCGGCTCCGCAGGCGGCACGTACCCACTCGCGGGGACGGGTGTGTAGTTGCCGGCCCGGAAGAACAGTCAGGCGGCGCGGGGCGTGGTGGGTAGTCACGTCGGTGGTGTCGGTCATGGTATCGCTTGTTTAAAGGTGAAAACGGGGTATTGCGCAGAGGGTCAGCGCGATTTGCGCTCGGCGTCGTCGGGCGTCGACTCGATAAAGCACCGCAGGCAGCAGAGGATGCCGCCCCACAGCAGCGTGAGTAGGACCACCAGCAGGATCATGACGCGGTACGCGGAGCTGCCGACGCGACCACGCAACGCCCTACGCCGTGAGGCGTGCGGGCGGTGCAGAGAGGAGGGTGGTCGGCGGTGATCATGGCGGCTCTGACAACAGGGATGGCTCAGGAGGTGAGCTGCGTCAGTTTGTCGCCGTCCTTGATTAAGGTCAAATCAATAATAATTTTCTATGAAATAGATTTAATTTGATTAAGATCAGGTTGGTGGGGTCAGCCAGGCCGCGCTGCTGCCCCGTTGCTCGCTGCCGATGCGCAGCTCCGCCCGTGCCACACTGCGCAGGTGCACCTCGTCTGGACCGTCGGCCAGGCGCAGCGTACGGCCGGTTGTGTATAGGTCGGCCAGCGGGGTATCCGGGCTGAGCCCCATGGCACCGAAGACCTGGATCGCGCGATCGGCCACGCGGCAAAGCATGCGTGGTACCACCACCTTGATCATGGCGATTTCCCGTCGTGCGCCGCGGGCGCCAACATGATCGAGCAGCCAGGCGGTTTTCAGCACAAGCAGGCGTGCCTGCTCGATGTCGATACGTGACTCGGCGATAGCATCGCCAACATTGGCGTGCTGGCTCAGATAGCGGCCGAAGGTCTGGCGTTCCTGGGCGCGCTCGCGCATCAACTCCAGCGCGAGCTCGGCCATGCCGATGGCGCGCATGCAATGGTGAACGCGGCCCGGGCCAAGGCGCGCCTGTGCCATGGCAAAACCGCCGCCTTCTTCGCCCAACAGGTTGCTGCAGGGCACACGTACGTTGCGTAGAACAATTTCGGCATGACCTTCCGGGGAGTGATGGTTGAGTACGCTGATGTTTCGCACCACGCTGACCCCCTCGCTGTCCATTGGCACCAGCAGCATGCTCTGCTGGCGGTGGGCGTCGGCATCGGGATCGGTCTTGCCCATGACAATCATCACTTTGCAGTCCGGATGGTTGCCATTGGTGATAAACCATTTGCGCCCGTTGACCACATATTGGTCGCCTTCGCGGCGAATCAGAGTCTGGATGTTGCGGGCGTCCGAAGAGGCAACATCCGGTTCGGTCATGGCAAAGGCCGAGCGGATCTCGCCCGCCAGCAGTGGATGCAGCCATTGTTGCTGTTGTGCCGAGCTGCCGAACAAATGCAGCAGCTCCATGTTGCCGGTATCCGGGGCGTTGCAGTTGAATACCTCGGAGGCCCAGGGCAGGCGGCCCATGATTTCGGCCAGCGGCGCGTAGTCCAGGTTGCTGAGGCCGGACTCGGCTGGCAGAAACAGGTTCCACAGGCCCTCTTCGCGGGCCAAGGCCTTGAGGTCGGGCATAAAAGAGGCCGGTGGTGGCGCCTGGCGGGTTTCCTGCAGCCACTGAGCGTGCCGCGGCAGTACGTGGGCGTCGATAAAGTCCTGCAGCTGTCGGCCTAAGGCCTGACTGCGTTCGCTGGCTTGAAAGTCCATGGACAGCTCCTTCACTTGGATTGATAACAGACCCTACGCCTGTCTTTGTTGCTTGATAAGCAAGCTCGATGATGGCGATTGCCGTTCATCAGGCTGGCTGCTAATTGACCGCCATCAAGGCGTTACAGCAGCACCATGGCCTTGGCCAGAAACAACAGCAACAGCATGTGACACAGCACGCTTAGATGAATGCGCCTGGAAATCTGTGGCCGCATTCGGCCAGTGCGCAGCAGCACTACCACGCCGACAAAATGCAGCAGAATGATCACCGCCACGGCGATTTTCAGTGCCAGGAGGGTGGCAAAGTGGCTGGCCAGCGGGTCGGCCAAAACACCGCGGTAGCGCCAGGCTAGAGCCAGGCCGGCGCTGTACAGCACCAGCACCACCCAGTGCATCACTTGCCGGGCACGCTGCCCCAGTGCTGTGGTCAATTGTTGACGCGGCGCATCATCAAGGCTCTGCGCCGCGCGGCTGAGTATCATGACCTCGAAGAAAACGCCGCCGACAAAAAAAGCAGCGGCGCTGAGGTGGGCAAACTTGAGCAACAGATAGGTCATGCTTGAGTGCCTGTACGCGAGCTTTCGGCCAGTCTAGTCGAGCAGCGCGGGCCGGCCCTGACACAGATCAAGTCTCTGCCGTCCAGCTAGCCCTAGCATCCAGTGATTTATCGGGAGAAAAAGCGATGCTTGAGGTTCATTACTTTGCCAGCCTGCGCGAGCGCTTTGGGCGCGAGCATGAACAGTTGGACTGGAATCCTGAGATGACCAATCTCGATGCCGTGCGCCGCCACCTGTTGCAACGCGGTGGCGAGTGGACGGCGCTGGCGGCGCGCAACCTGATGTGCGCGCGTAACCGCGAGCTGTGTTCGTTGCAAACGGCGATCAGCGATGGTGACGAGGTGGCGTTCTTTCCACCGGTAACCGGTGGGTGACAGCCTGTCGCACCCCCTGCGGTGTACCTCTACGGGGGAATGGGCAACGACCGGGCAGGGGCGCAGGCTGTAGGGTAATTACCCGTTACAGGAGAGCCCTATGGCACATCTGTCCCGCTCTGAATTCATTCCCCTCAACCTGGCCGTACTAACGATCAGCGATACCCGTAGCCTGGCTGATGACGCGTCAGGAGACGCTTTGGTTGCCGGCTTGCAGGCGGCAGGGCATCACCTGCAGGCGCGGGCGCTGGTGGTCGATGATATCTGGCAAATCCGCGCCATGGTGTGTCAGTGGATCGCCGATGCTCAGGTACAGGTTGTGTTGATGACCGGTGGCACCGGGTTTACCGCGCGGGATAACACGCCGCAGGCAGTTGCCCCGCTACTGGACAAACAGGTGGATGGTTTTGGTGAACTGTTCCGCCACTTGTCGCTAGAGGAGATCGGCACCTCCACAGTGCAGTCGCGTGCCCTGGCCGGGATCAGCAACGGCACACTGGTGTGCTGCCTGCCGGGGTCCCCGGGCGCTTGCCGTACTGGCTGGCAGGGCATTTTGCGTGAGCAGCTGGATAGCCGTACGCGCCCCTGCAACTTTGTGGCACACCTGACGCCGGTGGTAACACCGGTGCCGCAATGTGGCAGTCGGTCATGAGCGCCTGCGACTGCGCTACCGGACAGCTGCAGCCGGTGGATCAGGCCATTGCCGCGCTGTTGGCTCAGGCGCCGCCGCTGCCGGCGGTCGAGCAGGTATCGATCCATGACTGTGCCGGTCGAGTGCTGGCCGAGGTGGCACACGCGCCTCGACCGATGCCCGCCTGGGACAACAGCGCGATGGACGGTTATGCCTTGCGTGCCGCCGACCTGCCCGCGGAGGGAGGCTGGTTGCCGCTGGCGGGGCGAGTTGCCGCCGGCGATACCCGAGGGCAACGACTCAGGGCCGGGCATGCCAGTCGTATCTTCACCGGTGCGCCATTGCCGCACGGCGCCGACACCGTTGTTGCCCAGGAACAGGCTCGGGTTGAAGGGGATCGCGTCTGGCTTGAGGGCGCTCCGCTGGGCAACCACGTGCGTCGGCGTGGTGAGGAGTTCTCGGCCGGTGACCCGCTGCTGGCTGCCGGACAGCGTTTGCGTCCGCAAGACGTCGGCCTGCTGGCCAGCCTTGGTATTGCCAATGTGCCGGTTTATCGGCCCCTGCGCGTGGCGCTGTTGAGCAGTGGCAACGAGCTGCGCGATCCGGGTGAGGAGCTTGCGCCGGGGCAAATATACAATGCCAACTACTTCAGTCTCAGTGCGCTGTTGCGGGGATGGGGCTGCGAGGTAGATGACGGCGGCGTGCTGGCCGACGAGCTTCTAGCCAGCCGTGACGCCCTGAGTGTGGTGGCCGCCGAATGGGACCTGATCATGACCTCCGGTGGCGTTTCGGTTGGCGAGGAGGATCACCTGAAGCAGGCGGTCCGCGATCTGGGGCAGTTGCATCTGTGGCGACTGGCGATTCAGCCGGGCAAGCCCTTTGCCTTCGGCTATGTGGCCGGCACTCCCTGGCTAGGCCTGCCCGGCAACCCGATGGCGGCGCTGTTGACCGCCATGGTGGTCGCTCGTCCCTTTATCCTGCGTGCCCAGGGACGAGAGCAGATACTGCCGCAAACTGTGCCGGTTGCCGCCGGCTTCGACTGGCCGAAGGCCAATCGGCGGCGGCAATACCTGCGCGCCAATTTGCGCTACGCCGAAGGGGGGCTGTGCGCCGTCCCTGTTACGCGTCAGGGCTCCGCCATGCTCACCGGGGCCTGCCTGGCCGAAGGGTTGATCATCGTCGAGGTCAATCGCACGCTGCGTGAGGGCGAGACGGTGGAGTTTCTGCCGTTCAGCGAGCTACTGAGCTGATTGATGCGCATCAAGGTGGCGGGCTTTGGCAGACCGTAGTCTGCCGGCAGATTGCAACCGAGGGGCACAGAATGAAACTGGTCTGTCCGGCGGGCTCACTGCCTGCACTCAAGGCGGCGGTGAGCGAAGGGGCCGACGCTATCTATGTCGGTTTTCGTGATGACACCAATGCACGTCATTTCAACGGCCTGAATCTGGATGACCGGCAGCTGGACGAGGCTCTGCAACTGATTCGCCAGCGCGGGCGCCAGTTGTATATAGCGGTCAACACCTACGCCCAGCCGCAGGGCTGGGAGCGCTGGCAGCGCGCGGTGGATCGTGCCGCCGACCTGGGAGTGGACGCGCTGATTGCAGCAGACCCCGGTGTGCTGGCTTACGCCAGTCAGCAACACCCTGATCTCAACTTGCACCTCTCGGTGCAGGGCTCGGCGACCAACGCGCAGGCGCTGGCGTTTTACCAGCAGCGCTACAACATTCGGCGCGCCGTACTGCCGCGGGTGCTGTCTCTGGCGCAAGTGCGGCAGGTGGCGCAGAGCAGCAGTGTGCCGCTTGAGGTGTTCGCCTTCGGCAGCCTGTGCATCATGGCCGAGGGGCGGTGCCACCTTTCCTCCTATGTGACCGGCGAATCGCCCAACCTGTGCGGCGTCTGCTCGCCCGCCAAGGCGGTGCGCTGGCAGCAGGAAGCGGACGGCCTCAGCTCGCGGCTCGGCGGCGTGTTGATCGATCGCTACCGGCGCGATGAGCCAGCCGGCTATCCGACGCTGTGTAAGGGGCGCTTTGTGGTTGACGGACAGCGTTATCACGCACTGGAGGAGCCGACCAGTCTCAACACCCTGGATCTGCTGCCCGACTTGCAGCGTATCGGTGTCTGCGCGGTGAAGATCGAGGGGCGGCAGCGCAGCCCTGCCTATGTCCAACAGGTGACCCGGGTCTGGCGTCAGGCATTGGATGGTCTGCTTGCCGGGCGCGACGTCGGTGACCAGGCCGGCACCTGGCAGCAGACACTTTCGCGGCTTTCCGAAGGCAGTCAGACCACTCTGGGTGCCTATCATCGATCCTGGCAGTGAGGTGTTCATGAAACTGACGCTCGGGCCTGTGCTGTTCTACTGGAGCCGGCCACATTTGCTGCAATTTTATGCCGACATGATTGAGCAGCCGCTGCAAACCATCTATTTGGGCGAGACCGTGTGTTCCAAGCGGCGAGCCTTGTCGCTGGATGACTGGCTGGGACTGGCTCGCGAGCTGCGCCAGCAGCGCGAGGTGGAGGTGGTGCTGTCGGGGCTGGCGCTGGTAGAGGCGGCCTCTGAACTGTCTGCGCTCAAGCGTTTGTGCGACAACGGTGAGCTGATGGTGGAGGCCAATGATATGGGGGCGGTACAACTGCTCGCCGAGCGACAGCAGCCATTTGTTGCCGGTCCGGCGCTTAATCTCTACAACGCGCACAGCCTGCGCGAGCTGCAGCAATGTGGCATGCAACGCTGGGTGCCACCGGTAGAGTGTTCCGGACGGCTATTGCAGGACTGTTTGCAACAACTGGATGATCTTCAGGTGCCGCGGCCCGAGGTGGAGCTGTTTGCCTACGGACACATGCCGCTGGCCTACTCGGCGCGTTGTTTCACTGCGCGCGCGGAAAACCGCCCCAAGGACGATTGCCAGTTCTGCTGCCAGAATTTCGCTGAAGGGTTGCTGATGGAGAGTCAGGAGGGCGAGCCGTTGTTTACGCTCAATGGTATCCAGACAATGTCGGCGAAGGTCTGTGACCTGCTGCCCGATTATCCTGCGCTGCAGGCTAGCGGTGTTGACCGTCTGCGTCTGAGCCCCCGGGCCGAGGACATGGCGGCAGTGATCGCGCGCTACGCGGCGGTCTGTGGTGGCGCACAGCCACCGGCCAGCAGTGAAGGGTGTAATGGCTATTGGTACGGACAGCCCGGCATGCTCTACGTTCAGCAGGTGTCGTCATGAAGCGGGTGATAGCGGTTGAGTTGGCCGACCGGCTGTTGCGGCTGGGACGCCATGTGCCCTTCGCGCTGCAGCGGCGGGTGATCGAATTGGCTACCGCACGGCTACTGGCCGAGCCGTTGACTCGAGGTGAGTTTGGGCTGTTGCAGGGGCACTGGCTGCAGCTGGAAGTGGAAGACCTGGGCCTGAGCTGGTTTGTCACCTGCGTCGGTCGGCGTTTGCGCGTAGCGCCGGAGGCCGTGGCTGATGTGCGTGTGCGTGGTAACTGGCGCGAGTTTGTGCTGCTGGCCAGCCGCGAAGAAGATCCCGACACGCTGTTCTTCCGCCGTCGCCTGGTTATCGAGGGCGATACCGATATGGGGCTGGGACTGAAGAACCTGCTCGACAGCCTGGACCCTGAGCACCTCCCGCCCAGACTTTGGCGCGGTCTGCAGCGCGCCGGTCAGCTGCTGCAGCAGGTTTAGGCGGCTGGCGCGGTCTCAGACCGGCGAGAAGAAAGGCGTGGCAAGGGACCCTGGTTCGCTCAGTAGTCAGGTCGGGTGGACATCGCGCGGCATTGTCGGCGGTGTGCGAGCACGAAGCTGAACACGTCATACCCGGATAATCAGCTCCACCACCTCGGCATACATCTGCTCAAGGGTGTCGGCCGTGACGCTTTCGCCGTAACGCTTTTTCAGGCCGTGCTCGGTCAGTACCAAGTGTTCGGCTGGGCTGACGCCGTGCTGTGACAGACAGCCGTTGACGCAATGCAGCGGGCAACCATCGATGGCCAGAATCGGCCGGCCACTGGTGGCCTTGCGCACCAGCGGTTTTACATTGCCGCCAACGCCGGCGATACAGGACATTTCCGCCTTGCCCTCGCGGTCCAGGCGTACTGCCAGATCATTGGCCATCTGAGCGAGGTTGGAGCAGCCCGAGCAAGAATAGACTAGCGGCAGACGGTTACTGTGTGACATGAGCATTTCTCCATGCCCTGACTGTGCGACAGCCAGCGGCGGCAGGTGAGTGTCAGGCTCTGCCTTCCATGGTAAAACCCGGGTAGTCGGGCGGCGATCCCTCTGCGGGAGTACCTCTTTGAGGGGCGTCCGACAGGGGCTTCAGGACACATTTTCGAGTGCCCAGACGGCGGCTTCGACCCGTGAGCGCAGCCCCAGCTTGTGTAGCAGGTGTTTGACGTGAACCTTAACGGTGCCCTCGGTGATACCGAGCTTGTTGCCGATCATTTTGTTGCTTAGCCCGCCGGCAATCATTTTCAGCACCTGACGCTCGCGGTCGGTCAGGTCGGCGCTGCTCGCAGAGCGCGGCGCTCGCAAGGCCTGGGCCAACACGCGGGCCAGTGTCGGGCTGACTACCAGTTCACCCAACAGCACCTCGCGCAGTCGATGAATAAGCTGTTCCGGCTCCATGTCCTTGAGCAAGTAGCCGTCCGCACCCAGGCGCATGGCGTCGCGCACGTCCTCTTCGGCGTCTGACACGGTGAACAGCAGTACCTTGCCCCGGTAACCCTGGGCGCGTAGCCGTTTGAGGGTTTCCAGGCCATTCATGGTTGGCATGTTGTTGTCCAGCAGCACCAGATCCGGATTCAGGCGGGCGGCCTCGCTACAGGCCTCCTCGCCATTGCCGGCATCCCCACACACCAGTAAGTCGTTTTCCAGCTCGATCAACTGGCGTAGGCCATGTCGCATCATCGGATGGTCGTCCACCAGCAGCAGGGTGGCGGGAATGGAAGCGCTCATTGGGTGATCTCCTCATGATGCTGGCGCAGAAATTCTGGGCAGAAACTTAGTTGAATGCGGGTGCCCTGGCCGTCAAGTGAGCTGATGTGCAGCTCGCCATTCAGGCTGCGGGCGCGCTCTTGCATGATGCTCATGCCGTGGTGTTGGCGGATGTCGAAAGCGGGTGTTATACCTACGCCGTTGTCTTCTATCTGCAGGGTCATACGATCACCGCGCTGACGAAGCTGGACCGTCGCGTGGCTGGCCTGGGCATGCCGAACGCAGTTGGACAGGGCTTCACGGGTAATCTGCAGCAAGTGAATCTGTTCGCTGGCTGACAGAGCAAAGGCCAGTGGTTCGCTGTCGAATTGCACTTGTATCTGTCCCCGGTCAGCGAATTCACGCGTGGTTTCAGCCAGCGCCTGCTCCAGTCCGCCTTCGTGGATTTTCAAGCGGAAGGTCGTCAGCAGCTCACGTAATTGACGGTAGGCGTTGTTGAGACCCTCGCGCAGCTCTTCGCTGACCTGTACCAATTGCTCAGGATCGCTCTCTCGGCGAATCAGGGTTTGCAGGCGACTTACCTGCATCTTCATGTAGGACAGGGCCTGGGCGAGGGAGTCATGCAGTTCTCGGGCAATGATGGTGCGCTCGTCAAACAGCAGCAGACGGTTGTCCTTCTCGCGCTGGCGCTCCAGCGACAGCGCAGTCCCGATCAGATCGGCCAAGGCCTGAATCAGCTCGCGCTCCCAAGAGCGCGGCGTGTGCCCGTCAAGATAGTGGGCGCTGAGCTCTCCCAAGCTGCGGCCCTGGGAGCGAATCGGAAAGGTGAGTCCGCTGGCACTTTGGTGACGCTCGCAGGTGGCGCAGTTGTTACGAGTGCAGATTTCTCGGTTGTCGTCGCCTTGCATGGCGATCAAATGCTCGACGGGTTGCTTGATGTCTCCCTTCAGGCACAGGTTCAGTCGAAGCCCCGGCAGTCGTTGCTGGAAGTCGCCGACCAATTCATCCAGGCGGTCGGCATTGAGCGGTGTACTGGCAACGCTGCTGCTGCTGCGATACAGCAGCGCCAAGGCGTCATTGGCCTGCTCGAGGCTGAGGGTCTTTTCTGCTACGCGATCGGCCAAGGTGCGGTGCGACTCCTCGATTGTATTAGCCATGGCATTGAAGCTCTGGGCCAGTTGCCCCAGCTCGTCTGGTGAGCGGTAGCTGACCCTGGCCCGCAGGTCCCCTGCGCGAAAGCGTTCGGCCGCCCGCACAATATCCTGAATCGGTTCTAGAACACTGCTGTGCAAGCCAAACATGCTGATCAGCAACACCACGGCGGTAATCAATAGGGCTGCACCCTGGATGCTTTGCTGCCAACCTTGCCGTCGCTCGCTTTGCTGTTGCAGCTGCGAGATAAAATGCTCTATGCGCATCATGAAAGGCTCGGTGCCCTCGGCAAAGGCCTCGCGGTCGCGCTGTTTTAGGGCCGGCAGCAGTTGTTGCTGCCAGTGGCTGCGTATCTGCTGGAACTCCCGACCAGCGGGCGAGGTGCTGTCCACCGCGACCATGTGTTGCAGGGCCCGATTGTCCAACCGTGCTCGCATGTCTTGCGCCAATTGGTCCAGGGTTGCGTCGTCGGCACCGGCCTCAAGCTGCCAATTTATGCGATAGGTGGTCATGCGCAGTGAGCCGGCCACGTTCATGGCGGCGGCGTCATCTTCGCTGATCAGCGCAATGATCACAGCGCTGCAGGCGCTGGCAAAGGCCAACGTCGCAACCAGGATCACTGCAAGTCCGGCCCGGGCCGGCAGCGATGTTCTGAACCACTGCAGCATTGCACTACCTCCAAATAGTCCGACCGTGCAGCCATATCGTTATGCGCTATCAGGTGTCCCGGTCATCTCATTGTTTATTAAAGGTTTTTGTTGATATTCCGAGCTATCACTTTGGTGGTATGTGGCGACATCCTAGCCGCGATGCCTTGCCTCATTCCTTGACGGGGATCAATCACTTGCCGGCACCTGCATCTAGTCTAGGGCACAGATCGACAGTGGCAGGGGATAGTTATGGCAAGTCAGAAAATGCAACAAGTGCTGGTGCTTGGCATGAGCACCTTCGCGTTCACCATCTGCTTCATGATCTGGATGATGTTTGCGGTTCTGGGGGTGCCGATAAAGGAGTTGCTGGCGCTGAACGAAACGCAGTTTGGCCTGCTGGCGTCCACCCCGGTGCTGACCGGCTCGCTGTCGCGCCTGCCACTGGGCATGCTGACTGACCGCTACGGCGGACGTATCGTATTTTTTGTGCTGATGCTGGTGTGTGTGCTGCCGATTTACCTGATCGGTGAAGCGAGTCAGTACTGGCAGTTCCTGGTGCTAGGGCTGTTTGTCGGTCTGGCCGGTGGTTCTTTCTCGGTGGGTATCGCCTACGTTGCCAAATGGTTCGAGAAAGATCGCCAGGGCCTGGCCATGGGGATTTTTGGCGCCGGTAATGCGGGCTCTGCGCTGACCAAGTTTATCGCCCCCGGCATTATCGCTGCGGCCAGCTGGCAGATGGTGCCCAAAGTGTACTCGGCCATCATGTTCGTCACTGCGTTGCTGTTCTGGTTTCTCAGCTACGACAACAAGGCACACCGAGTGCCCAGCAGCGTGTCTCTTGGTGAGCAATTGCAAACCCTGAAAGACCCTCGGGTCTGGCGCTATTGCCAGTACTACTCGATCGTCTTCGGCGGCTACGTGGCGCTGGCCCTTTGGATGACCAAGTACTACGTGCAGGAATACGGCTTCTCGCTGCAGAGCGCCGCTCTGCTGGCGGCCTGCTTCTCCCTGCCGGGTGGCGTCCTGCGCGCGGTGGGCGGCTGGATGTCGGACAAGTGGGGCGCTCACAGTGTGACCTGGTGGGTGATGTGGGTTAGCTGGATTTGTCTGTTCATCCTGTCCTACCCACAAACCGAGATGACCATCACCACCGTAGACGGACCGCGCTCTTTCCA
Organism: Pseudomonas abyssi; assembly: GCF_002307495.1. Classification (GTDB taxonomy): domain Bacteria; phylum Pseudomonadota; class Gammaproteobacteria; order Pseudomonadales; family Pseudomonadaceae; genus Halopseudomonas; species Halopseudomonas abyssi. The sequence goes on along the minus strand of NZ_NTMR01000019.1, from coordinate 66,684 downwards.
CCTTGGGCTGAACGTCTGGGTGTTCACCGCATTGATGTTTGTCATGGGCATCGCCTGGGCCTTCGGCAAGGCCTCAGTCTTCAAATATATCTCCAATGATTTTCCTGATCGCATGGGCGCGGTGTCCGGCATCGTCGGCCTGGCCGGTGGTTTGGGAGGCTTTCTTCTGCCGATCTTGTTTGGCGCGCTGGTGGATCTGACCGGCGTGCGCAGCTCCTGCTTCATGTTGATGTACGGCGTGGTCTGGGTATCGCTGATCTGGATGTACTTCAGCGAGGTGCGCAAGACCCCGTTGCTGGGCCAGAGCGCAGTCCGTTCCAGCCAACCCCTTTCCTGACCTTGTGAGGAGACACATCATGTCTGCCAATAATCCAACTCTGGGGCAACCGCCCCGCCCAGGCCCGGTCATTGCCGACTGGCGCCCTGAGGACCCGCAGTTTTGGGGCAGCGTCGGCAAGCGGGTGGCCACCCGCAACCTGTGGATTTCGATCCCGGCGCTGTTTCTCGCCTTTGCCGTGTGGATGGTCTGGAGCACCGTCATCGTGCGTCTTAATGCCATCGGTTTCAGCTTAACCACCGATGAGCTTTTCTGGCTGGCGGCGCTGCCGGGCTTGTCCGGCGCGATGTTGCGAGTGGTTTACTCGTTTATGGTGCCGGTCTTTGGTGGCCGCCGCTGGACCGCTATCAGCACCGCGTCGCTGCTGGCGCCGGCGCTGTGGATGGGCGTGGCCGTGCAGAACCCGGAAACGCCCTACAGCGTGTTCGTGATCATTGCGCTGCTGTGCGGTTTTGGTGGTGGCAACTTCGCTTCCAGCATGTCCAACATTAGCTTCTTCTACCCCAAGGCGCAGCAGGGTACTGCCCTTGGGTTGAACGCTGGACTAGGTAACCTTGGGGTCTCGGCGATGCAGTTTCTGGTGCCGCTGGTGATTGGTTTCGGGTTGTTTGGCGCGGTTGGCGGTAAGCCCCAGGAGCTGGCTGATGGCTCCCAGTTGTGGCTGCAGAACGCCGGCCTGGTCTGGGTGCCGCTGATCGCCCTGGCAACGCTGGCCGCGTGGTTTGGCATGAATGACCTGAGCGCTGCCAGCGCCTCGTTCCGCGAACAGGCGGTGATTTTCAAGCGCAAGCACAACTGGCTGATGTGCTGGTTGTACCTGGCAACCTTCGGTTCCTTTATCGGTTTTGCCGCTGCTTTTCCTCTGCTGATCAATACGTCTTTCCCCGGCGTATCGGCGCTCAAGTTTGCCTTCCTGGGACCGCTAGTTGGCGCTCTGGTACGACCGCTGGGCGGCTGGATTGCCGACAAGCTTGGTGGTGCTCGCGTCACACTGTGGAACTTCGCGGTGATGGTGGCTGCAGTCTTCGGCGTCATCGCCTTCCTGCCGCAGAATGGCCAGGGCGGCAATTTTTACGGCTTCCTCGGCATGTTCATGCTGCTGTTTGTCACCACTGGCATCGGCAATGGTTCCACCTTCCGCATGATTCCGGTGATTTTCCGCACGCTGCATGAGCGCTGGAGTGCAGATCAGGACGCTGAGGGCCGTGAGCAGGCATTGCGTGAGGCGGGCAAGGAGTCCGCTGCCGTTCTGGGTTTCACCTCGGCGGTGGGGGCCTTTGGTGCCTTCTTTATTCCCAAATCCTTTGGCAGTTCGATCTCGGTCACAGGCGGTCCGGAGGTCGCCCTGTATGTATTCGTCGGCTACTACATCAGCTGCATCCTGGTGACCTGGTGGTGGTACTCGCGAAAAGGTGCAGAGACACCCTGCTGAGAATCGCGTCGCACCCATGAATTGAGGGCGCGGTCACCGGCTGCGTCCAGCCTGAGAGGAAAACACTATGAGCCATATACTCGACCAGCTGCGTTTCTTCAATCGCAAGCAAGGTGAGTTCGCCGACGGTCATGGCGAGACCCGCAAGGAGTCACGTGACTGGGAGAATGTCTACCGCGCACGGTGGCAGTACGACAAGATCGTACGCTCCACCCACGGGGTGAATTGCACCGGGTCTTGCTCCTGGAAGATTTACGTGAAGAACGGCCTGATTACCTGGGAGACCCAGCAGACCGACTACCCGCGTACCCGCAACGATTTGCCCAACCACGAGCCGCGTGGCTGCCCGCGGGGTGCCAGCTACAGTTGGTACATCTACAGCGCCAATCGGCTCAAGTACCCCAAGGTTCGCAAGCCGTTGCTCAAACTGTGGCGTGAAGCACGCCAGAACCTGGCGCCAGTGGACGCCTGGGCCAGCATCGTCAGCGACCCGGCCAAGGCGCAAAGCTACAAGAGCAAGCGTGGCCTGGGTGGCTTTGTGCGCTCCAGCTGGCAGGAAGTCAACGAGATCATCGCTGCGGCCAACGTCTACACCGTCAAGCAGTTTGGTCCGGACCGGGTGGTTGGTTTCTCGCCCATTCCCGCCATGTCGATGGTCAGTTACGCCGCCGGTGCTCGTTACCTGTCGCTGATCGGTGGCGTGTGCTTGAGTTTTTATGACTGGTACTGCGATCTGCCGCCGGCCTCACCGCAAGTATGGGGTGAGCAGACCGACGTGCCGGAGTCCGCCGACTGGTACAACTCCAATTACATTATTGCCTGGGGCTCCAACGTGCCGCAGACCCGCACCCCGGATGCGCACTTCTTTACCGAAGTGCGTTACAAGGGCACCAAGACCGTTGCCGTTACGCCTGACTACGCCGAGGTTGCCAAGCTCACCGACCTGTGGCTCAACCCCAAGCAGGGCACCGACGCGGCCTTGGCACAGGCCTTTGCCCACGTGATCTTCAAGGAGTTTCACCTGGAGCAGCCAAGCGTCTATTTCACCGACTACGCCAAGCGCTATACCGACCTGCCGATGCTGGTGCTGCTCAACGAGAAAGATGGCAGCTACCGTGCCGACCGTTTTCTACGGGCCAGTGATCTGACCGGCAACCTCGGTCAGGACAACAACCCCGAGTGGAAAACCATTGCAGTGGATGCTGATGGTGAGCTGGTGTCGCCGCAGGGCGCCATCGGCTATCGCTGGGGCGAGAAAGGTAAGTGGAACATTGAGGCGAAAGAAGGCGGCGCCGGTCGTGAAGTCGATCTCAAGCTCAGCCTGATTGACACTGGTGACAGTGCAGAGGTGGCTTTCCCCTACTTTGGTGGTCAGACCCACGAGTACTTCACCGCCGTTGAGGGTGATGACATTCAACTGCGTCGCGTGCCGGTGCGCAGTATTGCTCTGGCCGACGGCAGTGCTGCCAAGGTAGCCAGCGTGTTCGATCTGATGGCTGCCAATCTGGCTATTGATCGCGGCCTGGGCGGTCAGAACGTGGCGTCCAGCTACGACGATGCCCGTACCCCTGGCACGCCGGCCTGGCAAGAGCAGATCACCGGTGTGGCCCGTGAGAAAGCCATTCAGGTGGCGCGCGAGTTCGCCACCAATGCTGACAAGACCCATGGCCGTTCCATGATCATTGTCGGCGCGGCGATGAACCACTGGTACCACATGGACATGAATTACCGTGGCCTGATCAACATGCTGATGCTCTGCGGCTGCGTTGGTCAGACCGGCGGCGGCTGGGCGCATTATGTGGGGCAGGAGAAGCTGCGCCCGCAGTGCGGCTGGTTGCCGTTGGCCTTTGGTCTGGACTGGAGCCGGCCGCCCCGTCAGATGAATGGCACCAGCTTCTTCTACAACCACAGCTCGCAGTGGCGCCACGAGAAAATGAGCATCCACGAGGTGCTGTCGCCGCTGGCTGACAAATCGCAGTTCCCCGAGCACATGCTCGACTACAACATCCGTGCTGAGCGTGCCGGCTGGCTGCCGAGTGCGCCCCAGCTCAATCGCAATCCGCTGCAGGTAACGCGCGATGCCGAGGCGGCAGGCATGTCGCCGGTCGATTACGTACTCAAGTCGCTACAAGATGGCAGCCTGCGCTTTGCCTGCGAGCAGCCGGACAATCCGGACAACTTCCCGCGCAACATGTTTATCTGGCGCTCCAACCTGCTGGGCAGCTCCGGCAAGGGGCACGAGTACATGCTCAAGTACTTGCTGGGCACCAAGAACGGCGTGCTCAACGAAGATCTGGGCAAGCGCGGCGGCTTCAAGCCGACCGAGGCCGACTGGGTAGACGAGGGGGCCATCGGCAAGCTGGATCTGGTCACCACGCTGGACTTCCGCATGTCGTCGACCTGTGTGTACTCCGACATCGTGCTGCCGACTGCGACCTGGTACGAGAAGGACGACATGAATACCTCGGACATGCACCCCTTCATCCACCCGCTGTCGGCGGCTATCGATCCTGCCTGGGAGGCGCGGTCGGACTGGGAGATATACAAGGGCATTGCCAAGGCGTTCTCCGCCATGGCTGAAGGGCAACTGGGGGTTGAGCAGGACCTGGTCACCTTACCACTGTTGCACGACTCCCCCGGTGAACTGGCTCAGCCGTTTGGCGGCACTGACTGGAAAACCGCCGGCGAGGCTCCACAACCGGGCAAGAACTGCCCGAATATGATGGTGGTTGAGCGTGATTACCCCAGCATCTACAAGAAATTCACCTCCCTTGGCCCGCTGCTGGACAAGCTCGGCAACGGCGGCAAGGGCATCAACTGGAATACCCAGCACGAGGTGGATTTCCTTGGCGAGCTGAACTATCGCGTGCGCGACGAGGGGGTCAGTGAGGGCCGGCCGAAGATCGAAAGCGCGATCGACGCCGCAGAGGTGATTCTGTCGCTGGCACCGGAAACCAATGGCCATGTTGCCGTCAAGGCCTGGGCGGCGCTGTCGGAGTTTACCGGCCGCGACCACAGCCATCTGGCACTGCCCAAGCAACATGAGGCCATCCGCTTCCGTGATATTCAGGCGCAGCCGCGCAAGATCATCTCCAGCCCGACCTGGTCCGGCCTGGAAGACGAAAAGGTCAGCTACAACGCGGGCTACACCAATGTGCACGAGCTGATCCCGTGGCGCACTATCACGGGCCGTCAGCAGTTCTACCAGGATCACCCCTGGATGCTGGCCTTTGGTGAAGGCATGCAAAGCTATCGACCGCCGGTCAACACCCGCTCCACCGGCTACGTGAAGGGCAAAATGTCCAATGGCAACCCGGAGATTTGCCTGAACTGGATTACTCCGCATCAGAAATGGGGCATCCACAGTACCTACACCGACAATCTGATCATGCTCACCCTCAGCCGCGGCGGGCCGATTGTCTGGCTCTCCGAGATCGATGCTCGAAAAGTCGGTATCGAAGACAACGACTGGGTTGAGTGCTTCAACGCCAACGGCGCACTGACCGCTCGTGCGGTTGTTAGCCAGCGCGTCAAGGAGGGCATGATCATGATGTATCACGCCCAGGAGCGCATTGTGAACGTGCCTGGCTCGGAAGCGACCAAGACCCGTGGCGGGCACCACAACTCGGTTACCCGGGTGGTGCTCAAGCCTACCCACATGATCGGTGGTTATGCCCAGTTGGCTTACGGCTTCAACTATTACGGCACGGTCGGCTGCAACCGCGATGAATTCGTTGTGGTGCGCAAGATGAACAAGGTGGACTGGCTTGACGGCCCCAACGGCGATGACCTGCCGCGTCCCCTGCCGACTGATATTGAGTGAGGAGAGCTGACATGAAAATTCGTTCACAAGTCGGCATGGTACTGAATCTGGACAAATGTATCGGCTGCCATACCTGCTCGGTTACCTGCAAAAACGTCTGGACCAGCCGTGAAGGCATGGAGTACGCCTGGTTCAACAACGTCGAAACCAAACCCGGGATCGGCTATCCGAAAGAATGGGAAAACCAGGACAAGTGGAAGGGCGGCTGGGTGCGTAACCGCGACGGCTCGATCAACCCGAAGATCGGTGGCAAGTTTCGCGTACTGGCCAACATCTTTTCCAACCCGGATCTGCCGAGCATCGACGACTACTACGAGCCGTTTGATTTCGATTACCAGCATCTGCACACCGCGCCCATTTCCGAGCATCAGCCGGTAGCACGGCCGCGTTCGGTGATCTCAGGGAAGCGCATGGAGAAGATCGAGTGGGGGCCCAACTGGGAGGAAATTCTCGGTACCGAGTTTGCTAAGCGGCGCAAGGACAAGAACTTCGACCAGATCCAGGCAGACATCTACGGTGAGTACGAAAACACCTTCATGATGTACCTGCCGCGGCTGTGTGAGCACTGCCTCAATCCGGCCTGTGCTGCGTCCTGCCCGAGCGGTGCCATCTACAAGCGTGAAGAAGATGGCATCGTGCTGATTGATCAGGAGAAGTGTCGGGGCTGGCGCATGTGCATCAGTGGTTGCCCGTACAAGAAGATCTACTTTAACTGGAAGAGCGGCAAATCCGAGAAATGCATCTTCTGCTATCCGCGCATCGAGGCGGGCATGCCGACTGTGTGTTCGGAAACCTGCGTCGGGCGTATCCGGTATTTGGGCGTGTTGCTCTACGACGCCGACCGTATCCAGGAAGTGGCTAGCGCGCCGAGCGAGCAGGACCTGTACCAGAAGCAGCTGGAGATTTTCCTCGATCCCAATGATCCCGAGGTGATTGCCCAGGCGCTGAGCGATGGCGTGCCGATGTCGGTGATCGAGGCGGCCCAGCAGTCGCCGGTCTACAAGCTAGCGGTGGACTGGCAGCTGGCGCTACCGCTGCACCCTGAGTACCGCACCCTGCCGATGGTCTGGTATGTCCCGCCGCTGTCGCCGATCCAGAACGCGGCCAGCAATGGCAGCGTCAGCATGGACGGTGTACTGCCCGATGTCGACAGCCTGCGTATTCCGCTGCGCTACCTTGCCAACCTGCTGACTGCCGGTGACGAGAAGCCGGTCAAGCTGGCGCTCAAGCGGCTGCTGGCGATGCGTGCCTACAAGCGCGCCGAACAGCTCGACGGCGTACAGGACATGCAGGTGCTGGAAAGCGTTGGTCTGACTCGCGCCCAAGTAGAAGACATGTACCGCTATCTGGCGATCGCCAACTATGAAGACCGCTACGTCATTCCGACGGCGCACCGTGAAGAAGCCATGAGCGATGCCTTTGCTGAGCGTTCTGGATGCGGCTTCAGCTTTGGCAGTGGCTGCAGCGGTGCCTCGGATACCAACATGTTTGGCGCCAAGAAGGCCAACCGCCGTGACGTGCTGAAAACCGTCCAGTTGTGGGAGGACTGAAAATGCAGATTCTCAAGGTGATTTCTTTGCTGATGGACTATCCGGATGCGCGCCTGCAGCAGGGGCGTGAGGAGCTGACCGACGCCATCAGCCGGGCCCGTGAAATCAGCCCTGCGCAGCGTGCCGCGCTACGCGACCTGCTGGAGCACCTGGTCAGCGGCGACATCATGGATGTACAGGAAACCTACACCGGACTGTTCGACCGCGGACGCGCCTTGTCATTGCTGCTGTTTGAGCATGTACACGGCGAATCCCGCGACCGCGGCCAGGCCATGGTTGACCTGATGGCGCAGTACGAGGCGGCAGGCTTTGCCATCGGTGTGCGCGAGTTGCCTGACTACATCCCATTGTATCTGGAGTACCTGGCCAGCCTGGATGACCTGGACGCACGCGAAGGCCTGGCCGACGTGGCGCACCTGCTGGCCCTGCTGGCGGCCCGTCTGGAAGACCGCGAAAGCCGCTACGCTGCCTGTTTTCGTGCGTTGCTGCAGATTGCCGGCGAGCAGCCGGCAACAGCGGTCGACGAACTACGCGAGCAGGTCGCCGGTGAGGTTCGCGACGACAGTCTGGAAGCGCTGGACCGGGTCTGGGAAGAAGAGGCCGTAGACTTCCTGCAGGCTGAACAGCAAGACCGCTGTCCCAGCCAGACGACTCAGCCAGGCAAACCCCGCGAGGAAGTGCCAGTGCCGCTGCACTGGACCGACTTCAACCAGCAACAGCCGGACGCCATGCCGGCCCGTGAGGTGCACAATGGGTAATCTCAACTTTCTTGCGTTTGGGGTATATCCCTATGTCGCCCTGGCGATCTGTCTGATCGGCAGTTGGGCACGCTTTGACCTGTCTCAGTACAGCTGGAAAGCAGGGTCCAGCCAACTATTCAACCGTACGCCGGCCGAGCAGCGTTACATGCGTATCGCCAGCAACCTGTTCCACGTTGGCGTGCTGTTCGTGTTGGCCGGGCACTTTGTCGGTCTGCTGACGCCTGAGGCGCTTTACCACCACGTTATCAGCACCGAGGCCAAGCAACTGCTGGCGATGGTGTCCGGTGGCCTATTTGGTGTGCTTTGCCTGATCGGGCTGCTGATGTTGATCAAACGTCGTCTGACCGATGCCCGTGTTCGGGCTAACTCCAGTACCTCGGACATCATGATCCTGTTCGTCCTGCTGGCTCAGTTGCTGCTTGGTCTCGGCACCATTGTTGCTTCGACGCACCATATGGATGGTTCGGTCATGGTCATGCTGGCCAACTGGGCCCAGTACACGGTCACTCTGCAGCCAGAACTGGCCGCCGCCAGCATCGCGCCGGTCGGCTGGGTTTACAAGCTGCATGTGTTCCTTGGTCTGACCCTGTTTGTGTTATTCCCCTTTACTCGCCTTGTGCACTTTGTCAGTGCGCCGGTGTGGTATCTGGGCCGGCGTTATCAGATTGTCCGGCAAAAAGGCTAAACCGCAGTGGGACGGGTGCCTCGCACCCGCCCCCCAGGAGGTGTGTGATGGGATGTGGATGTGGTGGGAACGGTGATGGCGGCTGCGGCGGCGACGCCAAGGCAGATAACCCCAACCAGGCGCCCGGTGTGCAGGAAATCGTGCCGGACCCGGTGCTGCTTGAAGCGCTGGCCGAAGCTGATGTCGAGACGTCGGCGGAGCTGATTGCCAGTAGCGAGCAGGAATGGCCGCGTATCAAGGTCAACGGCGTCGGCATTGCCCAGGAAGATATCGCCCGGGAGCTGCAGTATCACCCGGCATCAACTCGTCAGGAGGCGGTTTTTCTCGCCAGTCAGGCGCTGGTCTTGCGTGAGCTGCTGCGCCAGCGCGCCAATGCACTGAATATCAACGTCAAGGCCATGGACGGGGAAAGCGAAGAAGAAGCCGTGACGCGGGTGCTGATTGAACGAGAGGTGGTCATGCCGAGCGCCGATCAGGCAACCTGCCGCCAGTACTTTGAGAATAATCGGCAGCGTTTCGCCAGCGCACCGCTGCTGGCCGCGCGACACATCTTGCTCGGGTGTCCGGCCGATGACGCCGAAGAGCGCAGCCGTCAGCGCGAGGTGGCGGAGCAGTTGATCGCGCAGTTGCAGGACAATCCGGCACGTTTTGCCGAGCTGGCCATGGGCCGCTCAGATTGCCCATCGAAGGCGCAGAACGGCAGCCTCGGCCAGATCAGTCAGGGGCAAACCGTGCCCGAGTTCGAACGCCAGCTGTTTCGCCTGCAGCCCGGCCTTGCTCCGCAGCCACTGGAAAGTCGCTATGGCTTTCACGTGGTATTTGTCGATCAGCGTATCGAGGGGCAGTTACTGCCGTTTGAAGCCGTACACAAGGGCATCCAGGCTGAGCTAGACCAGCGTGTCTGGCAGGTCGCGGTGGCGCAGTATCTGAAAAACCTGGTGGGTGAGGCGCAGATTCAGGGCATTGCTCTTGATGGCGCTGACGGCCCGCTGATGCAGTAACCGGCGTACGCGCCTGAGGAGAAGTCATGAACAGCCTGCTGCACGATGGCGTAGGGCGGAGTATTGACTACCTGCGTCTGTCAGTCACCGATCGCTGTGATTTCCGCTGCGTCTATTGTATGGCTGAGGACATGAGCTTTCTGCCCCGCCAACAGGTCCTGACGCTGGAAGAGCTGGAGCGTATTGCGCGGATCTTCGTGGCTCAGGGCGTGCGCAAGATTCGCCTGACCGGTGGCGAGCCTCTGGTGCGGCCCGGTGTGGTTGGCCTGTGCGAGCGTATTGCCGCGTTGCCCGGCCTGCGCGAACTGGTGATGACAACCAATGGGTCGCAGCTCGGCAAACTGGCGCAGCCTCTTGCCGACGCCGGGGTCAAACGACTGAATATCAGCCTCGATAGCTTGCAGGCGGAGCGCTTTGCCGCCATCACCCGCAGCGGTCGCTTGGGCCAAGTGCTCGCGGGTATCGACGCGGCGCGCGAGGCGGGCTTTGAACGGCTGAAGCTAAACGTGGTGGTGATGCACGGGCGCAACGCCGACGAGGTGCCCGCGCTGGTCGACTTCGCTTTGGGCCGCGGGCTGGACATCAGCTTTATCGAGGAGATGCCGCTGGGGCAGGTGGGGCGCGAACGTGGGGAAAGCTACTGCTCCAGCGAGTGGGTGCGCCAGCGTATCGCCGAGCACTATTCGCTCATCGACAGCGCTGAGCACAGCGGTGGTCCGGCGCGCTACGTGCGCGTGCAGGGCCATGCGCACAGCCGCATTGGATTTATTTCGCCCCACAGCCACAACTTCTGCGCCACCTGCAATCGCGTCCGCGTCACGGTTGAGGGGCGTTTGCTGCTCTGTCTGGGTCACGAGAACGCGATTGATCTGTGCAGCTTGCTGCGCCGTTACCCGCTGGCCGACCAGCCGGTGCTCGACGCCATTCATCAGGCGTTGCAGCACAAACCGTTGCGGCATGAGTTTACTGTGGGCGACGTGCAGGTCCTGCGCTTTATGAATGCAACCGGAGGCTGACGAGGCAACGCAAAACACTGAGCGTCGCGGATTTTGATTTAGGGCAAGGCAAGTGTTCCCGGCCCGGGGCGTCAATGGTATCGGCGTCACGCTGAACGTATGTGATGCTGCTTCAGGCAGGACCTGTGACCAGACAGACCCTCACGCTCTCCATTGGTCTGGCTCTCAGGCCTTCACCGCTCTGGTCTGCTCATGGGCCGAGCGGTTTTTTTTGCACGCAAAGCGGCTTGTGCTGCTGGACGGCTTCTGTGCGGGCGCGGCAGGCTGGACCACTGCGGTGGGGCGTCTGCTACGGGAGGGCCTAGTACAGATTTTTCTTGTAGTCCTCGCGCAACCCCCTTTGTTCAGCCCGACCGGGCGTACTGCGGCGCTGTCTTGCAGCAGCGCCAGCGGCAGCGACAAGTGCTGCTGGTCGGCTAACTGCAACAGACCCTAGCGTTGGGCGTGGCTGTCCAGCTGCTCTATCACCTTCAGGTCGCGCGCTGCAGCCCGTTTGCCGGCAACGGCCTGACCTGCTCGGGTGTGCTGGGTACGTCGCTCATGTCTCCGCCTGTGCAGTGCTGGGCACAACCGCCTCAGGGTGGATACCAGGCATCTAAAGCGCAATGCATTAATGTAAGTGATTCTTATTGTGCATGGGGCTGGCTCAGCCCTGACCCGCGCCGGTCTGGGCCGGCATGGTTGCCAAGCGGCTCCAAAAAACCTGCCGTCAATTGATCTCGATCAAGATGTCACCGCCATTTGTATCGGCAGAATGCGCCCATGTTGTGTTTGTGTTTTTGTTTTTCTACTACATGGTGTGTTACGGAGGCGTGAATGGATATGCGGACGCAGAGCTGGCCACGGTGGCTGAACAAGCGCGATGGCAGTCGGGTAGCCTTTGATTCAGGCAAGATCGAGCGGGCCATCGAACGTGCTGGTGCGGCCACCGGGGAGCTGGGCGTCGCACAGGCGCATATCCTCACCCGCGCGGTCATGCCGCTGTTGCCCGAAGGGCCGGAATTGACGGTGGAGCAGATTCAGGACTGTGTCGAGCGCGTGTTGATGGAGGCCGGTTACTACCCCACCGCTCGCGCCTATATTGTCTATCGCGAACGCCACGGACGGTTGCGGCGGGAGCGGCGCAGCCTGGTGGATGTGGCTGCCTCGATGAATGAGTATTTGCGCCGTGAAGACTGGCGTGTGCAGGCCAACGCCAATCAGGGCTATTCCCTTGGCGGCCTGATTCTCAATGTGTCAGGCAAGGTGGTTGCCAATTACTGGTTGGATGAGGTGTATAGCCCGGAAATTGGCGCGGCTCACCGCGAGGCCGATCTGCATATTCATGACCTCGACATGCTGGCCGGATACTGCGCCGGCTGGTCGCTCCGTACCTTGCTGCATGAAGGCTTCAACGGCGTGCCGGGGCGTATCGAAGCCGGCCCGCCGAAGCACCTGTCCAGCGCGCTCGGGCAGATGGTCAACTTTCTGGGTACGCTGCAGAACGAATGGGCCGGCGCGCAGGCGTTCAGCTCCTTTGATACCTATCTGGCCCCCTTTGTGCGTCAGGACGGCCTGAGCTACCCGCAGGTGCGTCAGCTATTGCAGGAGTTTATCTACAACCTGAATGTGCCCTCGCGCTGGGGCACCCAGACGCCGTTCACCAATCTGACCTTCGACTGGGTCTGTCCGCAGGATCTGCGTGAGCAGGTGCCGGTGATTGGTGGTGAGGAAATGCCCTTCTGCTATGGCGACCTGCAGCACGAGATGGACCTGATCAACCGCGCCTATATCGATGTGATGATGGCCGGCGATGCTCGGGGGCGGGTGTTCACCTTTCCGATTCCGACCTACAACATCACCCATGATTTCCCCTGGGACAGCGATAACGCCACACGGTTGTTCGAGATGACCGCGCGCTACGGGCTGCCATATTTCCAGAACTTCCTCAACTCCGACATGCAACCCAATCAGGTGCGCTCGATGTGCTGCCGCCTGCAACTGGACGTGCGCGAGCTGCTCAAGCGCGGCAACGGCCTGTTTGGCTCGGCAGAGCAGACCGGCTCGCTGGGGGTAGTGACCATCAACTGCGCGCGGCTGGGGCACGTGCACGCAGGTGATCTACCGGCGCTGCTGGCGCGGCTGGACCAGTTGCTGGATCTGGCCTTTGAGAGCCTGGAGGTCAAGCGCAAGGTCATTCAGCATCATATGGATGCCGGCCTGTATCCCTACACCAAGCGTTACCTGGGCACCCTGCGCAATCACTTTTCGACCATTGGCGTTAATGGCGTGCACGAGATGCTGCGCAACTTCACTGCCGATCGTGAGGGCATGCACACCGAGGCGGGCGCCGAGCTGGCCTTGCAGGTGCTGGACCATGTGCGCGCACGATTGGTCGACTACCAGGAGCGCAGCGGCCATCTCTACAACCTGGAGGCCACACCGGCAGAAGGCACCACCTACCGCTTTGCCAAGGAAGATCTAAAGCGTTATCCCGGTATCCTGCAGGCCGGCTGCGCCGACGCGCCCTACTACACCAACTCCTCGCAGCTGCCGGTAGGCTTTACCGATGACCCCTTCGAGGCGCTGTCGCTGCAAGACGCGGCCCAGTGCAAATACACCGGCGGCACCGTATTGCACCTGTACATGGGTGAGCGCATCTCCTCGGCGGCGGCCTGTCGACAGTTGGTGCGCGCCGCGCTGTCGCGCTTCCGCCTGCCGTACCTGACCGTTACCCCGACGTTCTCAATCTGCCCGGTCCATGGCTACCTGGCCGGCGAGCACGAATTCTGTCCGCGTTGTGACGAAGCGTTGCTGCAAAAACAGCAAGCCAGTACCTGTTGCGGCGCCTGCGGCGGATAAACCACCAGTCATACACAGCAAGGAGCAACACCATGAGTAAAAGCGCCACTCTGCCCACCGAGCAACGTCAGCGTTGCGAAGTCTGGACCCGCGTCATGGGTTACCACCGTCCGGTGTCAGCCTTCAACCCGGGCAAGCAGTCCGAGCATCGCGAACGGCAACATTTCAGCGAACCACGCTGACCTGCCGCCGCAACCGGCCTGTGTGCCGGTTGCGGCCCTCCTGTCGCCAGGCGTCGTCGCTTATCTGGCGCGCACTCAAGAAAAGCGCCGGGAATTGTTTTTGCCCTTCAGAGAGGCGCTGAACATCCTGAGCCTTTCGTTGTTTGATTGGCGCCTGCATGAAACGTCAAAAGACCCTATTGGAAAGTCCATGAAGCCCTGTTCTGGCCAGACCGCTGACAGCCTGCGTATCGGCGGCCTGCAACCCATGACCACCCTGGATTACCCCGACCACCTGTCCTGCGTGTTGTTTTGTCAGGGGTGTGCCTGGCAGTGCCGCTACTGCCACAATCCCGAGCTGATTGCCCCGCGCGGTGACGCACCGCATTCATGGCGCAGCGTGCTGGATTTTTTGCAGCAACGCCAGGGGTTGCTCGACGCTGTGGTCTTCAGCGGCGGCGAAGCCACCCTGCAACCCGGCCTGCCGCAGGCCATGCAAGCGGTGCGGGCGCTCGGCTTCAAGGTTGCGCTGCACAGCGCCGGCATTAAGCCAGCGGCGCTGGCGCGGGTACTGCCCTGGTGTGACTGGGTGGGGTTTGACGTCAAGGGGCTGCAAGAGCAGGTTGAACTGATCACCGGCACCCCGCGCAGCGGCCAGGCTAATTGGCAGAGCCTGCAACTGCTGCACGCCAGCGGCGTTGATTATGAGTGCCGCACCACCGTGCACTGGCAGCTGTTTGACTGCGACGCGCTGCTGCGCCTGGCACACCGACTGGCAGGGCAAGGCGTGCGTCGTTTTGCCGTCCAGTTGGCCCGCCCCGCGCGCATGCTGGACCCCTCCCTGGGGCCCAGCATCACGCCACCTGAAGCTGCCAGCCTCTGGCCGCAGCTGCACGCGCTGTTTGAGCGTTTCGAGCTGCGCCAAGCCTGAGCGCGTAGGCCCTCCGCCCGCAAAAAAATTCCCACATCTTGATAATTATCATGAGTGGATCGCTTTTTCTTGCAGATAATAATCATTCCTATTTGTATTGTGCCGGGCATGGGGCCTGGTGATTGGAAAGGGTTAGCAAGGGGAGCAAACAATGGAGTTCAAGCCAAACAAGCTGGCGCTGGTGGTCTCGGCGTTGTCGGTGCTCGGGACTTTTACCGCCCAGGCGCAGGAGCAGGCCGCGGCTACGGCCAGCGCAGAAGATGTCGTCGAACTTCAGCCCATCAATATCGAGGGCAAGACTGACCTGGATGCCCAGGCCCAGGATGAGGTCTACACCGAGAACGTCACCAGCGTCTATCAGAGCCGCGAAGAGCTCCAGCGCTTTCAGACCGCCAACCCCGGTGATGTGTTCAAGGGCATGAACGGGGTGTACAGCATGGATACCCGCAGCAGTCAGGCCATCACCCCGAACATCCGCGGCATCAGCGGCGAAGGGCGGGTGCCGCTGACCATCGATGGTACTGAGCAATCCACCAACGTCTGGCTGCATATGTTTGGTGCGGGCAATCGCAACTATGTTGATCCCGCGTTGTTTCGCAGTATCGAGGTAGAGAAAGGCCCTTCACTCAGCCGAGGTATCCGCAGTGGCGTGGGCGGTGCGGTGAATATTCGCACCATTGAGCCGGGCGACATTATTCCCGATGGGGATAGCTGGGGTATCGAAGCCAACCTGCGCGGCTCGGGTAACACCAGCAAGCCCCGGTTTGATGCGAACTCCATGTATGGGCAGGATTGGCGCAACGTCCCTGGTGCAACCGTGGCAGGTGATGGCCTGACGGTTCACGTGCCGGTGCCGCAGGCGCGCAGCAGGGGGGATGGCGAGCTATTCAATCTGGATGATCACGCGCAGATGCTGGCCATCGCCGGTCGCCATGAGTTTGTGGACATTCTGCTGTCACGCAGCGAGCGCACCACCGGCAACTACTACGCCGGCAAACATGGCGCCGACCGCTACGCCGGCCACGATGTGTGGGACGACACCAGTACCGACCGTTACATCCCCAACCTGACCAAGCTCTACTCCGCCGGCAGCGAGGTGTTTAACACCGCCAGCGAAACCGACACGACCTTGTTCAAGAACAACTGGTACCTGCCCCATGAGCAGCGCTTGGGCCTGCAGTTTATGCGCACCGATATGCTGTTTGGTGAAACAACGCCGGGAGCGTCAGTGCTGGCCTGGGGCTATCTGGAGGCGGCTGACAGAAGCAACCCTGATCGTGACAGGTCAGATGACCGCTGGGTATATGAAACACCACGCTCGGAACAGCGTCTCGACAACTACAAATTGAGCTATGACATCAAGCCGGCTGACTCAGACTGGTTGAATCTGGAGGCCAGTCTGTGGCGCACGGAACTGGAAGGTACGCGCTATCAGACCGGCGCGTCCCCCTACGCCGTTGACGTGGATCAGGCCACCCAGCAACAGCTTAGGATGTGGAGCCTGCTCATGGAGCATGGTTATCTCCCGCCAGGGACGCCCGCACCGGAGCACAATGGCACCATTTACTCCAACGGCCGGCAATGGACCAGCCATGATCGTACCGGGCTTGATCTGAGCAACCAGATGCAGCTCACCGACACCCTGCAACTGACCTTTGGCGGTAGCTACCAAAAGGAAAAGCTGGATGACCGTGTAGAGCAAAGCCTGACCACCACCAACGGACTGGCACCCGATGGCTCCCAGCTCAGTGTCGGCACCGATTTGCTGGGCCCGCGTTCTGGCGAGCGCGAGGAATACTCGGCCATGTTCAACTTCGCCTGGCAGCCAAGGCCCTGGCTGACGTTGACTGCTGGCACCCGTTATCTGCACTACACCGGAAAGGATACCGGTACGGCCAAGCGCCGACGCCAGCAGGCGGCATTCTATGCTGCGCAGCGACGCCGGGTCGGCCTAGAGCTGAAATATGGCGAGCTGTTGAATGCCTCGGAGCTGGAGACCTATCACGACCTGGACGAAGCGTTTAAGCAAGCACTGTCAGTTCTTACTCCAGAAGATTATATAAATGCAGCTAACGGAGTGGTCTCCCCTGAGTATGCGGCGTCTACCGCTGCACAAAACGCTCGTGCAGAGTTTTTGGGAGAACTGGGCATTAGTCGCGGTGTTGGAACAAGTGCGCTTTACTGGAACAGGGTGGTAGTCCTGCCCGTGGTGGATGGCAAGGCCGACTCCTCGCAAAACCCCTTTGCCAACGGCGAGCTCAATGTCAGCGAGATGGTGGATGACCCGGGTAACCCGGGCACCATGGTTGCCAGGGTAGTCGCTACTAATAATGACTTTGATGGTACCGAAATATATGAGCAGCTGGACACCGGCCAGGCCTGGGAAATGCCCGAGGAGCAGTCCGGCGATGCCTTCAGCCCGGTTTTAAGCGCCACCGCCAGAATCACCCCTTATGGCACTGCCTTTCTGCGTTTTGCCCAGACCACCCGCTTTCCGAGTATCCAGGAGCTGACCTCCAGCGCCATCGTGGACGGTGCCGGCACTCTGGGTAATCTGGCCGTGAACGGTGCCAGCAAGCCGGAGCGCAGCACTAACTGGGAGGTGGGCTACAGCCACGATCTGACGCAGTTCTTCCCCGGTCTGGCCCTGGCTGATGCCCGGCTCAGTTACTACAACACCGAGATCAAGGACTTTATTGATCGCGGCTATCTTTACGACGTTATCCAGTTTGATCGCAAGAAAACCAGCGGTCTTGAGCTGCAGTCGCGATTCGATAGTGGCCGCCACTTCGGCAGCCTGGGGGCAACCTACCGTCTGAAGCAGCAGCTGTGCGACAAGGACTACGCCTCCAGCATGGACCCTTTCTATAACCGAATTCCCGAGTGTATGACCGGCGGCTTCCCCGGTACCTACAGCGGTAACAGCTTGCAGCCCGAATACTCGGTTGATTTGGGCCTGGGTACCCGTCTGCTCAATGATCGCCTGGAGCTGGGGGTGCGCAGCGTGTACCACGCCGGTGCCAGCAACGACGACCTTGATGACCTGCTGGCCTCTGAGGCCGGGCCGGATGGTTACCAGGCGCACGACGTGTGGTTCAGAGGGGGGCTGGATACCTTTCTGTGGCGCTCTGTATGGCTGCACGATCTGTACGCCAACTTTGAAGTAAACCGCCAGTTGAGCCTGAACCTCGGCGTTACCAACATCACCGATGAATATTATCTGGACCCCATGTCCAAGAACCTGCTGCCGGGCCCGGGCCGTACCCTGACGGCGGGGCTGCGAGTGAATTTCTAACTTTTTTGCTGGTTTTTCGTAAAAAACCAGTCGTTGTCAAACGTAATCAAGGGGATAGAGAAATGAAAAAATCAACATTGGCATTGACCGTAATGGCGCTGCTTGGGAGCGGTGCAGTCGTGGCCGCGCCAGCTGGCGGTACCTCCAACAGCTCAGGGGTGGATGTGGGCGCTTCCAACCACTTTATGTTCGGTGGCGGCAACTCCGGCCTGAAACTCAATGGCAGTGCAATGGGCTATATCGATATTGCCGGTGGGCCGGTCAATGGCTCCAACGCGGCCATCAGTGCGCGTGGTGATGGCACCATTATGACGCCGTCTGATCTGGGGCTATTCGGCTCAAGCAAGATTGCCCAGGTCTGGAATGACACCGCCTCTGTCAGTGGCGGTAGCGACACCGCGAACGTTGCCATTAACAGCGTGCGGCAGATTACCCCGCCGTTCTTTGCGCCGCAGTTTGGCGGGCTGGTTATTGGGCAGGTTGGGGCCACTAGCTCCGGCTCGCCGGCTGACCCGGTAGTGCCGCTCTCTGTGGGCAGCGGTGTGTATTTTGGCGAGTGGGCCCCGGCAGTGGCCAGCCCGGTGGATGACAGTACCGACCTGAATATGAGCAGCGCCAACCGTACCGTCTGGTACGTGGGTGATAATGCGGTCACCAGTACGCCGAATATGGTTAATGCCCAGTACAATGTGGTGGGGATTCGCCAGACCGGCGAGGGTACCAACCTGCCGACCGCGCATGAGCTGTACACCGGCACACTGACGGCCAATTATGGCCCGGGTACCAACACGCTGACCGGCTCGATTGATCGTGGCCTGGAGACAGTGAGCTTTGACAGCGTTGCTATCAACTCTACCGGGGGCTTCACTGGTAGCGGTAGTGACGCCGTCGGCACTGGCTCTATTGACGGCCACTTCTACAACGGCGCCCATGAGCTGGCGGGTATCTACACCACCACCAATGCGTCTGATGGCGTCGCCTTTGGCGGTAGCCACAACGGCAGCGGCACCATCACACCCTGAGGTTTGACCACTCTCCACTGGCGGCCACCAGTGAAGAGCGTCAAACAGGGCGATGCCGGATGAGTCTCGTTCGGTATCGCTTGGGAGTGCTACCTGTGGAGGCCGGTTCGCCGGTCTCCATTCTAAATTGCCATCATGCTGAGTGAAACCCCTATGCCTTGCTGTTTCATCGCCGTTGCGCTGATGCTGCTGGCCTGCCTTGCCGTGCCTGCGGTACAGGCCGATGACGATGACACGCGTTTTTTGCAGGATCAGACGCGCCGCAGCATCGAGCAGCAAGCCCAGGCCGAAGAGGCGCTGGCGCCGCCGCCGGGCACCCTGATGTACGAGGGGCGCCGCTATCAGGTGCCCACCGCACTGGAGCCGCTTACGCTGGCTATCTATGTGGCCATCAATACCAACCAATGGACCCAACTGCCGGACTTTATTGCCCGGTATCGCCAGTTGGCCGGGCACCGGCCTGCGCTGGTGGCCATGGCCGAGAGCCTGTTGGCGCGCTTTCAGGGCGACTACCTGCGGGCGCTGCAGCGCATGGAGCAGGCCAGTGCGCTGGAACCGCAGGACGCGCGAATTCTGCTGGAACTGGCCCGCCTGTGGTTTGAGGATTATCAAGAGCAGCGCGCCCTGGCCGGGTTTGACCGGGCGCTAGCCGCCGGCCTGCCGCCGCAGGCTGAGTTACTGGTGCAGCAATACCAGCAGGCCATTGACCTGCGCACGGGCTGGCACGGCAGCGCGGCTCTGGGCTGGGGTTATAACGACAACATCAACCAGGCCAACGGCTACCATCGCTGCCTTAGCGCCTTTGCTGGTATCTGCCTGTTTGAGCGCCGCATGCCTGAGCCCATCAGCTCGCAGATGATGAACTACGAGCTGTCGTTGCAGCGGCGCTTCAATCTGGGCGGCAACCACAACCTGCAACTACGCCCGCTCAGCTATGGCAATTACTACCCCCAGACCAACCCCAATGCCAGCGCCAGGCTGCAGGACTACAGCAGCAACCTGGCCATCCTGCAGGCGGGTTATCAGTACCTGGATGCGGGCAATAGCCTGACTCTGACGCCCTACCTGGAGCACTCCTACCGCAACCGCGCCAGCGAGTACCTGGCGCACGGGCTGCAGGCCGAGTGGCGTCACAGTCTGGGCCGCCGTTGGCAACTGGGCACCAGCCTGGATGCCAAGCGCTATGAATACAGCAGTCGGGGGCAACTGCTGGGCGCTGATTACGAGCAGTTCCAGTGGGGGCTGTTTGCTTCTTATTCTCCCAACACGCTGACCAGCCTGTACGGCGGGCTAAACCTGACGCGCAAACGCTACCCGTCAGACCAGGCCAGCAGCCAGGACTGGGCGCTGCGCGCCGGGGTGTACAAGGGCTTTGCCGGTAGCGCCGGGCTGTTTGTCAATGCGCTGGGTATTTACCGGCAAAGCCGTAACGAGGCCTATGACTTATTTCTTGGCGAGCGCCGCCAGGATCGCCAGCAGGTGTACATCCTCAGCGCCGGTGCTCGCGGCTGGCAGCTGGCCGGCATGACCCCGGAACTGCGGCTGCGCCACAGCATCAATCGCAGCAACCTGGAATGGGCATTTGGTTACCACCAGACCGAGGTCAGCCTGATGTTGCGCCGCCGCTTTTGATGTTCCTTCTGGCGTGGCGCTTGCGGCGTTGGTGGGGCGACATGCCATGCTCCTGCGGCTGGTGCGGTGTCTCTCCTGATGGGGATGGTGTGGTTTTAGCTGCAAATGACAAATGTCAACTTCACATCAGGTGAAATAGGAGTAGTATTGCGAACTTGATAACTATTCTCATTTGTTGGCATGAAAGGTGGCAGTTGTGTCCGGGTGGCGGGCGGTTGCTGCCGAAGGGGGCATCATGAGATCAGCCACACTGGCGCAGTTGCTGGCCCACACACCCCTGTTTACCAAGGTGCCGCGCGCAAGTATCGAGGCGCTGGCGGAGGGTGCTTCGCGCTTGCGTCTGGGCAACGGGCAACACTTGTTTCATATGGGCGATCGCGCCGAAAGTTTCTTCCTGGTGCAAAGCGGCTCTGTGGTGCTGTATCGCCCTAGCTACACCGGCGAGGCCAAGGTGTTCCGCAATATGGAAGCGGGCGACTTGCTGGCTGAGACGGTGATGTTTGTCGACCCCTGTCGCTATCCTCTGTCGGCGCGCGCAGGCAGCGAGGCCAGTGTTTTTCGTCTGCCTCGCTCGCGGCTGCTGACCCTGTGTCGGGAATCGCCAGATTTCAGTCAGGCTATGCTGGAAGGGATGGCGGTGCGTATTGTGCAGTCAATCAATCGGGTTGACCTCTTGACCATCGGCAATGCCGCCCAGCGCCTGGTGGCTTATCTGATGGACCTCTATACTCAGCAGCGCAGCGCCTGGCTCACCTTGCCGGCCAGCCACAGCGTGCTGGCGCGTCAGCTGAACATTACCCCGGAAACCTTTTCGCGCCAGATGGGCGTATTTCGTCGTTCGGGCTTTGTTGGGGGGCGCAACACCGAGGTGGTGTTGCTGGATATCGATGGCCTGTGCGCCGCCGTGGGTCTGCCGCCAGCAGCGCCGCTGGAGTGCGCTGCGGCGGCGGACAGCCTGGGCAGCAGCTTGTTTGACTGTTGCAACTATGGGCGCCAGAGCCTGGGTAAGTAGGTCGGGAAGTTAACACCCGCCCTCCCGCGCGTTATGTTCCAGCGGTGCTGCGCAACCGGTTTTGCCGTCAGCGCGTGGGGCGATCAGGCCACCACGAGCGGCCACCAGATACGCGACAAAACACCCAGCCCAGACGAGCCCGGCTGCACTGAACAGGGCTCTGATCGGCAGGCCGGGCACGCCGGCCAGGGCGCGCAACACCGCGGCGATGATCAGGCCTAGGGCACATAGCGGCAGCCAGGGCCGCCGGTCCAGCCATAGCCCGGCATGAATCCGACCAACCACCGCCATCACAGCGAGGATGCTCAGGGCGGCGGCGCCACTGGTCAGCAGGTGCCGGCCGGCGGAGGTGGTCAACGGAGCGCCCAGCCAGCTGGCGCCCATGGCCGCATAGCCTAGGGCGATCAGCCAGTAGCCTGCATATAGCAACAGCGCCCAGCGGGTGAACAGCGCCCGGCCTATATGCCAGTCGTTGAGTACGTTCAGCATGGCGGCAGCAGCAGCCAGGGCAGTCCAGCCAGTAATCGAGTTATGGCCCAGCCAGAGTTCAACGGCGCTGCATAGGCCTATGCAGAACAGCGCCAAATAGCTACGCGGCGGGCGGGGCAGGTAGCTGTTGATGGGCGGTGGCGCACCGGGGCGGCCTTCCTCGATCAGACCGTTGACCAGATTGACTGAGATACGGCGGGTGGCGATGACAATCAGCATCATCAGCACGCCACTGGCGGCGCGCAGCCAGGCCATCGGGTCGCCTCCCAGGCTGTTGGCAAGCAGGCTGGCGAGCTGCAGCAGGGCGAGGCTGGCCACCACCCAGGCAAAGCTCAGATGCATGCGCCCGGCGTGCTGCCATAGGCGGGGTAGCAGGTGCCAGAGTAGCAACAGCCAGAACAGCAGGTTGACTAATGCTACCGGCAGCAGAGCCAGGCTGGCGGGCCAGAATGGGCTGAGCAGGTAAAGCACACGGGCCAGCAACCAGAGCAGCGCCAGACGCACCAGCACCGTGCGGGGCAGGTTGGCGGTCTCGGTAAACTCCGGTACGGCTGTCAGCAAAAAACCGGCAATCGCCGCGCCAGCAAAACCGAACAGCAGCTCATGCACATGCCAGAGCACCATGCCACCCGGCGGCTGCCAGTTGATCCAACCGTTCAGTAAGGTCAGCCAGAACAGCATCAGGCAACAGGCGCTGGCGGCGCTAAGCAGAAAAAATGGTCGGTAACCACACTGCAGCAGCGCCTCAAGGCGAGCCTGCCAGCTCATACTTTGCACCCCGTGTGGGTGGCGCCGTGATCGTGACTCTCGGCGATGGCCAGGGTGCCGGCCTGCAGCCCAAAGGCAATACGCACTTCGGTGTTTTCCATCAATTGGCCAGTGGTTTGGTGAATCCAGGCTTCGCTGCGCTCTGCCTGCGGCAGGGTCAGTTCAAACTCGCGCACCACGCGGCCGGGCTCTGGAGCCATGAGCAGGATACGGTCGGCCAGGCGCACCGCCTCCATCAGGTCGTGGGTAATCAGCAGCACGGCGCAGCCGCGCTGGGCGATCTGCTCGCGTAGCAGGGCGTAAAGCTCCAGCTTGAGGCCCACATCCAATGCAGAAAAGGGTTCGTCGAGCAGCAGCAGGTCAGGGGACACCGCCAGCGCGCGGCCGAGCGAGATGCGGCTTTGCATACCACCGGAAAGCTGGTGTGGGTATTTGTCCAGGTCGTCCAGGGCGAGCCCCAGCCGCTGGCCCAGGCTGTCGGCCTGGCGCTGGCGGGCGGGCTTGGGTACGCCAAGTGCTTTGAGCCCCAGCGCGAGGTTGTCGCGGGCGGTCAGCCAGGGCATCAGGTTGGGTTGCTGGAACATGTAGCCGAGCCCGCGAAAGTCGTTCTGCATGACCATGCGACTGGGCTCAAGCAGGCCAGCAACGGCTTGCAGCAGAGTGCTTTTGCCGCAGCCCGAAGGGCCGACCAGGGCCAGGCTCTGGCCGGCAAACAGGTCAAAGCCAACATCGTGCAGGACTTCCTGTAGGCCAAAGCGGTGATGCAGGTGGCGAACGTGCAGGGCATTCATTGTTCGGTCTCCAGGCGCCAGCGTTCAACCCGTCGCTTGAGTGGCTCCAGCAGCAGATACTCGGCGGCCAGCAGCAGTGCCAGTACAGCGACCACCCAGGCCAGGGAGCTGGCGGTGTCGAGCTGACTGCGTGATACCGCCAACGCCGCGCCCACGCCATCGGTGGTGCTCAGTAGCTCGGCCATCACCACCACTTTCCAGGAGGTGCCGAGCGCGGTAATCCAGGCAGGAATCAGATAAGACATGACATGCGGCAGATACAGGTCGGTCAGTTGCATGCGCCAGGGCAGGCGGTAGGCTTGGGCCACCCGGCGTAGCTGGTTGTCTAGCGTGCGTGCGCCCTGCATGGCGCCGGCAAAGACAATCGGGAAGCAGGCGATGAAGACGGTGAATACCGGGGTGGTGTCGCCCATGCCAAACCACAGCATGGCCAGCACCAGCCAGGCGATGGGCGGCATGCCCAGCAGCAGGGTAATCAGCGGGCGGGACAGCATGGCGGCGGTCAGTGAGCGGCCGGCCAATAGGCCCAGCGCGCTGCCGATCAGCAGTGATGCGCCCAGCCCCTGCAGGGTACGACGGGTGGAGATGATCAGCTCCGGTTGCGCCAGGCCGCTGTCCAGCATGTGCCATAACTGCGCCAGGGTGGCCTGTGGGCCGGGCAGTACCAGCGGGCCGTTGAGCTGGGCGCCCCATTCCCACAGGGCGCAGAACAGCAGCAGGCTGGCGATGGCGCCCCAGCCGCTCCAGAGGTAGGTGAGGATGGCAGCCAATGCGGACTGCACGCGATACCAGGGGCCTTTCATCTAGTGCGCTGCCGCTGACCCGCCGTAAAAGGCGTCTGTCGGCAGTTGGCCACCTACCGAGGCGCTCTGGCGTTCCAACAGCAACTGGAAGAAGGCTTCCAATTCAGGGCGAGCGGCCTGGGCGCTAGCGTAGTGGCGTGGTTGTACAGCCAGGGCATCGGCTACCGCTTCGGGGCTGAGCAGCCTGATGCGCTGGGCCACGCGCCGGCCACATACCTGCGGCTGCTCATAGCAGCGCTCGGCGGCGGCGCGGTAGGCCTGTTCTACCTGCTGCACCAGTGCAGGGTTGTCGCGGCTGGCGCCCAGTACGGCGATACCGGCCTGCGGAATGCGCGGCTCAGTGTCCATCAGCTCGCCCCACAGGGCTTGCAAGTTGACGCTGCGGTGCAGCTCAGGGGCAACCACCGATACCGGGAAGGAGCCGCTCTTGCGCAACACCAGCGCTACCGCCGGGTCGGCCAGCAGGGCATGATCAATGCGGCGGGTCAGCAGCAGGGCCACGGCGTCCAGCGGGGTACTGGTGTAGCGCAGTTGGAAATCCTTGCTCGGTTCCAAGCCCTCTTTCTCGGCCAGTAGGCCAAACACGATATCCGGCATGTCGGCGCGGAAGGGAATAGCAATTTCCTCTCCTTTGAAGTCGGCCAGCCGGGTGCGGCCCGGCTCGCGGGACACCATCCACAATGCACCCCAGGTCGAGACGTTCAGCAATTGCAAGGGAACGCCGCGGTTGTACAGGTTGGCGGCGACATTGGTGGGCACGGCGACAAAATCGACCTCGCCCTGCAGCACCAGCGCGCGCAGCTGGTCCGGGTTAGTCCATTGGATAAACTCCACCTCCTGCGCCAGCTCGTCGAGGGCGCCGCTATCGAGCATCTCAATCAGCGGATAGGACACTGACGCCGGCGGGCCGGCAAACACCAGACGTTGCATCTGGGGATCGGCCTGGCTCAGGGTGGTCTTGCCGCATAGCAGCATGGCCAGCAGCACAGAGATCAGAAAATGAGGCATGCACCCTCCAGCGCAGTCAATCGGTCGGGGCCTTAGCATAATGATGGCTTGCTGAGATACGAATGATAATTGTCAATAAATCAGTGTTTTTTCACCGTTTCATCAACAGCCCTGACAGTGTTCTAGCCCGTCATGGGAGGCATCAGTATCGGCTGTGTTCACCAGACCCAGAATTGCAGGTACCAGAGAAAAGCCAGAGCGGTGTTGCTTGCTAGCAGGGCCAGCAGGGGCACCGCGCGGCGCACGGGTGGTAAGCGCTTACAGATCCGCCAGCCAAGCCACAGACTCCAGCACAGCGCGCCCAGCAGCAAGGCCGCCCGTGCACTGGGCACCCAGGCCAGCAGCAGGCCTTCGTAGCGCAATAGCTTGACCGTGGTGGAGGACAGCCCGAGAAACAGGCCGGCAGCGCCAATCGGAAGAAGGCACAGGGCCAGTTGCTCTGCCAGCGGGCTGCCGCCACCGGCCAGGCGTGCCGCGCCAGACAGCAGACCCTGCAGCAGCCCGCCCAGCAGCAGCGCCGTGGAGCCTAGGTACAGGCAGATGCTAAAGCCGTCGAGCCAGCTGAAGGCATCGTTGACCTCGGGGTAATGTGTCAGCAGCCACCAGGGGGCGCCAGTGTGCAGCGGCCAGAAGATGTCGTGATTGATCAGCCATTCCGCCAGCCGCTGTTTGAGCAGGACAAACCAGGGACTAAGAGTCCATTGGAAGGCGCCTAACGCCAGCCCGATAACGCCGTACAGCAGTAAGCGGACATCCCAGCGATGGCTGCCGTCTGCGCCCAGTTCGATGATCTCGCTATTGCACGAGCGGGCGATCAGTTGGACCGCATCACGCTGCCCGCTGCAGCGTCCGCAGGCGTGACAGGCCGAAGCGCTGCGCATGCGCCGAATGTCTATTAGCGGTGCGCAGTTGGGGGTAGGCAGGTGCGGCTGTGGATTTGCCTGCCAGCGTGTCTCGTTGACCGCGTAGTGCACCGGAGCTAGCTTGGCCAGCAGGGCAAAGACGCCACTTACCGGGCACAAATGGCGACACCAGACACGTTTGCCTCGACCATAGAGCAGCCCCGTCAGCATGGCTGCCAAGGTGGAGCCGCCCAAAATCAGCAGTGCAGCCTGGGCGTAGTCGTAGACACTGATTAGCTGGCCGTACAGAGTAGTCAGCAGAAAACCCACGGTTGGCCAGCCGCCCCAGCGCATCCAGCGTGGCACGCCCTTGCCGCGCCCGTAGTGGCTGGCCCACTCGCTAAGTGAACCTTCCGGGCACAGCAGGCCGCACCAGAGGCGGCCAAACAGCAGGATGGACAGCAGCACAAAGGGCCACCAGATACCCCAAAACACGAACTGTGCCAGCAGGGTCAGGTTGTCCAGCATGTGCGCGTTGTTGTCTGGCAGCGGCAACAGTGCCGGCACTACCAGCAAGGTCGCATACGCGGCCACGACCAGCCATTGCAGACGGCGGATCAGACGGGCATGACGGCGCAGCCAGTGACCAATCAGGGTCAGACGGGACGTTGCGGTAGTCATACCGATAGCTGGCCAGCGTAGCGCACACGCCTTGCGTGACAGCCCCACCAGGCCAGCAGCCAGTAGCTTGCAAGCATAAGCAGGCCCGGCAGAGGGGGATGGGCACGGTAGCCGGTCAGGCTGGCAAACAGCGCGCCGGCACGAGAGCTGTCGTCCAGCAGGGTGCTGCTGTCCCACATCGCATTGCCCAGCCAGTCATAGGCAGCAGCGGGCAATTCCAGCCCCATCAGCAAGCTGCTGGCGCGGTCGACGGCACTCATCAGCATCGCTCCGCCAAGCAGGGTCAGCAACAGAGTGCTGAGCTGGAAAAAACGTCGCCAATTCAACAGGCGACTGCCGCGTTGCAGTATGGCAAAGCTGAGTACGCCAACCAGCAAGCCGGTCAGCGCGCCGGTGAGCATGCCGGCACTGCCACTGCTGGCCGCAGCGCCATAGAGAAACAGGGCAATTTCGCTGCCTTCACGGGCAATCGCCAAGGTCGCTAGTAGAGCTACAGCCCCCGGATGGCTGGGCGCGCTGCGGCTTTGTGGCGTGGCATTGCTACCCGCCATCCAGATCACCATTTGCAGTACCAACGCGCTGGCCACTGCGGCCATGGCCACTTGAAACCACTCGCCCGCCGGACCGCTTAGCGAGGTACCAGCCAGTAACATCAGGGCAGCCAGCAGCAGGGCCAGTCCAGTGCCCGCCAGGACGCCAAGCCAAAGAGCTCGCTTGCCCTGGGGCCGGTGGCGTGCGGGTAAACGTTGCAGCCAGGCATACAGCAGCCCGATGACCAGTAGTGCTTCGACGCTTTCGCGCCATACAATCAACAGAGCCTGTGTCATGTCAGTGTGCTTCTATTATCCCTTCGGGCATATCCAGGTGAAATTCGTCAAAGAAGCTGTACCGGCCGGGGCGTAGAGGGTGGATGACCACGAATGAGCTAACGCCCGGCCCCAGCACCTTTTCTACCCGCAAGGCCAGGCTTTCAAACTCCACCGGGCCGTTACCTCGATTGTGCAGGTTGATCTTGAACCGCTGCCCTGCGGCTACTTGGATGACCGCTGGGTCAAAGGCACCGTCGCGGATTTCCAGCTCAACCGTGGGTAGTCCTCCGGCCAGCACGGCATTGGCGAAAAGTGAAAGCAGCAACGCAGCTACCGGAGTGGACAACGGCAGGGCACCGGCCATGTTCAGTAGCCGCCTTTCTTGCCGGTGCCAGCGTAAACAAAACTGTAGGTCAGCTCGCAGGGTTGGAACCAGGGAGCAACCCCTGTTTCGCGGTCGGTGTGACGGCCAAAGCTGTGATCATGGCCGGTGTCAGGTGGTGATACCTGTAGGGTCAGCTGATAACGCCCCGGGCCGTCCAGTTTGACGTTGTCGCCATAATGCGGCCCGTCGCTGGCGACCATGGCGTGAAAATCGCCGCTGATCAACTGCTCGCTGTCGTCACGCTGCAGGTGGTAGGCAATGCGCAGGTAAGGCACAAAGCTGCCTTCCTGAAAGCCATTGCGGTTGTCTTCCAGGGCGCTGATGTCGGCTTCCAGGTGTACATCGGACTCGGCTGCCGGACGCATCATGCCAGCCGGCTCCATCTCAATCGGTTGCAGGTATACCGCGCCCACCTCCATGCCACCACAGTGCTGCGGCGCGCCGATCGGATACTCGGCGGCGTGCAGGGCGCCGGCGCAGGTTAGCAGGCAAAACGGAATCAGTTTGAACAGGTGCATACAGGGCTCCATGGAGACAGAGAGAATGTCGATCAGCCTAGCGCTGTGGCTGAAAATGAAAACGATTCGCGCTAATTGTGCGGCGAATTAGCCATCGCGTATTTGACCTGGGTCAGTAAGCTGTTGCCGTCATTTATCCATGATCTTTATATTGTTAATGGGCAGGCAGCCGAGGTGGCATATGAAGATCCGTGTATTGCTCCTGTGTATGGCCGGCATCGCACCGGCGATGGCGATGACGCCGAACAACGAACCTATCCAACCCATTCTGCCCGCGCAGATAACCGACCCGGCCAAGGTTGAGCTGGGCAAACAGCTGTTTTTTGACCCGCGTCTGTCGCGCTCGGGTTTCATTTCCTGCAACTCCTGTCACAACCTGAGCATGGGCGGCAGCGACAACCTGCAAACCTCCATTGGGCACAACTGGCAGCAGGGCCCGATCAACTCGCCGACGGTACTTAACTCCAGCCTGAACGTGGCGCAGTTCTGGGACGGCCGCGCCGCAGACCTCAAGGAGCAGGCTGCCGGACCGATTGCCAACCCGGGCGAGATGGCGTTTACCCACACCCTGGCGGTCGATACCCTGCGCTCGATTCCGCAGTACAGCGAGGCGTTTGCCCGGGTCTACGGTGTGCAGCAGATCACCATCGACGAGGTGACCGATGCCATCGCCGAGTTCGAGGAAACCCTGGTCACGCCCTTCTCGCGCTTTGATCGCTGGTTGCTGGGTGACACTCAGGCGATGACGGAGGACGAGCTGCGCGGCTATCAGCTATTCAAGGACACCGGTTGCGTGGCCTGTCATAACGGCCCGGCTGCCGGTGGCAACAGCTTTCAGAAAATGGGGCTGGTCAGCGCCTATGAAACCGCCAACCCGGCCGAGGGGGTTGCCGGGCTGACTGGCCAGGACGCGGATCGCTTCAAGTTCAAGGTGCCGACCCTGCGCAATGTCGAGTTGACCTACCCCTACTTCCACGATGGCGCCTACTGGACGCTGGAAGAGGCGGTTGACGTGATGGCGCGGCTGCAGCTGGGGCGCCAGCTGGGCGACGAGGATATTGCCAGTATTACTGCCTTCCTCAAGACCTTGACCGGCCAGCAACCCAGCTTTGCGTTGCCGATTCTGCCGCCGTCCAACAACGCTACGCCACGGCCGAAACCCTTCGAGTAGAGCGCTCCGCTGATGCGGGTTACGGCGCTGGCGGTGTGCAGCTGGCAGCCAGCGCAGCAAAGCCCTGCAGGGTGCGGTCAACAAAGCGCTCGTCGCTGTGTTCGGCTGCGCCCGGCAGCAGGCCGTGGATGACCAGCGAGGTCAGCCCATGGGTGTAGGACCAGGCGGCGACCGATGCCTTGCGCACCTCCGCGCTGTCCAGCTCCTGGCCGAGCGTATCGGCCACCATGCGCTTGAGCTCACCGAAAGCGGCCAGCCGTTCGCGCTGCAAGACCGGAATCATCGTCTCGTCGGTGAACTCAGGGCCGAACATCAATTGATAGAGCGCCGGATTACTGCGCGCAAAGTGCAGATACGCGAGGCTGCCGGCGCGCAGCTTGTCCAGCCC
This sequence comes from Pseudomonas abyssi, assembly GCF_002307495.1. Classification (GTDB taxonomy): domain Bacteria; phylum Pseudomonadota; class Gammaproteobacteria; order Pseudomonadales; family Pseudomonadaceae; genus Halopseudomonas; species Halopseudomonas abyssi. The sequence continues at coordinate 36,532 of NZ_NTMR01000019.1, read as the reverse complement.
GGAGCCGTTGCTGTAGGCGCGTTGCAGTGCACCAGCCAGCTCGGAGAACCCTTGCGCGGCAAGCTGGCCGACCAGCTCGTTGCGGTTCTGGAAATGGTGATAGGCCGCGGTCGCGCTCACACCCACGCGCTCCGACACTGCACGCAATGACAGCTTGGTTGGTCCTACCTCTTCCAGCAAGGCGCGGGCTGCTGCCAGCAGCTGCGGTGCCAGGTTACCGACGTGGTAGGTGTCGCGTGCGCGTTTCGCGGGCTTTGCCATAAGCGGGTTCTCTGCGAGCGGTCAGGTTGAGCAGGCCGGCATCTTAACATGAGCAAGTATCTTGACATTGATAAGATTGCTCCGTACTTTCCTTTCAGCTGTTGAGCGAGACGACTACCAAGAGCCGCCGCGGCAGCGTCCGATCTTATCTTAACGCTGATAAGTTTGCGGCGCGCCGCACTTCAAGGAGCCTGTGCATGACCGAAAGCCGTTTGTGGGAGCGCCGCTATCCACCCGCACTGCAGAACTATCAGTTGGCGCCCGAGCTGCTGCAGGGCAACCTGGCGCAATGGCCGGCGCTGTTGGCTGAGCGCTACGGCGATAGCCCGGCCTTCACCCTGGTACTACCCAACGGCCTGACTGCCGATCTGTCCTTTCGCCAGGTACATGCGTTGTCGGACCAGTTTGCTGCCTGGCTGATCGATGAGCAGAAGATGCAGGTGGGGGAGGTGGTCGCGATTCAGCTGCCGAACAGCCTGCATTACCCGATCGCGGTGCTGGGCGCGTGGAAGGCCGGGTTGATCGTGACCAATGTGAACCCGCTGTATACCGAGCGCGAGGTTCGCAATCAATTGGCTGACAGCGGCGCGCGCTTGCTGATTGCCTGTGACCTGTTCGTTGAGCGCGCTGCGCCGGTGGTGCAGGCGTTAGGTATTGCCCTGCTGACGACCAGCCTGGGTGACTTCTTCCCGCCGGAGGTTGGGCGGGCAATTGCTGCGCAGGCGGGTGTGGATGTGGCCGGTTTGCCCCGTGTTGTCGATGCATTGGCCGCCGGAGCGGCGCTACCGCTGCCTGCCTATCGCGCCAACCCGGTAGCGCTCTATCAGTACACCGGCGGTACCACCGGGCGCAGCAAGGGCGCGGTGCTGACCCACGCCAATCTGCAGGCGGTGTTGCAGATGGCCGAGGACTACATCACCGGTTTCGGCATGCCTTTCGCGCCGGGTGATGTGATTCTCACGGTGCCGCCGCTGTATCACATCTTCGCCTTCAACTTTAACTTCCTGCTGTTCTACCGCAGCGGTGGGCGCAATCTGCTGGTGCCCAATCCGCGCCCGTTGAGCAACCTGCAGCCCGCGTTTGAGCAGTTTGCCGTGCAGTGGATGACCGGTGTCGACACCTTGTTTGCCGGCCTGCTGGCAGAGCCCTGGTTTCTGGCCAAACCGCCGGCGCTCAAGGCCGCGGTCTCCGGTGGCACGGCCCTGCGCCCAACCACCCAGGCGCGCTGGCTGGCTACCGCGGGGCAGATACTGGAAGGCTACGGGCTGACCGAAAGCAGCTGCTTTGTCGCCTTTAATCCGCCGGGTGAGCACTGCCGGCCCGGCACCGTAGGGTTGCCGCTGCCCGGGTGCGATGTACTGATTCGCGATGCCGCTGGCAACGCCTGCACAGTGGGTGAGCCGGGCGAGCTGCTGATTCGCGGCCCGCATGTGGTAGGCAGCTACCTGAATCGCCCGGATGAAAACCGAGAGGCGTTCTGCGATGGCTGGTTCAACACGGGTGACATCGCCGTGATGGACGAGCATGGCTATCTGCGCATTGTTGATCGCAAGAAGGACCTGATTCTGGTGTCGGGCTTCAACGTCTACCCAAACGAAGTGGAAGACGTGCTGGCCGAGCATCCGGATGTGGCTGAGGTCGCGGTGGTCGGGGTGCCCGATGACAGCACCGGTGAGGCGATTCGCGCCTTCGTTGCCCTGCGCAGTCCGGGCGTGTCGGCGGAGCAGCTGATCCTGCATTGCCGCGAACGGCTGACCGCCTACAAGGTGCCGCGGCAGATTCTGTTTGGCGAGCAACTGCCCAAGTCGCCTGTTGGCAAGATACTGCGCGCTGAGTTGCGCGCTGAACAATGACGGCCGCGCTGGCCACCTACAAGAAGGAAAACACCATGTCAGATCTGCAACTTCAACCGGCTGCAGCTGCCACGCTTGAGCATTGGCACCAGATGGTCGAGCGCAAGGACCTGGGCGAGCTGATCAGCCTGCTGGACGCCAAGGCCGTCTTTCGCTCGCCGATGGCGCACTCGCCGTACCCGGGCGCCGAGGTGGTTTCGACCATTCTCAATACGGTGCTGCAGGTGTTCGAGAACTTTACCTATCATCGCCAGCTGGCGACCGGCGACGGCCTCAACGTGGTGCTGGAGTTCAGTGCTGAAGTGCATGGCCGTCAGCTCAAGGGTATCGACATGATTCGCTTCAACGAGGCGGGCAAGATCGTCGAGTTTGAGGTGATGGTGCGGCCGCTGAGCGGCTTGCAGGCGCTGGGCCAGGAAATGGGCAGCCGGCTGGCCAGCTATCTGGCGGCAGCCAAGGCCAAAGCCTGATACAGCGGGGCCGTGTGGCCCCGCTGCTCAGTAGTAGTACCAGCGCAGTTGCAGGGCGAACTCGGTCTGCGCTGCGCTGAACTGACTGAACTCTCGCGAAGCCTGCAGGCGTACGCCGAGATTGCGGACCAGCTCCCACTGCTGGGCCAGGTTCAGGCTGCGGCGCACCTCGCCGTTGTCGAAATAATCGGCCTGCGCCTCCAGCAGCAGATTACCCATCGGGTTACGCCAGAGCAGGCCGGCATCAAACCCGGCCGCAGCACTCAGCGGTGCATCAAAGTCGCGGTGATGCTCCAGACGCAGCGTTGCCATGCTGTAGCCCAGTACATTGTTCCACGGCTGCCAGGCAAAGCCGCCGCCGCCGTTGAGGTGCGGTACCAGACGGCGCTGCCCGTCTTCGCCGGCCACCCGCTCCCAGCCGGCTTCAACCTGCCAGGACCAGGGCTTGAGCAGGGCGCTGCGTGGCGTCAGCGAGCGAATGTTGACCAGGCCAAACTCTTCCAGCTGCCAGTGGTTGCCTTCGTACTGGCGCAGCTTGATGTCACCCAGCTCGATCTGCGCACCCAGCGGGAAGCCGGCCAGATTGTCGGCCAAGTCGTGGTAGGCCATGCGCAGGCCGTATTCGGCAAAGGCGCGGCCCTCGCGGCTGCCGGCGGCGAGTTGCCAGGTTCGCGACTCGTGGCCATATTCCGGGTAGGTCGGTGTCTCGATGGCCAGCGCCGGCGGCGGGTTGCGGTTGATTGCCTGCAGTATCTGGTAGCTGCGCGCGGCGTTGGCGCTGTCGCGCTGCTGGCCGGCGGCCTCGTAACGCACCAGACGGTAGGCGGCTTCCTGAATCAATGCGCGCCGCGCAACCGGCAGCGCCTGGTATGCGTCGTCCTGCAGCACGGCCTCGTCGTCGGCCAGCTGACGTACCCAGCGTAGCTCGTCAGCGTCCAGCGGTGCGGCGCGGGCCAGTAGCTCGCGCTCACGCGAGGGGCGGTAGTTGACGTCGCTGATCATGCCTGCCTCGCGCACGGCGCGCACGGTATCGGCAGGGATCGCGGTCAGCGGAAACTGCTCGGTCAGGCGCAAGCCGGGTCGAGCGACTTCCAGCAGCTCGAGCAGGCGATAGGAGCAGTTCTCGTCGAAGAAGAAGTAGTCAAAGATGACCTGACGCAGCTCCCAGACATGCTCGACCATACGCGCGGTTTCTTCCGGGCTCAGGTCCAGCTGGTACTCCCACAGGTCGCGGTTTTCCAGACGACTGTATTCGCCGATCTTGTCACGGTAGGGCAGCAGCGAAAACTGTCCCGGGTAGCCGCCGGCCAGCCCTTTCCAGGCGTACAGCATGCTGTTGTCCATGCTCTCGACCATGGCGCCAAAGTTGAGGGCGTAGGTCAGCAGGCTGGTGCCGCTGGCCTGAGTGTCGGGCGAATCAATGCGCAGCAGGGTGTGGCCGAACATCGAGGAGGGGCTGTTCAGGTAGGCATCCGGGAACACCAGCACGGTCGCGTGCGGATTGATGTCCTCATACCACTCTCGGTACTCGCTGCACTCGGGTGTCGGTAGCCCGGTCAGCTGCAACTGCTCGCTTAGCCAGCGGGTGCGCGATGGATAGCGGCACTGGGCGTGCTGGTTGGGATCGTCTCCAACGGGAGCGTACAGCGCTTGCAGGGTGGCCTGCAGCTCACTGCTCGGGTTGCTGGCGCCATCGGCAGCCAGAAAGAAACTGTCGTCATCGACATAGCTGCGCCACCCGCTGAAGCGACCGGGCTGGTAGTGCCCAAGGTTCAGCCAGTGGCGCTCTGTCGCCAGGGCCTGCAGCTGACTGTCGGTCACCGTGGGTGCAGCATGCACACCAAGGCTGATGCTGCCGAGCAGCAGGGGGATCAGGCGTTTGAGCATGGGAGGGGATAGCAGCAGAGGGAGGAAAAACAGAGCCGGCAAGTGCCGGCTCCGGGATCAGCCGTGACTGATTATGCCTGTTCTGCGTACTTGGCCAGGATCGGGTCCTTGCTCATCAGGCTCAGGGTAGTGGCGTGAACCTGCTCGGCGGTCACGTCGGCACTCGGGAAGATCTCGCTGAAGTGCGCGTGGGTCACCGCAGCAAAGTGGTCGCGGTCTTCAACGTCGATACCCAGTACGACGGCGTAGGTGGTCAGCGCTTCGCCTTCACCGCGGGCAACGTCTTCAGACAGCTCGCTCATGATGCTGCTCAGGACCAGCATGGGCTTGCCGTTGTAGGCCAGACGACCGCTGGTGTCACAGCCGTTGGTGCCGGAGGTCATACCGAAGGTGGCGTTACCGGAGGTGCCGTTGGTGATGGAGGCAATCAGGTGTGAAGGCAGGCCGCTTTGACCTTCAAACAGCATGTTGCCCCAACCGCAACCGGGGCCGCCCGGTGCAACAGCAAAGACATTCATGGAGGCAGCAGCGAGGACAGTACCAATCAGGATCCGTTTCATGATGGGAGTTTCCATTTTTTTAGGTGGAGCCGGGAATCTAACAAGGCTGATACCTGTGTTGCAATTAGATGACAGCTGCGCGGCCGCTGGATGTCGACTGGTTGGCTGAAATACCGCGCAACTTGGCCGATAGACGGCTCTGTTCCGGTCATTGCAGAGTGAAATGGCACCAGCGATAGGTTGCTGCTGGACGATAGCCGTTCGTCGTTTTGCTGTGTGCTAAGACGTTGCCCGGTTACCCATCAGCATGGCCGCTGCAGCGAGCAGTAGCGGGGCAAGTGAAACCCAGAGTACCAAGTCCCAGCCGTGGGCGGTCAGCAGGCCGCCGGAGGAGAAGGAGCCGATAGCCATGGTGCTGAACACGATAAAGTCGTTGAGTGCCTGGACTCTGGTTCGCTCTTGCGGCCTGTGGCACTCCAGCACCATGGCCGAAGCGCCGACGAATCCGAAGTTCCAGCCTACTCCCAGCAGGATCAGCATCAACCAGAAGTGCGCCACGTCGACGCCGGCCAGACCGACCAGCGTTGAAGCGCCGGTCAGCAGTAACCCGAAGCTGACAATGCGGCTGGCGCCAAAGCGCGTGATCAGTCGGCCGGTAAAGAAGCTTGGGGCGTACATGGCGATCACGTGCCATTGCAGGCCCAGGTTGGCGTTCTCCTGTGAATGTCCGTGCATGTGCATGGCCAGCGGTGCGGCGGTCATCAAAAAGTTCATCAGCATGTAGGAGACCGCGCCGCAGGTCACGGCCATCACAAAGCGTGGCTGGCGCACCAGCTCGGCCAGGCGTCGTCCGCCACCGGCCACTTCTTCGGCGGTTGGCAGTGGCAGCCGGACGCCAGCCAGCACCAGCGCCGCGAGCGCTGCGACCAGCGCTTGGGCGATGAAGGTGATTACGAAGGTGTGTGGTGGCCACAGGTACATGGTGCCGGTGACAAGCTGTGGGCCAATGACGCCTGCGGCCACGCCGCCAGCCATGACCAGCGACAAGGCTCGTGGACGCATGGCCGGTGCAACGCAGTCGGCGGCAGCAAAGCGGAACGACAGCACCACGGCGGCGTAGGCGCCGCCGAAGAAGGTGGCGACGCAAAACAACCAGAATGCCCCCCAGAATACCGACAGCGCCGCGATCAGGCCGCCGGCCACACCGCAGGCACTGCCCCAGAGAAAGGCCGCGCGGCGACCATAGCGGCGGGCGATGACCCCACTGGGCGGTATGCAGGCCGCCATGCCGACGACAAACAGCGAGATTGGCAGGGTCGACAGGGCCGAATCCGGTGCCAGTTGGGCGCCGATGATGGCGCCGATGGCGTAGATCACTGCGGCGTTGGCGCCGGCCAGCGCCTGGGCAATGGCCAGACGGGCTACGTTGCTGCGCGCCAGGCGCGGGTCAAAATCGGCGGTCATGCGGGCTGTCCATTTAGTCGCTGAGACTCAGGCGGTACGGTGGTGTTGCCGGGAGACTATAGGGGTAGTGGCGCTGGCTGTCTTTCGATTAAATGCCAACCTATCAATAGAAGCGGCCAAAAGGGGCGAGCATGCTGGAGTGGCTGCGGAGCGACAGAGCTACGTCCTTATTGCAGCCGCTGCTCCAGCGCCGTTACCTCTGCTTGCAGGCGTTGCACGCTGCGATCCAGTTCGGCGTACAGCTCGTCGATCCAGCCGGGCTCGGCCAGCGCGCTATCCGGGGCTTTCTGAAAGGCTTCCTCCAGCTCTGCGCAGCGGCGTGACAGGGCGCCTGCGCCCATGGTGCCGGAGCTGCCCTTGAGGGTATGCAAGTGCTGCAGAATGGCGTCGATGTTTGCCGCATCGGCGAACTCTTGCAGCTCGGCCACCAGCTTGCGCGTCTGCGCGGGAAATACCGAGAGCATCGAGCGCAGCAGGGTGAGTTTGCCGCCAAAGCGGCTAAGCAGAGCGTCGGGTGACTCCTGCCCGGCGTCGGTGGACGCTGGCGATGTTGGTTGCGCGGGTTGGTCGCTGCAGTGACGCAGGATGACGGTGACCAGCTTTTCCAGATCCACCGGTTTGCCGACATGGTCGTCCATGCCAGCCTGCAGGCAGGCGTCCTTGTCGGTTTGTGAGGCGTTGGCGGTCATGGCGATGATCGGCAGCGTCGAGCGGTTGCCGGCGGCGCGGATACGGCGGGTGGCCTCCAGGCCGTCGATGTCGGGCATCTGTATGTCCATCAGCACTGCGTCAAAGGCCGGTTCGCTCAGGGCCTGTCTCACGCCCTCAAGCCCGCCCTCGGCGAGGGCAACCTCGGCGCCTTCTCCGGCCAACAACTCGCTGGCCACCTGGCGGTTAAGGGCGTTGTCTTCGACCACCAGCAGGCGCAGTCCCTGTAGCCGGCGAGGTGCTTGCTCAATGCGGGGGGCGGGCTCGTCTGGGTCATTCTGCTCGGCGCGCAATAGGCTGGAGACCAGCTGCTGCGCGGTGATCGGCTTGGTCAGGAAACTGGCGAAGGGGGCGTGGCCGGTGCTGTGCTGCTCTGCCAGGACCTCGCGGCCGTGGGCGGTGACCATGATGATGGTGAATTGAGGCACGCGATCGCGCACCGCATCCTGAATCAGTCGTGCGGCTTCCAGCCCGTCCATTTCAGGCATGCGCCAGTCCATCAGCACGGCGTCGTAGGGCGGTTGTTTTTGCAGCACACGGCCAATCGCCTCGGCGCCGCTGCGCGCAACGTCAGCCTGCCAGCCCAGCTCGATGACCATCTGCTGCAGCATCTGCAGTGCGATGGGGTTGTCGTCGACCACCAGCAGGTGCTGGTCGCGCAGTTGTTCGCGGGCGCTGTCCTGCACGCTGCGCGGGCTGGCAATGGCCAGCTCCAGGTCAAACCAGAAGCGGCTGCCTTGGCCCGGCTGGCTTTCAACCTGCAGCTCGCCGCCCATCAGTTCTACCAGGCGCTTGCAGATCACCAGCCCCAGCCCGGTACCGCCAAAGCGTCTGGTGGTTGAGGCCTCGGCTTGGGTAAAGCCGTCAAAGATATGCTGTTGCTGCTCTTGGCTGATGCCAATGCCGGTATCGCTGACCGCGATACGCAGCTGCACATGGTCGTGCGTGCGGCCGAGCTGCTGAAGGCTGACAATGACCTGGCCGTGCTCGGTGAACTTCAGCGCGTTGCCCGACAGGTTGATCAGTACCTGCTGCAGGCGCAGGCTGTCGCCATGCACTACGGTCGGCAGGCTGCTGTCGATGTCAAACAGCACCTCCAGATCCTTCTCGCCCTGGTTGCCCGCCAGGACAACGGCCAGATCGCGCAGCAGCGGCTCGAGCTCAAAGTCGTGCAAGTCCAGATCCAGTTTGCCGGCTTCGATCTTGGAGTAGTCGAGGATGTCGTTGAGCAGCCCCAGCAGCGAGTGGGCTGCGCCCAGGGCCTTGAGTACGTAGTCGAGCTGGCGCGGATTCAGGCCCGTGCCCTGTACCAGTTTGAGCATACCCAGCACGGCATTCATCGGCGTGCGGATTTCATGGCTCATGTTGGCCAAAAAGGCGCTCTTGGCCTCGTTGGCGGCATCAGCCTGCTCTTTGGCTTCGCGCAGGTGAGCCTGTTGCTCAAGCTGCTCGGTGATGTCGCGGTTGATGCCGATGACCGATACCGGCTGGCCGTCGGCATCGCGTTCAACCTGCGCTTTGGCCTGAATGTGCAGCACCTTGCCACTGCTCTTGATGACGCGAAACTCCATGTCGAAGTCTGCCTCGCCTCGTACTGCCTGCTGCAGCCGGTGTTCCAGTGCGTCGGCGTCTTCGGGGAGCAGGCGCGCGCGCCAGTGGGCGTAGGTCAGGCCTTGTTCGTACTCGGCGCGGGAGTAGTCGTACAGCTCCAGCATGCGGTCATTCCACTGCAGCTGGCCACTGTCGGGGGTCCAGGACCAGATGCCCAGTTCGGCGACCTCGGCTGCCAGTTCCAGCTGGTCGCGGGCCGCCATGGTCTCACGGCTCAGGCGCAGTTCCTCGGACATGTCCAGCGCGATACCCAGGTAGCCAACCAAACCGCTGTCGGCGTCGCGCATGGCGGTCACCACCAGGGTTACGGTGGTACGGCTGCCGTCCTGGCGTACGTAGGTCCATTGGCGGCTCTCGGCGCCTTCGCGCTCCGGTTTGTGGACAAACACCCGGAAGCCTTCAATCGGCTCACCATACTCGCGACTCAGCTCGCGGCTGCGCGCCTCGATTTCTTCCGGTGCGTGAATAATCGCCGGTGTCTGCACTCCGATCATCTGTTCGGCGCGATAACCCAAGAGGTTCTCCGCACCTCGGTTGAAGAGCTGAATCACGCCCTGGGTGTCGGTGGCGATGATGGAGACTTCCGAGGCTGACTGCAGCACGTTGTTGAGCAGCACGTTGAGCTCGCGCAGTTCGCGGGTGCGCTCGCTGACCTGGCCTTCCAGGTTGGCGTTGAGTTCCAGAATGCGGGTTTCGGCGGCTTTTTGCGCCGAGATGTCGCGCAGCGTGCTGGAGATACCGCTGAGCTGGCCGCTGTTGTCCAGCAAGGGTGCTACCGAGCAAGACACATCAATCAGGTGGCCGTCGCGGTGGCGGCGGCGCGCCTGGAAGTGGTTTACCTGCTCGCCACGGGCGATGCGTAGCTGAATCGCCTGCTCCTCAGCGGTGCTCTGGGATGGCACGATCAGCTCCAGCAGCGAGCGGCCCACCGCCTGGTCCGCGCTGTAGCCGAAGATCTGTTCGGCGCCGCGGTTCCAGCTGACTACGTGGCCGTCCAGTGACTGGCCGATGATCGCGTCTGCCGAGCTGTTAACGATCGCCGCCAGCCGCGCCTGCTGGCTTTGCAGCTGGCGGTGGCGGTAGCGGTTGAGCTGCAGGGCGCTGGTCAGGGCTGCCAGCAGCAGACTGGCCAGTACGCCGGCGCTGGCGATCAGCCAGGGCGAGATCACCCCTTGAGCCGCGACAAAGGTAGGGCCGGCGCTTAACTCGATTTGCCAGTGACGACCGTAGACTTCGCGCTCAACACGCTGCAGCAGGCGCGGGTCGAGGCCCGCAGCCGGCGGATTACCGTGGTAGAAGGCAACCGGCTCACTGGCGTCGGTCACGTCGCTGAGGTGGATTTGCAGGCCCTGGCCTTCGAGTTGCAGCTGCAGGCCACTGAGTACCTCTTCGGTCAGCAGCGGGGCGTAGCTCCAGCCATAGCCTTCACGCAGACGGGCCTCGACGGTGTCCGGGGTGGCGGCGGTGCGGTAGATCGGCAGCAGGATAAGAAAGGATTGCAGCGGCTTGCCGGTGGCCTGCACCAGCGTGATCGGACCGGTCAGGCGGACTTCACCGCTGGTCAGCGCGGCCAGTGCAGCAGTGCGTCTGTTGGTTTCCGAGGCGATATCCAGGCCGATCGCCTGGCGGTTGCGATCCACCGGCTCGACGTACTCGATGATGTAGCGCTCATCGTCGTGCGGCGTTAACTGGCGCACGCTGAAGTCCGGCACGCCGTCGGCGCGGGCGCGGGCGATAAAGTCCGCTTCCTGTTCCATGGGCACCCGGCGAATGAAACCGAAGCCGCGCGCGCCCGGAAACTCGATGTCTTCGTCGCGGGTGCGAGCATAGTTGATGAACTGCTCCCGGCTGATGCCCCACTCGCCGCCGGTCAAAATTGCGCCGCGGGCGCCGCGCAGGCCGTATTGATACAGCTCGATGCGGGTGGTCACGGCCTTGGCGGCGCGTTCGGTAGCGGCGCTGAGCGCGTCATCGACGTGGCGCGTGTTGGCGCGTTCGAGCAACCAGCTGGCCAGCAGGGTACAGGCCAGGCCGGCGGCCAGGACCACCAGTGCTGTGCGATTGGAGGAGCGGGGGGTTGGCATCAACAGACCTGGTCGTCTCCGCGGGCGTTGGGTGGGCTTAGCTGTTGGCGCACCTGCTCAAAGGACATTGGCCGACAGTAATGATAGCCTTGCATCAACTCACAGCCCAAGGCCAGCAGCGCCTCGGCCTGGTCGGCGGACTCGACACCTTCAGCCACCAGCTCCAGCTCCAGGGCGTGGCCCATGCGCACAATGGCTTCGACGATGGCGGCATCGCTGCGATCACTCAGCATGTCGCGAATAAAGCTCTGATCAATCTTCAGTACGTCGATCGGTAGCTTTTTCAGGTAGCTCAGGCTGGAGTAGCCGGTGCCAAAGTCGTCGATGGCGATGCGCACCCCCATGCGCTTGAGCTCGGTCAGCAGGGTGTGGGTGCGCTCCATATCATGCGCCACCACACCTTCGGTAATTTCCAGCTCCAGCAGTTCGCCCGGCAGCCCAGTGTCCAGCAGGACCTCCTTGATCATCGACAGGAAGGATTCCTCGCGGAACTGCACCGCAGAGATGTTGACGCCCACGATCATGCGTTGCCCCGCGAGCTGCAGAGCACGGGCATCGGCGCAGGCCTGCAGCAGAACCTGCTTGCCAACCGGGATGATCAGCCCGGTCTCCTCGGCCAGCGGAATAAACTCGGCGGGGGACACCAACCGGTCACCGCGCCGCCAGCGCACCAGTGCCTCCATGCCGCAGCTGGTGCCATGCACAGCGTCATAGCGCGGTTGGTAGACCACGGTCAGCACACCGCTACTCAATGCCTCGCGCAGGTGCACCTCAAGCAGGTGGCGGGCGCGGGCGTTGACCTCCAGGTGGTGGGAGAAAAAGCGATAGCGGCCGCGCCCATTCTGCTTGGCCTGGTACATGGCTGCCTCGGCGTGTCGGAACAACACGTCGAGCGTACTGCCGTCGCCGGGGTATACGCTGATGCCGGCGCTGCAGGTCAGCTGCAGGCGATGACCGTCAATCTCAAGCGGCTGGGCGATGACATTCAGCAGGGCGTCGATGCGGTCGCCCAGGGCTTCGGAGTGGTCCAGTTCGGGAATCAGCAGCACAAACTCGTCGCCACTGTGACGGCTCAGGGTGTCGGTTACTTCGCAGTGACGCTGCAGCCGGCGCGCAATCTCGATCAGAATCTGATCGCCCATGCGGTGATCGATGGAGTCGTTGATGCCCTTGAAGTTATCCAGGTCAAGCAAGACCAACGCGGCCTGGTTGCCGGTCTCGCGTGCGCTTTGCAGGGTCTGCTCGGCGCGGTCGCGCAGCAGGGCCCGGTTAGGCAGGGCCGTCAGGTCGTCATAGTAGGCCAGACGGTTGGCCTCGGCGCGCAGGGCCAGGTGGGCCCGGGCGTGGGCATGCACAACCGGCAGGCTCAGTGGCTTCTGGATGAAATCGATACCGCCGTACTCCAGCGCCAGGATCTCGTAATCGGTCTGGGTGTGGGCGGTGACGAACACGATGGCCGCGTCGCAGATGCGCGGTGTGGCCTTGATGGCCTTGCACAGCTGAAAACCGTTCATACCCGGCATCTGAATGTCGAGCAGGATCAGATCCGGGCGATGGGCGTTGGCCAGCGCCAAAGCCGTTTCCCCGTCGTGGGCAATATGGATGTCTCCAAGGTCGGCAACAGCCTCCTGCAGCAGCAGGACGTCATTGGGCTGGTCGTCGACGATCAGGATGACAGGTACAGGGGTAAATCCGTTTTCACGCATGCACTGAATCCGTTGTCGCTGGTTGCGCCGCAATGGGTAGTGTCTTGGTCTGGAGACAGGGCGCGCAACTGGTCTTTAGATGCTTAACCTTAGCTGAGCCGTGCTGGTCTGTCGAAGCAAAACGCCATCGTTCGGTGGCGGCAGACTAGCCTCGTCTGGCCATCATCTGGTGACTGCGCGGCTGGCGCTGGCTGCGCCGGCGTCAAGCTGTTGTCTGGCGGCTAATTGCTAGCATTTGGTGCGCCCATTGCTAACTCGCACCAGGGCTGTGCAGAAACTGTCCCGTCATCGCGCCGCAGGGCGCAGAACTGGGTTTTAGAGCGGTGGCACGATCAATGCTTAGTGGTGTGCACATTGGTATACAAGCTGGTATTCAAATGTGCGCAGGCGCTCAGGTGTCGGTGCGCAGTGGATTGGCAGCGTCATCTTTATCAAGGAGCTATCCATGTCGAGCATTGACCGTCGTACCCTTCTCAAGCTGGTGGGCCTGATTGGCGCCACCGCCGCCATGCCGTTCAGTCTGGCGCGCGCTGCTGATCGCCCGCTGGTGGTGGGTTTCATTTATGTTGGCGCCCGTGACGACTTTGGCTACAACCAGGCGCACGCCGAGGCGGCCGCCATCATCAAGACGCTGCCGAATGTGGTGGTGATTGAAGAAGAGAACGTGCCTGAGACGGTGGCGGTGCAGAAGTCGATGGAAGCGATGATCCGTCAGGACGGCGCTACCCTGATTTTCCCGACCTCCTTCGGTTACTTCGACCCCCATGTCATCAAGATGGCCGAGCGCTTTCCGGATGTGCACTTCGCCCACTGCGGCGGCCTGTGGACCGAAGGCGTGCACCCGACCAATGCCGGCAGCTTCTTTGGTTACATCGACGAAGGCCAGTATCTGAACGGCGTGGTTGCCGGCTTTGCCAGCAAGACCAAGAAGCTCGGTTTTATCGCCGCCAAGCCGGTACCGCAGGTGCTGCGTAACATCAACGCCTTTACCCTGGGCGCGCGCTCGGTTGACCCGGAGATTACGACCACCGTGATCTTTACCGGTGACTGGTCCTTGCCGATCAAGGAAGCCGAAGCGGCCAACAGCCTGATCGACCAAAGCTGTGACGTGCTGACCTGCCACGTCGATGGCCCCAAGGTCATCGTGGAGACTGCCGAGAAACGCGGCGCCATGACCTGTGGCTATCACGCCGATCAATCCGCGCTGGCGCCCAACGGCTACCTGACCGGTGCCGAGTGGAACTGGGAAACCCCGTACCGCGCCCACGTGGCAACGTCGCAGGCAGGTCAGCCGATGATCAACTTCCTGCGGGGCGGCCTGAAGGAAGGCTTCGTCAAGACCTCGCCCTACGGGCCGCTGGTCAGCGATGAGGCCAAGGCACGCGCTGACGCTGTCAAAGCGGAGATGCTGGCCGGTGGGTACGCCATCTTCCGCGGCCCGCTGAAGGACAATCAGGGCAATGAGGTGATCGCCGCCGGCACGGCGCTGGGGCAGACCGATGTCGTGCTGGAGAGCATGGACTATCTGGTCGAAGGCGTACGCGGCCAGATTTGAGGTGGCTGATGAAACCTCGCAATGCGGTCTATCGGGCCGGGGGACTGTTACTCCCTGGTCTGCCAACCCTGCTCGCTGCGCTGACGACCTTTGTACTGTTCATGCTGTTTCTGGTGGTGCAGGGCAAGCCTGCCTGGCAGGCCTGTCAGCTGGTGGTGCAAGGGGCATTCGGCTCGGCCTTCGCCTGGGAAAACACCCTGCAACGTGCCGCGCCGCTGATGCTGGCGGCGCTCTGCGTGGCGCTGCCGGCGCGGGCCGGCTTGATCATTATCGGCGGTGAAGGTGCGCTGGTGCTGGGTGGGCTGGCCGCAGCGGTAACGCCGCTCTGGCTGCCGGGCTTGCCGGTGGTGCCCTTGCTGCTGTGCATGGCGCTGTCGGCGATGGTGGTCGGTGGGTTCTGGATCGGTCTGAACGGCTGGATGCGCCAGAAACGCGGCCTGAATGAAACCATCGGCAGCCTGCTGCTTTCCTACGTTGCCATCGCGATCTTCAATCAGTTGGTTGAAGGCCCGCTGCGCGACCCGGCCAGCCTTAACAAGCCCTCGACCATTCCGCTGGATGACAGCGTGATGATCGGCCCGATCAGTGACGCCTTTCAGGTGCACTGGGGGCTGGTGGTGGGGGTTATCGCCTGCTTACTTGCTCAGGTATTGGTGCGCAACAGCGTTACCGGTTTCTCGCTGCAGGTAGTCGGTGGCAACGTCCGCACCGCACGCATGATCGGCCTGCCGGTTGACCGGCTGGTGATTCTGACCTGTGTGCTGGGCGGCGCTTGCGCCGGCCTAGCCGGCATGTTTGAAGTGGCGGCCGTGCAGGGCAGTGCCAACGCGGCAATTATCGCCGGCTACGGTGCCAGCGGCATTCTGGTCGCCTTTGCGGCGCGGCAGAACCCGCTGGCAATCATTGTCTGCGCCATCCTGCTGGGCGGCATCGAGGCCAGTGGCAGTCTGCTGCAGCGCCGACTCGGCCTGCCGAACGCCACCACACTGATCCTGGAGGGGATTCTGTTTACCAGCCTGCTGGCCTGGGAAGCCTTGACCCCGCGCATCGTCGCCTGGCGCTTGCGTCTGAATGAGCGTGCCGAACAGACGCAGGGGGCGTTGCAACATGGCTGATCTTGATCTGGCGACGTTCTTTCTGGCCCTGCTGGCCGGTGCAATCCGGGTCGGTACACCGTTCATTTTTGTCAGCCTCGGCGAGTGCCTGACGGAGAAGAGCGGGCGCATCAACCTGGGTCTGGAAGGCATTCTGGTCAGTGGCGCGATGGCGGGGTACGCCGTGGCTTACCTGAGCGGTTCGGCCTGGACGGGCGTGTTGGCCGCCGGCGGCACCGGTTTGCTGCTCGGGTTGTTGCATGGGGCCATCTGTTCTTTGCCGCGGGTTAACGACATCGCGGTGGGTATCGCGCTGATGGTGCTGGGCACTGGCCTGGCCTTCTTCCTCGGCAAAAACTTTATCCAGCCACAGGCCCCGTCTTTGGTGGCCATCGGGCTGGGTGACTGGAGCGATGACGAGCGGGTGCGCTCGGCGCTCAGTATCAACGTGTTGTTCTTTATCGGCGTGGCACTGGCCTTTGCGCTTCATTGGGGCCTGCGTAGTACGCGCTGGGGTCTGATGCTGCGGCTGGTGGGTGACCATGCCGAATCGGCCCGTGCGCTGGGCTATCGCCCGGTGCTGGTGCGCATCGCGGCAACCGCTGCCGGTGGCTTTTTGGCCGGTATCGGCGGCGCCTACCTGTCGCTGTATTACCCGGGCAGCTGGAACGAAGGGCTGTCGAGCGGGCAGGGGATCATGGCGGTTGCGCTGGTGATCTTTGCCCGCTGGCAACCCATGCGCTGCCTGTGGGCGGCGCTGCTGTTCGGCGCTGCCGGGGCCATCGGCCCGGCGTTACAGTCGGTCGGCATCAGTACCGGCTACTACCTGTTTGCTGCTGCGCCCTACGCGCTCACGCTGGCAGTGATGTTCATCACCTGCCGGCCCAATCAAACCCTGAGCGGCGCCCCCGGCGAGCTCAGTCTGACTCGATAGGAGATACCCATGTCCAGTGGTCTTGGTGGTCTTAACAAGTCGCCGAACGGTGTTGTCATCGGTCTGGCGCAACTGGCATTGCCTGATCCGCATACCCGCGCCGAACTCTGGGAGCAGACCCAGAAAGTCGTTGCCATGGTTGGCAAGGCGCGGCGCAGTGTGGCCGGAATGGATCTGATCGTCTTCCCGGAATACTCGCTGCACGGCCTGTCGATGGATACCTCCGACGACATCATGTGCACCCTCGATGGCCCGGAAGTCAGCGCCCTGCGTCAGGCCTGCGTCGATAACGCAATCTGGGGCTGCTTCTCGATCATGGAAGCCAACCCCAACGGCAACCCCTACAACAGCGGCATTATCGTCAACGACCAGGGCGAGATTCAGTTGTATTACCGCAAGCTGCATCCGTGGGTCCCGGTCGAGCCGTGGGAGCCGGGTAATCTTGGGATTCCGGTCTGTGACGGACCCAAGGGCAGCAAGCTGGCGCTGATCATCTGCCACGACGGCATGTTCCCCGAGATGGCCCGAGAATGTGCTTACAAGGGCGCGGAAATCATGATCCGCACCGCCGGCTACACCGCACCTATCCGTCATTCCTGGCAGATCACCAACCAGGCCAACAGCTTCTGCAACCTGATGCAGACCGCCAGCGTGTGCATGTGCGGCTCCGACGGCACCTTCGACTCCATGGGCGAGGCGATGTTTGTCGACTTTGACGGCACGCCGATGGCGGTAGGGGGCGGCCGCGCCGACGAGATTGTCAGCTGCGAAATGCGCCCGGACCTGGTACGCGAAGCGCGCATTCACTGGGGCGTGGAAAACAACATCTATCAGTTCGGCCACCGCGGTTACACGGCGGTCAAGGGCGGCGCGCAGGACGCACCCTACAGCTACATGCACGACCTGGTCGCCGGCCAATACCGGCTGCCCTGGGAAGACCAGGTGGTCCACACCGACGGTACCTCCTGCGGCTTCGACACGCCCGAACGCACCTATCAACCGGCTGAGGAGCACTGAGCCATGACCGAACGCTATCTTGAGTCTGCGCCCTATCCCTGGCCCTACAACGGCAACCTGACGCCGGAAAATACGGCGTTGATCGTGATCGATATGCAGACCGATTTTTGCGGCAAGGGCGGCTACGTCGACTCGATGGGCTATGACCTGTCGCTGACCCGTGCCCCGATCGAGCCGATCAGCCGGGTATTGGAGGTGCTGCGTGAGCAGGGCTTCTGGATCATTCACACCCGTGAAGGCCACCGCCCGGACCTGTCTGATCTGCCGGCCAACAAACGCTGGCGGTCGCAGCGCATTGGCGCCGGTATCGGTGACACCGGCCCCTGCGGGCGCATCCTGGTGCGCGGCGAGCCCGGCTGGGAAATCATCCCCGAGCTGGCGCCGCTGGACGGCGAGATCATCATCGACAAGCCCGGCAAGGGCTCGTTCTGCGCCACGGATCTGGAGCTGATCTTGCGTACCCGGGGCATCGAAAACATCATTCTGGCCGGCATCACGACAGACGTATGCGTGCATACCACCATGCGCGAGGCGAATGACCGCGGCTTCGAGTGCATCCTGTTGGAAGACTGCTGCGGCGCGACCGACCACGCCAACCACCTGGCGGCCTTGAGCATGGTCAAGATGCAGGGCGGCGTGTTCGGCGCGATTGGCGACTCGACCATGCTGATCGACTGCCTCAAGCGGAGCTGAGCATGCGAGCCCTGAGTCTGGAAACCATCGGCGCCGGCAAGGTCTTCGGCAATTTTCGCGCGCTGGACAACGTCTCCATGCGTGTGCGCCCCGGCACGGTACACGCGCTGCTGGGTGAAAACGGTGCCGGCAAGAGCACGCTGGTCAAGGGTATCGTTGGCTATGGTCCGCTGGATGAGGGCAGTGTGCTGGTGGGCGGCAAGGAACAAAGTATCCAGTCGCCGCGTGACTCCCACTCCCTCGGCATCGGCATGGTCTACCAGCACTTTACCGTGGCGCCGGGGCTCAGCGTGGCGGAAAACCTGGTGCTGTCACGGGGCGAACTGCCGTGGGCCATCGACTGGAAGCAGGAACGCGCAGCGCTCGATGCCTTTATGGCCAGAATGCCGTTCAAGCTGGATATCGAGCGGGCAGTCAGTTCGCTCGCGGCGGGCGAGAAGCAGAAGCTGGAGATTCTCAAGCAGCTGTATCTGGATCGCCGTTTCATCATTCTTGACGAGCCGACCTCGGTACTGACCCCGCAGGAGGCCGAAGAAGTGCTCGGCCTGATGCAGCAACTGGCCCATGCCGGCGAGCTGTCTGTGCTGATGATTACCCACAAGTTCGGCGAAGTGATGCGTTTTGCCGACGATGTCACTGTACTGCGGCGCGGGCAGCTGGTCGGCAGCAAGGCGGTAGCCGATACCGATGAGGCCGAGCTGTCGGCCTGGATGATGGGCGAGAGCCGCGAGCAAAGCACGGCACTGGAGCGGGTAGAGCATCTGGCCGAGCGTACGCCGGGTCTGGAAGTCAGCAACCTGAAGGTGGCCAATGATCGCGGCACGCTGGCGGTGCGCGGGGTATCACTGTCGGTTTTGCCGGGCGAGATTGTCGGTATTGCCGGGATTTCCGGTAACGGCCAGCGTGAATTGACCGAAGCCCTGCTGGGCCAGCGACCGGCCAGCGCCGGCGAGGTGCGTGTCAACGGCCGCCCCTACAGCGCCAGTCGCGCCGAGATGCAGCGCGAGAAAGTCTACAGTCTGCCGGAAGAGCCGCTGCGCAACGCCTGCATTGCCGGCCTTAGCGTGGCGGAAAATCTGGCGCTGCGCGACTACGATCATGCACCGCTGTGCCGCAGCGGCTGGTTGATCAATCGCAAGGCGATCCGTGAGCGAGCGCGTGAGCTGATCGGCCGCTTTCAGGTGCGCCCGAACGACCCGGATCGGCCAATCGGCACGCTGTCCGGCGGTAATGTTCAGCGTGCCGTGCTGGCGCGGGAGCTGACCGAGGACGTGGCTGTGCTGATTGTCTCCAACCCGGTATTCGGGCTGGATTTCGCCTCGGTCGAACTGATTCATCGGCGCCTGCTGGAGGCGCGCAACCGCGGCGCGGCGGTGCTGCTGCTGAGTGAAGATCTGGACGAACTGCTGGAGCTGTCGGACCGCATCCTGGTTATCCACGATGGCGAAATCAATCACCAGACAGTGCCGGCCGAGGCTGAACGGCAGGTGCTCGGCCGCTATATGGCCGGTACCGAACACAGTGCACAGCAGGTGGCAGGATGATCGAGGTAACCGCAGTACCCGATAACTTCAGCTTCGACCCGCAGCGCACCGCGCTGGTGGTTATCGACATGCAGCGCGACTTTATCGAACCGGGCGGCTTTGGCGCCGCGCTCGGCAATGACGTCACCCCGCTCGCGGCCATCATCCCGGCGGTGCAGCAATTGCTGGCGCTGGCGCGTGAGGCCGGGCTGCTGGTGATTCACACCCGGGAGTCGCACCTGCCGGACTTGTCAGACTGTCCGCCGGCCAAGCGCGCTGGCGGGCCGCCGGGCATGCAGATTGGTGATGTAGGCCCGATGGGGCGAATTCTGGTGCGCGGCGAGCCCGGCAACCAGATTCTGGAGGCCGTCGCGCCGCTGGCGGATGAGTGGGTGATCGATAAGCCCGGCAAGGGCATGTTCTATGCCACGGGCCTGCATGAGCGTCTGCAGCAGCAGGGCATCGACAGCCTGATCTTTGCTGGCGTGACCACCGAGGTTTGCGTGCAGACCAGCATGCGCGAGGCCAACGATCGCGGTTATCGCTGTCTGCTGATCGACGAAGCCACCGAAAGCTATTTCCCCGAATTCAAACAGGCCACGCTGGCCATGATTGCCGCCCAGGGCGGGATCGTTGGCCGCGTTGCGCACCTGCAGCAGCTGCAGGCAAGTCTTGGAGTGCGTCATGACTGATATCAACCTGCCCGAGGTCGTCAAACAGGTAACCGAGGCGTTTATCGACTACGAGCGGGCGTTGCTGGTCAACGAGATGGAAACGCTCGATCAGTACTTCTGGGACAGCGAACACACCGTGCGTTACGGCGTGGCCGAGAACCTGTATGGCGCGCAGGACATTGCCGCCTATCGGCGGGTGTGTGTGCCGGTCGGCCCCGGACGAGAGCTGTACAACACGGTGATCAGCACTTTTGGTGAGGACTACGCCACAGTCAGTACCCAGTTCCGTGATGGCGAAACCGCGCGCGTTGGCCGGCAGATGCAGACCTGGGCGCGGATCGACGGGCGCTGGCAGGTCGTCGCAGCGCATGTCAGTATCGACCTGTCTTCTCTTCAGGAATGAGCGCAGATGGCGCAATCGCAGGCTGTTTCCCTGGCCGATCAGGTCTACCAGCGGGTCAAGCAGGATATCTTTGATTTCGTCCTGCTGCCCCACGACCGTTTCAGCGAAAACCAGATAGCAGAGCGCTACGAGGTGTCACGTACGCCCGTACGCGAAGCGCTGTATCGGTTGGAGCGCGAGGGTTATCTGGAAGTCGGCCTGCGCCGCGGCTGGTCGGTCAAGCCGCTGGATTTCGAGCGTATCGACGAGCTCTACGAGGTGCGCATCAGTCTGGAATGCGCGGCACTGGACCGGCTGTGTGCTGCTGAAGACTTGCGTCAGGTGCTGGAACCCTTGATGAGCGTGTGGGTGGTAGCGCCGGACGAGCGGCAAGCGGGTATGCAGGTCATGGCGGAGCTGGATGAGCAGTTTCACTTCGAGCTGCTGCGTCTGGCCGGGAACCGCGAGGCCGCGCGCATTCATCAGGAAGTCTGCGAGCGCATCCGCATCGTGCGGCGTCTGGATTTCTATCAGGCGCAGCGCATCGAAAAGACCTACGAAGAACACGCCGACATCCTCAAGGCGCTCGCCGCCCGGCGGCGCGATGAGGCCAGGCGTCTGCTGCGCGCGCACATCGAACACAGCCGCCAGGAAGTGCACAAGATCAGCCTGTCGATGCTGGAAGCGGCACGGCGTACCTACCGCGGCGATTAAGCTGCAGCCAAGAGCAACAGGAAAGCCCCGCCGATGCGAGGCTTGGTGTTTCAGCCCCGCGTTCAGGTGCGCAGAATCAGTGCCAGCGGGCCGCCGCCGTTGGGGCCTTGATGCTCTGCACCGCCGGAAACGAACAGCCGGGTATCACCCAGCCGACCGGCCAGCACACCACCGACCAGCGAGCGCGCGTGGCGCGAGCCGTTGATGTCGCTGTCATCACTCATGACGTGGCGGTTGCCGCGAATCTCGCCGGAGGCCGAAGGCTCGGCCTTGACCAGCAGGCCGGCAAGGTTGTCGGCGGTGATGGTCAGCTGCGCGCCACCGGGCATGCTGGCCAGCGCGCGGTCGATAGCGGCGGTATCCAGGGCGTCTTCCATCACCGCGTGACCAATGCGGTAGGCCGGGTCCCAGCCGGCGGCGTTGCCCAGCACCAGCACTTCATTGCGCAGCAACTCGATACCGGCAGACGTGCTGGCACGGGTGGAGTAGAGCGACCAGTCGCTGCAGATTTTCTCGTTGCTGAGCTGTTCTTCCATCAGGTCGCCCAGGGCCACGGCCACGCCCAGCGCCGAGGCGCCGCGCGAATAGCCCATCGACTCGTAGGTGTCGTAACAGGCGGTGGTGTGCCCCCGGCTGGCGGCTTCGCTGATACGTGAAGCGGTCAGCAGCGGACATTTGATCTGCACAAAATGCACGTCGTCCTCGTGCCGGATACCGGCGCTGGCCATCGCCCGCGTCACGGCATCGCGGGTTTCATTGACTTGCTCCAGGCGGCCAATTTCTTCCGGCTTGAAGTCGCGGGTAAAGGCGACGCCAGCGGCGAGACCCGGCAGGCTGTAGTCGGCATTCTGCTCGCTGGCGTCGACTTCGAATACCAGCCAGTGCGGACTCAGGCCGCCTTCGGTGCCGCCGGACATGACGAAGGCGATGCGCTCCTCGACCTTGGCCTCGGACAGGGTCAGCTGCTGGGCAAAGAAACGGCGCAGGGTGCTGGTGGCAAAGGCACGGGTGAAGTCGTTGACGCAGCCATTGCCTTCGGTCTTGCCAAGCACGGCAATGACGCGGGTGGGATCGATCTGGCCTTGGCTGATGGCTTGGGCCAGGGTAGAGATATCGTCCGGCGCGCTGGCGCTCAGACGGGTGACGCGCGTTTTCATGATGGGTACCTTATTCGAGAGTGTCAGTCGAGTTCGAAGCTGATGTCCTGGGCGCCTTCCCAGAGGGTTTTCAGACCGAGGGCGCGGAGGTTTTCCCGGCCTTCGATGATGGTCAGAAAGTGGTTGCCGGCCAGTTGTCCGAGCTTGCTGGAGAAGCTGCAGGCGCCGTAGGCCATGATGATCTCGGTCTCGCTGTAACCACCGGGATAAAACAGCACGTCGCCGACCGAGGGGTGGCTGGTGTGGTTTTCGAAGCCGATAAGCTGCTCGCCGTTTTTGAGCTGATAGTCGCCCAGCGGCACCCAGGCGCCTTCACCGCTCCAGCGTACGTGGATCAGCTTCTGGTGATAGGGCAGCAGCTTGAGAAAGGCGGCCACGGTGTCGGGGGCGTCGGGGTGGCACTCGGCAATAAAGTCGAAGCCGCCGGCGCTGATCTTGATGCGGGTCATGGGGTTTCCTTGGGTCAGGAGCCGGGCTGGCCGATCCATTTGGTGACGGTGGGGGCTTGCCATTGGTCGATCTGCTCAAGCGCTTTGAGCGGGTCGGCTTCAAGAATCAGCATGTCGCAGTGCTCGATCTTCATGAAGCCTTCAGTCGTGGCGTGCAGCAGCAAGGCGCGCAGCGGGGCAAAAAAATCGCGCACGTTGAGGCAGGCCAGCGCCTTCTGGTGCTCGGCCAGCTGGGTCAGAGTGGCGACCTCAAACAGCTCTTCCAGCGTGCCCAGGCCGCCGGGCAGGGCGACAAAGGCATCGGCCAGCTCGGCCATGCGTGCCTTGCGCTCACGCATGCCGGAGACCACCTCGTGCCGGGTCAGGCCCGGATGCAGGTGGCCGCGCTCACGCAGGCGTTCGGTGATCACGCCGATCACCTCGCCGCCGGCGGCCAGGGCGGCATCGGCCACCACGCCCATCAGGCCCTTGGTGGTGCCGCCGTAGACCATGGTCTGACCGCGCTCGGCAATCGCCTGCCCGAGCTTTTTGGCTTGTTCGATATAGTCCTCATGGCTGCCGAAGTTGGAGCCGGAGAACACGGCAATACTGTTGATTGATGGGTTGCGGTTCATGCGGCCTCCGAGCCTTTGCCACGTTGGGTCCAGCTGGTGAAACGGTTCTCAAGCAGAGCAGAGACGGAGTACAGGGCGACGCCCAGGGCAGCCAGAATGAACAGCCCGGCAAACACCAAGGGGACGTCAAAGTTGCCGCTGGCAATCATCATCACGTTGCCGATGCCCTTGTTGGAGGCCACGGTTTCCGCCAGTACGGTGCCGATGAAGGCCGAGGTCAGGGCGATCTTCAGCGAGGCGAACAGATAGGGCAGGGTGCGCGGCAGACCGACGTTCCAGAGAATGTCGCGCTTCTTGGCGCCGAGTACGCGCAGCACGTCTTCCAGCTCCGGCTCGGTGGTCGCCAGACCGGTTGCCACGTTGACTACCACCGGGAAGATGCCGATGACCATCGAGGTCAGAATCGCCGGGATGGTGCCCGAGCCAAACCAGACCACGAAGATCGGCACCACTGCGACCTTGGGAATGCTGGAAAAGCCGACCAGCAATGGATAGGCGATATCGTAGGCGACCCGGGAGGAGCCGATGATCACGCCAATCAGCAGGCCGATGAACACACCGAGAAAGAAGCCGATGAGGGTGGTCATCAGCGTCTGCTGGGTGTGTGGCCAGAGGATCGGCATCTTGTCGATCAGCACGGCGGCGATCTGGCTGGGTACCGGTAGCACCAGCTCGGAAACACCGAGCAGACGGCAGAGCACTTCCCAGAGCAGGAAGAAACCGATCATCGCGGAGAACGACAGCAGGTTGCGCCGCCAGCGCGGCAGGGGCTTGTTCATACGGACACCTCTTCAAGCGGACGACTGGCTGCGGGAGTCTGCGAGCTGCCGGGCGCGCGCGCCTCGGCGATGCTCATGCGCAGTTGCTGCACCAGGGTGGTGAAGTCCGGCTGGTAGCTGGATTCCAGCGTGCGCGGCCGGGCGAAGGTCACGCGCTGGTCTTCGATGATGCGGCCGGGGCGTGAACTCATGACGCAGATGCGGCTGGCCAGATAGGCCGACTCGCGCAGGTCGTGGGTCACCAGCAACACGGTCGGGCGGCGGTTGATCCACAGGTCTTGCATGGTGTCCCACAGCTCTTCGCGGGTGAACTGGTCTAGCGCTCCGAAGGGCTCGTCGAGCAGCAGGATGTCGGGCTCATGCACCAGCGCCCGGCACAGGGACGCGCGCTGCAGCATGCCGCCGGACAACTGCCAGGGGCGCTTGTTGCCAAAACCGGCCAGGCCGACCTGCTCCAGCAGCGCCTCGGCGCGTTCGCGGAACTCGCCCTTGCGCTTGCGCCGATAGTCCTGGCGGAACGGCTCGACGATCTTCAGCGGGATCATTACGTTATCCAGAATGCTCAGCCACGGCAGCATGGTCGGGTTCTGGAAGGCCAGGCCCAGGCGCTTGGCGTGGCTGCCGATGGCGCCCACTTCACGGCCACCGACAATCGCGGCACCGGCGGTCGGCTCCAGCAGGCCGGCGACCAGTTTGAGAATGGTGGACTTGCCGCAGCCGCTGGGGCCGACCAGGGCAACAAAATCGCCCTTGTCGATGCGCAGGGTGGTGTTGTCCAGCGCCACGACATTACCGCCGTAACGCACGGTCACGTCGGACAGCTCGATCATCGGACGTTGGGCACTGGCTGATGGGGTGTCACTCATGGCTTGCTCCTGTTGCACGGCCCCGGCGTCGTGCGCCGGGGCTGTCATGGGCCAGCGGCTCACCGCCGCGGCTCCGCGGTCGGGCGCACGCCTTCAGGTGTGCTCAGGATTGCGTCCGTGTAGTGCTCGGTGTTCTGCGGACGCGGCGTCGGCATCTGCTGAATGGCCTTGACCGAGCGCCCCCAGCCGGCGGTCTCGGTGACCAGCTCGCCGTTGCGCATGACAAACTTGCCGCGCACCAGCGTGTGCAGCGGGTAGCCCTTGACCGGGCGGCCATGCCAGGGCGAAATCTTGCTGGTGCTGTGCAGCTGGTTCTCCGAGAGGATGCCGCTGCGCTGCATATCGACAATGGCGATATCGGCATCGGCGCCGGGGGTGATCACGCCTTTCTTGCCGTAGATGCCCCAGGCCTTGGCCGGGCTGACCGAACTCCAGCGCACGTAATCCATCAGGCTGGCGCGTTCGCGGTTCACCTCGGTGAGCATCAGCGCCATCTGCGTCTCGATGCCGGGGAAGCCGCAATCACACTCCCAGATGTTCTCGCGGGTCTTTTCTTCCGGGGCGTGCGGCGCGTGGTCGGTGGCGATCATGTCGATGGTGCCGTCCATCAGCGCATCCCACAGCGGCTGGTTGTGGCGGGGTTCGCGGATCGGCGGGTTCAGGCGCAGGATGCCGCCCAGCCGGTCGCTATGGTCGGTGTTGAGCAGCAGGTACTGCGGGCAGGTCTCAACGGTCACGTCCACGCCGCGGCGCTTGGCTTCACGAATCAGAAACAGCGAGTCGGCGGCGCTGTGGTGGGCGATGTGTACACGCGCGCCGGTCCACTCGGCCAGGGTCAGCACGCGGCCGATGGCCTCGATCTCGGCCACCACCGGGCGCGCGGCGAGGTGCGCCAGGGCGTCGATACGCCCGGCGTCCTGCATGCGCTTCTGACGACGGGAGAGAATGGACGAGTTTTCCGCGTGTACCACGGTACGAATACCCAGTGGCGCCAGCTTCTCGAAGCCTTCCAGCAGCGCGCCGTCGGTGGGTGCCGGCAGGTTGCCGAAGGTATTGCCGACAAACGCCTTGAAGCTGGTACAGCCGGCGTCGACCAGCTCTTCCAGGTGGCCGACGGTGTCGTCCCCCAGCAGGCCGTGAATACCGTAATCAACGTAGGACGACTCGGCGGCTTTCTGCTTCATGCGCAGGGCTTCGATGGTGCCGGTCGGCGGGTTGGTGTTGGGCATGTCGAACACGGTGGTCACGCCTCCGCAGGCGGCAGCCGCCGAACCGGTCTTCCAGGTTTCCTTATGGGCGTAGCCCGGATCGCGGAAGTGCACATGGCTGTCGATGGCGCCCGGCAGCAGGAACAGGCCATCAGCCTGTAGGACTTCGCGGGCAGAGGGCATCAGTTCATCGCGGCCGACGGCGACAATCTTCTCGCCGTCAATCGCGACCGAGGCTTCGATAATCTGGTGGTCTGATACCACGCGGGCGCCGCGGATCAGCAGGTCAACTTGGTTCATAGGGTTCTCCTAAAGCATGGCCCAGCCGCCATCGACCGGGAGGTCGACGCCGGTGATCTGGCGGGAAACGTCGCTGCCGAGAAACAGGCAGGCATTGGCAACATCCTGGTCGGTGGAGACGCGCTTGAGCGCGTAGTCGGCGGCGTGGCGCGTGGCGGCTTCTTCCGGGCTGATATCCAGCTGGGCGGCCATGTTGGCGCACACCTTGTCGCGAAAGCGCGGGCCGTCAACCATGCCGGGGGCGACGCAGTTGACGTTGATACCGTGCGGGCCGGCCTCCAGCGCAAAGCTCTTGGTAATACCGCGCAGGCCCCACTTGGAGGCGGAATAGGCCATGCGGCCGGCGCGGCCGCGCATGCCGAAGGTGCCGCCAACGTTGACGATCTTGCCGCTGCCCTGTTCGATCATGGCGGGCATGACCGCGCGCATGGTGTTGAAACAGCCGGTCATGTTGAGCTGAACGATCTCGTCGAACTCGCTCTGGGTGGTCTCCCAGCCGGTCTTGCCGATCGGGCCGGAGCCGCCCGCCACGTTGACCAGCACGTCGATGCGGCCGAAGCAGTCCAGTGCCGCCGCCGCAAGGGCCTCGGCATCGGTACTGTGGGTCATGTCGCAGCGCACTACTTCTACCTCGCGGCCCAGTTCCGCCACTTCCCGGGCGACTGGGGCGATGGCGTCCAGATCGCGCCCGGCCAGCACCAGTCGGGCACCTTCGCGGGCGAAGGCCAGGGTGACGGCGCGGCCCATGCCCTTGGCCGGGCCGGTGATGACAACGACTTTGTCCTGCAGATCAAGGTTCATCAATGTCTCCCGTTGCTCAGAGTTCGCTCGGGCGGTCAGCCCGTGCCGGCAGGAAGCTGCGGTCGAAAATCTGGGTCGGGGCCGGCGCGTTCTCCAACTGGTTGGCCTTGACCACGATGTCGATGTTCTTTTGCAGGCGATCGTCGTTGACGTCACCCAGGCCGATGTCGGCAATTTCCGGGTGGCTCATGTCGTTGCGTACGGTGGTCAGCATCTTGTCGGTTTCCACTTCGCGGTTGAGCAGCGGCTCACGGCGCATCAGCGCGTCGATCGCTTCCTCGGGGTTGGCTACCGCGTCCTGAATGGCCTGGTTGATGGCGGCCACAAAGCCACGCACGGCGTCTGGATGCTCGGCGATAAACTCCTGGGAGAAGAAGATCGAGTTGGAGTACAGGTCCATGCCGTGATCGCCGTAGCGGATAAAGCGCAGTTGCTCATCCGGGTTGATGCCCATGCCCTTGGCGCTGAAGCTGATGGTGGTGATGTAGCCGAAGGCGGCGTCGATCTGGCCGCGCATCAGCAGTTGCTCACGCAGGTTGGGCGCCATGTTGTTGATGGTGACCTTGGACTGGTCGATACCGGTCATCTCGGCGAAGGCCGGGAACAGCTTCAGTGCCGCGTCGTTGGCCGGTGCGCCGACGATCTTGCCTTCCAGATCCTGCGGTTCAGTGATCGGGCTGTCGCTTTTCACCGCGATGACGAACGGCGGGGTGTTGTAGATCATGTAGACGCCCACAGGCGCGCGCTCAGGCTGGGTCGAGGCCAGCTGGATCAGCGCATTGGTGTCGCCAAAGCCGGCATCGTAGACGCCGGAGGCGACCTTCGGAATGGACGCGGCCGAGCCTTCACCCTGGTCGATGGTGACGTTGAGGTCGTGCTCCTTGAAGTAGCCCTTGTCTTCGGCGAGGAAGAACCAGGCCTGGGCACCTTCGTATTTCCAGTTGAGTACCAGATCGATATCGGTTGCGGCCTGCGCGCTGGCAGAGGCCAGCAGGCCGAGTCCGAGACTGAGGGCGGTGAGGGTGTTGGCCAGGCGTGGCCGACGAGCTTTCGATGACATGGTCATGACTCCTGTTGCATTGAGGTGAGAGCGGTATTGAGCGCAGCGGCCGTGGCGACAAAGCCGTGGCACTGGGCGACGAGAAAATGAATGGCGCGGCTGACATAGGCCGGGGAGGGCGTTGAGCAGGCGTCGCGCAGCAGCACGCAGTCGTAGCCGAGGAAGGCCGCATCCTGCAGGGACGAAAACACGCAGCGGTCGGTATTGATGCCGGCGAACAGCAGGCTGGTGATGCCCTGCGCGCGCAGGATGCTGTCCAGCTCGTTATCCCAGAAGCCGCTGAGGCGGTGCTTGTACACCTGGATATCGGCGGGCTCGATCTTCAGCTCGCTGACCACCTCCGCGCCCCAGGTTCCCTGCACCAGTGCCGGGCCGTGATCGATTGGCGAATGCTCGCCGTAGCCCACGCCGCTGGCGCTGCGCTTGCCGACGAAATGCACTACCGGCGGCAGGTTCAGCCGGTCAGCGCGGATGCCCCAGTTGAGCCAGATAACCCGGCCACCGGCAGCGCGCCAGGCCGGCAGCAGGCGTCGCAGACGCGGGATGGGGCGCCGTGTTGCCTGCATGCTGGCCCCTTTTTGGGCAAACCAGCCTTCGGGGTGGCAGAAGTCGTTCTGCATATCCACCACCACCAGTGCGCTGGTGCCGATATCCAGCTCCAGGTTGCCCTGGTCGCTGGTGAACAGCAGCGGCCTTGGCCTGTGGGCTGGACGCAGCAGGCTGGTAACACCGTAATGCTGGTGCCAGGCGTTGTCGGGGTGGGGCCCGTAGGCCACGGGAGTGCCGGGAGTCTTTTTCATGCTGGCAGACGATGCAGCGCACATGCCATGAGTGACTATCAAATGTCGCTTTTTCGCGTGCGTTGCGTTGCCGATACGGCAACGGATATGCTGGCGCAAGGATGCCATCTGGCCCTCGGCAAATCGCTTGCGTGCAGGGGTTGGTGCTTTGGCCGCCGGGTTCGCGCGCCGCCACGTCTGTAGCGGAGCGGTGGCTGCGCCGGGTGCGCGGCCTTTGCACCGCCCGCGGGCAGGTTTCTGCACCGCTGCGGTGCTCGACGGGGCCGTGCTGGTCCGCATGACAGGAGCTGATATGAATCATCTGCGCTTTCTGCACTACCTGGATGAAGTGGCCAGAGTGGGCTCGATCCGTCAGGCTGCCGAGCGTCTGCACGTCGCGCCGTCGGCGGTGAATCGCCGTATTCAGGACCTGGAAGACGAACTGGGTACACCACTGTTCGAGCGTCTGCCGAGGGGCATGCGGCTGACGGCGGCCGGCGAGCTGTTTGTGCATTACATCCGCAGCCGGGCTGCGCATCTGGAGCAGGTGCGCTCCGAGATCGAGGACCTGCAGGGGCTGCGCCGCGGCCGGGTGCGGATCGTCGTCAGTCAGGCCGCCGCGGGCAGCTACCTGCCGGAACGCATCGCCGGCTTTCGGCAGCAGCATCCGCTGGTGGAGTTTCAGGTGCAGGTGGGCGATCACCACCGGGCGCTGGATGCGCTGCGCACCTTTGAGTCTGACCTGGCGTTCATCTTCCATCTGACGCCGGAGGCGGATATCGAGCGCTTGTACGATGTCGCCCAACCGCTGTGCGTGGTCATGCATCGCAGTCATCCGCTGGCGGCGGAGCCGGGGCGGGTCAGCCTGCGCCAGTGCCTGGACTATCCGGTGGTGCTGCCCGGCCGGGACACTGCCGGCCGTCAGCTGCTGGATACCTATCTGGCCCGGCGCTCGATCAAGCTGCGGGCGCTGATCGAGAGCAACAGCTTCGAGTTTCTGCTGGGTTACCTGCGCTACGAGCAGGCGCTGAGTTTTCAGATACAGATTGGTGTGCCCAGCGTGGGTGGCGAGCTGGTCAGTCGGGAGATTGCTGACCGTGGCTTTCCGTCGGCCAATATGGTGCTGGCTTGCCTGCAGAATCGGCAGTTGCCGGTGGTGGCGTATGCCTTTGCCGAGTACCTGCGCAACTCGGCCGTGTGAGGCGGCGGATTGCCGGGCGAGCCGGTGGTAGAGTGCAGCCTGACAGTCAGGGCCGGAGAGAAGGCATGAGCCTGCAGAATACGCAGCTGAACGACAGCTGGACCTTGTATCAACGCCTGCGCGAACAGACCCCGCTGGTGCAGTGCATTACCAATTACGTGGCGATGAACATGACCGCCAACGTACTGCTGGCTGCCGGCGCGTCGCCGGCGATGGTGCACTGCGCCGAGGAATCCGGTGAGTTTGCGGCGCTGGCATCAGCCTTGAGTATCAATATGGGCACGCCCTCGCCGCAGTGGGCTGAAGGTATGCACGCGGCCATCGCCGGCGCTCAGGCGGCCGGGGTGCCCTGGGTGCTTGATCCGGTGGCGCACGCGGCAACCGGGTTTCGCCGCCAGCTGGTGACCGCGCTTTTGGCCCGGCGGCCAACGGCCATTCGCGGCAATGCCTCGGAGATCATCGCGCTGGCCGGTGCCAGTGGGCAGGGCCGGGGCATGGATAGCGGCGACAGCGTAGAGAGCGCTGCCGAGGCCGCCCGTCAGCTGGCGCGCGCGCAGGGTTGTGTGGTGCTGGTGACCGGTGAGGTCGACCTGGCGACCGATGGCCAGCGCAGCCAGCGCATCGAGGGCGGCAGTGCACTGATGCCGCAGGTGACTGCCATGGGCTGCGCACTCAGTGCCCTGCTTGCCGGTTTTATTGGCGTTGCGCCGGGGCAAACGCTGGCTGCTGCGGTGGCCGCCGCCCAGGTGTTTGCGGCTGCCGGTCTTAAGGCCGAGCAGCATGCCCAAGGCCCCGGCAGCTTCCTGCCAGCCTTTCTTGATGCGTTGCACTTGCTGCAACTGAGTGATCTGCAGCGCTGCCCGGTCAGCGAACAGCCCTGATACCGCAGTCTGATGACGGAGTAGCGATGGTTTCCAAGGACGAGTTGCAGCGGTTTTTCGATGCGGAGTTTCCGCACTCCCGCTTTGATATCGAATCGCTGGGCGAGCGCATGGCGGTGATCCGCAAGCCCATCACTGGCGCGCACCTGCGCCCGGGCGGCACGGTGTCGGGTCCGGTGCTGATGGAAGTCGCGGACGCCGCCCTGTACGTGGCGTTGCTGGGCACCTTGGGGCTGGTGGCGCTGGCGGTGACCACCAACCTGAACATCAACTTTATGCGTAAGCCGCGTGCGGACCGCGACGTCATCGCCGAATGCCGCCTGCTGAAAGTGGGCAAGACCATGGTGATTGGCGAGGTCTCGCTGTATTCCGACGGCGAGCCTGAGCCGGTCGCCCACGCCACCGGCACGTATGCGATTCCGCCGGCGCGTTGATTCACCCGGCGCTCGACGACACCTGACGCGGCAACCCCAGCGAAATCAACGCGGCCAGCAGCACAAAGGCACTGGAGATCCACAGGCAGGCGCCCAGGCCGTATTGCTGGTAAACCCAGCCGGACAGCAGGGTGCCGATCAGCCGCCCCATGGCGTTGGACATATAGTAGAAGCCGACATCCAGCGACACACCATCGCCCTTGGCGTAGCTGACGATCAGGTAGCTGTGCAGCGACGAGTTGATGGCGAAAATCACGCCAAACAGCAGCAGGCCGCCAATCAGCACTGCGCTGGCGTTCTGTGGCGTGAGGTGCATGCCCACGGCAATCGCAGCGGGCAGCAGGGCCAGCAGCAATGCCCAGCCGGCAGCGCTGCGCCCGCCCGGCACCTGCTGCCGGCCGGTCAGCCGTGGCGCTATCGACTGCACCAGCCCGTAGCCGATCACCCAACTGGCCATAAAGCCACCGACCAGCCAGAAGTCCCAGCCCAGCGCGCTGCTCAGGTACACCGGCAGGGCGATCACAAACCACACATCACGGGCACCGAACAGAAACAGCCGCGCTGCGGAGAGCAGGTTGATGGCGCGGCTCTTGGACAGCAGCTCCCGGAATTTGGGCTTGCCGCTGGCGCGCCCCAAGTCCTGCTTCAGCAGGCGCAGACTGATCAGCCACACCACCGCCAGCGCCATGGCCATCGCCAGCACCGCGCCGGTAAAGCCGAGCAGCACCAGCAGCGCACCACCCAGGAAAAAGCCGACGCCCTTCAGGGCATTTTTGGAGCCGGTGAGAATGGCCACCCACTTGTACAGCGTGCCTTGCTGCTGCTCAGGCACCAGCAGCTTGATGGCGCTCTTGGCGCTCATCTTGTTCAGGTCCTTGGCGATGCCGGACAGCGCCTGCGCCGCCATCACCCAGGGTACGCTGAGGACGCTGGCCGGTAGTGTCAGCATCAGCAGCGCCACCACTTGCAGCGCCAATCCCAGATTCATGGTGCGGTTCAGGCCGATGCGCGCGCCCAGCCAGCCGCCGATCAGGTTGGTGACCACGCCGAATATCTCGTAGAACAGAAACAGCGCGGCAATCTCCAGCGGCGTGTAGCCCAGACTGTGAAAATGCAGCACCACCAGCATGCGCAGCGCGCCGTCGGTCAGGGTAAAGGCCCAGTAGTTGGCGGTGACCACCAGATACTGGCGCACGGCAGCGGGCAGGCTGGACAGGGTGCGCATCTCACGAACTCCTCAGGCGTACTGGCCGACCAGCCGCGCCAACTCCACGGCGCGGTTGGCGTAACCCCACTCGTTGTCATACCAGGCGTACAGCTTGACCTGGGTCTGGTTGATCACCATGGTCGACAGCGCATCGATGATCGAGGAGCGCGGGTCGGTGCGGTAATCAATGGACACCAGCGGGCGTTCCTCATAACCGAGAATGCCGTGCAGCGGGCCGTCGGCCGCCTGCTTGAGCAGGGCGTTGACCTCGTCCACGCTGGTAGGCCGTTCAACCTCGAAGACGCAGTCGGTGAGCGAGGCATTGGCCAGCGGTACTCGCACCGCATGGCCGTTCAGGCGACCGCGCAGCTCGGGGAAGATCTCGGCAATCGCGGTGGCCGAGCCGGTGGTGGTGGGGATCAGGCTCATGCCGCTGGCGCGGGCTCGGCGCAGGTCCTTGTGCGGCTGGTCGAGAATGCTCTGGGTGTTGGTCAGGTCGTGGATGGTGGTGATCGAGCCGTGGCGAATGCCCAGCGCCTCCTGAATCACCTTGACCACCGGCGCCAGGCAGTTGGTGGTGCAGGAGGCTGCGGTGACAATGCGGTGCTGCTGCGGGTCGAAGCGGTCGTGGTTGACGCCCATGACGACATTCAGCGCCCCCGGCTCCTTGATCGGCGCGCAGGCCACCACGCGTTTGACGCCCTGATCCAGGTACGGCTGCAGGCTGGCGAGGGTCTTCATCTTGCCGCTGGCCTCGATGACCAGATCACAGTCGCTCCAGTCGGTATCGGCCAGCGCGCGATTGGCTGTCACCGCAATGGCCTTGCCGCTGATGATCAATTGCTCGCCGTTACTGCTCGCTTCGTGCTGCCAGCGGCCATGCACCGAATCGAAGTTGAGCAGGTGGGCGTGGGTTGCCGCGTCGCCCGCCGGATCATTGATGCGTACAAACTCCAGCTCCGGACAATCCCAGGCCGCGCGCAGCGCCAGCCGACCGATGCGACCAAAACCGTTGATACCTACCTTGATGCTCATAACGGACTCCTGCCTTGTGAGGTCACTCTGTGCTTGGGAACCAGTGACGGGTGCGGTTGGCGAAGGCCACCAGTGACAGCATGACCGGCACCTCGACCAGTACGCCGACCACCGTGGCCAGGGCCGCACCGGAGTGCAGCCCGAACAGCGAGATGGCGACTGCGACCGCCAGCTCAAAGAAATTGGAGGTGCCGATCATGCATGCCGGCGCTGCAATCGGGTGCGGCAGGCGCAGCTTCCAGGCGGCCAGATAAGCGACTGCAAAGATGCCGTAGGTCTGCACCAGCAGCGGAATGGCAATCAGCACGATGGTCACCGGCTGGCTCAGCAGGGTATCGGCCTGCAGGCCGAACAGCAGCGTTACGGTGCCCAGCAGCCCCAATATCGACCAGGGCTTGAGGCGCTGCAGCAGCTGCGGCAACTGCTCGGGCGCCCGGCGCTGCAGCCATTGACGGGTCAGTACGCCAGCGCCCAGCGGCAGCACCACATAGAGCAGGACCGACAGCAGCAGTGTCGCCCAGGGCACCTGAATATCGCTGACGCCCAGCAGCAGGCTGACCAGCGGTGCAAAGGCAAACACCATGATCAGATCGTTCACCGACACCTGCACCAGCGTGTAGTTGGGGTCGCCGCGGGTCAGCTGGCTCCAGACAAACACCATCGCGGTACAGGGCGCCACACCTAGCAGGATCATGCCGGCGATGTACTCGCCCGCGCTTTGCGGGTCCACCCAGTCGGCAAACAGCAGACGAAAGAACAGCCAGCCGAGCAGCGCCATGGTGAAGGGCTTGATCAGCCAGTTGACGATCAGCGTCAGCACCAGCCCGCGCGGACGTTTGCCGACATCGCGCACGGCGGCAAAGTCGATCTGCACCATCATCGGGTAAATCATCACCCAGATCAGCACCGCCACCAGCAGGTTGACGTGGGCAAACTCCAGCGCTGCGACACCGGCAAACAGGGGCGGAAACAGCGAGCCGAGCGCGACGCCAGCCGCGATGGCCAGCGCCACCCAGACACTCAACCAGCGCTCAAACAATCCCATACTGGCTCCTCAAATGCCCTGCTGATTGACGCGCGTAGACAGCTGCTCGGCGGACTCGCGCCGCTCGGAATAGCGGTCCACCAGATAGTCGCTGTGCTCGCGCAGCAACAAAGTGAATTTCACCAGTTCTTCCATGACATCCACCACCCGCTCATAGAAGGGCGAGGGGCGCATGCGCCCGGCCTCGTCAAACTCCAGAAAGGCCTTGGGCACCGACGACTGGTTGGGGATGGTGAACATGCGCATCCAGCGGCCCAGCGCACGCAGCTGGTTCACCACATTGAACGACTGCGACCCGCCACACACCTGCATGACCGCCAGCGTCTTGCCCTGGGTCGGGCGCACCGCGCCAATGCTCAGCGGCACCCAGTCGATCTGCGCCTTGAACACCGCCGTCATCGCCCCGTGACGCTCGGGCGAGCACCACACCTGGCCCTCGGACCACTGCATCAACTCGCGCAGTTCGACCACCTTGGGGTGGGTATCCGGTGCATCGTCCGGCAATGGCAGACCAGATGGATCAAAGATGCGGGCCTCGGCGCCAAAGTAGGTCAGTAGGCGAGCCGCTTCTTCGACCAGCAGCCGGCTGTAGGAGCGCTCACGGGCAGAGCCGTGCAGCAGCAGAATGCGCGGCGCATGCGTAGCGCGCAGCGGGCTGCGCAGGCGCTCCAGATCCGGGCGGGGCGCCAGGTCGATATCCAGATTGGGCAGGTCAGGGTGAGACATGCTGACTCCGATTGCAGCAATTCATGAGGTGGCCGGCGGGCAGCAGCGCGCCGCCCGCTCAGGACGATCGCCTATCTGCTCCAGCCGCTGATGATCCGGGCTCAGCCAGTGGCGATTGCTGTCCAGTGTGGTGCGCAGCAGTTGGATAACCCAGTCGGGCAGGTGAGGGTGCAAACGGTAATACACCCACTGCCCCTGCCGCCGATCCGCCAGCAATCCGCAAGTGCGCAATTGCGCCAGGTGGCGGGAAATCTTCGGCTGGCTCAGCTCCAGCGCCGACGTCAGCTCACAAACGCATAGCTCACCCTCGGCGGCAATCAGCAGCATCAGACGGGTGCGGGTCTCATCGGCCAGGCACTTGAAAACGGTGGGTGGGGTCAGGTGTTCGAGCATGGTGGTATGGGTTGGCTGTGTCTGTATATATGGTTTTTCGAATATAGTGCGTGTAAGGGGTGTGTGGCAATCGGATTTTGGCTCAATCGGATGGGGAGGGCAGGGGTGTGCGTAAAATATACGGAAATGTATATGTAATGTTGAGGTTTTCCTGGCGGGGCGGAGGATTCAGCCTAGGCGCCGGTCAGCAGGGGTTTCGGCACAGGTCGCCGGGGCCGTAGGTTGGGTGGTAGAGACGTTCGTGGGCGAAAAAAGGACGCCTTGTGGCGTCCTTTTTTATATTTTGATTTGGGGGATTTGAACCCGTTTTGGTGTTCTTGCATTACTTCTCAATATTTCGCTTTTCTTTTAATAACAGATAGATAGCTGGCTTGGTCATCTGCAATGCGCCGCAATGTTCCGCTATGTCTGCGACACTTTTTCGACATGCCGATTTTTTCGGGGTTGGCCGCCTCAAGTTCCAAGTG
>NZ_NTMR01000018.1 GCF_002307495.1 Pseudomonas abyssi | reverse complement strand
ACTTGGTCATTGAGACCACCAAGGCTTTTGTTGAGCTCAAACGAATCCCAACCTTTACCCTTTGCAAGATCGTCTTGGTAGTCTTTGATGACAGAGTGATATGCCTCGAATGTTGATGATATCCGCCGCTCCAGAATATCAACCAACTTTCCTCTAATTCTCGACGGGATGAATGGATCTGATTTTATTCGTTCCAAAGATGCCATCATTTCTAATTGCCTCTGCGGCAATGGCACCCCAGCAAATCCAGCTTTACCGGTCAAAATTTCGTGCTTGTTTTCGGCTGCGTACTCATGAATCCGCTCTAAAACCTCATCCAAAGCTTTATTCTTTGACCAATGGTTAGCTGAAGAAAAATCGAATTCCTCCCAGATTTCATCGGACAGGTCAGAAAGTCGTTCCATCACCTTTTTCTGGTACTCGGTGTTCACCGAGTTCAATAGTCCATTCTTGGCTTTAACGAACGTCAGAACGGCAATTACTGAAGCCGTAACGTAAAAACCAATCTGGAAAATTTTAAGGGCCAAATCCATATCTCACCTTTTGACGCCTTTCAAAATTAACAGTGATTAGACAGCACGCAGCACTAATACATAACCGTGCATTCGAGATAACTCCGTGCGTCGGTCGGTTGTGGTGGGGGCTTTTTCTAGTGAAATCATGTGGTTATCACCCTCCTTGGTGGTTTGAGCGTATTCGCGCGACTGCGTGATTACGTGAATGCGTTACTACCCGTCAGTCCGGTATGCCCGGTATGCGCTTGAGTGTCTGCGGTGCCTGGCGGCGTTGTGCCTCATCAATACACCATTTTACTGGCCAGGCGCTACCGGTTTGCGGCTCAGTAGTCTTTGGTTGGGGTATCGGTTGGCATGGCCCAGAGGTGGGCGGCGACCAGGGCGCGCCAGGGGGCGAATTGGCTTAGCCATTGTTGAGTAAAGGCCTGGTCTGGCGGCTCGGGTAGGTTGAGCAGGGCGCCGAGGCGTTTGCGTACTACGACGTCGCCGTGCAGGGAGCCATCCAGTGCGCCGTAGCCGCGCAGCAGGATGTAGCTTTGTGTCCAGGGGCCGATGCCTTTGATCTGGCTGAGGGCGGCGCTGATCTCATCGGCTGGCGGTTGCGACAGCGTTGCCCAGTGGTCTAGGGGCAGGGCGCCGCTTTCTACGGCGCCTGCCAGGCGGGTGAGGGTGGCGGCTTTGCCGGCGGAGAGACCGCAGCTGCGCAATTGCTCGGGGCTGGCGGCCAGCAGCTGTTCGGGCAGCGGGTGACAGATCATGCCGTTGGCCAGCGGTGTGCCGAGTTGGCGAATGAGCTTGCGGCGGACCGAGATGGCGGCTTCTACGCTGATCATCTGGCCGATGACGGCCCAGCAGGCGGCTTCAAAGGGGCTTGCGCTTTGCGGTATGCGCAGACCCGGTGTGTAGGCCAGCAGGCGAGCGATGTCCGGATGACTGCCGTGGGCTGCATGCAGGCTGGTGATGTCTTGTTTGAGGCCGAGCATGCTGTGTAGCTGGTCTTGCAGCTGCGCCGGGTCGGCCTCTGCGCCCTTCAATACGGCGCGAGCCGTGTCGGGGGCGCCGAGGTCTAGCTGCAGCAGCGCGGGCTGGCGTTGCCAATGCAGGGCCTTTTCGATGCGTTGATCTTGCGTGCGTTCCGATACCTGTTCCCGGTCGCGGGCGTAAAAGCGCAGCACGTCGGCGTGACGAAAGTCCCCCGGCAGCGCGATTGCCAGGCGGGTGTGCAGGTCAGTCATCCTTTACGCCTTGTGCTTCGCGCTCCAGCAGCGCGCGTTTACGCTCCACGCCCCAGCGGTAGCCGGACAGGCTGCCGTCGCCGCGCACAATGCGGTGGCAGGGGACGGCTATGGCCAGCGGGTTGGCGGCGCAGGCACCGGCGACAGCGCGAGCGGCGGTCGGTGTACCCAGTGCCGTAGCCAGTTGGGCGTAGCTGCGCGTCTCGCCGGGCGGTATTGCTTGTAGCGCCTGCCAGACGCGACGCTGGAAGGCGGTGCCGCGTATGTCCAGCGGCAGTGTTGGTGCCTGGTGCGGGGTTTCGATCATGGCGGTCACAGTGCGCAGTTGGTCTGCCAAGCCGTGATCGGCGGTGCACTGGGCGTTGCGGAAGCGTGCGCGCAGATTGTCCTCAAGCTGGCGATCATCATCACCGAGCAAAATGGCGCACACGCCCAGGTCACTGCGAGCAACCAGGACGCGGCCCAGCGGGCAGGGGCCGGTGGCAAAACGGATCTGTTGCTGTTGTCCGCCCTGGCGGTAGTCGCTGGCGGACATGCCCAACTCCGAGGCGGCGTCGGCGTAGAAGTGGCTGGAGGAGCTGTAGCCGGCGGCATAGGCGGCGTCGGTGGTGGTGCCAGCGCCGCTTAGGTGCTGCTGCAGGCGCTGTTGGCGCACGGCGCGGGCGTACTCTCGCGGGGTCAGCCCGGTTTCACGGCGAAATTCGCGCTGCAGGTGCCAGCGGCTTAATCCGGCGCTATCGGCCAGTTGCTGCAGTGTGGGTGTTTGCTCTGCCTGCTCGATCAGGCGGCAGAGCTGAGTGATACGGCTGTGTCGCGTCGTACCGGGGGCTTCGTCTGGCTTGCAGCGCAGGCAGGGCCGAAAGCCGGCGGCGCGGGCCTGGGCGGTGTTGTCAAAGAAGCGCAGGTTCCCGGCCTTGGCCTGGCGGGACGGGCAACTGGGGCGGCAGTACACGCCGGTGGTGATCACGGCGTAGATAAAGCGGCCATCGGCTGCCGGGTCACGTTGCTGAATCTGCTGCCAGCGCTGCTGGGTCAGGCTGGTTGTGTCTGTGTGCGTCATGGGCGGACTCTCGCCGAGGGTGATGCTGCCGATGTTGCCTGCGGGGGCCTGTGGCTGCGTCCACTATCTTGCTACTGAATCGGCAGGCGGTCATCATCGGGCTGAACATGACCCTGCCGAGTTGATCCATGGTGCCCAAACACCTCACGTCCATCAATGATATTGCTGCTGCCTGTTGGGATGGCCTGCTGGCGGCCGACTACCCGTTTCTGAGTCACGGCTTTATCCGTGCGCTGGAGGACAGTGGCGCGGTGGGCGCGGCCTCTGGCTGGCAGCCGGCGCACCGGGTGGTGGAGCGCGATGGCCAGTTGCAGGCGCTGCTGCCGCTGTATCTCAAGGATCATTCCTGGGGTGAGTATGTGTTCGATTGGCAGTGGGCGGACGCCTGGGAGCGGGCAGGGCGGGCCTATTATCCCAAGTACCTGAGCGCGGCGCCGTTTTCGCCGGTGCAAGGGCCGCGGCTGATAGCCCGTGACGCCGATGCGGCGGGCGCCTTGCTGGACAGTCTGGATGTCGATCTGCAGGGGCAGCGGGTGTCCAGCTTGCACCTGCTGTTCAATACCGGAGCAGAGAATGAATGGCTGGCCGAGCGTGGCTGGTTGCAGCGTCTGGGATGTCAGTTTCATTGGTACAACCGCGATTACGCCTGCTTTGATGATTTTCTTGCGGCTTGCAACTCGCGCAAGCGCAAGAACTTTCGCAAGGAGCGGCAGGCCATTCGCGACCAAGGAATTCACTTCTGCTGGTTGGCGGGTGATCAGCTGGACGCCGCCGCCTGGCAGCAGTTTTATCCGTTCTACGCGGCCACCTATTACAAGCGCGGGCAGGAGCCCTACTTGCCGCCTGTGTTCTTTACTCTGTTGAGCCGCGACTGCAACGCCAATGTGCGCCTGTTGTTTGCTATGCAGGGCGAGCGGGCGGTGGCGGGGGCGCTGTTTCTG
The DNA here is from genome assembly GCF_002307495.1 of Pseudomonas abyssi. Lineage (GTDB taxonomy): Bacteria > Pseudomonadota > Gammaproteobacteria > Pseudomonadales > Pseudomonadaceae > Halopseudomonas > Halopseudomonas abyssi. The sequence goes on along the minus strand of NZ_NTMR01000018.1, from coordinate 3,891 downwards.
GTCGGTGGCGATACGCTCTACGGTCGTTATTGGGGTTGCCTGGAGGAGTACGACCGACTGCACTTTGAAACCTGTTTTTATCAGGGTATGGAGCGCTGTATTGCTGAAGGGTTAAAGCGCTTTGATGCTGGCGCTCAGGGCGAGCACAAACTGGTGCGCGGCTTTGAACCGGTGTTGACGCAGTCGTGGCACAAGCTGCAACCAGGGCTGCATGAGGCGGTGGGGGATTTTCTGCTGCGCGAGCGCGCTGGGGTGAAGGCGTATCGGGAGGATGCGCTCAGCTACCTGCCGTTTCGGCAGGCAGCTGAGTAGCGGGCTTACTCGGCGCCGTCTTCCAGACGAGTGGCGCTGATGATGCTGACCGTGTTGACCGGTACGTTCTGGTGGCCGGCGCGGCTGGTGGTTTGTACCTTGCCGATGGTCTCGACGACGTTCTGACCGCTGACCACCTCACCGAAGACGGCGTAGCCGAAGTCGCGGCCGCCGTGGTCGAGAAAGTCGTTATCGCTCAGATTGATAAAGAACTGGCTGGTCGCGCTGTCGACGATCTGGGTGCGGGCCATGGCCAGGGTGTAGCGGCGATTTTTCAGGCCGTTGTCTGCTTCGTTCTTGATCGGGTTGCCGGTTTCAAGCTGACGCATGTTGCTGTCAAAACCGCCGGTTTGAATCATGAAGCCAGGAATCACGCGGTGGAAGATGACGCCGTTGTAGTGGCCGGCTTCAACATAACGCAAGAAGTTTTCGGTGCTGATGGGGGCCTGCTCTTCGTTCAGCTCGACGACGATATCGCCAAGGCTGGTGCTCAACTGTACGCGGGGGTTGTCGGCCAGGGCGGCGGTACTGAACAGGGTTAGGGCGGCAGCGCCAATCAGGTGTTTCAGCATGGATGACTCCGTGGTCAGGGGCTTGTAAGTCCCGCTTGGGCGGGATCTGTTATTGCGGCGGCCGGGCCGCTGTCGACCTCGGCGAGAAAATCCAGCAGCAACTGGTTAAAGGTGTCCGGTTGGTCGACCGGCGTAGCATGCCGTGAATCGGCGATGACTTCCAGCCGCGCATCCCCCAGATGACTGACGTACTCACGTTTGTGCTCGACCGGTGTGTAGTCACGGTCAGCGCTGACCACCAGAACCGGGCAGTTGATGCGATCCAGCCGGTTGCTGACGCCCCAGCCGACAATCGCACGCAGGGAGGCCAGATAGCTCTTGCGGTCGTTGGCGCACCAGCGGTCGATAAAGGTCTGGCGATGATGCTCCTGATCGGGCTTGGGAAACAGCAGCCGGGCCAGGCCCTTGGCGATCGCCGACATGGGCAATACATGGGCAAAGAACAAGCGCTTGCCGGCCATCCAGTATTCCAGCGGTTTGCGCGGGATGACTTCGGGAGCGCTGTTGACGATGGTCAGGCTGGCGGGGACGTCCGGGGCGTCGGTGGCCAGCTGGAAGGCGATCATGCCGCCCATGGACAGGCCGACGATATGGGGCTTGTGCAGATCCATCGCGCGGATAAAGGCCAGGCAATCGCGGGCGAAGAGTTCAATCGAGTAGCCCTTGCCGGTTTTCTCGGTACCGCCGTGGCCGCGCATGTCCAGGCAGAGTACCCGGTAGTGCGGCGTCAATGCAGGGAGCTGATATTCCCAGTCCTGTTCGCTGGAGCCCAGGCCATGCAGCAGCAGCAGCGGCGGGCCGGAGCCCTGGTCGGTGTAGTGAAACTGACAGTCGTTCAGCGTGATCTGCGGCATGGGCAGGGTCCGAATGGCCGAAAGGGCCATTCTAGGCGTGAAATTACAGGGAATTGAAGCCCTTCAATGCTATGTCATCGAATGTTCAATGATCAGGTCAGCCAGAATGCGCGTCGCGGGACCGACCGGGCGCTCCTTGTTGGCATAGAGAAACAGGTAGGCCGAGCGTTGGGCGCCTTGCTCCAGCGGCAGGGGTTTTAGTTGCTGGCTGTTCAGATACTGAGTTATTTCATGCTCGGGCAGCCAGGCGAAGCCCAGACCTCGGGCAACCAGGCGAGCGGCGGTGCCGAGGCTGGCAACGGTCCAGCGTTGCTCGGCGCCCAGCCAGCCGGAATCGCGTGGTTGCCGCTCGCCGGAATCGCGGATGACGACCTGCAGATGCGTCGCCAGGTCGTCGTGGGTGAGGGTGCGTTGCAGCTGGTGCAGCGGGTGATCCGGGTGCGCAACAGCCACAAATTGTACGGCGTTGAGCTGCTGTGGCAGGTAGCCGGCGATGCTGAGGCCAGAAATGGCCAGATCAGCCGTGCCGTCCTGCAGACGCTCTTCCACGCCGGACAGCACCTCTTCGCGTAGCTGGACCCGACAGCCGCGACTTTGCGGCATAAAGGCGCGCAGGGCGCTGGCCAGGCGATCGGTGGGGTAGGCGGCATCGACCACCAGGCGTACTTCTGCCTCCCAACCCTGATCCATCTCGCTGGCCAGCATTTCCAGTTGGCTGGCCTGATTCACCAGCTGCCGGGAGCGGCGCAACAGGGCCGCGCCGGCTTCGGTCAGTACCGCCTTGCGGCCTTCTATTTCCAGCAGCGAGATGCCCAGCTGCTCCTGCATGCGGGCGACGGTGTAACTGATCGAGGATTGCGATCGGTGCAGCGCCTCGGCGGCCTGGGCAAAGCCGCCATGGTCTACCACGGCTTGCAGCGTGCGCCATTGCTCAAGGGTTACACGGGGTGCTTTCATCCTGCCATCCTCTGCCGTATTGTGGTTGCGGGACAAGTGAATGTCCCGTGTGGTGCCAGCGTAGTGCCGCTAACCGATCTGCCGCCAGGAGCTAACCATGCGCATCATTGCCGCTGCCAGTCTGTTGTTTGCCTGCCTGTTGCCTGCCGGTGTGCAGGCCTTTCCGATTGATCTGCAAAGCCAGCTCGAAGGCGTGAGCATCGAGGCTGAGACGACCGATATGAGCAATATCGCCACGGTGCTGCTGCGCAACACCGGCAGCGCTGCCGCGCTGTGTGAGGCGACCTTCGTCAATGGGCCGGAGCGACCGACGCCGCGGCGGGTCAAGCTGGCTGCGGGAGAAAGCACAACGATCAGCCAGTCATTCCTGCGTGCGATCACCCGTGTGCGTATCACGCTAAGGTGCCACGCCAGCTAAATCTATCAGTTTCATCGATGTTTTTAAGCGTCTTTTTGCGCTTTTTTATCTTTTTATTGGTTCTATCATGGCTCCATCTCGCCAACATTGATGGAGCAACACCATGAAAAAGATTCTTGTCGTCCAGTCCAGCGCCCGCCAGGAAGGCTCTCTGAGCCGGGAATACGCCAACAACCTGGTCGCCCGGCTGCAGGCCAAATACCCGGGCTCCTGGGTGGTGACCCGTGATCTGGGTGCGGAGGCCGTACCGCACCTGGACGCGACCCTGCTGGGCGGTTGGATGAAGCCGGCTGAAGAGCAGACTGATGCAGAGAAGGCTGCGTCCGCGCGCTCTGACCAGTTGATTGATGAGCTGCTGGCCGCTGATGTCGTCGTCATTGCCTCTTCGATGTACAACTTCGGCATGACCTCCACCCTCAAGGCCTGGTTCGACCACGTGCTGCGCGCGGGCCGTACCTTCAAGTACACCGAGGCTGGCCCGGTCGGCCTGACGCCGGATCGCAAGGTCTACGTGGTGACTGCACGCGGTGGTCGCTACGTCGGTTCGCCACTGGACTTCCAGGCACCGCACGTACGTCAGCTGCTGGGCTTCATCGGCATCACCGATGTTGAGTTCGTCAACGTAGAGGGGCAGTCGATGGGGCCGGAGGAAGCAGCTAAAGGCCGGGCCGAGGCGGATGAAACACTGGCCGCGCTGGCGTAAGGTAAATCGCAGGCAATAAAAAACCCGGCTGATGCCGGGTTTTTCAATTTGGCTCCGCGACCTGGACTCGAACCA
>NZ_NTMR01000017.1 GCF_002307495.1 Pseudomonas abyssi | reverse complement strand
GATGCCGGGTTTTTCAATTTGGCTCCGCGACCTGGACTCGAACCAGGGACCCAATGATTAACAGTCATTTGCTCTACCGACTGAGCTATCGCGGATCGGACGCTGCGCACTTTACCAAAAAATCGATCAAAGTCAACGTCTTGAGGCCCGGTTTTGCAACCGGGCCTTGAAGCTTAGCCCTTCATCACTGCCGCCATGGCGGTTGCCACAGCGTCAATGTTGCTGGTGTTCAGCGCAGCTACACAGATACGGCCGCTGCCGACAGCGTAAATGCCGAACTCATCTGCCAGGCGAGCGACCTGGTCTTTGCTCAGGCCAGAGAAGGAGAACATGCCGCGTTGGCGCTGGATAAAGCTGACGTCCTGCTCGACACCGGCGGCCTGCAGCTTTTCGACCAGTGCGGCGCGCATGTCGCGGATGCGGTCGCGCATCTCGGCCAGCTCTGCTTCCCATTGGGCGTACAGCTCGGGATTGGTCAGAACCGCTGCAACCACCTTGGCGCCGTGGGTCGGCGGGTTGGAGTAGTTGGTGCGGATGACGCGCTTGAGCTGCGACAGCACCGGTGCGGTTTCTTCCTGGCTGGCGGTGACCATGGTCAGAGCGCCGACGCGCTCACCGTACAGCGAGAACGACTTGGAGAAGGAACTGGCCACCAGGAAGGGCAGACCGGACTCGGCGAACAGACGCACAGCGACGGCGTCGTCTTCGAGGTTTTCGCCAAAGCCTTGATAGGCGATGTCCAAGAAGGGTACCAGCTGGCGGCGACCGACGACGTCGATCACCTTGGCCCAGTCGGCCAGGCCCAGATCAACGCCTGTCGGGTTGTGGCAACAGGCGTGCAGGATAACCACACTGCCTTCGGCCAGCGCTTCCAGATCGGCCAGCATGCCGTCCAGGTTCAGGCCGTTGGTCGCCGGGTCAAAATAGGTGTAGTTGACCACGTCATAGCCGGCGGCTTCGAACAGGGCGCGGTGGTTTTCCCAGCTGGGGTTGCTGATCGCGACGGTGCGCTTGTCGGTCAGGCGGTAGAGGAAGTCCGCGCCGAGTTTCAGTGCACCAGTGCCGCCCAGGGCCTGGGCAGTAATCAGGCGGCCGGAATCCAGCAGTGCTGAATCGGCGCCAAACAGCAGCTTTTGTACGGCCAGGTCGTAGGGCGCCAGGCCGTCGATCGGCAGGTAGGCGCGGGCGGCGTGCTCGGCCACGCGAGCCTCTTCTGCCGCTTGCACAGCGCGCAGCAGCGGTACCTTACCGGCCTCATTGCAGTACACGCCAACACCCAGATTGACTTTGTTCGCACGGGTATCGGCATTGAATGCTTCGTTCAAGCCAAGGATGGGGTCACGCGGGGCCAGTTCTACCGGGGAAAACAAACTCATGATATGGGCAAACTCGATATTCAAGTGAATGTAGGGTGTCGGGCTGTGCCGGTGCAGGGCATCGAGCGGGCAGGCGGGAGGTGATGTACTCCGCCAACCGGGTCGATCAATGACGTCTTAGCGGCCGTTTATTATAGAGAACTGAACGCATAACTCCAATCGGGTTCCCATGTTCCGTATCCTGAATCCGCAGGCCGGAACGAAATGGCGACAGCGCCTGACGTGGCCGGCTGCGTTATCATGTTCGTTTGTATCGCCCTGTGAGGTCCGGTAGTGATGAGTCAGTTCAACCTGCAAACCCGCTTCGAGCCGGCTGGTGATCAGCCGACCGCCATTGCCCAGCTGACGGAAGGCGTGGAGGCGGGCCTGTCGCACCAGACCCTGCTGGGGGTGACCGGCTCGGGCAAGACTTTCACCATCGCCAATGTGATTCAGAAAATGCAGCGCCCGGCGATCATCATGGCGCCCAACAAGACGCTCGCGGCGCAGCTGTATGGCGAGTTCAAGGAGTTCTTTCCGAACAACGCCGTCGAGTACTTCGTTTCCTATTACGACTATTACCAGCCCGAGGCCTACGTGCCGTCCTCCGATACCTATATCGAGAAGGATGCCTCCATCAATGACCATATTGAGCAGATGCGGCTGTCGGCGACCAAGGCGCTGCTGGAGCGTCCGGATGCGATCATCGTCGCCACAGTGTCGGCCATCTATGGTCTGGGTGATCCGGAGTCTTACCTGCACATGGTGCTGCACGTGGATCGGGGCGATCGGGTAGATCAGCGTACGCTGCTGCGCCGCCTGGCCGAGCTGCAGTACACGCGTAACGACATGGAGTTGGCGCGCGCTACCTACCGGGTGCGTGGCGATGTGATTGATGTCTTCCCGGCCGAGTCTGATCTGGAGGCGATTCGTATCGAATTGTTCGATGATGAGGTCGAGACGATCAGCTTCTTTGATCCGCTCACGGGTGAGGTTTTGCATAAGGTTCCGCGCGTAACTATCTATCCTAAAAGCCATTATGTGACGCCGCGTGAGACTTTGCTTGAAGCTGTGGAACATATAAAGGTGGAGCTGGACGAGCGTCTGGCAGTGCTCAAGGAGCAGAACAAGCTGGTCGAGTTTCAGCGTCTGGAGCAGCGCACCCGCTTTGATCTGGAGATGATTCTGGAGCTGGGTTACTGCAACGGTATCGAGAACTACTCGCGCTATCTGTCGGGTCGTGAGCCGGGTGCGCCGCCGCCGACGCTGTTTGATTATCTGCCGGACAATGCGCTGCTGATTATCGATGAGTCCCACGTCTCGGTGCCGCAGGTCGGCGCCATGTACAAGGGTGACCGTTCGCGCAAGGAAACGCTGGTCGATTACGGTTTTCGGCTGCCCTCGGCGTTGGACAACCGGCCCATGCGTTTTGACGAATGGGAGGCCATTTCGCCGCAGACCATCTTTGTCTCGGCCACGCCAGGCCCTTATGAGGAAGCCCATGCTGGTCGGGTGGTCGAGCAGGTAGTGCGTCCGACCGGTCTGGTCGACCCGGAGATCGAGGTGCGTCCGGCCACAACGCAAGTGGATGACCTGCTCTCGGAGATTCGCCTGCGGGTGGATAAGGAAGAGCGCGTGCTGGTCACCACGCTGACCAAACGCATGGCCGAGGATCTGACGGACTATCTTGGCGATCACGGTGTGCGCGTGCGCTATCTGCACTCGGATATCGATACGGTGGAGCGGGTTGAGATTATCCGCGACCTGCGCACCGGCGCCTTCGATGTGCTGGTGGGTATCAACTTGCTGCGCGAGGGTCTGGATATGCCGGAGGTGTCGCTGGTCGCCATTCTGGATGCCGACAAGGAAGGTTTCCTGCGTTCCGAGCGCTCGCTGATTCAGACCATTGGCCGGGCCGCGCGTAACCTGAACGGCAAGGCCATTCTCTATGCGGATCGCATCACCGGCTCCATGGAGCGCGCCATCGGTGAAACCGAGCGCCGCCGCGAGAAGCAGATCAGCTTCAATAAAGAGCACGGGATTACGCCGCGTGGCGTCACCAAGAGCGTGGCGGATATTCTGGAAGGGGCGGTGGTGCCGGGTAGTCGCAGTGGTCGTCGGCGTCAGCAAAAGGCCGCCGAAGACGCTGCAGGTTATGCCGCACCGCGCACGCCAGCAGAGATCACCAAGCGCATCAGCGAACTGGAGGAGAAAATGCTGCAGCATGCGCGCGATCTGGAGTTCGAGTCTGCGGCCCAGGCGCGCGATCAGATTCAGAAGCTGCGCGATCAGTTGATGCAGGCCTGAGGCCGCTTTTCTGGTCTTTATTTGAGCGATTTGGATAAAGATTAGACAGTGGTTGGTTGTTTGTTGAGCGCCTTGTCTGGCAACCAAGGTTTTTTCAGGTTTTCAGTAACTTAGTGCTTGACAGTGTGCGGGGTGGTGCGTAAAGTTCGCCCCCATCGCAGGCACGTAGCTCAGTTGGTTAGAGCACCACCTTGACATGGTGGGGGTCGTTGGTTCGAATCCAATCGTGCCTACCAAATTTAAAACCCGGTCCCTGTGGCCGGGTTTTTTGTTTCTGTGCCGTACGGCGTGCTGTTGCAGTAGCCTGATGAGGGCTGCCGGTAATCGTGACACCGGTATGAACTGCAGCGGGGCATTCGTGCGGCGTTTCCATCATGTGGCCTTGCGTAGGGGTCACCACTGAGAAGGAGTGGCACATGCCCGTTATTACCCTCCCTGACGGCAGTCAACGTCGTTTCGATAATCCCGTTACCGTATCCGAAGTCGCCCAATCGATTGGTGCCGGCCTGGCCAAAGCGACGATCGCCGGCAAGGTTGATGGTCGCCTGGTCGATGCCTGCGACCTGATCGAGCAGGACGCAACCCTGCAGATCATCACCGCCAAGGACGAGGAAGGCGTCGAGATTATCCGCCACTCCTGTGCTCACCTGATCGGTCATGCCGTCAAGCAGCTGTATCCCACCGCCAAGATGGTGATTGGCCCGGTGATTGATGATGGCTTCTATTACGACATTTCCTACGAACGCCCCTTTACGCCGGATGACATGGCGGCCATCGAAAAACGCATGGCCGAGCTGATCGCCACCGATTACGACGTAATCAAGAAGGTGACCCCGCGTGACGAGGTCATCAAGGTGTTCGAGTCCCGTGGTGAGGAGTACAAGCTGCGTCTGGTCGAGGATATGCCCGACGAGAAGACGATGGGCTTGTACTACCACGAAGAATATGTCGACATGTGCCGCGGTCCGCACGTGCCGAACACGCGCTTCCTGAAAGCATTCAAGCTGACCCGTATCTCTGGCGCCTACTGGCGCGGTGATGCCAAGAACGAGCAGCTGCAGCGCATTTATGGCACCGCCTGGGCGGACAAGAAGCAGCTGGCCGCGTACATTCAGCGTATGGAAGAGGCCGAGAAGCGCGATCACCGCAAGATCGGCAAGCGTCTTGACCTGTTCCACACCCAGGAAGAAGCGCCGGGCATGGTGTTCTGGCACCCCAATGGCTGGTCCATCTATCAGGTGCTTGAGCAGTACATGCGCAAGGTGCAGATCGACGCCGGCTACAAAGAGATCAAGACCCCGCAGGTCGTGGATCGTGTGCTGTGGGAACGCTCCGGCCACTGGGAACACTACGGCGCCGCGATGTTCACCACCGAGTCGGAAAGCCGTGATTACGCGGTCAAGCCGATGAACTGCCCCTGCCACATCCAGGTGTTCAATCAGGGCCTGAAGAGCTACCGCGAACTGCCGCTGCGCCTGGCCGAGTTTGGTTCCTGTCACCGCAACGAGCCGTCTGGCTCGCTGCACGGCCTGATGCGCGTGCGTGGTTTCACTCAGGACGATGCGCACATCTTCTGTACCGATGAGCAGGTGAAGAAAGAAGCTGCAGACTTTATCGCCCTGACCCTCAAGGTTTACCGTGATTTCGGCTTTGACGATGTTGAGCTGAAGCTGTCTACCCGCCCGGAAAGCCGCGTTGGTGACGATGCGCTCTGGGATCAGGCGGAAAAAGGTCTGGAGGATGCGCTGAACGAGGCGGGTCTGGAGTGGGAGTTGCAGCCGGGCGAGGGGGCATTCTACGGTCCGAAGATCGAGTTTTCGCTGCGCGACTGTATCGGTCGGGTCTGGCAGTGCGGCACGCTGCAGCTGGACTTCATGCTGCCGGGTCGTCTAGGCGCGCAGTATGTGGCTGAAGATGGCGCGCGCAAGACGCCGGTCATGCTGCACCGCGCGATTCTTGGTTCCTTCGAGCGCTTTATCGGGATTTTGATCGAGCACTACGCGGGTGACTTCCCGGCCTGGCTTGCACCAACTCAGGCTGCGGTGCTGAATATTACCGACAATCAGGCTGAATTTTGTGCCGAAGTAGAGAAAACTCTCACTGATTCGGGCTATCGTGCCGTTGCGGACTTGAGAAACGAAAAGATCGGCTTTAAAATCCGCGAGCATACTTTGCACAAGACTCCCTACCTGCTGGTAGTCGGAGACCGCGAAGTAGAATCGCAAACCGTGGCCGTGCGCACGCGAGAGGGTAAAGATCTGGGTTCGATGTCTATCACCGAGTTCACTGCATTCCTCGACAGCGCTATCGCACAACGAGGCCGCCCGAATTCGGAGCAATAAAGATTAAACGCGAGATGAGACAAGACAGAAAAGCTGCGCAACGCCCGCCGATTAACGAAAACATCACGGCGCGCGAAGTGCGCCTCATTGGCCCCGACGGAGAGCAGGTCGGCGTCGTATCCATTCAGGAGGCGATAGCCGCCGCTGAAGAGGCCAAGCTGGATCTGGTTGAAATCTCCCCCGATGCGGCACCGCCCGTGTGCCGCATCATGGACTACGGCAAGCACATCTTCGAGAAGAAGAAGCAGCAAGCCGCCGCGCGCAAGAATCAGAAGCAGATTCAGATCAAGGAAATCAAGTTTCGCCCAGGGACGGAAGAGGGTGACTATCAGGTCAAGCTTCGCAACCTGATTCGTTTCCTCTCTGAAGGGGACAAGGCCAAGGTATCGTTGCGATTCCGTGGTCGCGAAATGGCCCATCAGGAGCTGGGCATGGAGCTGTTGAAACGGGTTGAAAACGACCTGCTTGAATACGGCACCGTGGAACAGCACCCGAAGATGGAAGGTCGTCAGCTGATGATGGTCATCGCCCCCAAAAAGAAAAAGTAATCTCCAGGGCAACGCCAGGCCTTGCGATTATTTGATGCACTTCAATTTGGAGTAACTGAACATGGCAAAGATGAAGACCAAAAGTGGCGCTGCCAAGCGCTTCAAGAAAACCGGGAACGGCATCAAGCACAAGCATGCTTTCAAAAGCCACATCCTGACCAAGATGAGCACCAAGCGTAAGCGTCAACTTCGCGGCACTTCGCAGCTGAACGCTGCTGACGTCCAAAAAGTCGAGCGCATGCTGCGTCTGCGTTAATCATCAAGGTACAGGTTAGAGGAAGAAAGCAATGGCTCGTGTAAAACGTGGTGTCATGGCGCGCAAGCGTCACAAGAAAGTTCTCAAGCTGGCTAAAGGTTACTACGGTGCGCGTTCACGCGTGTTCCGCGTTGCCAAGCAAGCGGTTATCAAAGCTGGTCAGTATGCGTATCGTGACCGCAAGCAGCGCAAGCGTCAGTTCCGCGCGCTGTGGATTGCCCGTATCAACGCTGGTGCTCGTCAGAACGGTCTGTCTTACAGCCGCCTGATCGCCGGTCTGAAAAAGGCGTCCGTCGAGATCGATCGTAAGGTTCTGGCTGATCTGGCCGTGAACGAAAAAGCGGCGTTTACCGCGATTGTCGAAAAAGCAAAGGCTAGCCTGGCTTAAGCCCTCGTTACGACAATCACCGCGCCTCGCGGCGTGGCTGGCAACGTCAATGATAGGGGAAGAGCCTCCAAGCTCTTCCCCTATTTTTGTTTCTGGAGTACGTGTTGATGGAAAACCTTGACGCCCTGGTCGCACAAGCACTTGAGGCAATCAAACAGGCCGCAGATGTGGCTACGCTGGAACAGATCCGCGTGCAGTACCTCGGCAAGAAGGGCGAGCTGACTCAGGTGATGAAGACCCTGGGCAACATCCCGGCTGAGGAGCGTCCCAAGGTTGGCGCGTTGGTCAACCAGGCCAAAGAGCAGGTACAGAGCGTGCTCAACGGGCGCAAGTCCGAGATGGAAAGCGCTGCGATGAATGCCCGTCTGGCTGCCGAGCGTGTGGATGTCACGCTGCCCGGCCGTGGTCAGACGACCGGTGGTTTGCACCCGGTTACCCGCACCATGGAGCGGATTGAACAGATTTTTGCCCACGTCGGTTACACCGTCGCGGAAGGCCCCGAGGTTGAGGACGATTACCACAACTTTGAAGCATTGAATATTCCGGGCCATCACCCGGCGCGTGCCATGCACGACACCTTCTACTTCAACGCCAACACCCTGCTGCGTACCCACACCTCCCCGGTACAGGTGCGCACCATGGAAAGCCAGCAGCCGCCGATCCGCATCATCTGCCCGGGTCGTGTCTATCGCTGTGACTCGGATCAGACCCACTCGCCGATGTTTCACCAGGTCGAAGGCCTGCTGATCGACGAGGGTGTGAGCTTTGCCGATCTGAAGGGCACCATTGAGCAGTTCCTGCGCGAATTCTTCGAGGCGGATCTGGAAGTGCGCTTCCGCCCGTCATTCTTTCCCTTTACCGAACCTTCCGCCGAGGTGGATATTCGCCGCCGCGTAGTCAAGAACGGCGAAGAAAAGGCCGACTGGCTGGAAGTGCTGGGTTGCGGCATGGTGCACCCGGAGGTGCTGCGCATGTCCGGTATCGACCCGGAGAAATACCAGGGGTTTGCGTTTGGGATGGGTGTAGAGCGTCTGACCATGCTGCGTTATGGCGTGGGCGATCTGCGCATTTTCTTCGACAACGATCTGCGTTTCCTTGAGCAGTTCCGTTGAGCGCCGCACCCGCAACCCTTTTGACAGCAGGAATCGATAATGAAATTCAGTGAACAGTGGCTGCGCACCTGGGTAAACCCTGACGTTTCTCGTGACGACTTGGTGGCGCGCCTGTCCATGACCGGACTCGAAGTAGATAGCGTTACCCCGGCAGCCGGTGAGTTCTCCGGCGTTGTGGTGGGCGAGATTCTCAGTGCCGAGCAGCACCCCGATGCCGACAAGCTGCGTGTGTGCCGCGTCAGCAATGGCAGTGAGGAGTTTCAGGTTGTTTGTGGGGCGCCGAACGCTCGCGCTGGTATCAAGATCCCGTTCGCCATGGTGGGGGCCGTGCTGGGTGAGGACTTCAAAATCAAGAAGGCCAAGCTGCGTGGTGTCGAGTCCTTCGGCATGCTGTGCTCGGCGGCCGAGCTAAAGGTTTCAGAAGATCACGACGGCCTCTATGAGCTGCCGCAGGATGCCCCGGTCGGGCAGAACGTGCGCGAGTACCTGGGCCTGGATGACGCCATCATTGAAGTCGACCTGACGCCGAACCGTGGCGATTGCTTGTCTATCGCCGGCCTGGCCCGTGAAGTGGGTGCCAACTATGGCGCCGAGGTTTGCCGTGTCAAGGTCGAGCCGGTCGCGGCCGTCCATGAAGAGGTGCGTCCGGTAGAGCTGTTTGCTAGCGAGGCTTGCCCACGTTATCTGGGCCGGGTGATCCGCAATGTTGACCTGTCGCGCGCCACGCCCCTGTGGATGGTCGAGCGCCTGCGTCGCAGCGATATCCGCAGCATTGATGCAGTGGTCGACATCACCAACTACGTGATGCTCGAACTGGGTCAGCCGATGCACGCCTTTGACCTCGCCGAAATCAAGGGCGGCATTCGTGTGCGCCTGGCCGAAGAGGGCGAGCCGCTGGTGCTGCTGGATGGCCAGGAAATCAGCCTGCGTGCAGATACCCTGGTGATTGCAGACCACGAACGCCCGCTGGCTATGGCCGGCATCATGGGTGGGGAGCACAGCGGTGTGAGCGAGAACACCCGTGATCTGTTCCTGGAAAGCGCCTTCTTCGACACCATCGCCATCGCCGGCAAGGCGCGTGGCTACAGCCTGCACACCGACTCTTCGCATCGCTTTGAGCGAGGCGTTGACTGGCAACTGCAGCGTGAGGCCATCGAGCGTGCGACGGCCCTGATCCTGGAGATCGTCGGTGGTGAGCCAGGTCCGGTCATCGAGGCGGTCGAGCAGGGCGCATTGCCCTCACTCAAGCAAATCACCTTGCGCAATGACCGCATCACCCAGATGCTCGGCATGCAGATGGGTGAGGCCGACGTGGTCGGTTATCTCTCCGGTCTTGGGCTGGGCGTTACCGCGATTGGTAATGGCCAGTGGCAGATCGATGTACCCAGTCACCGCTTCGATATCAGTATCGAAGTGGATCTGATCGAAGAGCTGGCCCGCCTGTATGGTTACAACCGCCTGCCGGTCAGCGCACCGACCGCAGCCCTCAGTCTGGCTGGCAAGCCGGAGGCCCGCGGCGAGCTGACCGTGCTGCGTCGCCTGCTGGTCGCCCGTGGCTACCATGAAGCCATTACTTACAGCTTCATCGAGCCGGGCCTGAGCAAGCAGTTCGAGCCGGAGATCGAACCCCTGGCGCTGGCCAACTCGATCTCCAGCGACATGGCCGTTATGCGTCCCTCGCTGTGGCCGGGTCTGAGCAAGGCCGCGCAGTACAACCAGAACCGTCAGCAGAGCCGGGTACGTCTGTTTGAAACTGGTCAGCGCTTTATTCCCGGCGCCCATGGCCTGCTGCAGGAAGTCATGCTGTCGGGTATCGTGACCGGCAGCCGACAGCCAGAAGGTTGGGCCAATGGTGCCGAGAAGGTCGACTTCTTTGACGTCAAAGCTGATGTTGAAGCCATCCTGGCGCAAAGCGCAGCCGGTGTTGCTTTCCGTTTTGCACCGGTTGACCACCCGGCACTGCACCCGGGCCAGTCGGCTTGCATCCTCAATGGCGAGGAGCAGGTCGGCCTGATCGGCGCGCTGCACCCGCAGCTGGTTGCTGACTTGGACCTTAACGGCCCCGTTTTTGTGTTCGAGTTGGCATTGGCGAAAATTTGCCAGGGTCAGTTGCCGCGCTTTGTGGAATTGTCCCGCTACCCTGAAGTCAGACGTGACATAGCGCTGGTGGTGGACCGTGACGTGCTGGCCGAGGATCTGCTGTCCTGCATTCGTGCAGAAGCCGGAGCCCATCTCAAAAACCTCAGGTTGTTTGACGTTTATGAGGGCAAAGGTATTGATCCGCATAGAAAAAGCATGGCAATCGGCTTGACGTTGCAGGATTCGTCGCGCACTCTTACTGATGACGAGGTGAATGCTGTCATGGACAGAGTGCTGCAGTCCTTGGAGCAAGGGTTCAACGCCACACTAAGGAAATAGGTCTAATGGGGGCTCTGACAAAAGCGGAAATGGCTGAGCGGCTGTACGAAGAGTTAGGGTTCAACAAACGCGAAGCCAAAGAGTTGGTCGAGTTGTTTTTCGAAGAAATTCGCAACGCACTCGAGACTAATGAGCAGGTGAAGCTGTCGGGTTTCGGCAACTTCGATCTGCGCGACAAGCGTCAGCGCCCCGGACGTAATCCCAAGACTGGCGAAGAAATACCCATTACTGCCCGACGGGTAGTGACCTTTCGCCCAGGACAAAAACTGAAGGCACGAGTAGAAGCCTATGCTGGAACCCAGCCATAACGACGAATTGCCGGCTATCCCCGGCAAACGCTACTTCACCATTGGTGAAGTCAGCGAGCTGTGTGCAGTGAAACCCCACGTTCTGCGTTATTGGGAGCAGGAGTTTCCGCAGCTGTCGCCGGTCAAGCGTCGTGGTAATCGACGCTACTACCAGCGCCAGGATGTCCTCATGATCCGCCAGATCCGGGCATTGTTGTATGATCAGGGCTTCACAATTGGTGGGGCGCGTCAGCGCCTGTCCGGTGAAGAAGCCCGCGAAGACCTCACCCAGTACAAGCAACTGATTCGTCAGACCATTGCCGAGCTGGAAGAAGTGCTCAACGTGCTTCGCGTTCGCTGATAACCAAAAAAAACTTTCTCATTTCAGATAGTTAATGTATTATGCGACCCGCTTCGGCAGACAAACCGAAGCATCGTCGGGGCGTAGCGCAGCCTGGTAGCGCACTTGCATGGGGTGCAAGGGGTCGAGTGTTCGAATCACTCCGTCCCGACCAAAAATACCTAGAAAATCCAGTCACTTAGCGGTGACTGGATTTTTTTATGGCCGATGATTATTGGGCTGCGCCGTTTTTACCCCATGTTTTACCCCATGAAATTAAATATGCTCGCTCAACCCTGACAGTCGGCATCATGGCGTCGGCCTGTTAACCAGTATCCGGCTTCGGCGTTCTGGCGCAGTCTACGAACAGCTTCTCGCCAGCGCGGTGCTCCTGGCGCATCACCACGTCCAGCTTGCCAGTCCAGGCCCGGTAGTGCTTGCAGAACCAACTGTACTGGAAGCCCTGCGGTTCTCCCATACGGTACTCCTGCCAGAGCAGAGCCAAGGTCACGCCGGGGCGACGCAGCTCGGCATGTACCTTGGCCCAGTCGGGCATGGGCCGCTGTTCGCTGGGTACTGCCGGGGCTGGTGGTTGTACTGGTGCTCCAGTTCGGCGTCGACTAGGGAGCGGGCCCAGGTGAGGCCGCTGGCGGTAAGGCGGTTGAGGTAGTCGCCGATGGTGGCACACGCTGATCGCAATCTGACGGGCCGATAGCTTGGCCTCAGACTTGAGGCGCAACATCTCTCGAATCTTACGCATGGATAAGCGCTCTACAGCGACCCCCTTCGCTTCGAAAAAGAGGTCAATGATAGTGAGTTAATCCTGCGTAGCTGCCTGCCCGGAAAGGTGGCCGGATGGCCGTGGAATCAGTGGCCGGTTGAGCGTGTAATCGCATGTTGAGGTCAGATTGGCCAAATTCCTGTTGTTATTTTTGACATGTAAATGATCGAATAAGTCAAAGCAAGCCATCAGGACGCTATTAGTCATAAGTATGATGGCCATGAGATACAGTCAATCCTCGCGATGCTTGGACAGGGATAGTAGAGCGTCAGCGGCGCGGGGCATGAAGAAAGTCACAGCTGTGACTTTTCAAGATGGCGTTTGACATAAATTGACAATATTTTTGTCATGGCAACGTCGCCCACTTTACAGCGAGCCGATTTCCGAAAAGACTGATTGAAGCGTTTACTCCTGCCCCCTTGGCTATCTGGAGGGCTTGAGCTGTCGTACGACGCTCTTCTCGATTTGTTTTTGATATCGGATCGGGCTTCACGAGGGTGCCCCTCGCGCCACGATCTTCACGGGTAGTTTACTGCCGATTGCAGCATCGGCAAGAAGACGGGCGCGCGTGATAATGAACAGCAGTCATATAAAAATATTCTACACCCCTATTGAGGCCGCTATCCGGTGGAGCAACTTGTATGAGCAAGAACAGTTTATTATCGGGTTGCTCGATCCTGATCGCTTACCTCTGAACCACCAATTGGAAAGGTGGCCGCTTATACGGTTAAACC
The DNA here is from genome assembly GCF_002307495.1 of Pseudomonas abyssi. Classification (GTDB taxonomy): domain Bacteria; phylum Pseudomonadota; class Gammaproteobacteria; order Pseudomonadales; family Pseudomonadaceae; genus Halopseudomonas; species Halopseudomonas abyssi. The sequence goes on along the minus strand of NZ_NTMR01000017.1, from coordinate 162,060 downwards.
TCGATCGGATCTATGATGGCTTGCTCAATGGTGACTTGCCTTTTGGTCGTAACGGGATTACCTGTGCCGATCCTGAATTGCTTTCCTCTCCCAGTGTGACCATCAGACATGTCGATATGCGTGTCTGGATGAGTGAGAAGTATCCTGATCAACGGCCTGATTTTCTTTTCGATGATTATGAGCGATTGCTACATCCCGCTGTGACTGTCGAAGCGGTTCAAGCGCTGGTGATGGAACGAGACCTCTGGCGTTCTTCAAGCGAATCTTGTCAACGCATGAATAAGAAGCTACGAAGGAAGCTGGATGCTATGAGAGGAGAGCTTGATATAGCGACTCGGCATGCTGGCACCTCCTTGAGTCAACGTGCTGAACTCACCTATTTGAATATCATAGGCGCCTTGGTTCAGCTCATACTGAGCGAAACACCATCCGGTATTGCCTACTCCACTTTCCGGAGTCAGGAATCCATCATTTCCGCTCTGATTGCACACCATACCGGACTTATGGGTGTGACAGAGCGGACCCTGCACGCCAAATTTGCTGAGGCTAAACGCCGTTTGGCATCACAGATCATCTGATGTGTCATTACTGCATGTGCAGTTGCCAATACTGCATTTGCAGTGCCTATTTCAGGCGACCCTCTCCATTCTGGTCACTCCAGTGAAGCGCCAGTAGCGCTAAGGAGTAATCCAGATGAGTCAGCAGAATCAACAGATGCCTCTCAGCGAGGGCAGTATTGAACGACGCATCCTGCGCCGACCTGAAGTCGAAGCTAAAACCGGCTTCAAGCGTGCCCATATCTACAACCTGATGAGTCTAGGTAAGTTTCCCAAGGCCATTCGTATTGGTGTGCGTGCCGTTGGATGGGATTCGGTTGAGATTGAAGAGTGGCTTACGGAACGGCGCAGTAATCGTGCCTGAATGCACTTTATCCGGCCCACAGATAAGGAGCCGCTCATGCATGTTATTTCGCTGATTTCTACGAAAGGTGGGGTGGGTAAAACCACTATAGCTGCGAACCTGGGAGGCTTCTTTGCAGATGCTGGATTGCGGGTGCTGTTGCTCGACCTCGACACGCAACCAACGTTGTCATCATATTTCACGCTTGCTCATCGAGCTGCCGGCGGCTCTTATGAGTTGCTCGCGCTCAATGAGCGTGACCCAGCCAAGCTGGTGTCACGTACTGCTATCCATCGTCTCGACATCATTGTCTCCAACGACGAGCATCGACAACTCAATACTCTGCTGCTGCATGCTGCTGACGGCAGGTTGCGGTTGCGCAACCTGCTATCAGTATTCAAGCCGCATTACGACCTGGTCCTCATTGATACCCAAGGGGCCCGAAGCGTACTCCTGGAAATGGCGCTTCTGGCCTCCGACCAGGCTGTGTCCCCCGTGACGCCCGAAATACTCGCAGCTCGCGAACTTCAGCGGGGCACCTTGCAACTGGTTAAAGAGATAAGTCCGTACCGCCATCTTGGTATTCAGATGCCACCGGTGCTTTTGCTGATAAATCGCCTTCCGGCAGTGTCGGCAAATGCGCAGCTGGTTCAGAAAACGCTGAGACTGATGTTTCGCGGGCATCCCGATGTGCTTGTGCTGAAACAGGATGTCCCGGCGATTGAGGCTTTTCCACGCGCTGCGACCAAGGGGCAGCCGGTACACCGTACCGAGCACAGTCGTCCTTCAGGACGGCAAACTCCCGCCGCATTGGAAATTATTCGCCGGATCGCTATAGAGCTGGCACCACAGTGGGAGAGTCAGTCGACCCGGGTAACGGGGAAGGGGGTGTCACATGACAGAAAATCATGAGTTGTGCTGGAAGACATCTCAGAGATCGTTTTCGCAAGGCGAGCGAGCAGGGGTGGGCGAATAAAATGGCTGATATCACACCCGACGAAATGGCGAGCAAGCTACAGGTTGAAGGCTTCTCACAAAGCAGTCCCATTGCCCCTACATTGAATGATCCCATTGCGGATACTCCAATGATGGTTACCCTTGATGAGCTGCATCCCTATGAGCTTAACCCCAGGTTGACGCGTAACCCGTTGTATGACGAGATCAAAGCCTCTATCCAGCAACGCGGGCTGGATGCTCCGCCGCCGATTACGCGACGACCTGATGCTGATCACTATGTCATTCGCAACGGTGGGAATACGCGGTTGGCTATTTTGCGTGAACTATGGTCGGAGACCAGAGACGAGCAGTTTTTCCGTATTTTGTGTCTGTTCCGACCGTGGTCTGAGCGTGGTGAGATCGTGGCACTCACTGGTCATCTTGCAGAAAATGAGCTGCGAGGGCGGCTGACTTTCATAGAACGTGCCCTCGGAGTCGAGAAAGCCCGTGAGATCTACGAGCAGGAGACCGGTAAAACACTGAGCCAGTCAGAGCTTGCTCGTCGCTTGGCTGCGGACGGTTTCCCAGTGCCGCAGTCACATATCAGTCGCATGAGTGACGCCGTGAGCTACTTGCTGCCCGCGATACCGACCGTACTGTATGCCGGACTGGGCCGCCACCAGGTTGAACGGTTGTCTGTGATGCGCAAGTCATGTGAGCGAACTTGGGATCATTATGCAAAGGCCGGGACACTCAGTCAGCAATTCGACAGCGTTTTTCATGATGTGCTGTCGCAGTTCGATACCAGCCAGAGTGATTTCTCGGCGCAACGAGTACAGGATGAGATGATTGGTCAGATGTCCGATATGCTGGGCATCGACTACGACGTTCTGGTGCTGGATTTGAGTGAAGCCGACAGTCGTCACCGAGCTCTGGTCAGCGACCCAGAACCGGTATCGAACCTGGAGCCTCGCCCTGAGCCAGCGGTCAAGCCTGGACCGAACGAAGCACCACCGGCAGCGCCTGAACCATCCATTACGCCACTTGACTCCACCGTTGTTCGCTCCAGTCCAGAAGAGTCCAAGCAGGGGCAGCACCCTGCATCGCCGGAGGAAATGGTGGAAGAGCATATCGTTCCACCTCCGCCAACGACGGAACGGCTCCAATCGATTCAACGCATGGTGGCGGATCAGTTGGGCGATGAGCCGCTCTCTGATTTCTCGGACAGCGACTCACGGTCAATGCCTGATCAAGCTGCTGGTGTATATCCGGTCGCGGATATCTGGTGCATTGAGCCCAGTATGGATTCGCCCGAACAACTGCGGATCCACCTTGCGCGGTTCGCTCGCGAAATTGCTGGGCAGGATTTCTTGGGCCACTGCATCGAAGGTTACGACCATGGTATTGGGTTCATGTGCAAGGTTGCTGAGGACGATATGCCTCAAGCTGGTAAGGCCGTCCTGGGCCTGCTTGTTGCCCTTAGCAGTCAACCTACGCTTGAAGAAGGGCGAGCCCCGGCCCACCTCGTCCTACCCTCGTTACTATATGGTCAGGGCGCAGAGCCTCCGTATTTGAGTGATAACTCGCTGGTCAAACTGTTCCGTTTGATTCGCCTGGCACGGCGACTGAGGGAGCTGGAATGTGATCACCAGACGACGGTGTCTGAATAAGAGGAGGCTCGGATGTCAGCGTCACAACCACTTAATCAGGCTGTCATAGCCCAGGCTCTGTACGATCTTCGTAATGGACAGTTACGCCGATGTAAAGCAATGGGCTTCGGTGACCAGGAACTGGATGCACTCAAGAACCCTTTACTGGTGAGCGTCCTGACCAATGCCAATGTGTCCTGGTGTTCTGTATCCGTAAACCGTGAAGTACTGCGTAGGCTGTTGCAGCAAGCGCTTGACGTGGAAAAAGAGATTGCCAGGATTGATCGCATGCTCAGGTTGGGAGCCAGCACCGAGATGGTTAGCCGATTCTACGGATTGACCCATCAGGAGGTGGCGCTGCGCCGTGATGTTCTCGGTCTCCCCAAGCGCAAGGGGCGTCACCCGGTACTGGATGAACAGCAGGAAACTGAGTTGTGGAGGCAGTGGGAGAGGGTGTCAGCTGTCCACAAAGTAGAGCTTGATGATGATTCGGCACTGCTGGATGTCGCCATGGAACTGGCCGAAAGTCTGTCGTTACCCTTGTCGGTAGTATGGGCGACGGTCAAGGGCTGGATTGAAGATGGCCTTGCCTAACGATGGCTATGGATGATGAGTTGTCCCACCGGCGCTCGGATTCGTTGGCGAATTTGCTTGATGGCGCACTGAGTCATCTCACGACCAGACAACCCTCCAAAACAATGGACGGTTTACTGTATAGCGGTAACCGCCATGAGAGCGTGCCGCGCCGCTTGTTCTTTGACCGTCGATTGACGCCGCTGGAACGCAATGCCTGGCAGGTATTTCGTCTCCAGATCAATGATGATGGTGTAACTGCGTTACCCACCTATGAGCAACTACGCCCTTGGCTGGCTTCTATGCCCTGTGGTGCTCAAGCGTCTCCCGAAACGGTTGCCAGAGCCTTGACGCTATTACGGTTGACTCGCTGGCTCAGTCTTGTTCGTCGGCGCCGCGATGCTGGATCCGGTCGCATATTGGGCAACCTCTACGTACTGCATGATGAACCGCTGACGCCCTTTGAGGCCATGGAACTGGACTCCGGCTATCTGGAGCTGGTGATACAGTCTCTGAGCCATGCCTCCAAGGCTGTCCAGGTTGTAGGTAACAATACCTTAAAGGAAATTGCAGATGACCCTTTACTTGGTGGGCGTCCGCTGCCATCACGCCTACAGCTTCTGGCCGAGCGGTTGAATCAGGGACGTACTGAACAATCCGATAGTTATCCACAGCACAGCAATTCACACGAATCCGAAGACGGATATTTAAACCGTCTTCGGAATGGCGGGGCGCCGTCTTCGGAATCCGAAGCAAGCATGAAACCCACAGCTGGCGCCTTTCTTCGGAATCCGAAGGCGGACAGTACAGTACGTAGTAAAAGTATTAGTAAAGTACGTACTGAATCGAATGGCCATTCAGCGGCAGGCGTGGTGCTGCCTGAACGTTTCAGAGGGCTGAAGGACGAGCAGCAAGCAGGTGCTCTGGTAGCTCTGCGGCAGCTGGATACTCCATTGCAGCAGGCCGTGTTGGACGAATGGGTGTTGCGTTGTGACAGCAGTGCTATCCGCAATCCCGCAGGCTATCTGTTCGGTATTATTCAGCGTGCAATTCGAGGCGAGTTCAATGCGCTGGCCAAGCAGGTTGAGAAGCCGCCAGCGGTGTGCCTGCCTGCAGAGATTCCGAAACAGCAGGAAGCCAGGAACATGGTTTCGCCCATGCAGGCTAAAGAATATCTCAATGAGTTACGCAACCTTCTGCACAGAGACTGACCTACAGGGCAACAGCGCTCAGCAGCAATGTGTGGAACTATCCCCTAGGGATAATTTCACTGTTACAACTGATAAAGGCCATGTTCCTGGAACGGGGGATTTGCGGGTATCGGTTTCTTGACTGACGGCCTTCCGGTTACCGCTGATGCTGGCAGCTCCATTTCCAACAATGAGCTGCAATCATGGCTGCCAATGAGAATGAACACCTGCAGTTGAACTTGGGTTCCTTGCGCAGTGCGATGTCGCTGACACTTCATACCCATCACGCCTCACGAATCTGGCATGGCCGAGCCCGTAGCGAAGTCAAGTCAGGCATAGTCGGGTTAAACGGCTTCATCGGCATTACCAACAAAATAAAACGAGGTGCCGAGCAGGACGACCCCTACAGCGACTGGTGGATGTTGCGGATCGAGGAGAAGCTGGAGCAGACCAAAACCACGCTGCAATCACTACACGAGCAGGTTGAGCTGGCGCTATCCGATGTGCCGATGGCCATCACCCTGGGTGAAAATCTGAACGTCCAGCCTGTCAAACTTCCCCTGTTCGTGAATGCCCAGCTGGGCTTTGCGGCTGTCTATCTGCTGGCCGAGTACGACGATATTGCTCGCAAGCTGATCCTGGCTCATCACACCGCTCTGATTGACCGCAGCACTCTGGAACGATGGCTGAACGAGGGCGCACATGCCCTGCGCAGTCTGTTTTCACTGGCTCAACAATATCGATATTCGGGCTGCACCAGAGATGATTTCGCAGCGAAAAATGCGGCAGCCCGAGAGGCGATCGAGAAGTTCGGAGAACTGCCTCAGGATGTCCTGGAAGGTGTACGCCGGTCACGCTTTGCGCCGCCAATTACTCACCGTGTCCAACAGCTACGCAGCCAGCCTGCGAACAATGGCGCAGAACTGGCGGAGGAAGGTGTTGAGGAGCCGAGGGCAGGGGCTGAGTCCGAAGAGGATGAGGAACCATTATGAGTGATCAATCCCATCAAGTTCGTCATTTTGAAGTCTTGCAACGGGATGACTTCATGAAGCTGGAACACGCAGCCTCTCTAAAAGGCCTTTTAAAACCTTTTAAAGGTAAGGGGGCTTTGGATGAATGGGCCAGCGAATGTTTTGCATTACGGGACAGATTGATCAGTGGGCCGCAAACCCGGGTGCTGATGCAGGCCAGGGGGTATCCCTTCAACCTGCTGCCCATTGAGTTGGCCCAGCAGACCACTGGCGCAGGCACACACTTTCTGCGCTGGCGCACACCTGACCGCTCCGTTATGGGCGTGGCGTTGTGGCAGGAGCTGATGGCGAACTCAACTACACCGTTCACTCTTCTGGATGATCTGCTGGCTATCGAGCAGACGCGTATCACGATGAATATGCAGGTAAGCCTGCTGCATACACTCGGCCGCCAAGCGCGGGAATGCGCAAGCAAGATGGCGCAGGCTGAGGGTGTTTATCTGCGCCAGATTGAGGGTCGTGCATGAAGGGCAGGTATACGGGATCTGCCACACAGTTGATAGCCACTATCACAACACTTTTGCCTGCACCCTGCAGCAAGGGTTTTAACAAGCACGGAGAATACAACATGAGCAACCACTTCATTGGCGAGGGTAACCTGGGGTCAACACCTGAATACCGAGAGTTTCCCAATGGCAACGATGAGCCGCGCAGACTGCTGCGCCTGAACGTGTACTTCGATAACCCTGTTCCAACCAAAGAAGGATTCGAAGATCGCGGGGGCTTTTGGGCTCCAGTCGAGTTATGGCATCGCGATGCAGAGCACTGGAAGGACTTGTACCAGAAGGGCATGCGGGTACTGGTTCAGGGGCGCACTACTCGGGATGAATGGGAGGATGCTGAAGAGCAAGAGCGTGTCACCTTCAAGGTTGAGGCGAGGCGTGTAGGCATCCTGCCATTTCGCGTGGCGTCGGTGATGCTTGTTCCGAAGCCTGTGGCCGACGGAGAGAAGGCTGCAGGCGAGTGAGTGTGACGAGCAGCACCGTGAGTACGGGGCTGCTCGTTCAATTCAAGACGTGAACTGATCCCCTGGGGATAGTGCTACTGAAGTCCAGGGGGGTTCTACCCCGCTTCCACGGACGGTTTTAAAGAGCCGAAAACTTCAGATCTTGCTGAGCAACTCTACGACGCATTCGTGGGTTATGAAACCGCTCAATATAGTCGAACAGATCCGCTCGCGCTTCATCAAGTGTCCGGTACGATTGATGAGCAACACGCTCGCGCTTGAGTTGGCCGAAGAAGCCCTCACAAGCCGCGTTATCGCCACAATGGCCAACGGCACTCATGCTGCAAACCAGCGTGTTTCGGCTCAGAAAGCGCTGATAGTCGACGCTGGTAAATTGGCTCCCCCTGTCAGAATGTAAAATGACCGACCAGTTACCCTGACGCTGCCAAATCGCCATCTCCACTGCCCGGATGACCATCTGCCTATCTTGGCGATGATGCATCGACCAGCCAATCACTAGCTTGCTGTACAGATCCAGCACTACACACAGGAAGAGCTTGCCCTCCAGCGTGGCTATCTCCGTGATATCCGTGACCCATTTGCGCTCCGGCTCCAAGGCATTGAAGTCGCGTTCCAGTAGATTTTCCACACCTGTTGGGCGGCCAGACGTTACTCGGCCAAAGCCACGTCTCTTCCTGCGCGGCCAACCTTGAATTTGCTCTGCGGCCATCAAGCGAGCAACACGGTTCAGGCTGGCGGTTTCACCTTCGAATAGGAGATCCTCGTGCATGCGAGGCGCACCTATTGCACCGCGGCTATCCTCATGGATCTCACGAATACGCTTTATCAGGCGCGCATTATCCTGAGCGCGTGGGCTTGGCTCACGATCTTGCCAGTCGTAATAGCCACTGGCAGACACCTTCAAACAACGGCACATCAGTCGGACTGGGTACTCGTTGCGGCAGCGCTGGATCACCGAGTACCGTTCGATGATTCCCTGGCAAAGTACGCTGCCGCGTCTTTTAAAAAATCACGTTCCTTCGTCACTCGGGCCAGCTCGCGCTTGAGGCGGGCAAGTTCTTCATCTCGCGGGTTGCCTGTGCCGGGAAAAGGCTTCTCAGCTGCTCGCGCCTCACGCACCCAGCGATTTAGCAAGCTTGGCGCCACCCCGATCTCTTGAGCTATCTGACGACAACTGGTGCCTGAGCGACGGGCCAGTTCTACGGCCTCCCGTTTGAACTCCGGGCTATATTGTTTGCGCTTGGACATGAACACTCCTATGACTCCACATGAGTCTACTTGAAAGTGTCCGTGTTAGCGGGGTAGAACCCGGGAGAGCTTCAAAAACGCTCGTTCAGGAGCTTCAGTTTTCTGCTGACTTTGGGCACCCAAACTGCCGCTTCGCTGAATCTCTGCTAGCCTCATTTGGAGTCACTGCACAGTACGAATGGAGCAGGGTATGTTTCTGGACAAATATGTTGCAGAAATTCAGAATCTCACAGCGGTCCTGCGTGACGCATACAGGCGTCTGGATGAGAATACGGATGATGAAGCGTTGCATGACTTGCGCATCGCTGTCAGGCGTATTCGCAGCTTGCTTGGTCCACTCGGTTCGTTACCCGAGAACCAGGCTTTACGCGAGGCCGCAGCCGAGGTCGGGCGACTTACGACCCCCACCAGGGATCTGGAAGTACTCATCGCTGAACTGGATCAGCGGGGCTATTCGGCGCTGGCGGACGGAAGACGTAAATTGTTGCAGGCCGAGTACCGGGAGATTGTCCAGGCACCGGAGTTGCAGCGTCTGTTTGCCGAGCTCAAGCAATGGCCCGCAGCGTTTGCCAGATCAGATCTCGGCGGCGACTCACCTGAACTCAAGCGCATCATCGGCAAGGCGCTGAACCGGCAGGTCAGAAAACTGTACGCTGGGGTCACTGATGCCGAGTTCGACCGGCATAAGCTGCGCATACTGGTCAAACGCACCCGCTATATTACCGATGCATTTCCGTCACTATCACCACTACCAGCAGTAGCGACGACTTCCCTGAAGAAGGCTCAGTCTGCGCTTGGCGGATGGCATGATCACTACCAATGGTGTCTCAGGGGGCAGCAAGAAGTCGATCTGGAACCCTTGGTCAAGGGGTGGAGTAAGGCGCAAAAAGAAGAGTTGAAGGCAGCCGAAGCCGCACTGAAGAAACTGGCCAATACGCTGCCAAGCGAGCATGCCATGAACAAGTAAGCCTCGTTTCTCACTTAACGGGTAGCTCAGGGCGTGTTTGGATTCAGCAAAGCTTGGGCCTGTTGCTCGATGAAATCGAAGACTTCCTCTGGGACAGTGTATTGGTATTGCTTGCGTCGATTCTTCGACATTACCCCGCCGTTGGTAAGACACATCATGACCAGGTTAGCCAGGTCACTGCCACGCACATCGTAGTTTTCATTCACAGCTGTGACAATTTGGTCGAAGCACTCCAGAAATTCTGTCTCCTGTTGGAGTTCGACTTCGAGGGCGCGCTGGGCCATTTCGAGGGTGAAGGTGACGCCGGGTGTAGCATCCCAATAGCGGTAGATTGCTGGGTGTCCGGTGAAGTCGAGCGTCAGGTTACCGTAATCAATCCAGAGGACGTTCCAAAAATCCCGTGCGGGCTTTGAGAAGGCTTGCAGAGCTTCAAGGTAGCGACCTTCGTCGCGCTTCATTGCAACCGAAACCGGTAATAACAGACCATGTTCCAGCGCACCTGAGCGGCACAGTGTCTGGTGGATAAGGAATCGGGATAGCCGGCCATTGCCGTCCATGAAGGGGTGCAGAAACACAAAGCCGAAGGAAATGATGCCCGCCGCTACCAACGGGTCAATCTGGTTTGGAGCTTCATTAGCGAACTGAACGAGCTCTTCCATCAGTTCCCGGCACAGTTCGGGTGTCGGTGGAACATAGGTCACGCCGGCCGCTCCCGGCAATGCACCGGCCAGGTGATTCTGCTCATGGCGGTAAGCCGCCGCCATGTCTAGCTTGTTCGAGACAGTGGCGTTCTGTAACGCCACCAGATAGTCCTCACTGAGAGGGTGCCGATCATGCGCCTGGCGTAAAAGCTCAATAAAGCGATGTGCCTTGTCCGTACTCGGTGCTTCGCGCTCAATGGCAAATGAGTCTTGAGTCTCGCTGAGGTAGGCCCAGTTGATCGCCCGGTCCATCATCATTTTGGGTAGCGAGTCGATAAATGCCCTGGCTCGTCCCAGAATGTCGTGGTTAAGTAAGCCTTCCAGTTCTGCAGTCCGCTCCACAGTTGCACAGTAAGAAGGTGAGCCAAGGCCGTTGAATTCAACCCTCCAACGTGAATTCCTAGACCCAGTCCTAGTGATGTAACGCTCAGGGTCGAACAGGGGAATGAAAACGCCGCGCACGGGGGCATGCTGTGTGACGGGTTCGTCAGCAAATGCCTCTCGGAGATAACAAGCCTTGCGGATGTAGATGCCGTTGGGCGACTCCCGCAGAACCATCTCAAATGCATGTAGTGGAATCTGGGGGAGGGTCTGGGCGAGGATACCGAGGTTTATGCCCTCGTGCTTCAGAGCAAATAATACGTGTCCGAGGATGTCATCAGAGGCGGGTGCCATGGCTGCCGGTACTGCCAAGGTATTATCAATCCGTTCCAGCCGGGTGACAGGCTGAACGATGGCAGGCTGGCGCAGAGGAAGGGCTGATATCCCGAGGGCTTCTTGAATATAGGAGTAGCCAACTGCGTTCACGTGAAGAAATCCTCATTTTCGCTTTTTTGAGAGAAATTTTCTTTACGAGGGAAAGAAAATCTTGATTTACATAAATAATACCTATTTTTTATTGATTTTCCAGTGTTTCGCACATCGTACCTGATTGAAATAGGTCGGCTTGGCGTTCTGCTTGTTTACTGATCACATTACTACCATCAAACACCCTTGATCTCATCTTCTTCAGCATCACGAATTGGGTGAGTCAGCATGCGGTTGTTTCTGTGCGAGAAGCCCTCCCAGGGTAAAGATATTGGCCGGATACTCGGTGCCACCCAGCGCGGTGCAGGATGTTTAAACGGTTCAGGCGTCACTGTCACCTGGTGCATAGGTCATCTTGTTGAAGCAGCACCGCCCGAGGCGTATGGCGAACAGTTCAAACGCTGGTCCATCGAGCAGTTGCCGATCATTCCCCCGCACTGGCGGGTGGAGGTCAAACCGAAGACCGCTTCGCAATTCAACGTGGTCAAGGGGTTGCTGGCCAAGGCGACTGAGCTGGTCATCGCTACGGATGCTGATCGTGAAGGTGAGTTGATAGCCCGCGAAATCATCGATTTGTGCGGTTATAGTGGTCCGGTCGAGCGCCTGTGGCTGTCCGCGTTGAACGATGCGTCTATCCGTGCAGCTCTAAGTAAATTACGACCCTCTGCCGAGACGCTGCCGATGTACCACTCGGCATTGGCTCGCTCACGCGCGGATTGGCTGGTGGGTATGAACCTCAGTCGACTGTTCACGGTGCTTGGGCGGCAGGCTGGCTACGATGGTGTACTGTCGGTCGGTCGGGTTCAGACCCCCACGCTCAAGCTGGTGGTAGACCGTGATCGAGATATAGCACGTTTTGTTTCGGCACCCTACTGGGCGATTGACGCGGTATTGTCTACAGGTGGTCAGCCGTTCACCGCACAATGGGTTGCACCTGATACCTGCACTGATGATGCTGGCCGCTGCCTGGAGCAGTTGGTGGCACAATTGGCCGAGCAGCAGATACGCTCTACCGACAGTGCTCAGGTGGTATCTGTCGAGACTGAGCGTGTGCGTGAAGGACCACCACTGCCGTTTGACCTGGGCACCCTGCAGGAAATGTGCTCAAAGCAACTGGGGTTGGATGTACAGGAAACCCTGGATATTGCCCAAGCGTTGTATGAGACGCATAAAGCCACGACGTATCCGCGTTCTGATTCCGGCTACCTGCCCGACAGCATGTTTGCTGAAGCACCTACTGTTCTCGATAGCTTGCTCGCGACCGACCCGAGCCTGCGACCGATCATGGATCAGCTCGACCGCGCCCAGCGCTCGCGGGCATGGAGCGATGCCAAGGTAACGGCTCACCACGGAATTATTCCCACACTCGAGCCCGCCAATCTGTCGGCGATGAGCGACAAGGAAGCGGCTGTATACCGTTTGATCCGCGCCCACTATCTTGCGCAATTTCTTCCTCACCACGCATTCGACCGGACTACGGCAAGACTCTCCTGTAGCGAACAGCTATTGCAGGCTATTGGTAATCAGGTAGTTGTACCAGGATGGCGGCTGGTTTTGGTCGAGCCACAGCCCGACGATGTTGAAGCTGATGCGGCTCCCCGCAGCCAGATACTACCCGCACTCTATGGGGGGCTGGCATGCCAGGTAGACAGTGTCGACCTCAAGGCACTCAAGACGTTGCCGCCGCGTCCTTTTACGCAGGGCGAACTGGTCAAAGCCATGAAAAACGTTGCCAAGCTGGTGTCCGATCCGCGGCTGAAACAGAAGTTGAAAGACACCGTGGGCATCGGGACCGAAGCGACCCGCGCCAATACCATCAGCGGCTTGATTGGCCGAGGCTATCTGCTCAAGAAGGGACGGGCCATCCGCGCTTCGGATGCGGCCTTCACGCTTATTGAGACCGTACCTGCTGCTATTGCCGATCCGGGTACGACAGCGGTGTGGGAACAGGCGTTGGACATGATCGAGACCGGCCAGCTCTCTCTTGATAGCTTCATCGACAAGCAGGCAGCCTGGGTGACGCAGTTGATTGTGAAGTACCGTGATACATCGTTGTCGATCAAGGTTCCCCAGGGGCCACCGTGTCCCCAGTGTGGCAGTGCCACACGGCAGCGTAGCGGCAAGAACGGACCATTCTGGTCTTGCGTGAAATACCCCGAATGCAAGGGGACGCTGACCATCGAACCGGGCAAGCGTACCGCGCCCCGCAAGCGTCGTGATGGCCGGAAAAGAGCATGAGATACAGTAAATCCCTTGTCGCGTTGACCTGACTGCGGCAACGTGACCCCGCTCCGCAATATGACGGGGTATCCAGCACGCAAAACCTTCTAATGCGGTGTGCGAGCCCTTTTATGTAGGGTCAGAAGGTCTTGTCCATCCAATTACGTTCTAGCGTATTCCATTGATCAGTGACATTTCCGCTCGTTCAGAAGAGTCTCCTGATGCCTTGCCTGTCTCAAGCAGGTCCAGCCATCAGGAGACCCTTCGGGGTTGGCGGTATTCGATGCCGGTGCCCGCCGGTGAAACAACGGGCTCCTTTTGTGCGCGGATGTGTGCCAGATAATGCCGACCTCAGCCACGACAAGGGTCGGGTGAATGCTGATACAGGTATCCGGTTTCACCGACAACCGCAGCCTGCGCCAGTACACGGGTGGTTTATTTATCTGAGCCGAAGGCTGGGTGCCTTCGGCGTGTTTATCCCACAAACCATACGGTTGGATAACGCTGTTGGTGCGGACGAATCCGATTGCTGCAATTTCCCGTTTCCGGGTGACGTAGCCAACCGCCCGGACTGATGCTGGTACCCGCTATTACCGACCTTGTCGGTGATTCGCCAGCAGTCAAGGGTTCAGGCTGCCGCGGGTTTTATATCTCGTGTTACCCAACCAGTCCGCTATCGCATCGAGTCTGCGGACGTACGCAACCATGCGTCGATGCTGATTAATCCACCACCGCCAGCGGGAGCTGCCATCCCGCAAGGGTAGGGCAGTCTCGCTTTCCAAGGAGTCTGACCATGAACCAACACGAATCTTTCGGCCAATTGGCCCTGACCTACGCAGGTATCCATCTGCCGCTGGAAGTACTTTGCAGCGGTGCTGGTTATTACATAGGCACACGCGATGCTGAAGGCCCGGTTTCTCGTGAGTCCGAGTACTTCCCCACTTCAGCAGAAGCTCAGCGTGCCTTCGACGAAGGTAGCTGGACCCAGCGGCCCAATCCCTGATCCAACCCAGGAGGAATCGTCATGAATCAATTGCTGCCAGTCGGCGTCGTTGGTAACCGCATGCGCGAAGAACGCCATTTTGTGAGTGCGCCTCACGTCTTCTTGCAAGCCTGGAAGCGAGGTGTCGCGATCGCCGGTCCTGAGTGGTTTGGTGACGGCACTGAAGCGGGACTAAGAACGGCTACAAACAAGTGGGACTTATGTCCAAACCTGTGGGTGCTCAATGATGCGCTCGATATTCTGAGTGGCGGAAAGCGTCTTTTCCTGTCGGTCATGGTGAGCTTCTACAACGCCGAGGAGGGCGGGGCAATGCTCGAACGCTGTGGATTCATGGGGTTGGCTGACCTTGCCGCTCTGGATCTGGAGCGGCGCCAGGTGATCGCCGATTTGGTGCTGAACTACAGCGGTTGGTAGATCAGCTCCGGTGTATTGCCTCATTCTCATTGAACCCATGCGGGACAGGTAGTCTACTTCGACGCCACACTGCCCCTCGTTTCAATCTTTCCGTTTCCCATCTGCTGGAGCTAATCCCAGCAGGGGTTGGCTCTTGCCCAATCTCTGTAGGAGAAACCTGATGTCTCAGCTTGATAACCCATTTATCCGCGGATACCGCAGCTTGCACATAGCCCGGCAGCTACTTATTACCCATGCAGATGATTACCCTCCAGTCTGGCGGTCACTGCATCCTGTTCAGGCACACCTGTCCGAAGAGCAGATTAACCAATTCCCTTGTGTGTTTGATGGTTACTTTGCAGTGATTACGGAAGGCCAGCAGGTGCCGCAATCTCTGGAAGACCAATGCCGATCCATGGGTATTGTGCGCTCTGTTGTCTATGCCATTAGCGGTCAGGACTTTGATGGAAAACCTGTGCATTTAGGGGACTTTTACCTGGAGGAGGCCGCACGTAAAGTGATGAGCCGCTTGAGTTTCGAGACAGGCGTTTACGGTCGTGTCTGGGAAATCAGCACCGCTCATATCACCAAAGCGTCGAGCTGTTACTTGTCGGAGCTTGCGGACATTGCCACACCGAGTGGGCTCCTGTTCGAGGTCTTTCGTTTCCCGTACGGCTCGACCCTCGGCGTCAAGCTGATCGCCACGCCCTGGACGGATGAGAACCTGATGCACGTTGATGGTATCACCGCCGAGCAACTGCGCTGGGAGTACCTGTCGCAGGGCATTCCAGATGACCTGGTACAGATTCTTCACCTGGCTGGCCAGGCTGACGTGCGCATTCTCATTTTTGATGCGGATGCGCCCGAGCTACCAGACCTACCGCTTATGGAGGTCTGACAGGCTCGGTCTGCGTTCACCTTCCTTTCCCTTCGTACCAGCCCGTTTTACTCAAGAGGCTGGGAAGTCCCTTTTCCCTGGAGATTTTCCATGGACCACCAACTTATTCGTCAGCAACTCCCGAGGCTGCGTTCATCCCGCCATGATAATTCTCAAATACGGTCGAATGATGGAACCCATTCTCGATGGCAGGTAAGTCTGGATGGTGTAAGGCTTGCCCCATGCTTGCTGACGTTGTCAGCGACATGCCAGGCAACCCTCGGTCTTAGAGGTTGCGACGCAGCGCATGCTGTGTGACCGATCCAGTTCGCACCGCATCCGGTTTTTTGCGAACGTCATCGGTTTACCGGTGAAGGATGCTTGCCTTCTTAACCCAGCGCGGGGTTACGCACTTTCCCCGCAACCTGGGGCTGGTGTGTCTCCGCTTTATTTTCCAATGGAGATTCACCATGAGCACGACTTCCACTGAAAAGCAGTACTTCGACCTTCATACATCAGGTATCGGCTATTTGCAGCGTGTCCGCAAAGTCCCCGTCAGGGGCGGTCGGCGTGCTGAACCGTTTCTGGCATGCACAATCGCAGCCCTTGTTGGCTCGGTCAAAGATCCCACCTATCGTTATTTTGATCTCAAGGTGTCAGGTGCCAAGGCCAAAGAACTGGTGGCCCGCTATGTTGGTGTTGATGATGGCAAGCAACGTCCCTTGGTTCACTTTCGTATTGGTGATCTCTGGGGTGATGCCTTCATTCGCAACAAGGGTGATCGAGCAGGCGAGCCTGCAGCCAGTCTCAAGGGGCGTCTACTCAAAGCCGAGCTGGCTGATAGTGCAGCGTTTGCTCACTTCGACAAGTTCGAGCTGATCACGCGAGGCATCGGATATCTGAATCGCCCCCGGGCAGTTACGCCGCAGGCAGGTGACCCTTTCCTGGCGTGCTCTATCGGAGCTTTGGCTGGGCCAGTTGGTGAACCTGACTATCGGTACATCAATACTATTGTTGCAACGACTGACACTCAGCACCTGGTTCGTCGCTGTGTCGAGGCCATTGAGGCTGATCGCAAGGTACTGATCGCTTTCAGGCTAAATGATATCAAGGCCGACCCCTACATGCGTACCAAAGGTGAGCAGGCAGGGGAGCCCGGTGTCAGCCTGGAGTCGAAACTGGTCCATATCGGTCTCATCAAGATTGATGGTCAGCGGGTTTACCCTGAATTGGCGACGGACACTTTGTCGTCCTCAATACATAACGAAGTCACGGCTGACGTCAGTGGAAGTGACTTTGAAACAGCAGCAGAGATGCCGCCTCCCGAGCAACATCAGGAAAGCGCTACTGCACCGCAAGAGCAGGTATCAGCTGCCTCGTTCTGATCAAGCACCCCCCTCGGGGGGCACTTTCCAGGCTCCCTTTCAGAGAGCATTCATTACGTCCCAGTCCATCACCCCGCCACGATCAACATCTTGGCGGGGTGTATTGTTATCTCAGGAGAATAGTCATGTCTCTCGCTTCACGTTTTTCAACTCGTGCACCGGTACTGCGTTCGGATCGTCCGCTGTCGGACGACCAGATTCGTGCGGTAGTACCTTCCATTTACGCTGACACACCTCATGGCAGCCGCTCTGAGCGGTATGTGTATATTCCCACAGTCGCTGTGCTATCGAAGCTGCGCCAGGAAGGTTTTGAGCCATTCATGGTCTGCCAAACCCGCGTTCGCAATGAAGAACGCCGGGACTTTACCAAGCACCTCATCCGTCTGCGCCACGCCAGTCAGATCAACGACAGTGAGGCACATGAAATTATCCTCCTCAACTCCCACGACGGATCATCGTCCTATCAGATGCTTGCCGGTATGTTCCGCTTTGTCTGTCACAACGGGTTGGTGTGCGGTGATACCGCCGCCGATATTCGTGTGCCCCATAAGGGCGATGTTATTGATCAGGTGATTGAAGGCGCCTATGAAGTCCTTGAGGGCTTTGAGCGTGTCGATCAAGCACGTGAGGAAATGCGTGCCATCACCTTGGATGCGAGTGAAGAGCATCTTCTTGCCCGTGCCACATTGGCGCTCAAATACGACGATCCTGAACAGGGAGCGCCGATCACAGAGGACCAACTGCTTGCCCCCAGGCGTCATGACGATCACAAGCCAACCCTGTGGTCTGCATTCAATCGAATCCAGGAAAACCTCATCAAAGGCGGTTTGTCAGCACGCACGGCCAATGGTCGCAGACAGAGAACACGGGCGGTGCTTGGCATCGACCAGAACCTGCGTCTGAATCGATCATTGTGGATGCTTACAGAAGGCATGCGCCAACTGAAATCCTAACCCAGAAGAACCTTGCTCCCTATGAGCGAGGTTCATTCCACCCACTGATCTGTCGTAAATCCGGATAGTCGACTTGCAGCATCCGCCATTTGAGGATGACCATTAGAACCCGGTTTGCCCCAGTTCCCATTCTCTGCTGATCTGAACACACGGCTCGATGAAGGTATTGGCTTATTGCAATAGGAAGCCAAGCCCATGTACGCAACCCTCTCGTTTCCGCGCCTGATTGTCTGCAGCGTGATCGGTGCAGCTGCTGCCCTTGGGGGCTGCGTGAGCACACCCGTACCCATAGAGCCTCTGGCCATTGAGCCAGCCCGGCAGACCTCCGAGGCAGCGACTGAGTTTGTTCCAGTGGTTCGCTATAACCGCTATACCCTGGTGGAACTGGCACCAACGGCGGCGCAGCGTGATCTATTGCTGCAAACCGTCGATGTGTCCATACCCGGGGATGTCCATGCCACTGTCGGTGATGGATTACGCCATGTGCTCAAGCGCAGCGGCTACCAGCTTTGTAAAAAGACACACCCCGTAACCGATTTGTATGTGCTGCCGCTACCGGCAGCACACCTGCATCTCGGCCCAATGACCCTGCGTGATGCGCTGGTCACCCTGGCTGGGCCAGCCTGGGAGCTGCATTCGGATGACGGTAAACGCCAGATCTGTTTTGAGCGGGTAGGGGGTGTAACTCCAGCTATACCGACACCCGAACCGACAGTCACAGAGGCGGCCAGGTCGTTCCCGTTAACGGGAGATCAGCCATGATCAACATGCGACTGTCTCCCCGGCGAGTAATAGCCTTGGTCACTGTCCTCTGGCTTTGGTTGCTCTGTCTCAGCATTTTCGTATTCATTGGGGCTCGGGTGATGAATGACATGGCCCACCAAGAGCAGCAGCTCGATGCCGGTCTGAAGCACCTGGAAGCACAGCTCATCGGGCTGGCCGAGACCAGTCAGGTATTGCAGCAGCGGCCTATGGGCGTGACGGATGCAGAGTTGCAAACCACCCGCCAGGCGATGGAGGACAGAATTGCACTGGTTGAGCAGGCATTGGATGGGTTTGCTTTCACGGAAGACGTTCAAGCGTTGCGTAGTGAGTTCGAGCAAGTCATGGCGCGTCATAAGAGGGCGCGTGCCCCAGTACCTGCCCAACCACGCTCGACCAGGCCCACTGTGACCAAGCCAGTGCCGCAGTCCTTGCCGTTTCGCGTTGTAGGTGCCGAGCTGCGCGCAGGTCAACGCAGCGTATCCGTCGCGCCAGCCGCCGATTATCTCACCACTGAACAAATTCAAGTGCTGTTGCCGGGCGATGCTGTTGGCCCGTGGCGCTTGCAGGCCGTCGAGTCTGATACCGCCGTGTTCCAGTCCCATGGTCAGACTCGCCGCCTGGCGATTCCTTGATGCGGAGCCCCGGGTGATGAAACGCCATTCGATTCTTCCTTTCATCATGCTGATGCCGGTGTTCGTTGGGCTGAACTTCCCGGTGTCGGCGCAGCAGGCGTCCCTGCAGGACTCAAGCATCCAGCCGATTCATACCCGCCAGAGCCAGGTCGCGGCTAGTCAGGACATACGTCTGGCGAAGGACTGGGGTCTGCGCGAAGACGAGTTCTCACGCTACCGAGAGCTGATGGAAGGGCCCTTGGGCATCTATTCGCCAAACCTCGACCCACTATCAGCACTGGGAATCGAAGCTCGCTCTGACGAAGAGCGGCAACGTTATGCCGAAATGCAGGTGCAGGCCGAATCGCGCCGTGTCGAAAAGCTACTAGCCTACCAACGCGCCTACGATGAGGCCTGGCAGCGCCTGTATCCCGGGATGCAGCGTGTGAGTCTACCCGATGCCGTGCCAGACAACG
The DNA here is from genome assembly GCF_002307495.1 of Pseudomonas abyssi. Lineage (GTDB taxonomy): Bacteria > Pseudomonadota > Gammaproteobacteria > Pseudomonadales > Pseudomonadaceae > Halopseudomonas > Halopseudomonas abyssi. The sequence goes on along the minus strand of NZ_NTMR01000017.1, from coordinate 142,408 downwards.
CTGCGGTGCGTAGTAATGGTCGCATGACTGTTTTTGTAAAAGAGGACTGTGCGGCCTGCGTTCAGCTCGTACAGCGGCTGCAAACCTCTGGAACCGGGTTTGATATTTACATGGTCGATAGCCGTCAGGATGATGCACGCATCCGTGATCTGGCCAAACGTATGGGTATTGATCCGGCCAAGGTGCGTAGCGGCGCGATCACATTGAATCATGACGGTGGACGCTGGCTGTCAATGGAGCTACTTGGGGATCTGCCGGCAGTGGTACGCGAGGTGAACGGCCAATGGCAGCGTCAACCGTAAGCGCCTCGCAGACACTGGGTGTATTGTTGTTCGCCATGGGCTTGTATGTGGGTACGGCCCTTGCCCAAGAGATTCCGCCTCCAGCATATCAACTGGCTGCGCAGCGAGCAGGTGTTCCTTCAGTGGTGCTCTATGCCGTGGCGCTGCAGGAGAGTGGGTTTCGTCACAACGGGCGCATCGCTCCTTGGCCCTGGTCACTCAACGTTGCTGGCGAATCTCGCCGTTTCCCCACCCGCGCCGAGGCATGCACGGGGTTGAAACAAGCGCTGCGCAACACATCGTCCAAACGTATCGACGCCGGGTTGGCGCAGATCAATCTTGGCTATCAGGCCCACCGCTTCACCCACCCGTGCGATGTGCTCGACCCCTACCGCAACCTTGGTATGGCTGGAGACATCCTGCGCGAACAGCATATCCCCGGCGAGGATTGGATTCAGGCGATCGGTCGCTATCACCGTCCCGCAGGGGGTGAACCTGCTGCACGGTATCGGCGCAGCGTATCCCGACACCTCATTCGCCTGCAGAGCGGGCGCTCCAGCATCACGACGTTTACCCCGCGACAAGAGACCTCACCATGACAAACAACTCACGTCCCGTCCTGAGAGGACTATTCATATTGCTGGTGGCGACGCCACTGGCCTTGCACGCAGCCGATCCACTGATCGTGGTCGAGGATCACGGTGGCACCTCGGCGCTACCGTACTACGAAGCGCTGAACCTTCAGCCGCGAAGCAATGAGGGCAGGAGACAGGCTTTGCCAACGCCCCAGGCACCTGCGATACCTGCTGATGAGTCCGCCATGCTGCCAGTACGTAGCGACAGGCTGACGCCGGGTACTGTGGTAAGGCGGGGCATCGATGCTCCTGGCTTGCGCCCGTTCGTGGTTGTTGGCGACGATGAAGCATCCAGGTCGTGGCTCGACCATCATGCGGACTCGCTGCGCGAGCTCGGTGCAGTTGGCCTGGTGGTCAATGTCGAGACTGCACACGCTCTGGAAAGTCTGCGAGCGCTGGTGCCTGGTGTTCCGCTATCACCTGTGGCCGGCGATGATCTGGCCGACCGTCTGGGTCTGCGTTATTACCCGGCGCTGATCACGGCCACCGGCATCGAGCAATGAATCCATGTCACAGAGTCAGCCGGTTGAAGTACTGTTGCGACCAGCGGTGGAGCTATACACCGTGGCGGTATGCACCGGCGCTGCGACATTGTGCCTGGTAGCACCCTGGTCCCTTGCGCTGAGTCCGGTCATCGGAATTGGTAGTGCAGCCGCATTCATGGGCCTGGGTGTCATGCGACTGCGTCAAGCCGGAGCCATCCTGCGCTACCAGCGCAATATCCGTCGTTTGCCACGCTATCTGGTGACCAGTCGAGACGTACCGGTGAGCCAGCACCGCCTGTTTATCGGTCGAGGCTTTCTCTGGGAGCAAAAGCACACGCATCGGCTGATGCAGACATACCGTCCAGAATTTCGCCGTTATGTTGATCTGACGCCGGCATACCGGCTGGCCCGACGGCTGGAAGAGAAGCTGGAGTTTGCCCCGTTCCCACTATCGCATCTGATGAAGCTCACCGGCTGGGACGTGCCATTCAACCCGGTGCGACCGTTGCCACCGGTGGGTGGCCTCCCTCGACTGCACGGCATCGAGCCGGAAGAAGTGGATGTCAGCCTGCCACTGGGTGAGCGGGTGGGCCATTCGCTGGTGCTGGGTACCACGCGTGTGGGCAAGACGCGGTTGGCCGAGCTGTTCATCACCCAGGATATCCGCCGCAAGAGTGCAGCCGGGGAGCATGAGGTGGTTATCGTCTTCGATCCCAAAGGTGATGCGGATCTTCTCAAACGCATGTATGTGGAAGCCAAGCGCGCTGGTCGCGAGGGTGAATTCTATGTGTTTCACCTTGGCTGGCCAGAGATCAGTGCTCGCTATAACGCTGTGGGGCGTTTCGGGCGTATTTCGGAAGTTGCTACGCGCATAGCGGGCCAGCTTTCCGGCGAAGGCAACTCAGCCGCTTTCCGGGAGTTCGCCTGGCGGTTCGTTAATATCGTCGCGCGCGCCCTGGTCGAGTTGGGACGACGCCCGGACTATCTGCTGATCCAGCAGCATGTGGTCAACATCGATGCACTGTTCATTGAGTACGCTCACCATTACTTTGCCAAGACTGAACCGAAGGCCTGGGAGGTCATTGTCCAGCTGGAAGGGCGGCTCAACGACAGAAACATCCCGCGCAACATGATCGGGCGCGAGAAGCGCGTGGTCGCACTGGAGCAATACCTGAGCCAGGTGCGTAACTACGACCCGGTACTGGATGGTCTGCGCAGCGCCGTCCGCTATGACAAAACCTATTTTGACAAGATCGTCGCCAGCCTGCTGCCGCTGCTGGAAAAGCTCACCAGCGGCAAGATCGCCCAGCTGCTCGCGCCGGATTATTCGGACCTGTCCGACTCCCGTCCCATCTTCGACTGGATGCAGATCATCCGAAAACGCGCCATTGTCTATGTTGGCCTGGATGCCCTGTCGGATGCCGAGGTAGCTGCAGCAGTCGGTAACTCCATGTTCAGCGACATGGTGTCGGTCGCTGGCCACATCTACAAACACGGAATTGATGATGGTTTGCCGGGCGCAGTGGCAGACGCTCGAGTGCCAATCAACGTTCACGCGGATGAGTTCAACGAGCTCATGGGTGACGAATTCATTCCCATGATTAACAAAGGGGGCGGGGCAGGCATCCAGGTGTCTGCTTACACCCAAACCCTCTCGGACATTGAGGCTCGTCTAGGTAACCGTGCAAAGGCGGGGCAGGTGATCGGCAACTTCAATAACCTGTTCATGCTCCGAGTCAGAGAGACGGCTACTGCGGAGCTGTTGACCAAGCAACTGCCCAAGGTAGAGGTCTACTCCACCACCATTGTCAGTGGCGCCACGGATAGCTCGGACATTCAAGGGTCAGCTGACTTCACCAGCAATACGCAGGATCGTATCAGCATGTCCAGCGTGCCGATGATTGATCCCTCTCATGTGGTGCAGTTATCCAAGGGACAGTGTTTTGCGCTTATACAGGGCGGTCAGCTGTGGAAGGTGCGGATGCCACTGCCAGCCCCCGATAAGGATGAGGTCATGCCAGATGACCTTCGGCAGATGGCCGACTATATGCGCCAGAGCTACACGGACTCCAATCAGTGGTGGGTCAGCCTGGGTACACCGGGTTTACAGAATCAGGATCTACCAATCGATCTGCTGCATGATCATGAGGGCACCGACGACGCCAGTGAGACCACGTCAACGTGAGCGATACCGTGTCCACCGCCAGAACCCAGCATAATCAACGGCGTGGCCTGATTGCAGGATTGGTTACCTTGCCGTTTCGCCTGCTGGGTTTGCTGATTGCCTCACTGTTGCTGTCTATCGTGATCGAATGCATCGGCATGCACCTGTTCTGGAAAGAGCAGGGGTGGCGCCATTCGCAGTCCATGTTGCACAGCGAACTGAGCCATCTGTCAGGTCACTTTACCCGCAGTGCCATCGTGCAGGAGCCAGGACGTACCGCCCATCAGCTGGTCGACACCGGATATCACTGGCTGTTTATCAGAACGGGACTGATCGAGAGAATAGAAGCTACAGCCGGCCAGGTACGGCAGGCGGGTAGGGCAGAGATACGGGACTTCCGCTACTTCATTGGCCAGGTCTATGTCTGGAGCGAGCGTTACCTGATTGCCGCAGCCTACATCACGCTGACGTTTCTGGTACGACTACTGGTGCTGGTGTTGACGCTGCCCTTGTTCTTCCTCGCAGCGTTCGTCGGCCTGGTCGATGGGCTGGTGCGACGGGACATCCGCCGTTTCGGCGCAGGGCGGGAATCGGGATTCATATACCACCGCGCCAAAGCGTCCATCATCCCGCTGCTGGTATTGCCGTGGGTGGTTTATCTGGCCTTGCCGGTATCCCTACATCCATTATGGATACTGCTACCCAGTGCTGGACTGCTGTATTTGGCAATGAATCTGACTGCGGGGAGTTTCAAGAAGTACTTGTGATCGACACCATACCCATACAGGACATTAGTCGCTCAAGGAGTGACTGATCAGTCATTCCTTGAGCGCACTGACGACCCTTTCTTTAAGCTCTTTGATGCTTATGAACTTTGTGCCTAACCCAAGGACTGAATAAATAAAATCGCCACGTATACGCAGCTTCTTGTCATCAGTCACGAAATAGTCTGCCTTCCAAGCAAGTTTCAAGTGCTCTGTATCCTGAACACTGCTCCGAATCTTGGTCAGTTCAGAAAGAGGCTCCGTCTGATAGTTTATCAAGTCTAGGAAGTCGCACAGATCCTCAATGCACACCATGCATCCAGTATCACCTTCATATCTGATCGACCTATCAACAAGTTCCCGCAAGGAGAAAGATTTCCCGATCGTTGCCGCACATAGCCAGCGACACAGCTCCCGATCACTCCCATCGTCATTGAAATCAAAGTCACAACTTATGTCATCCAGATAGGGGCGCAGGGATTCGAAGAATACATGAATATCTTTATTAACCCGATTCGACAATTTTGACCCTCTTGAATAATGAGGATATCCCCAATGATTGTAGTGCATCTTTTGTACCTTCAAATCCTCAGCAGCCCTTGTTGCATTTCTCCAGAGCAAAACGCGATCGAATGTAACCTGAATATCTTCCCTGGCAAACATCACACCGTTACCGGATCGCACCAGCATAGTGTTTTCCGTGAGTGCTTCAATCGTATCAAAGTATTCAGCAAGCCGAACACGGCTCATTTTTACACCATCTTCAATTACATAGGGGCTGTAAACAAACTTGCAAGAAACCTTGTTTTTAAAGTTATCTATCTGCCGACTGAAGCCTTGATCTATTCCATATTTGCTAACAACATTCTGGTCAACATAAAATAATTCATCACCAGCAGATGCTTCTGCCGTCTGATAAGCAATCACTTGCTCTTGATCCAGATTTACGTGCGCGAGAATTGTGTCATTACACTTCGCCTGTTCATGAAGGAAATGATCCAACGCCAAGCGGGAAATATTGCTCTTCACCGCATCAACGTATTTCTCATAGAGCAGAATATATTCTGCGGAAATTTTTGACTTAACATAATTGGGAGAAACAACCAGATCCAGCGCAAGGACAACTGGATCTAAATCATTCGGAACAGTAAAGATACGGCACAACTCCGTGACAATCGCTTCGCTTTTCTTGTTTGCGCTAGAAACTCCATGAATGAAAGTGGAGAGTATGTGCAACATGCTGCTAAACTCCAGACACCCTAAGCAGTTTTTCTGGCAGTTCTGTCTCTCACCAACAGCATTGTTCAAGCTTATTAGCAACTGCCAATCTACCGTTGTCAGTAAATGAGAATAAATATTGATATCTGCGATCAATCGTTTTACCAGGCTTTCAATAACAAAGCTTTGGCTGTGTTTAATCAAGCAGTTCATTGCTTTTCTCCATTCAAAGTTCTGAACACATTAAGTGGTTCCACCACCTAGATCATGAGAGCCTACTACTTGCCTTGAACGATGTCCCGCATTGCTCTGTTAACATAGATCGAAAGTCATTCTGGCTCACATATCATCAGCACAAAAAACCGACGGAAAACAAAATGGTACCCACCACGCTCTACATCATCGGAAACGGCTTTGACCTCTGGCACGGCATTCCATCCGGCCTCGGAGACTTCAAGGAGTACGTTCAGGACACGGACAGCGACGTTTACCGTGAAGTGGAGGAGTACCTCTCTGCCGGAGAAAACTGGAACGGACTGGAACTGGCGCTGACCGAGCTGGATGCAGATATGTTGATCGACAACCTCGGTCATTTCATGGCGGCCTACAGAGACGAGGCCTGGAGTGATTCAGGGCATCACGACTTTCAGAATGAAGTGAAAAATGTCGTTGATCGGCTTTCGAAGGAACTGCAGACTCATTTCGCCGACTGGGTTCGTGCGCTACCCGTTCCCACACGCGATACCACCCCGCAACGACTGTCTAGGCTGGATCGTCAGGCACTGTTCTTGAGCTTCAACTACACCAGCACACTGAACGCCGTTTATGATGTTGCTCGTCAGCAGGTGCTGTTTATCCACGGCTGCGCCACACAACCAGACGATACGCTGATCCTCGGCCATGCCTGGAGTCCGTCGTCCAGAAGCTCACTGAATGATCGCCCCGGTATCGAAGAAACCGACGCGCGCCTGATAGAAGCCAACGGCATCATCGACGACTATTTTTCGTCGACCTTCAAACACTCGGCCGACCTTATCGCCCAGAACGCCTCCTTCTTTAACTCCCTGGCCACCATCGAACAGGTGGTCGTGCTCGGCCACTCGCTGTCGGATGTTGATGCGGTGTACTTTCAGGCACTGCTCGCGCAACCTCGCGTAACCCAGGCACACTGGGTCATCGCAGTGCGCGATATGGATGAATGGCCTTCCAAGCTGCTCTTGCTGGCGGCACTGGGCTTGCCACCAGGCGGGGCGGTGCCAGTGCTCTGGCAAGAACTGTAGCTACCGTTTGGTTGTAGCTGCCGTTTGGTGCTTTCTGCTGCGGGATAGGATCACCCTCCAAAGCGGGGAAGGCCAAGGACGGTAAAGATTTCCAAAACCTGGTATCCGTTGGATCGTAAGGCTGCTCCACTCAAGTGAACTGCATTACGGTCAATCCGGGGCTTCTTCTTCGCCTCTCCCCTCCCGCTGTTGCCCCAGCGCTGCTCACTAATACGGTAACTGTGCAGTCCCCATTGTTTGTGGCCTGAAGGCGTCCGTCTCGCCATGATCGGATCATTACTGATCTGACGAGGAATGGTGCGATGGTGCTACGGTTTCCGCTCCGCGTCGTACGTTGCGGCGCGACGGTTCTGTTCATGACCGCCCTGATGGCCGTCGTGCCACTGGCCGCAGCAGCGCAGCGCCAGGATCTCATTGCTGCACTGCGCCAGCTCGACGCTCTGGAGCGCTTCATTGCTCAAAGTGCGGCCCAGGCGCTGGTCACAACGGGCGAACGCTACTACTTCGACTACCCGAGGTTACTCGATGACCTCGCGCACGTTCGTGCCGGCATCCAGTTCCATCTCACTCCATCCCGCGCCCAGCCCCGCGATCTGCAAGAACTCGACGGTGATTATCGAGCCGAGACAGAGCTTTCTGCGCCTCTACAAACCCAGGAGCAGCAGCCATGACGCCCGCACAAACCTCTGCCTTCCTCGCCAACGGGGGGATTGCTCCCGCAGCAATGGCCTCGGCACTGGTCGGTGCGGTATTCGCTGTGCTCTTACTCTGGGGCGTGTGGGCCATCCGGACCGCCTACGTCGGCTGGGCAGAAAACCAGCTCAATCAGCGTCAGTTCCTATCCGTCGTGATCCGGTTCGTAGCGCTGTACCTCGTCCTGACTTTTTTCCTCCTTTCCTGAACCCGGAGACCTGACCATGGGAAATCGCCTGTCCACTACCCAACGCTTCAAGCGCTATACCTCAGGCATCAGCTCGGCGTGCCTGCCTGCCATGTCCTTCGCGCAGGGGTTGCCCACGCTGGAGAACCCTTCCCGTGGCACCGGCGGCGGCATCATGGAAACCCTGCGCAATTATGGGTACGACATCGTGCTGCTGGTGGCGCTGTTGGTTGTGGCCAGCATGTTCATTGGTGTGTGTTATCACGCCTACGGAACCTACGCGGAAATCCATACCGGCAAAAAAACCTGGGGTCAGTTTGGGCTGACAGTTGCTGTCGGTGCGGTCCTGCTGGTTATCGGCATCTGGCTGCTCACTGAAGCCACGGGAATCCTGTAAGGGGGCTGGCATGCCGGAGCATCAACATCTCCGGGCGGACGGCACAGTGTCTTTTTTGCCGCACCGTCTCAATCGCCACCCGGTAGTGGTGCGAGGCCTGACCGCTGATGAGCTGTGGATCTGCTGCGGCCTGACCGGTGCGGTTGGCCTGTTGGCAGGCATCCCGCTCTCATGGATGTTGTCGACCATTGCCATCGCGCCAACGCTTGTTGTTCTGAGTATCACCTTCGGTGTTTTTATCGGCGGCAGCATTCTGCGTCGCAAGAAACGAGGCAGGCCGGACACCTGGCTGTATCGGCAGCTGCAGTGGCAGATCGCCTTGCAGCATCCGCTGCTTGCTGCCTGGGTCGGCGGCCAGGGACTGATTTATCGATCTGGTTTCTGGTCGGTACGCCGGAGCACGCGATGAGCCGTTTCAAGAACGAAGTCGTCCATCTGCAGGCGCATATCAAGACCTTGCGTCTTGGTGCTCTAGCGCTGCTACTGATTGCGCTGGTAATGGGCGGCGGCTGGTGGAGCGCGCCACGGGACCTGACGGTTCATGTGCCACCCGATCTGCGCTCGGGCAGTACCCGGGCTTGGTGGGAGGTCCCGCCAGAGAGCGTCTATGCCTTCACGTTCTACGTGTGGCAGCAGCTGCACCGCTGGCCTACCAATGGGGAAGAGGACTATGCACGCAATCTGCATGTGCTGGCGCCGTACTTCACGCCGGCCTGCCGCACCTTTCTGCAGGCTGATTATGACCATCGCCGTTCTACGGGAGAGCTGCGCCAGAGAGTGCGCGGCATTTATGAGATTCCTGGGCGGGGATATGGCGACGCCCCCTCGGCACGCGTGCGTGTGGTTTCAAATCGTGACTGGGTGGTGACGCTGGATATCAGCGCTGACGAGTACTACGGCGCAGAGCAGGTCAAACGTGCCCTCGTTCGGTATCCCCTCAAAGTCACCAAGGCGGACGTCGATCCAGCCCGCAATCCGTTCGGGCTGGCAATCGATTGCTACGCCGTCTCGCCCCAACGCATCACGGTGCCAGAAACGCTGGAGTCTGTGCCGGAGCGTAGCGGCCTGATGCCGCAAGGAGATTCGCGATGAAGCATTACAGGGTTGTGGGGCTGGGCTTGATGGCTCTGATCCTGGCATCGGTTGCCCAAGCAGTGGAAGTCCTGCACTGGGAGCGGCTGCCGTTAGCGGTGCCACTTCAGGTCGGTCAGGAGCGCATCGTGTTTATCGATCGCAATGTGCGTGTGGGTGTACCCACCAGTGTGGGCGATAGATTGCGTGTGCAAAGTGCGGGTGGGGCTGTTTATCTGCGAGCCAGCGAGCCGATTGAGCCCACACGGCTGCAACTGCAGGATGCGGACAGCGGCACCCTGATCCTGCTGGATATTGCCGCCGAGCCAGCCAATGAAGGTGACCCACCGCTGGAGCCGGTACGCATCGTCGAGAGCAACGCCACGCCTCAGCGCTATGGCCAAGCGCAGGAAGAGGGTGCAAGTACGGCTTCGTCCGTTGAGCAGACACGCTCCCCTCAGCGCGAGACGCCCATCGCCGTGGTGCTGACGCGCTACGCAGCCCAGAACCTGTATGCACCGTTACGCACTGTCGAACCCGTGCCGGGAATCAGGCGGGTGAACCTGCGCCGCGACCTGGTGCTCGACACCCTGTTGCCGACACTGCCGCTACACGCCGAAGCGCTTGCTGCCTGGCGGCTGGAAGACCAGTGGGTGACCGCCGTGCGCCTCATCAATCACAGCACAGAGTGGGTTGCGCTCGACCCTCGTTTGATCCAGGGCGACATCCTTACCGCCAGCTTCCAGCACCCAACACTCGGCCCACGTGGCGTACCGGAAGACACCACCGTGTTGTATCTGGTCACCCGCAATCGAGGCCTGGGGCAGTCGTTACTCCCCGCTATCCAGCGCTTTGATCCCGCTGTGCATTTGCCACACCCCGAAGACCAGAGCACTACCCGCACCATGGAGAACGACCATGCGCAGTAATGGCTTGCTCAAGTGGTTGATGATCCCCATTGGCTTGCTGGTGGTGTACGCGGGCATCCGGCTGTTTTCTGGTAGTGACGGGACAACCCCGCAACAGGGCAGCCTTGATAGCCAGCTTACCGCTGACGAAATGCAGGCGTTGGGCATCGAGGGGGACACGCCGCGAGACACGGTGGCCACGCTGGTGGGGCAAGTTAAACAGATGCGCAGTGAACTGCAGGAGGCCCAAGCGGACAACAAGACGCAACGTGAAGAAAACCTACGCCTGCGTCAGCGTGAAGGCGCGATTGATCAGCGTATCAGCGCAGCGCTGGCGTCAGAGCGTGACAATCTACGCCGCGATCAGCAGCATTTGGAGACAGAGCGTGATGGGCTCATCGCTGAGCTGCAGCGCAAACTGGACACACTGGGTGATAGCAGCGGCCATGCTGACCTGCCGGTGGGCCTGGGGCTGCGCGGTGACGGTGAAGCCGGGTTCCGTGAGAGGGTGCGCTGGGTGGAGCCTGATGATGTCAGGAAGACAGAAGGGCGCAACCGGCCCGGTGAAGATGAGCGCTTTCCAACTAGTTTTGGGCCAGCCCAAAGCATGCTGGACACCACGGTCGAGCATATCGTCGATGCCGGTGCCAGCACGACTGGCATCAACACAGCCAGAGCGGTCTACACCGTACCGACCAACGCCACCCTGATGGGTTCGGTCGCAATGACTGCACTGATCGGCCGTGTGCCCATTGATGGCACCGTGAACGATCCGTACCCCTTCAAGGTGCTGGTCGGCCCCGACAACTTGACCGCGAACGGTATTGATATTCCGGATGTCGCGGGTGCGGTATTCAGCGGCACCGCCAGCGGCGACTGGACGCTGTCCTGCGTGAGAGGACAGGTACGCAGCATCACCTTTGTGTTCCATGACGGCACCATTCGCACCATACCCGAAGACAGCGAGGGTAGCAGTCAACAGAATAACCGACAGGAGGGGTTGGGCTGGATCAGCGACCCCTATGGCATTCCCTGCGTCAGCGGTGCAAGGCGCAGCAATGCACAGCAATACCTCGGTACCCAAGCGCTGGTCACCGCCGCTGGCGCGGGTGTGGCCTCGCTGATCGAGTCCGATAGCAGCCAGATGTCCTACGCCGGAGCAGACGGCTCCATCGGCACCGTAGGTATCTCGGATAACGAAGCGGTTGGGCGCATTCTCGCGGGCGGCGTGCAGGACATGTCGCAATGGGTGAATCGGCTCTATGGCCAGGCCTTCGCGGCGGTCTATGTGCAGCCCGGTGCTCAGGTCGCCGTCCACCTCGAAAAACCCCTTCATATCGACTACGAGCCAGAAGGCCGACGCGTTGACCATCGGGCAGGAGAGAGCCATGCACTCGAACTGGATTAATAAGCTGCTGCTGGCGGCGGTAGTGACGGTGCTTGCTGGCTGTACCACCAGCAAGGAGCAACTGATGCCCCATGGTGACCGCAGCATGCAGGACATCTGGCACCAGCAGACAGGTGAGGGCGGCAGTGGCCAGGTGGCCCGCCGCCAACTGCTTGATGCACGACAAAGCCTGCGACGTCCACTAGAAGAGACAGACAGGCAGGCCGCACTTTCCGAGCAGACGCGCTACACCCGTACCGCAGCGAACGAGATCCGCCGGCAGTTTCAGCGTTTACCGAACCCGGATCTGGTGATGTATGTATTTCCCCATCTGACCGGAACCGATCCCGTCCCGGTGCCAGGCTACTCTACCGTCTTTCCCCTGTACCAGCGCATCCAGTATGCGATGCCGGGTGAGCGCACGGAGGCGTACTGATGGTCTGGCCCTTGTGGCGTCGACGCTCGCCCAGCGTAGCTGTAGACGACAACCGTCCGGCCACCTTGGCGGATGAGCAAGCGCTATACGACAGCGCACCGTCTTTTGTGTCCTTGTTGCCTTGGGTCGAATACCTGCCGCAACCGCAGTGCATGCTGCTGGAGGATGGCGTCTCGGTCGCGGCTTTCTTCGAGCTCACCCCGTTGGGTACCGAGGGGCGGGAACCCGCCTGGCTGGCGCAGGCCCGTGATGCACTGGAAAATGCCCTGCAGGACTCATTCGATGAATTAGACCAGAACCCTTGGGTCGTCCAGCTATATGCTCAGGACGAGCCCAATTTCGATCAGTATCTGCACACCCTGCGCGACTACGTTCAGCCGCGAGCCAAGGGAGCCGTATTCACCGAGCAGTATTTGAGGAGCGTCGAGCACCATCTGCGGGCCGTATCGCGGCCCGGTGGCCTGTTCGAGGACACCACCGTCACCCGCCTGCGCTGGCGCGGGCAGACTCGGCGTGTACGCATGGTGGTCTACCGCCGAACGGCCCATCAAGCAACCCGCCGCGGCCAGACAGCGGAGCAGGCCCTGAACACCGCCTGTGACAGATTACTGGGCGGCCTGGCCAATGCCGGTATTCAGACATCTCGTCTGGGTGCCGCGCAGATTCACGACTGGTTGCTGCGCTGGTTCAATCCCCACCCTTCATTGCTGGGCCCGGATGCCGAAGACCGTGAGCGCTTCTACTGCCTGGCCGCCTACCCGGAAACCTCCGAAGCTGATGACATCGAACTCGCCAGCGGCACGGATTTCTCGCAGCGGTTGTTCTTTGGCCAGCCGCGCTCTGACGCTGAGCGGGGGCTATGGTATTTCGATAGCCGCCCGCACCGGGTCATGGTCACCGACCGCCTGCGCACGCCACCGACCGCTGGCCATCTGACCGGCGAAACACGCAGAGGCGACGCCGTTAACACCGTATTCGACCAGATGCCCTTGGGCACGGTGATGTGCCTGACGCTGGTAGCCACTCCCCAGGATGTGCTTGAAGCGCACCTCAACCACCTGGCAAAGAAAGCCGTTGGCGAAACCCTGGCATCGGAACAGGCGCTGGAGGATGTACAGCAGGCACGCTCGCTGATTGGCAGCAGCCACAAACTGTACCGTGGTGCGCTGGCGTTCTACTTGTCTGGGGGCGACGAGTCGGACCTGGATCAGCGCGGCTTGCAACTGGCCAACGTCATGCTCAACGCTGGTCTGCAGCCCGTGCGAGAGGAGGACGAAGTCGCGCCGCTCAACAGCTACCTGCGCTGGCTACCCTGCGTCTACAACCCGGACGCTGATCGCAAACGGTGGTACACGCAACTGATGTTTGCCCAGCATGCCGCCAATCTGGCGCCGGTATGGGGGCGCAGTCAGGGGACCGGGCGGCCGGGCATCACCTTCTTCAACCGTGGGGGAGGGCTGATCACCTTTGATCCGTTCAATCGCCTGGACCGGCAGATGAACGCGCATTTGTTTCTGTTCGGCCCGACAGGGTCAGGCAAGTCGGCCACTCTCAACAATATCCTCGGCCAGGTCGCCGCTATCTATCGACCGCGCATATTCATTGTCGAAGCAGGTAACTCCTTCGGGTTGTTTGGCGACTTCGCCAAGCAATTGGGACTGACGGTCAACCGCGTCAAGCTGTCACCCGGATCCGGCGTTAGCCTTGCGCCATTTGCCGACGCCCGCCGACTGATTGAATCACCCAGTGACGTACAGACACTGGATGCGGATGCGCTGGATGAGGATCAACCCGCACAGAATGATGCCGCTGAGATGGACGAACAACGGGATGTGCTGGGCGAGCTGGAGATTACCGCACGGCTGATGATCACCGGTGGGGAGGACAAGGAAGAAGCGCGCATGACCCGCGCCGACCGCAGCCTTATCCGCCAGTGCATCCTTGATGCCGCGCAGTTCTGCCACGGCGAGCAACGCACAGTGTTGACCCGCGACGTGCGCGACGCACTGCGAGCGCGAGGCCGTGACTCAACACTGCCTGAAACCCGGCGCACCCGGCTGCTGGAGATGGCCGATGCAATGGACATGTTCTGCCAAGGTACCGATGGCGAAATGTTTGATCGCGACGGTACGCCATGGCCAGAAGCCGATATCACCATTGTCGATCTGGCCACCTATGCCCGAGAGGGCTACAACGCCCAACTGTCAATCGCCTACGTTTCCCTCATCAACACGGTCAACAATATCGCTGAGCGTGACCAGTACCTGGGCAGGCCCATCCTCAACGTGACGGATGAAGGACACATCATCACCAGAAACCCACTGCTATCGCCCTATGTGGTGAAAATCACCAAAATGTGGCGCAAGCTCGGTGCCTGGTTCTGGCTGGCCACGCAGAACATCGACGACCTGCCGACATCCGCAGAAACCATGCTCAACATGATTGAGTGGTGGATCTGCCTATCCATGCCCCCTGACGAGGTGGAAAAGATTGCCCGGTTTCGTGAGCTGAACCCCGCGCAGAAAGCCCTGATGCTGTCCGCTCGCAAGGAGGCCGGCAAGTTCACTGAAGGCGTCATTCTGTCCAAAAGCATGGAGGTGCTGTTTCGTGCCGTGCCGCCGAGTCTGTTTCTAGCGCTCGCTCAAACTGAACCGGAGGAGAAGGCCGAGCGCTATGAACTCATGAAACAGCACGGGATCAGCGAGCTGGAGGCTGCGGTTAAAATAGCTAAAAAAATCGACCAGCTTCGAGGGTTTGATGCGTATGGGGACCGCCCCAGAAGGTGAGAGTCATGTTCGCTTGGGATAGCTGGCTGAAGTGGCGTAATGTTATTGTCTGCTTAGGAGAAAGAACAGTGATGCCTTTCGAATAAGCCCTTCGCATTGCGACTGGCAACTACCAGCCGATAGCGTTGCGAGACTCAGAAACAGAGTGGTCATCCAGCGAACTGCGGAAGCAAGCCGTGGAATGATTCGGTCGGCGGCGACAAAAAAGTGTTCTGGTACGAAGCCGGGCGGCTTTCACTGAGAACGGCCAAGAGCAGTCAAGCAATACCAGATATACCGCTGGATTAATCTTGCCTTGAGGGCGCTTCATTGGTGGGGGAATCGGATGACCGGGGCGTTCCGTGAGTATCTCGTGCCCTGATCTGAGTAGACGCGCCCAAGCTTCAAGGGGCATCCTGCTAAATACTGCTTAACCTTCCGCTTCTGGCCAATTTGCTGAAAAGTAACGGTCTCTCCATGCCGTTGATTATTCTGTCAGCGCGCGTGGGGGGCAACCGTATGATGGGACGGCTACCGGGAGAGCGGCAGCGCCTCCTACGCAGCATCGATCATTGCATGGGCCCCAGCGATTACGCGCTTACTTGGTGGGTTTCTATAGTCTTATCAGGCGCCCCTCATTACTGCTATGGCATCCGCTCTGAACTGCGATTGTGCGAAGAGGCGCACCTAAACCTGACCTATCGATGGTTCTGCCGATTGAGCTGGGAAGACGAGGTACACAGTCACTTGGGCTTCTCGAATGTCGTCACGGCCGTTGTGATCAGCAGGTTGTTCAATGAGATGCCGGGCGCTACATGGCAGACGGACTGCTAGAAGGCTTCGCTGTGGAGACTAGGATCCTAGCCATCAACGCGGTGCGGCGGGCAAAAAATCCAAATGCAGATCAGCGGGCCTCACGTGTCAAACAAGGGGCATTGAGAACTTGCAATCACCATGGCATCATCACGTAAGTGCTAGGGTTGAATCGATCAATGAGATGCCATCTATGTTGATGTCCCAACGGCGTAGCTCCTGACTTGGGAAAGTTGCTATAACTTAAGACGGCGCACATCAAAAATTACTTAAGGACTGAGATAAAGTGGCAATTTTTTCGGTAGCAGCTAGAACATTAATACATCTCGGGGCGGAGTTGATTACTTCTGACGAGGTGGCCATCAATGAGCTCATCAAAAATGCCTTTGATGCAGAGTCACCAAGAGTGAAAATTGATATTCATATCCCGGTCTCCCACTCAATAATTGATGAAAGCATCCAGAAAATCGATCAAGCTAGAAGTGCGGCTGAATTAGGAACTACGATTTCAGAGGTAAGAGAAGATATTAATGCAATTATAAACCTTGGGCAATCTTCGAAAGCACAAAGACTACTGTCGGAATTAGTTCCGGGGCTGACAAGAGATCGAGCGAAGAAAGTACTTGAGTCGCTCAATTGGATTTCAATCGAAGATACAGGCTGCGGAATGGATGCGGAAACATTGGAGTCTGTATTTCTGGCTATTGGAACAACGTCAAGATTGCAGACTCACACTTCTGACGATCTCGGCCGGAAAATTTTAGGTAATAAAGGTATCGGTCGCCTGGCGATGATGCGTCTCGGAGACTGTGCGAATGTCACATCCTGGACAAAAGATAGTCAAGCCCATGAGATACAATTTGACTGGAGATTGTTTGATGATCCCACTAAAGAAATTAATGATATAACTCTCGATATAAAACAAACAAAGATTCCCCTCTCGGCGCCATCAGGAACGGTAATTACAATCTCTGCTTTAAAAAGCCACTGGACTGAAGAAAAGGTTAGAAGCAAGCTGGTAAGTGATTTTCTTCGCCGCTTACAAAACCCGTTTAGTAAGCTTGAAGATCGAGACCCAAGCGAAGAGAAGAAGTCGGAAAAACAGAAAAAACCATCAGGATTTCCTATTGATGTCCATATCAACGGGGGTGCTCGCATTCCTATCGAGGGAATGAAAAAAGTGCTTACCGACCTTGTTCAAGCAGACATTGAGCTCCAGTTCGATCCTGATGGGGTTAAAGGGAGCGCTCCCGGTATCTTACGGACGACCCTCATCGATTACCAACGAGGAAATGAACCGGAGGTAACGATAAGGACGGTAGAAGAGTTAACACATTCGTTGATGACAACAATGGATGCTCTAAGAAAAATCGGACCTATTAAGGCTACGATTCGATGGTTTAATCGTGATCGACTTCGACAGCAAGCAACTTTACATGGTAACTGGAAGGCTGCGAAAGCAGAGCTCGACTTATGGAGCGGGGGAATTGCAATATATCGAGATGGTTTTCGCGTTGGGTTTTCAGGGCAGTCCACTGGCGAGGACTGGCTGGGATTAGATAGCTCAGCGCTAAAGCGTGGAGGCTTTGCGGTAAACCGTATTCAAACGGTAGGTGCTCTGGAAATTTCCAGAGCAGAAAATCCCTGTTTGATAGATCGCTCAAATCGTGAAGGATTGATAGAGTCTCCTGAGGCAAACCTCGTCCGAGAAATGCTAACCAAATTTGCAATAGATGAGCTTAGACGCTACATAGGGCATGAAGGGCAAGAGGAGAAAAAGGCTAAGCTTGATGACATTGTGGAAAGTGCTCCGGCCACAATAAGAGCAAGAGTGCTACAAGCTGAGCAAGGCTTAACGGAAATTCGTTCCAAAGTTTCGGTAGACGTGCAGGGATCAGTACAGTCAATTGCCAATCACCTCCATTTTATAAAGAACGAAGTCACTCGTTTCGAAGAGGCGAGCAAATTAGCTAGTGAACGTAGGGAGGATATTCTTGAACTGGCTGGGGTTGGCACAGTTATGTCAGGGGTGTTACATGAGCTGACTAGAACAACAGGTCATACTCGACAATTGATGAATAAGCTTTCTAAAGATGAGTCACCGCAAACAAAAGCACTACTTGGAAAACTAGACGCGGAAATTAAAGCCATCAACACTCGGCTACGCCAACTGGATCCACTGACCCCCTCTGGAAGACATCGAAAAGAAGTCTTTGATCTTGCCGCATTGCTAAACACTATAGTTGAAGGTTATGCGGCCCGATTTGAACGCCACAAAGTCAAGTGTGAACTCTTTATCTCCGGTGAAAGCGAACTTCGACCAGTTGAAATTAAGATGGTTCGTGGCTTCGTGAGTCTAGCAATTGAGAACCTGATAACAAATTCCATTTACTGGGTTCAACAGGGTGCTAAACCTGGGAGGACCGAACGGCGGATATCGATTGAGCTTGACCCCGAATCAAGAACTTTGACTATAAGAGATAATGGTCCGGGGATCTCACCCGCCGACAAAAATAGGATCTTCACGGCTGGCTTTTCACTTCGGCCGCGGGGGCAGGGCCTTGGTCTTTTCATTGCGGCAGAGGTCGCAACTTACCACGAAGCAAAGCTTGTATTGGATTCGCCAGATGATGATGGGCGATTTAGAGGCTTTGTGCTCGAGCTTCCCAAGGAATAGATATGGATCTCAAGAAAACTCTACTTGACGCGAAAATTATTAGGGTTGCAATTATTGATGACGACTTATCTGAGAGTATTCGTACTTCAGACCTCATTACCATCGACGGCGATATTGAAGCATTGCTAGGTGATTTGCATGATCCAGATTATGAGGCCTATGTCAAAGTTTTGACCAATCATGGTTATAACGTAGAAAGTATGCCTGATCTTGCCGTACCGCTTTCTAAAAAAACAATATGTGAGGAATCGCCTGCCCGATTAAGGAACGCTGCAAAAAAAGTGATTGAAAGCCGCCACGGTAATGCGGAGCCTGTAAGGCGTATCAGAGATTTGTTGCTAGATGTGGGTGTGCTTGAGGGGAATATTGATCACTATTCTCTCCCCGAAATTCCAGAGGGTAATCAGTATGACTTAATAATAGTTGACTATTTTTTAGTAGATAACTCTAAAGAGGCGACACTTCCATTTATTGAATATGTCTTGGAAGCACACAAGGACTGTATAAAAGAACCCCTCCAAGTAATATTAATGTCAACGTATGTGCCTCAGCTGCGGGAAGAATTCCTCGATATTCGACCTGAGCTTAAGGTATCCAGCTCAAGGATGAGGCTCATGGGCAAGCCGATGAGCGATGAAGATTTGACCCATTGGAAAACTGCTCTTTATCAATTGGCATCTGACAGACCATTCATTTCTGCAGTCGAAAACTTTGTAAGTGAGGCGTCGAATGGTCTTGTACAGGCAGCACAAGTTCAAGCCAAGAAACTTTGGGGCCTTGACCTTCAGGCCATGGATATACTTCATGAAACGGCAACCTTAGACAATGATGATTTTTGTCGATACGTGGAAGAGTGTCTTAGCCGACATTTGCTTACTGCCCTAGAGTCCTATTCCGGAATCCGTGGTTCGCTTCGTAAGCTTGGTGAAAACTTAATGAACAACCGTAACACTCATGTGATTGCGCCAGTGGCAGAGATAGGCGATTCGCGAGCCGCTATTCGAGGATTAATGAGAAGTATGGAGTGGCGTGGGGATTCAAAAGTTGATCATGATGCTTACCCTGCCGACTCTCCTGCGCTTGACAAGTCAAAATGGTTGAAGAAAAATCTGCGTTTTGGAATGGTTTTACGTTCAAAGGAAGGTAGGGAATGGTTGAACCTTACTCAAGCATGTGATCTCGCTCAAGCGAAAGATGAGGAATGCGACAGCGTGTCGTTGCTCCTTGTCAGAGGGGTTCGCTCACGCCCTTTGAATCTAGAAAAAAGTCAAGCCATGGTCTACCTTAACTCAAGGGTATCTGAAAGCGATACGGATAGTCTGGGATGGAATCTTAAACACATTTTCACGCCATCTATCCAGGAGTTTGCTGAGGATTTTGTAAACGGTTGGGAGCTAATAGGCGAGCTTCGCCTTGATCAGGCGCAGAGCATTGCAGCTACATACAGTTCAAGAGCATCGAGGGTTGGCCTTCAGCGTACTTTCAGTAGCTGGGACTTACATGGTACCGCATTATTAGTGAGCACATTATTGGAGAATGAGCCCACAGCTGTACTCGCAGGCACACCATTGACTGGCCACGCCAGGTCTAGGGGAAGTGCGGATGAGATTCACATTGACGAAGACAGTCTGAGTGCGATGCTTAATGCTTTTCCGGACGCAAATAACGATGAACTTACTCGCGTTTATATGGGAATACAGCTTAAACCCGGTGCGCAGTGTACTGAAAGTACATTGCTTTGTATTTACTGCAAGGAGAAACCGGTCTCAATCCAGGATTTGAGAGACTTCATAAATAAAGAGAAATGGCTGGTCAGAAAAGAAAATGAAAAAAAAGCAATAGTGGCTTTTTGGCATGCATGAATAGTAAGCCAGTATAGCCGGAATATTGCCGCTCTGATACACGCTCAGGCCGCTAATTATTTTTAGAAATCCAAACTTGATCTGGCAATTTCAAAACGAGTGCCAGATCAGATCTAAGCTTCTACAAATTATTGACAAACTATGCTGGGTTGTTTTAATTCCCAGTGCATGATGAATGCGTTGCTCGTTGTAATACTTGAGCCACGCTCTCTACTTTTCTCGCTTCATCCAATGAGTGGGAGTTGAGGCTGCAGGCACGGTTCTTTCATAGCTCGAATGAGAAGTTAGACCATACTATTTTTCTGCGAAGTATAGCGTCAGATGAGTCTCTGTTTCGCTCCGCAGGGTACTTCGCCCGGAGTTGGTTGGCCACCGATGCTTATTTGTGACAAATTAAGCAGGCTCCATTCCCATCA
This sequence comes from Pseudomonas abyssi, assembly GCF_002307495.1. Lineage (GTDB taxonomy): Bacteria > Pseudomonadota > Gammaproteobacteria > Pseudomonadales > Pseudomonadaceae > Halopseudomonas > Halopseudomonas abyssi. The sequence continues at coordinate 121,969 of NZ_NTMR01000017.1, read as the reverse complement.
TCCTCCCCATAAATATCGTCTATATCGTCGATAGTATGCGTAATTGGGCGCAAAGGGTTGACCGGGATATTAGAGCGCCGCCGCGCGCGACGGATTTCATATTCAGATTTGATTTCCATAATCCGTGCGGGGTGCTCTAGATCAGAAAGGGACTCCCCTTTAGACCAAGTGAATGGAGACCCATGTTCCAGCGCATCCTTCTCAAGGGCTTTCGCTGCTTCATAAGCGTCTGGATGTCTTTCGCGAAGACGAACCCATTCAATTTTTTGCTGGAAGAAGCAGAATGTACAGCCACTCCTGGAGCGCCATTCGTAGTATTTTGGGTAGCCTACGCCTGAGCTCTCTAGGATGTCGATCACTTCTGCTTTGTTGATGCCTGCTTCACGGAACGGCAGCCTGACGTAGAGGTTTTCGGATTTGGACGAATATCCCTCACGATACTCCTCATCCGCGCGGATAGCGACGTAAGATGTTACTTTGTCGCCAGCCGCTAGCCAAGGTTTTACCCACTCTTCAAATGGTTTGAGCTTCAACATGCGAGTGCACCAGCGAACCTGCGGGCTAGGTAAAAAATGATTGTATTGCTGTAGCCAAAAACGGAAGTCGCGACCGGGGTTGAGCCTTACGATAGGTTTGCCCAAATACCCTTCAAGCTTGTCGAGAAACTCTTTGACCTCGGGAAGTTCTTCTCCTGTGTCGGTAAAGAAATAGTCGATATCGAGCTCTGGATGACGATCCCGCATATAGATCGCCAATGCGGCGCTGTCTTTTCCGCCAGAAATACCCAAAACATGTCGCTCAGTCATTGCGTGTTTTCTCATCGGTAAAAGCTAGTTTCATTCCCGCTTTGGCCAGGATTGCCAGCAGTACTTCAGTTTCTAAGTCTTGGGCCTCTAACAGAGTCATGATCTCATTGGACATAATGTCAACCGTTTTTTGGTGACGATCCGAGATTGCAAAGGATCGGGAGATAGTTTTGGTGTCTGAACCTGCGCCGATGACAATAGCAATAGCCTCGCTGTGCGCTCTCCGCCCATGTACAGCCACGAATGCCTCAATCTCGCGGAATCGCCGTGCGAACTTTGTCAGCTCCAAAATTACCGCATCGATATGCCGATCTACCCAGTCGTGGGGTGGCTTATCTGCTGCCAGACTTAATATACCCTCGAGTGAGCCTCTGCTGCCATCAAAGCTGGCTAAGCGTGTTGCAAAGGCGTCGAGTCTTAAGTCACCCGACACGCCCGAAACCGAGCCAGCACGCTCGCGTAACGCTGCGAGATCTACTCTGGTTGCGCCTAGGGCATCGAGCATTTTTTCTTCGACTTCAAAGAGCATTTCCCCGTAAGCGTTTGTGAGCTCTTTGAGTGGTGGCCACAACGATTTAACATAGTTTTCACCGTCAATGGCGTTGAGCAGGGAGGCTAAATCTACAAACAGCACCTTATGCGGGTCGTTAGCTTTTAGCAGTATGTCGCGCACAGCCTTGGCAGTTTCACCTACGCGTTGGGTTCTTCTAGCCCATCCGGGTAGGTTATACACCATCGCTACCAAGCCGCGGGCTACCTCAAGCGGGTCAGATGTGTGCGCTGTTTCGCCGACCTCTGCCAATAGTTTCGAGATACCTACGAGGATATGGCTTTTATCCTCGTCAATAGTCACCCAGCGTAGCGAGAAGCGCTTGGGGTCCTGAAGACATTCGTCTATGTCAAAGTCGGTAAGGCGGGGCAGGAAAACCCCGTCCTTGTAAGTAGCGATATTGCCTTTGTGAGCGAGCATAAACGCGGTGAGGATAATTGGCTGGATACCCTTTTTCATTCCGAATTGAGGTGCGCTCCACCGCTCATAAATCTCGTGCGCATCTACACGGACACTAGTGTCAGAGAAGAGTGCTTGGGCAGCCTCCCACAGAGGTCGAAAGTTGCTGGTATGCCCTTTGCTTGGGGGGGAAAAACGCCAAATACCTGAGGAGTCTTGGCGGTGAAGCTCTGTGCCTCTCAGTAAAGTCTCGTAGAGTCCTCTTTCCGCCGGGAACCCCTCGAAGCCCAGAACCTCTTGCCCTTCGGCGTTGACCATCGCGTGAAGCAATTCACGACGGGCCTTAACGCTATTGCTTGAGATGCTATCCCTGTTAACTAGCTCACTCCATACCCGGGGTGAGTGGCTGAAAAGCTTTTCGGCTAAGTTGGACGCTAAAGGAGATAGTTTTGAGCCACATTCAATAATATGATCCGTGCCATCGTGCCATCCAGTCAGAGCGATTGCAGTATGGAGCTGATCTTCCAGATCAGCTCCAGTAGCGGCTAGGCGTGCGTAGACTTCACGGCGCGCTACGGCGTCGCCGGATAACTCGTGGCGCTCTTTGACCTGTTCAAGAGCCATCAACTCAGACGTGAGCTCAGAGATGCGAGCGTGATTGGCTGGAATGCCTACTATTACGGGCCAAGGGCGTAGCTTCGAGCAAGCTTGAGCTCGCAATTCCGCATCTCGCTGACTCATATCTCTGCTGGGCAGAGCTAAGATGAATACTCCAAACTCGCCCTTGCGGGGCTGAAAGGCGGCGGCGGTCTTTTCAGCCTGATCAACGCTGCATAACGATAGCTCCATCCAGCGCATGGAACCAGTCTCGTGATAGTGCCGCTTCGCAACGACTGGGTGTAATCCCATTAGCTGTGTGAGGCGTGCGTAATCAACGTCAGGCGATGTCATGAGAGCTTGCGTAATGGCCCCATCAATATCGAAATCGCTACCTTCGAATACAGACCAAGCTCCGGTATAGCTTTTATAAATAATAACGTTAAGCGACGACAGTTTTGTCAGTGCGCAGTCGATTTCTTTAGGGGGTATATCGTTGAATAAAGAACTGAGAACTGCAGCATCAGCAGCGAGCCCCGATCCATTACGGAAGAGGTCAATTATAGCAATATTCTTAATCAACGAGAGTTGTAATGTATCACCAGTTTTTGCTTCGGCTCGTTCTACTGCCTCAACTGCCTGTGACCAGCGATGGCCGTCGGGGGAAGCAAGAATTGCGGGTTCAAGGTTAGCCCGTAGATAGTCCCAATAATCGCTCGGGCAATACCAATTCGCCGCATCGGCTGGAGTCGAATCTAGATAAGAGCGAAAACCATATGGCTCCACAGACGATAAAAAACCGAATATGCTGCGCTCGTTCTGACCGAACTGCCTTTTGGAGATCGGTCCGAGTAGTGCGGCCATCGCCGGATGGAGCGGCCAGCATGCAGATAACGCGTTGGAAAACTCTTTTCCGACAGCCGGTCGGCGGGAGCGTATCGCCTCTGCGACCGTATTCGCTGCGACAGATATACGCTTAGGGCTACGCTCCGCTTGGATAGCGCGGCCGATTAGCTCTACCACTTCATCGCTTGCAGCGACGAACGGTAGATCGACATAGCGGCCTTGAATTTTTGCCCAGTCGTCACGTGTCTCGGTCCCTAGGCGAGCAGAGTATTGTGCAAAGGACTGATGCAACACCCCCACAACTATTAGCCGGCCTTCGGAACGAGCGGCGGCCTCTGCTAGTTCCTGAAAGAAATAGACATCATCACCTATGCCTAGCGCAGAAGCTTCCAGGAACTTGCCCATTTCGTCAATTATAACGAGTGCACCGTCGTCCGGCCGAGATTTGGCTTCACTAAGTAGTTCTGCAATGACAGATTGGATGGAATACTGTTCATTATCGGGCACGGTTTTTTCCTGAGCGCGCCTCAGCTCAGTATGGAGCTCAGTGACTACGCTGCCGCGTCGACCCACAACAGGGACGATTAGCCAACCATTGCGGACGGGGAGTGCAGTGTCGAAAGAGGGAGTAGAATCCGACTTTAGAGCTTCCCGAGCTTGTGCTCGCAGACTACTGTCAGGATGCAATGCACTTGCAAGAGTAAGAGCTAAGGAGCTTTTTCCTCCGCCGAAAGGACCCGTCCACGTGAAACAGCGTTGGTTGGTCTCCGAGATATGCCTGCACATACTATCCACTATCGTTGCGGCCGTGGCATGGCAGATGTAACCGCAAAGGGCTGCGGCGCGACCGAGGTCAGCATTTATACGTATAGAGCGTTGGTATTGGCGTGAAATCTGAACGATGTCCGCTAGCAACGGCTGTTTTTCATCAGTCATAAGCGCGCCTAATCATATCTCTTATGTTCTCTTTCTCTAGGTCCTTTCGGTAGACCTGCCTCAAGCCAGCAGAATCTGTCCATTCGAGCTTGCGACCAGTGAAGTCAGATAGGGCGATTAGGCGTTGGGCTATGGATTCTTCGTCTAGCTTGAAAACGCGGCCCGGAGAGCCTTCAGCATAAGCAATTGTTTCAAAAGCTAGAGAGCTTTGGTGTGGAGCTGCACGATTCCAAAAATCAACGAGGGCGTATGCAAAGACTCCGTCGTGAAGCGATGCTTTAGGGCCGCGCCGAAAGGTGTATTGGTTTTTATGAACCTCTTGCAATAGACCTAGCTCGCCCAGAAGCGGTTCGGCTAGATCCTCCGGCGACCCGCCTGCAGCTCGGGGTGCATAGCTGCGAAGACATGTTTCCAGATCTCGTGAGATTGTCGCGCTTGCCAAACGGTGCTTGGGATCCAGCTCCCGCGCATAATTAGCGAGGGGGGCTTCGAGCTCTTGGCGAGTAAAGGTTGGGGCTGTCACGTGGTTGAAGAGCCAATACCATGTGGTGGAGCGAAAGCATTTTCCTGCAAGTTGCCAATGGGCGAGCCAGGCAGTCGAGGGGTTCTCCGCGTAAGGGTCGAGCCCTCCATCTTTGAGGATTTCTTTGACCATGTCCCCTACGCGGAAGCCTTCGTTAGTATCCCGCATTACTCCACACGCTAGAGCCCAATGTCGAATAGAAGCAACCATATTCTTGCCGACGCCAAAAGTTGCAACTGCTGAGGCGTCAGTGAATACAGACTTCAGGATTACACCTTCAGCACCTGATTGGTCGAAGGCTTTTTTTAGCCACATTTGGCGTAGAGGGAAGGTCTCATGCCCCGAGAAGTGAGCACGACCATTCCTATGATGTTTCTTTAATGATGTCATACATGGATCATACCTCCTGACTGGCGAGTATCGCCAGTCAGGCACTAGGTTTTTAGGGAATAGCTATTCAAGATTTGCAGGAAAAAGAGGTTTTGTCAGGTTTTTTTTCTGTTTAATCTAATAGAATCAATTGCCTACACGTTTTTATGTATATTGAAATTGGTTTCGTTCCGGTAGAACGAAACCGCTTCGTGAACGCCATTTTCCCGGTCAGCAATGCCCTATCCACGCGATACCAATGAATTTTTAGCCTATAGCCCCGTTTCGGCATCAAAACTCATGGCAGGAGCCGTATGCGGTCACGCTGTACGAGATTTGTACGGGCTGGTAGGTTTTGATTCCGGTGTCCAAACATCCAGTACCAAGGGGGCTGTGTGGTTGTGGCCAGCTGTCTCGACCTAGCGCTGCCCTGTAGTATCGCAGCGTGTTTTCGAGATGCAACCAGACAGACCAATCCCCACATAGCGAAAACCCGGCACGTGGGCCGGGTTTTCAACGGGGGTGCTAATCCTTGAGCAAGCACTAGTCCTTCAGTAGGTACTAATCCCTTAGTGGTGGGGATCATACACCTCGTTGTATTACACCGCAGTGACATCGAGCCGGGGCGTGCTATGTGGCAGCTGGCTGGCCCAGGAGGCTGCTCCCTACATACCCATCTCCCTGAAACACATACAGCCGCTTACCCAACGGCACCCTTCGGTTGCTCCAGCAAGGCCTCGCAGCTCAGAATGAGTTCCCGTCCATAGGTGCGCGCAGCGTCTTGTACCGATTTTTCGTTTACCGCCACGAGCATGTATGCAGCGTGAGCGGCTGCTACGAGCAAAACGAGTGTTATGTTGTTGCCAAGCGGGGCGGTGATGTCCCAGGAAAGTCGCCATAGAATGAAGGCACAAACAGCTACAACCGTGATGTTGAGACACAGTGCTAGCCTTTTGACGCCCAGCAGGTTACGGCGAAAGCCGTATGTGACGTTCTCACCGAACAGGATCGAGAATCTTTGGGTGTCTCGCGTATTCTGGCGAAGCCAAACACCGCATTGAGCGTAGAAAGCATCTGCTGCACCTTGGTTTGCTCTTTCCTCTTCGGGAGTCGGGGCCTGGATTGTCAGCTTTCCAGCAAGAAACTCCCGATACCTGTCTTTGGAACCGGCATCAATGGTCGGGTCGTTTCGACGAAACAGAGTGATCGATGGTATGCCACCCTGCCGCTCAAAGAGCTTGGGCTCGATTGTACGGCCGCGTGAGCGTGCGATGTCAGCGATGGCATACAGCAGAACAAGGGCTCCTAATGAAGCAACCAAGTTTGAAAGCTGAAGCGTCTTCCATGAGATCAACAGTGCCAGGGCGGCAAGGGCGGGGGCAGCGGCGATAATCGCTGGGAATAGCCTCGCACGAATGGAATAGGCGTCGAAGAACTTGAACACCTCCATCAGATCGTTTCCACCTCACTCTCGAACTTTTCAGGGGTTATTGGTCCGGTATTGGGATGACCAAGCCCCTTGAAATGCGATATCCATCGCGTCCGGGTAACATAGACCTCGTAACCACGCCGGATGAACGCATTTTTGACCTGCGCGCGTGGGTAGTCGTGCTTGTTGGATCCGACCGAGCAAAATGCAGTGCAGCCCACAGTGCCTTGTGGTTTTATGGGACCAAGCCAGGCGTCCAGAACCGTCGGAGTGACGTTGCGCCTGCTCCCGTGGTGTGGAATTTGTACAAACCCAGGCTTCTTCAAACCACATTGATCCGCGTACTCATAAGCTTCGGTCAGGCCGACGGGGCCAACGTCAGCAGTGAGCAGAACGCCGTTGCCGAGGGTAGAGTACTGCACAACACAGCTTTCATTAGACGCTGAGGTCTTGGTGTCATCCGCAAGTGTTTCTATATCCCAGAATTCCAGCACTTTCTTTTTTGCGCTCTCAAGCAAAGAACGCAGGAGGTCATAACTCTGCACATCTTCCGCTTCAGCCGAGTATCTGTCGGGTGTTTTTCCAAAATCCGGGATTGATTCAATGTACCGTTCCCGGGTTGGCGCAAGGACGGTGAACGCCCCAATCCTGTCCCCTTGAAAGACCTCATGGATCACAGTGCCTTGCTGCAGTGCAAGCTCTTCAAGCTTCACCAGATAGGAGTGACGCTGCTTGATGTCATCAATCAAGCCTTGCAGACTGAAATTGCCGTGAAAATGCTCGAGAATTTGTTCGGCATACAGCCACGGCCTGTTCATCCAGAGATGACTGACCTTGAAGTTCTCCATCACACCGATAAGACCACAGGCGTGATCGTTATCAGCGTGTGACAAAACCATGTGATCGATGGGGTAACCAGGGTAGTACTCGTGGAGGTGATCGGTGATGGTTTGAGCTGTTTCAGTGTGGCCGCCATCGATGACATGTAGGTAGCCTCCGTGGCCAGCCTCACCGTAGCGCACGACAATTGCATCACCGGAACCTTCTCCTACGGGTAAAAAATCGATCTCGTAATCCATTTTCTCTACTTCCTTGCACTGCAGTAATGATGATCAGAATACCGTGGTATGGAACTTAAGAGCTCCACATGGAAAGATGCTTAATGAGTATCTGCTTTGGAGCTAACACCAGCTGGTGAGGTTTCGCTTCCCGTCCCGATAATGACGATTTTGGGGGTGTGATCTGAGGTGACTGCTTGGGATTGATCGCCATCTGTATCGGACGGAGCTTGATTCGCCGCTACAACTACGCTGCCCCCGGATGTAATGGCTAAGCCCGAGAGCGTGAGATCCACATTATCAGCATCCTGTGAGTCCAGAAGCTCCATCAGCACCGCTCGATAACCGATGGCCAGGGGCTTCGGAAAAACCTGCGTCATCGTTATGCCCGAGCTGGAGGATCTTGTAACCTGACCCGTGACACCAGGTGCGTCTGGGGCAACCAGCTTGCCCAACGTTTCGATATTACCTGTAATGTTCTGCAGGTTACTTTTCAGCTTTTCAATCGCAGGACTCTCTGCAGAAGGCTGGCTTTTTGGGTCGGCTAACGCAGCTTGCTCTATGGCGCTTATTTCTTCTTGTACCTTGGATTTTTTCTCGGTTAGATCAATCATCGCCTGTGTAGCAGCTGAGACCTGAGCTGAAAGTGCTTGTGAGGCAGAAATGGATATGTCCATTGATCTGGCATAATGGACTTCATGAACGAGAGCTATAACAGGTTTTGTTGACTGCATGTCCTTACCAGGAAGGATCTGTGGTTTTGCTAATGCTCTTATTATAGAGGCATCAGCTGTTCGATTCTTCCCCGTCCAGTATTCTGAAAACAGTGATACTATGTGCTTGGTTTTAACGGATAAAACTTCGGAGCTGGGGACCGAATAAGTTATATAGTTCTGATTGTCTGAGCCAGCTCCAAGGCGTCCTCCAAGCCAGCCACTAGTAAAGTTGGCACCTAATCCCGCTGTTGATAAAGAAGCGAACGAAAACGCAGGAAAAGCGGTGGACTCGTTTAAGTTAAAATTGCCTATATTGGTAGTATCGCATTTGAAGTCGGAGTACTTGAGTTCCGAAGAGGTCCAGGGAGTCACTGCTTCGCCATCCAAAATATAGTCTTTTGTTTCTGGTGGCGTTGGTCTGAGCCTATGGTTCGCGAACACCCGGCAGTAATCCAGATTGTCATAGTAGACAGGGTGAATACTATAAAACTCAACCGGAGCAGATCTCTGCTTGCTGTCTTCTGCTGGGGTATAGCTTGCAAGCAACACAATATCTCCGGGATAGAATCCTTCCCTTGGAGGAAAGATAGGCTTGATCCCCAGCTGGGAAGTGTTTTCAGACCATTGTTTTGCGATACTGCCTGGTTGCATCGCAGGTGATCCACAGCCGCCGAGGATCAATAACGAAAAAAAGGTAGTGACTGCGAGTGTCAGATTGATAGCTCGTTTTGAATTTGTTCTTTTCATGGTATTACCATCCCTGTATTGGCGCTGTGCCATTATTCTTATAGCCAATGTCTTTATTCTGTTCAAGTCCAGTAAAAAATATGCCGACGTTATTCAGCGTGATTCTTGCTGTGGATTGTGACGGATATATTAAAAGATTTATGTAATTTGAGGGGTGTTGATGACGACCCTGGTTTTTTTGGAAAAAACAGAAACCCGGTTCGGTTTGGGGGCTCCCCAAACGTCTATATAGAAAGAGCCACGTAAAAGCCGTCACCAGGCTTCTCTCGATGGCTTCGGAAAATAGGGGGTTCAAGTTTTAACGCTCCTGACGGAAACAGCGTCCTGCTCTGCGTTCCTGAATACGAAAGCATGGTGCAGGGCAGAGTCAGGGCATCAGTGGGGTGGGGCATGTGTCCTTTTGATGGGGCTGATATTCAAGAGAGTTGCATTCGTACCGTGCCGGTACGCCGAGGCGTGTATGACGGGGCCTCTCCCCATGGGTTCAGTGCGGCTCTGAGTGAAATCAGCAACGCTCTGATGGTTTTTGGCCGCTATACAGCCGGCGAGCTGCCGATGCCGCTGCAATACCATAGGCAGGTTTCGCGATACCTTGAACTGGTCAGTAGCGGTGGGCATGAACAGTTCCTTACCAACGGCGGCTGCTCGCCGGCAGTGCACCGCATGCTGGATACAGCTCTTGAGGCGATAGGTGCCATTTCGTATCAGCTGCTATTTCGCGATATAGCCATGTACCTGAACGTGTCTGACGAGATACTGACAGCGGTGTCTGCGCGGGACGGTGTCAATCATCCCGCAAACGGCAGCGTCGAACGCTGGCTCGGCAGGAAAAACAGCGCATTCTTTGAACTGAACAAGACACAACCTCTGATGCTGATGTTGCACGTGTGGCTGAAACAGCAGCCATGCATTCAACCAGTGGATGACTTGCAGTGGAAGTTCAAGATGGCTGACATCATCGAAGATAACCCCCACCGCGATGCAAGGCTGGGTGAGGCAGGACAGCAAAAAAGAGACTTCATCCGGGCGCTGATTGAAAACGCACCGATGAAGAAAACCTGCCACGAGTACGCCTGTGCCATCGCCAATGAGCACTGCATTGCTCTGCCATGTCAGCCCCGTAAGACCTGGCAGGACGTCATCGACGGTGTGGAATGCAGGTTCGGGTATTACGTCACGGAAGACAATCATTTTGTTGCTGCCTGCTCGAGCACTGCGATGGCACTTTATCGGCTCAAGAAGAAGCTGCTTGGCAAAGGCCTCATCCTGGGCAAGAAACTGGGCACGCTCACGATTGAGTATGAAGACGTTTGAAATGTGAGGATGAGCATGATCCCGTCGAGGCCGAAAAACACCAGCCTTTCCAAGTCCGGGTCCGAATCACAGGTGCAGGATCAGGCTCTGGAATGGTTGCTACGTTTGACGTCAGGGCGTGTCACCGAGCAGGAAGCAAACGCCTTTCGGCGCTGGTGTGCACATAGCGAGGAACACAGAAGGGCATTCGCCCGGATCAAGCGAGTATGGGATCTGCTGGGTAAGGCGGCAGAGCACATGGTCGAACCGGAATCTACCCAGACTATCTTCACGGCCTTTCGCAGCATCAAAAAGTGGTGATCTCCCAGAGCCCGCCCTGTGTCGAGCATGCCATTCAGCTGCTTGGGCTTTTTGTTGATGTAAAATGGCTGAAAAAAGCGGAGTAGCCCGGCTGAGGGGCCAGGCATATGCAAAGGGAATCAGTTTTTATGAACCAGGATTGGCAGGTTGATTATACGTTTTATGGCGTGGGGCAGGGGTTGTTCAGTGCGGGGTGTTTGACACTGTTGCCTGCTTACTCAGCTAGGAAGCAATTTCGATGGGTATATGATTGCGGTACTTCTTCAAAACAGTATCACCTGGATACTGCTCTGGAGGGGCTGGCATGCGAATTCAAGAATGAGCCCCTTTATCTTGACCTTGTGACCATTTCGCACTTCGATCATGACCACATCAGTGGGCTTGTCAAACTGCTCAGCCGTTTTGCAGTGGGGGATTTACTGCTGCCGTATATGCCCCTCTGGCAGCGATTGGTTATAGCCTTTCAGGCCGGCCGAGGTAATCGTTCGCTATTGACCCGATTCCTGATCAATCCGGTTGACTTCATCGCCGGGCTGCCCAATGCAAGCGTCCGACGTATTCTGTTGGTCCCTGCCGGGGGGCGAGCTGAAGACAGGCTGCTCAGAGACGAGGCACCATCGGATGGACCACCACGGCAGATAGCTGAAAGCTACCGCGAAGGTCCCCTGCCGGTAGTTGTTCCAACTGAAAAGCGGCCTGATGTGCAAGGCACCGACAACATTCTGGATGCCGACAACATGACGCAGGCGGCGCCGTCCGGAACGGCTGTGGAATTCATGGCGCCGGGGGCCGCCATCGAGGTTGCGGGGTGCTGGGAGTTCATGCCATATAATGATGCGGACTTGACGCCAATGGCATCAGCAGAGTTTATAGCAAGGGTGTCGGGCCTGCGTAAAAAACTGCTGGCCGAAGCGCCTGCGAGTATCAAAGAAACAACCTTGAGCGAGTTGAAAGAGGTATACGCCAACGCATTCAACTCCGCGACGCAACGTGAAAACGGCAACAGGATATCGCTGTTCCTGTACTGCGGGCCGATTACACCTGCACTGGAGGCGGCCCGCCAGCAGGCGGTCGTGTTATCTGGCGCAAAGAATAGATGTTACTATCATCAATTCAATACACCATGCCATGGCAACCTGCTCTATACCGGAGATGGTTACCTGGACACGGATGCGCGCTTTATTGCCATGCGATCCTTCTTGGGCTACCAGCGGGTCGAACGAGTCAGTGCCCTGCAAGTCATGCATCATGGCTCCCGGCATAGTTGGCATGCTGGTCTGGCGCAAAAAATCAAGCCGGACTTCAGTATATTCAGCTCTAGGTTCTGTACGAAAAGTCTGAGGAGATAGAATCGGTGCCATGACAGGCTGGAGATCCGCATGGCAAAGCGTTACGAGCTCCCTGATGCGGCTTGGGAGCTGATCAAGGATCTGGTTTCCCCCGAACAGAAGATGGGACGACCTCGCAGTGATGACCGATTGATGCTCAATGGCATCCTCTGGGTCTTGTGCTCAGGTGCAGCCTGGCGTGACATGCCGGAGCGCTTCGGCCCGTGGTCGACGGTCTACCAGCGTTTTCGCGACTGGCGCGACGATGGCACATTCGATCAAGTGCTTGAGCGTTTGCACATCCGGCTGAACCAGGAAGGCCTGATTGATCTGGATACCTGGATGATCGACTCAACAGCGGTGCGAGCAACCCGAGCTTCTTCTGGAGCCGGGAAAAAGGGGGGCCAGAAGAGCCGGTAGACCATGCGTTGGGACGTAGCCGAGGCGGCCTGACCACCAAGATCCACATGGTCTGCGACGCCAACGGCATACCTCTACGCTTTTTGCTGACACCGGGTCAGGCCAGCGACATATCGAATGCCCAGGTACTTCTCGATCAGGTACGCATCCCCGGCAAGCAAGGTCGGCCCCGCAAGCGCTGCCGCTGGTTGCTGGCAGACAAGGGTTACGATGCCGAGCAGCTGCGTCAGTACTGCGACCGTTACCGAATGCAGCCTGTGATTCCACTGCGAACCATGAAACGTAAGCCCAAGCCAGGATTACCAAGGCTGTTCGATCGCCCGAAATACCGGCAGCGCAACATCATCGAGCGCATGTTCGGCTGGCTAAAGGAGAGCCGCAGGATCGGCACTCGTTACGACAAGCTGGCAAGAAGTTTTGCCGCGATGGTCACGCTGGCTTGCACGCTGCGGTGTTTGCGTCAGTACTTTTCGTACAGAACCTAACCCCGAGCATAAACGGCTACGTCATCCTCATCCCGAAGTGTTTTTTGATTTCTTATCATATCGGCCTCTGCTGGCAAACAAGTACTCGGACGTCAGAGTTTCTTTCGCACGTGGGCTGATGCCTGGAATTCTGAAGCGCCATTACAGAAAAATATGTAACTGATGGTGCTTCCCCTTATTTTCCACAAACCATGACAGTGGATACCACTAAGGCAAACGCCACTGTTATAGTTTTAATTTTTCTCAATTATCCTGAGCCTACATGGAAGTTCTATGAGGGGATAAAAAATATCCCAGATAATATAGTAATTGTTAGGATCCTCTTTTGTGTTTAAGAACATAAAGTCCAGGCCTGTAGATTTATCAGTGTTCTGGATTGATAAACTCTGTTTGATATCAACATCTTGAGGGTGGTTCTTTATGAATCATTGAAGAAATAGGGTTTTCTATGTTTTTTTCCAGGAAATGTGTTTTTATTCAATGTTACGTAACTTTTTTAGCGGGGATGTCATACGGAAGCGCCAATCTTGAGCTGTCACCGAGTGGTGGCGAGGGCAGGAGAGGCAGGCATAGCCACACCATGAATGCCCACTGTAATTCGGTAACCAGTAATTCCAATTATTTCCTAAATGCAGGAGTTGTTAGAATGACTAAGTTTCGTAAGAGCGCCCTGGCGGCGTTGGTTGCAGTAGGTGTTATGGGTATGGCTGGCGCTGCTTCGGCAGCCGTTGTGGGTGGCGGTGCTACTCTGCCGGAAGGTCTGTATGGCAAGGCCAATGCTTCCACTGATGCTAATGGCCAACCATATGATGACCACGGCATTGGTATTCTCCATGATGGTGCAGGCTTCAACCCCTACGTTGGTGTAGGCAGCGGCGCGGGCAAGCGTGCTTTCTTCAACAACAACTCGGACGAGTTCAAGTGGGATCATGATGACAATCCTCTGACTCCTGACGTTCTGTTCTATCCCACCCGAGTCACCGTTGATTATGCTGGCAGTGATTCGCTGGTGAGTGCTGCTGAGCTGGGTTCCTACAACAATCCAAGCAATGCTAATGGTCGCGCCAACTTCGGCGCGCTGATCCAAGTGCCGTCGGTACTTACTTCGGTAACTGTGCCCTTCAACGTACCGGGGCTTCCCACACTGAACCTGACAAGTGAGCAGTTGGCTAAGATCTTCGGTGGTGAAATCACCCGCTGGGACGATAGTCAGCTGGGCCTGACAAATGCACCTGCTGAGGACATCATTGTTGTCCACCGTGGGGATGAAAGTGGCACAACCGAAATCTTCCTGCGCCACCTGAATGCTATTGACAGCGGTGCGGTAGAGTCCGTGAACAAGGACTTTGTTGCTGCCATCAAGCCTGCAGAGCATCCCGCTGCAACCTTCCTGCCTGCCGTTGGCAGCGCTGGTGTGGTGACTGCCGTAGAAGCCACTGCGTATTCGATTGGCTACGTCAGTCCCGATAAAGTGGACTTCGACGACGCTACGGTAGTTGCCTCAATCAATGGTTACCTGCCAACTGAAGTTAACGTTCAAGCGGCTGTTGAAGACTCTCCTGTACCGGCCGGCGCTCTGGTTAACAACCCGCTGGCCTGGGGTATCAGCAACGCCAATCCGAGTACTGGCTACCCGATCGTTGCTTCCACCAACCTGATCTTCAGTCAGTGCTATGCCGATAGCGGTGATGAAAGCAAAATCCGTCAGTTCGTTGGGAATCATTATGATGTGAATTACACATTAAATGATCAGGAAATCGAAGAGGCCGGTTTCGTCAAGCTCCCTGCCGCTTGGTTGAATGCTGTGCGTGATAACTTCTGGGCAAGCAACAGCAGCCTGAGCATCGGCAATGCCAACGTATGTAATGGTAAAGGCCGCCCGCAATAAGGTGCGTCCCGGCTTTGAGTGCTTCACCTGACTTCCCCTAGCACGGTACTCAAAGCTGATTCAGGCCGGACAGGTATTCGTATCTGTCCGGCCTTCTTTTTGCGCGAACCGCCCATGTGGCACAACATCACATTTTTCCGTCAGCGCGGATTATTAAATTTTTATGACATGGTTCGGTCTTCTTGATTGCCATTCGACTCTTTCCATAGAGCAATGTTTTTCCAGCAGACCAGCCCGCAGCCGTGCTGACAGTGCAGCATCAATAAGGAAAGAGTAATGACGCGACAACCCTCCACTTACCGCCGCAAGAATAGTCGGCCGTCATTTGTCCGCAGGCCGCTGGCTCAGGCTGTTGCACTGCTGCTGATTGCTGGTACTGCCGAAGCTGCCCCGCGCCCATTCAGTTCCGACTGGTTCGCCGCCAAGGGTGCTGCGCAAGCTACCAATCCCAATCCCAACCCCAATCGCCCCGGCGTACATGTCCCAGGTACACCGCCGCCTTTGGCTCAGCAGCAAAAAAATAATGCCCAATTGCAACGCACGCTGAATAATATCGGGCGTACCGCCGCGTCGATTGCCGCACAGCAATCCGCACAGAAGGCTGCCCGCGAGGCGGCTCTCAAGAACGGTTCACCGATCCCCGAAGGTTATACGCAGGGTGGTTTGTGGGATCGCAATGCTGAGGGTGACCAACTGAACTGGAAAGGTGCCCAATGGGCCAACGGTACACCCAATGTGGGAGACCGAGACCTGACCATCAAACAGACCGAGTCCAAGGCCATCCTTAACTGGGATACCTTCAATATCGGTCGTGATACCAGTCTGCAAATCCAGCAGAACGCCGGGGATGCGGTGCTTAACCGCGTGGTCGGCAACGATATTGCCCCCAGCCAGATCGCCGGCAAACTGCAGGCTGACGGCACCGTAATGGTCATCAACCAGAACGGCGTCATTTTTACCGGCAGCAGCCAAACCAACGTGCGCAATATGGTCGCTGCTGCAGGCACCATCACTGATAGCCAGTTCGAGAATAACGGCCTGTATAACGGCAATAGCGCCACCTTTACCAATGCAGCCGGTGATGTGCTGGTGGAGCAGGGCGCTCAGATCAGCACCCATGCACCTGAAACCAGCACCCAGGGCGGCGGTTATGTCCTGTTGCTGGGCCAGAATGTTGAGAACGCTGGTGAGATCAATACTGTCAACGGCCAGACGGCTATGGCTGCTGGCGATAACTTTATTATCAAACGAGGCCAAGCCACCACGGGTGGTGATCTGCAATCCACCGTACGGGGTAACGTAGTTACTACCACCGGCAATGGCACGGTAACCAACAGCGGTATTATCCAGGCCAGCACCGGCGATATCAGCTTGACCGGTAATCAGGTCAGGCAGGAAGGTGTGTTGCTCTCCAGCACCTCGGTCAATAACCGGGGTACAGTACACCTGAACGCCAGCGGTACCGATGCCAATATCACTTTGGCTGAAGGCAGCACAACGGCCATCCTGCTGGAAGATACCGATACAACCGCACTGGATAGTCAGCGTGATGGCCTGCAGGGCCCCGTGCAGGGTGATGGAACAGGCAATAATATCGTCCCCGCGGATCAATATCGCCGCGACCAATCACTGATCGAAATCACCAGCAACGGCACCGTGGACTTCGAGACGGGGTCCATGACCCTCGCTACCGGCGGCCAGATTGCGGTGGATGCAGCACAACGCAGCTTGGTACGCGATGGCGCAACTCTGGATGTCTCCGGTGCCGTAGGCGTTAAAGTCGCCATGGAAAATAACAGTGTCAAGGTCAATATCCAGGGCAACGAGCTGCGCGACTCATCAGTTAACCGCGATAGCGACGAGGACAATGGCCGCAGCCATCTGGCCAGCAACGAGGTCTGGGTCGATGTGCGCGATCTGGTGCATGTGCCAGCCGGTACCAACGGTTATGAAACCGACCGCTGGTACACCAAGGGTGGATTACTGGAGGTCAGCGGTTATCTGGGTACCCAGGGCCACAGTGTAGGCGAATGGATGGCCCAGGGCGGTAGCGTTATCTTTACCGGTAACGATGTGGTGACCCAGCAAGGCTCACAGATCAACCTGTCCGGCGGCACCCTGGATGTGCAGAGCGGTGAGATTCAGCTGTCCTGGCTCAAAGGTGTCGATGGCCGACTCTATGAAGTCTCCAGTGCACCGGGTGATTTGCTGTATACCGGCATTTACAAAGGCTATGAGCTGAACAGCGACCGCTGGGGCCAGAAACAGTCCTGGTGGAACCCGCTGATTACCCCCAGATCCCGACTGGAAAACGGCTATACCGTAGGCCGGGATGCCGGCACTTTGGTCATCGGTACCAGTAATGCGGTACTGGAAGGGGATATTGTTGGCGACACCTATAAGGGCGATCGCCAGAATCAGGCCGCCCAAGCCGGGCTGGATGGCTATAACCAATCGCAGAAAGCCGTAGCCCGTGGTGCCAATCTGGTGGTGGGGGATTACGTACCCTTCTATGTTAAGGACAGTGGGACCATTCAACATCGGCTGACCGCTACCAGCAATACCATCCAGGACATTATCTTCAACAATACGGCGGGCAATATTGCCGCCGGCCTGGATCTGACCGAGGTACTGCCGGAAGACCGCAACGGCACCTTATACCTGAATACCGACCAATTGAATGACTTCAATCTGGGCGGCATCAAGGTGGCTGCCGGCAATAGCATCAGAGTGGATAATGACCTCGCGGCTGGCCATGCCGGTAACATTACCCTCTATGGCCCACAGGTCGATGTCAATGCCGACCTGACCGCCCATAGTGGTGCTATCCAGATGGGCAACGTGCTTAACCAGATCGGCACCTTGAATACCAATATTCAGGATGTCGTGCTTAACGCGGCAGAGGGCACTGGCACCACGCCTAGCGTCACGGTGGCGGACGGTGTAAAGATTAACGCCAGAGGCCTATGGAGCAATCTGTTGCTGGACCCAACGGACACCAGCGCCTTGCCCTACCAGAACGGTGGCAGCGTTTCAGTTCGCAGCAGCGGCGATATCACCCTGAACGAAGGCAGTTTGATTGATGTATCTTCTGGTGCGGCTTTGTTGTCTAGTGGAAATCAGCAGGGTGGGCGCGGCGGCAATGTAACCCTAGGGGCGGCTGCCCAAGGCGGTTCTGGTGCGCTGGTGCTGAACAGCGATATCCACGGTTACGGCGTGCAGGGTGGCGGCACTTTGAGTATTGAAACGGGGACTGCCGTTGTCGTAGGTGACCAGCCGCTGTTTCAGAACGCAGAGTATTTGGAGGCAGGCAAAGCCGCGCCGATTGCTGTCCGGCTGGATGAGCCACTGACTGTTCTGGCCGGGGAGACCTTGCCGGCAAATGCCACTTACGACAAAGTGTTTGCCAATCAGATACTGCCAACACAGATCAACTTTACCAATACCGGGCATACCTTGGATATTGTCGTTGGTCCCGGCGGCTGGGATTTGAACGGCACCGGTTTGGATGTCTATGTCAATGGCAGCAACTCTTCCGCCAATCGTTATCGTGGGAATACCGGCTCCAACAGGGTGGTGCCGGAGGGTACTCGGGTCACCCGAATAAACAGCGGTTACTTGCCTGCAGGTTATGAAATGCCGGCGTTTGTAACGGAACTATCGACCCCAACCTATACCGTTCAAGCTGGCCAGGCGGCACTGATAGATACGCTGCTGCCGGTGGGGAGCCTGGTAAAGCCAGGTGCTCTGGTGAATCAGGCTGTAGCTATTCAGGCACCGCTGCAGTTAGCCGAAGATGTGTTCACCAAGGGCTTTTCTCAATATACAGTGACTGGCCAACTGGGTGCTCTAGTTGTTGAAGGGGCGCAAGTCGATGTAAGCATGCCGGTATACCGCTTTGGTGAGCACAGCCAAGGGAGTGCCACCGGTAGCGACGCTGGGGCCTTGGAGTTATGGACACCGCCGCTGTATCTGGAGAACGCAATTACCGGCGTACTGACACAGCGTAAAGGCGCGAGCCTGAGTTTACAGGCCGGCAATAGTCACTCCACGGATGCCGTCGCCACTCAACTGCATATTGATCGTGGTGCGCGCATCGCCGTTGACCCAGGCCAAGCCATCTCACTACAGAGTATTGGCCAGTTGACTGTGGACGGTACTTTGCAAGCTTGGGGAGGGAGCATTGAGCTGGGTCAGGCTACGTCCTCTACTGCGAGTACAGACGCTGGCAGCTCCGTTTGGTTGAGTGAAACCGCTGTGCTGGATGTGGCCGCAAGGGCTGCTACAGCGGTGGACGCCTGGGGCAATACTTATGGCCAAGTGCACAATGGCGGCAACATCATTATTGGCAACCAGACCGACCACAGCGATGGCAACAATGATGGTATGGATCTATTCGTGGTGGTGCGCGAAGGGGCGGTTCTGGATGCCTCGGGTAGCAGTGCGGTGCTGAATATAGCCGGTCAAGGAACGACTGCCGTTGCCAGTCACGGCGGGCAGATTTCATTGAGTTCGCTCAGAGGTCTGTATCTGGATGGCGAGATACGCGCCAATGCTGGCGGTGCAGGAGCGGCGGGCGGTAACTTATCGATCTCCATTGGTAGTGGCGCAGCACGGGGGACTGCCCCAAGCCGTACAAACCAGATTCGCGAACTGGTGGTCAGCCAGCAGAAGGTGGACAGCTTGTTGCCCACGGATGTCACTGCAGCCCAGGCGGCTGACTCGCTCGTCTATGGTCACGCGAAGATTGGAGTGGATCAGATTGAGTCGGGCGCCTTTGATAGCCTGACCCTGCATAGCGGCGGCATGATTGCCTTTGATGGCGATGTGAATCTGTCCATGGGCCAGGCATTGAATCTGTATGCCGGTTCGCTGGGCTTGGCTGAAGGGGCTGCAGATAGCCAAGTGCGCTTGGCTGCACCATATATTCGCCTGGCGAGTTCGTTCCTGAATGTGGGAACAGGAAACGCACGAATAGATTACTTGGGAATGCACTACGCTGACAGGTGGATGGATATCACATCGCATCCTTTGACTGGCGGGCTAATTCTAGATGCCAGTCAGTTGTTGGAGGTGCGCGGTGGTCAGGGCTTGGGTAATGGTGGTCAGTTGACTATTGGAGGTGAGCTTGTTGTCCGCCCAGGCTTTGACCATATCAATCTGGTCAGCGGGGGTGACCTGCAATTCGGTTCGGGCACTTTCTATACTGCGGGCGACCTGACTCTGGCTGCCGCACAGTTCTATCCTGTTACCGGCACCAGCGCTGCAATATATGCAGGCTGGCGCGGCAATAACTTTGACTATGATCCCGAGCGCACCCTGACCTTAGCGCGTACCACGGAAGTTGTGCCGGATGTGCCTTACTCCGTATTTGGTAGTCTGACCCTGGGTGCCGATACGATTAATCAAGGTGGTATTGTCCGTGCCCCGCTAGGTGCCGTGAGCTTGGGTACGGGCTCAGGCTCTGCTCGCTATACCAAGGTGGTTAATTTACAGGATGGTAGCCTGACCTCCGCTAGTGCTGTCGGGCTGCTTATGCCCTACGGAGGCACGACTGATGGGCTGACGTGGCAATACGCTGGTGATGAGGTGCAATTGCAGGGCGTAGGCACATTGGCGGCGGGCAGCGTGACCCTGTCCGGGCAGCAAGTTGATGTGCAGCAAGGTGCAGTCATCGATCTGTCCGGTGGCGGAGAGTTGACCGGCGCAGGCTTTGTGTCTGGTCGTGGTGGTTCGACGGATGCCCGTTACAACCCGCTGGTACAGATTGGCAGTGATGGATTGAGCTTACCAGGCCTGGATACCAACCCGGTCTATGCCATTGTGCCGGGCGTGCAAGGTGTTGCCCCTGTGGGTGGGGAAGCTGGCGCGGTTGATGCTGTGGTTGGTCAACAGATCACCATAGGCGCGGGGGTACCGGGGCTGGCGGCGGGTACTTATACTTTGATGCCATCGACCTACGCCTTGTTGCCCGGTGCCTTCCGCGTGGAGATCAATGGCTTGGCCGGGCAGGGTACTGCGACGGGTACGCAGGCCATGCGTAATGGTTCTTTTGCTACCTCTGGTGTGTTGTCAGTGGCGGGTACGGGTATTCGCGACAGCTTGGCCAGCCAACTGATACTGACGCCTGCGGATACGTTGCGCACTTATTCGCAATATAACGAAACCTGCTATGCCGATTTTGTACGTGCTGATGCTGCCCGTCTTGGGGTGCCACGTGCGCTGATCGAAGCTGATGCTAAAAGCCTGCGCTTGCATTTCGCCAGTCGCGATACGGATAAGGATGAGCTAAGCCTACGCTTTGACGGGAATGTGTTAGGCGAAGCTGCTGAGGGGGGCTATGGCAGTACCCTTGCTATAACGGCACTTAGCCTGCGCGACAGGATAGAGATTCTTTCTGATGGCGGGTTGCCCAGCGAGGGTTATGCCACCGCGTTACGAGCATCGGATCTTGACAATATAGCTGTGAACCGCTTGACCATCGGCGGGACGCCACGCGTGAACTACGGGCAGGGTGGTAATATGCTGCTCGTCGATGACGGCAACCCCGTCGCTGGTATTACTGTGCGCAGTGGTGCGGTTCTGACTGCGCCGGAAGTGATGTTGATCAGTACTGGCCTTCAAAGTGACAGCAGTAGCGCCATTGAAATTGAACAAGGTGCTGTCATCAATACGTTGGGGCAAGGCGATGCAGCCTATGATTCAAATGATGGCTTCATTTATCAGCCGGGTAAAGCCAGTGTCGTGGCTGTGTCCAATGGAACTTTGCAGTGGCTGGCACCGGCGGAGAGTTCTGGTAACTCAGGTCCTGGACATATCCGCATCGGCGGTTGTGCGACAGTTGACTGCACCGGCACCACTCAACTCTATTCCGAAGGCAGTATTTCTTTTGTCACCAATAACGATTTTGAGCTGGACGATGACGTCCGCTACGGCACCCGCCATCTGAGTCTGGGCGTTGGTTCTTTCAATATCGGCAGTACCGAGGCACTGGCCGCTGCAGCGGCGCGTAACGCGCTTGCACCCGGCCTGGCGCTCAATCAGCAGGTGATGGAGCGTCTGCTGCAAGGGGATACCTCAGTGGGTGCCCCGGCATTGGAAACGCTGGAACTGATTGCCGCTGACTCGGTGAACTTCTTTGATTCGGTCACCTTGTCCACGCTGGATGCTAATGGCAAGTCGTTGCTGGATAATCTGCTGCTGACCACCCCGGCCATCTATGGCTATGGGGATGCCAGTGATGTGGCGTTGATCGAAACCGGTCACCTGATCTGGAATGGTTCCGGCGATACCCCCGGTGCAGTGGTAACCGATGGCGCAGGTACCGGCAGCGGTAGCCTGACGGTGGATGCCGAACGCATTACCTTTGGTTATGGCCTTTGGCGCCATCCGGATGGCATCAGTTCGCTGGATCGGCTGGCGCTGGGTTTTACCAATGTGAACCTGAATGCCAGTGACCGTATTACGGCCAACAATAAGGGCACGCTGGCGGTGTACCAGAGCCAGAGCGCCTATGTGCCGGGTGAGGGCGTGTCGTACAGCGGCGGCAACCTGAACATCACCACACCGCTGATTACCGGTGAGGCTGGGTCGGTTAATAACATTACTGCGGGCGGTACCATTCGTGTTGCGGCCCCGCAAGCCGGTGCAGCTGACCCAGCTGAACTGTCGGCGCTGGGCGCGGAGTTCTCGCTTACCGCAGGGCAGGGGTTGAGTCTGGACACTGCGGTGGCCCTGCCCAGCGGCAAGCTGACGTTGGCGGCTGACGGTGACCTGACCCTGGGCAACAATGCCCACCTGGATCTGTCTGGCCGCAGTGTTGAGTTCTTTGATGATGAAGACGCCACCCAATACAGCTGGGGTGGTGATGTAACGTTGGAGAGCAGCGCTGGCAATATTCGCCAGGCGGCGGGCTCCACTATCGATCTGTCTGCCGAGCATAACCAAGGCGGGCGTTTGACCGCTGTGGCGCTGGCCGAGAGTGCCGGATTGGTTGATCTGCAGGGGCAGATTCTGGCCGCTGCCAGTGGCTATTACGAAGCGGGGGGGACCTATGTGCCCTATCTGGCGGGCGGTATCGAGCTGCGTGCTCAGACTTTGGGCAGCAACCTGAACGAGGCCTTTACCGCGCTTAACCAGCGGTTGAATGAAGGTGAGGTAACTGGCCTGCGCAGCTTCCAGCTCAAGCAGGGTGATCTGGCCATTGGCAGTGATGTTCGCGCCAACCAGATTGAAGTATCGCTGGATGGTGGGCAGCTGATTGTGGATGGCACGCTGGACGCCAGCGGTGAGCGGGTTGGCAGCATTCGCCTGGCCGGTAAGCAGGGGCTGACCCTGACCGGCAATGCCGTGCTGGATGCCCATGGCAGCCTGCTGCGCCTGGACAGTTATGGGCAGATTATCGATGCACCCAACCGCGCTATGGTGGAGCTGAACTCCGGCGATGGGCAACTGACCCTGGCCAATGGCGCGCGTATTGACCTGCGCCACGGTACTGACGATGCCCGAGTGGCGGCCGACCCGAGCCTGCACGATGGCCGTGACCGGGGCACTCTAGAGCTGTTTGCGCCGCGGCTGGGTGGTGCTGACGCCGGGGATGTGGCTATTGATGCCAGCGGGGTGCTGGATATTGACGGTGCTCGCTGGATTGCGCTGAATGCGCTGCAGCGTTATGACGATGCCGCCTACGGTACTGATGAGGCAGCCAGTGGTCGCCCTTATCAGGTGATTGACCAGGCCTATCTGGATGCCAAACATGCGGACAGCCGCGCCTTTATCAATGCTGCCCTCAATAACAGCAACCTGCTGGATAACAAGCTGGCGGGGCTGAATAACAGCACGTACGCAAACGCCTTCCACCTGCGCCCTGGCGTAGAAATTATCAGCAAGACAGCGGATGGTGACTTGATGGTCAGCGGCGATCTGGACTTGTCGGGTCATCGCTATGCCAGCCTTAATCCGCATAGCCAGCAGACCAGCGTATATGGCTCGGGCGAGGCCGGGGCGCTGGCGATTCGCGCCGGTGGTGACCTGAATATCTACGGCAGCATCAACGATGGCTTTGCACCGCCGCCGGATACCCCGGATGACAACGGTTGGGTACTGACGCCTGGTGTGCAGGCTTACGGTGGGGATGTCATCGTACCCGGCGCAGGCGTGCAGCTGGCTGCTGGCACGCTGTTCCCGGCCAACAAGACCCTGAACTATGCAGTGCCGATCCGGGCGCTGACCCTGCCGGCCAATACCGAGCTGCCGGTGCAGGGGGAGTTGGCGGCAAATATCACGCTGCCGGCCAATACGGTACTCAGTGCGGCAGTACGTGATGCCGATAACAATGTGCTGTATGCCGCCGGCACCCTGCTGGAGCAGGCCACGGTGCTGCCACGGGGCACACGGCTGGATGCCGGCAGCCGCCTGCCAGCCAACGCCGCGCTGACCTCCATGACCTGGCCCGCCGGGGTACCGCTGCCGGTGGCCGCCACATTGGCGAACAACACCACTTTGCCAGTCGGCGGGCTGATTCCGTCCATGACCGATGTCAAACTGGTGGGTGATGCCATCTCGGTACCGCTGCGCAGCGTCAATGGTGAGCGTATGGGCCGCAACTGGGCGGTGGCCGCGATGTTGCCGGAAGGCTCACAATCCTGGGGCATGCGTTTGGTGGCGGGGGCGGATACTCAGGCGGCTGATCCCAGGCTGACACGGCCTGACAGCACTGGCCGTATGGTATTGGCTGACACCCATTACAGCCTTTACAACCAGAGAAGCATGCTGGCTGCAGGGGGCGAAACCGTACTGGTCTGGCTGGAAGGCAACTGGTATGGGCAGGAGCCTGGCACGCCGGTGACGGACGATTGGTCATGGGCCTGTGATGAGTGGAACTGTACGGAAGTAACACTCGCCCCTGAACCTGTGCTGGTCTGGATTGAAGGTAACTGGTATGGGCAGGAGCCTGGCACGCCGGTGACGGACGACTGGCTGTGGGCCTGCGATGACTGGAACTGTGTGACGGAGGCACCGCCTGCTCCAGATCCCATCTTGGTTTGGCTGGAAGGCAACTGGTATGGACAGGAACCTGGCACACCGGTAACGGATGATTGGTCATGGGCCTGTGATGAATGGAACTGTGTAGCGCAAGCCCCGGAAACCGGTGGCTGGAGCGAAGAAGTTATTGCTGTTTACCCGGTGGTGCAGAACTTCAGTGTATTGCGTACCGGTATCGGTGATCTGGATCTGATTGCCGCAGGCGATGTGACCATGCAATCGCTGTATGGCGTTTACACAGCTGGTACCTCAACTGCATCACGAGCGGGTGCCGAGGCGGCAGCGTTCAATCTGGGGCGGGCCAAGCAGGGCGAGACATATCTGGGTACTGATGCCAGCTCCGACCCGGATGGTGGTTCGGGCTATGAAGCGCTGGTGGATGGCGGTGCCGACAGTACCTACGCGGCTTGGTACCCGGATGGCGGTGGTGATCTGTTGCTGCGCAGCGGCGGTAACCTGACTGGTGACTTGATTGCTACCTATGGCCCGGCCTGGCCTGGTCAAGAGTTACGGAAGCAACGCAGCAGTGTGGATCAGGGTAATTGGCTGTGGCGTCAGGGCAGTGGCGATACCGCTGGGGTTGACCCGACCGCTACCAGTTGGTGGATCAACTTTGGTACCTATGTGCCGGGCAGCACGGTGTCCAACAAGAACTATGACCTGGATGGTGCTGCTGTGGCTGCAGCAGAGGCCATTCCCGAGCTGGTTGGCTTTACCGGGATTGGTACCCTTGGCGGCGGTAACCTGACGCTGGATGTTGGTGGTGATGCCGGTATGCTGGCGCGTCGAGGGGTGTCACATAACGACCGGCCGCGCAGTGAAGGTTTGGCCCTGGCGATTGGCAGCACTGGGCGGGTAACCGAAACAGGCGAGTTATTGCTGACCGGTGGCGGTGATCTGAACCTGCGGGTGGGTGGCGATCTGAACCCTGGTTTGCAGGCGCGGGTCAGTGATCGTACCCGGCAGAACCTGGACTTGAACGGGGTGCTGAGCAACCTACGCGGTGGTGTGCATTTGCAGGCTGGTGAGATAGGTGGCATTGGCTTGACTTATTACGCCACATCACAGGTGCAGGCTGACCGCGAAGAAATCCGGGCGTTTGACCCCTATACGGCTTCGCTGGCTACCGCGACGGGGGGGCTGGCGCTGATGCTGGGTGATTCGGCTGCGACGCTGACCAGCCGGGGTGACCTGGTGTTGGCGGGCAGCGGTGATCCGGGCCGTGTGGCGTTGCCCTATACGCCTGTAGATGACGGCTATAGCTGGTTCTCACTCTGGACCGAGAATACTGCGATCAACCTGTTCGCGGCGGGTGGCGATCTGACGCCCAGCGTGCAACTGGGTGATGTGCAGGTGAACGTCAACATTCCGGTTCAAGGGCATAACCATTCAAACACCGATGGCCGCTTTGTCCTCCCCTCCCAATTGAGCGTGGTGGCTGCGGATGGCAGCATCTACATGGGCAGGTCTGCATTGGGTAGTGTGACGACGCAGTTCAACGATACCTACCATCTGCTGCTGGCACCCTCGGTCAATGGTAGTTTGGAGCTGCTGGCGGGTGATTCCATCTATGCCGGGGGCTATACGATCAGCCAGTCCGGCGCCAGTCTGGATGTTCTGACGACGCCTTTTGCGCCTGCTTATGCGCAGTTCCCTGATGGCCTGTTGTCGACCAGGGTACATAACCTGAGTGCAGACGCGCAGGTGCCGGATTACAACAGGTTCTCTCTGTTTGCTTTTGGTCCCAATACCTTCTCAGGTGAGTTTGCTGCAGCACAACCGGTGCGTCTGTATGCCTTGAACGGCGATATCGTCGGGCTGAGAACGGGAAGTATCCTGGAGTTCGACTACGGTGGCCGTGCTGGCCAGGTCTGGTATGAAGGGGCAGGACCGGTTTGGACACAGGCAGGGGGTGACATTGTTCGATTTGGCATGTTGCAGGGGGACTCCAGCATTATGCCAATGGATATGGCTTACACGATGGCTGATCCTTACTTTGGTGGTGGCTCCAATACGGGTAGCGTTATTGTGCATAACGACATCAACGATGTTTCTATCGTTGATGCTGGGGGCGACATCCTTTATAGCGGCTTCAATGTGGCCGGCCCCGGCACGTTGGAGATCAATGCTGGGCGCAATATCCTGATGACCGGGCAAGCGGGAGGTGACTACGCCGAAACCGCCATCACCAGCCTTGGCCCTATCTTGGCTGGCGACAATCGCCCCGGTGCCGGGATTGTGATGCAGGCAGGTCTGGGCGAGCAAGGTGCGGACTGGAGCGGTTTGCTGGACTTGTATCTGAATCCAGAGAACCTGGCTGATCCCGAGCTGCCGCTGGCGGATCAGGATGGACTGGTGGCGCATACCTATGAGGACGAACTGGTCGAGTGGCTGCTGGGCCGTTATGGCTTTGCGGCCAGCGACAACGAGACTGCAGTGGATGAGGCGCTGGCGTTCTTTGACGGTCTGGGTGCGGAGCAGCAGCGGGTGTTTGCCCGTGAACTGTACTTTGCTGAGTTGAAGGCCAGCGGCCGTGAATATAACGACGTGGATGCGGCACGCTTTGGCAGTTATCTGCGGGGCCGTAATGCGATTGCGGCGCTGTTCCCGAGTCATGATGTGTCGGGCAATACGCTTGCCTACGCTGGCGATATTCTGATGTATGGCGGTTCCGGGGTGCATACCAACGTGGGGGGAAGCATTCAGATGCTGACCCCGGGTGGGGCGCAGACCTTTGGTGTTGAGGGTGCGGCGCCGCCTGCTACTGCCGGTGTGATTACCCGTGGTCAGGGCGATATCCAGCTGTTCTCCCGGGATAGCATTCTGCTTGGTCAGAGCCGGGTGATGACCACCTTTGGTGGCGACATTCTAGGTTGGTCGGCCGAGGGCGATATCAACGCCGGTCGTGGTTCCAGCACCACGGTGCTCTATACACCGCCGGTGCGGGTATATGACCAGTGGGGCAATGTAACTCTGTCACCGCAGGTGCCTTCAACGGGGGCCGGTATCGCTACGCTGAATCCGATTGCTGAAGTGGCGCCAGGGGATATAGATCTGATTGCACCTCTGGGTACCGTAGATGCCGGCGAGGCAGGTATTCGGGTGTCGGGTAGCGTCAACGTTGCGGCCTTGCAGGTATTGAATGCGGACAATATTCAGGTGCAGGGCGAGTCCACAGGTATTCCGGTGGTGGCGGCGGTGAACGTGGGTGCCTTGACCTCGGCCAGTCAGGCGGCCAGCAGTGCGATAACCGCTGCTGAGCAGGTGAACCAGGCGGCACGTCGCAATATGCCATCGATCATCAATGTGGAGATTCTGGGCTATGGCCATGAGCGGCTGGAGCCGGGCGGTGCTCGGCCTGATCCGCTGTCTTACAACCAGGCTAGCCCGGTTCAGGTGCTGGGGGTTGGGCCTGTGAGTGATGAGGCCATGCAGCAGATGACGGAGGGTGAGCGCCTGGAGTTGTAGGTGGAACAGTAAAGGGCTGTGGCCGCGATCTGTCACTTGCCACAGGCAGTCGCGGCCCTTACTGGAGGGAGTCAAGATGAAGCAGGTTCCGAAGAAGGCAAAAGCCGGTAGTCCGATTTCGATGTATGAGTTGAGCCGGGAGTTGTCCACGCATATTGCAACGGCACTGAAGCGACCGCTGCACGTTCATCGCTATTCCTCTCCTTGTGTATGCATTATCTCTGCTGATTTATGGGGCTGCATGAACAGTCTGAACAGCTACATTCCCAAAGGGCATGTGCTGGTTGAGCTACGTAAGCAGATCGATGCCGTACTGGTCAGTAGTTTCAGGGAGATCTTCACCGTGGCGGACCGGTGCGAAAGCGGATTGGATTTGTCCTTTGTCATCCGTGCCTGGGTTCTGCAGATACTCTACTCGCTTAACCACGCTGGTTTGGTGTACACACGCTTGATCCACGACATGTTGTGGCGCTGGTTCGTCGGTTTTGAAGGCCATTCGGACAGCCTGCCTGACGAGGAGTTGTTCGTACAGGATGTGCAGCTGGTCAGCGATGATCCCGGTGTTGTTGGTGTGGTGTATCGTTACCTGAATGACAATCTGCAACTCATGGACGGCTCAACTGATCTGTTACCCAATCTTGGCTTCCTGCAAACCCTTCATGCGCAGCATCACGGGCAGGATGCAGCGGATACTGAGACGGACGGTGCAGAATGGCAACACCGTATGAACAAGAAAAGTTATCGGTATTCCGAGGGCTTCACCGACGCCAGAAATGTTGTCTACCTGGGCACTGGAACCGACATATTTGCTTCGTCGTCCTGTCTGAGCGTTGATAGTACCAGTCTGGGGTTTGTGCCGGGGCAGCAGGGGATTGCGAATGTGGTGGATATTTTGAGTAGGAAGTAGGGTGTTTGGCAAGACCGCAGCGTTAATTCTTGACTGTAAACGATAAGGAGATAGGTATGCCTGATATCAAGAGAAGTGATCTGAACTACCACGATTATAGTTGGGTGGCTGTGCCGGGCGATGACCCGACTAAAACAAAGGACGACGCTGGCCGTTTTAGCCGTAAAGAAGGCTATGAGGTGTTGACGTTGTTGAACTCACTAACGGGCAAAAATAATTCTGATCTTTCGGTACGAACTCGGCAGATTTGTGAATGGATGATTCACGAGAAATTACCATCTAATATTCAGGGGCGATCGCAGGTTATCAGCTGGATTGCAGAAAACTACACCAGTTTATCCGGCTATTATCCGCACTGAAACTGAATCGATCGAGGCTTCATCGCTACTGGTGAGTGACCTGAAGAAGTGAGTGATGGAACGGTTAAAATATGTAAATGAAAATAAACCCACCCCTAAAGGGAATGTGGTTCTAGAAAAATAGAATATTTTTTCATGTGGGTGGTGGGCGAGAGTCTGACAGTGATGTCTGTTCTGAGTGTAATGCAAGGGCAAGGAATAGGCATGTCAGACTATCGTGTTATGTGTTAAAGCAATTCCAGTAATTGTTTTTCCGGTACGCGTGTGGCTGTTTGTATTAATTATATTATCCGGGGTGTGTATGATAAGACTAGGTCGTGAGAACGAAATAGCTGATGAGTATTTCTCTCAAGCCAATGGCACGGCATCGATACTTCTGGTTTCGCTGGGTTATACCTCGCTGCAATTTGATCAGCCGCAACCATTCGCTGCGTTTGCTATATTCATATCTTTGGCTTGGCTTTTCTCGGTTGGAGGTCCCTATAGGAGGATTCTTAAATCTTACCTTCCAGATAATGCGCCGCCAGCTCGTTATTTTTACATTGCTTGGAGGTTGAAGATATTTATTGTAAGCCTGGCGTTCGTTTTGGCTGTTGCATTGGGAATGACTGCTGAGAATATATATTCTGTGCTGGGCTATAATTAGCCATAGAATAGTTTGCTCAAGCCCCTGCCTTGAGCAATCTGGCTTGCTCGCGGGCTGAGGGAGTCAAGCTCGAGTGCTTCCTTGAGACAGGGTTTTATTATATCGATCAGTAACAATAGTGTCGTTGCGGACTATGTCAATTGCCCTGTTTTTTAGACCATTCATACTCAATCCTGATGTTTCGCTCTTCACCTTTGTTCCATACTTGGTTGTACCACGTCGAGTTCCATCTTTTGGACCCGGTTTGCTCATAGTCGAGCATGCGCTCAAAGTCGATGGTCGAGTGAAAGTTGTTCATGTCCAGGTTGAACTTACCCAGTCCCATACTGACGTGGTCAGCCTTGATAAAGTCCATGGCCAAGCGGGCAAAGTCGTTGGCCTGCGTCTTCAATGAGTGCGAGCTGTTGAGCGCTTCGGTTAATACACCCATTTCATACTCGCTGAGTTTGTCACTACGCTCCAGCACTATAAGATTGCCTTCAGCATCAAGAGAAAAACCAAAGTCCTTTGCTGCCAGGGCGGGATTGCTTTTCTCCAAATTGGCATGGATCTGGTCCCAAGCCGATTTCATGCCGTTCTGCGTCGATCCCATTGCTTTTGAAAGCTTTGACGTCTCCTCGTGGACCTTGTAGACATTTCGGGCCTCTATACCATAGACCTCTAAGTGTTCACTCGATCCGACTGGAGCATGTGATTCAGGGTAGTTCACATCAACCACGGTTGAGGCGATGGTCGGCGTTACCTGGTCTACGATGGACTCGATGCTGGCTTCCGCACGTTCAAGCTTTGTGGTGGCCGTGTTGGTGTGCAGGTTGCTGAGTTGATTGGCAATAACGTCCACTGTTTGGCTCCTGTTCGACTCGGTTGTAGGTAGTTTAACGGCCGAGTACGGGCGAGCTTTAGGGCGCTGGGTCTGCGGGCTTTTCAACGATGCAGTTATTCGGGTGTCAAACTGGTTGCGGTCCCCAAGGACGCACCGGTCGTTTAAGTTCCTTCATAGCTTTTACTTCAGCGCCAAAACCCTGCGGTAATGCGTGACCGGCCCGGCGCTGCGGCGGGTGCCCAAGCGGATTTCCAGACCGGACGCCGGGGTCAGGGAGCGACCTGTGGCAGGCAGTTGCCGCCATCCTTGCTGTGGCTCCCAGGCGCGGATATCAAAGGAGGCAACGCCTTCCAGTACGGCGACCTTGTCTGCGTTTTTGGGAGTGGGTAGGGGGTAGCTGTTGGTCGGCTGGCCTGCGCTGCGGTAGAGCGTGCCTGCCTGCAGCCACCAGCGAACCCGTTGCCATTGGCCCGGTGCTGCCGGAGCGGCACGTACCAGTTCCAGCTGGAGTGGGATCTGGTTCAGGCGCCGTACATCCATGCCTACCGGTAGCAGAGACATCAGCGGCGCTTGAGGTTGCAGTGTTGGCTTGTCCGGCGTTGTTTCGGTGCCTTGCTCTGGCATGTCCAAGGCACCGGCGGGCAGTTCAGTGGTGGTGCGCCAGGCGAGGTCATGCTCCAGTTGCTGCAGTGTATGCATCAGGCGAGTGTTTTCTTCGCTGCGCATTTCCAGCTGTGTGTTGGCGCGGGTCATGCTGTCCAGGCCGCGCCAAGAGATGAGGCTGATGACGGCCATGATCATGATGGCAATCATGACTTCTATGAGGGTGAAGCCGTGTTGCCGGGAGCTTCGCGTAATGAGCGTCATCAGCGGGCCTCGGGTAGCCATGTTTGCAGGGAGGCGAGTTGTCGGTCGCTGTTGCGGGAGCCATAGACACCCACGGTGATGTGGCGGGCTCCTTGTTCAACGGAGCCAATCTGCAGTCGGCAGATGAAGTCGTGCTCCCCCTGGGGGCATTCAGCCTGATGTACTCCGGCTGGGGGGAGGGTGCTGATGCGAATTTCGTTCAAGCTGTTCTGAGCGGATAACATGGCCAGGGATTGCTGCTCGATATGGCTCATATTGGTCGCAGCTTGGCTGGTAACCCTGGCGAAGGCGGCGAGCGCTACGCTGATGATGGCCAGCGCGATCAGTACCTCGATCAGAGTAAAGCCTGTCTGTTTTACCGTCATGTCTATTGCACCCTGTAGCTGCCGGTACCATCGCGAACGATGGCGACGTTATGCTCGCCACTGCGCAATTCGAGCTGGAGTGGGGCACCTATCCATTCGGATGTCAGCAGCAGGGGTGTCTCTGGGGATACGTCGACTTGTCCGGCACGCCATTGGCGCGGACGTAGTGCTTCGTCGTTGGCAAAGCGATCAAGCTCACCGGCTGTAGTTACCACCGGCACAACACTGCCCGGGGCGGCGGTCCAAGTGCCACGCACAAACTGATAGCCATCACCGAGCGCTTGCCAGGCAATGACGCGCCCGTCCAGGCGTACTTCGTTTTGCGCCGTGGTCAGCCGCAGCGCCAGTTCGCGTGCATCCTGCCTCAGGTTTTCAGCTGGGTCGGGACTCATGTTGATGCTGATGGCGGCCGCTGCTATGCCGATGATGACCATCACGACCATTATTTCGATGAGCGTAAAGCCGCTGATGTTGCGCTGGCTTATCATAAAGAGCGGTGCCCCTACGTGGTGGTTGGGAGAGTCCGTCTGTGTCGTTTGCTGATATTACGGACTGAATGTGGCGTTGACATTAAATGCACATATAAACCTGCTATTGCTTGGGATCGGCTGATCACCATGTTGAAGGAGTTGCGACAATGTCCGTTAACTGGAAGCTACCGTCGGCGGTACCCCTGGAGCGCCTTGTGCATGTGGCTGGTTTTCTGGCTGTGGCAACAGGGGTGGGTGTTTGGGGTTATTTGTTGTTTCAGCCCGCTGAAACAATAGCGCCTCAGGACGTAGAAATGCCTGCTATCGTAGCTGACGCTGCCGGCGAGGCGATGGCCGGCTGGTTCGGATCAGAGCCGGTGCGCCTGGATGTGGAGGTTATCGGTCTGGTGCGCAAGCCGGATCGCGCTGTTGCTGTGTTGTCAGTCAATGGCGCTCCACCGCAGGCATATATGGCAGGTGAGTCGTTGATGACTGATGTGGTGCTGGCCTCGATCGATCGCGATGGGGTAACCGTTGAGCGTGCCGGTGTTGTCTCGCAGATAGCGGCTCCCGCTGTACCTGATTCAGGTGTGGAGGGAATCAGGCGTGTGCCCAAAGCATAAGGTTTTGGCTCAGCGCGGTGGGCGTTGCGGTTTGGCTGAGTGACCCAGGTTGTTGCCCATGCGGTTGCGCAAGGCTGATTGGCTGAACTGGCCGATTGCGTTCGGTTGGCGTTTGGCGACATCCGCCGAGTCGAGTGCAGGGTTGTGTGTCGGGTGCGTCTTCTGTGGCTCTGGCGTCATCATCCGCGTATAGCAGTCCAGCGGTAATGCGCGTTGGCCGTCCACCACTACCTCGATGCAGGAGTCGGCTTCTGCCTGACTGGTATCGTCCGCATAGGCCGCTACCGCACTGAATAACGAGCAGGCGGCCAGGCAGAGCCATAACTGTCGGCGAAGGAATATATTCATTGTCGGGCCTCCATCTGAGTCAGGTGAGTACGACGACGCTTCCGGGCAGCGACAGGCTCTTGATACCGTAGACACTGGTCATCAGGGTTATTACCTCATCGAGCCTGTCCAGTTCAAATCGTGCTTGTACGCGGCGTGCTGCAACTTGAGAGTTGAGCAACAGGATCTTGCCGGGGCGATAGCGATTGATTTCCTCGACCACTTCACCCAGAGGGGTGTCGTTAAAGACCAGCACACGATTTACCCAGCTGCCGACATCGTTCGCGTCGACCTTAACCGGTGTGGAAAATGATGATGGGCTGTAACGCACTTGTTCGCCGGGACCGATGCTTTCGCGCCGGCCCTGAAAAGATACTTGTGCCATACCCTGCAGACAGGTGACATGCACACTGTCATTGATATGTTTGATATTGAGGTGCGCGTCCGTACTGTGTATTTCACCGCCTGCTGCGTGGATGCGAACGTCGTCGAACGAGGAGCTGCACTGTACATCCACTTCGCCACTGAGCAATCGCAAGTGGTGCTGGTTGGTGCTCGATCCGGTATCCAGGAGCTCAACACGGGTCAGGGTATTCAGGGTGACGGCAATGTCTGAGCTGATATCCAGGCGCCGCAGTTCGCCGCGTGCAGTTTTGATGCTGCTGTCAAGATCCAGCGAGATGCCTGAACGCATGCCCATGTGGGCGACGACTGCTATGCCAGCTACGCCCGCCGCGGCGGCAATGAAGCGCCGGCGGCTGAGCTGGGGTGGTTGCTGCTGTTTGGGAGGCTCGGAAAGTTCGGCTGCGGGGCCGATAAGACGCCAGACACGGCTGGTCTCTGCAAATGTGCGGGCGTGCAGTTTGCTCAGGCCACACCAGCGTTTGAATTCGTCGGCTTCCTCCGGCGTCATATCCCCGGCTGTGATGCGCAGCAGCCAGTCATTCGCCTGGCTCTGAATCAGCTCTGGGTCTAACGGGGTTGGCTCGGAAGTGTGATCGTCAGGACTGGGCGGCATAGAGGGGGTCTGGGTTGATGGATCCTTACGCATCCTTGCCTGCGAAGGGGGACAAACGAGGTATCAAGTCGTGGCCTTGGAGCTTACAGCAAATTCCAGAGCAGATTTTAGCTCTTTTTCGATCGTTCGGGTAGAAACGCCAAATCGCTCGGCCAGCTCCTGTTTCGAGACACCATACAGGCGGTGCGCGACAAGTATCTCTCTCCGGCGGGAGGGGAGGTTATCGAGAGCCCGGTTGAGTTGCTTTATTTCATCGGCAACGAAGCTGTGTTCTTCTGGGCCGAGCGCGTCGTCGGTGAAGTGCAGGAGTGCTTCGGTATCGACATCAAAAATTGCCTGACGGCG
Organism: Pseudomonas abyssi; assembly: GCF_002307495.1. GTDB lineage: Bacteria > Pseudomonadota > Gammaproteobacteria > Pseudomonadales > Pseudomonadaceae > Halopseudomonas > Halopseudomonas abyssi. Next base: position 86,996 of record NZ_NTMR01000017.1, on the reverse strand, counting down.
GAACTCACTGATCGATATATTCTTGGCCATACGAAAGAGATAGGCCAGTGGCCTGGTGACAGTCACGGGTTTAGCCTGCTGCAGCTGTATCCAGGTGTCATGCAGAATGTCATCAGCCTGATGATAGCTGCCTAGGTGTGCCCTCAGGCGATTGCGCAATTCTGAATAGTTATTCAGATATACGTTTTTAATTGTCTTTTCAGGCATAACCGTAACCGACTTCCTACCACCGAGTGGATTCAGAACCAGATGCGAGACGGCCAATGTGGCAGAAAGATATTACAGCCAGGTTTCAGGCGGAGCAGCCGTTGCTGATATTAGCGGGTAGCAATAACAGTGTTATAGGTTGCGGCATGCTCCCTGATGAAGCGGGAAACGTCAGAGATCGCAGTGCGTCCAACACCTGTTTGTCCCGCTGTGAGTCGTCGGTCTGCTTGACCAGCCTGAGTGCGTCAACGCTGCCCTGGGGGCTCAGCCAGGCTTGTATCAGCATGCGGTAGTTGCCTTCTGGCAGTACGTCGGAATGGCAGATGGCTCGTTCAAGGGTGCGCTGGAATGCTGTAACGCGTTGGCTGACGTGCAGTGCGACAGGGGGCACCGGCTGGGCGGGTTTAGGCTGTTGTTGCGTGCGCGGCCTCAGGGTAAATGTGCGGGAGCTCGCGTATTGGGCATCGAGCCCAGAGTGGACAATGAGTTGCTGTAGTGCTTGCTGTGCTGTGAATGAGCCTTGTGCCCCGGGTGAATGCTGATCGGCGATCAGGCTGCGATCGAGCAGGACATTCAGGCCTGTAACCTCTGTGTATTCTTGCAGCGCGGTCTCCAGAGGCTGTGCGGGGATATCAAACTCCAGCAATGTCTGTCCGCGATGTAAGGACTGCTGCTCACTGGCAAGTGTGACTGCTGCGGAGCACCAGCTCAGCAGCATGAAGCTGACGTAGAGCAGAGCACAACCATGGCGGGTAAGCAGGAGGGTAGGCACATTGATCCTCGAGGACGCAGCGACACTGCATCCAGTATTTTCAGTACTTTAACTCAGACAACCTGTCACCCTAATCTTCAAAAAAGATCTTGGCTGGATAGAGTTTGCGACATTTCCATGTCAATCGTGTGACCAGTGCTGGCACATGGCCTGTGGAGCTGCATCCAAGCTCTCAATCTCTCTTATCTCCAACTTGCCGTTGTGTTCATCATCTGGAAGTCATCTGCAAGTGCCAGCATGAATTTCATCTGTGGCAAACCAACGCTATTTCGATAGGGCTGGAAAATAAAATTATGAAGTTTCGGTGACAAAGCTTCGCTGTTGTCCCTTCTCAAACGACTACCTAGGTGTGACCGGAGTGTCAGTTTTGAGAGCGCCTGCCACAGGGCGTCATGTAGCGATCGCCAAGTGACCAGGGAAACCGTCATCGACGGCGGGAGCTTTATTGTTTCACCAGGAACCGAGTCCATTCAATGTATGACTTCGAGAAAGGAAACAGGTTGCCATACCTGTTGGTAGGGCTGCTGGCGGTGCTGCCTTTGAGTGTGTCAGTGGCCTATGCAGAGACGCAGGATGCCACGGCCACGCAGGGGCCTCAGGTCAATATCAATGAATACATCGTGCGCGGTAATACCGTACTGACCGCTCGGGAAATCGAGCGGGCGGTTTATCCGTTCCTGGGTCCACAACGCAGATTGGCGGATGTGGAGAGCGCCCAGCAGGCGTTGCAGGAAGCCTATCAGAGCAAGGGCTATCAGTCGGTCTACGTTGAGCTGCCGGAGCAGCAGGTTACCGGCGGGGTGGTCATTCTCCAGATCATGGAAACCCGGGTAGGCCGTGTGCGGGTGGTGGGCGCCAAGCACTCATCGCCGCTGGCGATTCGCGAGGAAGTGCCAGCGCTGGCTGAGGGTGGCGTGCCGGACTTTGATCTGGTGCAGGATCAGCTTACCGAGCTGGGTCGTACCGGCCAGCGGCAGGTCATGCCGATGATCAAGGAGGGGCAGGTTCCCGGCACCATGGATGTCGAGCTGACGGTTGAGGACAAGAACCCCTGGAGCGGCAGCCTGACGCTGAACAACGATTACAGCGCGGATACCGAAGAACTGCGCTCGGTCGCCACCCTGGGGCATTCCAACCTGTGGCAGAAAGGCCACAGTGCCTCGTTGACGTTCTTTACCGCCCCTGAAGATACCAATAATGCGGAAGTCTGGTCCGGCAGTTACAGCGCGCCCTTGAGCGAACGTTGGAGCCTGCGTTTTTCCGGTTACTACTCAGAAAGCGATGTGGCTACGGTGGGCGGTACTAACGTGCTGGGCAAGGGGCATTCATACGGGTTGGCAGCCATCTACAGCCTGCCATTCAGCGATAACTGGATGCATTCGGTGTCGCTGGGGCTGGATAGAAAAAGTTTCGATGAGTCGGTGCGGTTTGGCGAGGATGCGGATGATGTGCCGATTGAATACACGCCCATCACCCTGTCCTACAACGGCTATCACTTCAGCGAGCGGCGTTCAGGCAACTTCGGCGTGACCCTGGTCACCGCGACCGACAAGCTGATCAGTGGGGGGAGTGACTGGGAAGAGTTCTGGTACAAGCGCTACAAGGCGAGCCCGGACTTTTCTGTTCTCAAAGGCACCTTCGGCCTGACTGAAACATTGCCCCATAACTGGGAGCTGGCCAGCAAGGGTGAATGGCAACTTGCCAGTGGCCCGCTGGTATCCAATGAGCAGTTTTCGGCGGGTGGCTCCTATTCCGTGCGGGGCTATCTCGCGGCAGAACAGTCAGCGGATGACGGTTACATGCTTTCCGCAGAGTTGCGCACCCCCTCGATCAAGAGCTGGCTGGACCTGCCAGTGAGTGAGCTGCGTTTCCATGTCTTTGTTGAAAGCGCCCAGATGCGGCTGCGCGATGCCATGGAGGAGCAGGAAGACAAGTTTGATCTTGCGAGTGTCGGGGTGGGGGCTCGCCTACAGGTCACTGACTGGCTGCATGGCAGTTTCGACCTGGGTTATCCGCTGGTCGAAGGACCGGAGACCGACAAGCACGATGCCCATGCGCATTTCAGCGTGACGGCAAGCTTCTAATAATCAAGGTGCTGAGCGCCTCAATCTACTAACACTGGATCGTTTTCGGAGTGCTAGAACATGCAACGCCTATTGATGATTTTCCTTGTGTGCCTGAGCACCTTGTTGCCGTCAGTCGCACACGCCTGGTGGCAACAAGACTGGGATTACCGCAAACAGATTTCCATTGATACCACGCCCGAAGGTGGAGCGATTAATGAGCGAGCAGGGCGCGTGCCCCTGCTGGTGCGTTTGCATACCGGCAACTTCGTCTTTGATGGCAACCAGGAGAATGGCGGGGATATCCGTTTTGTTCTGGCGGATGACCAGACGGTACTCAATCATCAGATCGAAAGCTTTGATCCGCTGATGGGGATGGCCCAGGTGTGGGTGGATGTGCCGGCGGTTGAAGCGGCCCAGCGCCAGGATATCTGGATGTACTACGGCAACGCGGATGCGCCGGCTACGTCCAATGGGCAAGTGACCTTTGATCCTGACTACACCCTTATCTACCACTTTGATGGCTCTGCCGGTGTGCCGGCACGCGATACCACGGCCTATGGTAACCACGCTCAGACCTCGGTGGTGTCGCTGACGGACGGGGTGGTGGGCCGTGCCGCGCAATTTGTCGGTTCTGAACCGCTGATGTTGCCGTCCAGCCCGTCGCTGGCGATTCCTGCCGGTGGCTCCTTCAGTTTCAGTGCCTGGGTGCGTGCGGATCAACCGGCTGGTGAGCAGTTGGTTTATGCCCGTCGTGACGCTGGTAATACCTTGCTGATCGGTACGAGTCAGGGCGTGCCCTTTGTTGAAGTCAATGGCCAACGCAGTGCGCCGGGGCAACCGTTGACGGCAGGGTCCTGGCAGCACCTGGCGGTGACCGCCAGCGCTGATCAGCTGACGCTGTATGTCAATGGCCGGCCCAGCAGCAGTCTGGCGGTGGCACTGCCGCCCTTGAGCACGGTAACCGCCATTGGTGGTGATGTGCCTGGGTTTAACGCCAATGCGACACCTGTTGCCGAGAGCGCAGAGGATGCTGCTGCAGGTAGCGCAGCGGGTGCGCCCGCTGCTCAATACACCGCTTTTGTCGGTGCCATTGATGAGTTGCGTCTGTCCAAGGTGGCACGGCCGGCGGCGCTGGTGCAGGCAGACTATCTTGCCCAGGGCTCGGACTCGCTGCTGGTGACCTATGGTGCGGACGAGCAACAGTCGGGCTTCGATTTTGGCGGCCTGGGCTTTCTGTTCAACGCGGTGCCCTTTGATGCCTGGATCATCCTGGCGATTCTGGCGTTCATGTCGATTCAGTCCTGGATCATCATGATCAACAAGAACCGCAGCGTTACGCGTATGGCCCGTGCCAATGATGAGTTCCGCGAGGCGTTTTCCACCGTTGGAACGCGTCTGGAATCGCTCAGGGATGACAACAACCTGGCTGCCCGCATGCAGCACTCCTCGACCTGGCGTCTCTACGGCGTGGCCATCAACGAGCTGCGCACCCGTCGTGAGCAGGGCATGGATACCCGCACCCTTTCTTCAACCACCCTGGATTCAATCCGCGCTTCGATGGATGTGCAGCGGACCCTGGAGAACCGTCAGTTGAGTTCACGTTTGGGCATCCTGTCCAACGCCATTGCCGGTGGCCCGTACATCGGCCTGCTGGGTACGGTGCTGGGGATCATGGTGGTGTTCCTGGGCGCGGCGATGGCCGGCGACGTCAACATCAATGCGATTGCACCGGGCATGGCGGCCGCGCTGCTGGCTACGGCTGCCGGTCTGTTCGTCGCGATTCCGGCCCTGTTTGGTTACAACCGCCTGGCCGGGCGTAACCGTGAAGTCGGTGCCGATATGCGGATGTTTACCGATGAGTTCGTGACCCGTCTGGCGGAAGTCCATGGCGGGGATGGCGGTACTGAGGTGGCTCAAGCCAAGCACAGTGCACAACAGGTTCCTGCTTGAGGAGAGATGACCATGGCATCAATCAATAGATCGGCTGACGAAGACGATAGTGATGGCCCGGTAAATGACCTCAATATCACGCCGTTGGTAGACGTGCTGATGGTGGTGCTGGTGATGTTCATTCTCACCGCCACGGCGCAGGTATCGGGTATCCGGGTGGATTTGCCCAAGGCCAGTTCATCGGTGTCGCTGATGGAGTCAAAGACCAAGGCGATTTCGGTCAATGACGCGGGGCAGGTGTTCCTGGATGCCTATCCGGTGACCTTGCCTGAGCTGGAAGACCGGCTGCGCACTGAGAAGGCGCTCAATCCTGACTTCCCGGTAATCCTGCGCGGCGACTCTCTGGTGCAGTACCAGAAGATTGTCGAGGTGCTTGATATGTTGCGCCGCCTGGAGCTGACGCAGGTCGGTCTGGTTACGGGCAAGCCCAACTAAACACAGAATTGTAAGTGACAGGGAACACCATGCCGTTGCAATCACCGCAGTCAAAGGGCCCCCGCGATAAGCGGCCCATGCTGGGCTACCTCAAGATGGGGGTTGGCGTTCTGGTTGTGGCCGGGCTGGGCTGGCTGGTCTGGGAATGGATCAGCGATACCAGCTCGGTGCGCCGCGAATTGCCCAAGCCGACCATGATCGTGCCGCTGCCGCCACCCCCTCCGCCGCCACCGGAGCCGGAGAAGGTGCCGGAGCCCGAACCTGAACCGGAAGAAGTGGTGGAGCCTGAGCCGGAGCCTGAACCCACGCCGGTGGAAGAGCCGCTGCCGGAAGATCAGGAGCCCACCCCTGCGGATGATCAGTCCGAAGCGATGCAGATCGACGGTGAAGCCCAAGCGGGGGGCGACGCATTCAATATCGCTGCCGGTTCCGGGCGCGGTATGGGGGGATCGGGTGCAGGCCGCGCAGGTAATGCCACCTACGGGCAGTACCTGGCGCATAACTTCCAACGCATCCTGCGTGACAACGACGATACGCGTCATCAGAGCTTCCGGGTGCAGGTCAATCTGTGGCTGAACGAGGCCGGACAGATAACCCGAGCCGAGTTGCTCAGATCCAGCGGTGATGCGGATATGGATAACAAGGTTATTGCGGCGTTACGCAACGCGCCTGCCATGGAGCAGCGTCCGCCGGCATCCCTGAAATTACCTGTACGTGTGTCCTTGCAGGGCAGGCGACCAGGCTAACAGCGACCGTCCATCCCTTTATTGATCAGCTTTTATCAGGAGCAGTGCGAGCATGAATTTTCAACCGAACCGACTGGCCGCTGTTGTTGCCGTCACCCTGGCGTTGTCGGCGGGCCACAGTATGGCTCAGGCACCCTCGGAAAACGCAACCATCAACCTTATCCGCTTGCTGGTTCAGCAAGGGGTGCTACCCGCTGATCAGGCTGATGCGCTGGTGCGTCAGGCCGAGCAGGAAGCATTGCAGGCGCGTCAACAGAGCCAGCAAACCCAGCAGAGCACGGGTGTGACGGCGCAGGCGGGGGATGTGCGTGTGCCCTACATTCCCGAAACCGTGCGCGATCAGATTCGTGATGAGGTGAAGACCGAGGTCATCGCCCAGGCGAAGAGTGAGAACTGGGCTACGCCCAATACCTTCCCGGACTGGGTGTCGCGTATCAAGGTGGATGGGGACGTGCGCATACGCAACGAATCGCGCTTCTTCGATAGCTCCAACAGCCCGGAGATCATCGATTTTCAGGAGTTCAATGCGGACGGACCTTATAACGTCAACACCGATAGCGCGACGTATTTGCCGCCCATATTGAATACCCGTGAAGACCGCAAGAATCGCTTCCGCATCCGGGCTCGCCTGGGCATTACGGCGGCCTTGACTGATCACTGGTCAGCAGGTGTGCGCCTGGCCAGTGGAAGTGATGACAGCCCGGTGTCCACTACCCAGACCCTCGGTGGCGGTATGAGCAAGAAGGATATCTGGCTGGATCAGACCTGGTTGCGTTGGCAGTCAAGGAGGGGCGATAACATCACCCTGGGGCGTGCCTCCAACCCCTTTATCTCTACCGATATGCTGTATTCCAATGACCTGAACTTTGATGGTATCTCCGGGACCATGGCACCCATTGAAGTGGCAAATAATTTTTCACTGTTTGGAACGGTGGGGGCCTTTGCCCTCGAATATGGCTCGGATTCCTGGCCGTCCAGCAGTACCGACAAAGGCGAAAGCGAAGATAAATGGTTGTTTGGCGGTCAGTTAGGTGCCCAATGGAAGCTCAACAGTCAGGATCAGTTGCGCGGTACCCTGGCGTACTACCACTTTGACAATATCGAAGGCCAGCGCTCTTCCCCATGTGAACTCTATAGCGGTGCGCCTGCCTGTGACACCGACTGGTCACGTCCGGAGTTCATGCAGAAGGGCAACACCCTGTTCCTGCTGCGCGATATCGCTCTGGACCCCAGTGATCCCGCTGCCACACCCTTGCCGCAATATGTTGGTCTGGCCTCCGAGTTCAACCTGCTTGACCTGAACATGATGTGGGATACCACCGTATTCGACAATCTCAGAATGCGTCTGCAGGGTAACTACATTCTTAACCTCGCTTACGACGAAAGCGACATGTGGAAGCGTTCGGAAGGTCAGATCATCAATAACTTTGATGATGACGATGATTATGAAAGCGGCGATATGGCCTGGATGCTCCATGCGAGCCTGGGTAACACCTTGGATAGCCTGAAGCAGGGCGACTGGAACATGTTTGCCGGGTACAAGTACATCGAGCCGGACGCGCTGCCGGATGCCTACAACGATTCCAGCTTCCACCTGGGTGGTACCAACGCCAAGGGCTATTACCTGGGCGGCTCCTACGGTCTTGACGATAACGTCTACGCCCTCGGCCGCTGGATAAGCACCGATGAAGTCTATGGTGCACCGCTTTCCATAAACCTGCTGCAGGTTGAGCTCAATGCGCGCTTCTAACCCCCGTCAGCATCGGAGTGGAGACACACCATGAAAGAGATCAGACGCCCGATGAGCCCATCCTGGTTGTTGGGGCTGCTACTGGGAAGTGGACTGTTACTGCCGTCGCTCGGCCACGCCCAGGAGCAGAGTATGGAAGAGCGGCTTCGTACCCAACTGCGGATGACCACCCAGCAGCTGCAGGCCCTGCAATCGGAACAGGCGCAGATGCAGGCCGCGCGTACCAGTGCAGAAGCCCAGCGTGATACGGCGCTGGAGAATATCAAGCAGCTTGAAGCCCAGCTGCAGCGTGCCCAAGGCAATGCCGAAACCCTGCAATCGCAGAAGGAGGCGGTGCAGGCCCAGGTGCGTGAAAGCCGCCAGCAGACCGGTGAGGTCAAGCAGGCCTATGACGAACTGATGGTGGTGGCACGCAACACGGAAGCCGAGCGGGCCAGCCTGGAAGCCAGTCTGGCCGAACGCGAGAGTGCGTTGGCCATGTGCGTTGCCAAGAACGAGCAGATGTACGAGATAGGCAAGGACATGTTGGGTGAGTTCGAGCAGGTCAGCACCGGCACTCTGTTGAAGCTGCGACAGCCCTTTGCAGCCAATGCGCGGGTCAAGTTCGAGGAAATGGCACAGGTCTACGGCGACAAGCTGTATGGCGGACAGGTGCAGGCTCGTGACGCCTCTGAGGTTGATGCCCAGTAGGGACAGAACATTCAAGTAATACCGTTTTACATAGAGGGAGTGATGCAATGAGCAATGAGTCAGTAATTATCAAAAGCATGGATATCAATCAGCTGCGCGAAATGCTGCAAAAGTCTGGCTATCGCTCTACCGATGCTGAGCACAATGGTGCCATTCAGCTGCTGAGTGGGACTCAGGGAATCGGCTTTACTCTACGCTTGGGTAATCCGGCTGGCGAAGAAGGACAGGTGCTGGACTTTGTTTTGAGCTGTGCCTTGCGGGTGCAAGGTGAGCTGCCAGCCGCCCTGGTTTATGAGTGGAACAGCCAGAAACGCTTTGCTCGCCTGTCACCCGTAAATGATTTTTTGGTGCTGGAGATGGATGTTGTAGTAGCCGGGGGCGTCAGTGAGCGTTATCTGCAGGCCAACATGGAACTGTGGGACCGTCTGGTGCAGGACTATGTACTGTTCTTGCGCAATTTTGCACTCAAAAACAGCCAGGTATCCGCGCCGGAGCTGTCTACGGCTGAGCCAGAACCCACCGCAGCAGATCAGCTTGAAGATGACGCGCCGCTGGAACAGCAAGCTTGACCTCAGCAGTGCAACTCCCTTTCTTGTTGTGGTGGCAGAGGTGAGAACTGTGAAAAAGCGTAACGTTATCTTTGCACTGATTGGTGTGGGCGGGCTGACTGCGGCTTATCTGAGTGGCGGGTTTTCATCGTCGGCTGATGCTGTTTCGCAGGATGTTGAGACAGTGCAGGGCGCTGCTGCGGAATCGATGGGCAATGCCCGCTTGGTTGCGACGCTGGGTAGCGTCAGTATTGATGCGGATACGGTGGGCAACTGGTTGGCAAGCATGCCAACAGAGGTGCGCGATGCGTTGCGGAGCAATCGGGCTCCCTTGGAACAATGGTTGCGCAGCCAGTTGGCCGAAAGAGCCCTGTTTGCTGAGGCGACAGCACAGGAATGGCAGCAACGGCCGGAGGTTGCACGTGCTATTGAGCAGGCGACCCGTGAAATAGTGCTGCGCAGTTATATGAATTCAGTCAGCCAGCCGCCTGAGGACTTTCCGTCCGAGGTGGATATGACGGCGGCCTATGAGCAAAGCAAGGATCAACTGGTAATTCCGGCTCGCTATCGGTTGCGGCAGATCTACCTGGCCGCACCCGCTAATGATGAATCTGCGGTTGAAGCGGCCCGTACGCGGGCCACTGAACTGGTCAAGCAGGCCAAAACCAAAAATGCCGATTTCTCGGTACTGGCGAGAGAGCATTCCAATGATGCGCGTTCCGCTGCTTTGGGCGGCGATATCGGCTTGCAACCGCTGCCGCAATTATTGCCAGAAGTGCGGCCAGTGGTCAGCGGCATGAAGGTCGGTGATGTATCTGATCCAGTGCAGACGGCGACAGGCTTGCACATTCTCAAGCTGGAAGAGGTGCAAGAGGCTCGTTACGCGAGTCTGGATGAGGTGGATGAGAATCTGCGCCAGGCACTTCGACAACAACGCCAGACCCAGACAGCTCAGGCTTATATGGAAGGGTTGCTGACGTCCTCTGCTCTGAGCATCGATGGTGCTCAGATTACTGAGCTGCTTGAGCAACCACTGGAGTAGATGTCTTGAAGGAGGAGATGAACACTCAAAAGCGGCAGCCTCAATGGAAGCGCATTCTGCAGCTTCTGGGGCTGATGGGCGCAGCGGCTGCAGGTACTCCCGCTCAGTCGGCTGATGGTCATACCGCAGAGGAGATGTCGAGACAGTGGGATGCCTACGCTCGCTTCGCCGGAACCATTCTGCAGGATTATCTGGATGAAGATACGGAAGCCGGTGCTCGGTTTCATGAATTCCTGCAGGACAAGGATTTGCTCCTGGGCCAGGACTCGGAACCGCTGTTGTTGAGTGTCTGGTTGGACGATAAGGGAAACGTCGTGAGGTTGCGGGTTGAACCTGCGTTGAACAACGCGCAGGCAGACAGCGATATTAAACAGATATTGATGACAAAACCTATTCCTGTGATGCCACCTGAAGGCATGCCCATGCCGCTGCTGGTGAGTTTGCAGCTGTTGCCGAAGGTGATGTGATGTTCGAGGATCATGGGAGAGGATATAGGGCTGGCGACGGGGGATCTCACTACGAACTATCACCCGCTCGCAATACTTCGGTGCTGCTCGAACAGCTTGAAGGTCATTTACTTGATCATCGGGCTAAGCGGTGCTTTCTAGCTGTTGTGCATCGGGGAGGCTTCACCTTGGCTGCGCAGAGCCTTGGTATCAGCCTGCACAGGCTACGTACGGAAATACGCTTGCTTGAAAAGCAGCTGGGGATATCACTTTTTAACTGGGACGGTAGCCGGGTAATTCTTACCGATGCGGGTAATCAGCTATATCAGCTTTATCAGCATAACGAACAGCACGAGGGTGTTTCCGCGTCGAGTATCTACGGTGTCCACAATGAGCTGACCTTGTCTATTCCGACGATGGTGCTCGAAGGATTTTTGTTTCGAGAACTGATTTCAGTTATCCGCGAAAACGCAGGGCTGAAGGTATCGCTGGTGAATGACGCGCCAGAGCTGCAGCAGAGCGCTGACCTGGTGGTCTGGTTGCAGGATCCGTACGCAAGCAATGAATTGCGCAGTCAACTGACTGCTTCTCGGAGTTTATCGACTCTTGGCTTTTCGCCCTACATCACTGAGCGCCGCATCCGGGGGCGCATGATGCCGGTAAGCCTGGCGGACCTGGATGATTATATGGTCGTTCAGTACCAGGGATATGAGCGGTTTCCGAGCTTTGCGCAATGGAATGACTGCGTCATACAGCGCCAGCATGGGACCATTCATGTCGACACGCCTGATGCGCAATGGCGAATGATACGTTGGGCCAACGGCGTAGGCTTATTGCCTGACAAAGCAGTCTACCTGGACGCCGGAGTCAGGCGGCTACCGATATTGCTGGATAACAAGTTGGCATTGGAGGTGTGGGTAGGGCGCAGCAAGCGATCTGCAAATGATCCGGATGCCAGGATGATTGCCGAGCGTATTACACGCGTACTCAAGCGAAAGTGAGGCGAAACTATGAGCCGTGTCAGTGTAAAACGCGGTTGGTGGTGGGCTTATCAAAAAACTCGTTCCTACCATGTGAACAAACTCAGCGCGTGTTACCGAGCAACTCGCTATTGGCTAAACGGTGACACGGGTAGTTTTTCGACTCATGGCGGGTTTCGCAAGACACGTATTCGCAGGGGAGGGGGTTGATACGTTTACCTGATCACGTTGTGACTTCAGTTCAGGCAATAAGATATTCAACTTATCTGCGATCAGTATCCGCAGGGGCGCCTATCATCTTTAATAAGTCACGTTCTTGTTCGAAGTTAAGGGTATTTGCTGTGATCAGGTAAGTGCTGTGTTCGGGAAATCAAACTGACATGCTGACTTGTCATTATCAGATGACCAAGATGGCAAATCTGGGAGAGCGGAATGACGGTACGTATACAGAGCAACATATCCTCTTGTTTGCAGCGCCAGGTCGGCTTCACCCTGATTGAGATTATGGTGGTATTGGTCATCATGGGCGTGCTCGCTGCGCTGGTGGTTCCTAATCTGATGGATCGTCCCGACCAGGCTCGCGCCACGGCCGCAAGTAACGATGTAGGTTCCATCATGCAGGCGCTGAAGCTCTACCGCCTCGATAATGGTTCCTACCCTACCGCTCAGCAAGGCTTGCAGGCTCTGGTAGAGAAGCCTTCTTCAGGCAAGGAGCCGACAAATTGGCGCAACTACCTGGAAAAACTGCCCAATGATCCCTGGGGCAATCCATATCAGTATTTGAATCCGGGCACCTACGGCGAGGTCGATGTGTTCTCACTGGGTGCCGATGGCGAGCCGGGTGGTGAGAAAGCCAATGCTGATATTGGCTCCTGGCAGTTGTAGAGCTGATCATGATGCCGACCTATAACGACTGCATACGGCAGGAACGGGGTATGGCGGTGATCAGCGTGCTGCTGGTGGTGGCGGTGATTGCTGTGCTTGCTTCAACCTTGCTTGGTCGACAGACCCTTGCCATTCGCAGTGCTCAAACTGAGCAGACCCGGGCTCAGGCCAGCTGGTTGCTGCGCGGAGAGGTCAGTCGAGCACAGTTGCTGTTGCAGGCGGAGGCCCAGCGTGAGCCAGCAACCCGGCTCGATGGACTGTGGAATCAGCCCGTGAATGGTCAGATCATCAGTGGGATGGAAGGCACCTATCTATTCAGTGAGCTGACGGATGAGCAGGGCAAGTTCAACCTGCGCAATCTGGTTGATAATGGCCAGGTCGATCCGGTGGAAAGCGCTGCCTTTCAGCGTTTATGCACACTGCTGGGAATACCTTCAGATCAAGCCAGCCTCGTCGCCCGTCGTGTGGTGCTGAGTCTGGTTGAGGCTGATCGTCGGTCTCCTTCGGACAGCGGGCAACTGCAGGAGCGTGAAGAGGCTGTCCGAGCCGCTCAACACATCGGCTTGGCCAGCCTGCCCGTCACTGATCAGGGGCCGCGACTGAGGGTGGTGGAGGATCTGCTGGGTGTTCCTGGTATCAATGCCGATACCGTGACGCTATTGCGACCCTATACCACTATTTTGCCGCAACGCACCTGGATCAACTCCAATACTGCCAAAGCCGAGGTACTGGCCGCCTGGGTTCCCGGTTTATCCCTTGATCGTGCCCGGGCACTGCTGCAAGCCCGCGACAGCGGCCAATGGTTCATCAATCGCGGTGACTTCGCCAACCGGTTGCAGATACCTGACCTTGATGAAAGCAGGGTGCTGATCGGTATCACCAGCCAATGGTTTCGTCTTTCCAGTGCGTTGAAAACACCGCGTACCACGTTGGTCATGCAGGCTCTGGTGCATGACAGCAAAGAGTCGTTGCCTCAAGTCGTTTGGCTGCGGGAGGGCGTATGAGCATGCCCCAACAGGTTGATCTTCTGCGTCTATTGCTGCCGCCCTTGCATGATGCTCCCTGGGATCAGATTGCTTGTGTCGGGTATGCATCCGCTGGCGGCTGGCACAGTGCGGTGTACGCAAACCTTGCGGCAATAAAAAATGACTACAAGCCCAGACGGGTAGAAGTCTGCCTGCACCCAGGTGACCTTTCCATGGCTGAGCTTGTTTTGCCGCCGTTACCGGCCAAGCGCCAACGGAGCGCGGTATTGGGGGCACTGGAGCTGCTGGCGTTGGATGCTCCGGAAAGCCTCGCTGTCGGTTTCGGTCGGCGTGGTGAGGACGGCAAGGTGCCGGTCTGCTGGACTGCCAACAGCACGCTGCAGACAGCCGTGCAAACCCTGCAACAGCATGGTTTGCCGGTACAGGCACTGTTGCCAGCTCCGGCGTTTCTTCCCGTCGCCAGTGCTGCCTTGCTTGATGGCTGGGTTGTGGCGCGTACCTGTGCTGACCGGGGAATCATGCACCCGTTGCCCCCGGGGCAACATGCTCCAGTTGATGCTGAAGCACGTTTACAACAGCTCTTCGAAGAGCCACCAGCATTGCAATGGCTGGCGGGTGAGGGGGTTATACCCTGGACGGGCGCTGACTGGCCGTGGGCGCTGACTACGGGCAAAAAGACCGCTACGAGTGGTCAGCCGCGCCACTGGCTTCGACCCGCGCTGGCCTGGGCCACAGCCGCGACCGCGGTATGGCTGCTGGGGCTGAATGTGTATGCGGAGCAGGTGGCATCTGAAGGGCGGGATATTTCTCGCAATATGGCTGCGCAGGTGAAAGCGGCTTTCCCGGAAGTCAGTATGGTCATCAACCCACTGCAGCAGGCGCGGCAAATGCGCGATGCCCGGCAAAGTGGGGACGGTGTGGTGAATGAACCGGCGTTTCCTGCCCTGGCGCGGGCCACGGTGAGCCTGCTCACTGACGCCGATGGCCAGGTACAACGTGTTCAGTATCGCAATGGCCAGATGGATATCCAGTGGCGCGAAGGGGCTGCACTGAGGCCGGAGGAGCTGCAGGCATTACAGACACAGGCCTACGAGCGTGGTCTCAATGTGCAGCCGAGTGAGGCGGGTATTCGCTTGCAGGTGGATACCAGCCAAACCAATCCAGTCGCTTCGCCGGAGGGTATTTCACCAGTCCCGCCAGCACCCTCGGTAGCCTTGCAATGAAAATTCCCCTGACAGCGTTACAACCCGCTATCGCCAATGCCAAAGGTCGTTGGCAGGCGCTGTCAGCCAAGGAGCGCAAGCAGATTCTGATCATGCTGGTTGTGGTGGGTGCGGCGGTCATCTGGCTGACGCTGGTGAAACCTGCTCTGGATACCTTGGCGCATTGGGAGGACGAACTGCCACGCCTGCGCACCCAGGCCAATACCTTGCAGCTGGTGCTGGCTGATGTCGGGTCTCCGGTTATTGCCGATTCGGCTTCGCAAACGCCAAGCCAGCAGTTGCAGGCCAGTCTCGATCATGCCGGTTTTACCGGTATTTATCTTATCAACCAGCGTGAGGATAAGGTGCAGGTCGATTTTCAACAGCCAGTTGATGCAACACAACTGATGGCTTGGCTGTTCACTATCTCGGCATCCCCGGTGATGACTGTGCAACAGCTCAGTATGCAGCGGTCGGATCAAGATGAATCACATGGCTTATCCGGTCAGGTTCGGGCTCAGGTGATCATGGCAATGGAACAGGCAGGGAGCGGGTTATGATGCGAAGCAGGTTAGCAGTAGCTGTTCGACGCCACACATTGGTTTGCTGTCTGACTCTGACGATAGCAGGGTGCGCGACGATTGATGGGGAGCCGCCGCTGTATCGCGATGGTGTCTATGTGCCCAGTAGCCGATTTGAAGACGCTGACCAATCTCAGACACATCACTCTGCCGCCGCAACCGTAGCGTCACGGCCCGACCGCATTTCACAACACGTGACCCGTCCGCTGGGGCAAAGCACACCCCGCTCTGGAAGGTCGTCGAGCGGTGGATCATCCACGGATATCGAAGACCAGGCCGTGTTGAACTTTGTCGATGCGGATATCCAGTCGGTTATTACTGGGCTGTCCCGGTTTTTGGGCCGTAACTTTCTTATCGATCCGCGGGTGAAAGGCAATATCACGCTGGTATCCGAGGGCGAGATACCGGCCGGTACGGCATACGATATGCTGGTTTCTACATTGCGGATGCGTGGCTTTACCATTGTTGATGTCGGTGATGTCAGCCGAGTGGTCCCGGTAGCGGATGCCAGGACCCAAGGCGGATCAGTCAATGCCGAGCAACCCGGCGGCGGGATAGCGACGCGCACGTTTCAACTCGACTATGAAAATGCCGAGTCATTGGTCGATGTGCTCAAGCCAATGATCGCGGCGGAGAATAGCATCCAGGCTTACGCTGCCAACAATACGTTGGTGGTTACCGATTATGTC
This sequence comes from Pseudomonas abyssi, assembly GCF_002307495.1. Taxonomy (GTDB): domain Bacteria; phylum Pseudomonadota; class Gammaproteobacteria; order Pseudomonadales; family Pseudomonadaceae; genus Halopseudomonas; species Halopseudomonas abyssi. The sequence continues at coordinate 71,021 of NZ_NTMR01000017.1, read as the reverse complement.
GAGAATCTGGAACGTATCGCTCAGGTTATCGACAGTATTGATACGCCGTCGTCAATTGACACCGATGTGGTGAAAGTCCTCAACGGTGTCGCTGTTGATATTGCCGGGCTGGCTGCTGAGCTGCTGCAAAGTGACGATAACAAGACGAGTAATATCAATGTGTTGGCTGACCCACGCTCCAACAGCGTGATTATTCGCTCCAGCAGCCCGGCGCGCACCGCCCTGGCCCGTGACCTCATCATCAAGCTCGACAACGCGCAGGAAGATCCTGGCAACCTACATGTGGTGTACCTGCGCAACGCTCAGGCTACCTATCTGTCCGAGGTGCTGCGCGGTTTGCTTACCGGTGATACTGGGGGGCAGAGCGCCTTTGGCAGTGGCGTCGATAGTGCACGTTCAACGCTCGGTGGAGGTGGCATGCTCGGTGGTGCGAGTAGTTCCAGCGGCACCACCGCGCAGGCCGGTAGCATCGGTGGTGGAGCCAACAGCCAGCGTTTTGGCGCCAACGCCAGCGGTGCGCAACAGGGTATTCCGGGGAGCATGGATAACGGGATGGCTTTTTCGGCCAACGGGGTGACCGTGCAGGCAGATGCGACTACCAACACCCTGATCATTTCCGCCCCTGAACCCATGTACCGCAGCTTGCGCCGGGTGATTGATCTGCTTGATCAGCGCCGTGCCCAGGTGCTGGTCGAGAGCCTGATCGTTGAAGTGAACGAGACCAATGCCGCTGAACTGGGTATTCAGTGGATGAAAAACAATGGCCGATTCATCGGTGGCACCAATCTGGGCGGGCCGGGGCTCAATATGAGCGCCAGCAACACCCTGGACTTGCTGCCTTCCGGACTCAATCTCGGAATTGTCGACGGCACCATTAATCTGCCGGGGGTTGGCGAGATACTCAACCTGGAGGTGCTCGCCCGCGCCCTGCAAACCTCGGGCGGCGCCAACATCCTGTCTACCCCAAACATCCTGACGCTGGATAACGAGGAAGCCAGCATCATGGTGGGTAAAACGGTTCCCTTCGTCAGCGGCAGCTACGTTACCAGCGGCAGTAGTAGTGATAACCCGTTCCAGACGGTAGAACGTGAAGATGTGGGGCTCCAACTCAATATTCGCCCGCAGATTTCCGAAGGAGGTACGGTCAAGCTGGACATCTACCAAGAGGTCTCGAGCCTGGACATGACCAGCTCGAACATCGGCGGTATCGTCACCAATAAGCGGGCGCTGGATACCAGTGTGCTGCTGGATGATGGTCAGATCATGGTACTTGGCGGGCTGCTTGAAGACACCGTTTCCACGACCAGTAACTCGGTGCCAGTGCTTGGTTCGCTGCCCGGGCTTGGTCATCTGTTTCGCTATGAAAGCCGTGACCGGGTGAAAACCAACCTGATGGTCTTTCTACGGCCCTATGTCATTCGTGACGCTGAGGCCAGTCGGGGCTTGACGCTGGATCGCTATGACTTCATGCGCAGGCAGCAGAGCCGTTCGCAGCCTGAGAAGCACCCATTGCTACCTGATATCAGCGCACCCATTCTGCCGCCAGCCGGTATGCCTGTAGCCGGTGCCCAACCGCAAGTGGATCTGCGTCCTGAGCAATGGCCGGCCACCCGTGAACAGGAGGCTCCGGCTACCCAAACTCAACGTGAAGTACGGCAGCAACCGGGACAGATAAGCAACATTACGACTGACCTGACTGCTCTGCATGCCACCCCTGACACCAATACAACCGTTTTGCAGATAGCTGACGTTAGCAGTGAACGGGAGGCGGTAGACATTACCCGTCGTGCACGCAGTAGTGCGCTGCCAGCTTATATTGTGCGCAACGCGAGCGGCAGCAGCTTTGCGGTACGCGTTGACCTGCCCCGTGATGCTGCGCGCCTGGATGCCGCCACCGGTGAATTGCGCACAATGGGTTATCACCCGGAAATAGTGATAACGCCATGAGCAGAATGAGCAGCCTGTTACCCCATGGCTGGGCTCGCGCCCAGCGGATCGTCGCTTGCAGCGATGCAGGTTCAGACGGTGAAGCCGTACTCAGCCTGGCAATGTGTGTGCAAACTCCCGGCTGGGCTATTGCTGAAGCTCAACGCCGTACGGGTATCCATCAGCTTCGTGACGTTGCGGACGAGGAGCTGGATGCTTTGCTTGCCGCCACCTACGCAGAAGGCAGTGATGCCGCTGCGCTGGTGGGAGCTGCCGAATCAGAAGTCGATCTTGAACGTTTGATGCAGGATATTCCCGCCGTCACGGACTTGCTGGATGCCAAGGATGATGCCCCGGTCATTCGTATGATCAACGCGCTGCTGACCCAGGCGGCGAGGGAAGGGGCCAGTGATGTTCATTTTGAAGTCTTCGAGACCGAATCAGTGGTGCGCTATCGCGTTGATGGCACGCTGCGCGATGTGGTTTCGCCACGTAAGGCGCTGCACGCTGCGCTGATTTCGCGGATCAAGATCATGTCGGAACTGGACATTGCCGAAAAGCGTATTCCCCAGGACGGTCGCATTACCCTACGTGTTGGCGGACGTCCAATCGACGTTCGGGTATCTACCGTGCCCACGGTGCATGGCGAGCGCGCCGTACTGCGGCTGTTGGAGAAGGATGCAGGGCGTTTGCAACTGGAGAAGCTTGGCCTGGCCCCGGATACGCTTGAGAACCTGACTCGGTTGATTCGCCAGCCCCACGGCATTGTGCTGGTTACTGGTCCGACAGGCAGCGGTAAAACCACGACGCTGTATGCCGCCATTGGCCAGTTGGATCGCAGCACCAGCAATATTCTCACGGTTGAAGACCCGGTCGAATATGACCTATCAGGTATCAATCAGATTCCGGTACACAGCAAAATTGGTATGACCTTCGGTGCTGCCTTGCGGGCGGCTCTGCGCCAGGATCCGGACAACATCATGATCGGTGAGATTCGCGACCTGGAAACCGCGCAGATTGCCGTTCAATCCTCACTTACCGGCCACGGTGTACTCGCCTCATTGCATACCAACGATGCCATCTCTGCCGTTACCCGGTTGACCGACATGGGCGTGGAGCCTTTTCTGCTGTCTTCGTCATTACTTGGGGTGCTGGCTCAGCGACTGATCAGGTGCCTGTGCCCTGAATGCAAGCGCGCCGAAACACAGCCTGACGGCAGCACAGTGTACGAACCGGTTGGTTGCGGTCATTGCAACCAGTCTGGCTACAAAGGACGTACCGGTATTCATGAGCTGTTCGTGATTGATGATGATGTGCGGCGCATTATCCATACAGGAGGCGACGAGCAGGCCCTGCGTGAAGCTGCACGTCAGCGTGGCATGTGTTCGATGCGGGAAGATGGTCAGCGCTGGGTCAAAGCAGGGATCACGACAACAGAAGAGATTCTGCGGGTAACCCGCGACGAGGGGTAGGGGAGTCATGGCTCGCTTTCAGTTTGAAGCCGCCGATACAGTCGGCCAGATCCAGTCGGGCAGCATTGATGCTGAATCACCCCGTACAGCCCGTGCCCAACTGCGTGAACGCGGGCTGACGCCCCTCGATATCCAGGAAACCGCTTCGGCCAGTAGCCTGTCACGCTTTGGCCCGAAAATAGCCGCAGCCGACCTGTGCTGGGCGACTCGCGAGCTGGCCAGCCTGCTCGGCGCTCGGTTACCGCTGGAGTCGGCATTGCTTGCCACTATCGAGCAGGCGGAACGCAAGGTGGTTGCCGATGCTCTGAGTGTCGTTTGTAACCATGTCCGAGAAGGCATGCGGCTTGCCGATGCGCTCGGTGAACGGCCCAGAGATTTTCCACCCATCTACCGCGCTCTGGTCAGTGCTGGCGAGGACTCGGGTGACCTGGCACGGGTCATGGAGAGCCTGGCCGATTATCTTGAAGGGCGCGATAACCTGCGCAGCAAGATGATGACTGCTTTTATCTATCCGGGTGTCGTTGCGTTTGTTTCCGTCTGTATTGTCATCTTCATGCTGGGTTATGTTGTTCCGCAGGTGGTAGGGGCCTTTTCCCAGGCCCGCCAAGATCTCCCGACCCTGACTCAGATGATGATAACCGCCAGCGATTTTGTCCGGGATTGGGGCTTGCAGGCGGGACTGCTGATGGGGATAGCCTTCGGCCTCTGGCGTTGGTCATTGCGCGATGACACCCGGCGCCTGCGTTGGCACTCTCTGCAACTGCGCATTCCTACCATCGGTAAATATGTGCAAGGTGTGGACACTGCCCGGTTTGCCTCGACGTTGGCCATTCTCATGGATGCCGGCGTGCCACTGCTGCGCTCGCTGGAGGCTGCCCGCCAAACCATGGGCAATAACTACCTGCAGCAATGCGTCTCTGATACCACGGCCAGAGTGAAGGAGGGCGCTGCATTGGCTTCCTCGCTCAAGGTGCAGAAAGTCTTTCCGTCCAACCTGATTCATCTGGTGGCCAGTGGCGAAAAGACCGGTGCCTTGGCTCCCATGCTGGAGCGCGCTGCCGCCAACCTGTCCAGAGACCTGGAGCGCCGTGCAACGCGGCTGACCTCTATGCTGGAACCCTTGATGATCCTGGGCATGGGTGGGGTTGTGATGATGATTGTGCTGGCCGTGTTGTTGCCGATCATGGAGATCAATCAGATGGTGCAGTGATGGGGTGCGCTTCGTCGGGCCATGCATCACAGCTGCCAGCTTTGGCCTTCCTAGAAGGGAGTGTCATTGGTGCTTGACTCTCGTACGCTATCTAGAAATTCGATTATTTGCGGTAGTGTGACGATTTCAGTTGAGTATATTTCTAAGTCATGATTGTTGGTGGATTTTCGACGCTTGCTAACCACTCCGCCAAGACAGCCACTTTTTGCGTCGTAAGTCGCGGCACCACTTGTGCCGGGTGCGTAGTAGCCAGTTAGATGTCTTGACCAGGATTGTCCTCTACTATTTCTGACCATCTCTGGAGATCCGAAGGACGATGAAACAACGCCGGATAGCCCCGACGCCACTAGAACCTCTTGCCCGGGCTGGATAGGAAAAGAACATAACTTTACGGGACTGTTAGGTGGTGCAAGATTTGCGAGGGAGTTTTGGTCGACCTTAATAATTGCAAGATCCGTATATGCAGGATCATTTATCGCAAAAATCTCTGCATTTTCCCACGTCATGCCATTTTTGCTAACACGTATTATTGAATTTTCCGATGCTCCCAAAAAAAGATGGGATGCTGTAAGCACGAATCCAGGTTGAATCCATGCGGCTGATCCGCGTGAGGTTTGGTTTTTGTTAGTAACTTCAATTTTCAGTTGCCGATCCAAGGCTTCGCGTCCGGAGTAAATATCGGCAGATGAGAATCTTTGGGTCGTGCAAGCGGGAAGCACGGAAAATACAAGTGCTGCTAGTATGATTTTTTTACTTGGGCTCATTGATGTAACGTCAAAATGGGTTTGGTCTGCGAGCAATTGTATCACGATTGCTTAACGCAAATGGTGCACTGTTAAAGTGAGTGATTCATCGACAACGTTTCACTATAAAACGCTTGTGGAAAATTGAGAGGGTAGACAATCCGGTCAGTCGCAATGCCGGTTTGGTGATCGTACAACGGGCGTGGTCAGGTTTGACTGGTAGGGTACCTCCGGAGTATAGGAGCTCCATGCCTGCCGCCCCGTTGGTCGGCGCCATCCCAGGCAGCCAGAATCTTCAAGGCTGCGATACTGTTTGATCGTATTGATTCAACCCGCCCGTTCGCGCCAGTTTCACGGGCAGCAGCCTAATAGCGGCTGCAGGCGCATTTCATTTCATCCCAGGGGGCTTCTCATCCCTCTGGATGGCAGTCACCCTCAATATAGACTTCGAGGATACTCAGATGACTGTCCAACACTTACCGGTTGCCAAAATGGCACCGTGCACGGCTGCTTTCGGTCCGGTTCTATCTGCAGAGGATATGGTCATAAACCAGGCTTTGCATATTCTGGAAAAGAGAATGTTCCACCGTGGGGAGTCCCTTACCAGTTCTATCGCTGTACGTGAGTATTTACGCATGCGGCTTGCAGCGGAGCCTCATGAGATCTTCAGCGCGGTTTTTCTGGATAACCAGCACCGGGTTATTGCATTTGAGCCCTTGTTTCAGGGAACGATTGACTCCGCGTCCGTCTATCCCAGGGTTATTGTCCACAAAGCGCTGGAGCACCGAGCTGCCTCTCTCATCATTGCTCACAATCATCCTTCCGGGGTTTCCGAACCGAGCGAAGCTGATAAGGTACTGACGCGTAGGATCAAGGAAACGCTGGTTTTGATTGATGTGAGGTTGCTTGATCACTTCGTGGTGGGGGAGGGTGAACCTTTCTCTTTTGCGGAAGCGGGATTGCTGTAACCCTGTTACGACAAGCTTGTCTTGCGTGTGTTTTCACAATCCTCACTAATAAAGCCCAGGTCGCTACGCGAAATGGGCTTTATTTTTTGGCAGCTCCTTATGCCAGCTCGCAGCAACAGCTTACCGTGACGGTACCTCGGTACAGATCACGGTCTAATCCGGTCAACTTGGCCGGTAAGCCTTTTTTGGCGTTCATCTTCACGTAGTTCGTAGTCCATGGAGGGGTGATAGATAACATCTGGCGGGGCGGAGGTGAACCAAGCCCATTTAATGATGAATCCGACGCAAATCAAGAGAGCAAGCGTGATGCTGGATGCCCAGCTACCTAGCACTTCATATGTTGAATGAACCAGACTAGCTTTGTTTTGCAGCCACTGAGCAACACCCCAATCGAGCAGCACAACCAGGGTCGCTGCTGCTGTCAGCTTACCAGTTTGTTCCCGAGATGCCTGTCCGGCAGCGCGAGCTTGTTCATGTTCCCGATACAGGCGGAACAGAAAGTCATCCCCCTCACGTAACGCTTGGTTTCGCAATGTTTGCGCCGGCACGTACCCCAAGCTGCGATTATAGGGCTGATCAGTAGATGCCAGGAACGGGAAAATACATGAGAGTCCATACATGGCGATCGCACCCACGTAACGCAACAGCACCAATACGACCGGAATCACAATGGCGACAGTGAGGCTGAAGGCAGCAACGAGGATTGCAACAAAACCCACATCTTGAAATAGCGCCATATCAGCCGGGGACCACTCCCATAGTCCTCGCCCCGTACGCAGCATCATTGCTATATCGAGGAACAATATGACACAGAGAAGCCGTAAAGCCCAATGAGCACTCCATGCTCGTTCCAGCAGTCCGAGGCCCTTATCAGCCAGGCTGGTTACGCCTTCCTTGCTTGTATCTTCACTTGCCATTTAACCTCCATTAATCTTGTGATTAGCATTTACTTGATTACTCATTAGGCTCAGCGGATTCAAGAGCCGATAAGGCATCGACGATGTCTAGGCCGGTACGACCAGCAAGCACGGGATCATCTTACTGAGATCATGGCTCTGGTTGGTACGGTATTCAAACTTAGCGAGAATGCAAGCTAGACCTATTCGGTTTACACCTGAATCGCATTCTTTGATGCGCCAAGAATGATGATCGGCTCAACTACCCGCTATTCTTTCTCGTGGCGGTCGACGATATGAGCTTTCAAATAAAACTGCACATTTCACCGGTACAGTGCTTGGCGTTCCTCCCGTGCTTTCTTCTTCCGATAGTCGCAATGGCTACTGAGGTTTGGGTGATCACCGATCAGCAGCATCCTGTTACCGGCAAATATGATCGCCTGATAGCGCTGGATGCACCGCAGCTCATTGAAGGTGAGCTATCGGCGGATCTGCCTTTGGATAAGAAGGTCGCAGCAGTTGTAATTCACCAGCGAATAAAACAGGGTGGGCTGCCTCTGCAACGACAGATACAGACGGCTTATCAGGGCATAGTCGATGCTTGGAGTCTTGGGGTTGTTACGGTACCCGCCGTCATCGTAGATCAGCGTTATGTGGTGTATGGCGTGTCTGATGTTGATCAGGCGCTGGCAGGGGTAGAGCTATATCGCATGGGGCAGCCATGATTTCTCGTCGACTGCGGTTTGCGGTAGCCACTGCTTTGTTGAGTGCTGGCTCATCTACTTTTGCTCTGAATACAGCCACCGTGGTTTCTTCAACCTTGTCGCCGAGCTGCCTTGAATACCGAGTCGTGGGTATCTGCTATTGGCTGTTTTGCACTATGTACGGGTGCCAGGTTCGCACGTCGACCAAGGTTCGCCACTACGTTCCCGACGCGGTTGTATCGAGTTACAGCAATACTGGAGAAAGCCCCTGGATCGAAACCCGGCCCATGAGCCAGCCCAATGCCACAGCGCAAGCCGGTGGAGACGGGACCACGAACGTCAGTCATGAGAATAACCAGGCGAAGTTCAAGAATGCTGATGTCATAGGACATCCGGGTGGCTATGTGTTCGGCCAGTTCGCTTCGGCGTCCGGGTATAGCTGCGTCGGAGCCGGTACTGCGTTCGCCCCGTACCTGCTCAGCACGCTTGATACCCTGGCTTGGCGGCATAACGTGCCTGAGGCTGTGTATCCCGAAGCCCTGATACCAGGGCAGCGTGAAATCGGTTCGCGTAGCACATTGAATCTATGGGGCAATGTGTACCCGCGTGGCGGATTCCTGCATCAGGTTGATGATTACAAGGCTGCTGCCGTGGCGGCCCAGCGAGCCGGAGATGTTGTCACCCGACGCGGCCAACTGCATGTCTATCAACCATTGCTGGCTAATGCACGTGACGGCTACTGGCCAGCCGGTGAGCTGATCGAGAGCGACGCCGGCACGGGAAAGTGGCAGCAACTGACACCGCAACTTTCCAATAACTGCACTGTATTTCCCCATGCGGGGGATCTGCCTCAGGCGCAACAGGGCGACTACGCCTGGGCACTGTGGCGTCCATACAGCTGCTGTCAGCGTCGCGGGCAGACGTTTCTGGGTAGCGTCGACTTCTGAGGTCTCGTATGAATCATTTCATCGATATCACCTTTGTACGATCTGCACATCGCCTGTGTAGGTTCGCTGTGTTTTCCAGCATGCTGGTTCTAACCGGCAACGCCGCCGTGCCACAAAGTGGTGGCTTCCAGAACAGCGGTAGTGTGATTGGCGACGAAGTCATGTACTCGATCGGCGGCGGTAACGCTGTCTCGATGAGCGGCGCCGCTGGCATGCGATCCATTGGGGTCGGCGTCGGCTGGAACAGTAATCTGGTATGTGGCGATATGTCGATGTCGACAACTATCCAGAATCAGCTCAATGGCCTGACGAACGGATTTCATAACATCATGTCATCCGTGATCCAGAGCGCCACCAGTGCGGTCGCGTCGCTGCCGGCGCTGATCATCCAGCGAGCTGATCCGGGACTGTATAACCTGATTACCAACGGTGTACTGCAGGCACGACTGGATTTTGATCGTTCCAAATTAACCTGTCGGGCAATGGCCGAGCGGATGGCGGAGGCTGCTGGTGGTCAGTTGGGCTGGAGCCAACTGGCTGAAGGTATAGCGCTTCGCGATGCGGTTGGGAGTACCGATGCGGTGTCTGCCGTTGAGCAAGCTGAAACTCGTCGGGGCAACGACGGTGTGCCCTGGGTGGGCGGTACCAATGCAGGAGGAGCAGGGCAGACACCCATCAAGGTGGTAAGTGACGTGACCCGAGCCGGTTATAATCTGGTCAACGGTCGTAGTGTGGGCGATACCTCTGCCATCGATGCCAGGCGTTGCGGCAGTCTGTCATGCCAGGCCTGGCCTTCTCCGCAGGCAGCAGCCGATTGGGCTACCCGTGTACTGGGCGAACAGGCGCAACGTACATGCGATGCCTGCACCAGGACCGAGACGGTACCTGGGGTCGGTCTGACACCGCTGATTCAGGAGGAGTATGAGGCCAGGCTGGAAGTCCTGAAGGAACTGGTTGTCGGTACGCGTAACACGACTTTCGATAACTTGCGCGAGGCTGGCAGCGCCTCGCTGCCCATCACACGCGGCGTCATCGAAGCCTTGCGGGATGAGCCTGATCAGGATCTGTTGGCGCGGCGGCTGGCGTCCGAGGTTGCTCTGGCGTCGGTGCTGGAGAAAGCTTTGCTGCTCCAACGCACCTTGTTGACGGGGAAGAAGGAACCCAACGTCGCTGCCAACCAGATGGCAGTGGAGGCTGTGAACCAGGAAAGCGATACGCTCGACCGCGAGATCCGCAACCTGAAGACGGAGCTTGAGCTGCGTCGTGAGCTGGCCAGCAATTCGCCTATGTCCATCATCCAGCGGCACAGCACCCGTGCGGCTGGTTCTCGTGGTGTTTTTGAGGGTGATCCTGTGCCTGACCGGCTCAACCAGCTGCAGCGGCCGACGTCGGGAAGAACCCCATGAACCTCCTCGGCATCTTCAGTCGTCGCACGGCACGAGCGGTCCTGTGGGTTATCGGGATGATTATTCTGGCTCTTGTGGCCAATGTCATCGGTATCCATCTGCTCGATAGTGTTGGCGGCTGGGAACACTGGCTGTCGGCGACGGCGGGCTATTTCCTGGTGTGGCGGCTGTGTCTGTATGCGGCGACCGGGTACGGCTGGATCTGGATGCGTCGCCGCTTGCTGGAGCGTGAGGCTGACGTACAAGCGAGACGCCGCTTAGTTCGCAGTGAGATAGCTGGTGGGATTGCCATCGTGCTACTGGAAACCAGCCTGCTGATGCAGGCCAGTTGAGAGGGCATAGCCATGACGCTGTTTACCACCGACTACCTGGAATACTACCTGACGCTGGTATCCTGGATCATTCACAATGGCATCTGGGCAGTGCTGGTCTCCAGTGGCGTTTTTGCCATCCCGTTTATCGCGATTATCGTTCAGGAGTGGCTCAAGGCCCGTGCCGAGGGGGCTGACGAAGGCAATAAGGGCGTACTGTCTTCTGCCCGGATCGAAAACCGTGTCTGGGTTGCTATCGCGGTTATTCTGTTTGCCGGGATTCCATTTATTGATATCGATCTGAACACTATCAAGTATGATCGGGCGCGTTCGGCACAATGCCACGTCAGTGTTCCACTACCCACGGACACCGGCTGGTCGCAGTCCTTCAGCACCCTCAACAGCCAGTCGGCCAAGGTGCCGGTGTGGTGGGCTTTCATGCATGCATTGTCGAGGGCGATAACCGGGGCATCGGTGGCGGCGATACCCTGTGGTGTTGACCTGCGGCAAATGCGTATGGACATTGACGCGACTCGCATCGATGATCCGGTATTGGCCCAGGAAGTTGCGGACTTCACTCGTGACTGTTACGGGCCAGCCCGGGCCAAAATGTTCATGGCGCGACCAGAGCTGACTGATGAGCAGCTGGATGATGTGAGCTGGATTGGATCGAACCACTTCACCAATACGAGCGGCTTCTACGATACCTATCGCTCCGGTACGCCCCGTACCGCCTGGCCCTACAACAATACCCGGGATGCCGGCCTGGCTGAGGTTGATAGTGGAGGAGGGTACCCGAGCTGTCGCCAGTGGTGGATGGATGGGGGGCATGGCCTGCGGGCCCGCCTGTTGGAGCAAGTGGACCCTAGTCTTTTGAGTCGTATGGCAGGATGGGCTGGTTTCCTGACCCGAGCCCAGGTTGATGACTCGGTGATCCGGGCTATTTCGGCGCCCAGCCAGCAAAAGCTGAACATCGGTTCGGTCTATAGCGACTACGGTGGCCAGATCGAGAAAACGCTACCCAATATCGCCACACGCACAGCCAGCAATGTTGGGCTTGCGGTCGGCTCGACAGCATTTTTCCCTGCGATGGATGCCATGCGCCAGGCTCTACCCATGGTGTTGTCGTTTCTCAAGATGGCCCTGGTGATCTGTATTCCCCTGGTGCTGCTGATCGGTACCTATGATCTAAAGACCGTAGTGACCGTCAGCATCGTGCAATTTGCCCTGTTCTATGTCGACTTCTGGTTTCAGCTTGCACGTTGGATCGACAGTACGATTCTGGATGCGCTTTATGGGGCAGGCTGGGGATGGAATCGTCCGCATGCCAACTTCAACCCGCTCATGGGGCTGAATAATGCGTTTGGAGATATGTTGCTGAATTTTGTTATGGCAGCGATGTTTTTGGTGTTGCCTGTATTTTGGATTGGGGCTTTGGGTTGGGTGGGTGTGAAGGCTGGTGTGGTTGCGCAAAATCTTGCCACGGGTAGCAAAGATGCAAAAGCTAGTGCGTCGTCAGCGGTCAATAAAGTGATGCGCTGACGCTCTACTCGTCGTAGGGGGCATTGGGGTCATGGGGATCAAGACGGTGCCCGTCAGAGGAATAAAATCCGAATCCCGCGTCTCCATAGCGCAACCCTTCATGCTGTGCAGAGACGTCATCACCGCTCTCGCCAACCCCTCTCGCCAGCAGCAATAGGCAACCCACTAGCAGCACAAACCAAAATGCAACATACAACAGCAGCGCCAACACTCCCAGCTTGACCGCCCAAAGTAGGGCCATTGCCACTGCTGCAGGGATTCCCTTGGATACAAACCAGTCAGTCAGCCGCAGCTCAGTGCGTCGATAGGAACGCCATCCGCGACCAAGCGACTGGCCAAAGTGTTCTGCGTTATTGCTCCGAGTTGTCATGGTCACGCTCCGCGGCACTCACTCCCATGCCTGGTTCTGAAATATGTTCCAGCGTCATACAGTCGTTTGAATACGGTCAACCGTTCGGACGGTATCTCCGGAGAGGATAAAACCTGCTTCCTGAGCCTTCCCCTACAGACTCCCAGAAACGTTGCAACTCTGCAACAGCACCCTGACGCGAAAGGCTGAGGCTCTACACCCAAAGGCTCTAAAAGGTTACAAGGCTGAAGGGAATGGGGACAAGGGGGAAAGGCCCTACCTGAAAAGCCGAGTAGGCTGGAAAGGCTAAGATAAAGAAAGGGTGTTTAAGGGAAATGGAGCTATCCGGGAAAAGGGAAAAGGAACACTGCCAATCAGGCTGTTGTGAATCCGCACAGACCGATAACTGTGCTGTGGTCCCGGTCTACAGGGGAGGGCGATGACACGACTGGTTCCCCAGCCATGTCATCGCCCAAACCAGCCAATGGTTCGACCCAAGCTTGGCTACAGAGACTATAGACTATTCACATGGGAGCTTCGATGAGTTTCTGTCGAGCTCTTGGGGGCAGCGGAAATTGTTCCGTGGTGCTGAAGCAACACTACCCATCAACAACAGTTCTATGGAACTCTTGAAATACAATTATAAGAAGAATTAGCAGATTGGATATAAAAAGCACAAACAGGAAAAGCGAACCTAGTAGAGTGTAATCCAAGAAGAATATCAAAGCCAAAAAGGAGGCGATCGTTCCCAGAACCCATGTGGCAAGAGACTCTGTAAAGGGGTTAATAACAAGTTTCTTGATAATGAATGCTGTACCAACCACGTCTACAGCAATATTTATAAAGATCGACCAAAGCGGTTTGTCCAGAACAAGCCATAAAAGCACTCCTATACCGACGGTTGTAAGGCAATATTTCTCAAGAGTTGTAGGGGCGAAGCCGCATCCCGATTTAAGACCGTAAGAGATGATGTAAACTTGGCACAATAAGCTCAAGCCGCATGCTATCAGGACGTTGTAGGAGCCAAGCATGATGGACGCGGCAATGGTTACAAGTAAAGAAATGGCGTAGCAAGCCCACCCGCTAACTGAGGGTCGTACAGTTCCCTTCCACATTCCTATGAAATAAGGTATATACTGGATGAAGCTTAATGATACTATTATCAGTTCCATTTCTACTTTTCACACGTTATGGTTAGGGCGTGGGCTAGTTGCCGTATTGTGATGGGTAACCTCCTCTCGAGCTTCATTATCTTCAACGAAATGGATAACGATAAATTCAACCTAATTAGTTCGGCCATTATATTGAGGCAATCAATTTCGTGATTTTTGAATTTTGAGAATGTCTTCAGCAGTCGACCTCGATCATAGAAGCTTGCTGGGACTAGAACTTCATTGTCGGCGTTTCTAACTGAGTATAGGGCTTCTTTAGTTAGCACACCGTGTCGCCACGAGTGAAGCAGCCTTCCCAACGAATAGCGAGAATAGACCATGGTCAGGAGCTTTCCACCTGGTTTGAGTACACGATACATCTCATTAGAAACTGGTGTCGGGTCATGGACATGACTGAAAGAACCGTTAATAGATATTATCGCGTCGAACGATTCGTCTTCGTAGTGGCTTAGATCTGCCATGTCGCTTATATGGAAGGTGGAATCAGGATGCTTGGCACGCGCTTGCTCTATCATTTTTTTTGATATATCTATTCCGTGGTAATGGACGTTTTTAGCTGATATCAGTTCTTTACCAAGGCCGGTGCCACAGCCGCAATCTAGTACATGAAACCCCTCATGGATTAGCTGGCTAAGGACTTCTGATATAATCAGGTCTTCCGCCCTACTCACAGAGTCATCAAATATTTCATCGTATATACTTGAAAGCTCATCATAATAGTTCGAAACTTGAAAGTGTATTTCGTCTTTCATGTCCTGCCTTCCTATGGTTTTCCATAGATTTGCAGGGTTTCAATTTTTATAAAAACGGAAAAAACTCCAGACAATCAGGAGTTTTACTCCTGAGAGTGGATATGCCGCGATCCCGTGCTAAGTGATTCGGTCAAAAATTTCGCGAATCTCAGAATCAGGGCCTCTTTGGAAGAAGATTTTGGCCAAACAAGAAAGTAACCTTGGCCGCTTGGTATGGGGTTTCCTGAAATTGTTGTCAGGACACCTGCTTCCAAGTCAGCTTTTGCGAGCTGGGTATCACCTATGGTTACGCCGAAGCCTCGGGAGGCAGCGGTCAATGCCAAGTCCATTGTATCGAACACTTGCTCGTCTCCAATGGATAACTGCGGCTCTTCTGTCGTTAACCTGCACCAGATATCCCAGTCATGTTTCTCATGAGAAGCGTGTAGAAGGGTTACCTCGTTCCCTGCCATCGGATCATATGGGTACGCTGGAGAGCGCATAGGTATTAAGTTTTCACTAAAAAGCTTTATTGACTCCCAATGAGAAGGAAATTTACCACTTCCATATTGAACCGCGCAGTCATAAGGTTCTTTGGAGAAGTCAATCAGCTCAATATCCATCCAAGCACTTTCTAGCTTAACCAGTCCTGGCGAGTTTTTTTTATGGTAGTCAGTAACGGCTCCCAGTAACCATCTAATTGAAACAGACGTGGGCGCTTTAAGCCGGAGCAGCACGTCGTTGCGCGAGACATTCAGACATGCAGCTTCTAACATTTTGAATGCAGTACCTAATTCTTTACAAAACTTCATCCCCTCAGAGGTAAGAATGAGCTTTGGTCCCTTGCGCTCAAAAAGACGACGACCAAAGTGACTTTCTACCAGTTGGACATGCTTACTGACTGCACTTTGAGAGACTGAGAGCTCGTCAGCAGCAATAGTAAGAGACTGATGTCTAGCAGCGGCCTCGAAAGCTTTTAGTGCTGTTAAGGATGGGTGCTTAGCCATGAACTGTCCTTGAAATCCCAATCTGAGTACTATCTGTTAAGAAAGAATATGAAAGATCAAACCATGATGCTGGTTTTGACGACTCTGCTTCGGCGGGGAAAAGATTAAATGCAATTATATTCTACTATTAACGGGACGGCGCTTTTGGCGTGTTACCCTCCAGTTGGCCGCTCGTCAACCCACCGCGCGTTGTGCTAGGCCGACATCAACAATAGCACGTTGACAGCCGTGTCGCTCCCAGAGTGTAGAGCTTCCCGGCACAAAGACATACCAGATCCCCTCACTTGGAGCGCGATGCAGAGCCTATCCAACAATTTACACCTCGAACTGTGCAGAGCGTTATTATCTGCAGGCCACCCTCCACAATTCATCCCACCGTGTCGTATAGCTTGGGCTCTTCATTTCCCGACGCATCGCCCAACCGGACAGGTGGGGGACTCTAGCAGGACGCAGCGTCCCTTTACCCCATCGGCTATTGATCTGATCCAGTACTTCCATAACCCGCTCTGTAGCAGCTGGCTGGGTGTCTGCAAACAAATCGTCGGTGTACTCCCCTTTCTGCCTAAGCTCCATTAGCAGGATCTCAGCTTTGGCGTAGGCGTATCCTTCGCGGAATATCGCATCCAAGCCAGCCTGTACAGCTTTTATAACCAGGCGAGTGTCATCGGTAGGGTAGGGCAGCTCGCAGACAATACCCTTGGCAAGTTTGGCTTCCTCTGGGTTGAACATGCCGGTACGGATACTGACTCTTACTTTCTTGCACAGCGAACCTTGCACCCGCATCTTTTCGCATGCCTTGGCCGCATAGCTGGCTACGGCTTCGCGGATAGGTTCGATCTTATGGAGTCGCTGCCCAAATGTTCGGCTACTGCATATTTCCTGCTTTGGCGGGGGGGCGTCATCAAGCTCAAGGCATGGCGTACCTCGTAGCTCTCGGGCCGTTTTTTCGACGACAACGCTGAATTGCTTGCGCAGCGTCCAGGCATCAGCTCGAGCTAGATCCCAAGCAGTTTTGATGCCCATGGCCTGAAGGTGCTCGGTCATCCTGCGCCCGATGCCCCATATCTCACTCACTGGTGCTACCTGTAGCAGCTTGTCTCGGCGGGCAGGGCTGCATATGTCCACCACACCGCCGGTTTGGTGCTGCCAGCGTTTTGCAGCATAGTTGGCAAGTTTCGCCAGTGTTTTTGTAGATGCGATGCCGACGCCGGTGGGGATGCCTGTTCTCTGTAGAACTTGAGCACGTATATGTCGGCTCAATTGCTCCCGGGCCGCAATGCCTGTCATATCTGCAAAAGCCTCATCGATCTAAAGGAAAGAAGAACAGCCATGGACATGACTTCAGCTCAGACATTCCGCTACTCAATCTCTGATGTCGGATGTCCATAGAAAGAACCTCTTTTCCAGGAAATTGGGGCTTGAAGTCCATACCTGCGCAATTGCACCCATTTGACCAGTCAATTGCATTGGTACTGACCACCGCGTGCATCCGACTTGGCCAGTGGGCAGCAGAGACGCAACAGGCAGAAACCGGCCAATAGCAGCCATTCGTGGAAGCCCAAGGGGGTAGAACCCCAGGCATCGAAAATGTTTAGGTCGCTTTCAACTACTCGAATGCGGACCCCACTGAGCCGTATGTCCGGTACAACCAAGTGCGTAACTGGGTGAGGCTATCAGGTTATTCTAGGAGCACATCTATATCAGGTATTTTCTGGAGCTTGAGGATAGGCCGCTCAGCGCTGCCCGCAACTTCACACCCTTTATACCAGGAAAAGGGGATTGAGCGCGCGCTGCGCCTGGATTAGTTAAGGCTTTGACTATCCGTGCAACCACGCACAGGCGATAGCGTGAGGGCTCATCCGTCCATAGAAACACCGAGTCGCAAGTCACGCAAATGATCGAAAAATCTATCCTCGATTTTCCCTTCACCTGATGAATTCAAACGATGATAGAGTTTAAAGGTGTGCAAGATTGTTTTTGCGGCAATCTTCTCGGTTTGCTCGATCAGATCGTGGTCGATATCGATCTTACCTGTGTGTACGAGCGCTGATCTGGCGTCATAGATCTTCTTCACGGTTTTATAGATGTCAACCCGTTCTTCTGGCGGATAGCAAAGTAGCGCAATGTACTCAGCAAGGGTGATCCTGATCGGCGTATGTTTGTCCCGAGAGAAGATGGCCTCGATAGCAATGACGTAGGAGATGAAACCTAGAACTTTGTCTGCTCCGTTGATCGCGCGCGAGAAAAAGTTTAACGCACTTTTGAGCCTTGCAAACAATCTGTCATTGTGATTAATAACCATGTTGGCGTACGTGCTAAATTCTTTGTCTATCGACGCATAAAAATCAGCGTCGGGGTTAATGTTGATTCGGGTCGGCGAGAAAAGCGGGGAACGCTCTATTTCGCCGGTGGCTTTGCTAGCAAGAAAAGCATGACTCGCAGTTATTCCGTTAACGGGCCAGCTATCATTTTTGCGACCAGCTAGGACGCCATAGACTTCGAACAGATTGGTCAGATATTTGACTTTCTTTTTTGCATAATGGAAAGCTGCCTCTTGGGCACCGTGCACTTCGAGAAGGATAATCGGACATTTTTCAATCGAGCCGCTACCTTGGTAGGTCTGGTGCCCGTGGTCCGTTTTCGAAAGGTCTTCAAGATTAAACTCGGACTTTAATGTCGATGATAGACTATCGAAATCATATGGAATTGTCTTAACTGTGAATGCGCCAATCTTTAGGTTCTCATCCTTGGCTTTCTGGAAGGGAAAATGGTGAAAAAGTTCGTTAAACGTAAAGGGGAAAATTGCGACCCAATCCCTGCGAGCGTTGGTAGTTTCAATATATTCGTTAATTTTCCTGGCGGCTTCCTGAGGATCATGAACACCATTATTCACAATGATTGCGTGAATGAGACCCATGAAAAAATCGTAATCTAAATGCTCAGCGGCGTATGTGGTCTTAGTCAGCGCTTTGAGCAGTTGCTCGTCAAACTCAAACACCTCGAACGAACCCTGATAATCTTCGCTTCCCTCATTGGCGAGGGACTCCAGGTATTTAGGGATCAGTTGTTCAAGCCGCTTGCTTACCGCGATCATGTCAATTTTTTGCTCTTTGCCCATTTTGATTTATCATTACCTTTAGCGTGTGAAAATTTACAGCGGCCTTTGTATCTAGATTGGATTGAGTAGTTGCGAGTGAGTGAGCAATCTGTCTATCACGTGAAGGTTAAACTTTCAACCACCTACTGATCTCATGGACAAATTCGTAAATCTTTCAAGTTTTAGCCGTCGACCGCACCGGCCTCGTATAACTCTGAGAGTTGATTAGTCACCCGTTCGTCAGTCCCGATGAAAAATCAGGTATTGGAGCTGATTACCAGTTGGCACCCAGCTCTCGGATGGTGAAGTTTAGGTCATTGCGTTTAATAAGATCGAACTCCGTTCGTATCCCATCGAACTGCGCTGCATCAGGCTGTGCCGGTAACGGGCTGGGGCGTCGATTCGGCTAAAACGTAAGGTCGGTGATCGTCCGCTTCTGGCCTGTTTCAGACGGTCTATGAAGCCCGGAGCAATTCACCTTTATGTAGATGGCTTGGTCTTTGTGTGGTCTTCCCCCCGATGCGCATGAGTTCATTAACTGCCGTGCGTCGTGCGCCATAAAAACGTCACACCGCAGAGCAGTGGGATCCTGAGGGAAATCATTGCTGGACTACCCCTCTGAAACTCGTACAGGTCGATGCCGTCCCGACAACCACCAGCAAGGACTTCGCCCTGCTCATGCCGACATAGAGCAACTCCTCGCTGCGTATCAAATCGATCGACAGCGGACTTTTACCACCGGAAGCTATTGGTCATCAATGTTCTTATCGTTCGAGCTGCCCATGCGCAATCCAGTATAGAAGCTAACATGGCGGTGGTATCCGCTTACTTAACGTCTGCAATCGGTAAAGCATATAGCAGCTCAAACGAGCTGACTCTTGCAGAACTATTTATCGCTAGGTAGCCACAGGGGACTTACTGGAGGGTTCATGGGCTAGCCCATACCGCATTGATGATGGTTGCTCGCCGGAGAGCGTCGTTATATGAGAGGTCTCCATTCTTGCTAGCCATGAGGAGCTGCCATGCTCTCGCTGTTTCAGCGTAAACGGCCATCGTCTTGCAGACACGCTGAAATAATTCCTGTTACTGAGCGGTTGGATGCCCCTACGAGGCCGGAGTCGGCCGCAGCGCTGCTGGCAACCGCTCGCAGACAACGGTTGCTGGATCATATATGGCAGCGCACCTCGCTATCTCGCAAGCAGTTCGCACGGTTATACCGGGCTCCTCTGGAGCGCTATGCCGAACTCGTCCAGCAGTTTCCGGCGTCCGAGTCTCATCATCATTCCTACCACGGCGGTATGCTGGATCACGGGCTGGAGATTGTGGCCTACGCGCTGAAGTTGAAGCAGTCCTACCTTCTGCCAGTGGGCGCAACGCCAGAAGATCAATCAGCTCAAGCCGAGGCTTGGACTGCTGCCATCGCCTATGCAGCCTTGCTTCACGACATTGGCAAGATTGCTGTGGATCTGCATGTTGAATATGCCGATGGTCAAGTCTGGCACCCATGGCACGGACCGTTGCAGCGACCGTATCGTTTTCGCTATCGCAATGGGCGTGAATACCGTCTGCATGGCGCCGCCTCGGGGCTACTCTATACCTCCGTACTGAGTCGAGAGGTTCTGGACTGGCTGAGCAGTTACCCGGAACTCTGGTCGGCCTTATTATACCTGCTGGCCGGCCAATATGAGCATGCCGGGATCTTGGGCGAGCTGGTGACGAAGGCCGACCAAGCGTCTGTAGCCCAGGCATTGGGCGGTGATCCGGCCAGGGCTATGGCTGCACCTAAGCATGCATTGCAACGCAAACTGCTCGAGGGTTTGCGTTACCTGCTGCGCGAGGAACTGAAACTTAACCAGCCCCAAGCCTCGGATGGCTGGTTTACTGAGGATGGGGTGTGGCTGGTCAGCAAGACCGTCTCCGACAAGCTGCGTGCTCATCTATTATCCCAAGGCGTCGACGGCATACCCGCCAACAACACTGCGGTTTTCAATGTGTTGCAGGACCACAGCCTGCTCCAGCCCACACCCGAAGGCAAGGCCATCTGGAAGGCCACGGTCACCAGTGACACGGGTTGGTCGCATTCATTTACCTTGTTGCGTTTGGCTCCCGCACTGATCTGGGAAGCGGATGAGCGTCCTGCTGTTTTTGCTGGAAACGTCATTGTCGATTCTACAGAGCAGGTAGGTGAGTCAAACGATACATCCGTTAAGGCCTTGGCCACCGCCGCTTGTGAGGTAGAGCAAACCTTCCAACGTGGCCCACCCGATACCATAAAACCTGCTACCGGCGATCCTGATACCGACTCTGACAACGATGGACTACCGGATGCGATGGATGAGCTGTTGGAGATGCTGACGGATATTCCAATCACGCAAGATTCGGCCAATGCGGATTCGGTAGCGAGATCAGAAGGTGTAGATGACGAAGGGAAGGGCCGAAGCGTTCAGATAGTACCGGCTGAACCAGTCCTCCAGGCCGTTTCAGTGGGCCGACCAGTCGAGCCGCCTGTACCAGAGGACTTCATGGTCTGGCTCAAAAAAGGTGTCCTGTCCCGTCGGCTCATTATCAACGACGCCAAGGCACTGATACATACTGTGGCTGAAACTGTGTACCTCGTCAGTCCCGGCATATTTCAGCGTTACGCTCAGGAGCATCCACAGATAGCGGTCCACGCCAGGCAGGAAGGATTGCCTGAATGGCGGTGGGTGCAAAGGCGTTTTGAGAAGCTGCAACTTCACCGTAAACATGCCAGCGGACTGAATATATGGACCTGCCGGGTCATGGGGCCACGTAAAACACGCAAACTGCATGGCTACCTGCTGTCCGAGCCTTCGCTGGTACTCGAGAGCCTGCCACCCAGTAACCCCTATATCACACTGGCTGATGAGGCTAGTCCTCTGAACGAGTGCTGAACGGGCGCCTTCGAGTATGGAATCGGTTCCGCAGCTCCTCTAGGTCTGGAGCAATTAAACAAAACACATGTTTGAAAATAAACCTGGGAATAGGGTTCGCTTACAAGCTCTCCCAAACGACTGTATTAGAGAGGGTTTGATAATCATCGCATAGCCGGGTAGGTCGATACCTCTCGGCTTCGTTATTTGCAAAAGGGAGGGGGCCGATGTGAGGCGCTACAACCGGGCCCTTTTCAGGAGCCAAAAACAACAGATGTCAGGTGGTCGCAGGGTTCTGCTTGCGACCGTAATATGTTCCTTGGCCGCCGTGGCGGTGGCTTTGCTATCGCAGTATCTCTTCGGCATGGAGCCATGCGCATGGTGTGTTCTGCAAAGGGCACAGTTCCTTGCCATTGCTTTCGTATGTGGTTTGGCGCTCATGATGCGTCGCCCAGCATTGCAGCTGCTATTAAGCATTCTGGCCTTACTGTTGTCGTTGGCGGGAATGGCGGCGGCGTTGTGGCAGCATTTTGTGGCGAACAACGCATTTTCGTGCAGCTTGACCTTGGCTGACCGAATCATTTCTGGCTTGGCCTTGGATCGACTGATGCCCGCAGTGTTAGCCCCACGTGCCGGCTGCGCCGAAGGCGCCGTTGACCTGTTGGGGATTCCCTACGAGCTATGGAGCCTGGCGTTGTTTTGCATAATCACAGCTGGGCTCGGGGTGGCGATTGTGGAGATGCGCCGCTCTGAGGCGTCTCGTATCTGAAGCAGGCGTATTACGCTATGCCATCTTCGCCATATTTTGGGCATGGCCGAGAGCCCTGAATTCACGCGTGTTCCCAAGACAAAAATCAACGTGTCAATAATAAAAGTGAAGGCGTGATGAATATACGGCACCTCAAATGCTTTTTAGTCTTGGCAGAGGAGCTGAATTTTACGCGTGCGGCGGAAAGATTGCATATTGAGCCATCACCGCTTTCGAGGACAATAAAGGAACTTGAGTCCGAGTTGGGGGTTTTGCTTTTCAAGCGAGACCGTAGGGGTACTTGTTTGACTTATCCTGGCACGGTCTTCCTCACCGAGGTAAAGCGTGTGTTTGTGACACTCGACAATGCAAGGCAGAGCGTACAAGCCGCAGCTTCCGGTTATCGCAGTACGCTGCGAATTGCTCTGTCCGATGGCGCAGCGGTGCCACATCTGGCGGCGATTCTTGCTCATTTCCGAGCAGATTTACCAGATATTGTGATAAGGGCCACTGAGGTGCCTTTATTTGAGCAGTTGCTCGGCTTGCGAAATGAAGTTTTTGATGTTGGCTTATCGCGTTCAAAGGATGTTGGTGACTCAATTATTGCAAAGCCGATCTGGCGTGACTCACTGGTGGCAACGTTGCCAGCGCGTCATCCGCTGCTGGCCTACCAAAAGATTCCTTTAAACGAATTACTGCACTACCCGTTAGTGATGTCCCATCCCGAACTTCACGCTGGGTACAATCAGCAAGTCAGGCATATCTTGCGCAGTGCAGATACAGAGCTATCAGTAGCTGAGCATGTGACCTCGATGGATATGTTGTTGACGCTAGTCGCAGCGGGGTATGGGCTTGGCCTGGTTCCACTCTCTCATCTGGAAATATCAAATCATCCGCAGGTTGTGGTACGCTCGCTGGATATTGAATGCTCCGCGCTTACGACCTATTTGCTGACACCCGCGACTAAACCATCACCGCAGCTGGCAGCGTTTATTGAGTATGTACTGGAAACCGTAAAGTAGCGGGGAATGCTTTCGCGAAGCGATCCAAGCGGATAAACAGCGCTGCCGGATGATGGCAATTGAGCGACGGACGTCTGCATAGATATAGCTTTCGGCTACGATGTATCCCCTCACGGCCCTGACAGAAGCATGGCGGCATGCGAGTCAATTATGATTGTTTTTACTTCAGCCGGTAAATTGTAGGGCGAGACTTGGCGGTGCGCGGTGTTTGAGTTGAGTAATTGAGCAGGACATTACATGGCAGTAGCTTATTACGCGCCGGGTGAGCATCCGGACGGTTTTGTCGGTTTCCATGTGACAGCTGAATTCGGTGATAACTTCTATCAGCGTCATTTCAATACCTATTCTGCAACAGAGCAGTCTGATGCAGATGTGTACTTCTTGTTTCGTCGTCTGGAGGCAGAACTACAGAACCTGGAGTGGGAACGGGATAGCCTGCATTATCACTACGAGCGCTTCGTATCGGAGAACGCACCCAATACGCAACCCGAGTGCGGGGTAGGGGTGCATGGCATTACCGCTGCGTTTACTCGCCGGGGCAGGGGGCAATGGCGGGCCTGCTTCAAGGTAGATCGATTTCACTCCGGCACAGCCCCTCGCCAGCCAGCACGGCTATTCACTTTTTCTGAACCTTATTCTCAGGTTTGGGAAGAGGCAGTGGCGTTCTGGGCGCAAGAGCATGGGGTATATGCAAGCGATATGGATCGATTGCTCGAAAGCCCGCCAGACCCAGAACAGTTCAAGCGTTTGCGCCGACAGATGAATGAAAGGGAAGGATGTGACATCCCTGTGGAGGTGCTGTCCCCCGTTTTTGCTGAGCAGCGGAGCGAGCTTTCTAGACAGCGTGCCGTATTGAAAGCCAAGGAAATGAAGCTGGAGGTAGGATTACCATCACCCCTGGATAAAGACATTCAGGAGGAAATGGCGGCATGGTTCGAGAGCGTTACTCGCAGCGGCAATTGATAGCTGGGAGCTGGGTATAGAGTCCCTCAACCTTCAAGACAATGTGCTCCGCCTCCTCACTCAGGTAGTTTCTACTATGCCGCGTTGCAGCAGATCATTAGCTGGTTGCACTGAGTATTTCGTTGAATTCCAGCACATTCAGATCGGGATCTCGGATGAAGCAGACGTTGCGGCGTCCGTGGCCCATTACGACCGGCCCCTCGCTTATGCTGATATTTTCTTGTGCGAGCCACGTGACTAGCTTTTCCATGCTGTCAACAATGAAGGCTGCGTGTGTATAGCCAGGCCGCTTGATCGGTGCGTCAAGAAGCACATTGCCTTCTTTGGCTGGCTCGCCATTGTAGATAAGATGGATCCGCAATCCGGTTGGGTGAACCAGGCCGCAGGCCCTCGCGGCAGGATCGAGCTCCTCGGGGGCACGGGTAAATCCCAGCTTCGCATAAAAGGCTTCCGCGATGGCAAGATCGGTAACACGAATACCAATATGATCCAGACGCAGGGTGTCAAAGCGCATGTTGAGGCTCCTGATTGAATAGTTGTATCAAGTACGATGATAGAAACTCAGCTCAGCTTTCGAGGCCGGCACGGGTGCGTTGAAAAGGCGTAAAACCAGGCAGCGCTTCAACCTGCCGCAACCAGGTGAGTACCCTGGGGTAGCCGGATATATCTACATTTCCTTCAGGTGCTCGTTCCACGTAGCTGTAAAGCGCGATGTCGGCAATGCTGGGGTCGTCAGTTCCGGCGATCCAGCGCTGATCTTTCAGTGTTTGCTCCATGACAACCAGAGTTGCATGTGCACGTTCAATCACCTCCTGTGGATCGAAGGGGGCGCTAAAAACAGTGATGAGCCGTGCGGCACAAGCACCATAAGCAATCTTGCCGGCCGCGACTGAAAGCCATCGCTGTACATTGGCTTCAACGACAGGATCAGTGGGTAGCCAATGAGACGGCCCAACTTTGCGTGCGGCATAAACAAGAATGGCGAGTGAATCTGCGATGATGATGCCATCGTCATCAAGTACCGGAACCTCGCCAAAAGCATTCAGTTCAAGAAACGCCAGTTGTCGGTGAGCGCCGGCAGCCAGATCGACTTCAATCAGCTCGTGATCAATGCCTGCTAGTGAGAGAAAAAGGGCGGCGCGATGGGCATGTCCTGACAAAGGGTAGTGGTAAAGCTTCATGACATTCATCCTGTTGTTAATGATGAGCCCATTATGTCTATCATCTTAGAGCGCGATAATCTGTTGATTCTGCATTTCATTGTTGCTATTTCTACATGCAATGTCCTCGTCCAACGGAGAAGTGATGGACAAGCTGCGAACCCTAAGAACATTCATCTGCGTGGCTGAGCACGCCAGCTTTGCTGAAGCGGGACGGCAGATGAACATGTCACCGACCACCGTCTCGCGTGCAATCGCGGCACTGGAGGCTGACCTGGGTGTTCAGTTGTTAAGACGCACAACACGCAGTGTTCGACTGACCGACGAAGGTGCCGAGTTCTTGAGCCGATGCCAATCAGGGATTGCAGATATCGATATGGCATTCGATACCGCCCGAGCTGGCCGTTCAGTACCGCGAGGCACTCTGACAGTGACGGCTCCGGTCATGTTTGGCCGCCTGCATGTGCTGCCAATCGTTCTCGAGTTATTGCGACAGTATCCCGACCTCCAGGTCAGGCTGCTATTGCTGGATCGGCTCGTGCGTATGGTCGACGAAGGGGTAGATGTTGCCATACGCATTGCCGACCTTCCGGACAGCTCGCTTCATATGTTGCGAGTGGGTGAAGTGCGGCCTGTGTTCAGCGCAAGCCCCGCTTATTTGGCTGTGCACGGCAGGCCCACATCGCTGACCGATCTGCGTGATCACGATGTCATCTGGGTAGAGGACGAGACTGGGTCGCATCATGGATGGGGGCCGGACTTTGTCAGGCGATCTGCATATTCGGCGCGACTATTGGTCAATAACATGGATGCGGCCATTGCTGCGGCAGCCGCTGGGCACGGTGTGGTTCGAACGCTTTCTTATCAAATCACTGACCATGTAGCTGCGAACAAACTCGAGTGCATACTGACCGATGACGCAACCCCCGCTCTGCCTATTTCGTTGCTGTTCCAGAGCGGGCGCAAGGGGCATCCGAACGTTCGTGCTTTTATTGAGATTGCAAAGCGACATTTCCTTGAGGCGTCGCTGTAATCGATGCGAGTCCTTTATGACGATCATTCAAGCATGGTTTCGGCGCTGTGAGACGGCCTCGACCCGACAGGATGTTGCTGCTCAATTAACGCGGCAACCCAATCAATAAATACACGTAGTTTCGCACTGACATGCCGATTGGATTGAAATGCGATATACATCGGCATGGGATCCATTCGCCAATCCACAAATAGTGGAATCAAGTCACCACGCTCAACGTGTGGCAGGGCCATGTAGGTGGGTAGCCATAGCGCTCCCAGTCCTGCCATACCTGCTGACAGATATGCGTTGCCATCGTCCACCACCAGCGGGTGATTGCCATGCACGATAAGACGTTCATTACTGCGATGCATAGTGGGTGCAAAGACTCGTCGGGAGCGGGCCCCAAAAAAACCGATGACACGGTGAGAGGGAGCTCCGAGTTCCTTGGGGTGAGCGGGGGTGCCCATTTCCGCCAGATAATCAGGCGAGGCATAAACACCCAATGGTAGGTCACCAACGTGCCGCGCCACCAGCGACTGATTTGTGACCTCGCCACCGCACACCACGCAATCCACATTCTCATCAATCAGGTCGATCACTCGATCGCTGACTCCCAGGTGCAACTGGATATCGGGATATCTGACATAGAATTTCGACAGAGCCGGAATCAGCATCGTGCTGGCAAACGGACTGGGCACGTCTACCCGCAATCTTCCGCGGGGAGACGCAAGGGCGCTGGACAGGCTGGTTTCGGCATCGTCCATATCGGCCAATAACCGCACCACTCGTTCGTAGTAGACGGCGCCATCTGCGGTCACATTCACCTTACGGGTCGTCCTATTGAGCAGCTTGACCCGCAGCCGAGCCTCCAATTGCTGTACAAGCTGTGTCACGGTGGTCCGGCTCATATGGAGGGTCTCGGCGGCTTTGGTGAAACTGCCGGTTTCCACAACGCGGGCGAAAGCCTGCATGGCATCGAAGCGATCCATGATGCTCCTTAAAAACAGCTAATTGTTTGAGTTTAACAAACAATGTTGACCTAGATTGCCAGTTTATCCCTAAAGAAAGGATCTCTAAAGTCTTGGTTATTCTGATCCCCAGCCGGGGTCGATTTGCTAAACATGGAGGAAACCCTATGGCAACTCGTGAGGTTATTTTCCCACCCAAACGTCAGGCGCTCTACGAGAAAAATCGCTACTCTCCGGCGATCCGATCAAACGGTTTTCTGTTTGTGTCAGGGCAGGTCGGGAGTCTGGAGGATGGCTCGCCGCAGCAAGGGCTGAAGGCACAGGTTCGCCAGGCTTTCGACAACTTGAACGCTATCTTGGCAGAAGCCGACTGCAGCTTTGATGATGTGGTGGATGTGACCATATTCATGGTGGATCCCGCGTCCAAGGTCGAGGATATCTGGTCGGTGGTGCCCAACTATTGGGGCGACTCGCCCTATCCGACGCTAACCGTCGTGGGTGTAACCTGGCTCTATGGCTATGACTTTGAGATCAAGGTCATAGCCAAGTTGCCTTAAGGGGGGGCTGAACAAATCCCGCATCACCAGCCTGAGTAAGCTGCTTTTACATAATGGAGAAAAAACAGGCACTATAGAGCGACTAGCCAGAAGCCGGTTACAACACCCAGCGCTACTGGGTTTCGGTTTTCTAAGGGAGCGTTCCGTGATCAGCAGAAGGCATTTTATTGCGAGCTGTGTAGCCGCGACCACACTGGCCGCAGTGGCAAAGAATTTGCCTGATAAGAAGGAGCGATGGGCACCGGCTGACGTAACGGCGCTGAATCTGGCGCTGGCCGAACTGGAGCGAGCCAGCCAAGGACGTTTGGGAGTCAGTCTGCTTGATAGGGGGAGCGGGCAAGTCGCGAGCTATCGGGGCGACGAACGGTTTTTAATGCTGAGCTCGTTCAAGACATTGGCCGCTGCTTACGTCCTGGCACGGTCGGATCAGGGCATAGATCAATTGAGCCGGCGCATATCGATTACCGAGGAGGATATGCTGGAGTACGCGCCTGTAACGCGACGACACATCGGGCCGCGAGGAATGACTTTGGCCGAGCTGTGTCACGCCACTATTACCACCAGCGATAACACGGCGGCCAATCTGATACTCCGCAGCTATGGTGGCCCTCAAGCATTGACCCAATTCATCCGTAGTCTGGGAGATACCATTACTAGACATGACCGCTATGAGCCCGAGCTCAACCAGTCGCATTCAGTCGAACCGATGGATACCACCAGCCCAAATGCCATGAGCAATACGCTCAACACCTTGCTGCTTGGCAGTGCTCTCAAGCCCGAATCACGGCAGTTGCTTCAGTCGTGGCTCATGGCTAACACCACAGGGGATAGGCGATTGCGGGCGGGTGTTCCGCCGAGCTGGATAGTTGGAGAGAAAACGGGCACTGCCGGACTCGGTGCGAATGATGTGGGTTTTATCCAGGCGCCCAGCGGTTCGCCCGTGATAGTGTCAGTCTATCTGGAAACAGACACGATCGCTGCGCCAGAACGCGATCAGATTATTGCGGCTGTTGGGAAGCGGGCGGCTGAATTGATGCTCTGAGGATCCTGCTGTTGATACCCCATAACCAAGGCGTACCGATGTTGGTGTGTGCCACGAGTCTTGTCTTGGTCGAGTGAACAGCTATCGTTTTCCTGACATAAAGTTCTGCCTGAGGGCTGGCCAAGTGGTCCGGTCACCACTGGCCGCCTCTGGATATCAGGCTGACGCCAGCTTGCGGATGGCTCCGATGGTGCTCGGCCCATTGAAGGGTTTGACGATCCAGCCTTTGACGCCAGCAGCTTTGCCACGTTCCTTCATTTTGGGACAGCTTTCGGTCGTCAGCATGATGATAGGGGCCGAGTTGCGCAGTTCGCTGCGGGATTTTTCGGCCATAGTCAGGCCATCCATATTCGGCATGTTGACGTCGCAGATCACCAGGCGGATACCCTGATGGCGCTTCAACTGCTCAAGTCCCTCTCGGCCATCCTGAGCAGTGACCACCTGCAAACCGTTTTGCTGGAGGAAGCCCGCAACATCGTTGCGCACGGTGGCTGAATCATCGACAACCAGAACAAGTGACATGACATTCTCCTGTGAATGCGCTGAGTGAATCCAAATACTGCTGTTGGCCGGTGACGGCCTAGAATAATTCAAGTTCGCCCAGGGCCTCGGGCTCAGGCGTGTTCAACTCCAATGACGACAGGCTCCATGTCTCATCGACCTGCAGCAGCACCAGGCAGGCATGCAGTACGATGCCGTTGGCATCGACACAACGTACCGCCAGAGCCGGAGAGCCGTCCTCCTGCAAATAGGCCACGCAGCCTGACGGTAGAGCGCTGGGGGTCGACATGCCCAGTTCGGGAAGACTCTGACTCAGCTGGCGCTTGAAGGTGCCACACAGGTTATTGGCCAATTCCTGAAGGTGATCATCATCCATCGCGGTGGTGGCCTGGGTGTTGTCCGCCAAGAGACAGATCAGGCTGCGAAAGTTGTAACCGCTCAAGGTCAACATGATCAGTTGGGCATTCTCACAGTGCTGCTGGGAGATCCAGTCGTCGATGGATACCGGATGCACGCCGCTCAGGCTGGTGACGGAGCCCGATACACTGGTGCTGAGTAGGGAAAGTAGCTGTTCGCTGGTCTGTGCGCTGATCATGGGAGCGATACTCAAGCGGCCAGGGAAGAGGGTTGCTGCCGCGACTGTTCACTCAGACTCTCCAGGTTCTGCCTGATATCCTGAATCGCGGTATGTATCATGCGGCTGGCGGCCTGGATATCCTGGAAGGTACCAGTGGTGATCACCGCATTTTGCAGCAGGCTTTGGCGATAGCCGTCATTCAACGCTTCAGAGCGGTGTGCCAGTATCCGAACCTCATCGGCGACAATGGCAAACCCGCGCCCATTTTCACCAGCCCGTGCCGCTTCGATGCTGGCGTTCAGTGCCAGCAGAATGGTCTGTTTGACGATACCGGTGAACTCCTGGCTTTCGCTCTGCATGGCCCGGTTGTGTGTCATGAGCTCATCCAGTCGGTCATTCCATCGATCAAAGGTATGCACAATCTGTCCGAGCCGATCTATATCGTCAGCCAGATCAAGCCACTTCCGATTGAGTTGCTGCGCCTGCTGATACTGCTCCTGCACGGCCTGATAACGGCTGTCCTGCCAGCCATGAACGTTATCTCGTTCCTCGCGAAGGGCTGACAGTTGTAGGTCGTGATCCTGCTGTTGAGTGTCGATCTGCTGCAACAGTTGCTGCTCCCGGGCCTGCAGCGACTGCAACTGCGCGGTCTGCTCGCGATTGCTGGCCTCCAGCAATGTCAGCTCTGCCTGGGTGGTGCGTTGCTTGTCCGTCAGAGTGATCAGGCTCCGACGCTGCTGGTAGTAATACCAACCCGCTCCAGCCAACAATACGGTCTGCAACAGCAGCAGGGTTACGAGAAACACAGCCGGCACCTCATGCAATGATCAGGGAATCTGACAGGTCGTCATGCTAAATAGCGGGTGATGTCACTTTGATGACTTCGAGGTCAAAATGATGGCTTATGGCCAATATTTCTCTATTAGCTTGTCACGTGGCGGAAATGTAGTGGCATTACTATGCCATCAAGCACATGACCTGGTAGCCCGGAAATGACCACCAATACCGCCGCACTGAGCAATCCCCACAGCCCGGATGGCACGACGCCGGGCACGAATGAACATACGACTGAAGAGCGCCGCTTCTACACACCGGAAGATCTCCTGCAAGAGCTGCAGGGGTACGGCACGGCATCGATCCACCGGGCGCTGGAAATCATTCGACCGGTGTCCATCGAGACTGACATGCTGCAGGTGCTGGAAGTGTTTCGTGGCCATCAGCAGGAACACTTTTTCCCAGTCCTGGACCTGGCCGGAACCCCACTGGGTCTGATCCGCGAGCGCAGCCTGAAGAGCTATGTCTACTCCCGTTACGGTATGGCACTGCTGTCCAACCGCGGGCAGTCGCGGCAACTGGACAGCTTTCTGACCCCATGCCCAAGCGCGGAGATCGACGCCACTATCGAGCAGGTATTGCAGGCTGCCCACGCTGTACCCGGCACGGAAGGGGTGCTGATTACTTCAGGTGGCCGTTATATCGGTTTCATTCGCGCATCGGCGCTGGTGGAAATGGCGCATGAGCAGCAGATGGAGATCATTCGTCAGCATAACGCCGAGCTGGATCAGAAGAACCGCGAGATCCAGGCTGTCTTGCAGAACATGCGCCAGGGCATCTGTACCATTCTGCCGGACCTGACCCTGCACGCCGACTTCTCCGCGCACCTGTCCAGTATCCTGGAGCAGGAGGAGCTGGCAGGGGCTGCGCTGATGGACACCTTGTTCAAGCACAGCGAACTTGGCCCCGACGCTCTGCAACAGATTGAAGCGGCGTTGATGGCAGTGCTTGAACAGGATGCCTTCATGTTCGACTGCAACGCCCATCTGCTGCCGACAGAAGTCACGGTCACGCTGGCCGGCCAGCGCAAGATTCTCGAATTGCACTGGAACCCGATGCTCAACGAGCAGGACGAAGTCAGCCGCCTGATGCTGGTCGTGCGCGACCTCAGCCGCATGCGCGAACTGCAACGGCAGGCCGAACAACAGCAGCATGAGTTGCAACTGCTGAGTGAAATCCTCGCTGCTGGAGAGTCACGCTTCACCGCCTTCATGGACGCCAGTGAGCAGCAACTGGCTGTTTGTCGGCAATTGCTCGAAAGCAGCCAGAGCGTGATTGCAGAGGAAGTCCTGACCATCCTGTACCGCCAACTGCACACCCTCAAAGGCAATGCCCGAACACTGGGGCTAATGGCGGTAACCGACAGCCTGCATGATGCCGAACAGGTACTCCAGACCGGCCGGGATTCGGGGACTGAGGTGTCAGTCAGCGCGCTGCAACAAGCCTTGCATCAGGTCAGCCATGACTTCAGCCAGTACCACCTGCTCTATACCAGCCGCCTGCAAGGGTTTGGCCGCGACCGGGATACGCAGATTGTCAGCAACACCCTGTGGCAGCAGTTGCAACAACTGGCCAGCCAGCGCCCGGACAGAGAACTACAGACGCTGCTGCAACAGGCCAGCGGTACCAATCTCAATACCATGCTGAGCACATTGGGCGAGAACCTCGGCGGAGTGGCCGATGAACTGGGCAAGCCCGTACCGCAACTGCTCATCACCCCGGCACTGGCTGATTGTCACCTGAGCAGCGAACAAGCCCAACACCTGAATGACGCCATGGTGCATATACTGCGCAACTGCCTCGATCATGGTATCGAGCCGGCCGACGAGCGCCTGGCACTGGGCAAACCTGGCGCGGGCACCATCCATATCGATGGAGGCGCAGATGGAAAGCACATCACTTTGCGTATCAGCGACGATGGCCGGGGCCTGGCTTTGCAACGCCTGCGTAGCAAAGCTATCGGGGCAGGGCTGTTGCGGGATGATGAGGTTGTCAGCGACGACGAGATTGCTGCATTGATGTTCCACTCGGGCCTGAGCACCGCTGGGCAAGTGTCCATGGTGTCTGGCCGTGGGGTGGGTATGGATGCAGTGCGCAGTAGCCTGACCGAGATCGGAGGCAGTGTCGACGTGGTCTGGGCCGGGGAGGGTAACGACGCCGGCTACCGGCCTTTCGGCCTGGTTATTTGTTTGCCGGTGGGGGGCTGAAGGTTACCTGACTAATTGAACTGGACAGTTGGAACTGTCCTTGTGATGCTACTCAAGCAGCGTTTATACAACCTCAGCGATCCAAGCGTTCCCACTTATGAATAGATAGGTGGACTGGGGAAGATGAGATGTCCGCTTTTCGGGGCGACTCTAGGTCAGCCGGTAACTCGGTTAGGCGCGGCGGAACTCCTGCACGTTGTCGGCAGTCAACAACGCCTCGATTCGCTCCCCCAACAGATGCCAGGCTTCGGCCTTCTCCTTGGCGTAGTCGTAGTGTTGGTAGGTGCCGCGAACCTTGGGGGCTTCAATAACATGGCCTTGGCATAAGTCGATAATGTCGGGCACAACCCCAAGTGATTGCATCATTGTCGAGCCAGTTCGGCGCAGGTCGTGCGGCGTCCACTCTCCATTTGCCCCGCCTGCCAACACCAGTGTGTCGTTATGCTGGCGGCCTGACAGTGGCTTACTGCGGTTCTTGAACCGGCATTGCCGGTCGCCTATCAGCTTGCTGACTGTCTTGGTGTAGACGTGGCTGTCACCTTTCGTGTTGGGGAACACAAAGGGCGTTGCGCCGGTCAACTTGTGCAACACTTCGAACTGACGCCGGGCAAAGGGTGACAGGGTGACGTTGTTATCTTTACGTTTGCGGTGCCGACCTTTGGTGTTAGCTGCAGGAATGAACCACGTCCCGGCCTCCAGATCGATGTGCTGCCACTCGGACATAAGCAGTTCGCCGATACGGCAAAGGGTGCTCAGGCAGATCCAGACGGCGCATTGCACATGCTGATTTACCGGGCGAATGCCGGAATACTTTTGCCCCTTGGGAAGGGCCTTATAATCGCTCTCCAGTTTGGCGAATATGTCGCGCAGCTCTCGAACTTCAGCGGGCGATAACGTGCGGTCGCGTACTTCGTTGTAATCCGCGTCTAGCAGCTTGAGGTCATCCAATACCTTCGGTGTCATCAGGTCGGCGGGGTTGCCGTCCGCCATTAGACCGCGCCAAGGCTTGTGCTTCTCAGCCCAGCGCAGCATCTGACGCATGTCATTGTTCAGGATTACCAGCGTTCTGTTCAGCCCGCGCTTCTTCGCAGTGCGCAGAACGGATAGTAGGTCTTGCTTGGACAGCTCCCGAATCATCTTCTTACCGATAACGGGTAGCACATCCTTGGCGAAGCTTCGGCGCAGCTCTGCATTGGCATCCTCGCGGCGCACGCCATCGATTAGCCAGGCTTCGAATAAATCAGTGACGGTTAGGTTCTCGGCGGCTTGACGTTCGGACTCGGCAATGGTTGCAGCTATGGCTGCCTGCGCTTCGATTCTGGCGGCTTTCTTGGCCGCTCCGGGGTCGATACCTTGGGAGACGGTGGCTTTCGCTAGATCACGCTCTGTTCGAAGCTCAGCCAATGTTTTCTTGGGCCATGACCCGAGGGAGTAGTCGTGCTTCTTGCCCCCAGCAAACCACTCATAGCGAAACGCTACGGTGATGCCGCGTTTGCCTGCACGCACCTTGGTAACTATCCCATCCGGCTCACGCCTTACCTTGCCATCATCGGAGGTGGTGAGCGATTGCAGCTCCTTGATTGTCCATCTCGTCGTTTTCATCTATCAGCCCTTAGATTCAGCGCCTTTCGTTTTTACCCCATTTTTACCCCATGATATTTCGTGGCTTACCATGGATTTGGGTGGAGCAGTATGGATGATGGAATAGCCTGTATGCAGCGTAGCTACTAGGCTTCAGTCTGTCTACCGGGGTTTTTTGGCGTCCAGTGAGATATGGTAAATAATAGCATGGGGTGCAAGGGGTCGAGTGTTCGAATCACTCCGTCCCGACCATATTTTAAAGAAGGATCAAGCACTTAGCGGCTTGGTCCTTTTTTTACGTCCGGACGGCGCAAAGCTGGCGCAAAATGCGCGCAAAACTCAGCCAGTGATCTTAGCGATATCCAAGTCGGATACCGCGTCAGCCCATACCATTTCCGCATTATCCCGCCGATAGCCCTCCGCCATCTCTTTGGTGACATGGCCGCCCGACTTGGTTGCTGCAGTTTGCCCCTCCGAGACTATATTTACGTGTGTATCTCAAGCGCCTCGCCGCGAGGCCGATAACCTTTTCAGGTTGTTCTTGTGCGGCGCCGTGCCGGACCGAGTTGTCCTACTCTTAAGAGAGCGTCGAATGAATATTAAGCAGAAGCTGACCTGGGCATTTGTCGCTATCGCGTGTCTGCCGATTCTCCTGGTAGCAGCGGTGGTGATCTACAACCTGCGGGCGCAGGCGGAGGCAACCTTTCTTGATGGCAGCTCGCGAGAGATTCGTCAGATCGAAAATGCCATGAACATGTTCTTCAAGGGCATCAGCGAGAGCGTCGATTATGTCGCGGCGCTGCCGCCGCTGGTTGCCGCGCCAGACTTGAAGAATTATTCCTCGGAAAATGCGCCGAGCGTGCCGTTGCCCGAGGCTAACCGTGAGTTGGAAGACCTGTTCGAGCAGTTTGCCAAGGCGCATCCGACCGCGGCGTACCTCTCCTATGGGCGAGTGGATGGCGGGTACGCCACCTGGCCCAGAGACCCCGGGTTGAAGAATTATGATCCGCGCGTGCGGCCCTGGTACAAGAGAGCCATGGAGTCGCCGGGCCAGACGCTGCGTACGGGAGCCTACTACTGGGCGCAAGACGATGCGGTGCTTATTGGTACGGTGCGCACCGTCAATGATGCACGAGGCAACGTTGCCGGGGTGGTGGGGCTGGATGTGTCCCTTAAACAGCTCACTGATCTTGTCAAACAGATCAAGATTGGCGACACCGGCTACCTGATGCTGGTCGAGGCCAATGGCAATGTGCTGGTTGATCCAAGCAACGCCGATCACAACTTCAAGTCGCTTGCCGATCTGGGTGGCGAGTACGCCAGAATGGCCGGCGCCGAGGGCTTGCTCGAGGTTGAGATCGACGGCACTGATTACATGGCCAACATTTGGTCGTCCGAGACGCTGGGCTGGCGCTTCATTGGCCTGATCGAGCGTGATGAGGTGATGGCCAGCGCTAACGCGTTGACCTGGCAGTTTGCAGTTATCGTGCTGGTGCTGGGTGTGGTGTTTGCGGTCGTTGGTATGCTATTCGCCAAGCTGATTGTCAACCCGATTCGCAGTGTGGCCGGCGGGTTGGAGAGCATCGCGCAGGGCGAGGGCGATCTGACGCGCAGCCTGGCGGTGCAGGGCAAGGATGAAACCGCGATGTTGGCACGCTGGTTCAATCAGTTTCTGGAGAGCATCCGCCAACTGGTACAGAACGTCATCCAGGCATCAGCAGCGCTGCGCGAGCGTTCTGAGGGTTCGACCCAGGTTGCCGACAATATGAACAACGTGGCTGAGCGCCAGCGTGGTGCGGTGGAAATGGTCTCTACCGCCTTCAACGAAATGGTTGCGACGGCCAACGAGGTGGCGCGTTCATGCAGCGCAGCGGCGACCTCGGCCGACGACGGTCAGCATCAGGTACACGCGGGCTAGGGGGAGATTGAAGATGCGACCGACAGCGTCACCCGCCTTAGCGAGAACCTCAAAGAGTCGGCGTTGGCACTGGAGGCGCTGGAGCAGGACAGCCAGAACGTCAACAGCATTCTGGGGACGATCCGGGCGATCGCCGAGCAGACCAATCTGCTGGCCCTGAATGCGGCGATTGAGGCGGCGAGGGCAGGGGATCAGGGGCGTGGTTTTGCTGTGGTGGCTGACGAGGTGCGTGCGCTTGCCAAGCGCACCGCTGACTCCACCGGCGAAATTGATAGCCTGCTGGGCGGGCTGGCGCGACGCACGCAGGAAGTCACGGCGCAGATGCAACACAGTCTGGAAATGTCACAGGCCAGCGTTGAACGCATCGGCCGTGCCAGTCAGAGCTTCGAGCAGATTCGGGGTGCCGTGGATAACATTCGCGACCAGAATACCCAGATTGCGGCAGCGGCGGAGGAGCAGCACCAGGTCGCGGAGGATATCAACCGGCACATCGCCCAGATTCAGGACGACGCGCTGCTGGTGGAAAATCTTGCTCAGTCAGCACACCGCGATTCGCAGGAACTGGCACAGCTCTCCGAGCAGTTGCACGGTCTGGTCGGGCGCTTCCGCGCTTGATAGAGCGAGCAAAGGGGCCGATGGCGTTGCGCCAAAGGCTCCCGTTCAATACACCGATGCAAAATCAGAAGTCGACCGTGGCCGATAACGTCGCCGTGCGCGGCGGATGAAGCCGCCTAGAAGTACTTCAGCCAGCTGATATCTCGGCGCCGGGCCTTCAGGTGGGCAAACCAGCGCACGGGCGGGTAGAGGGCAACACTCAGCACCAGAGCGCAAAGCCAGATGGCCCAGATGTTGTCGAAGCCAAAGTACTGTCCCTGGTTGGTGCCCCAGACGCCGACACTGGCCAGGTAAAGTAACTTGAGCACATACAGGTGCAGCAAATAGAAGAACATAGGCGCGGCACCGAAGACGGCCAGCCAGCCAATCAGGCGGCTGCTGTCGATACGCTCAAACAGACGCAATAGCAGCAAGCCGACGCCCAGCGACAACGCCAGAAACAGCAGTGACGGCGGGTACTTGGTGATGTTGAGCAGGCTCATCAGGGTGCGCAGCGCCGTATCCTGCACTGCCCAGGGCGCTTCACCATAACCGTTGAGCAGGCGCAG
Source organism: Pseudomonas abyssi (assembly GCF_002307495.1). Classification (GTDB taxonomy): domain Bacteria; phylum Pseudomonadota; class Gammaproteobacteria; order Pseudomonadales; family Pseudomonadaceae; genus Halopseudomonas; species Halopseudomonas abyssi. The sequence continues at coordinate 33,393 of NZ_NTMR01000017.1, read as the reverse complement.
CAGTGCAAAGGCGCCCAGGGCGCCCAGTGCGCTGCCCAGCAGCCAGCTCTGCCGCTGGCTTGCGCTGGTACTGCCGGCAAACCAGGGCCCCATCGCGTAGCCCAGCGCGATCACACCAATCCAGGGCAGCAGCGGATAGGAAGTCCGCAGTCGCAGCTGATCACTGACTTCAAGCCAGCCGCGGTCATGCAGGATAGCCCAGGGTACGTAGCCCCAGTCACCCGGGACAAAATGCACGCTATCGAGCAGGTTGTGCCCGGCCACCAGCACCAGCCCCAGCGTGACCAGCTGCCAGCGAGGCAGCCAAACCAGCGCAGCGAGTGCGAGCATGCTCAAGCCAATGGCCCAGATCACCTGCAGGTAGATGACCGTTGGCGGAAACTGGAAGGTCCAGGCGAAGTTGACCAGTGTCACCTCCAGCACCACCAGGAACAGCCCACGTTTGAACAGAAAACCCGATACCGCCGCACGGCTGTCGTGCTTGGCGCCGTACAAGAAAACGGCCAGGCCGGTCAGCAGCACAAAGACGCTGGCGCACAGGTGCGCCAGCGTGCGACTGAAGAACAGCGCCGGGTCGGTGTGGATCACGTCCATCGGATCGCTGACTTGCATGTGCAGGTAAAAGGTTTCCCGGACATGGTCCAGCAGCATGAAGAGGATCACCAGCCCGCGCAGGGCATCGATGGACTGGAGACGGGTGTTTTGCGTAGGGGGCATTTTCTTGTCGAGAGGGGGTGTCAACATTTGGCGTAATAGTATAACGTTATGCCCCGCTGGCGCGCCAGCCTGATCTCCGACTGAACCCTGCTTCGAATCAAGGACTCCCCAATGAACTACGCACTCCGTCCCCTGGCTTTTGCCGTGGCGCTCGGCAGTACCGCTGTGCATGCCGCCCCCAGTGGTGAATCGACTATTACCCTCGGTGAGATTTCCGTGGTGGGTAATGCCAACAAGTCGGCGATGGCAGGCAGCAGTCGCGTGCTCACCTCAGTGGATGTGCTGGGCGCTGACAGAATCGAGCAGCAGAACGTGTCCACCAGCTGGGAGCTGTTGGGGCAGATGCCCGGCATCCAGCTGACAGAAACCGGCCAGGGCGCGGAGTCAGGCAAGGCGACGCTGCGCGCCTTCAATGGCGAAGGCTACATCAATGGCATCAAAACGCTGATTGATGGCGTGCCCAGCAACGTCAATAGTGGCAATCAGCGCTTTACTGACATGGTCTTTCCGCTGGATCTGGAGTACATCGAGGTTGTGCGCGGTACCAACGACGCCCGGTACGGCCTGCATAACATTGGTGGCAACATCAACTTTGTCACCCGTCAGGGCGGTCACTACACGGACGCCCGGCTTACCTACGGCAGCTTTAATACCCGCGAGCTGCAGCTGGCGATCGGTCGCGAGTCGCTGAACTTTGCGCAGAACTATTTCCTTGCCAAGCAGCAGTCAGACGGGTTTCGTGATCACTCGGACTCGGACAAATACTCCCTGGGTGGCAAGTGGTTCTACACCAATGACGACGGTGATTTCAGCCTGGGGCTGGTGACCCGTGTCTACCATCATGAAGCCGAAGAGTCCGGTTTCATGACCCGTGAAGAATTGGCAGCCAGTCGCACGGGCTCCGACCCGAAAAACGCCAACGACGGCGACGACCGCGACCTGCATCAGGCTGCGCTGCATCTGGACTGGCAGCCGAGCGAAACGCTCAATCTCAACAGCAAGCTCTACTACAACCGCTATGACGACGATCGGCAGATCACCTTTACCGACTATCAGCCGGGTAATGCGCCGCGTCAACGTCGCCAGTGGGATGAGCGCCAGACCGGCATGCTCAGCAGCCTGAGCTGGACTGCCAACGACTGGTTGACACTGGAGGGCGGCCTCAACGCCGAGCATCAGGATAACGAGTATCGCCGGACGCGCTTCAACTACAGCGTGCCGACTGATTTTGACGCCACGCCGGCCCGCGTCCAGAACGATGACGCCTATACCCTCGACAATGTGGGTGTGTATCTGCAGGCGGTGATTGAGCCAACCGATTCGCTGAAGATCATTCCTGCCTATCGGGTCGACCGGTTCTATGGCGAAACGGATCTGCCCGGTGGCATAGAAGCGGACCTGCAGGACTACGGCTCGATTCTGCAGCCCAAGCTCAGTGTGGTGTACAGCCTGACGCCGGATGCCAATATCTATGCCAACTGGGGACGCACCTTTCAGATTCTGACCGGTTCAGGCGCACCAGCGTACATGACCGCCGGGCAGACCAGCTTTGCGCCGTCAATCAACACCGGCAAGGAGCTGGGTATCAAGTTCAGCCCGCTGGCGGGGACCGAGGCGCGCATCGCCATCTGGCAGCAGGATGCGACCGACGAGGTAGCCAACATGCCCAGCACCGGCACCACGGAGGGCCTGGGCGAGACACGGCGTCGAGGTGTTGATCTGCAGATCAATGCGCGCATCAACAACCGCTGTAGTGTCTGGGCGTCGCATGCCTACCAGGAAGCCAAGGTGAAGAGCGCTTACACCGCGTCCGGCACATCGTTGGCCGGCAATGAGGTGTTCTCCACGCCGCGCTATATCTCCAACCTGGGAACCGACTACCAGTTGACCCCGGACTGGCGTCTGGGCCTGCAGGCGCGAGCCCAGGGTGACTATTACATTGATGAGCAGAACGAGCAGGGCAAATACGGCGGTTTCGCGGTGCTGGATGTCAGTGCCGAATATATGGTGTCGCCCACACTCAGTGTCGATCTGCAGGTGAAGAACCTGACCGACTATGAGTACGAGTATGTCTGGTACGACAACTTCTTTTGGGGCGGCGATGACCAGCCGATGTTCTCACCGGCCCCCGGCCGCTCGGCCTATCTGTCGCTCAACGTCAAGTTGTAACGCAGCAGTCTGGCGTTATTCGCTCATCCCCAACAGCCAGCGCCTTAGCGCTGGCTGTTGGGTTTTACCTGCTGCCCATACTCGTACCCTGTTGAATTGATGCATCCAGCGGTTGCCGGTTTCGAGCTGAAAGTCCGGCCCGGCGGCGGTGATCTTGTGTACCTGCAGTCTGGGCAGTGTGAGGGCATAGTCGCCGCGATCGGTGATCACGCCCAACTGGTTGGCGCTGGCGAACAGTTCCCCTGCCGTATCGTGATCGAGGTCGTGATTGGAGGTTGAGAAGGTGGCGCCGGGGGCCAGGGTGGCGCTGTCCTGGCTGAACACGCTCAGCACCGCAGGCAGGTTTCTGCCTTCGATCAGCTCACCGTTCTGGTTGCGCAAATAGTGACGACGTGGGCCCCAGATTTCGATGCGCTGAATGGTCAGCGGCTGGTCGCTGCGGTTTCTGATGCGGATATAGGTCGTCCAGTCACCGGGCAGCAGCGAAGGATGAACGTCGGCGGCGCTGATCTGGAACGGTCGAGCGCGATGACGCAGCAGACGAATCCAGACCGTCAGCGTGATCAGCAAGGCAAGCAGGGTGCCGATTCCTGCCAGGGTTGCCGCGTGTAACCAGATCCAGTTCAGTCCGTCCATCATGTCCCTTTGAGCCTTGCTCGCCGCTGAATAAATAGCTGCACCGTCCATGGCAGGATACTGCCGCCAATAGCGGGTACATCAACGTGATTGTGCCCGAGCTTGGTCGGTGGCTCCAATGCCGTGCCCGTCGGCAGCGAGCGCGTGCAGCCGGCCGCCGGCTGCTGTCAGGCTGGGCAGAGACAGCCCCAGGCCAATAAAAGCGACAAATCTGCAGCCAGTTCTGCCGGGGCACGGCCGGTTGCGGCCGCTGCGTCGGCGAGCGACAGGCCTTGGCGTAGCTGGTTGAGCAGGGTGCACTGTTCGCCAGACACCTGCGCGGTCTGCAGGTCAAACTCCCGGCGCCAGACCAGTACGTCCTCTGGCTGCCACTGCGCTGCTGGCGGTGGTGGCAATGAGCGTCGTTGGCTGTGCCACAGCGAATAGGCTGGAGAGGCTGCTCGTATCAGGCTCACTGACGGGTGCCAGGCGAGTGGCACCGCCAGCAGCTGTGCCGGGGCAGCAATGGATGTTGCCATGTTGAAAGCCTGCCGATCTGCCGCGTGGAAGGCGCGCACCCGAGCGCGCTCGATCTGTGCCACCTCACTCAGCCACGGCATGCCCGACAAGGCCGGTAGTTGACGCAGGAAATGGCCAAAGCCGTCACCGTACTCGTGCAGTGTGGGAGAGGGCGGCGGCGCGGTGCGGACGAACAGCGCTGCCACGGCGCTAAAGTAAGCTGCGCCAAGCAGTCGTTCCAGCACCGGAAACGTCTGGCGTAATGCATCCACTCGCGCGCTGCTGACGTTGTTGCGATAGACCTGAAAACGTTGCTCGCATTCTTCCGGCGCGCCGGCAAACAGATGCAGGGGCGCTGGTTCTGCGGGGAGCGAGAGCGCCTGACTGAATTGCTGCTGCTGATCAGGTGTCATTGACCTGTCCTCGCTGGTATTGCCGGGCGCGGGTTACCTCCTGCAGCAGTCGGGTCCAGGAGGGCACCTGGCGGTCCCACTCGATAATCGTCGGGCGGCTGCCGGCCAGGCGCAGCAGGCGTTGATAAAGACGCAGCGTGGGCTCGGTGACGGCGCTGCCGTGATCATCGATCAGCAGGGTGCGACCGTTGTTGAGGCGGTGTTGGGCGTGGCCGGCAAGATGCACCTCACCTATGCTGTGCAGTGGCAGTGCGCGCAGATACTGATCTGCCGTCCCGCCGTTGTTGTGGCAGTTGATCAGCAGGTTGTTAAGGTCCAGCAACAGCCCGCAGCCGCTGCGAGCTGACAGCTCGGCGAGAAAGTCGGCTTCGCGCAGATGGCTGTCTTTCAGTCTCAGATAGCTGGCCGGATTTTCGATCAGCACCCGGCGCCCCAGCACGTCCTGCAGCTGGGCGACGTGGTCTACGCTGCGGTTCAGGGTGTTCGTGGTGTAGGCGACCGGCAGCAGATCGGCAAGAAACTGCTGACCGTCGCCGGCCCAGGCCAGATGCTCTGACACCAGCGCTGGAGAGTAGCGGTCACACAGCTGTTTCAGCTTCTGCAGGTGCTGCGGGTTGAGGGGCGCCGCGCCGCCCAGTGACAGACCGACCCCGTGGATCGACAACGGCAGCCGCGCGCACAGGCGCTCCAGTTGGTGGTGCAGCAGCCCCCCGTCGCCAAAGTAGTTCTCCGCATGAATCTCCAGCAGGTCGATACCGCTGATATCGGCGATCAGTGCTGCAAAGTGCTGCGGTTTGAAGGCTACGCCGATACCTCGGCTCAAGGGGGCGGTGTGCATCACAGACTCCTAGGGCCGCTGGATCGGCGTCAGCGAGCCAAGTCCGTGCGGGGTTTCAATGCTGGTGCAGGTGCCGGAGGGCACCAGCGTCCAGGCATCGCCCTGGTAGTCGATCTTGGACGTGCCGGCGCAGGAGGTGCCGGGGCCGGCAGCGCAGTCGTTCTGACCTGCCAGCGAGATGCCATAGCACTTTTCCTTGCCTGCGTTGATGCCAGCGGCGTTTGCCTGTGTGCTGCCGGCGATGACGGCGCCCAGCAGAGACGCCGCGAGAACGGTATTGAAGTGTCGACGATCCATGATTCAGTCCTCTTGGATGGAGATAAGGTGGTTACGCTGCTGACCGACGCTCAAGGCGCCGTGCACAGGGGCGTCGGGGTTGGTGCTCGCCAGCGCGTGAAAAGGTGGTCGAGCGACAGCCGGCCGCCGCCTTGCAGCATCAGCAGCAACAGCGGTACCGCCCAGGTGCCGTGGGTCGCCCAGGCTGACGGATACACCAGCAGTTGAATGACCAGCGTCATGATCAGCAGCCCGGCTGCGCCGAGCCGGGTTGCCAAGCCCATCAGCAGCATGACTGGCAGCAGGTGTTCGCCGAGGGTTGCCAACGCAGCGGCGGCTGCCGGGTCGATCAAGGGCAACTGGTATTCCTCCTGAAACAGGAACAGCGCAGTATCGTTGAGCTGCCAGCCATCGACCTTGGTGCGTCCTGACTGCCAGAACACGGCGCCAGGGAACACGCGTGCGGCCAGCAACAGGACATCTTGCAGCGGAGCCTGCAAGGATCGGTATGCAGAGAGGGAGAGCATGATGATTACCTCGTTGGAAAGGGCCACCGATGGCCGCGGTGGCAGCGTGACTGCCACCGCAGTGCCGGTTTACAGGGCATTCGGCGCCAGATCCTTGATCAGCGGCCAGTTGCTGTCGGCTTTGGCAATGTTGCCCGGTACGTCTTCAGCCCACTTCTGGAACACGTCTGCGTTGACGTTGAGGTAGAGCTTGCCGTCGACCACCTTGTACTGGCTCGGGTCGACATCCAGCTTCTTGCCCAGCGCCGCGCCCATCGCGCAGTAACCGCCGTATTGCGGCACATAGGCAGTGGGGTTGGCCTGGAAGGTCTTCATGTTTTCAGCGTTGGCGAAGTAGTACAGCGCGCCGTCATGCTCGACCGCAAAGCGGCTGTTGCCCTCAGCCGGGGCGCCCTGGAAATAGGACACCGTGTCGTAGCCCTTGAGGATGACGCGTTGCTCATCAACGTTGATCGCCGATGTAGAGGTTTCGTCGTAGGCGTAGGTACTGGTAGCCGTCAGCAGTGCCGCGCCGCCAAAGCCCAGAGCAACGGCCAGCGAACTGGCGATAAAAGCGTTTTTCAGTTTCATGGTATAGCTCCTCGATTGATGCGATTTCAGTCAGTGTTATGTGCTGCTGTGCAGCGACGGTTCGAACTGTAAGTGCATTCAAAAAATTAAAGAACAGCCTTATTTAGAAAGTGACTATTGTTAAAAATGAAGTTATTGGTCTAACCTGATCCGCACCTGACGGGAGCGGAACATGGATAGATTCAAGGAAATGCAGATATTTCAGGCCGTTGCGGAGGAGCAGAATTTTGCCTCGGCAGCGCGCAAGCTCGGCATGTCTGCGCCCAGTGTCACCCGGGCGGTGGCTGCGCTGGAGCAACGCCTCGGCACCCTGCTGCTGGCGCGTACCACGCGCAGTGTGCATGTCACCGAATCCGGTCAGCGCTATGTCGAGGACTGCCGTCGCATCCTGGCAGAGCTGGACGAAGCCGAGGAGTCGGCGGGTGGTGTGCACGCGCAGGCCCGCGGCCTGCTGACGGTCACGGCGCCGGTGTTGTTTGGTGAGCTGTTCGTCACGCCGGTCATGGTCGACTATCTGGCCAATCATCCGGCGGTGCAGATCAAGGCATTGCTGGTTGACCGTGTCGTCAACATGCTTGATGAGGGGATCGATGTGGCGGTGCGCATCGGTGATCTGCCGGACGGCAACCTCAATTGCATCCGCGTGGGTGAGGTTCGCCGTGTAGTCTGCGCGTCACCAGGTTATCTGGCACGGCATGGGCGACCATCTCACCCGAGCGAGCTGGAGGCCGCGTCGGTGGTCATGTCGGCCAGCAGTTCGCTGCTGACCGAGTGGGAGTTCAGCGGGCCGCAGGGCCGTATTCAGGTGATCCCACAGCCTCGCCTGGTGGTCACGGCCAACCAGGCGGCCATTAACGCAGCCAAGCTGGGCTGGGGCATCACGCGCGTGCTGTCGTATCAGGTTGCAGAGGCTGTTCAGAGCGGCGCGCTGGAGCTGTTGCTCGAAGACTTCGAACTTGAGCCCTTACCGATTCATGTTGTGCATCAAGGTGGCCGCCGAATCCCCGCCAAGGTGCGCGAGTTTGTCGACTTCTGCGTCGCCCAGTTGGCAGCTGACCGCGCCCTGCAGGGCAAGGAGAACGGCTGATGGACCGGTTTCAAGAAATGACCGTATTCGAGGCCGTCGCGGATGAGCTCAGCCTGGCCGCCGCCGCGCGCCGCTTGTCTCTGTCGCCACCGACCGTCACCCGGGGCATTGATGCGCTGGAGCAGCGCCTTGGCGTCAAGCTACTGCAGCGCAGCACGCGGGGTGTGGGGCTTACTGAGGCGGGCGAGCGGTTTCTGGCGGACTGCCGGCGTATCCTGGCTGAGGTGTCCGATGCTGATCGCTCGGCCAGCGGTTTGCACACCTCTCCGCAGGGGCGGCTGCAGCTATCCATGCCGCTGCTGTTTGGCCAGTCGTTGATGACGCCCATCCTGCTGGAGTATCTGCAGGCGCATCCGCGGGTTGAGGTGTTTGGTGTCTATCAGGATCGGGTACCCAACCTGCATGAAGAAGGTATTGAGGTCGCGATTCAGGTCGGCGCGTTGCCTGACTCAACCCTGTTCGCCGCCAAGGTGGGTGAGGTCAGCCGGATTATCTGCGCCAGCCCGGCGTATCTTGCTCGGCATGGAGTGCCGTCGCACCCCGAGCAATTGATTGATCATCAGATCGTGCATTCATCCGCCGACTCGCGCACGCCGGAGTGGCAGTTTGTCCAGCAAGGTAGCGTCAAGCGTTATGCCCTGTTGCCGCGCTTGAGTTGCGCGACTAATCATGCGGCGATTGCCGCCGCCGAGCGGGGCGCCGGGCTGGTGCGGTGCATGAGCTATCAGGTGCACGAGTCGCTGGCGCAGGGACGATTGCAACCGGTGCTGCAGGACTTCGCACTGCCGGTGCTGCCGGTCCATGTGGTCTACCGCGAGGGGCGCCGGGCTGCTGCGCGGGTGCGCAGCTTTGTTGACCTTGCGGTTGCGCGCTTGCGGGTTCACCCGGCGCTGAACGGTAGCTAATTTCATAAGTCGCAATAAAGGATTGCAGTTTGTGGTTATTCCGCACATCCGTGTGGGGTATCAAGATAAGACTCCCTAGGGCATCTGCGGCAGGCGCATTTACCCGTTGTGCATCACGCTATTATTGGAGTCTTCCATGTCACATTCGATCACGTTTTATCGCTATCCGTTGTCTGGTCACGCGCATCGCGTCGAGTTGATGCTGTCGCTGTTGAACCTTCCCTACGAAACCGTCTTCGTCGACCTTGCCGCTGGTGCGCACAAGCAGCCGGCCTTTTTGGCTCTCAACAGCTTTGGCCAGGTGCCGGTGATCGAAGATCGCGGCGCGGTGCTGAGCGACTCGAACGCTATTCTGGTTTACCTGGCCAGCCAGTACGACCCGACTGATCGCTGGTTGCCATGTGATGCTGTCGGGGCGGCGCGCGTGCAGCGCTGGTTGTCGGTTGCTGCCGGTGAGTTGGCAGCCGGGCCTGCGCGGGCGCGCCTGATTACGCTGTTTGGCGCCCCCTTCGATGCGCCGAGCACCATCACTGCCGCGCATGAGCTGCTGCGTTTGCTGGAGAGCACGCTGACTGCCAGCCGCTATCTCGCCGGCGAGCAGGTCACCATCGCCGATATCGCGCTGTACAGCTATGTAGCCCATGCACCCGAAGGCAACGTGTCGCTCACCCACTATCCGCGCGTGCAAGCCTGGTTGGCGCAGATTGAAGATCTGCCGGGGTTTGTGCCGATGGCGCGATCGGCGGTGGGGCTGCAGAGTGCATAAGGGCGTTGCTGGTCACGTGGGGAGAGCAGCCTCATGAGCAAGCCTGAACAGTCTGTATGGCACGCGGGTGAGCGGGAACTGCAGCGCCGCCTCGGCGTGGCCGAGCGCATGGCTGAAGTGGGCCCGCGCGTACTGAGCCCGGTGCTACCCGAGCAGCATCGGGCGTTCTATCCGCTGCTGCGCTTTGTGGTGGCGGGTACGGTATCGACGCAGGGCGATCTCTGGGCTGGCCTGCTGGAAGGTGAGCCAGGGTTTGCCTGGTCTCCTGATCCCTCCGTGCTGCGACTGGACGCGTTGTTCAGCGAACAGGATCCGTGCGCGGTTGCTGTGGCGCAAACCCGTACACTGGGTCTGCTGGGTATCGATCTGCAGACGCGTCGGCGCAACCGCTTGTCCGGACGCGTTGACGCGATCGACCACGCCGGCATGAGCGTGCAGGTAACGCAGGCTTTCGGCAACTGTCCGCAGTTTATTCAACAGCGCCAGCTCACCGCCGCTGTCGGGCCGTCTGCAGGCGGCTCACCAGCCGTCCACTCGGCGACCCTGACCGAGCAGATGCGGGCGCTGATCGCTTTGGCCGATACCTGTTTTGTTGCCAGTTGCGTCCCGCAGGAGGGACGCGAACCTGCTGTTGATGTGTCCCATCGCGGCGGCTGGCCCGGTTTCGTAAAAGTGCAAGGCAACCGCCTCACCATGCCGGAATTTTCCGGCAATCGCTTCTTCAACACGCTTGGCAACCTGTTGCTTAACCCGCGTGCGGGACTGTTGTTTGTCGACTTTGCCGGCGGTGACCTGTTGCAGGTCTCTGGCAGCGTGGAGCTTGAGTGGGACATACCTGATGCAGGCGGCTTCGAGGGTGTCGAGCACCTGTGGCATCTGCAGGTTGAACAGGCGGTCTGGCGTCCAGGCGGGTCGCGTCTGCGCTGGGAGTTTGGGACCTTCTCTCCGGCGTTGAAGCGGACCGGGATCTGGCCGAAGGGTTAGGGCCTGTTGCCGTTTCGTTCATCCGCCTGCCGGAGGCCATTTTTCGGCCATGCTGCGTTGTCGGTCGCTTATGTGGAATGACCACACTGCGCTTCTCGCTCCTTGGTTGGCGGCTTTACAGGCTGCAACAGGCGGGCGAACGAAACGGCAACAGACCCTAGCCGCTGGTTCTGTGTTGTACATCAAGCGGAGGCCATTCGATCAGGCGATACGCGTCGTCACTTTGCCCGGCGCCGCTAGCGCGGTGCCGGGACGTTGCCGTTCACTCCGCAGAGCGGGCCTGCTGCAGGTAATCGCTGGCCAGCATGCTCAGTGTTCTGACGCCGGTCAGCAGGGCGGCATCGTCGATGATGAAGCCTGGAGCATGATTGGGCGCTGCCTTGCCCATCCGGGCCATCGGGGTCACCCCGAGAAACACGAACAGGCCCGGCGCTTCATTGGCGTAGTAGGAAAAGTCCTCTGAGCCCGTCACCATCGGTGAAACCACCACGCGTTCATGCGCCGCCCGCTGCAGGGTCGGCACCATTTGCTCGGTCAGCGTCGGGTGGTTGGTGGTGGTGAGGTAGTTATCCACGATCCTTACATCGGCGCTGGCACCCGCAGCCTCGGCAATGCCCCTGGCAGTGCGCTCTATTCGCTCGTTGACCTGCTGCTGCACCTGGTCGCCGAAGGTGCGCACGGTACCGGTCATGACGACTTCATCCGGAATGATGTTGTGACGGCTGCCGCCGTTGATGGTGCCGATGGTGACCACAGCCGGTGCCGGCATGATGTTGGTCTGTCGACTGACGATGGTCTGCAAGCCGTTGATGATCTGGGCGCTGGTAACGATCGGGTCGACCCCGTCCCAGGGCTGGGCACCGTGGGTCTGTTTGCCCTGCACGCGGATATGCAGATCACCCGAACTGGCCATCACCGGCCCACTGCGATAACCGATCAGCCCGGTTGGCATGGAGGCAGTCACGTGCAGGCCAAACACCGCAGCAACGTCTGGGTTCTCCATCACGCCAGCCTCAACCAGCTGCCGCGCGCCAAAGTGCCGTTGGCCATCGTAGACGTAGTCGCTGGGACCTTCCTCGGCAGGTTGGAAGATAAACTTCACGCTCCCCGGGAGCTCGTCCTTCAGGCCCGCCAGCACCTCGGCGGTAGCCATCAGGATGGCGACGTGGGCGTCGTGGCCACAGGCGTGCATCACCGGACGCTCTTCGCCCTGGTACTGTTGACGGACTTGGGACGCGAAGGGCAGGCCGGTGGCCTCCAGTACGGGTAGGGCATCCATGTCGGCGCGCAGGGCGACGACCGGGCCGGGTCTACCGCCTTTCAACAAGCCGACGACGCCAGTGGTGCCAACGCCGGTTTCTACCTCCATCCCCAAATGGCGCAAGTGTTCGGCGACCAGCGCAGCAGTGCGGTGCTCCTGATTACCCAACTCAGGATGCTGGTGGATGTCGTGGCGCCAGGCGATGGCTTTTGGCTGGATTGCCTCGGCGCTGCGGGCCAGGCGTTCGTCGAGCGTGTACTCAGCAGCGTTCGCGGTGAGAGCCAAGGGCAGGAGCAGGGTAGGGAGCAGGGTGCGGCGGCGCATGGATGCGTCCTCTTGTTGTGGTTGTTGTGGGTGTTTCAGGTGCAAGGCGGGTGCGCAGCTGGCTCGGTGAGCAGTCGAACCACAGGCGAAACTGACGGTAAAACTGGCTGGTTTGGCGGTAGCCCAGCAGCAACGCCAGGGTGTCGTCGCGATGCCCGTCGCGCAGGTACTCCAGGCAGAGTTGCCGGCGAACGGTGCTGAGCAGCTCGTTGAACGGTTGCTGCTCTGCGGTCAGGTGTCGTTGCAATGTGCGGGGCGCCACGGCCAGCAGACTGGCGCAGCGCGACAGGCGCGTTTCGCCTCGTGGCAACAGCGCGCCGAGCAGCAGCTGAACGGATTCACTCCAACGGTGGTTGGCGCGGTTGCGAATCAGTTGGCGCTCTCGTCTGGCCAGTCGCGCGATGTTTGGCTGGTTGGCGTTCAGTGCGCGCGCCAGCTCCAGCGCCGGAAAGTGCAGCTCCACCCGCAGGGCACCGTCCAGCCGCGTGACTGGTATGCGCAGCAGCTGGCGGCATGCTGCAAGCGCCTGCTCCGGCATGGCGGCGATGCCGGCCGACGCCTGCTGTAAACCGAGCCCCTGGCACGTGCGCAGCACGCCATACAGCATGGCAACCAACTGCTGATCGCTCGCACTCACCTGGGCATTGGGGGTGACGATGATGCTCGCCAACGGCCCGCTTTGTTCAAGCGACAGGGTGGCGAGACCACTGTTCTGGTCCAGATAGCGCTGGCTCAGCTGGATAGCATCGCGCAGGGTGCGCGCGTTGCCCAGGTAGGTTGTCGCCAAAAACGCAGCCGAATAATCCAGATGACTGAACGCGCGTACCAGCAGCCATGGGTCTTGCTGCTGCTGGGCCAGCTCCTCTACCAGCTGCCGGATTGCTACCAGCGGAACCCGCTCTCTGGCAGACATGCCGCGCAGCTGATGGCGTACTAGCGCGGCCTCCAGCGGATCGCTCGGCACACAGGCACGCAGACCCTTGAGGACCTTCTCGAAGTGCTCGGCGGAGGCGGACGGCGCTGGTTGTGGCATGAGGGGGAGACCTGGGCGCGATGGACAGCGCCCAGTGTCGCTAGCACGATCCCGCTGAACAAGTGCAGATCGCGCCATCATGGGCTTGCTGGCGGCGGGCGGCCAGCAAGTAAATCTTGCAAATACGATTGCAATTGATAATATTTTGCACCCACCGAATTGGCCGTGTCGTCAGTCATGTTCAGGAAAGGAGTCATGCGCGGATGAAGCAGTTCACGCGTACCAGCCTGGCGGTAGCGGTTACCTTGGGCGCGATCACGGCGACGTCAGCTGCTGCAGCTGATGACGAGCAGGTGCAGACTCTGTATCTGGACTCGATCGTGGTTACCGGCGAGAAGATAGAGCGTACCGCCGAGCGCACACTCTCCAGTGTCGCGGTGGTGACGGCTGACGATTTGCGCGATCACGGCGACGTTGACCTGCAGAGCGTGTTTGAGCGCACGTCCGGTGTGTATGCCCAGTCGGGCAACGAGAACTGGGGCATCCGCGGTATTCCGGTCACCGGCTTTGACGATCAAGGCCCGGCGGCGATGAATGGTGCCGTCTCGGTGTATGTGGACGACGCCCTGCAGGTAAACCGGCTGCTGACACTTAACCCGCTGCCGCTTTGGGATGTGGAGCAGATAGAGATCTACCGTGGGGCGCAGTCCACCACGCAGGGGCGCAACTCGCTGGCCGGTGCCATCGTCATGCAGACGCGCAATCCGCATTTTGATCCGGAGTTCGCCGTGCGCGGCAACGTCGGCAACTACGGCGAGCAGGGCGCGTCCGCGATGGCCAATGGCGCGCTGGTTGATGGCGTAATGGCCGGCCGTATCGCCGTTGATTACCAGACCCAGGACGGTTACATCGACAATGCTACGCTGAACAAGGACGCCAACCTGCTGCGTACCAGCAATGTGCGCGGCAAGTTGCTGATTCTGCCGTCAGATGAGGCCGAGCTGCTGCTGACGCTGGCGCGCACCGAGCAGCGCAGTGGCGTTAACGCCGTGGCTGCGACGGCCGGCAAGCCGGACTATTTCAAGCTTTACGAAAATACCGAGACCCACAACACGCTGGAGCAGACCACCGCAACGGCCCGACTGGACTACGACCTGTCCGACAGCCTGGTGCTGACCAGCGTCACCTCAGGCACTTGGTCCGAGTATCACTCGGTGCTGGATTTTGACCGGTTGCCGACCGTTACTCAGATATCACCGCGCCACCACGAACAAAGCCTGGCCAGCCAGGAGCTGCGTTTGGGCTACTCGTCCGATCAACTGGATGGACTGGTCGGCCTGTATCTGGGGCGCTCCAGCGGCAAGATCGACGACCAACTGGTCAACAACGGTACCGTGCTGCTGGATCAGCAGGGCGATACCACCATCAACAGTCAGGCGCTGTTCACCGAAGTGAACTGGCGCTTCGTCGAGGACTGGGAGCTGATCTCCGGCCTGCGGTGGGACCATGAGAAGAACCACACCGAGATCGTCTACCCGGTAGATGCCTTGGGCATTGCCACCGATCCGGTGGCTGATGAAAAGCTCAGCTCCAGTGTCTTGCTGCCCAAGATCGGCATCAGCCATGACCTGTCCGACACCCAGCTGATTGGCCTGACCTGGCAACGCGGTTATCGCAGCGGCGGTGTCAACGTCCGCACCCGGGCGGCGCATGACAGCTACGACCCCGAGTTCACCAGCACCTTTGAACTGGCCTGGCGCGCCAGCTGGCTGGATCGCCGTCTGCGCACCAGCGCCAATCTTTATCACACCGACTGGAAGGACCAGCAGGTGTCCTTCCTCAACCTCAGTGACAACACCGTGCAGGTGGCCAACGCGGCCAGCAGCCGTATGATCGGCCTGGAGCTGTCGGCCGAGTATCTGCTCAACGCCCAGTGGCTGCTCAACGCGGGATTTGCCTACAACGACACCAAGTACGAGGACTTTGTCCGCGACGGCGTCGACCTCAGCGGCCGCGAGTTTGTCTTCGCGCCCAAGACCATGGCTAACCTCGGCGCCAACTACACCTTCGGCAATGGGCTGATGCTGGGTGTGGATACGGTCTACCAGGGCAAGAGCATTTCCAACTTCAACACCAACGCGGCGCGTGAGGTGACGGGCGAGCGCCACAACGACAGCGTGGTGCTGGTCAATCTGAATGCGGAATATCCGATAGGCGATCTGACGGTCAGTGGTTATGTGCGCAACCTGTTCGACGAGCGTTACATCACCAACAACCAGAGCGACAACCTGCTTGATGTGGGTGCGCCGATGACGCTGGGGATGGCGGCGCGTTACAGCTTCTGATCAGGCTTGGGAGCCGTGCTGTCGTAGTCGGGGAAGGTCGCCTTGCGAATAGTGGCATGCACCCCAGGTGGCGGCACCGCCGCCGTCACCAATCGGCACCCGGATCGCCCTTGACCATACGTTCGCTGTACGGCATTGGCGCTTGGTTGTTCGGGCGGGGGAAACCAGTAAAATGCGCCGTTCGCATTTTCCCTGTCTGTTGCCGGAGTCACTGCATGTCCAACCTGATCTCCCCGCCGGAACGTCTGGCGCCGTTGTTTCTTGCCTGTCTGATGGCATCACCCGCGTTCGCCCAGGCCGATGACGTTGCCCAACTGGACGCGATTACCGTTGCGGGGCAGAAGTACGATGAGGTCGCCAAGGCTCGTGAGGCGCTGAACGAGGTGCCCGGCGGTACCAATCTGGTTGATATGCAGCAGGTTGAGCAGGGGCGGGTCGCTGGCGTCGCTGATGTGCTGGCTTATCAGCCGGGCGTGTATGCCCAGTCTCCCGGCAACGAGGGTGTGAAGATCAGCATCCGTGGTTCGGGTATCAACCGTGGCCCCGGTGCCCATGCCTCCGGTAACCATATTCTGCTCGATGGCCTGCCATTGACCGGTTCGGGCGGTACGCCCTATGAGCTGCTGGAGCCGCTGTGGCTCAGTCGCGCGGAGGTGCTGCGCGGGGCCAACGGCTTTGAGCGCGGTGCGCTGGCGCTGGGCGGGGCGGTCGATTACATCACCCGCAGCGGTTTTGATGCGCCGCGTCTGCAGCTGCGCATGGAGGCGGGCAGCGACGGTTACCTAAAGCGCCATATCGCATCCGGTCAGGTAATCGGTGATCTGGATTATTACGTGGGTATCACCGACCTGCACTACGACGGCCAGCAGGATCACGCCGCCGGCAGTGGCAAGGGTGTGGTCGCCAACGTCGGCCTGCAGCTGACTCCGGATCTGGAAACCCGTTTCTACCTGCGTTATCGCGAGACCGAACACCAGAGCCCGGGGCGTTTGACCCAGTCGCAGATCGACGACGACCCGACCCAGGCCAACCCGGCCAACATTGCCCGCGACGCCAAGCGCGAGCAGCCGGGCAGCACCTGGCTGGCCAACAAGACCACATTGCGTCTGGACGACGTCAGCACGCTGGAGATGGGGCTGGTTTATCACCATTACCCGATGGACCTGATGGAAAGCCCGTACCGCATCCGGGTGGATTACAGCGACATCAGCGCCACGCTCAACTATAAGCATGAGCACCAGCTGTTCGGACTGAATTCGAATACCACCGTCGGCTGGCGGACGACCACCAATCTGCCCAGCAGCGATTCGAAGGAAACCGCCTACCAGCCGCTCAACGCCAATGGCACGGTCTACCCGGTTGGCACGCTGATGCGCAAATATGAGCATCAGGGCTCGGATAACGTGCTGCATATCAGTAACCAGCTGGAGCTGGCCCCACGCCTGTGGCTGAGCAGCGGACTGGCACTGATCTACACCCAGCGCGAGGTCGAGGTCACCTGGCCGGAGACCAATGAGCGTCTGGATGAGGGCACCTGGGATTACGCGCCGCGCCTGGGCCTGCGTTATCAGCTGGAATCCGGCACCGAGGTGTACGGTAACTTGTCCCGCTCGGTTGAACCGCCGCACCCGTGGTCGATGATCTGGGGCTCGCCGACGCGGTTCGATCGGAGCACTCAGCCCTGGAGTAGACGTCAAAGCACGCCGGTCAGCCTGGATAACCAGACTGCGACGACCTTTGAAGTCGGCGCGCGTGGCGATTCGGTCGTTGGTTTGTGGGACTTGGCTTGGTACTACTCGCGGGTTAATCACGAGCTGCTGACCGTTGAGATCGAGCCGGGAGACCGGTACGAGTCCAACGCCAGCGCCACCGTGCATCAGGGTATAGAAGCCGGTTTGACCAGCACCCTGTGGCAGGGCGATGAGTTGGGCGCGCTGGCGCTGCGTCAGGCCTATACCTTCAGCGACTTCCATTACCGGGACGACGACACCTTTGGCAGCAACGCGCTGCCCGGCCTGCCACGGCATTACTATCAGGGTGAGGTACGTTACCAGCATCCGGCCGGCGTCTACGTTGGGTTGAATACCCAGTATGCCTCCAAGGTGCCGGTGGACTACGCCAACTCCTGGAATGCGGATTCCTACACGATTTTCGGCGCGGTTGTCGGTTATGACGCGCCGAAGCGCGATTGGCAGACATGGCTTGAGCTGCGCAACCTGACCGATGAGCATTACGCGGCCACCGTGACGCCCGGCTACAACGATAACGGCGTAGAGGCGGCGCGCCTGACGCCCGGCGAAGGTTTTGGCGTGTACGCCGGGTTTTCCTGGAATTGGCTCTGAGTGGTTAGGGAAGCACTGATTGATTCCGCATGCCCTCTGGCGTTCAGGCTGGGCCGCATCCGGCCGGGCTGCTGCACGCTTGAGCACCCGCAGAGGGCGTGTGGAACTAATTAGCGCTTCCCTAGTAGATGTCGCGACGGTAGCGGCCGTCAGCCGCCATCTGCTTGATGGCGCTGGCGCCGAGCAACCCCTGCAGCACGCTGTCTACCGCCTGACCCATGGCCATGCTGCCGCAGACGCGAATGCTGGCGCCGCGATCGATCCAGTCATGCAGGCGTTCTGGTTGCTCGCGTAGCAGGTCCTGTACGTAACCCGCTGCAGCGGATGTCGGCGCACGTGAGAAGCAGCGCTGTACCAATAGCTGCTCAGCTGGCAGGTGATCCAGCTCATTGGCCAGCCAGCAGTCATGCTCCGGGCTGCGTTCACCAAACAGCAGCCAGGTGGGTTGCCCGCGCTGCAGCTGTTCTTGCAGCAGAGCACGTAGGCCGGCCAGCCCCGTGCCGCTGCCAATCAGAATGACCGGTGCGCGACGGTCGGGTAGCGCGAATGACGGATTGTGATGCACCCGCGCCTCGACCAGGCTACCGGGGGCTGCCTGCTGGCACAGCCAGCCGGACATCAGCCCCTGGCTGCCATCGTCTTTCATGACATGGCGGACCAGCAGCTCCACCTGCCTGCTATCGCCCCGATTGGCAATCGAATACAGGCGGCGCTGCCCGGCGTGCTGCAACTCCAGCAGATCGCCAGCCTGCCATCGTCCCAGAGCATCAGCCTGCAAGCTCAGGTGCCAGGCGGTGAGCCCTGGACTGCCGGGGTTCAGCGCGCGGCGGCTGAGCAGGGTCACGGGCTGCCATGGTTGCTCGTCATCCTCCGGCAGTTCGTGCAGGCCGGTGTGCTGGGCCAGGCTGGCGCGCCAGCGCACCAGGCCGTCCGGGTCCTGATTATCCAGGTAGATGCTGTCCTGCAAGGGCTGGGCGCCTTTGTCGCGCAGCCAGCTTTCCAGCCGTTTGGCGAAGGCGCAGAAATGCGGGTATTGGCTGTCGCCCAGCCCGAGCAAAGCGAAACTCAGTTCCGGTAACGCTGGGCCTTGCGGCATCAGGCGATGTTCAAAGGCCTGCGCGCTGTCTGGCGCCTGGCCGTCGCCGTAGGTGCTTGCCACCAGCCAGAGCTGTCGACAGGCAAGAAGATGGGCTGGGGTCAAACGCCCCAGCGGCAAGCCCGCGGCCGGCTGGCCGGCGGCTTGTAGTGCGTGCAGCGCCTGTCTGCCCAGGCGTTCAGCCTGACCGGTCTGGCTGGCCCAGACCACCAGGGTCTGGTGCTCGCCAGTGGTCTGTTGGCGGCGCCACAACGGGCGCAGCCAGTAGCAGGTGGCGGCCAGCCAGAGCAGGCTGGCCGCCAGCGCCCAGGCGGTGCTGCTCATCAGGGTGCAAGCACTTCAAAGGTGGTGCTGTAACTGGCGCGGCGCTGGGTTACCGGCGCTTCCAGACCTTCGGTCTGCTTGTATTCGGCTTCCAGCCAGAACAGGCCAGCCTGACCCCATTCAATGCTGACCTTGCCGTCGGCGTCGGTGGTCAGTTCGCGGGCTTGCTCGCTGTCGCGGTAGCGGGAGCCGGCCGGGATCAGGGCGATTTCCAGCCCGGGCGCCGGTTGGCCATCGAGCAGAAAGACGAATTCGGCGGCCTCGTCGGCGTAGAGGTCATTGGGGTGTGTCACGGGTTGCAGCTCCAGACCCTGGCCGGTTGCCTTCAGCACCTCTTCGGTCGGGTTGCCGGAGGTGACAAACAGCTCCATGCGCGAGTCGCTGCGAATGATATTGACCTTCTCGGCGTCCGCCGGAATCTGCTTGACGATCTCATCCAGACTGCCCATGACCCGCTTGCGCTCGCCGTTAAGCTCGTACATGCCCATGACCCGGCCGCTGTTGGCGATAGCGATCTTGTAGGTGCCTTTCTGCTCGAGCTGCAGATCAAAGCTGCTGCGCAGGCGGCCCAGGTGGCCGTTTTGCGGTTCAGCCTCGCTGCCATCGGGGGCGGTGATGGTGAGCGGGGCGGGTTGGCGATTGCTGTTGGCTGGCGGTGTACCAACGCCCTCCAGCATGATGGGGAAGTGGTCGAAGTAGAAAATGCCATTGCCGGCGGCAGCATCGACGGTGACCCAGGGTGCTTCGCCAGACAACACCGTGGAAGACGGCACCATCCAGGCGCGGTGGGCATCGGCGGTCAGCGGCAGGGTGGCGGCAACCGCCAGTACAGAGAGTCGTTTGAGCAGTTTCATGGTTGTGTCCTTGTTGTTCAGGGAGTCAGTTGCAGGCGAACCTGGCCCAGCTCGCGGCTGCCTTGGGCCTGGAGGTCGGCAGCGCTGGTGACGGGCCAGCTGAAAGGCACCTTCAGCAGTTCACGGCCGCCCACTTCGCGAGCTGCTTCAACCACCAGCTCGTAGTCGCCGGGGGCCAGTTCCTTGAAAGCCGGCAGGTCTTGCAGCGCAAGGTCATGGCTACCGGGCGGGCGAGTCGCGGCGCTGATACCGTCGATAGGCAGGTCCAGCCCACGGCCACTGCGCCGCCACCATTGGCGCAGGTCCTTCAGCCATTTCTCGCCCTCATCATCCCGCAGTTCGGTGTCGTACCAGACGGTCAGGTCGGCGACATGACCGGCGTCGTTTTCCAGCCAGATGGCGACGTAGGGGCGGTGGTATTCGGCGACATCCAGACGTGGAATCTGCACGGTGAGTTGTGCCTCGGCGGCCTGCAGAGCACTGCTGCCCAGCAGGGCACTCAGGGCAAAGGCCAGGTGCGGTTTCATTGTGGTCTCCTTTCTCAATGCATGCTCAGTAGCAGAATCAGTATCGGGACAAGCAGCCCCAGTGTGGTGAGCGGCCAGGTGGTGCGGCGGTGGCTGGCCTGGCGGTACAGCAGGACCAGTCCGGTCAGGGCAAACAGCAGACAGGCCACGGCGGTCAGATCGATAAACCAGCTCCAGGCAACGGACGTGTGCCGGCCCTTGTGCAGGTCATTCAGATAGGCGATCCAGCCCCGGTCGCTGTCTTCAAACAACAGTTCGCCGCTGTCCAGATCCAGGCTCAGCCAGGCGTCGCCACCGGGGCGCGGAAAGCCCATGTACAGCTCCCCGCCATCCCACTCCGGGGTGGTGCCGGCCAGCTTGATCGGCAGGGTTTGCTCCAGCCAGCCGGCCAGCTCGGCCGGAAGACTGCCGTCCTCCGGCGGACGGCGTTGCAAATGGGCCTGCAGCGGGGCAGGCAGGGTCGCTTCGATTTCCGTGACCTTGGCCCGGGACTCTATCTGGTGCGCATGGTTGAGCGTTATGCCAGTCACGGAAAACAGCAGCAGGGCAGCCAGGCAGATGGCTGAGCTGATCCAGTGCCACTGGCGCAGGGTGCCGAAACGAAAAGGTAATTTCATGATGCCGCATACGTAAAAAAACGAAGGCGCTAGCCTAGCGGTTATGCAGCATTTGAGAAAGCTTCTCAATTGTAAAGTTTGTGCAAATTTCCGTCAGGATTGTTGCTGTTGTGCTTGTCGTCTGCCCAAGGTCCTGTGGGTTGGGCGGGGGTGGCTGCTGGCCAGGCCCTGACGTGCCGCTCGTCCAATCGGCTTGAACCTGCCCGGCGCTCTGCTTGACTAAGGCTGTGAACCCCTAACAGGAGATTGTCATGTCGTTTGATCAGAAACATCCGGGTGAAAACAACATGCCGCACCTGCCATTGCCGGAATTGGACCCGCCGCATGATCAGTGGGAAGGCCCGATTGAAAGCGAAGAATTGAACGAGCTGGACGCTGGCGAGGTGTGCCGTACGCTGCGCGACGACGACTGAGTGCCCAGGCGCTCAGTGCGCCAAAGCGCCTGTCTCTGCCAGGGCTTGCAGTGGTGCGGGCTTGCCGAGGTAGTACCCCTGTACCATGTCGCAGCCCAGTGAGCGCAGGGTCTCGAGTTGCCCGAGGGTTTCTACGCCCTCGGCAACCACCTGCAGATCCAGCTTGTGCGCAAGCAGGATGATCGCCTCCACGATGGCCAGGTCGTTGTGGTCGGCCGGCAGGCCCGCGACGAAGGTGCGGTCTACTTTCAATACATGCAGTGGCAGACGTTTGAGATAGGCCAGCGAACAGTAGCCGGTGCCAAAGTCGTCAATCGCCACGCTCACACCCATATCGTGCAGGGCCCCGAGGATAGCCTTGGATGCCTGCAAGTCGCTGATCAGAATTTGCTCGGTTATTTCCAGCTCCAGCCGGTCCGGCGGGAAGCCGGTTTCCTCCAGCACTTGTGCGACCTGTTGCACCAGCTCGCCAGAGGCGAACTGCCGGGCCGACAGGTTTACCGAGACGCGAGGGCACAGGCCGTGGGTCTGGGTATAGGTTGTCATGTCAAGGCACGCGCGCCGCAACACCCATAGCCCCACCTCATTGATCAGGCCAGTTTCTTCCAGCAACGGAATGAACTCGTCTGGCGGCACCAGCCCACGCTGCGGGTGCCGCCAGCGGATGAGTGCTTCGGCACCCGTCACCTGGCCGCTGGCCAGCTCGGCCTGCGGCTGGTAGTACACAACAAACTCGTTACGCACCAGCGCCCGATGCAACTCTGACTCCATGGCCAGCAAGCGTTGCTGGCGCTCGTTCATGGCCGGGGCATAGAAGCGAAAGGCGCGACCACCATCGGCCTTGCTCTGATACATGGCCGAGTCGGCGTTGCGCAGCAGGGTGTCTGCGTCACCGCCGTCATCCGGGTACACGGCGATACCGGCGCTGAAACTGACAAAGATATCCTGTCTGGCGACGTGAACGGGGTGTTCGAAGGCGCGGTTCAGTTTGTCCAAGATGGCGGTAATGGCATCGGCGTTCTCCAGGTCGCTGGCAACAATGACAAATTCGTCGCCGCCGTAGCGGGCGAGAATATCGTTAGGCCGGATATGTCGGCCCAGTCGCACACTGACCTGCTGCAGCAACTGATCCCCGATGCCGTGTCCCAGGCTGTCGTTGACCCGCTTGAAATTGTCCATGTCCAGGAACACCACCGCGGTCACGCTGTTGCGCCGTTGCGAGCGATTCATCTCGGTTTGCAGTTGCTCGGCCAGCAATACGCGGTTGGCCAGGCCGGTCAGCACGTCGTGAGTGGCCTGATGCTGTAACTCTGCCTCGAACTGCTTGCGCTCACTGATGTTGCGGGCAATGGTGGAAAAGTAGGCGATGTTCCCGTTCTGATCACGGTGCGACATGATCACCTGGTGCAGGTATATGGTCTGGCCGTCACCGCCCGACAGTACCGACTCGCGCCCCAGACGCCGTGCTTTTCGGCCTGTCCGAGTGCGTTGCCGATCAGTTCACCGGCCGCCTGGGTCGCACTGCTGTCCGGTTTGATCTCGGCCAGCAGGCTGTGACCGGCCTTGTTCACATAGATCACGGCGCCGGT
This sequence comes from Pseudomonas abyssi, assembly GCF_002307495.1. Lineage (GTDB taxonomy): Bacteria > Pseudomonadota > Gammaproteobacteria > Pseudomonadales > Pseudomonadaceae > Halopseudomonas > Halopseudomonas abyssi. Next base: position 10,342 of record NZ_NTMR01000017.1, on the reverse strand, counting down.
GGCATCGGCAATGGCGACGATGTCGGTAGTTGCCTCGAGAATGGCATTGAGACGCGCGCGGTCCTCGTCCGCCTTGACCCGGTCGCTGATGTCACGACCGGTCGAGACAAAGTGGGTGATTTGCCCTGCCTGGTTAACCAGCGGCGTAATGACTTTTTCTTCATAGAAGGTTGCGCCATCGTGCTTGCGGTTGACCAGGGTGCCGCGATAGGTCTGCTTGCCCAACACGGTTTCCCACAGCTCGGAGTAGGCGGCGGGGTTCTGCTGCGTCGCCTTGAGTACCGACGGCGTGCGCCCGGCAATCGCTTCTGCCCGGTAGCCGGTCATCTTCTCGAAGGCGGGGTTGACGTACTCGAACTCGCCCTGGCAATTGGTGATAAATATGCTGTCGGCGGCCTGCTCGACCGCCTGTGACAATTTGCGAAGCACATCCTGGGCCAGCCGATGCCTTTTTTGCAGCGCCTGGTCGGCGATGGCGCGTTCGACCACCGGCGCCAGGCGGCTGAGATCATGCTTGACCACGTAGTCCTGGGCGCCGCCCTTGATGGCCGCAACGGCAGCCTTTTCTCCCAGGGTGCCGGATACAAAGACGAAGGGCATGTCCGGGTCCAGTTCGCGGACCACCCGCAGCGCACTGACGCCGTCGAACAGGGGCATGCTGTAGTCTGACAGCACGACATCCCATTCGTCGTTTGCCAGATGTTTGCGCAGATCAGGCTCGGTTTCGATACGCGTCCAGCTGATGTCGCACCCGTGGGTCTCAAGGTGGTTGATGATCAGCAGCGCGTCGTCTTCGTTGTCCTCCAGCATGAGGACATTCCAGTGGTTGCTTTGGTCGTCCGGACTCATGGTGTCGCTCCGTTCAGTTGTCCACTGCTGGCTGGTTGAGGCGGAGCCAGTAGCTGCCGACCTGCTGTGCCACATGAACAAACTCGTCGAAGTCCACTGGCTTGCGCAAATAGCTGTTGGCGCCGGCCTGATAGGCGTTCAGGCGGTCGCTGGGCTCCAGCGAGGAGGTCAGTATTACCACCGGCACCAGACGGGTGTTCGGGTGGTTGCGCAGCTCGCGCAGTACCTCCAGGCCATTGCGCTTGGGCAGGTTGAGGTCCAGCAGAATGAGCGCAGGGACGCCACGTTCTGCTTGTCCGGCTGCGCCGAACAGGGTTTGCAGGGCCTGCTCGCCATCCTCGACAACCACCACGGGGTTGGCGATCTGGTTGTCGCTCAGGGCGTGCAGCATCAGGGCGATATCGTCCGGGTTATCTTCGACGAGCAGGATACTCTGTCTGTTCATTGCTCTGCTCCGATACGGGCGAATTGGAGATAGAAGGTGGCGCCCTCGCCGACGCTGGATTCTGCCCAGATACGGCCGCCGAGTTTGCTCATGACCCGTTTGATCGAGGCCAGGCCTATGCCTGTGCCGGGAAATTCGCTGGCGCTGTGCAAGCGCTGGAACGGGGTGAACAATTTGTCAGCATAGTTCATATCAAAGCCGACACCGTTGTCACGGACGAAAACCACCGTCTCGCCATCCTTGCTCATGCAGCCTACCTCGATAAGGGCCTTTTCCTTGGTGGAGGTGAACTTGAAGGCGTTGCCCAACAGGTTCTCCATGGCAACCTGCAGCAGCGCGGGGTCGGCCAGCACCTTTATGTCAGGCGCTATCTGCAGGGTAACATTGCGCTCGGGCTGGTTCTCCAGCAGGCGATCCGCGACGGCGGTGGCCAGACGGCTGAGGTTAAGGCTGGCCAGCTTGACGTCAGCGCGGGTGACGCGCGCCAGGGTGAGCAGGTCGTCGATCAGCTTGCTCATGTTCTGCGCGGCTTTGCGGATGCGGTTGAAGTAGTCGCTGTCGCGCTCGCTGAGACTGCCCTCAAGGCTGCTCTGCAGTATCTTGCTGAAGCCGTCGATGGCCCTGAGCGGCGCGCGCAAGTCATGGGAGACGGAGTAGCTGAAGGCTTCCAGCTCGTTGTTGACCGCTTGCAGCTCCGTATTCTGGCGCTCCAATCCTTCATTCAGGCGGCGAATCTGACGTTCGGTGGCGCGGCGCTCGGTGGCGTCGCGCACGGCGCAGAAAATCAGCCGGGCCTCGGCGGTGTTGATGGGGCTGAGGCTGATTTCGACCGGCAACTGGCTGCCGTCCTTGCGTCTCCCGCTCAGGCTCAATCCCATGCCCATGGGTCTGGGCTGTGCCGCGCGGGCGTAGCCTTCGCGGTGGGCCACATGACGTGTGGCGACCTCGGCGGGTATCAGCACCTCCTGTGGTTGCTGCCGGTGCTGGTAACAACGCGAATGGTGGGGCGAAGTGGCGTCTCGACCTGGCCATGCTCGACGTTCAGGTCAAAGGGTGACAGGTAGACGCTGCCAAGCGGCAGTTGCAAGCCTTGCTGTACATAGTATCGATAGCTTTTGTCCTGCAGTGCCTGCCGGGGCAGGGCCTGGGGGCGGTCCTCGCGCCACTCGACCCGGACGCGTTCCTGGCCTGCCGCGTCGATCAGGCGGATCTGGTAGTACTGCCGGTGGTGGCGTTGAAAAGTGTCGAACAATCCTGTGGTCTGGGGTATCGAGTCTAGCTGTTGCAACTGATCTGCCAGGTAGACAATGTCAGTCTGTACGCCGGACAGGCGTTCGCTGAGTATTTTCTCTGCGGTTTGTACCTCGGCTTGCTGCTCCATGACGGCTGCGTGCATCGCCTGCTTGCGCTGATCGTTGACCAGCAAGGCGGTGACGATGGCAATCAGCAGCGCGGGTGGCAGCCAGATCGCGAGAAAGTACAGAAGCAAGGTTTTGCCGTGCTGCGTACCTGGCGTCATGGTTGTTGTTCCTTCAGCTTCCATTCCTACGCGGCAGTATAGGTGCTGCGGCAGTTTATGCTTCCCTAGGGTCTGTTGCCGTTTGGTTCATCCGCCTGCCGGAGGCCATTTTCCGGCCAGGCAAGGCGGAGGGAGTGCAGTCTAGTCGCTCTACATAAGCGACCGACGACGCAGCATGGCCTAAAAATGGCCCCGGCCCTCCGGGTGGGGCCGCCGAGGTTGCGCCTGTAAAGCCACCACTTGGCGTCGCTCACGTGGACTGACCACAAAAACGCCGGGAGCGTTTTTGCGCGCCAGCCTCGCAGGGGTGAAACGCAGGGATGCGTTGAACAACCTACGCTCCTCGCTCCTTGATTGGCGGCTTTACAGGCTGCAACAGGCGGGCGAACGAAACGGCAACAGATCCTAGTAGCGCGACAGCTGCCCCCTAAACAGCATTTCGATGCGCAGACTGATTGCCCAACGCGGTTGAAAGTCCGATTCACGTGGGAAATGCAGCTCGGGCACGATGTCCACGTACAGCATTTGCCGATGCACGTCACGGCGGTAGTCGGCGAGCAGATAGTAGTCATTGATCCGTGGATGGGAGGCGCTGTCACCGACCATCACGCCGGCATAGCGGATGGCGCTGCGGTGGCCCAGTACCTGGTTGATCTGCGCGCTCTGAGAGAACTCCAGGGTGTCGTAGTCCTCTTGCCATTGCAGTTGGCTGATAAAGCGCAGGTGTCGTGTGCTGTCCAGCGGGCGGCCGATATCCCATTGCGTGCGTGCGGAATAGCCGTCGTCCTCAAACCAGGACGCACGGTTGTAGTTGGACAGCTGCCAGGGGGTATCGCCCAGTTGCCACAGCCGTTCGGCACTGGCGCGGGCATACGGGTTGAGCGGCCAGCGGACTTTAACGCCGGCACCCAGGCGGGTTTTCCAGCCCGTCGACGGGTCCTCGTTACCCAGGCCGGCGAGACCCACGACCGTGTTGCTCAGGCTGTCATTTTGCGGGCGCAGGGGTTCAGCGCCTTGCTCGCCCAGGGTACCGCGGGACTCTTCCGGGTCGCTCTCGATGATCAGGCGCAGGCGCTCGCGGGTGGTCGGCAGGTCGAGCTTGAAACGAATGCCGGGGTCTATCTCAAAGTCTTCAGATTCGGCCCAGTCAACGTCGCTGCTCAGGCGCAGGTAGGACTCGTTCTCTACCTGGTCGCTGTCCAGCGTGCCAAAGAAACCGTCGAGGTTGCGCGCAGTGCTGTCGACCCAGCGGGTGACGCGGTCGTGCACCGGTGTGATGGTCTCAACGGCCCAGGGTGCGAGGTCGGTGTCGTCAATGGGCACGGTTTGCGCGCAGGCGATGGCGGGTAACAACAGTACGGCAAGATGGACTCTGCTCATGTTGTCTGGCTCCTCAGCGGGAAGTAAGCCCCGCAGGGCTGCAATCCAGCCCCTTGCCCCATAGCCGCAGTATAGCCCGTCTGGTGGATGGCACCCGGCGTGCAAGGGTGTAGACTGCGCCTTGGTGGAAACGCTGTATTCAACGGCGGTCCGTTGAGGAGGCGTCATGCTGTTGTGTTTGCAGGTATTGGTGGTGCTGCTGGTGTCGCTGTGGGCGCTGCCGGCGCTCTGGTATCACCGTCCCCGTCGCCTTGCTCTGCGTTATCTTCCTCTTGCTCTCTGGCTGTTGCTGATGTCTCTGGTTGTGGTGCTCGCCATGCGGGATGAGCCCCTGCGTGCGAGCCTGTGTTTCCTCGCCGGTTTTGCGCCGTTGCTGTTGTGGTGGCGGGGTGTTATGCCCAAGGGCAACTGCGATTGGGCTGACGACATGGCCTATACCACTACCGGCGTGGTGGACGGTGACAGCCTGCGCCTGCAGCGCGTGCGCTGTTTTGACTGGCGCAGCGCCACGGACTATCAGATCTGCTGGGAGAGCCGCGAGTACTCGCTGTCAGCCTTACGCTCGGTAGATATGCTGACCTCGTTCTGGGGGCACCGGTCCATTGCCCACATGCTGATCTCCTTTGGTTTTACCGACGGCCGTTACCTGAGCTGGTCGGTCGAAATCCGTCGTGTGCGTGATCAGGAATACTCGGCCATCGCCGGGTTCTTCAAGCACTTTGAGCTGAACATCGTCGCCAGTGATGAGACCGATATCGTCAAGGTGCGCAGCAATCACCGCGGCGAAGACATGTATTTGTATCGCACCCGGCTATCGCCGGCCGCCGGCCGTCAGTTGCTGCTGGGTTACGTCGAAGCAGCCAACCGGCTGGCGGTACGCCCACGCTTTTATCATACGGTGCGGGCCAACTGCACCAATGTGGTGTTCGCGTTGATGCAGCGGATTCGCCCGGACCTGCGCAGTGACATTCGCTTGCTGCTCAGCGGCTACCTGGACAGTTACGTGTACGCCCAGGGCGGGCTGCAGAAGGGGTTGTCGCTGGCAGAGCTGCGCCAGCGGGGTCGCATTACCGAGCGGGCGCGGGATGAGGGTAGCGATGTGCCGTTTTCCCGGCGTATCCGTCAAGGGGTGCCGGGCTGTGAAAATGACTGAGGCAGGTGGAAGGGTATGAAAGTAGGGCTGTTGCAATGTGATGATGTCGCCGATGAGCTGCTGGGCGCGCATGGCAATTATCCGCAGATGTTTGAACAGGCGCTGCGCAAGCGCCTGCCGCAGATGCACTATCGCGTATACCAGGCCCATCGCGGCGAGTTGCCTGCCGATGTGCACGAGTGCGACGTCTATCTGACCACCGGTAGCAAGCATGGCGTGTACGACGATCTTGACTGGATTCGTGAGCTGGAAGGCTTTGTGCGCAGCCTCTGGGCGGAAGAAAAGCCGCTGGTGGGTGTCTGCTTTGGCCACCAACTGATGGCCCGCGCCATGGGCGGTCATGTACAGAAGTCTGAGCGTGGCTGGGGCGTGGGCGTATCTTTTAACCAGGTGATAGAACCGCAGCCCTGGATGCAGCCGGCACAGGACTCGCTTGACCTGATCGTCAGTCATCAGGATCAGGTTATCGACCTGCCAGCCCAGGCCCAGGTGATCGCCAGCAGTGACTTCTGCCCGCATTACCTGCTGCAGTACGGTGATTGCTTCCTCAGCGTGCAGGGGCACCCGGAGTTTGAAAAGGCCTACTCCCGCGACCTGATGGACATGCGCTCGCATAGCATACCGCCCGCGCGGGTCCGCGCCGGCAAGGCATCGCTGCACGCGGAGCTGGACAGCGACCTGATGTTTGACTGGATCGTCAACTTCCTGCAACAGGGGCAGGCTTTGCCTGGGGCCCGGTAGCGGCGTATCCTGCTCCGCACCCTTATTCTGCGCGGGAGCGCCCATGATTTTTATCTCCAATCAGGTTCAGCTCGGCGACTGGGAAGTCGAGATGAGCGCCGTTCGCGCCCAAGGTGCGGGCGGACAGAACGTCAACAAGGTGTCCAGCGCGATTCATCTGCGTTTTGACATCAACACCTCCAGCCTGCCGCCGTTCTACAAGGAACGGCTGCTGGCACTGCGTGACTCGCGTATCACCAGTGAGGGTGTCATCGTGATCAAGGCGCAGCAGTACCGTACCCAGGAAATGAACCGTGAGGATGCCATCAACCGGTTGCGCGAGATGATTCTGGCTGCCGGTGTGGTACAGAAGAAGCGGCGCCCGACCCGTCCGACCCGCAGTTCGCAGGTCAAACGGGTGGACGGCAAGGTCAAGCGCGGTCAGACCAAGCAGCTACGCGGCAAGGTTGATCTTTAGACCGTTGGCACCAGTGTGCGATTGCCAGCGCCGGGCAGGGTACGCAGGCTGCGAGCTCGCGCAGTGTCCATGCTGTAGTCGGCTGCCTTGACGGTGCTTACGTAGCGCCAGTCTGCACGGGCCTCCTCGGCGGTAAAGGTTACCAGCAGATAGCCACGCTGATTGGCGTTCAGGTACTGCAGACCATCCACCAGCGTGGTAATGGCTTGCTCGGCGGCCGGGATCTGCGCTTCGCTCAGGCCCAGATACGACTCCAGGCCCGGTGAGCTGACCGAGGCGGTCGCGAACTCCACGCCGACCGCATCGCCAGCCTGTGTGGTCAGGTTGTTGGCCCAGGCGTTGTGCGTGTCGCCAGCCAGCACGATCAGATTCTTGTTCAGGGTGCGGGCGGTGCCCAGCACGACCTCCCGCTCATAGGCGTAGCCATCCCAGGCATCCAGGTTGTAGGGGATCAGGGTTTCGATACGGGCTATCTCGGCTGGCGTCAGCGTCGGGTCGCCGGCCTGCTGGCGCAACTTGATGGTCACCAGCTCGGTGAGCATGGCCGTGAGGTCTGTTGCGCCCGGGTTCTGCAGCGCGGTGAGCATTTCCGCCGGCAGCAACATACGCCCCATCAGAATCTGCTGGCCGAGAACCTGCCAGGTGGCGGTGGAGGTAGCCAGTTGCGTCTGCAGCCAGTCGAGTTGCGCGAGGCCCAGCAGTGTGCGGCTGGTATCGCTGATGTCGGCGGTAAAACGCGCGGCGTCAAAACCGCCGGCACCAATGTAGTCGGCAAAGTCGAGCTGCTCGTCGCGACCAATGATGCGGGTGTCGAGCATGTGCAGACTGACCAGGTCGCCAAAGTCAAAGCGGCGGTAGATGGTTTCTTCATCGTCGTCGCTGGCCGGGCGCACCGGCATCCACTCGAAGTAGGCCTGCAGGGCCGCGAGCTTGCGTTCGGTAAAGTCACCTTCGCCGTCATTATGGTTCTCGGCACCGTCGCGCCAGGTGTCGTTGGCGACTTCGTGGTCATCCCACACGGCAATGAAGGGCGCGCTGGCGTGCAGCGACTGCAGGTCTGTGTCTGTGCGGTACAGGGCATAGCGCTTGCGGTAGTCGTCCAGCGAGAGGATCTCGTTGGCGTTGTCTTCCGGTAACAGACGGCCCAGGGCGGCGGCATCTTCGGTGGCGTAGCCGCCGTTGCCGTATTCGTAGATGTAGTCGCCCAGGTGCAGCACAGCGTCCAGTTCTGACTCGGCCGCAGCCGCGGCATAGACATGGAACAGGCCGGCGGGATAGTTGGAGCACGACAGCACGGCAAAGCGCACCTGCTCGATGCTACCGGCAGGCAAGGTCTTGCAGTGCCCGACGGGAGAGGTCACGCCTGCTACCTTGAAGCGGAAGTAATAGCGGGTGCCCGGCAGCAGGTTCTGCGCGTCGACCTTGAGGGTAAAGTCTCGGGCGGCATTGGTGCTGGCGGTGCCGCTGTGGACCAGGTCGGTGAAGCCGCTGTCGGTGGCGATTTCCCAGCCGATCTGTACGTCGGCGTTGTTGCCGTCAGTCGGTGTGATACGGGTCCAGAGCAGCACGCGGTCGGTCAACGGATCACCGCTGGCAACGCCATGTTCGAAGGCCAGGCCGCGCACTGTTTCGTCGTCACTGGAAGAACTGCTCGACAGACAGCCCTGCAAGCCACTGGATACCACGATGCTGCCGAAGGCCAAAGCCGAGGCACGCAAAAAATCCCGCCGATTGAATCCGCCCACGTTACTGCTCCTGTTGATTGTGTTGGTCAGCGCTTCCTTATGCCAGCCGTGCGTGACAGGGGGACGACGGGGAGGTTACGGCTTGTCGACAAACCACAGCTCGATAGCTTCGCTGGTCAGTGCATCGCGGTTTTGCGGAGTAGGTATCCAGGTGCGCCAGCAGCGGGTGGCATGGGTCAGAAACTCGAACAGCGGCAGATGCTGGCGCAGCACACGGCGCTTGCGGTGGCTGATGACCGGGTTGAAGTAACCGAAATAGTCGAGCATCTGGCGGGGGTTTTTGCGCACCCACAGCCAAGAGCCCATCTCCAGCGTAAAGGGCAGGAACAGGTTGTCGGGCTGGTGCTCCTGGCTGTGGTCGTAGAGGTAGTCCCAGAGATCACCGTGGGTGGTGTAGTTGATCGACTGCGGCTCGATGATATAGGGATGGTGGTGCGGGTAGGTCTGCTCGAACAGCTGTTTGAGACGCAGCACCTCGGCGATATGCGCGATGGGCTTGTGACTGCGGGCATAACTGCACCACAGCCGGTCGCGGCGGCCAAAGCCGCTGTGGCAATCCACACTCATGGCAAAGGGGGCGGACTGCATGCGCTGCTGTACGGTATTCACCACCGCCATCGCCTCGGCCTCCATGGGTGCGCCCAGCTTGCCTCGGTACCAGGGCAGACGCCGGCTGATGCGGTGGCCGCTGACCAGCCAGGGCACCGGACCCATGGCGTCCACCGGAGCGTTGCGCATCAGGTCTACGCCGTTGAGATTGCTGCGCCGGTGATGCCAGATGCCGCCGGGGTTGATCATCGGCATAAACAGCAGGCGTACCCGCTCCAGTTGCTCGCGCAACTGATCGTCCCAGTCGAGCCGATGCACCAGGCTGTGCAGCCAGGAAATCAGCACCTGCGTGCCAATGCGCTCAACGCCATGAACCCCGCCAAAAAAGCCGATCACCGGCGCCCGCGGTGAGCGGCTGCCCAGCTCGATCACCCGTACCGGAATGGACAGCCCGTTGACGGGTACATGTAGCGGCGTACTGACCCGCAGATGCCGCGCCGCCTGATGCAGCAGCTGTTCAAGCTGCGCGTGTTCGGGGAGGTGACGGTGAATCTGGTGTTGCGCGTCGCTCATGATGCACTCGGGCGTGGGGAAGCCTGATGGTTGCAGCTTATTGTGACGGCGGAGTGACAGATTGGATGCGTCGTGTTGGGCTCTTTAGTTGCGCTCTTGACGTCACTATTTCGCCTTTGCCGGCGAGCTAAGCCGGCCAGCTGCGCCCTCACGCCCACCGGGGTAGGCGCGGGTGATGGCGCTAACCGCCTGGCGACGGGTTTCAAGAATTTCGCGGGTCATCTTCTGTTACCCCTCTACCGCAGCAGCGGGGTAGGGTTCTACCGTGCCCCGTTTGATGCCCAGGGCAACAGCCGCTTGGTGTGCTTTGCCACGTCGGCCTTTCTTGGTGCCGGCGAGCACCTGGTAGGTGGTGTGCAGATCCAGCTGATTCTCTGCGGCAAAATCGGTGACCGTTTTGCCAAGTGAATCAAGCCACTCGCGTGCTTGCTCTGGTGTTCTGAGGTTTGGCATAGTTCAAAAGCATTCAATTGAGTTCACACAGATTCAGTTATGCACACGATTATGAGTATGCAAGGGGTTGATGCTCGCAAATGAGTTCAGTTGGCGAGCGCCTGCGGGCGGAGCGAGACCGTTTGGAGCTAAATCAAGAGGCTTTCGGGGCGCTTGGTGGTGTTAATCGCAACTCCCAAGCGAATTACGAAAAGGGCAATCGATCGCCCGACTCTGACTACCTGTCGTCTATCGCGGCGGAAGGTGTCGACGTGATGTTTGTGCTTACTGGTGAGCGGCATGCAAGCAGCACTGATGCGATGTCAGAAGCCGAGTTCACCGTTCTGCAGAACCTGCGGTCGCTCAGCGAAGCTGACCAAGCCGCAGTGATCAGATTGACCAACGCTTTGGCCGCGACCAGCAAGGGTGAAGAAAAAAACTGAGGGCAACTCAGTAGCACATGAGTTATCCGGCAATGGCTCAGCTCAGCTGAGCTGAG
>NZ_NTMR01000016.1 GCF_002307495.1 Pseudomonas abyssi | reverse complement strand
CGTCTTCTTGCACGCGTTGCTTTTCAGGTTTGCTGTAGCGCTTAACCCAGGCATACAGGCTGTGGGTCGACATGCCCAAACGAGCAGCTACCTCAGCCACCGGTATACCTCGTTCGGTCACCTGCCTGACTGCTTCGATTTTGAATTCGTCGGGATAACGCGGATTGCTCATGGCACCTCCTAGTGGGCCGTATTATGAGGCCAGGAGGTGTCTACGAAACTAGGGGCGATTCAAATGCATGAGGCGCGCTGCTAAAAGTTGAGTTGCGTAAGCGGGCTAAACTTCAGACAGTGGCGGTAGCAAGCCTGCGGGATCGCAGCCAAGAACTTTCGCAATACGGTACAGCTTCTCGATCGTGAGGTTGACTTCTCCTCTTTCGATTCGCCCAACGTAACTACGATCAAGATTGCTGGTTAGCGCCAAGACGTCTTGGGAGATGCCACACTTCCTTCTTTCTTCGCGGATGCGGTGCCCTAGCGATATCGCCAACGTTTCCATGACCATCTCAACTCAGCTTGAGATGGTACTATCGTGGGTTTGCGGACTCTGAGGCCACGGACTATAATCCGCATTTTGCGCTTCTCTTCCCTGGTACCTACATGAAATCGGCCGCGTTTACTTTTGACAGGCGCCTTCACGACTTACTCCAAGACCCAGGCCTCGCTAAGTTCACAACTGCAGAGTTGCGCGATGCATATGCTGCAAGCCTAGACAGCGAAAGTTTCCGCCTTGCAGATCTCCGTCTTTACGTTTACGAGCAGATCCGCAGGCTCGTGCGCGTAGGGTGGGTTACCACTGATGGTGAGCACCGCTCAAGAGGGCAGCGCTATCAAGTGCTGAGCGCGCCACAGCATCTGCAAGTTGAGCTGGTAACCGGCAGCTTCGAGAGTAGCCTTGCTGATGCGCCTGAAGTCAGGAAAGAGGCTCTTGCAGGCACGGCAGTCAAAGTTGCCGCGAACCGCTCTGATCAAGACCTAGACAGGCTGCATAAAGAGACTCGCATGGACTTTTTGTCCTCCATGGGCGAGGCAGAATGTTTCAAAAAGCTCCTGAAGGAAATGCCTCATCTCCACCACTTGCTTGAGAGCCAATATATGGAAGCTAGAGACCGCAGCTCACGCTTGCTTGGTCATCTTCGCGCCATCGAGAAGACGCTCAAGACCTTAGCCAGGCCGTGATGAGCGAAGGACTTCGTCTTTGGCAGCGCCGTTGCATATCTCAAGCGATAAAGCGCTATGCACTTTCCCCGCACTTTTTTTGTCAGGCGACACCTGGCGCAGGCAAGACTCGCATGGCAGCTGAACTGGCGAAGCGGCTGGTCGACGAAGACCAGATAGATCTAGTCTTATGTTTCGCGCCCTCGTGCCAAGTAGTCGAAGGCTTTCGGACAACTTTTTCTTCTGTCCTTGGCCGGCGCCTCGATGGGCGTATAGGTGCAATTGGGAGCGCGTACACTTACCAAGCAATGGAGTTTCGCGACCACGACTTTTGGCAACTTTTTTCTGATTATCGAGTGCTCGCGGTTTTCGATGAGATCCATCACTGCGCGGGAAGTGATCCTTCCTTTAGTAATGCTTGGGGGCTTCAAATACTGTGTAGGATTCAGGACCGCGCTAGATTCACCTTGGCGCTGTCGGGCACCCCTTGGCGCACTGACGATAAGGGCATCGCACTTGCTCGTTACTCGACGCCGGACGGGCAATTGATCTGTGACTATCGATACTCGCTGAGAGAGGCAATTGCCGATGGCGTATGCAGAAGCCCTCGCATTGTGCTGCTCGACAACAGCGAGGTGACGCTGGAGGAGGCGCAAGGGCCAAGTAGTTCCTCCAGGCTGTTCAGCAGCGTAGAAAGCCTCCTGAGCGGATCCCGCGTTACATACGAGGCATTGGTGCGTCACGAGGAAATTATTGAGCGCGTTCTTGATCTCGGCTGCAGGCAGCTTGATGAGCTGCGCCAGGTAAGAGCCGACGCTGCGGGTTTAGTCGTTGCGACTGACATTGAGCACGCGGAACATATTGCTCGCTCTCTTCACGCCCGGGGCGAGACGTATAGCGTAGTCACAAATAAGACCCCGAATGCGCAGCAGGCCATCAACCGCTTCCGAACCAGTAGCAGCCGATGGATCGTAGCTGTCGGCATGATTAGTGAAGGTACTGACATCCCCCGGCTGCAGGTATGCTGCTATCTCAGTCGCATTCGCACCGAGTTACACTACCGTCAAGTACTGGGGCGGGTTTTGCGACGTTCTGGCGGGCGAGATGGGCTGGCGTGGTTGTTTATGCTGGCCGAGGAAAAACTGCGGGGGTTCGCTGAGCGTATTTCTGACGACCTGCCGGAGGACCTAGCTGTGCTAAGGGAGTTGCCGATGGCTGCATTGGAGGCCGGTGTTACCTTTGATTCTCTGGAGGGGGGGGGTGGATGGTGTCGATGATGCTACAGGTCGAGGTGAGACCAGAGCAGATGACGAGGCTGATCTGGAATCCCATCACTGCCTATCGCTGGCTGCGAATGTTATTGAGCCGACATTCAAAGTTAGTTTCTCCCAGCAGTATAGACAGCAGCTACTGGCCTGCTTTTGATTGCTGGCAGGGATCTCCAGATTATTCAATGTGGGCGATGCATGTCGGCAATGTGGTGTCCGCTTCCACGCCTGCCAATGAGATGAACGGAGGTGGTCGCCGTGAGCCTTCGCTATGAGCGAACCCTGAGCATTTTGGAGACCGAGACCTTTCTGCGCGAAATCAGCCGAAATTCCGAGTTACCAGTGCACATCCGAAATCATGCGAAAGACCTGCTTAGGCATTACCCGTCCGCCGATCAGATCTTTTCGCTCGGGCGTTTAGAAGAGAGCTTGGCTCAGGAAAAGGTAGGAAAAGCGGTGCCAACGAGGTTGGTGGGACCCCATCAACCTCTGTTTTGCTCCAGCCTTAACCCCAGTATGAAAGATGAGCGGCTCTCGACACCGTTGGCAGACACTCCATGCGGTGTAAGCCCAGGTAATCAACGAGCAGCGCTGAAGGGCGATGGTTTTTCAGCTGGTCTTGCTGAGGGTACCAGTCACTTGGGTCAGGTTCGTATTCGGGCGGCGGAAGTTTTCAATGATGAGGCAGTCGCTGCCGCCTGGCTTACTGAGCCAAATGTTGTGCTAGGAGAAGAAAGCCCTGAATCGCTTTGTGCTTCAGAGGCTGGGGCGCAACGAGTACTTAAAGCTCTCAATGCGATAGAGTGGGGAGGCGCTGTGTAACTGGAGCGAGTACCTTTCGTTAGTGCAGTGTTTTGCACCGCCAAAAGGTCCACCGCCTCTCGGCTGCTCACGCGTTTCAATCCTTTCATTGTGGCCATCGGCACTCTTCGCCCAGGGTCCTCTATCAGTAATTTCTGGGTATCCGGATTTTTTGGTTGATTGGCTCATATCATGATGACGGAACCAACCATCAGCTCAGCGGATTACCTGGTTGATGACGACTCTTCTTCACGGCCCCTGCAAGTTTGCAGCAACGCCCAGGTTCGCATGCCGAGATACGCAGTGAGGCTTCGCGATCAACACACCATGCATTCACAATGTCACTGCAAGGTCCGGCATGTCTCTGCTCAGTCCTTACGGCCTGAGCTAGCCCTATACAGCTGTTGTTTGCTCTCCTCGCTGATCCCCGTCAGGATGCCGCAGGCATTGATCTCCCGACCCTCGTTGCAACTCGCCCTCAGTGAAACGAGTTGTTGCTCAAGCGCTTGCAAAGCAGTTATCTGCGACCGCACATGAGAGATGTGGTCATCGAGCATGGCGTTGACGGCGGTACAGGGCTGGCGAGGGTCGTCCTGATAGCTCTGTAGCTCGCGAATCTCTGTCAGTGACAGGTCCAGAACTCGGCAGCGGCGGATAAAGGCAAGCCACTCGCCATGCTTCTCGGTATAGACACGGTAACCATTCTCCTGCCGTTCTGGCGGCGGCAACAGGCCCTGCTGCTCATAGAAGCGGATCGTCTGCGTGTCGATACCCGCTATCTGGGCTAACTGACCAATGCGCATCAGGCTTACTCCTCAACGGATCATCTGTCCCATTGACCTTATAGTAGCTATATAGTTTTTAATACTAGCAATCTATGTTGGTTAACTGGAGCCGTATCGTGAGTAAAGCCTGTGGTGGCCCATGTAGCTGCGATGCAACGCCTGCAGCGGATACCGATATGCCGGTCTCCTCCGAAGCGTCAGGGGAATGGGTCAGCGTGTATGCTGTGCCGAAGATGGATTGTCCCTCAGAAGAACGGATGATCCGCTTGGCGCTGAACGGCTTTGATGAGATTCGAACGCTGTCCTTCGACTTGTCGAACCGCCGATTGGAGGTCGTGCATGACGGCGAGGCTGAGCTCATTACCGCGAAACTGGCGACCTTGGGGCTAGGCGCCTCTCTTCAGGAAACCGTCATTGCCGACCCAGAGACGATCAAGGCCGCTGAGAGCTCGGCAGTCTCTGCTACGCAGGAGTCAGGCACTCTGCGCGTGTTGCTCGGTATCAATGCGATCATGTTCGTGGTGGAAATGACTGCTGGCCTGATCGCCCAGTCTACCGGCCTGATCGCTGATTCCCTGGATATGTTTGCCGATGCAGCCGTCTATGGCCTGGCTCTCTATGCCGTAGGGCGCAGTGCGAAAATGCAGGTACGTGCCGCGCATCTGGCAGGGGTACTGCAACTGATTTTGGCTATCGGCGTACTCGTCGAGGTGGTGCGACGCTTTGTTTTCGGTAGTGAGCCTGAATCGCTGATGATGATGGCGATCGCCTTCGTCGCGTTGATCGCCAATACCGGTTGCCTGCTGTTGATATCCAAGCACCGCGAAGGCGGCGCGCATATGAAGGCAAGCTGGATATTCTCGGCCAATGATGTGGTGATCAACATGGGCGTCATCGCCGCCGGTGCCTTGGTCGCCTGGACGGGGTCCAGCTACCCTGACCTGATTATCGGTACCATCGTGGGCCTGATCGTCCTCAACGGCGCTCGGCGCATCCTGGCGCTCAAGGGGTGAGGCTGCACGGTACGCAGCTATCGATGCCTGGGACACTTGATCGAAGTGGCTGTACAAGCGCGCTAGGCCTGAACGACAGCATATAGCGCGAAGGCTCGGAGCCAGCAAGGTAGCGTATCTAGGAATCAACCAAGGAAGGAAGATGATGGATAGTATCTGGCTGGTACTCGGCCTGGCGCTGTTGCCCGCCTTAGGCAATTTTAGTGGTGGGCTCGCTGCGGAGGCCTCCCGAACTACCGGGCGCCGTCTCAATTACGCCCTTCACGGCGCTGCCGGCCTCGTCATTGCGGTGGTGGCGGTTGAAATCATGCCGCGCGTGCTAGAGAACCTCTCAGCCTGGGTAATCGCCCTCGCTTTCGCGCTGGGCGGCATTGCTTACGTAGGTATCGAGAAGCTCGTTGAGAGTCTCCAGAAGCGACAAGGCCAGCAGGGAGAAGGCGGTCAGACGAGTGTCTGGATGATCTATATCGCCGTATCCATCGACCTGTTCAGCGATGGCCTCCTGATCGGGGCGGGGTCGGCGGTCTCACCGTCGGTCGCGATAATCCTGGCGGCGGGTCAGGTTCTCGCCGATGTTCCTGAGGGCTTTGCGACGATCGCCACCATGAAAGATAAAGGAATCCCTCGTAGCAAGCGGATACTGCTCTCTGCTTCCTTCGCGATTCCTGTGCTCTCGGCAGCCGTCTTTGCTTACTTCGTACTCAGGAAGCAGCCGGAGGCATTTAAGCTAGCGGCACTGACGTTCACGGCAGGCCTTCTCACGGTCGCTGCCATCGAAGATATGGTCTCCGAGGCTCACGAGAGCGGTGACGATACGCACATCTCACCGCTGGCTTTCATAGGCGGCTTCGTCCTGTTCGTTCTGGTATCAGCGGGCTTGGAAGGGGTGGTATCGCAAAGCTAACGTACTGCTCCCCAACACAGCCACTGTCGTGCTGGCCGAATACGAAGCAGCTCCCAGCTTACGGCGCACCTAGTCGAGTCCAGAAACATTCACTTTGCCACCCTGGCCAGCCGGCCGAATGAATTGACGCAGCTTGATTAAGCGGAGCAAGAAAGCATGAGCCACAGGGTTGATCCTGGATTCGGAGGCGAGAGAGCATTGGGTGATAAGTGCGCGCTACCCTCTAGCCTATACACGGGCGTGCGCTATAAGCCGCTTCTGACAGGGGGGATGGCTCTACTTGCTGGAGGCGCCATGCCGCTTGCCTTTGCCCCTGTGGGCTGGGCATGGCTTGCGGTGATCGCTCTGGCAACATTTTTTGTCCTGACCGCGCAGTCTTCAAGGCGTCAGGCGCTGTGGTCGGCCTACCTCTTTGGCCTTGGCTACTTCGGCGTGGGTGTCTCCTGGGTCTTTATCAGCATTAGCCAGTACGGCAATGGCCCCGTGGTGGCGGTGTTAGTCACGGCGGCCTTTGTCTCGCTGCTCGCCCTCTTTCCATGGGGCGTCGCGTACCTCGTGCGCTGCCTGCGCCCTGAGATGGATGCAATGGCACTCTGGCTAGGGCTACCTGCGGCATGGGTGCTGAGTGAATGGATGCGCACCTGGTTCTTGACCGGCTTTCCCTGGCTCTTCATTGGCTACAGCCAGACCGACACCACACTTGCCACTATCGCTCCCGTCTTTGGCGTGCTTGGCGTGAGTTTACTGGTGGCACTTCTCGCTGGCGGGCTTGCCTGGATTGTCCAGGGGCCAAGCCTGCGCCGTGCTGCGGTAGTCGGTGCCGTGTTAGTCGCTACCCTCGCCGGCTTGCAACTGCTGGATCGTGAATGGACGCAGCCAGCCGCTGACCCGATCGATGTCGTCCTCTTGCAAGGAAACATCGCGCAAGACAAGAAATGGGACCCGAGATACCGGGACATCACACTTGAGCGCTATCAGGCGCTTACCGCGCAGCATCTCGGAGCCGATATCGTGATCTGGCCAGAAGCGGCAATCCCGATGTGGCATGACCAGGCCAAAGCATATCTTGCTGAGCTTGAGGCGTTAGCCGATCAGGCAGGCACATCGTTAATGATTGGCGTCCCGGTACGCGAGGCGGAGGGCCGTACCTACAACGCCGTGGTAAGCCTCTCCGATCCCTCAGGCTTCTACTACAAACGCCACCTGGTGCCCTTCGGTGAATATGTTCCGTTTCGGGATCTTTTGGGGTCGGCCCTCGACGTGCTCGGGGCGCCCATGTCCGACTTCACACCGGGACGGGAAGCGCACGTCCTGAATGCAGCAGGGGTGCCCGTAGGGGCACTCATCTGCTACGAGGCGGTCTTTGGTGCCGAAGTCACTGAGCTTCTGCCCGAAGCGCAGTTACTGGTGAATGTCAGCAACGATGCCTGGTTCGGCAGCTCGCTCGGCCCCCTCCAGCATTTCCAGATGGCACGCATGCGTGCCATCGAAACCGGACGTGACCTTCTTCGAGCCACGAACACCGGTATCACAGCAGCCATCAATCATGAGGGCAAAGTGCTCAAGCGTGCTCCGCAGTTCGAAGTGGCCACCCTCAGCGCCGAAGTGACACCGCGAACTGGCGCGCCCCCTTATGTGCGCTGGCGGGATTGGCCTGTCCTTGGCCTGACCGCACTCGGACTCGGCCTGCTCCTGCTCCGTCGAATTCGTCGGCATCATCGGTTGGGTACATGACGCTTGTTATTTAGCA
This sequence comes from Pseudomonas abyssi, assembly GCF_002307495.1. GTDB lineage: Bacteria > Pseudomonadota > Gammaproteobacteria > Pseudomonadales > Pseudomonadaceae > Halopseudomonas > Halopseudomonas abyssi. The sequence goes on along the minus strand of NZ_NTMR01000016.1, from coordinate 177,470 downwards.
GCGAGCAAATTCTAGATTGGGTCAGGAGGAAGGGGATATGTCTACTTATGGCAGTCGGCTCGCAGAGAAAGCCCACGAGCCGGGAAAGGCGATGCGCTGGCTGTGGCTCTCGCTCCTGTTACTGTTTGTCGATCAGGCGAGCAAGTACCTTGCCAGCACCATGCTAGCGCATGGTGAAAGCGTGCCTGCCGCACCCTTCTTCAATTGGGTCCACCGCCACAATACGGGGGCGGCCTTCAGCTTTCTCGCGGATGTCGGCGGTTGGCAGCAGCCGCTTTTCATCGGACTGGCCCTGGTTATCTCGATATTACTGGTGTACTGGCTTTGGCGTTCACCACGCGTACTGAGTTATCGGCTCGCCCTCAGTGCGATCCTCGGCGGCGCGTTGGGCAATGTCGCAGATCGCTTGCGGTTAGGCTACGTAGAGGATTTTCTCGATTTTCACTATGCCCAGTGGCACTGGCCATCGTTCAACCTAGCGGACGTATGGATCTTCCTCGGTGTCGCCCTCTTTATTTGGGCGGAAATACGACATCAACCAGGCAGCCGCCGCCGCTGAATCGCCTAGCGTCTTCGCTATCGCATGCTTGACTTCCGGAATAGGCGCGTCCTGGGCCTTGATAAGGCGGCACGCCTTCATGAGCCAGCTGTACGTTCCTGATGCACGACTGCTGCCAAGGGCTCTGCTGCATCCTAACCAATCTGGAAGAGCGCACCCTGCTGGACCTGCTACCCGGTCGTCAGCAAGAGAGGGTGACAAGACGCCTCATGAGCATGGCCAACCGCCACCAGGTCGAGATCGTCAGCATGGACATGTGGAAGCCCTACCGCCGCGCCTTCCAGACGGTGCTGCCACAGGCCCGTATCGTGGTCGATAAGTTCCACGTCGTGCGCATGGCCAACGAGGCCTTAGAGAAGATCCGCAAAGGCCTAAGGAAGGAGTTGAAGCCCAATCAGCGCCGGACCCTCAAAGGTGACCGGAAAATCCTGCTGAAGCGCGCTCACGACGTTTCAGACCGCGAACGGCTCATCATGGAGACCTGGACAGGAGCATTCCCCCCAGCTCTTGGCGGCTTACGAGCACAAGGAGCGCTTCTACCATATCTGGGACTGTACCAATCGGCGTGGTGCCGAACAGGCTCTCGCCACCTGGATTGACAACATCCCTCAGGGGCAGAAGGAGGTTTGGAAGGATCTCGTCAGCGCCGTCAGTGGCTGGCGTGAAGAGATGCTGACCTACTTTGAGACCGACATCCCGATCACCAACGCTTTCACGTAGTCGATAAACCGCCTAGCCAAGGACAAAAACCGTGATGGCCGGGGCTATTCGTTCGAGGTAATGCGAGCCCGGATGCTCTATACCACCAAGCACAAGAAGAAGGCGCCACAAGTCAAGGAATCCCCGTTTCTGGGCAGAGCCACCATGACCTACAACATGGGACTCCCCGAGCCTGAGAAGAACTTCGGTGTCGATCTATCAACCTTCTGGAAGGACTAAGGGTTGGATGGGGCTGGAAGGCCCATCAACCACTTAATCCGGATACCCTAATTTCTCTGGTTGTCGGCGCAAGTTTGAGCTTCTTGGAGGTCGATCAAGCGACCCCGCCCACACCAGGCAGAAGCACTCATTTCCTGATTGTATCCATGCGGCCACTTGACCGACTTTTTCAGTCAGCCGCTCCAGGGCGCAAGCCTTGATACCCCAGGGCTCTATTGGGCAGTCCATGTTTGGCTATCGCTACTAAACCGCACTGCTGTTTGGGCTTAGTGCTTTGGTCACGTTCGGTCGAAAGTCATGTTGAAGCTATGTAGTATTCCGAGGCGGTGTGGACAGGTGGACTGTTCAATACGCACGCTGCCATGCGATTATCAGGTCCTTTATGCTTTGCTCGGTGTGCTTGTGCCGCCGGTCGGTACTAAAGGTTTAGTGACGGAGGAAGTCGCGACACTCACGGAGTGGTATATGGAAGTTTTCAGCCAGTTCGACACATACAGCCTTAAGGCCCGCGTTTTCCCTGCGCTGATATCGGGTCTTCCTTTACTAATCCTATTGTTCATGCTCGTGCCTTGGGATCACCTTGCACTCTCCCAAGTGATCGCAAGCAGCATAGGCTTCGTGCTTATTTTTGCGTTCGCAGACTTGGCCAGGCACAGAGGCAAGAAGCTTCAAGAGCGTCTAGGCACAGGAGAAACGCCGGACCAGTGGCTCAGGGGAAACCGGGATGTCCCGGAAGGCTCGAAGGATCGGTATAGAGGGTTCGTTGCCGAACAGCTTGCGTTGACAGCGCCAACACTTGAGGAGGAGCAAAGCGGTTCGGAACTTTCCGCTGATTTTTACCAGTCCGCTAACGCATGGCTGCGCGAGCAAACACGCGATCACTCTGCATATCCGCTTCTGTTTGCTGAAAACATTACGTATGGTTTTCGACGGAACCTCCTGGGTCTAAAGTCAATCGCGCTGGTGTGTAATTTACTAGTGCTGCTTAGTTGTGCCGGCATACTGTACTTTGAATCAGGTTATTTCGCCGCACTTCCGAATGTGGAAGAAAAGGTCTATATCGCTGTTGCTGCCGCGTTACTGCATTCGGCTTACCTGATGACCGCAGTTAACGAGCTGGCCTTACGAGAGGCCTCTCGGGCCTATGGTCGACAACTAATCTTGAGTTGTGAATCACTGATGCACTCGCACAAGTCCTCCCCTCCCAAAGATGAGTCGGCTTAGGCGTAAGGTTGTTGTGCTAGACCTATTGGCTGGCAAGCTCTGTTCAGTTGAAGAGATATTGCATTTGAGGGACCGGCAACATTTCATTGAGGTTCATGTGTTATAACCCCCTCCACCACCGCATGCTCAGCCCATCCAGTGCGAATCCAGGTGTCGTCTTCGCCGCAGATGGCCATAATGTATGGTCCTCCTAACGAACCTAAATGAGCTTCAAGGTGGGAGAATACTCCTTCATCATCATCGCTGGGTCTTGCAGGCACGGCTCTCGGGTGACTGTGCCATTCACCGAGGTAATGCAAACGTCCCGCTGAGCCAGACGACAGCTCTTCGATCCGAGGTTTGAGGTCCTTCTTGCCTCGGACGAAGTAGGTTGGAGCTTGTTTGCTGTCGGGAGGAGCTGGAAGCGCTGCCACGATATGAACCACATTACGAACGAGGTCGAAAGTGCCTATAAGTACCCCGCCCGTTTCGTTTCCGCCTGCTTCACGGCGAAGCTTTCGCATCGTACTAATGACACCGCTTGTAATAGACACCCGCACGGTGCCTTCTTGATAGCGGTGTACCTGTTGTACAGGAATAACCACTGGTTGGACTGCACCTGTTACGGGCTCCAGTCGCCAGACTTGAAAGCATGCATCTTCGTTCTGGAGCAGTCGCGCTACCTGACCAGCAGCGAGACCGCAAAGGGTTTGAAGCTGCCAAGGAGGCAGAGGTGCTGAAAGGTCCTGACAAGCGTTGGCATAGCGAATTTTATCCAGCCGTGCAGCAGACAAATGTCCTTTCAACTGCGCTTCTGTTGCTACATGCCAGAAGTATTGAGCCTCAATTTCATCAACTCTGACTGCCCGAGATTTGTTTTCTGCAAGCACAACCAGATCGGAACCGTCGGGTCCGAAGAAGGCACTGACTCCTCGCCTTATGGGTTGTTCAGATAGCCAGCCCAGAACAGCTGGTGAGGCGCTGAAGTCGATAGCAATTTCGGAGCTCCTTACAGCAGCGTCCAGCGCATCCGCCTGCTCACCTGGTGCGAACACATTGACAGGAATCGCAGTGTTCCCGCCTTCCTCAAAGACATTATCTAGAGCAAACTGCAACCCCAGCGCCTTTGGATATCCAACCGAGTCGCGTTTGTGAACTTGGCGAACAGTGTTATGTGGCAGAGTGATGTCCCCGTCGACCACTGTCCACGGCCCAATGCCTGAACGGGTCACCATCATAGCCACGTTCGATCCGATAGCACCGGCACCGATTGCTAGTAAAGGGGTGTCTGTCTTATTGGTTGCCCCCGCAAACTGACGGGCTGTTCCTCTATCCAGTCGTTGCACGACGCGCCATGGTTCGAGGGCGATCGACGGCAAATCCGCGTTCTCGGCAGTTCCTAGCAGCTTGTACGTAGTTTGTTTAGTCTTTTGGTCTGTAATGGTGATGTCTAGTCGCTCGCCGAGTTGGGCAAGGCTTTCGCCTAGGGTGTAGCACCATAATTCCAATTGCTCTTCTGGCGCGTCGCGCTCCCGACGCTTTGGTACTGTAAGTACTAGGATAGGTTGCAGCCTGTCCGCGTCTCTCAACTGATCAGGGGCCTGTAGCCAGCCCGTCAAGTCTCTTATTAAATCGAACCCGAGGTTTAAACACAGCTGCTGTAGGGCTCCCAGGTCATAGGGGGTTCTGGCTAATGCACCATGCTGTTGCCCGGGAAGCTGCGGCGCGTAGATCGCAAAATTGTGAGTGGTGAGCTCTCTTTCAGGCTTTTCTTTTGAAAGCCCAAGGATCATTTGGCCTTCATGCTTGTAGGCCTGTTGAATGTACCAAGGGCCATGCATCTCACCTGGAGGGATAATGAGCGTGTGGGAGCTCGCTAGGATTAATGGCTCCAATAGCTGCTCATCATCATGAACGGTGCCGGCCGCCATAGACGAGAACCAGCTACGAAGTCTCTCGACAAGTGCCTGCCCGGTGAGGTTGGTCGACAGATCTGGCCACGCCTCTTCCCATATACATAGGGCTAATCCCCCCGCTTCACGATCAAGGTTGGTATGGACCATGCCTGTCGGAAAGTTCTCGCGTGTTGACAGTACTCGTGGTGGCCAGCTGTCGTCATGCGCCATGAAAGTTAAACGGACGGGCTCTTTATGCTGAATAGGAACTGGGCGTCGCTGCGCCAGCTCAATCTCAAGCTCTATCTCTAACATATCGAATGAGCCGTTTAGACTGACTTGGTTTAGCGTCGCGTAGGGGTGATTTGGAGAGCCGACTAAGTACCGGACAACAGAGCGAGCCAACCGAGATCGAGGTGTGTCAAACGCCTCGCACATTATTGAGCTCCTGCGCGCGGGGCCGCCGTGGAGATGACGACCTTGGCGGTCTGCTTCCGGATCTTGTAACCAGCGCTCGTGATCTCGATTACCAATGGCTCTGGTTTAGTTTTTGTGGGGTGCTCCATAGAAACAATCCATTCGCCGCCCAGTTGATTGGCAACACTTTTGTAGTATGCCGCTGCCTGTCGGTGAGGCGGCTGATCGTCTTCATCACCATCTGGAATGATCTTGGATGTGCTGACTAGCAGCCCACCGGTTTGACCTGCTTCTTCGTACAACCATTTGGAGGTTGCCGTAGGTTCAGTCTTCTCGTCCCCTTTTTCGTCAGATAAAGACTTGTAGCTACAGTGATGGGGGATGTTGTTGATATCCCACTCAAGACGATACTCTCGGTCATGGTGTTGGGTCACCTTCACAATATCGTCGATGACTTCATGGGTGACGTCAGCCGACAGCACCATTTTTGTCTGCTGCTCCTCAACCTCAAACGTAGCCTGCATGAAAAGGGCGTCGTTATTTCGGACACGTACGACATCATCATCACCGCGCTTGCCGAAAGGCGAGTGCACGAAAAACTCCACCCCGTCGTGCTCCAGATTAAACTCTGGACACAAGGTGCCAGCGTCGCTGATCAAGTTGCGGCGCTTGGCCGGATCGATGTCTCGCTCGGTCAGAAAGTCATCCAGCTCTTCAGGCCGAGAAAAAACTCTTATGCCCTCACCGTTGATAAACCGGTGACGGGCTTCTGTGCGAAGGGTGCGGGCTTGACCGGTGACCCCTTGCTCTAGAACAGCATGGGCAGGAACCCAGAGCGTTTGAATCTTGATTCGGTCATCGTCTTGGTATTTCTGCGCGTGGTCTAACCAAAAAACTTCCTTGGCGCGGTGGCAATGATCACGATCTAGGTGAGTAAACGCCACGACGTCGATCACCTTGTCGTCCCCGAGAATTTCGCGTAGCTCCTTTTCGAGGTCGCATCGCTTATCGTCGGCGTCATCGGGGTTGTGCATGTCAGCGAAGTCGAAAAGAATTCGGCGACCGTTGGCTAGTTCAATCAGACAGGTGTCGGCATTGCCGATGGGGAAAAACCTAACGATATGCATCCTGAGGCTCCTCAAAGTAAGTCTTCGTTCGACTGGCCTAAAGCTATTGGGATGCTATCAGGATACTACATGTTGGTGTTTTTTTGTAAAGATAGCACTATAGGTGCTGTTTTGTGTCGCTGGATTGAGGTGATGATTCTCTTCTAACCACAGATGATTTGAGAGATAAAGGCATGCTTTCACCTCCTCGCGCATTGTTGGGAGTCGCGAAGGTTGGGCTTTGGGAGCGCGCTAGAGCATGCGCCATATTAAGGCGCTAAGGGACGTATCAGGGAGCTCGGTCACATTTCGTCGCGCGCCGGGTAGTAGAGTCGCCTCAAGCGAGCGTCGCATTGGTGCAGGCCCGCTTATCAACTCTTGGAAGGTAATGATGCTCCGTGGGCGCTGTATTTCAGTTTCGTTTCGGCTATCAACTGTGCTGAAGACAGGTGGCCGCTAGCGTACTCTTCCATTTTGGCTGCCATGTAACTGCTAACTCTGGCCCCTGATAGCCTGTTGGTCGCATGAACATGAAGTACATTTGCACGGCGTTTCTCAAGGTCGTTGTAATGCGGCATGTGAGGCTCCAGAAATGGCGTTCCAGCTATACATCTTTACTATAACGATACCCAGGGCAGATCAAGGTGGGCCACTGGTCCCGGGTGCCCAGGTGGTGTGGGCTTTGCTGGGCCGAGTGACGGTTACTGCTGGCCCTGCAGGCAACGTCTCCTGACAACCATCCGCAGAGCAAGAGACCGTGCTTTGTTCAAGTATGCCTAATTTGTACTCGTAACTCTGCTGGACTCTTCGCTTCGGTGTCGCTGCCGAAATTGAATATGTTTTGGCCAGCCATGAGTGGCTCCTTCAAGCTTTTTCATAGAGATTACTAGATGGGGCGTTGATCAATGGCTACTTCCAAGTGGCCCAAGGGCCTAGGCGTCCTGGCTGGAAAGCTGGCATTTGCGCGTATTGGGTAATTGCACTGGCTTGATCGCCTGTTCGCATTCGACTTGACTAGTCGTTTGCGTTCGATTTGACCGTCACGCTTTGCGATCGTAACAGGCAAAAATCGGCCAGAAGCGGACGCTCGATCTTTCGCAGGGTAATTCATGACTTTTGACGAGTGAGACGAGCTACCCGTTTATAGAAAAAGTAGACCTGAGACCGGCCCTTTGATAGCGTCGAAAAAAACGGACTTATCAACACGCATTGCAAGGCAGACGAGCTTTGATTATCACCCCAGTAGGCCCCTTCAATGGAACGACATGGGAGGCGACTATCCAACTCGTCCTGAAGTCTAAATTTGGCTCCGACGGTTATCAGCATGTTCCTGCCACTCCCGGCGACTTTGGTATCGAAGGCTTCACTAAGCATACCGGTCTTGCTTTCCAGTGCTATTGTCCTGATACCCAGTACACGCGCGCAGTTCTCAACGAGAAGCAGCGGGATAAAATCACCCGCGATCTAAAGAAGCTGAAGGACAACCAAGCTAGCCTTCAAGGAATTCTCGGCACCACTAAAATCAAGGACTGGTACTTCATTACTCCTGAAATTGCCCACAACGCACTTCTGATACATGCACAGAAGAAACAGGATGAGGTTAGGGCTTGGTCGCTCCCGCATCTGGATGAAAACTTTACTGTGCTTGTCCATGATATCGATTTTTACATTCAGGAAATAAACCAGCACCGAATATCGGCTGGCGTTCCAATTTCTATCGGCCAAGACAACCAGGCAATCCCGGAGGTCAACGAGGACCTTACCTTCTACGATGAAAACTTGGAACGTAAGACTCAACTACGGATGTCTGAAAAAGGTGAAAGGGCAGTCTCCGCGCTATTCCAAATAACTAAAAGCTCCTTCTTGGATCACGATAGTTTTTTCCAGGATCTTTACGCAAAATCGCCTCAGACCTACTTCCAAGTTGCAAAAACCTTAAATGGTTTCGAAGAGAACGTTGAAGAATGGAGCCTGACCACCTCAGATCACCCAGACAAACTGGTCGAGATGATCAAAAATCGGTTAGCCGATCGGCTGCTGAACGATGATCGCCTGAAGATCGATGGGACACTCACGGACGACATAGTTCGTAGAACTGTGGCCCGCTGGCTCGCTGTCTGCCAACTGGACTTCTACAACTGATGGCAACCATCAAGTTCACTCCAAAGCCCATGCCGGTTCTGACTGAGCTAAGGCCAATGTACAAGATTTGCCAAGCGCTGCTGATCCTCCACATCTGTGGGCATGGCAGCAAGTGCAGCCTGGTTAAGCTTCATCTGATGCATTGGGCCATGAAAACGCCTAAGCGCATGGAAACGATGACCATGGCGGCACAGCTCGGTCAAATTAGCCTCCCCGTCTGGGGGTTCGATCCGGCGCTCTCAATCGCCTTGCAGCTCGCAGTCAGGGATGGGCTGATCGAGGCGACAACTACCGGTTTCAAGTTGCTTCCTAAAGGCCGACAACTGGTGACGGACATCATTAGTGACGGCTCTGTCATGGCTGACGAGAAAATCACGCTTTCCAAGATCGGTCGGAGGATCACTGAAAGCATGGTCAAAACCATATCCAAGGAATGGGAATAGCCTTGTTCATCAAACGCATCAAAATCGCAATCGAAACGACCGGCGGCCCCTTTGGCTTTATGGCGGAGTTCGGGCGTAACCTCAACATCATCCGTGGTCGAAACTCATCCGGCAAAAGTACCATCGTGCACAGCATCCTCTACGCCTTAGGCATGGAGGAGCTGATAGGTGCTCAGAATGCTGAGGCACTGACTTATGTGCTGAAAGACCACGTGGAATTTGATGATACGAAGCACTACGTCACGCGCTCCATGGTCATCATTGAAATGGAGTCGAATGACAAGACGATCACCATTACGCGGAAAATTAAAGAAGATGGTGTGAACCCGAAGCTGGTCGAGATCCAAGAATGTGCGGCTCTAAGCAAAGGAGAAACAGCTCCTATCCTGTATCGGTTCCTGCACGATGCCGGAAGCGCACAACTGCGCGAGGGGTTCTACACCTACCTGGAAAACTTTCTAGGGCTGAAATTGCCTACGGTGCCCCACACGAACGGTAAGCAGGTCAAGCTGTATCTTCAGTATATCTTCGCCGCCATGGTCATTGAGCAAAAGCGAGGATGGACTGACTATATTGCCAACCTCCCCTACTTCGGTGTCAAAGAAGCTCGAATCAAGATTGTTGACTTCCTGGTTGGCACCAATGTGTTCGAGATGGACTCTATTCGTGCACGCCTCGACCATGAGTCGCTCGAGCTGAATACGTCCTGGCAAGACATATATCGAGCAATTACCTCCGACGCCTTAAAAAGCTCGATGAAGGTGCAGAAACTTCCGAAAAATCCAGTGGTAGATTTCCACCCAGCGAGCGTGACTTATATGAAGTCCACTCTGCAGGGCCTCGTGGACCTGGACACGTACAAGAGCAATCAGATTCAAGCCTTGAAGAAGCTGGCTGAAGAAGAGCTCAATTGGAAAGACTCTACTCCTAAAGACACGCTCCAGCTCATTGAGCAGGAGACTGCCAGGCTTCAAGAGCTGACGGTTGCATACGAGAGTTGTGTGGGTGAACTGACGCTGCACCGATCAGCTAGAAATTCCAACGCCCTTCACCAACGCCAAGCCGAGGAAGAGCTGTCGAAGAATCAGGCAGCCCAGAAGCTCATTCGATACGGTGCGTCACTCAAACTGGATGTTGCCAGCGACGTCTGCCCGGCATGCCAGCAGAATATTGGCCACTCCTTGACTGACCTCCATGGAAGCACTCCGCACATGGATATTGCGACCAATATCGATTATCTGAGGTCCCAGATTAAAATGCTGGAGCGAGACGCCGCCGGGATCGAGCAGTCCGTCAAAGAAACCATGGTGGTCTGCGAAGAGCTCACCAGGCGGATTGCTCAATCCAAAGACAAACTCCGTGCGCTTAAGGCTGATCTCACGACAAATGCCGTAGTATCGAAGGCCAGTCTGCGCCAGCAGTTACAGATAGAGATGAGCATTGAGGAAGCTTCCCTGTTTCTTCAGCGTAATGAAGCGCAGCTGGAAATGTTGGTCGAGCTCTCAACACGCTTCAAGAAGAATCAGCAAGACAGGGCCGCATTGCCGAAAGATCACTACTCTGATGTCGACCTGGCGAAGTACGATTTGTTTGGAAAGATCTTCCGCTCTAATGTCGCATCGTTCGACTATCACAGCGCCCCGGTCTCAGACATCAAATTCAATGTGGACAACCTTCTGCCGGAGCTCGACAAAATCGAGCTTAGGGAAATCTACAATAAAGACTTTAGTGAGCGCAAAGCAGCCTCTGCCTCCAGCACCTCCAAGACCAGCTCCAACATCGCACGCGAGTCAAGCGCCAGTGACTTCGTGCGGCTAATCTGGAGCTATATCCTCACGTTGTATGAAACTTCCGAGCACGTCGCTGTCAGAGGGAATCACCCAGGGTTCATCCTGCTCGATGAGCCAGGCCAACACTCGATGGCCACCAAAAGTCAGCTCGCTTTGCTTCAAAAGCTATCCGCCTCAAAGAACCTGCAGAGCATCGTTGCCGCGTCGTTCGATGACAGTGACGCAGCCTACAATGAGGCCACTCACAATGTGCAATTCAAGCTAATTCACCTTGGTGACAAGGCTATCGTGCCAAACGGAGATACGATAATTACTGGCGGGACAAGATAGTCCCGCCGCTGCAGTCATTGCTCTGAATAGCCCTAATTTCATAGGTACCCAAAGACCGCTTCTGGCCGCTAGTGTGCGCTCTCTTGCTTGGATGGCATTACGTTCTGGCCCAACGTTACTGTAGCGAATCCGCAGCAGTATCAATCAAAGCCTCCTGTATCCCGCGTGAAGAAAGACGCTACGTTGCGCCCGTTCTTCCACGGCTTCGCTTGCCGCCCCGCTACGGCAGATTCGAAGTATTCATCGAAATGTCATCCTTTAGAAGCAGTGCGGTAACAAGGAATTTCTACCCTTTGCATCGCGAACCGCAATTGTGCGGCCAGCAATATTGCGAAAGGTGATCAAATGAAGCCCCATCCGATACAGGACGCCGTGCTGCGGGTCGACCGGTTGAGCGTCGTCTATCCAGGCGGCGTGACAGCCCTACGCGATACCTCGATTGCATTTCGGCGTGGTGAGTTCACCGTGCTGCTTGGTCTCTCGGGCGCAGGCAAGTCGACCTTGCTCCGTAGTCTCAATCGACTCGTCACGCCCACTGGCGGCAGTGTCACCAGCGAACTCGGTGAACTCGGCAGCGGCTCGGCCTTGCGTCAGCATCGTCGGCGTACCGCCATGATCTTTCAGCACCACCAGCTAATCGAACGTCAAAGCGCACTGGCTAATGTGCTTACCGGTCGGCTGGCCTTTCACAACACGCTCCGCTCGCTGTTTCCTCTGCCGCGTGCCGATCAGGAGATTGCGCTCAGTTGCCTCGCTCGGGTCGGTCTGGCAGACAAGGCGCTAAGCCGGGTGGACAAACTGTCCGGTGGCCAGCAGCAGCGGGTAGGCATCGCGCGTGCGCTAGCGCAACAGCCGGCGATCATTCTGGCCGATGAGCCGGTAGCCAGTCTCGACCCGGCCACTTCGGTCCGTGTTCTCGGATTGCTGCGCGACATCTGCAAGGAAGACGGCATCACCGCCATCGTTTCGCTGCATCAACTCGAATATGCCCGCCGCTTCGCCGATCGCGTCGTCGGGCTGGCCGATTCTCAGATCGTTTTCGATGCCGCGCCCTCGGAACTCACCGATGCGCAGCTTGAGCGCATCTATGCAGGCCGCTCTACGACTCAGCCAGCGAATGCTCCGGCTGAACCACCTGTCATGCTCGAACCTTCACTGGAGATGTCCCGATGAAACGCTTATCCGCGCTCTTATTGACTTGCTTGCTGTCCGCTGTTTCAAGTTTGTCCGCCCTAGCGGCCGATGCCGATCCGGATGTGCTAAAGGTTGCCCTGCTGCCGGACGAAAACGCCTCCGAGCTGATCAAGCGTAACCAGCCGCTGAAGGATTATCTGGAAGAGCATCTGGACAAGAAGGTGCAGCTGATCGTAACCACCGACTATTCCTCGATGATTGAGGCGATGCGCTTTGGCCGTATCGACCTGGCGTATTTCGGTCCGCTGTCCTACGTCATGGCCAAAAGCAAAAGCGACATCGAGCCCTTCGCTGCCATGGTCATCGACGGCAAGCCGACCTATCGCTCGGTGATTATCGCCAATGTGGCGTCAGGCGTGAATGAGTATGCCGACCTTAAGGGCAAGAAGATGGCCTATGGTGACCGGGCATCGACGTCCAGCCATTTGATTCCCAAAACCGTGCTTCTTGAGACGGCCGATTTGACGGGTGGGCAGGACTACGAACAACATTTTGTGGGCACGCATGACGCCGTTGCCGTCAACGTGGCGAACGGCAACGCCGATGCGGGTGGGCTGTCGGAGGTAATTTTCAATCACGCAGTCGAACGTGGCCTAATCGATCCGAGCAAGGTGAAAGTACTTGGTTACAGCGGCGAATACCCCCAGTACCCCTGGGCGATGCGCTCGAACCTGAGCCCCGAGCTGAAAACCAAGGTGCGGGATGTATTCGTCGGTATCGACGATCCCGAAGTGCTGCGCAACTTCAAGGCCGAGGCCTTCGCGCCAATCACCGACGCCGACTACGATGTGATCCGCAACATGGGATCGCTGCTCGGCCTCGACTTCGCCACGATGTGAGCACCGATATGTCTACTCATTACGACGTGCAGGCGCTGCCTGCAGAGCAACGCGAGCACATCCTTCGAGGCTTCGGCCTCGGTTGGTGGCGCCAGCTGGGGCAGGTGGCGATTGTATTCGGAGTGGTGCTGTTGGCCTGCTGGTACGTGGGGCTGCTCGATGCCACCACGCTGCTGAACGGGCTGCCCTCCATCGCGACCCTGGCAGGCGAGGCCATGCCGCCAGACTTTTCGGGCTATCGAAGCTGGATTCGCCCCTTGATCGACACCTTGGCGATGAGCATCGCCGGTACGGCCATCGCAGTGGTGTTCTCGCTGGTGGTGGCCTTCGTTGCAGCGCGCAATACGGCGCCGCACCCCCTTGTGTTCGGTGTTGCCCGGGTGCTGCTCAATGCCCTGCGGTCGGTGCCGGAGCTGATCATGGGCATCATCTTCGTTGCAGCCGTAGGGTTCGGCGCCTTGCCGGGCGTGCTTGCCCTGGGTCTGCATTCGGTCGGCATGGTCGGCAAGTTCTTCGCCGAGGCCATCGAGCACGTCGACGAAGCGCCGGTGGAAGCCGCTCGGGCGGCGGGGGCTACGCCGATGCAAGTGCTGCTGCACGCGGTTTTGCCACAGGTGACGCCGCAGTTCGCCGACGTGGCGATCTACCGCTGGGAATACAACTTTCGCGCCTCCACCGTGATGGGCATGGTTGGCGCCGGCGGTATCGGCTTCGAACTCATGGGCTCGCTGCGCATCATGCAGTACCAGGAGGTTGCAGCAATCCTGCTGGTCATCCTGGCCATGGTCACGCTAGTAGACGCCTTCAGTGGCGTGCTGCGCAAACGTTTCAAATAGGACAAACCATGCTGCCGAAACTCGTTATAACTCACCGAGTACACGATGAGATCCTGCAACTGCTGGCGCCACATTGCGAGCTGATGACCAACCAGACCGACAGCACGCTGCCGCGCGAGGAAATTCTGCGCCGCTGCCGCGATGCTCAGGCGATGATGGCGTTCATGCCCGATCGGGTCGATGCAGACTTTCTTCAAGCCTGCCCTGAGCTGCGTGTAGTCGGCTGCGCGCTCAAGGGCTTCGACAATTTCGATGTGGACGCCTGTACTGCCCGCGGGGTCTGGCTGACCTTCGTGCCTGATCTGTTGACGGTCCCGACTGCCGAGCTGGCGATCGGACTGGCGGTGGGGCTGGGGCGGCATCTGCGGGCAGCAGATGCGTTCGTCCGCTCTGGCGAGTTCCAGGGCTGGCAACCACAGTTCTACGGCACGGGGCTGGATAACGCTACGGTCGGCATCCTTGGCATGGGCGCCATCGGACTGGCCATGGCTGATCGCTTGCAGGGATGGGGCGCGACCCTGCAGTACCACGAGGCGAAGGCTCTGGATACACAAACCGAGCAACGGCTCGGCCTGCGCCGGGTGGCGTGCAGCGAACTCTTCGCCAGCTCGGACTTCATCCTGCTGGCGCTTCCCTTGAATGCCGATACCCAGCATCTGGTCAACGCCGAGCTGCTTGCCCTCGTACGGCCGGGCGCTCTGCTTGTAAACCCCTGTCGTGGTTCGGTAGTGGATGAAGCCGCCGTGCTCGCGGCGCTTGAGCGAGGCCAGCTCGGCGGGTATGCGGCGGATGTATTCGAAATGGAAGACTGGGCTCGCGCGGACCGGCCGCGGCTGATCGATCCTGCGCTGCTCGCGCATCCGAATACGCTGTTCACTCCGCACATAGGGTCGGCAGTGCGCGCGGTGCGCCTGGAGATTGAACGTTGTGCAGCGCAGAACATCATCCAGGTATTGGCAGGTGCGCGCCCAATCAACGCTGCGAACCGTCTGCCCAAGGCCGAGCCTGCCGCATGTTGAATCCGGTCTGGCTGAAGAGCCTGGTAGCGATCGTTCAAACAGGCAGTTTTCAGAGCGCGGCGAGGGCGTTGGGGCTGGCCCAGCCGACGGTGTCGCAGCACTTGCAGAAGCTTGAAGAGCAGGTCGGCGTAACGCTGGTGCAGCGCAGTCGTAGCGGCTGCCAGCCTACCACACGGGCGCTGGCCTTCATGCCGCATGCGACCGCCTTGCTCGACATGCACGCCCGGGCGCTAGAAGCCCTGCATGGCAATCGTGAGCGCGTCGGGGCCAGCTCCAACATCGGCACCTACCTTCTCCAGCCATTCGTGCGCAACTATCTGACGACCGCAAATGAGAGGGGCGAGGTGGATCTGCGCATCGCCGCCAACCCGGATGTGGCCGACCAGCTACTGGCGGGCCAGCTCGACGCCGCGATCATGGAATGGTGGCTACCTCACCCCGACTTCGAACACCGCCTCTGGCGGGTCGAGCCGCTGGTGCTTATCGTCAGCCCCGACCATGCGCTGGCTGAAGCAGGGTGCATAGAACGTGATCGTCTGGTGGACCTGCCGATGCTGGGAGGTGAACCGGGTAGCGGTACCGGACGGCTTCTGACCGAATACTTTGGCGAACTGGGCGTGCCTCGCAGCGGTATGCAGCTAGGCAGCACCGAGGCAGTCAAACAAGCAGTGAGGGCGGGACTCGGCGTGTCGTTGGTGATGGCTTCCGCAGTACAAGACGAAGTTCGCAGTGGCGCGCTGGTAGCTCTTCCCATCCCGGGGCTTGAAAAGCGTCTCCAACTGATCTGGCGCAAACCGCCCGGAAATCTGCACCCGCCGGGATTTGTGCGGCACTTATTGGCCGGTTAGCGACGGCCTGACTTCGACCGTCGCTATACATGGTCAAACCTCGGTCTGCTCTGCCATTTCCAAGGCGTCGTCGACCTCAATCCCAAGATATCGAACGGTGCTCTCCAGCTTCGTATGGCCAAGCAGAAGTTGAACGGCCCGCAAGTTCTTTGTCCTGCGATAGATCAGTGATGCCTTTGTACGTCTCATTGTGTGAGTGCCATACATGGCCGGATCAAGGCCAATGGTTTGCACCCAGCCTTTGACGATACGAGCGTATTGACGAGTGGATAGATGGTCTGAGGTGTGCAGCCTGCTCGGGAAAAGGCAGTCCTGGCTACGGAGCTGGGCTTGGTGTATCCAGGCCGCGAGAGCAGCCCGTGTTTGCTCAGTAATTTCGAACTGCACTGGTCGCTTCGTTTTCTGCTGCATAACCATTGCTCGTGATGACACATGCTCGCCATGAGCAACGTCGCATACACGGAGCTTGGTTAAGTCGCAGGCTCGAAGCTTGCTGTCGATGGCCAGATCGAACAAAGCCAGATCCCGGGTTCGTTCTGCAAGCTGAAGCCTTACTCGGATGGCCCAGATATCTCTCAGCCGGAGCGGGGTTTTCTGTCCGACCAACTTTCCTTTGTTCCAGGGCCGGCGGGTGCAGGTAGCAGTGATGTTCATGGCAAGTCCTCCACATGTGGGAGGACAAGCATGGCTAGCCAGAGAAGTGGTTGCTAACCGGCCAAAAGCAGTCCTTGAGAGCGATCGACCCGAAGCAGATGGTGTCCACCCGTGTAGCTGGACGGGCTGACCTATGCAGTTCGCTTGCAGCGCTGGCTGTATGCAACATACCGTTTAGCGGGGCGGGGATTGGAAACCTCGTCTCGGCACATTGGACTTGCCCTCAATGTCCGCTGGCTTCTTGACGACTCGTACCCCTGAGACTTCCTAGTCACTAGTGACGGTTTTGGTTGATAACGTGAAACCGCCACTCGGTTAGATTCGCATGGTGCAAAACTATCGCTACGCGGATACCTACGCCTGTGGCGGGGCGTCCAGATCTTCCGTGGCTCATATTGTCATTCGATGCTGGAGCGCGGTTGCGATGCTCAATGAAATGCTGCGACGTGATCGTGAATCATCAGCCATGGCACCGTGGTGGGTTCTCCTTAAAGCGAAGAAGTTTCAAATGCGCCAGCTTCTAGTGTGCGGCTTGCTAAGTTGCCTGGCTTTCGCTGCGCCGGCAGAGGTTATGTCACCGGCGCAATTGCACTTTCTGGAAGTAAACGCTGCTGAACCCGAGGCTACCCAGGCCTGGAGGCGGGGCGTGTACATTTGGGATAGCCGTGCGTTGCTCAATCCTGCTACTCGAACCGACGAGCTGTCTCGCCTGGACCGCACGGGCATCCAACGTCTATATATCGGGCTGAGCGCCGAGCAATTAGCGCAACCGGAAGTTGTGCGGACGCTCGATGCGGTTGCCATAACGCTCAGAAAACGTGGCTTCGAGCCTGTGCTGCTTTTGGGTGATCCAGACTGGATGGCGCCTGAGAACCGCGCTTCGCTGATCGCCATCATTTCGAAATTGAAGTCTGTGTCGTTCTCAGCACTTCATCTGGATCTGGAAGTTGAGCAGCGTGGCTGGCCGGTTCCGGCGAAACATGTGCGTGAATGGCTGGACACGCTAAAGCATGTGGCAGCCGCTAGTCCTTGGCCTGTCGAAATATCGAGCCATTACCGCTGGTTTACTGAGGAGATGGGTGGCTTTCCTTGCGCTCCGTGTGAGCTACCTTCCATCGGTGTAAGTAAGGTGAGTTTGATGATCTACACCCGCAGTGCTGAACGCAGCGCCCAGCTCACGGAGAAAATCGCTCAGCGCTGGCCGGCCGTGCGCTTTCGACTCGCGCAGAGCATAGAGCCTCAGCTTGCGCCTGAAGAAACCTGGGGCGGCGCAGCACAGGCTCTACTTCAAGAGCAGGACAGCTTTTGGCGGGCTAGGCTGCAGCCTTTGGCTGTAGGGGGTATCGACTGGCAAGAGTGGGAATATTATCCAACCGGCCAACAACTATGAAAATCTATTGCTAATAAACGAAACAGCTACGATCCGGAAGCAGCAGGAGCCGGTTGCCGCTCTAACGTTTCCTGCCTCGCATTGCTCCAAGATGCTAATTTTCTACTTGCACCGACGAGGTCTTCGTGCCGTTCGTAAACAAGCCTGCCATCTTGGCACGTGCCATCGCCATTATAGTTCTTGTCAGTTTGCTGATAGTTGCCGTTACCGCTTTTATCGAGCGAAACACATTTGATCGCTTAGATGATCTAAACGGGCCTACTGAAGTGAGCCATATCTCTGACCAGGGGCGTTCCGACTGGAATCGCTTCGCCAGCGGAGAGCCTTCTCGTCTTGCAATCTTGTTGACTGATAAGGATTCCGCTTGGCTCGGCCTGTCTCATGGCCTCAAAAGTATCGGCGTGCCGTTCACTATTACCGATGACGTCGCCGAGGCTACTCGTCATAACGTCGTCCTCGTGTATCCGTTGCTTTCGGGACGCACCCTTGACGATGCTGGGCGCACAGCGCTGCGCCGCCACGTGGAAGCAGGACGGACTCTAATAGCCACACAAGTGCTGGGTGGCGGACTACACGATCTGTTTGGCTTCGAATCGACTTTGGAATCGCGAGCTCACCACAGTATCACCTTCGAACAAGCGCCAGCCCTTGGCTGGATCAGCGATCCCCATGAAAAGACAGTACTGCTTGGCCAGCCTGATCTGCCGACAAGTTGGATCGGCACGCAAACGTATGTGAATGCGCAGCAGGTTTTGGCCAGGTTCGAAGACGGATCCGCCGCTTTGGTCAGAGGAGACAACAAGGCAGGCGGCAGCGCATATGCGTTGGGTTTTGACCTCGGCTTTTTCATCATGCGAGCGCACAACGATCGTAATGACCAAGGCTACCGGGCCTATGCCAATGGTTATGAGCCCTCCGTCGACGTATGGCTGCGCTGGCTCAGGGCTGTCTATCGCCAGCACGAACCGCTAGCCGTCACGATTGGCTCTGTGCCACAAGGCCAACGCCTGGCTGCGGTCGTGACGTTTGATGTGGATTACGTCAAGTCGATGGGCAATCTACTTGCCTATCGGGACTTGCTCGTGCGGGAAGGAATACCGGCAACCTTTTTCCTACAAACAAAATACTACCGCGACTTTCAGGACGAAGGTTTTTTCAACGACCGTACGCTTGCTGCGATGGATGCCTTGGTGGCGGCTGGTATGGAGATAGCCAGCCACTCAGTTAGCCATTCCGACATGTACGCCTCGCTTCCGCTTGGTGATGGGAGCGAGCAATATCCGACCTACCAGCCGAGGGTTAAGGCTCTCGGCGATACGCAAGGTGCGACGGTGATGGGCGAGCTTAGGGTGAGCCGCTTTTTGTTGGAGCAACTGACCGGTCGCTCGGTGGTCTCGTTCCGTCCCGGCTATCTAGCAACACCGCCTCGCCTCCCTGAGGCTCTGGCCGCATCGGGCTATCGCTTTTCGAGTTCAGCAACTGCAGGGAACCTCACCACACACTTACCGTTTTGCACAAACACGCAACGGATGTATAGCGATGAAACGACAGTGTTTGAGTTTCCAATTGCGATTGAAGATGAGATACCGCCGATTATGGATCAGCGAGTCGAGGAGGCGGTTGAGCTGGCCGAGAAGCTTGCCCGATATGGCGCAAGTTACGTGATGCTGCTTCACCCGAATGAAGTTGACCATAAGTACCGCTTCTTGGAGCAGATCCTTCCTCGACTCAAACCATTCGCCTGGTTTGGAACCATGAGCCAGTACGGCAGCTGGTGGGCTGCACGCGATAAAGTCGAGGTCGATGTGCTGGCGCAACGCGGTCAAATTGTGCTCAACGTCCAAGCGCAAGAGCCTATTAAAGATCTGGTATTTGAGTTGCCAACTGGCCTGCGGCCGGTCTCTGGCAGCGCCATGCAAAAGCTATCCGATGGGCGATGGCTGTTCCGCGATATTCCCGCCGGCACGATTATGATTGACTTACATCACTAAAGACGCAGGAAATCCAGGTTCGACTGCGACTGTCACCACGGGCAGGTTTTGGCCGGAGGCGGTCATCGATGACAGGCAGCTGCCGGCCAGCAGCAGTCATGGTCAACTTGAAGAAACATGACGCTTGAATCCAGTTAAATCCGTAGGAGTCCTTGTCGTCCCGCTTTGCGGAAAACCCCACAGCGCTTAAAAGAGCTGCGCATTTTCGGCGCAGCCCTCGTCATTATCTAGATAACGCGCTTGATGGCGATGTAATCACCCTCGGTGCGCAGCGTCAAAGTCACTGGCTTGTCAGTCCGATTACGCCAGAACCAGCCGTGCATACCGTCGAAAGCTGCCTCCAGTACACCGCTGTCCTCTGGCGTAAAGCGACCCTTGCCGTAGCCATGGTAAAAGTCACGTGGTGCGCCGTAGGGATCACCATGGGTGTCGTAGTTCACCTGACCGCCGTTGGCCGTCCAGAAGTAACTCACCTTGGTGCCTTTGAGCATTTCCAGTTTGATCTCCGCACCCTGACCAGGGGCAAGGGATATGCTCATTTCGTGTTGCAGGCGGGCTACTTCTGGCTCTGCTGCTACTTCGTCAACAGCAGGCGTTTGCGCTACGACCGGCTCAGCGGCTACGGGTTCAGGCGCTGGCTGAACCACTGGAGGTGCGGCGACCGCTACCTGTGCAACGGGTGCGGTAACTTCTGCAGCGGCTTCCTCGGCAAGCTGTTGTTTAATCTCACCCATCTGGGTAAGGCCAAGCAGACGACCTGCGCCAGTTGGGTCAATTGCGTATTCAGATGGCATGACCACAGTAACCAGCAGGGCGATGGCCACCAGCAGGGCGATGACAGTCGAGCGCAGCAGCTGGAGACTGCTCGGCAGCTCATTAAGGGTTGGAGCTTTGCTATTGAACATATGAAAATTCCTTACTGAGAAACGATCAGGCCGGTGAGCTGGTAACCCATCAACAGGAAACCGGCGCTCATCATGGCGACGTTGGCTGTGTAGGCATGACGCCAAAAGCTGGCTGTGCGTCGCCAGTACCCCATCAGAATGAGAATCGCGCCAAGGGCGAGTAGCTGGCCGATTTCTACGCCGACGTTGAAGGCGATCAGATTGACGATCAGGCCATCCGGTGAAATTTCAAACTCCTGAATCTTGGTCGCCAGACCGAAGCCGTGCAGTAAGCCGAAGATCAACGTGGCGGCACGTGTATCAGGCTGGACTCCAAACCAGCGTTGAAAGGCTCCAAGGTTGTCGAGTGCTTTGTACACCACTGAAAAACCGATGATGGCATCGATCACGTAGGGGCTGATGCTGATGCTGCTCAGCACCCCAAACAGCAGCGTGATCGAATGCCCCACCGCAAACAGCGTGACGTAGAGGCCAACATCTTTCAGGCGGTACAGAAAGAAGATCACTCCGAACAGGAACAGCAAATGGTCATAGCCGGTAATCATGTGCTTTGCGCCCATGTACATGAACGGAACAAACAGCACGCCGGTGCTTTCCTGTATGAAGCCTTTGTCGCCTTCCGGCACGCCGTGAGCGAGTGCCTCGGGCATGCCGACCAGCATTAACGCTAATACCAGCAGCAAGAGTAACGGTCGCCGCATCGCGCCATATCCGCGCAGAGATAGTGATTGCATAAAAAAATCCTGAGTTGTGGAGATCTGGGCTCTTAGGCCGGTGTCAGAATGCCGATCAGGTGCGTGGTGGTCGCTCAATGCGGGTGGGTGGGCTGATGACCAGCCTCTTGGCATAGCCGAAAGCGGGTGCCTCTGCCTGCGTGCGGGGCGCTCGCGGCCAAGCTGTCAGGTGAGGGGTTTCATGCAGATGGTCTGCGACCAGCGATGAGTGCTGGTGGTCATCACCCGGTTGCAGGCTTTGGCTGCTTAAGTCGTCGTCGCCGCTGTGCGGGTGGCTGTCGTAAGTTGCTTGAGCACCTTGCCCGTTACCGTCTGTATAGCCTGCCAGCGCATGCCCGGCCCATAGCAGCATCGACAGAAGCGCCAGAATGGGCAATGAGCGGGAAGCGGTGAGATGTATCAGCATTGACGACGATACTCAGACTCAGCATCAGAAAAGTTTGTGTTGCTGCATCCCCCCCAGGGGGATAGGATGCTGGTCTCAATATCGTTGCATGAGACTCCGCGATGAGCAAGCTCCAAGGCGAACATAAGCACCAAAGTCATACGGAAATCATCAAAAGGTTGAAGCGTGCTGAGGGTCACCTGCGCAGCATAGTCGGCATGATCGAAGACCAGCGAGCCTGCGTGGATATTGCCCAGCAGTTGCACGCCGTTGAAAAGGCTGTATGCCAGGCCAAGCGCACGCTAATTCAGGATCATATCGACCATTGCCTGGAGCATACCGTCGGGGCACTCACCAATGGTGAGCGGGCACCGCTGGAAGAGTTCAAGCAAATTACCAAGTATCTCTGAGAACTGAGCCATGTCTTCTTTCGCAGAACTTCTGCAGCAGGGCGCTTCGCAGGCTTGGCTGTATGTCCCGACAGCTATCGTACTGGGTGCGTTACACGGTCTTGAGCCGGGACACTCGAAGACCATGATGGCGGCGTTCATCGTGGCGATTCGGGGCACGGTCGGTCAGGCCATATTGCTCGGGTTGGCGGCGACGGCTTCGCATACAGTGGTGGTCTGGCTGGTCGCCATTGGCGGCATGTATCTGGGGCAGAACCTTGACGCTGAAACCACTGAGCCCTATTTCCAGCTTGCCTCGGCAGCGCTGATCATCATCATCGCGCTTTGGATGCTCTGGCGTACTTGGCGTGGCGAGCAGATGTGGCGCTTTGAGCAGGGCGACGATCACCACCATTCACATGACCATGTGCACGCTGAAACCCGTCACATCGACACCGGGCATGGGCGTATTGAACTGGCCATTTTTGAAGAAGAGGTGCCGCCACGGTGGCGTCTGCGAACGCTCAGCGGACACCCGTGGAAGGCGGCAGATGTGCGACTGCAGATCACTCGTGAGAACGGGACTGTTGGGCTCTTCACCTTTGTTGAGCGCGATGGCTACCTGGAATCGGTGGACGATATTCCCGAACCTCATGCCTTTGACGCACGGCTCAGCCTCGGGCACGCCGGGCATTCACATGACTACGATCTGTCGTTTTGCGAGCATGATCACGCTCATGACGAGTTGGAAGGTCTGGAGTTATCGCTGGAGGGGTATCAGGATGCCCATGAGCGGGCGCACGCAAACGACATTCGTCAGCGCTTTGCCAGTCGTAACGTAACCACCGGCCAGGTCATTTTGTTCGGCCTGACCGGTGGGCTGATTCCCTGCCCCGCTGCAATCACGGTGCTGCTGCTCTGTCTGCAGGTTAAGGAAGTTACGTTAGGTGCTGTCTTGGTCCTCGGTTTCAGCATTGGTTTGGCGTTGACGCTGGTCACGGTCGGTGTTGCGGCTGCAATCGGAACACGCCATGCGTCCAATCGCTGGCCTTGGATGGGCGCTGTGGCGCGGCGCGCCCCATATCTCTCAAGCTTGCTGATTATTGGCGTGGGTGTTTACGTCGGTTGGCACGGATGGGCAGGCTTGAACGCCTAAGATCGGCACTCATTCAAAGCAGCGTTACCTGCACCTTTCCCCGCGCCCTCCGTGCTGACTGTGCATGAACCCATAGTTTGGCCGTAGATTGTTACCATAGTCTGGCCGAGAGCCATGGGGAGCTGCGCTAGCAGCTCTGGCCGTCCCGAGCCCCATTAATCTGTCACGGTCTTTTGGCCGGATCCTGCCTGTTGCGATAGGCGCCTTCCGGCCAGAAGCTAACACGCGCTATTTCCGGAACGGTGCAGAGTCTGCCACTGAATGCGGGCTACGATTTGGAGATGCCAACGCCGAAGACGCTTGAATTCGTGCTGACGGACAACAAAATCGTGGCTATTGACCTTTTGCAGTTTTGCTCCACCCCGCGTAATGGCATGATCGGACATAGCCACATACCAAGGAGTAGCTATGGCTCGGAAGTCACCCCCATCCCCGGTTGTTCAACCAAAGGTTCACTTGACGACAGATCAGCTGCAGAAAGGAATTGACCGGCTTGAGCAAAGAATTGCGGATCTTGATGCGTTTGATCTCAACACATTGAAGAATGGGACATCTCCCGAACTCCAGGCTCTAGAGCGCAGTATTGAAGATACGTTGGAGCGCTATTTCGGAGTAAACACTACCGCAGCCAATCGTTATAAAGCGGCGCAGGAGCTGCATTACCATCAGATGATTTGGGTATCTGGAATGCCAGAGCCCAACTACAAAGCACACACAAAAACAAATATAGAAGCGGCGAAAGCGCTGCTAGGCCAAGCGATAAATGCCTTAAAAGCGGACCTTGAAGACCTTGGGCCTAGCCTTCTTGCGCCAGCAACGAAAGCTAGTTCATCAGCGGACTCCTCTCGAGTTTTTCTCGTCCATGGGCACGATGAAGCTGTCCGTGAAACCGTTGCACGCTTCCTAGAGAAGCTCGGCCTCAAGGTGATCATCCTCCACGAGCAGGCCAATAGTGGGCGCACGATCATTGAGAAAATCGAGCACAATTCTGATGTGGGAATGGCCGTGGTGCTGCTAACGCCCGACGATGTTGGCTGCAAAGCGGGCGGCCAGGTGGAACCTCGCGTGAGGCAGAATGTGCTACTGGAGCTTGGTTACTTTATGGGTGCGCTGGGTCGTGACAAGGTCTGCGCGCTGAGATCTGGAGAAGTGGAAATACCTACCGACTTTGCCGGGGTAGTTTGGACAGAGATGTCCGGCGAGTGGAAAACCGCACTGGCACGCGAGTTGAAACAGGCGGGCTATGCAATCGACTGGAACAAGGTTATGGGCTGAATAATCTCAGCCTAAATCCGTCTTTCCTCATGACACTCTGTAAGATAAAGAGGCTTCCCCGTGTCCATAGAATTCCTGGTTAGCACATTCGACAAGGTCAGCTACCTACAAAACCTCTTGGTGGCCCGAGCTACTGGCAATGCTGCGGATCCGAATGAGTATCTCCATCTTCGACGTGAACTGCTGAGTGATCCTGCAATGAGCGCAGCACTCCCAGCATTCGTGAGACAACATGGCTCCCTTGATACTTTTTGGACTTGGATAAAGGGGAAATACCAAACGTACTCCGAGCGGAGAACGTTTCTTTCAGAGCAGTTCACCCCGCTCTTAGACTCGTTGGAATTCTCTCCGCCCTCGCGTCCGACTCCCCCTCCCCAGCTTATACGGCCGAACGGTATTGGCCCCTCTGAATCGCCCCGGCTTTCCTAGAGAGCCACAGACCTGAAATGTCGGCGAACTCAGACCAGGTTTGATCCGTCCGCTTTTGGTCGACTCCTGCCGGTCAAGACGTACCCGTGCGCGGGGCACATCCGATGCAAATGGCTGGTCAAGTCGAATACAAACGCTTGGCCAAGTCAGGTACACTTTTTCCAATTCAGGGCATGGACATATCCAGTCCTCATGTCCATGATTAATGGATTCACCTATGGACAATACCGTAGCATGCCAACCCCAAGTAGGCAGCGGGTTAACCGGTATGTCCATACCCGAAATGATGCCCGTGCTGCTGCGGCTATCAGGGAGACCCCTCGGGCCGCTGCCGCTGCACGCCAGAACAGATACAACGCTATCGCGGCAAACTCTCTGGCCCCCTGCTCGACCGCATCGACCTGCACCTGGCCATGCACAATGAACCCTTCAAGTTGACCGGCGAGACCGGCCGCAGCAAACCGGACACCGCCACCGCCGCCGCTCAGGTAGCCGCGGCAAGGCACGCCCAGCAGCAGCGCCAGCAATGCCTGAATGCCCACCTGGACCTGGCCGGGATTCAGCAGCATTGCGCGCTCAGCGACGCGGACGGGCAATGGCTGGAGCAGGCAGTAGAGCGTTTGGGGTTATCGCGACGGGCCAGTCACCGGGTACTCAAGGTGGCGCGCACCCTGGCCGACCTGGCAGGCAGCCCGAACCTTGAGCGCGCGCACCTGGCGGAGGCATTGCAGTATCGGCAGCTGGACCGCCAGCCGCCGAGGTGAATAATCGGCAAACAGCGCTGAAAAAACGGGCAATAACGGGAAAGACGACTAGAGTAAACAGACAGGGCGGCGCCGGTGCCGACGAGCTGGCGCCAGCGGCGCCGGTGGTCGCCTTGTATCCATTGAGCTGTAAGCCGCTCAGGACAGCAGCCGCACCACGCCGCTCTCTTTTGGCGACGCCTCACGGCCCATCTGATAGGCATCCATGAAGTAGCAGAGTTCGTCAAAGGGTAGCGCCGGGCTGATGAAGAACCCCTGCACCTGATCGCAGCCCAGACTGCGCAGGATATCCAGCTGCTCACGCTGCTCCACACCCTCGGCCACCACTTCCAGCCCCAGGCTGTGTCCCATTTCGATCATCGCGCCAACCAGCTGCCGGTCGGCTGAGCGTTCGGCGATCGCCTTGACGAAGCCACGGTCAATTTTCAGCAGATTGATCGGCAGGCTGTGCAGGTGGACAAAAGAAGAGAAACCGGTGCCAAAGTCATCCAGCGAGAAGCGCAGGCCCAGGCCGGTCATGCCGTCCATGGTCATCAGCACCTGCTCTGGCTGCTGCATGACCGCCGTTTCAGTCAGCTCAAACTCCAGCCAGTGCGGGTCGATACCGGTGCGTTCCAGCAGGCGGCGCACGGTCGACAGCAGCCGGCTGTCCTGGAACTGGCGGAACGACATGTTGACCGCCACATGCACCGGCGGCATGCCGCGCTTTTGCATACGCGCCAGATCGTGACAGGCGCGGGCAATCACCCAGTAGCCCATCGGCACGATCAGACCGGTTTCCTCAGCCAGCGGGATAAATTCACCGGGGCCCAGCAGGCCGCGCTCCGGATGGCGCCAGCGGATCAGCCCCTCGAGGCCGACAATCCGGCCAGTGCCCAGATCTACCCGCGGCTGGTAATGCAGCTCAAACTCGTTGCGCCGCAGCGCCTGACGCAGGGAAGACTCAAACTCGATCAGGCTGTGCGCCTGCAGGTTGATGCGCTCATCGTAGAAGTGGAAGCTGCAGCCGCGTTGCCCCTTGGCCTGCAGCATCGCCAGGTTGGCGTGCAGCAACAGGCTGTCGACGGTCTGGCCGCCCTCCGGATAGGTCGCGATGCCCACGCTGCAGCCCATCAGCAGCCCTTCGTTGCTGACGGTAAAGGGCTCGGCCAGCTCGTTGATGATCTTCTGGGCGATCTGCAACAGGTTGCTGGATGAGGTGTAGTCCTCGATCACCAGCGCAAACTCGTCGCTGCCCATGCGCCCGATGGTATCGGTGTTGCGCAGCACCGCGCGCAGCCGGTCTACCACCTCGCAGATGATGGCGTCGCCGGCGCTGTGCCCGAGGCTGTCGTTGACGTGACGAAAGTTATCCAGATCGACGCAGAACACCGCCAGCGGCTGATTGCTGCGCAGCGCCCGGCGCATCCCCTGCTTGAGACGATCCTGCAGCATCTGCCGATTGCAGCTGCCGGTCAGCGGGTCGTAGCTGGCAGCCCGGTCCAGCGCGCCGCGCAGGCGATGACGCTCCATCGCGTACTGGCAGCAGCGAATGATTTCGCTGGCCGAGGATTGATCCCAGAGGACGTCATTGAGGCCATTACCGATGCGGGAAAAGTCGGGCTCGCTGGCCAGATGAATCACCGGCACGCCGCAATCGTGCAGCAGTGACAGGCTGTCGGAACGCGCCAGCACCGCCTGCACCTCGCCCCGGTCGATACCGGTTTGCAGATGATGCCAGTCTTCGACGCGCTCCAGGGTGAACGGTAGAGCGCCAACCACAGCAAGCCGACGACACAATTGCACGTAGGCACCGTGGTCGGTATCCAGCAAAACAACTCGCTGTGTTGGACTGTCATCGCTCAAGCGGCGATCTCCCCTGGGGTGGAACAAGGCTCTCAGTCGTATCCATGCACGGCTCATGCCGCTATCTGCTTGATTTACCGGGGTCTTTTGCCTGGCTGGCATCAAGTCAGGGATAAATTCAGTCGACTGCGAGTGGTCTCCGATAAAAGAATCTTTAAAATTTAAGTATCTACAGCACTTTTGTGAAGCAAGTTATAGCGAATATCGCGCCAATAACCAAGCCTGGCCGATGGCCGGCACCCGATGCCACCCCGAAGCTGCTACCATTTGCCGCCCTCAGCCTCCGGAGATACCCCGTGTCACGCCTCAACCCCCGCCAACAGGAAGCCGTCGAGTACATCAGCGGGCCGCTGCTGGTTCTGGCCGGGGCCGGCAGCGGCAAGACCAGCGTGATCACCCGCAAGATTGCCTATCTGGTCAAAGAGTGCGGCATCCGCGCGCAACACATCATCGCCGTGACCTTCACCAACAAGGCGGCGCGCGAGATGAAAGAACGGGTCGGCCAACTGCTGCGCGGCCCGGACGCCCGCGGCCTGACCGTCTCGACCTTCCACAACCTGGGGCTGAACATCATCCGCAAGGAACATCAGCGCCTCGGCTACAAGCCCGGCTTCTCGATCTTCGATCAACAGGATGCCACAGCGCTGATTACCGATTTGATGCACAAGGACTACGGCGCCGAAGACGGCATCGAAGGCATTCAGGCGCAAATCTCCAACTGGAAAAACGACCTGATCCTGCCGGATGAAGCACTGGCCCAGGCCAAGACCCCGCAGGAGCAGACCGCCGCCAGCGTCTACATGCACTACCAGCGCACGCTCAAGGCCTACAACGCGGTGGACTTTGACGACCTGATCCTGATCCCGGTGGTGTTGTTTCGCGACAACCCCGACGTGCTGGAGAAATGGCAGTTTCGCATCCGCTACATGCTGGTAGACGAATACCAGGACACCAACGCCAGCCAGTACCTGCTGGTCAAAATGCTGGTCGGCACACAGGCACGCTTTACCGTGGTGGGCGACGACGACCAGTCGATCTACGCCTGGCGCGGCGCCCGCCCGGAAAACCTGGCGCTGCTCAAGGAAGACTTCCCGCACTTGAAGGTGGTCATGCTGGAGCAGAACTATCGCTCCACCAGCCGCATCCTGCGCGCCGCCAACACCCTGATCGCCAACAACCCGCATGTGTTCGAGAAGCAACTGTGGAGTGAGCTGGGTTACGGCGAGCCGCTACGCGTGATCCGCTGCCGCAATGAAGAGGCCGAGGCCGAGCGCGTAGCGGTCGAGATCCAGAATCAGCACCACCAGCACAAGCGTGCCTGGCGCGACTTTGCCATCCTTTACCGCGGCAACCACCAGGCGCGGCTGATCGAACTCAAACTGCAGCACCACCAGATCCCCTATCACCTGTCTGGCGGCACCAGCTTCTTCAGCCGGCAGGAGGTCAAGGACCTGATGTCCTACCTGCGCCTGCTGGTCAACCAGGACGACGACAACGCGCTGCTGCGGGTGATCAACGTACCGCGCCGCGAGATAGGCCCGGCCACGCTGGAAAAACTCGGCACCTACGCCAACGAACGCCAGATCACCATGTACCAGGCCTGCACCGAAATGGGCCTGGGCGAGCGGCTGGATGCCCGCTACACCGAAAAGCTGCAGCGTTTCATCACCTGGCTCGACGGTATCCGCAAGCAGTGCTACGAAGGCGACCCGATTGAGACACTGCGGCGCATGGTGCTGGACCTGGACTACGAAAACTGGATTCGCCAGAACTGCTCCAACGACGAGATCGCTGCCAAGCGCATGGGCAACGTCTGGTTCCTGCTCGACTCGATCAAAAGCATCCTGGAAAAGGACGACAGCGGCGAGAGCAATATCGAGGATGCCATTGCCAAGCTGGTGCTGCGCGACATGCTCGAACGCCAGGAAGAGGAAGAAGACGCAGACCGCGTCCAGCTGATGACCCTGCACGCCTCCAAGGGTCTGGAATATCCGCACGTATTCATCATGGGCATGGAAGAGGAGATCCTGCCCCACCGCTCCAGCATCGAGGCCGACAGCGTCGAAGAAGAACGCCGCCTCGCCTACGTGGGCATCACCCGCGCGCGCAAGACCCTGGCCTTTACCTTTGCCGCCAAGCGTCGCCAGTTTGGCGAAGTCATCGACTGTGCCCCCAGCCGCTTCCTGGATGAAATCCCGCCGGAGGATCTGGAGTGGGAGGGCAGCGAAGAAGCCCCGGTGGAACAGAAACAGGCCCGCGGCAAGGCCGCGCTGTCCAACCTGCGGGATATGCTCAAAGGCAGCTAGGGTCTGTTGACGCTTCGTTCACCCGCCTGCCGAAGGCCACAAAGCAAAACGCCCCGCACAAGGCGGGGCGTTTAGTACAGCGCGAAACGTCGGATCAGAGACCGGACATTTCCTTGATCGCGGCCATCAGCTCTTCGTCGGAGCAGTCAGCACAGGTGCCTTTCGGCGGCATGGCGTTCAGACCGGCGATGGCGTTTTTCAGCAGCTCGTCCAGGTCACCACCGTGGCGCGCGCTCCAGGCAGCGGTATCACCGGCCTTGGGTGCGCCCAGAATGCCCGCGCTGTGACAGGCAGAGCAGAACTTGCCGACAATATCGGCGCCGGAACGCGGACCGGACGCTGCACCGCCGCCACCGGCTACTTCGTCGGCGCAAGGATCGCCAACCAGGCAAACGGTACCAACAGGTTTCAGACGCTCCGCGATGGCCTCTTCGTTCGCTGTTGCCGCGAAAGCATTACCGGCAACCACCGCCAGCATGGCCGCCGAGGCCAGCAGAATCTTCTTCAAAGTCATCACCTTGTGCATCCTCATCATGGCTATATGTTTTGCGCCCAAGTGCATTGCCCGGACAATGAGCGCGAGTATACCGATAAACCCACACCCGACAAAGTGCCAAGCGGTCGCGGCAGACCAACGAATCCCCTCACAGGCATGGACGCCACAGCCCGCAGTGCGTATCATTGCCGCGCTGCAGCGCAGCCCATTCCAGCCACTGGCTAACGGGCTGCGGCCATTGGTCGCATTGAGCGCAGCCACATCACGCACCCGTAGCTCAGCTGGATAGAGTACCGCCCTCCGAAGGCGGGGGTCACAGGTTCGAATCCTGTCGGGTGCGCCACACAAAGCAAAAGGCCCAGCAACCGCTGGGCCTTTTGCTTTGTGTGGTGTGCTGGATGGCCGATTCGGACCTGTCGTTCGACAAATCGCAGCGCGATTTGGGCGGAGCAAAGCGACGGGGCAACGCCCCAAGAATCGCCAGAGCGATTCGCAGCCAATCCTGTCTCGCTTAGACCGCGCCAGGGCCACAGCGCGCCTTCAGCTGTGTAGGGCCTACCGATAACCAATACAAACTTCTGCCTGACACATCGCAACGCGATTCAAAGACTACGAATGTTGGCAGCTAAGCAAGTTACCGAAATCCGTTGGAGAAAGAACGCAGCCAGGAAGTGGCCATTCGCCACAAATCCAGATAGTCTCAGCATCAACAACCGAATGGATTCAAGGAGCTAAGTGTGGGTTTGCAAAAGCGTATAAGGAACTTGGTCGCCAGCGTAAGCGAGGACATGTTTGAGCGCGAAGAGATCATTGCAGTATCTCTGCTGGGAGCGCTCTGCGGACAGAATACTTTTTTGTACGGGCCACCCGGCACGGCCAAGAGTTTGATTTCTCGCCGTATAGCCTGCGCCTTTGAGCAGCCGACCTATTTCGAGTACCTGATGAACCGCTTCAGCACACCTGAAGAGGTATTTGGCCCTGTATCCATCAAGGCGCTAAAAGAAGATCACTATATTCGTAAGACAAATAATTACCTGCCCAAAGCCGAGTTCGCCTTCCTCGATGAAATCTGGAAATCCAGCCCCGCAATTTTGAATACCTTGCTGACTTTGATTAACGAACGTGTGTTCCGTAATGGCGAAGCCATTGAAAAAACCCCACTCAAGGCTCTGATTGCTGCATCCAACGAGACACCCGATGACAATCAAGGTCTAGAAGCCTTATACGACCGCTTTATTGTGAGGCTGATGGTGGGGCCCATTCGTGAAGCCCAGCACTTCGATCAGCTACTTAATAGCAAACCGACAGTAGACAAAATCGAGATCCCCTCGGCTCTACAGGTGAAGTCCAGCGAATGGGCTGAATGGGTGGCGCAATCGTATCAGGTAAAGCTGTCTGCTGAGACGCTAACTATCATTCACTTGATCCGCGAACAGTTGGAGCAGCAATACGAAACGCTCAAGGTTTATGTATCTGACCGACGCTGGCAGCGTGCCGCGATGCTTATGAAGGCAGCAGCCTTATTTAATGACCGCAAGGAAACCAACCACAGTGACGCTTTGCTGCTGCAGCATTGCTTGTGGACGCATGAAGAAAATCGCCAGGCTATATGGGATATCGTTGCAGATGCAGTGAAGGCGTCGGGGATTGATAGTGGGATAGATCTCGCTGAAGCGGATAGGCAAAAGGATAAGCTCGACAAGGAGATTCACTCTGAGCTTTATCATTCGGAAAATATCTACAAGACAGTTACTATTAGAGGCAAAGAGTTCTTTCAACACAAAGTAAGCTTTCTTCCCGAGGACACCTATTACCGACACTCGGAGGATTTTGATATATATATCCACAGTAACAAATTAAAGTCAGCAGATCTCTTTCATCCAGTAGACGCAAAAGGAAATGAAGAGGAGGAAATATACTGCAAATTTGATGGACAGGGCACCTGCCAGCTTGAGTATAAAAGCGGCGGCATAAAATACAGGAAAATCAATATTACGCCTTCTGTCTTGTTCCACAAAGGCGACAAAAAGAAAGATATAAATTCACGCCTTATCTCTTCGCTCTCGCAGTCAGTCATGGAGATGAGAGAGATGTTGCAAGGCGCACTCAAGCAGGTTGAGTCTGAATTTAAAAGCTACAAATCAAGACTTGCTTCTCCATTTGTTCCGACCGACAAAGTCAATCTAGCAATCTTTGGTATAGCGAAACAAATCGAGGATCTACAGCTTCGCATCAAGGACTGCGAGCGGCTAGAAGAGCTATGCTGCTAGATCAACTGTCCAGCGCAGCTAAGGATGTTGCCAATAACGTTCAGCACATATTTCCGCGATTACTAAGGGGCTCTGATTCGATTGCAGCCCACGTAGCAGAGAGAATTCGGCTATGGCAATCGGCCTCGGCTGCTGAGCTGAAAGCAGATTTTCCTTTTGCGTTGCATGAGCAACAGCTATCGGACTGGCAAACCCGGAGCCAGTCTCCCCCTGTTTCGAGTGCAGAACTGACAGCAGCTGTTGCGGAGTATGTTGCGCTCTGCCATGCAGCCAAACTTCCGGACAATCAGTCTTTTTGGCAGCGTGAACTGGCAACGGCGACGGCTTCTGAAAAGGGTGAGAAAAAACGTCAGGCCGATAGCACTGTAAGTGCCCGCCTCTTGCGAGATGAATGGCAAAAAGCGCTAGATAAAGCGCGGGCCGAGTGGGAGCTTGAGCGCATATCCATGCTGCGCCGGCAGTTCATGGAGGAGCTCGAGGCATTTCTGCAGTTACTTCAACAGCTTCAACAGCAGTTGGAAATGCTGGGGTTGGACCCAGGTATATTCCTTGACCTGTCCAAAGGCAGTTTGTCTGCACAAGAGATCGAGCGCTTTAAGCGGTGGGCTGCCTACTTGGCCAATGATCCGGGTGTTCGGTCGCTATGTGATTTGCTAGGCAAGCTGCGCCAGTTGGAGTTGTCAGAGCGCATCGAGCGGGCTCAGGTGCGTTATTCGCAAGACATCGAGTTACCTGATATCAATTCGCGGGAAGAGATCATCGGCATTCGCTTGGGACGTGATATCGAGCATGTGCTGCCGAGTGAGTTGGCGCTTTTGGCTGACCCCGAAACGTCCATTCTTTTCGACCTCAAGTACGTCGAGTCACGGCTTATGTGTTTTGACATGCAAGGCATTCAGCGCGTGCAGCAACATCACCAAAAGGAAGAGCTGCGTAGCGTTGAAGAGCCAGCTAAACAAGGGCCAATGGTGATCTGTGTCGACACCAGCGGCTCTATGAGCGGCATGCCTGAGACGGTTGCCAAAGCCGTGGCGCTCTTCATTGCAAGCAAGGCCAGGCAGCAAAAGCGAGCATGCTATTTGATTAATTTTTCCACCGGCGTCGAGACGCTGGATCTTGGCGACGACTTTGGCATGGAGGTGTTGATAAAGTTTCTAGGTATGTCCTTTCACGGCGGTACGGATGCGATCCCGGCATTGGATCATGCGTTGGGTGTAATGAAAAGCGAAGCCTATGAACGAGCAGACCTGTTGATGATTTCAGACTTCATCATGGCTAGCTTGCCAGAGCACTTACGCCAGCAAATTGAGCAGCAGCGTACTCATGGCAACCGCTTCTATTCCCTGGTCGTAGGCGATTGCTTTATGACTCAGCGTCTAACCAGCCTTTTTGATCATGAATGGGTCTATGACCCACACAGCAGCCAGATTCATGAGCTGATTGGTTTTGAGCAAAAGCTATCCAGCAGGGTAAAAAATGGATGACTCCATAGCCTTGCGTTAGTAGCTGCTCCTATACCGTAGCAGCCTTTCAACAGCTGCCGGTCGCCAAAGGCAGCTTCCGGCTCCGCTACCGGTGGCGAAGCATGGGGCCTAAGACGACTTTTGACGAGAACCCCAGTCCACCGATAACTGGCAGATACCCACTCAACGCTGCAAAGGATCGATGACAGTCTCCCACAGGAGCTCCGCAGCACCTTCTTGGGATAGTTTCTGGTCATGCCCTTTACGGAAAGTCATTCCCAGGCTCGTTAAATAGAGAAATTGGTCATCTGCCTGTACCGTAAGCATCTCGTTGTAGGAGTTACCACTGAACGAGGCGCCTTGACTGTAGTAAATCCCCGCTCCCATCTGGCCTTCAACAAAGACCGTCGCTCTGGCAACGTCTTGACCATGCTTGTAGATGGTCGCTGAGAACCGATTAGCGTCGACTCGACGAAAAACCCCTTCGAAACCGGGGTTTCGTGCCTGGAGTTCTTTCAGCGAGTTTTCGAAATAGCGCGCGATATACTCGAATGTGTCCAGCTGGAACCGATCTTTGTCCAGCTGACTAAAGGTCTTTGCGAGACGTAGATTGCTGGATCTTGGGACATTAGGCACGACCAGCTGGGGAGCGGTCAGGTCGGCGCGATTTGTTTGTGGACTAACGCAGATATCGTTGCTGCGCAACTTCTCGGCCGCCTTACGCACCTCTTTCGCCACCTGCAGAAAGGCCTCATCCCTATCAGGCCACAACGTAACTGGCTTTCCGTCCCGAGGAGTACCAAGGAGTTTGCCGAATGGCGCGTAGTGCCAATCGCATGCACGCAGAATTACCGGGATGACGATCGCATCTCCAGCTTGGTGGCGCTCCATAGCCCGCGTCATCTCGATGTTGTAGCAATAATCCGAAGCAATGAAATCGGGACTGACCAACAGCAGGATGATCTCATCACTATTGATATGTGCGTCGATGGAAACATCGATCTCCTGGCCGGCATTGATGCGTCGATCATGCCAAGTGTTGATGACTCCTTGCCGCCTGAGCATCGCAAGCTGCTTCTCAAGCTGATCTCTCAGCGCCTCGTCAGCGTGACAATATGAGAAAAACACATTTGGCAAGATGAGCACTCCGAGGTGATAGGGCTTTCCCAATCTTACGACCTGTTTTGCGCTCAGTACAAAGCTTCATGAACACACCTAGTACCTAAGGTCTAAAATTCAGGTCAGCGAAGCCAAGCCGCTGCCACCTCACACCATCAAGAAGGAGAACGGTATGGAGATCGTAACCCTCGTTGAAGTCAGCTTGAACCGAATCGGAACAGCGCAGGGGGCAGGTGGCGCCTTTAGCTCCAGTAATTCGCGCGTAGTGTTCGCTGAAGCAGAAGATGCGGAAATAGAGACGGTACGCGATCTAGTTATCAAGGTAGCTGAGGAGCATGGGGAAACTGGTGAGCTTGATGGACTCAAGTACGAGCCCGGTTACGGAGAAGGAGCTATCATTTTCAACATTCAGGGGAAAAACGTCTTTTACAGCCAGGCTTATGCTACGTGCGACGTCTTTCCTGCACTCAAATCTGGAGGCCGCTACTTCCGCCTGCAGGAAGTCCAAACAACCTCTCGATATAGGTGACGCGGCAGCGCCGAAGATATTGTTTTTTATTACTGCCACGCAGCTGAATCGCCCCTGATTTCGCAGGCGATTCTTGACGTCCGCTCCTGGCCGAAAGCAGCCCCCGCCAGCCAACTACCAAGCCCCCAACCAAGCACTCCCCCCAAACCACCAACCATCGCCCAAACCTTTCCCCCGCCCACCCACCGATGCACGCTTGCCTCAAAACAACACCCCCCCACCACGGACAGAACCCCATGCCCCTATTGCGGCAACACCTAGCCCACCTGCTACCGGCCACCCTAATCACGGCCTGCTTCGCCGCAGTGGCTCACGCCATGGCAGTGGCCGTGGCGGCGCGTTCTGTGGGGTCGGAGTTGTTGCTCATTGGCGGGCTCAGCTTTGTGGTGACATTGGTGCTTGCGCTGCCGGGCGGTGCGGTTCTGCTCGGTGTTACGGCACTGCTGCGGTTGAAGCCATGGGCGTCACTGCTGCTGTTTGTGCTGACGATTCAGGCCATTGCTATCGGGGTTGAGCTGTATCTGTTTGAGAGCACAATCGCCGACATCTCCTGGATATACGGGGTTATCACCGTTCCGGCAGCGTTGCTGGCCTGGCGCGTGTCGGCCTACCCGGCCTACCCGGCCTACCTTGAGGCACGGGGCGGCGCTGATGCATAGCGCCTCAGCCGGGGGAGCCATCACGCGGCTCAACCTGCAGCTCTGCAGCCCTCTATGCAGCGATACCTTGCGCTCACCTACAAGCACGCATCGCACAACCACTGGCCGCGTTTAGCACCAAGGTTTATGGCATCAGGCCATGTTATTGGCTACTCTTACCCCAGAAAATCCTTCGTTTTGCACCATCAAGAAATACCTGAAACCTCCGATATACTCAGTAGAGAACGCTGCCCACACCGAGCCAGGCGATTGACTGGCCAAAGTCGTTCATCTGCTTGATTGTCAGTCGAAGCACAGCAACAGCCCCTTATCTTTAGGCCACTGCCACCTGGAGACTCCATGTCACTCAGAAACCTCACCATCGGCCTACGCGCCAGCCTATTTTTTGCACTGATGACTCTGCTCATGGTGGCGTTGGGCGGCTTTGCGTTGTTGCAGATGCAGCGCATGCACTCCTACTCGGATGAGGTCGACAAGAACTGGCTGCCGGCCATTCTCGCCAGCAACGACATTGGCCTGGCCACCTCGCGGGTGCGCGCCCTGACCCTGCGCCTGCTGACCCAGGAGTCCACGGCCGACATCAACGACACCCTGGCCCGCATGCAGGAAGGCAAGGCAGCGCTGGACGCGGCGGATGGCCGTTACGAGGCGCTGATCTCTTCCGAGCAGGAGCGCGCAGCCTACGGCCAGTTTGTTGCCGCCCGTGACCGTTACATGGCGCAGCAAGAGATCGTTACCGACCTGGTCAAGTCAGGGCGCAGGCAGGCCGCTGAAGACGCCGTATCCAGCAAACTGAACGGCTACGCCGACGACATGGTGGCAAAGCTGGCCGAGCTGACCCGCCTGAATCAGCAGGGCGCTTCCGCTGCCGCCGGTAAGACGTCTGATGTGTACGGTGACAGCGTGAAGATGGTGCTCGCCCTGGCCATTGCCTCGGTCATTGCCACCATTGTGCTGGCGCTGATGCTGACCCGGAGCATTGTCGGGCCGATCAACCAGGCATTGCAGGTGGCGCGCACCATCGCCTCGGGTGATCTGTCCCAGCGCGTGCAGGCCGAGGGCAACGACGAACCCGCCGAGCTGCTCAAGGCGCTGGCCGCCATGCGTGACAGCCTGAGCGACACCATTGAAGGCATCAGCAATGCGTCCTCGCAACTGGCGTCCGCCTCGGAAGAGCTGAATGCGGTCACCGAAGATTCCGCCCGTGGCCTGCGCCAGCAGAACAACGAACTTGAGCAAGCCGCCACCGCGGTCAACGAAATGACCGCCGCGGTCGAAGAGGTTGCCCGCAACGCCGCGAGCACCTCCGACGCGTCGCGTGAGACCGATGAACACTCGCGCAATGGCCAGGATCAGGTGCGCCAGACGGTGTCCTCGATCAATGCCCTGACCAATGACCTGACCGAAACCGCCGAGAACGTTGAATCGCTGGCTGCCGAGGTCAACAGCATCACCCAGATGCTGGATGTCATCCGCGCGGTTGCCGAACAAACCAACCTGCTGGCGCTCAACGCCGCCATCGAGGCCGCGCGCGCCGGTGAACAGGGGCGCGGTTTTGCCGTGGTTGCCGACGAGGTAAGAGCACTGGCGCACCGTACCCAGCAGTCGACCACCGAGATCGAACAGATGATCGGCAGCGTGCAGAAAGGCGCCGGCAACGCCGTGCAGGCCATGCAGGGCAGCACCAGCATGGCGGCGACCACCCTGCGTCTGGCACAGGCCGCCGGCGAGGCGCTGGAGGGCGTTACCCGCGCGGTCAGCTCGATCAACGAGCGCAACCTGGTGATTGCCAGTGCATCGGAGGAGCAGGTGCAGGTAGCGCGGGAAGTGGACCGCAATCTGGTCAATATCCGTGACCTGTCGACGCAAAGCGCTGCCGGCGCCGAGCAGACCAACAGCGCCAGTCAGGAGCTGTCGAAACTGGCCGTGCAACTGCGGGATCTGGTTGCCCGCTTCCGCCTGTAAAGAGCCCCCATCAGGCGCTTGTGGCGCTGACCCGAGTGTGCGATTGTTGCGCCGCAGCCCGCTGACCCCGCGGGCTGGTCAGTCGGAGCAGGGAGAGCACAGCGCACATGACGTGGGACAGATTTGGCTATATCTGCCGCCAGGCAGGCAACGACAGTAGCGGCGCCAGCCTCGCGGCGCGGCTTGAGCAGGCGCAGTCCGAACAGGCCTGCTCGCTCTACGGGCCGGCGCCAAAGGCCGACAGCTGGCCCGCGCAGCTGCTGACGCGGCTTGCCGGCATGACCGACTCCGAGCGCGCCGAATGCGCGCTGAAAACCTACCAGCGACTCAACCTGGGCCGGCAGCTGGAAGCCCCGGTGAAGTTCAAGCGCGCGCTGGCCTACCTCGCCTACGTTACCTTTGTGTTCTATCTGGTCGCTGGCATCTACCAGCTCAAGGTCACCCCCACGTTCAGCAACGTACTGGACAATCTCGGGGTAACACCCCCCGCCTACCTGTCGCTGTACCAGACCTACTGGAGCCTGTTCATTCTGGCCATCTCACTGCTGATTTTGCTGGCGCTGCTGAGTGCGCTGCAAATGCGTAGGCTGTTCCAGTTCAAGGTCAGCGCGCAGGACAGCCTGGCCTGCCGCCTGCTGGTGTTGCCCAGTTGCCGCCACGCCTACCGCCAGATGGTCGACGCCCTGCAATACCCGACGCTTGACCGCCACGCCGTGCCAGAGCACAGCCCGGTGCTGCGTCACCTGCAGCAGGTTGAAGACCGCGGAATGGACCTGGCCATTGAGATACAGGCCCTGACCGAGGTGCAGATGCAGGGCTTTTTGCAGGCCTGCGAAAAACAGCTCAAAGCCCTGACAACGCTGGTCGCGGTGGTCGTGATCGTGGCGGTGATGATGTTCCTGACCAGTGCCTATGCACCCATCTTCAGCCTGGGAGAGGCGATATGAAGCACAACCGAGGTTTTACCCTGATCGAGCTGATGGTGGTGTGCGCCATCATCGGCATTTTGGCGTCCATCGCTCTGCCCTCCTACCAGACCTACATCCAGCGCAGCGAGATTACCGAGGCCGTGAGCATGGCCGGCTCGCTCAAAAGCCGTATCAACGACTACTACGAGCAGCGCCTGGCCTTTCCTGCCGACAACGCCGCGGCGGGTATGCCTGCGCCGCAGCAGCTGATCGGCAACCGCATCACCGGTGTGGTCGTCGAGTCGGGCGCCATTCACGTCACCCTGGGCAACAAGGCCTCCCAGCCGCTGCAGGGTAAAACGCTGACCTTTCGCCCGGCGGTGGTGACCGGCAGCCCGACCAGCCCGATTGCCTGGCTGTGCGGCTATGACGAACCGGTTACCGGCATGGAAACCCGCGGCGCCAACAAGACGGATCTGGACCGCGAGTTTCTGCCAGCGGCGTGCCGTGGCTAGAACGCGTAGCTGACGCTGAACTTGGCGTTACGGCCTTGTGAGTAGGCGTTGTCACCGGACATCGCCGGACGGTAGAAGCGGTTGAAGATGTTGTCCACGGTCAGCTTGACGCTGAGGTCGGCCAGCTGACCAGTGCGAGGTGACCAATCGGCAAACACGCGGTGGACGTCGTAACTGCCGTTATCAAAGCTATCCCAGTAGCGCTCGCCACTGCCGTCGTAGCGATCCGAGGGCTGGCGATCGCTCTTGCGCACAAACTCACCCTGCCAGCCCAGCTGCACGTCGATTTCCGGCACCTTGACACCCAACATGGCGACCCATTTGACCGGCGGAATATCGCGCGCCCAGACATTGGGGCCCCAGGGGTTGCTGTAGGCGCCGTCGTGACGGCCCTCGGTCCAGGAGTAGGACAGGCTGGCAAACACCCGCTGGCTGTCGTAGTAGCTCTCGATCTCTGCGCCGCGAATGGTCAGGCCGTCCAGGTTGCGGTAGTTGGACAGGGGCAGCAGGTCGCCACAGTTATCGCTGATGCTGCCGCCATTCTCGGCCTGCGCCTGGCAGGCGATGGAGCGAAATTTGAAGATCTCGTCGCTGATGCGGTGACGGAACAGCGTTGCACGCACCTGCAGGTTGTCGCCCTGGCTGATCAGGTCCGGCAGGCTGACCACCGCCCCGCCGCGCACACCACGCATCTGTTCGGCATCCAGATCACGGCTGCTGCCGCTGAGCGTGGAGCTGCTCTGCACTTCGTACTGCTCATCCAGCACCGGCGCACGCCAGGTTTTGGCGTAATCGACGAACAGGCCCAGGGTCGGGTTGACCCGCCAGAACACCGACAAACGTGGTGACCAACCGGTGTAGGTGACCGAGCGGTAATCGTGGTTCATGTCCGGGTTGTTGTAGCGCACGGCCAGGTTGCGCTTGCCGCGATTGGTGACATGGTCATAGCGCAGCGACGGGGTGATGGTGACATCGCCGAGGGTAATCGCATCCTGCAGGAACAGGCTGCGGGCCTCCTGTTCACCGGCCGGCATGAACTGCGGCTGATACCAGCCAAAGTTGTAATCCGGGTTGCTGGCAAAGGTCGGCAGGTACATCAGCACGTCACGGGTGTGCAGCCGCCACTGGATACCGGCGGTCAGCTCGTGGGCCAGCGCGCCGCTGTCGAACAGACTGGTGTTACGCACCTCAAACACCTTGTCGCGGTACTGGGTGTTGATGTATTTGCCGCCGGTGGAAGAGCTGTAGCTGGCGTCATCATCACGGGTGTCGGTCTGGTCGGTGTCCGACAGCGAGTAGCTGATCTCCAGGTCCACCAGCGGGTTGTTCAGCGGCTGGTAGTGGTACTTGCCGGACCAGGTGGTGTCGATCAGCTCGCGGTTGGACAGCAGCCGGTGCATGGCCGCCTCCAGGCTGCCGTAGCGATCAATCGACCACTTGCTCGGCACCAGAAAGGTTACGGCGCTAAAGGGGCTGCGCAGGTCCAGCTTGCTGCGGCTGTAGGTCA
Organism: Pseudomonas abyssi; assembly: GCF_002307495.1. GTDB lineage: Bacteria > Pseudomonadota > Gammaproteobacteria > Pseudomonadales > Pseudomonadaceae > Halopseudomonas > Halopseudomonas abyssi. The sequence continues at coordinate 136,256 of NZ_NTMR01000016.1, read as the reverse complement.
GGCCAAAGCTGTGTTCGGGGCTCGGGTTGAAGTTGCCCTTGAACAGCACCGCATCCTGATTTTGCGCGGTGTAGGGGTAGCGCTCGGGGTACAAGTAGCCTTCGCCCTGATCGATGTGTCCGGCCAGTTTGATGTCATCACTGTCGCGGTGATTGAGGTACAGCAGGCCGTCGAACAGGCCATCGTCGGTGCGGCCGAACAGGGCGCCGGTATAGCTGCGCTGCTGGTCGTTGCTCTGATAGCCGTACTTCACAAAGGCGCCGCTGTTGCGGCCCGGCTTGAGCATGTCGGTGGCATCGCGGGTTTCCATGTGCACGGTACCGCCAAAGCCGCCGTTACCGGTGAACGCCGAGTAGGGGCCCTTCTCCACTTCAACGCGTTCGATCAGCTCGGGCTCGATAAAGATGGTGCCCTGCTGATAGCGCTCAAAGCCGCTCTTGCTGGCACCATCCAGGGTGAAGGGTACGTCCTCGGCGTCGCCCAGACCCCAGATATTCACCGTCTGCCCACCCGGCTTGGCCGAGCCACCCATGGTCACACCCGGCAGGGTCTGCAGCAGGCTGGGAATGTTGTTGGCCTGCTGGCGCTCGATCTCGCGCCGGCCCAGGGTTGAGCGACCGATGTTGGCGGAGTTGACCTCCAGGCCATCGCCCACCACGGTCAGGGTTTGCAGGGTGATGCCGTTGTCACTGCCCGATGTCCGCGGGCGCGGGCGAATGACAAAGCCCTGATCAACCGGCACCAGCTCCAGGTTGGAGCCTTGCAGCAACAGCTGCAACGCCGCCTCGGGCTCATAGCGGCCATCCACCGCCGGCGCGCTCAAGCCTCGCATCTGCGCCTCATCGAACAGAATCTGCAGCTGCCCGGCCTGCGCCAGGCTGGTCAGCGAGGCAGCCAGTGGCTGCGCTGGCAGGTTCAGGTCAAGGCTGGCAGCCTGCGCCTGCAAACTGGCGGCGGCCAGCAAGGACAGGGTCAGACGGGACAGGGCGGAACGGGGGTGGCGGGGCTTCATTGCGCTCTCCTTGGGCTGTACGCCGAGTGGTAACACCCCAGAGAACGCAGCAGTCGGGCAAACCCCCACCTCTCAAATGAAAAAAATTTTCATTTACGTTCGCGCAACAGCATGACGCCATCCGCCTGCTCGATCAGCTCCACCGGCAGCAACTGCGGCAACGCCTGCACAAAGCGCTCGGGCTGGTGAATATCCAGGCTCCCGGACAACCGGCGCGCGGCCAGCCCGGCGCCGTCCAGCTGCACAGGGCGCCCACGGTAGCGGCTCAGCTCCTGCGCCAGTTCACCCAACGGGCGGTCGCGAAAGACCAGCAACCCATAGCGCCAGCTACCCACCTCAGCAGTCGGAACCTGACTGCGCCGCAGCGCACCCTGCTGATAGTCGATCTCCAGACTGTCGCCCGGTTGCAGTTGCTGCAAGGCCAGCCCGTCGCGCCCCGGCTGCACTGCAACGTAGCCCTGCTCGACGGCCACCGCCAGCGTTGCCAGGCTGCGGCGCACGGTGAACCGCGTGCCAACCACCTCAACCTGGCCAGCGCCGGCATCAACCCGAAACGGCCTCTCGGCATCTGGCGCCACCGAGAAGTAGGCCTCGCCAGCAATCAGGCTGACCTCGCGCCGGTCGCGGTAGTAACGCACCTGCACCGTGGAGCCCAGGTTCAGCGTCAGCTCGCTGCCGTCCGCCAGTTGCAGCTGGCGTAGCTCATGCTGGCCGGCGCTGGCGCTAAGTTCCAGCTGCGGCAACTGGCGCCACTGATAGCCCATCAGCCCACCCACCGCCAACAGCACGGTGGCGGCCAGCGCCAGCCAGGCTGTGGGCGCGCGCCGGCGCGGCGCCAGCGGCGTTACTGGCGCCGGCTCAGCCGCCGGTACGTGCGGGCGCGCCAGCTGGTCGCAGTCATCCCACAACAGCTGCATGTCGGCATAGGCCTGGGCATGCTGTTCACTGCGCGCCAGCCAGGCGGCAAACTCGGCCTCGTCCACCGCGTTCAGGCGGCCACTGTTGCGTCGGCTAAACCAGAGCGCAGCCTGCTCATCAATCTCGGCCATTCCCTGCTCAATGGTCATCACTGCCTCCCTTGCGGCGCGCCAGAGCATGGCGGCGGCAGTGCAGCATGGCGCTGGCAATGTGCTTTTCTACCATGCTCAAGGATATCCCCATGCGCTCGGCCACAGCGGCCTGCGACAGGCCGTCGAACTTGTGCAGGACAAAGGCCTGCTTGCGTTTTGGGGGCAGATCTTCCAACGCGCTGGCCAACAAGTGCAAGCGTTGCTGCTGTTCAATCTGCTGCAAGGGACCCTCCGTTTGCAGGGCGTCGTCGGCCTCGGCTGCGGCCTCGTCCAGTTCAACCAGACCGCTGCCACTGCGCACCTGCTGGCGCCGCCAGTGATCGGTCAGCAGGTTGCGGGCGATACTGAACAGCAGCGGCCGCGGCGGCATCGGCTGATCCGCTTCGGCGCTGCCCAGCCAGCGCACAAAGGCGTCCTGCGCCAGGTCATCGGCATCGGCACTGCTGTGCAGTCGCTTGCCGAGAAAACGCCGCACCTCAAGGCGCAAGCCACTGAGCTGCGCGGCACCTGGCAATCTGGAAAGGTCATCCATGGCGCAATGCCAGGGACAGGGAAGGGAACAGCACGGCAACAGCCTCTGACAACGCGCGACAGATCGCGCACGGCGCCCAGGATCAGAATGATCCTTATATGGGAATTATTATCATTATCTCAATCTGCGCAGGCCTGCTGTCAACTCTCGATTGCTTCACCGCAGGATTGACATGATCGGCCTGCTGTCGCAGCATAAATAATAACGATTCTCATTAAGCGCATGTCTAATGCCAAGGACTGACGCCATGACCACGCGTTCTCCCGCCCAGCAGCAGCAATTGGAGCAGCTCTACCGCGACCATCACAGCTGGCTCTCCGGTTTTTTGCAGCGCCGTCTGGGCTGCTCGCACAGCGCTGCGGACCTGCTGCAGGACACCTACCTGCGACTGCTCACCCGCGGGCGTCTGCCGGAGCATGCGCACTCACGCGGCTACCTTACGCGCATCGCCAAAGGGCTGGTGATCGACCTGTACCGGCGGCGGCGAGTGGAGCAGGCCTACCTGGACGAGCTGGCCAGCCAGCCCGAGGCGAGCCACCCCTCACCAGAGGCGCAAGCCCAGGCCGTCGAAGCACTGGCGCTGATTGACCGCCTGCTGCGCGGCCTGCCGATCAACGTCAGCCGGGCCCTGCTGATGCACCGGCTCGACGGCATGGGCTACCGCGAGATTGCCGAGCAGCTTGGGGTCTCGGTGTCATCGGTCGAGAAGTACATCGCCCGGGCACTGCAGCACTGCCTGATGGTGGCCCTGGAGCAGACCCTGTGAGCGTGCCGATGCTCTCACCCGAGCAGATCCGTGAGGCAACTCAATGGCAGGCGCGGCTGTGGTCTGACGACGCCACCGAGGAAGACATCGCCGCCTGCGCCCGTTGGCGTCAGGGCGATCCGGCACACGAGTACGCCTGGCAACAACTGCAGCAGCTGCAGAATCAGTTCGACGCGGTGCCGGCAGCATCAGGCCGGCGCATTCTCGGCGTTCGACGTGGGCTGTCCCGTCGCCAGTTGCTCGCTTTGGCTGGCCTGCTCGGCGGCAGCGCCAGCCTGGCGGGCGTTGGCACGCGCCGGCAGTGGCAACCGCTGTTGGCCGATCAGCGCACCGGCACCGGCGAGATGCGCAGCCTGCGCCTGGACGACGGCACCCGGCTGCAACTCAACACCGCCACCAGCCTCAACCTGCACAGCAACGCCAGCGGCCACCAGGTGCAACTGCTGCTGGGTGAGTTGCTGATCGACAGCCCAGCGCACGCATGGCCGCTGCAGCTGGATTGCCGTGATGCGCGCATAACCGCGCGTAACAGTCGCCTGTGCCTGCGCCAAGATGCCGAAGACAGCCTGCTGACGGTGCTCGCCGGCAGCGCGGATCTGCAACTGCAGCAGCAACAAAGCAGCGTCACCCTGAGCGCCGGCAAAGCAGTGCGCTTCTCAGGGCAGGGCATTGCGCCCACCCAAGCGGCCAACCCGAATCAGTTGGCCTGGACCACCGGGCGCCTGGTCGCCGAGCGACAGAGCCTGCCGCAGTTTGTCAGCGAGCTGGCGCGCTATCACCCGGGCGTGCTGCGCGTTGCTCCCGGGCTCGCCGACCTGCACCTGACCGGCGTGTTCTCCCTCAAGGACACCCACGCAACCCTGGCCCGCCTGCCGACAATACTGCCGGTCAAGCTGCGCTACATCAGCCGCTACTGGGTGAGTGTCGAGCCGGCCTGAGCGCTTGCCTGGCCGCAGAAACAGCCCCCAACACCCATCAAATAAAAATATTTCGCATTTGCATTGAGGCTTTGACCTGCTCGCTCGGTGTACAGGGCAATACAGCCAACACCGATAACACGAGACAGGAATAGTCATGCCACGCGGTTTCGCCTTTCGCCACGCCCCACTCGCCCTCGCCCTGCACCTGGGCCTGGGTTTAAGCGCCCTGACCCTCAGCCTGCCGAGCGCGGCGCAAAGCGAGGCCACGCAGTATTTCGATATTCCCGCCGGCAGCCTCGATCAGGTGCTCAACCGCTTTGCGCTAGACGCCGGCATCGAGCTGTACCTGGATGCCGCCCTCACCCAAAGCCGCCAGAGTGCCGGTCTGCAGGGCAGTTTCAGCGTCGACCAGGGCTTGCAGCAGTTGCTCGCCAACAGTGGCCTGAGCGCCCGCCAGCAGAGCGACGGCGCCTGGCAGCTGTACCCGCTGGGCAGCGAGCCGGACAGCCTGTCGCTCGCGCCGCTGACCATCCAGACCAACGCCGATCAGCTATACGGCCGCGATGAAGCCGGCCACGACAGCGTCTACGACGACAACATCTCCAGCGTTTACTCCGGCAAGGAACAGATCGAGCGCTACAAGGGCGCCAACCCGGCTGACCTGTTCAAGGGCATGCTCAACGTCTACACCGGCGACGCCCGCAACAGCGGCGGCCTGGACCCGAACATTCGTGGCATTCAGGGCCCGGGCCGGGTGCCGCTGACCATCGACGGCACCGAACAGGCGATGTCGGTCTGGCGCGGTTACAACGGTGCCTCCAACCGCAGCTACATCGACCCCAACCTGATCGGCGGTATCAAGGTGATCAAGGGCCCGAACATCGAGCGCAACGTCAACAGCTCGGTGGGCGGCGCCGTGGTCGCCAGCACCATCGACGTGGATGACATCCTGGCCGAGGGCGAGCGTTTTGGCGGTGAGCTGAAACTGGAGGCCGGCAACAACACCGTCAACCCGCGCATCCCGCAGCTGCACACCGGTGAAAATTACTACGACGTTCCAGGCTTCCCGGCGAACCCGAGCGTGCCCAGCAGCGACCCGACCCTGCGCGTCAACCTCAAGACCAGCAGCGACGACAAACTGCTGTCGGGCAACGATCACGCCTACCGGCTGGCGCTCGGCACCCGGCAGGAACGCTTCGAGCTGCTCGGCGCGTACGCCTTTCGCGAGCACGGCAACTACTTCTCCGGCAAGAACGGCGCCGGCTTCTACTCACAGCCGGATACCGGTGAGCGCACCCAGGAATACTCGCAAAGCCTGGCGCTGGACTTTCACCCCGGTGACGAAGTGCCCAACACCTCCAGCAAGATGGAATCCTGGCTGTTCAAAGCGCGCTGGAAGTTCGACGACGACCACAGCCTGACCTTCGGTTACCGCGACACCGACATGCTCTATGGCGAAATCCTGCCTACCCGGCTGGCCAACGCCGACGACAAGGGCGCCGTGCAATGGCCGCTCAGCCATGTGGATGCCAAAGCCTACAACCTCGAATACGAGTTCAACCCGGACAACCGCTGGATCGACCTGTACGCCAACCTCTGGACCACGCGTACCGAGAGCGACACCTACAGCGCCGGCGGCTTTCCCAACTACGCCACCTGGGCAGACCCGGTGCTGCGCAATACCGCCGTGGCCAATGCCGATCAGAACCGCGTGGGCATTACCATGAGCAACCAGCTGGCGTTGGCCAACAGCCTGGACCTGACCCTGGGCGGCAGCTACCAGCACGAGAAGCTGCGCTCCGGTGATGAGTACGGCGGCGTGGAAGATGGCTGGCGGATGTTCCCGCGTGCCGGTCGGCGCGCCGAGAGCGAGTTCAACTTCAACTTCGACTGGCGCCCCACCGATTTTCTTACCCTGGATCTGGGCGCCCGCTACTCATCCCACTGGGCCAAGGATGACTTTCTGGCCGAGCAGCAGGCGGCGGGCAATATGCTTACCGGCACGGCCATCACCAGCCGCACCGCCACCTATCGAACCATTCATAACTACACCACCGAGCAAATTGAAGCCAATGTGCAATCAAGCATCGCTAGAACCATTAGCCGTTGTGAACGCCGGGGGTGTACGCCCGAGCAGCTTGCTGCTGGCATCGCGCAATCGGAAGCCTCGGCGCGAGCCAACACCACCTACACCGAGACTCACACTCAGGAATGGTTACCGGATAGTGAGGGCCGCTACAGCCGCGAGAACAATGCCTGCCTGAACGGCAGCCTTGACGACATCGACAACCTGACCGGCAACTGCACCATCAGCACCGGCACCGTCAGCACCATCGCCACCCCCGTCAAAACCCGCCGCGGACACGACTGGACCCCGGTCGCCTCGGCCGCCCTGCGCCTGACCGATGACAGCCGCGTCTACCTGCGCTACAGCGAGGCTGTGCGTTATCCCAGCATGTTCGAGAGCACCATAGGCTTTTCTGCCTCGCTCAACCCGTTTTACACCCTCAAACCCGAGCACGCGTTCAACTACGAGATCGGCTACGTACACAACCTCACCGGTCTGCTCAACGCCGAACGCTACGCCGACTTCAAGCTGGCCTACTACCAGCACCGCACCAAAGACGTGATCGAGCGCAGCACCAACTTCATGTTCTACAACATTGATCAGCAAACCCTGCGTGGCATCGAGCTGCAAACCCGCTACGACAACGGCGGCCTGTTTGGCGACTTCAGCCTGGCCTGGAACCTGGAAAACGAAGTCTGCGACAAGAACTCCGCGGTGCTGGCCGACCCACGCTTTGGCTCGGTACCCGACTGCGTGGAGAACGGTTTTATGGGTGGCTATCTGATCTCCCACGCCATTCCGCGTTATTCGGCCAACCTCAATATTGGCGGCCGGCTATTCAACGACAAGCTCGAACTCGGCAGCCGCGTCACCTACTACAGCAAACACGAAAACAGCGACCTGGACGATTACAAGGCCAACGCAGAGACCAACAAGCTCGCCATTTACAACCTGCCACTGTCCTGGGGCAGCGTGACCACCTACGACGCCTACGTCAGCTTTCGGCCCAGAGACGACATCACCCTGGAGCTGGTCGGCAGCAACCTGACCGACGAGTACTACATCGACCCAACCACCCGTTCCGCCGTCGCGGCCCCCGGCCGCGCGCTGAAACTGAGCCTCACGGCGCAGTTCTGATTCACCCCACAACCAGGAGGTGCACCACCCCATAGACCCGTAACCGCAACACCCAAGCAAGCGCAGTACAACTCACACATCAAACATAAGGTGATTCACATGAAAGCGATTTATCTGTCTGTTCTGGCCACCAGCCTGTTGAGTGTCAGCGCCCTGTCGCAGGCTGCCGTTATCGGTGCAGAAAGCGACGATACCTACGTAGAAGTTGATGAGTCCATCGTCGGTGCCGGGCCCCATACCGCGGGCCTCCCGGGGATTGGTATTTACACCACCGGCGTGACCAATACAGTCGACTTTGCCGGCCTGAGCGCCTACAGCAGCCAAAGCAACGGGGTATACACCCTGAGTGCACCGATTGACGTGGACGAGCCTGACCACAGCGGCATGGGCGTCTTCAACTTTGCCAAGGTCAGCAACGCCAATGTCTACTTTGGCGAGTGGTCACAAACCGGTACCACTGGCGACAGCAGCCGCACCGTCTACTACGTCGGCGACGACACCGGCACCAGCGTGCCCACCAGCGGCACCGCCAGCTACAGCGTGACCGGCGTCAACGATTATTCCGGCAGCAACCTGATGAGCGGCAGCTTTGACGTTAACTTCGGCACCAATGAACTGGACGGCTATGTCGAGAACGCCAACTTCGGCATTGAAGTAGACGGCAGCATCAGCGGCGCAGCCATTTCCGGCAGCGCTGTAGCCTATGACGCCGTCGGCGAGCTGGAGACTGGCGGCACCTTGACCGGCCACTTCTTCGGCAGCAACGCCGCCGCCCTGGCCGGTATCGCCACCTTCAGCAACCGCGACTACGACACCGCCTTCGGCGGCACCAAAGACTAATCGCGCTTGCCTGCCACGGCCATGGCAGATGCTGATCCGGGCCGGAGTCACCGCTGCAGAGGTGGCTTCGGCCTTGCCCGTTCCGGCCGCGCAACACGGCCAGCTACGCAAGAGTTTCTATGCTCCGCCACTATTTTCTTGTAATTCCCGCCCTGCTCCTGCTGCTCGCCAGCGCTGCGCTGCAGGCCGCCGATGAAGACACCAACCTGCGGCTCAACCAGCGCATTGAAGGCAACGCCAGCGTTAAGGAGCAACAGCTGCTGGAGGGCGAGTTGGATGAGCAGCCCAGCATTACCCTCAATGGCGAAACCCTCGCCATCGGCAACAACGCCAACGATCTCGGCCGCGCGCTCTACCTGTCGCTCGGCCATCAACAATGGCAGGCCGCCAGCGCTTTTTTGCAGCGCTACCGCGCCCTGCCCGACGCCGACCCCATGCTGCTCGCCTACGCCGACGGCATGCTGGCCCGCGTGCGCGGCGAGTTTACCCAGGCCGAGGCGCACTTTCGCCAATTGCTGACACTGCAGCCCGAGTTTCTGCCCGGCCAGCTGGAACTGGCGAGGGTGCTGTTCGAAGATCAGCAGGACCGCGCAGCCCAGGCCCTGTTTCAGCAGATACGAGCACGGCTTCCAACTGATGATCCGCGCGCAGAGGGCGTGCGCACCAGCGTCGGCCGTTTTCTTGCCGCACTGGATCAGCGCCAACGTTGGCAGGGCTCCATCAACCTCGGCGCGACCTGGAGCGACAACCTCAACCAAAGCTCCGAGAGCGACACCTGCCTGCTCAGTGCCGGCAGCGGCACCTGCATCGTGCGCCGCACCCTGCCCGAAGCGATCAGCGCCAGCGGCCTGGATTACGAGGCCACGCTTAATCGCCGCGTCGCCCTCAGCGGCCATCACGGCGTTTACGCCCGCGCTTTGCTGTACGGCTACAGCTATCAGAACCACAGCGAGTACAACGAGAGCACGCTGATCACCAACCTGGGCTACAGCTACCGCGACGCGCGTAATCACTACAGCCTGGCGCCGAGCTTCGAGGCCAACCGGGTCGGCAACGAGGCCATGTACTCAGCCTGGGGTGCCCGGGCCGAGTGGCTGCACACCCTGAGCCAGCGCAGCGCGTTCAAGCTGGAGGCCAACTACCGCGACCTGCGCTACCGCGAGCAGGTGTATCGCTACAATAACGGCGGCAACAGCGCGCTTTACTTCACCGCCTGGCACCAGCTTTCGCCACGCTGGACGCTGTTTGGCGGGCTGGACCTGAGTGAGCGGCGTACCGCAGAAAGCGCCTACGGCTATCTGCAAAGCGGTGTCAGGCTGGGCGCCTCAATGACCCTGCAGAGCGGCCTGCGTACCAGCCTGTTTAGCAGCTTGCGCCACCGCGAATACAACGACTTCAACGCGCTGCTCGGCAGCCGCCGCCGCGATGACGAGTCCAGCCACACGCTGATTGTCAGTGCACCCCGTTGGGCACTGCTGGGCTTTACCCCCAACCTGACGCTGAAACACACGCGCGTGCGCAGCAACGTCGACTGGCTCTACTCCTATCAACGCACGCAGCTCAGCCTGCGCATGGAGAAGCTGTTTTAGCCTCAGCTGGTTTTTTTTACCTCGAGCATTACGGGATTGGGGGTGCTCATTCGTTAAGTAGATATTGGCGTGCGCTTTTTATCGCGCCCCGCCCCAACCCGATCAGACTCCCCAAGCAAGGACCCGCCATGACCACGGCAGACAGCAGCGCATTGCCCCTGAGCAGCTACCTGAAAGAACAAACCACCTCGACCCACGAGAGCCTGGATCAGCGCATCATGGCGCTGGCGCCGTTCTCCAGTCGTGAACGTTTTGCCTGCTTCCTGCGCATGCAGCTGCGTCTGCATCATGCCACCGCGCCGCTGTACCAGAACCCCGAGCTGCAGGCGCTGCTGCCCGATCTGGCCGAACGCAACCGTCTGGAGGCGATCCAGCTGGACTGCGCCGACTTTGATATCAGCCAGGCGCAGCAGCAGGCCGATGCCGAGGTGGGCAATGGCGTGCACCCGGGCAGCACTGCCGAGGCGCTGGGCTGGCTGTATACCCACGAGGGTTCGACCCTGGGCGCCGCCTTCCTGCTCAAGCATGCCCGCGAGCAACTGGGCCTGTCGGAGACCTTTGGCGCGCGCCATCTGGTCGGCCACACCGATGGCCGCGGGCTGCATTGGCGCCAGTTCAAGGCCGCGCTGGATGCGCTGCCGCTGTCAGCTGAGCAGCGGGCCGAGGCGGTCAAGGGCGCGCGTGATGCCTTTGCCTTTGTCCGCGCCTCGGTAGAAGAACTGCTGGCCGGCCAACAGCCCGCCGCCGCCGTCTAAGCGCCATGCTGCTGCGGCTTTGCTGGCGCCTGCTGGCACTGGCTTTTGTCGGTCTGGGATTGATTGGCGCGGTGCTGCCCGGTATGCCCACCACGGTGTTCATGCTGCTGGCCGTGTGGGCTGCGGGCAAGGGCTGGCCACCGCTGGCCGAGTGGTTGCTCAACCACCCGCGCTTCGGCCCGCCGCTGCGTCAGTGGCAGAGCGAGCGTGCCATTCCGCGCAGGGCCAAATGGCTGGCCGGCGTGAGCATGTTTATCAGCATGCCGCTGATCTGCCTGAGCGCGCCCAGCCCCTGGGTGCAATGGCTGGTGCCCAGCAGCATGTGTCTGGTGCTGCTGTGGCTGTGCAGCCGGCCGGAACCGCGCTACCCGCAGTTGTGACAGCCGCCCCCAGGAAGCGCTCTAGAACGGCCATTACACGCATCCATTCAGCGTTGGCGTGAAACAGAAAAGTCATCATTCTCACCTAAGCTCGGCTCTCCACGCCAGCGCCCCAGGGCGCCGGTCCGACCGCCTCGCACGCGAGGCGACCACCACCAGCCAAGCGAGAATCAACTGCCTTATTCTGAAGGGACGGGCACCCTGTCCGTCCGCATTGCCCTGGCCGCAGCGATTGCCTTCACCCTGAGTGGTTGCAACAGCGACAGCTCGGACAGCGACGACAACGCCAGCATCAGCAAACCTGCCAAACCAGCAGGCACCGGTAGCGAGTTTGCGGTGCCGGTACCTGACAGTCTGTACCCCACACCGGCCACCCTGTATGCCGGCAACAACGCCGACGGCACACTGCGCTGGGTGCTGGACGACAACCCGATTGCTTACCTGCTGCGCGATATCAACCAGGTCTGGAAGGGCACCTCCGACGCCTACCAGCAAGGGGCTTCAGGCGATGGTCCGAGCGACTATCTGGACGATCCCATTGTTGACGCGCCAGTCTGGCAGGCCAACATCCAGTACGTGATCGATGTCACCACCGAGCGGACTGACGACCAGGCCATCCATGCCTTCCTGGATGATGTACGCTCCAAGAACTACAGCGTGATCGACGGCTACGGCCCGCTCACCGAGGCCTATGTGGCCCATTCAGGTGCCTACGTCGATGTGCCGGTACCCACGGTTGATCAGGTGCTGCAGGACGTCAACTTTGGCTCCGGCAACAACGATGGTATTGCCTGGGCTGGCAGCAAGACATCTGAACTCGGTGCCGTCGTGACGCTGGTCGATGCCTTCCGCCAACGTGCACCCGCCTCCACCAACGCGTCCAAGTACATTTTCTCCACTCCGCGCCCCTGGCGCATGACCGACACCGGCGCCATCGATTTTCTCGGTACCGCCAATCACAACTGCTACGACGTGGACGGCAACCTGACGGTCCAGCTGACTGATCAGTACACCACCAGCGTGAAGCTGGTCCCCGGTCTGACCTGCGCGCAGCGCCCGCATAAAAGCAGCGATCACGACAAAGGCCTCTACAGCGAAAACACCGAGAACCGCCGCAAGGACGGGGGCTACCCCAGCGGCCACACCAACGCCGGCTATCTGGCGGCCATGGCATACGCCTACGCGTTACCGCAGCGCTACGCGGAGATGCTGACGCGCGGCTCGCAGCTCGGCGAGAACCGTATCGTTGCCGGCATGCATTCGCCGGTCGATGTCATTGGCGGGCGCATTCACGCCATGATGGTGGCCGCCCATGCACTGGCTCAGCCGGACATCCTGGCCGACGCCACCGCCGCCTATGACAGCGCTCAGGGTTTCTTCGGCCAACTTGCCGCCGAACAGGACCTGAGCCTGTATGAGCTCGCCCACCAGCCGATTACAAACGAGGCCGGGCGCATCAGCGGCAATCTGGTCAACACCGAGGTCTTCAATACCAGCCAGTACGACGATCACGAGGCCAACAAAGCGCTGTATCGCTTCCGCATGACCTATGAGCTGGGGCACGACGAGGCCAGCGCCGGGCAGGACCCGATAGTGCCGGACGGCGCCGAAGCGCTGCTGCTCACACGCCAACCTTACCTGAGCGACGAACAACGCCGCGCCGTGCTCTACACCACGTCCATCGACTCCGGCTATCCGCTGCTGGATGCCACCAACGGCTGGGGACGTATTGACCTGGTGACTGCCGCTGACGGTTACGGCGCCTTTCTCGCCGACGTGGCGGTCGATATGGATGCCAGCCAGGGTGGCTTCCACGCCCGTGACTGGTGGAGAAACGATATCAGCGGCAGCGGACGCCTGAGCAAGTCAGGTAGCGGCGAGCTGGTTTTGAGCGGCGACAACAGCTACACCGGCGGCACCCTGGTAAGCGCCGGCACCTTGCGCGCCGAATCGACCAGTGCCTTCGGCGACGGTGACCTCTATCTTGAGGATGGCCGCGTCGCTGTCGATGTTGAGGGCGCACTAGCGCTTGCTGGCAACCTCACGCTAGACGCCGGCACCCTGGAGCTGCGCATGGCAGACGATGGCACCCAGGTTACCGTTGGCGAGATTGCCTATATCGACGGCGCTACCCTGAAGCTGGACTTCTCCGAGCTGGCACCGGCCAGTGGCAGCCAGTTTGTGCTGCTGTCAGCCAACCGGTTGAGCGGCACCTTCAGCAGCGTCGAGTCTGACGTCGCGGTAGATCTGAGCTACAGCGGTCAACGCGTCACCGCAACGGTGCGTTAACGGCAAATGCCAAAGCCGCGCAGGCCAAAGTGGAAGTGGTTGGCGTGCGCGGCGTTGTAATCCGGCTCGAGGCTGGTGCCAAAAAACGAGCAGGCATCCGCAAAGGCGGCTCGCAGAAAAGCACCTTTCTCGCCCCCGTCATCCCAGTCCCGCAGTACCGAAATGTCCGTGCCGTCCGCCAGCGACAGGGACGCGACATCCAGCGCCGAGGCCGTGGCGTGATCACTGCGCCGGGCATTCTCACGGTGGTAGATGTTGCGACAGGCGAAGCTGCCGTAGTGGGTCAGCCGCGCGACCGGCTGGCCAAAGTGCGTTTGTGCCAATGGCTGCAGACGATGCTGTTCGTACAGCGCCCAGGCGGCGACCAGCGGACAACGGGCGACAAAGCTGCTGCTGAGCTGCAGCGTGGTGCCGCGCAGACGCACAACATTGCTCAATGGACAATTGGCGACCGGCGTGTAGTCGGCCAGTGGCTGATAGGTCAGCGTGCCGGCCGGCGCGGTTTGCAGGACAGTCAGGCAAGCCTCGGGGTCATCGCCCAGGCGCTGCAACTTCCAGCGCGTCAGCGGGGTGACCGGGTCTGCCAGGTGCAGCGGCGCAAAGGGGTTCCACTGGCGCGGCACTGTCCACCACTGCTGTTGGAGACCAAGCAAAAAGCTACCAGCGACAAGCAGTAGTATCAGACAAACAACACAGAACACTTTCATCAAGCGGGTTCGCATCCTCGAGCATGTTTTTGATTGACGCCCTTCACACCCCCAGAACGCGGGGTACGCCCTCGCCTGCATTTGCTGTACATTCGCCAAGCCCGTCAGAACAGACAAGACTGCGCAGCTCTACATCGGTTGTTTCAGCAATACAGACTAGCCAACGGGGCGGGCAATCACACCTAGCATGATGCACTTTTCCAGGAGCAACGGATATGAACACTAAACGCTTCCACACCGGCCTGATTGGCCTTGTTGCAGCCGGCCTGCTGGCCTCCGGCCAGGCCCAGGCCTTTGGGCTGGACGCGATCAAATCGGTCGCCGGCGCGGCGCTGAATACCGCCACCCAGGGTAACGGCAATGCCAGCGACAACAGCGCACTGGAGCAACAACACAGCGACCTGATGCTGCGTTTCAACGCCAGCATGAACAACATGCTGATTGCCCAGGCCAAGACCCTGCAGGCCACTGGCAATGCCGATGCGGCAACCCAAACCATGAACGCGGCCCAGCAGTACGCCGTCGGCGGTGTAACCGACTCCGACGTCATTCTGCGCGATACCCAGCTGACCAGCACCAACCAGCAGCTGATTCAGAATGCCCTGAGCCAGGCCGTAGCCATGAGCGGCGAGAACCGCGCCGCCCTGATCGAGGCAATCCCGTACTACACCGCCGGTATCCAAGAAGGCGCCAAACTGAGCGGCGCCTTCAGCCAGTGGATCAACAACGCGCAGGGCGCCGCCGGCTCGCTGCTGTCCAACCCGATGGCCGCTGCACAGCTGACCAGCAGCCTGGGCGACGCCACCACCATCGCCCGCAACCTGCCGGCGCTGCTGTCGGCCTGGTCTGGTACTTCGCAATCGTTCATGTCCTACGCCAGCGCCAACCAGCTGGATGTCAGCACTCTGCAAACCGCGCTGAACACCAACTGAGCCTGTCCCGAGGCGCAGCCAGCCCTGCGCCTCGGCCAACTGTCATGCGCATGACAGTCTCCGTAGCAAGGCAGAGCATAAGGTGGGCCTCCCAGGGCCACTGCTGCCCGCTCAACAACGGAGAACAACAACCATGAGCTTTGCTTCGCGCGTACCGGCGCCTCGTCGGGTATCGGTGAGGCCCTGTCCCGGGCGCTACTGGCAGACGGTGCCGCCGTCATTCTCTCCGGCCGCCGGGTCGAGGCGCTGCAGCAACTGGCTGCGCTGGCACCTGAACGCACCCTGGTACTGCCCTTCGAAACCACCGACTACGACCGTCTGCCAGCGCTGGTTGAGCAGGCCTGGGCGTGGCAGGGACGCATTGACCTGCTGATCAACAACGCCGGTGTCAGCCAACGCAGCCTGGCGCTGGACACTAGCTTTGACGTCTATCGCAAGTTGATCGACATCGACTATCTGGCCCCTGTCGCATTGACCCAACTGTTACTGCCGCGCCTGGTCGAACAAGGCAGCGGTCAGTTGGCCGTGGTCAGCTCGGTTGCCGGCAAGCTAGGGGCACCGATGCGCACCGGCTACTGCGGCGCCAAGCACGCCGTTGTCGGCTACTTCGAAGCCCTGCGCGCCGAGGTGGAAGAGGCCTACGGGATTGGCGTGAGCGTGATTCTGCCGGGCTCGGTGCGCACCGCCATCGCCAGCAATGCGTTGGAAGGTAGCGGCGCCGCACGCGGTCGCTCCGACGCCAACATCGATAACGGCATTGACCCGAACGATGCAGCTAAAACCATTCTCGACGGTCTGGCACAGCGCCAGCACGACATCGTGGTGGCCGAGGGGCAGGAACTGCTGGCCCTGCAGTTGCGCGCCAGCGACCCGGAGCGCACCTTCGCCTTTACCGCCGCCGAAGGCACCCGACTCGCCAAGCAGCGCGCAGAACGAGGCGCGGGCGCGTCGGTAGATCCCAGTGCTGTGAACCAGTAGGCGTGGCAGGCTCCGCGGGGCACGTCTAAGGTGAATCAAGCAGCGCATCACGGGTGTGATGCGCGCTCTGAGTACAAGGAGCGTTATCTATGAAACAGCTGCTTATCGCCTTGCTCTGCGCAACCGCTTTAGCCGGTTGCTCAAGCGAATACCTCATCAGCACCAACGACGGCCAACTGATCGCCACAGACGGCAGACCAAAGTTGGACCCGGACTCCGACATGTACATCTTTGAGGACACCGAAGGGCGTGAGCAGGCGATCCCCGCTACCAGTGTCAAACAGGTGATAGAGCGCTAGGCCCGCCGCGCCCTGCCAGGCAGGGCGCGTTGTTGTCACTGTTGCCCTTCGATCACGCGTCTCCCCTGCAGCCCCTGGCGGACCCGGCGGCGCCGACGCAGGCGTAACCGCCGCCAGCCGATCACCACGCCACTGACACTGATCAGCAGCCCGCCCAGGCTGAAACCGACCATCCAGATATCCCACAAAGGCCTGCGCTCCAGCAGCGGCAGCCAGTCCCAGCTATGCAGCAGAGCAAACAGCACCCGCGACACCCGCCGCGCCGGCGTGCTCTGCCCCAATAACGCTCCGGTGGCCGGGTCGACCTCTACCCAGCTACCATCATCGAAGCGCGCCCGCAGCATTGGCAGCGGTTTGGGCAGATGCCCCAGCATGCTGTGCTCGGTACGCGGGTAATAGTAGAAGTCGTAATCGGTGAGCCACTCAAACTGCACCTGGCGGTGCGGCGCCATGGCGGCAATGGCTCCGTGCAACAGCTCAACGGGCAGCTGCGCCACCGGCTGGCCGCTGCGCCCATCGAGTACCCGCTGCTCACCGTCGGCGCTGCGCGCGGTAACCCAATAGCGGCCAGCGACCGGGCGCCATTGCAGCTCGACCGGGCGCCAGCCGTCGGCCTGGAACCGGCGCAATAGCGACGCGGTGTCGGTCTGCGGTGCTGCCGGTGCGCCACTGAAAGCCGCTAGATTCAGCGATGGGCGATGACTGAAGATGCCCCAGGGGTTCATCGACATCAGCCCGCTGAAAATCCAGCTCACCAGCAATACCCCGGCCACCAGACCGGTCACATGGTGCCAGCGCGCCCAGCCGCTGTAGGGCGAGTGGCTGCCACTGCGATAGGGCCTGCGCCGCCAACGCAGCACGCCCAGCACCATGCCCAACACGGCCATCAGGGTAGCGATCAGCGACAGCCAGATTACGGTGTCCGTCCAGATCGGCTGCAGCGCATTGCCGCGCAGCGGATACAACCAGTGAATCCAGGTACCGACCCAGTTCCATACCCGCTCGGTGCCAGTAGCATCACGCACGACCGCACCGGTCTGGCTGGAGACATAGATCAGTCGATGCTCTGCGTCGTGCAGGGCGATACGGTAGAGCGGTCGGTGGGCATCCAGCCCGCGCGAGTGCGTCCAGGCGTCCTCGTCGATCAGCGCTTGCAGCTCGGCCGCTGCCCCCGGCGCGAACTGGGCTGCGGCTGCCATCGCCCGCGCCGCATCCACCGGCCCGACAGGCGTTCCTGTTCGCGCGTCGAGCACCTGCGCAGCCTGACCTGGGCGTGGCAGCAGATACACCGGCTCGCCGCCGATGCTGCTCAGGGTCAGCCCTTCGGCCCAGTCGGCGCCAGCCCTCATCGGTACAGCGCAGCAGCCCTCAAGCGGCAGCGCCGGCAGGTGCGCCAGATGCTCACGCGGGGTCAGCTTGGGATAGCCGACATAGAGCATCACCATGCCCGAAAAAAACCACATGGCCATAAACAGGCACAGGCCAATACCCAACCAGCGGTGCCATAAATAAAGATGGCGTTTCATCGATATCTCCTGACCGCCGGCCAGCAAGGCCGGCGGCACGACTGCATCAGAAACGCGTCTGCAGGCTCAGCTCGACGCTACGCGGTGCGCCGAGATACAGCATGCTGCTCCCGGCCTGCCGGGCGTATATCTCGTCAGTCAGGTTGCGCCCACGCAGGGTCAGCTCGGTCTCGGCGCTGAGCTGGTAACGCACATGCGCCCCAAACAGGGTGTAGGACGGCACCCACAGGGTGTTGGCCGAATCGGCATAGACCGAGGACACATAGCGGGTATCCAGGCCCAGCTGCCAGTCGCTAAGCGGCGCCCAGGTCAGCCAGAGGTTGGCGACCCGCTTGGGCACATTGCTCGGCCGGTTGCCCGCGTAGGACACCGCGCTGCCGCCGACGTTGGCATTAAACTCGTCGTACTCGGCATCGACCCAGGCCATGTTGCCCTCGGCGCGCACGCTGTCGGTCACCTGCAGCGCCGCTGCCAGCTCGATGCCACGGGCTGACTGCTTGCCAACCGGCAGGGTCTGACCCGGGTTGTTCGGGTCCGCGGTGGAAAGGTCTTCACGCTCCAGCTGGTACAGCGACAGGGTGGCCGAGCCGCGTCCGTCGAGGAAATCCAGCTTGCTGCCGATTTCCCACTGCTCGCCGGTGGTCAAGTCAAAGTCTTGCACCTGATTGAAACTGGCGGTGGTGAGGATGCCGGACGGCGGATCCGCCGCCGTGCTGTACTGCACGTAGACGTTGGCTGCCGGCGTGAGTTGGTAAACCAGGCCCAGACGGCCGGTGGTCGGCTCGTAGGTCTGGCTGAAGAACGCCGGATTGGTCGCCGACGGCGTCTGATGGTTGGTGACCTCCAGGTCGATCCAGTCGTGACGCAGGGCGCTGATCAGCGCCAGCCGGTCGGTCAGCTCGGTGCGGTTTTCCAGATACAGTGCCCAGGTGTCGACCTCGTTGGTGCGCTGCGGGTCGTGGCCGGGGGTCATGCCGGGAATATCGTAGAACCGGCCCGGATTGAAGTGATCCGGGTCCACCACATCAAACACCGCCGAGATCGAGCGCGGGTAGCGGGTCTGCACGTTGTGGCTGTAGTCCAGCCCCAGCGACCAGTCGCTGCGCCGTGACCAGAGCATGCCTTCATGCAGCAGGTCGACGCGGTTGCCGTTCAGCTCCTGATCGTGGCGCTGCAGCAGCGCAGCCGAGCGGCTGATCTGGCTGTTGTCGGCGGTATAGGTGTAGCGCTCCAGATTGCGGTAATCGCGCTGGGTGTTGTAGTGATAGTAGGTATTGCGCAGGCGGGTCTGGTCGCTGAGCTGATACTCGGTGATCGAGCGCAGCCAGCGCACCCGCTGCTCGTAACGCCCGTCCTCGACGTTGTAGTTCTCGAAGCGGCGGCTGTCATCGATCTTCATCTCGCCACCCAGTGGCTGCAGCGCCGGAGTGCCCCAGTAGGGGCTGTCCACCTGCTCGTTCTGATACTCCAGCGCCAGGGTATGCGACAGCCGTTCGTTGAAATCGGTGCGCAGCGACAGCGCGCCGGTAAAGGCGCTGCGCTCTTCGCGGTCAGCCCAACCGTTGCTGTCGGTCTGGCTGATATCCAGCCGCAGGGTATTGCGTACCGGCCCCTCGGTCAGCAGCTGGTTGACGCCCAGCGCCAGCTCACGGCTGTCAAAGCTGCCATAGCGGATGCGCGCCTCGCGAAACGACTCGCTCGGGTCGGCCAGTTTGGTGATGTAGTTGATCGAGCCGCCAACCCCGCCGGCACCATTAAGAAAGCTGGAAGCGCCGCCAATGGCCTCAACGCGGTCAAAGATCCAGCTGTCGACCGGGCGGGCGGCAATGCTGTCGTACTGCACGGTGATGCCGTTGAACATCTGCGTCACCTGCGCGCCGGTAAAGCCGCGCCAGGACACAAAACCGGCCTGGCCGGGCGGCGATGCAGCGGTGACACCCGGCACCCCGGAGAGAATATCCTGGGTATCCAGCGCATCACGCTGTTCGATTTGCTCGCGGCCCACCACGCTGACCGAGGCGGGCGTTTCCCGCACCGTCAGCCCCAGGCGCGAGCCTGACTCGGCAGGGGTATCCAGTTGCAGCGCATTGTTATGGTCTTGCTGACCGGTAATCAGCAGGGTCGGCAGTTCCGTGGCCTGCTCGGCGGCAGCCAGGGTAAAAGGCGCACACAGCAGTGCGCCAACGTACAGCGGGTAAGTCGATTTCATGCAAGGTCATTCCTGACAGGTACACAGGCTCGCGCGCGCAACCGACCTTGGCGGTCAGGCAGCGCTGCGAATGGAAAACGCGGTACAGGTCAGAACGCCGGCGAGGCGCGGGGGTTGGCAGACGGCCAGAGATAACGGGGATGGGGAGGATAGCTGCGCGCCGGTGGGCGCAGGCGTTGCGGGCGGCGCAGCAGGCCGAGCCAGGCCAGCGCAAACAACAGCCCCATGCCCAGCACCACGGCGCACACCGGACACTTGACCGCCAGCATGCCGGCGCCGGAGGCGTCGTCGTCGCCGAGGCTGATCATGCCGCTGCTCATGGAGCAGAACACGATGCCTGCGCCACTCAGATCCAGCCCCAACAGCTGCCCGTGCGCCAGACCACAGGTCGGCACATTGAGCAACAGGCTGGCATAGAGCAGCCAGGCAGTGAAGGAGCGGCGGGTAGGACTCAGCGTCATGGCACGCAGTTTAGCAGCACTGAAACCTGGCGCGGTTACGCGACCAAAGGTCGCAGCGTCCTGCTGGCCGCGGGCACCGGGTCAGAAACGATTGAAGATATCGGCAAAGGGGGCGACCGGAATACCGGCAATGGTTTGCACGGCCAGCTCGGATTGGGCCGATGCCAGCAGACTGGCGGCACAGAGAACAACGGCAAGGGCGCCGGGCAACAGCCACACGGAGTAGCGGCGGGTCATGATGTGCTCCTTGCATACCATCGGTGTGGCACGCAGATGTTGTTTTTATTAGCGAAGCACTGCCCCGTTCCAGATGCTCATGGACGCGTGGCAGCATTCAGTCACAACAGTCTGTTGCATAAAACGCCCTTCGTCCAGTGAAAATTGTGTGTCGCTTTCGCGTCACCCCTGGGCGGTGCGCAGCATCCGCAAACCGTTTGCCACCACCAGCAGGCTGACGCCCAAGTCCGCAAACACCGCCATCCACAGTGTCGCGGTGCCGGCCACCGTCAGCGCCAGAAACACCGCCTTGCAGCCCAGCGCCAGCCAGATGTTCTGATGAAGCACACGCACGGTCTGCCGCGACAGCCGTATGAACGCCGGCAGCTTGCGAAGATCATCATCCATCAACGCCACATCGGCGGTCTCGATCGCCGTATCGGTCCCGGCTGCTGCCATGGCAAAGCCCATGTCGGCCGCCGCCAGAGCCGGCGTATCGTTGATACCGTCGCCGACCATGGCCACACAGCGGCCGCGCTCACGTTCGGCGCGCACCGCCGCCAGCTTGTCCTCGGGCAGCAGGTTGCCCCGCGCCTGTTCAATACCCACCTGGGTCGCCATGGCCTGCACCGTTGGCGCATTGTCGCCACTGAGCATCAGGGTTTCGACGCCCAGCGCATGCAGCTCGCGCACCGCATCGCGGCTACCGGCCTTGAGCGTATCGGCCACGGCAAACAGCGCCAGCACCTGCTCGTCGGTACACAGCAGCACCACCGACTTGCCTTCACGCTGCAACAGCTGCACCCGCCAGCCCAGCGCATCGTCACGCAGGGCCAGTTGCTTCAGCAAACGGCTGTTGCCCAGGTAATAGTGCTGGCCGCCAATCACCCCGCTGACGCCCTGACCGGGCTGCGCGGCAAAGTCCGTCACCTCCTGCCGGGGCAGCTCACAGGCGTTGGCCAGCGCGCGCGAGACCGGGTGGTCAGAACGCGCCGCCAGACTGGTAGCCAGCTGCTGGACCTGCTCGGGCGAGTCCCCGGCCAGCAGCTCAAAGTCGGTCTGCTGCGGACGCCCTTCAGTTAGGGTGCCGGTCTTGTCGAGGGCGACCAGATCCAGCTTGCCGCCCAGCTCCAGATAAGCCCCGCCCTTGATCAGCATGCCGCGCCGGGCACCGGCCGCCAGCGCACTGACGATGGTCACCGGGGTCGAGATAACCAACGCGCAGGGGCAGGCCACCACCAGCAGCACCAGCGCGCGGTAGACCCAGTCCAGCCACTGGCCATCGAGCAGCAGCGGCGGCAGCACTGCCACCAGCAGGGCAAGCAGACAGACGGCCGGGGTGTAGCGCGCCGCAAAGCGATCGACCAGTCGCTGGGTCGGCGCGCGCTGCGCCTGGGCCTGCTCCACCGCCTGGATAATGCGTGCCAGGGTGGTGCCGCCGGCCAGCGCCGTGGTGCGGTAAACCAGACTGCCGTACTGGTTGATAGTACCGGCGTAGAGCGTCGCGCCCGGCTGCTTGTCGACCGGCATGCTCTCCCCGGTGATCGGCGCCTGGTCAACGCTGGAGCGCCCCTCCAGCACCTCGCCATCCAGCGCGATGCGCTCGCCGGGGCCCACCCGCACCTCGGCGCCAAGCAGCACCTCGCCGACCGGCTGCAATACCCAGCTGCCGTCAGCCTGGCGCACGCTAGCCTGCTCCGGCGCCAGCGTCAGCAGGCCCCCGATGGCATCGCGGGCGCGCGCCAAAGAACGCGCCTCAATCAGTTCGGCCAGACTGAACAACACCATCACCATGGCCGCCTCGGGCCACTGACCAATCAGCACCGCCCCCGTCACCGCGATGCTCATCAGAGCGTTGATATTCAAGGTCCGCTGGCGCACCGCCACCCAGCCCTTGCGGTAGGTGTCCAACCCACCCAGCGCAATGGCTACCAACGCCAGCAAGGCGCTGATCCAGCCGGGCTGGTCCAGCCAGTGGCTGACCTCCGCGCCCAGTGCCAGCACGCCGGCTACGGCCAGCGGCCACCAGGGCCGCATGGGCGCGGCAGGCGCCGGCTCATCACCGAGCAGCTGCGGGGTAAAGCCCAGGCTGTCGATGGCCGCCAGCACAGCGTCCAAGCCTTGCGGCGAATGGCGTACAGTCATGACCCGCTGCAGCAGGTTGAAGTGCAGCTCCAGCACCTCCGGGCGCCGCTCCAGTCGAGCGCGCAGCAGGCGCTCCTCGGTCGGACAGTCCATCTGCAGGATACGAATACGACTGAGCATACTGCCCTCATGGGGCTGCAGGTCGGCGGTTGGCGCTGCGCTGGCAGCGGCGCAGCAGCTGTGTTCGGCGTGGCAGGATCGATCGGCAGGCATGGCTGTTCTCTCAAGGGAAACACTGATTAATTCCACATGCCCTCTGGCGTTCAGGCTGGGCCGCATCCGGCTGGGCTGCAATCAAGGCGTGGTTTCGAAGGCATGTCGGGACCTGTCGAGAAATCACAACGCAGAGTGCGGCCCGGCCTGAGCGCCCCGCAGGGCGAGCCCTCAAGCAAGCATCTGACTGCGTTGCGCTGCTTGCCAATGGAACCACTATTGGCTACACATCGCGCCTTGCATCTACACGCTTGAGCACTCGCAGAGTGCGTGTGGAATTGATCAGTGCTTCCCTAAGGTCTGTTGCCAAGTAAAAACCCTGTAGCCACTATAGAGTCAAGCAACGGGAGAACACAGATGAAAATCGGAGAGCTGGCAGCACGCACCGACTGTGCAGTGGAGACGATTCGTTACTACGAACGCGAGGGCCTGTTGCCGGCGCCCAGACGCAGCGCCGGCAACTATCGCCAGTACAGTGAAGCCCACCTGGACCGCCTGGTGTTTATCCGCAACTGTCGGCTACTGGACATGACCCTGGAGGAAATCCGCCAGTTGCTCAGCCTGCGCGAGCAACCCGAGGCAACCTGCGGCAGCGTGAACGGGTTGATCGATGAACATATCGAGCACGTTGGCCAGCGCATCGCCGCCCTGACCCACCTGCAACAGCAGCTGGTCGAACTACGCCGCCAGTGCCAGGCGCCGCACCCGATGGACGCCTGCGGCATCATCCAGCAACTGGGCACCAGCGGCAGCGTGCAGCCACCGGTGGAGGACTCGCATGTCGGTCACAGCCATTGACCGTCGCACGAGGCTCCGGCAGCCGTGCTTCAGGCCTGCCGAGCCTGATTATCCAGCTCAGTCAGCAACTGCGGATCGAGCTTCAGCTGGCTGGACAGCTCCTGCAGATAGGCCTTCTCCATAAAGCTCTGCTCATCCACCACCAGCAGGCTGGCCAGATACATCTCCGCCGCCATCTCCGGCGTTTGCGCCGCGCTGGCGACCTCGGCCGGGTCCAGCGGTTTGCGTAGCTCGGCATCAAACCACTGCAGGGTCTGCGGATCGTTGGTCAGCTTCGCCACCTCGGCATCGATCAGCTCCCGCTCGCGGTCATCGATATGCCCGTCGGCCTTGGCTGCGCCGATCAACGCGCGCAGGATGGCGTGACTGTGCTGTTGCTGTTGCGGTGCGGGCAGGCGGTCTACCGTCTGAGGCTCTCCCTGCGGCGCGCTGGCGCTGTTCTTCTGCCATTGCTGCCAGGCCTTGAAGGCGACCACTCCAAGCGCGGCCATACCGCTGTACTTCACCGCCTTGCCGCCCATCTTGCGCGCCTTCTTGTTGCCCAGCAGCAGACCCACGGCACCGGCCGCCAGCGCACCGCCACCCGCGCCGGACAACAGACTGCCCAGCTGGCTCCCTCCGCCAGTGCTTTGGCTCTTATTGGTGCTGCTGCCACCAGACAGTGCACCACTGGCGGACTTCAACAACTGATCGAGCAACCCTTGGGTGTTCATTCAAGACTCCTTATGCAGACAGAACGCAGACACCTCGACGTCTGCGCGTTGTCTGCTTGGACCACGATTTGCAGGCGATCACTCCACGGCAAGCTGTTGCGATATTTTTCAGCGACTCGCCAACGGCGTCCCAGAGCGCTTAACTGAGTATACGCCGCGGCACAAAGGCACATGCCCAGCCCCGCAACCCCCACGGATCGGAGTGACAACATGCACAACAACAACACAGGCAAGACCCTGCTGGTGCTCGGCGGCAGCGGGCTGGTAGGCATGGAAATTCTGCGCCAGGCGCTGGCTGATCCGCAGGTCAGCCGGGTGGTCGCCCCCACGCGGCGCCCACTGCCCACAGCGGTGAATCACTACGCCCACCTGGACAACCCGCAAGTCGACTTCGACAACCTGCCCGAGGACGCCGACTGGTGGCGTTGCGATGCAGCGCTCTGCGCCCTGGGCACCACCCGCAAACACGCCGGCTCGCGCGAGGCCTTCCGCGCAGTGGACCGGGGCTATGTCAGCACCTGCGCCCGGCTGGCCCGGCACGCCGGCACCCGCACCTTCGTACTCAACTCCTCGCTGGGCGCCAGCCCACGCTCGGGCTCGTTCTATCTGCGCGTCAAAGGTGAGGTAGAGCAGGATCTGGCCGCCATGGACTTTCGCTCGCTCAGCCTGCTGCGCCCGTCGCTGCTCGATGGCGCCCGCCCCGAAGACCGGCCGGGTGAGCTGGTCGGGCTGCTGGTATCGCGCACCTTCAAGCCGCTGATTCCCAAGCGCCTGCGCGCGGTCAAAGCCACCGATGTCGCCGCCGCCATGCTGCAGGCCGCGCTTATCGCTCCGGTCGGACAGCATGTGATAGAGTCCGACGCCATCGCGCGTCGTCGCTAAGGGGCTGATGCCACTGCGCTCGCCCGGCTGCCGGGCGGGCAGACCAACCCGCTTGCCGTTCTGCCGATCGCATCAATAATGGCCTTTTGATTTCACTGTATACTGTGTCTACTCGCGCCATCGTCTTGGCCGCGGGAACGGGCAGGCGTTCCAAACCGTCTAGAATGCACACAGGTCCAGCGGAAAACAGAACAATCATGATCGTCTACAGCAACATGCGCTTTCTGGTAGTGGATGACTTCAGCGACTTCCGCTCATCGGTCAAGGGCATGCTCGGGCAAATGGCCGCCCAGCACATCGATATTGCCGCCAACGGCGAGGAAGCTCTCAGCCTCTGCCGCAAAACCCGATATGACGTCATCCTGCACGACTACAACCTCGGTCAGGGCAAGAACGGGCAGCAGGTGCTCGAAGAGCTGCACCACGAAAAGCTGATCAGCCCCCACTGCATCTTCATCATGGTCACTGCCGAGAGCAGCCAGGCCATGGTCATGGCCGCACTGGAGTTCGAGCCCGACGCCTATCTGACCAAACCCTTCAACCGCGCCAGCCTGCAGCAGCGGCTGGACAAGCTGGTCGAGCGCAAACGCCTGCTGGCACCGATTCTCGACGCGCTGGCGCGCGACGATCACCGCGCCGTCGCCAGCGCTTGCGATGCCCTGCTGCAACGCGATCCTCGCCTGGCACCGCTGTGCCAGCGCTACAAGGCCAACGCGCTGGCGGCCCTCCAGCAGCACGAGGCGCTGGAGCAGTTACTGCAGGGCATCCTTGCCCAGCGGCCTCTGCCCTGGGCATTGATGAAACTCGCCGACCACCTGCTGCAACGCGGCCAGCTGGATCAGGCCGAAGCACTCTACGAGCAGGGCATCGAGCAGTTCCCAATGCTGCCGGCGGCCTTTGACGGGCTGGCTCGGGTCAAGCTGGCCCGCGGCGAAACCCTCAAGGCGCAGGTATTTTTGGAACAGGCGGTAAAAATCTCGCCCAACAACCCGCAACGCCAGGCCGAGCTCGGGCGCGTGGCGCGCAGCAACGAAGACCCGGAGCGCGCCGTGCGCGCCTACCGTCAGGCCGTGACCCTGGGCCGCCACTCCGCCTTTCGCAACCCCGAACACCATCTCAGCCTGGCCGACAGCCTCAAGGTACAAAGTGGCGATACCGCGCCCAACCCCCGCGTTCAGCTGGAGATTCGCCAGACCCTGGAAGACCTGACGCGAGGCTGGAAGGACGATCAAGGCCTGGGCGCCCGTGCCGACCTGCTGCAGGCCGACGTCCTGCGCCGCAGCGGCAAGAGCGCCGAAGCAGACCAGATGCTGCGCAGCGCCACCGACAAGCTGGCCAACCTGGAGACCTTCTTCAGTGCAGACACCGCCCTCGCCGTTGCCGAACAACTGCGCGAGCTGGGCTGTGCTGAGCAGTCTGACCAGTTGCTCGGCACCTGCGCCGAAATGTACGGCGATGACCCGGCGGTGATGGCCGGCATTGCGGCGCAAACCAGCAACCCCGGTATCCTGCATGGTGGCGAGGAAGCCGCAGCGCGCAACCGCGAAGGCATGCGCTGCTACCAACAGCAACAGTATCCGGCCGCGCTGGAGGCATTCCGCGAAGCGCTGTCACTGCAGCCACGCAACATCAGTTACGCGCTCAACACCGCCCAATCGCTGCTACGCCTGCTGCTCGCCACACCCGATGAGGCGCTGCTGACCGAGTGTCGGGCCTGCCTCGCGCAGGTCCGCAGCCTGCCCGCCAGCGACCCGCGCCACGAGCGCTACCGCAAATTGCTGGAACGGGTCGATTCGCTGTGAGCGAGCACCGGGACGACGAGCAGCTGGACTTTTCTACCGTCATCGCCTCCACCGTGCATGACATGAAAAACTCCCTTGGCCTGCTGATGCAGTCCTACGGGCAGCTGCTTGAGCGTCTGCCACCGTCCGCCGGCAATGCCGATGAACGCGGCGTCATCGAATACGAATCCATGCGCCTGAACGGCATGCTGGTACAGATGCTCGGGCTGTACAAGCTGGAGGTCAACCAGCTGCCGCTGCGCCCCAGCTATCTGGAGCTGGACGACTTCCTGCAGGCGCAGCTGGCGCGCCACGACGACATCCTGCGCGCTCGCGCTATTCAGGGCAGCTTCGAGGTCGCCGAGGACGGGCTGATGGGCTTTTTCGATGGTGAGCTGGTCGGCTCCGTGGTCGGCAACGTCATCAACAACGCCATCCGTTACACCCGCTCAGCCATCCATCTGGCTGCGCGCATGGATCACGATCAGTTACTGATCAGCATCAGCGACGACGGCGACGGCTATCCACAAGCCATGCTCGACGGACAGTCGGACTACGCCCTGGGCATCAATATGAGCACCGGCAGTACCGGCCTGGGGCTGTATTTTGGTCAGCGCATCGCGCACCTGCATCGCCGCAACGGCGTTACCGGACGCATTGCCCTGAGCAATCAGGGCGCGCTCGGTGGTGGCGAATTCCGTATCTGGCTGCCCTGAGCAGCGACACTCAGCCCGGTTTTCCGTCAACTCGCGGGCTAAGAAGCATCGGTCCGTAACAGCCGACAAACAGCAAAAACGCAAGCGCCCAGAGTGCTGCGGCCAGCCAATAACCTACCTGTGGTGACCAGATGCTCAACCAGACACGGGCCGGTACCGCCAGGTTCAGCGCAGCAAACGCCACACTGATCAGCGCCGGAGGCTGCAGGGCACGGCCGGTGTGACCCAGGGTCACCCGGGCGATCATCGCCAAAATCATGCCCGCCACACCTCCAATGACCAGAAGGTGCACCGCCTGGCTAAACCCCACCCCCCAGCCAGCATGCCAGCCCGCCATCATCAGACAAGCCAGCGCCATCCACAGATACGACAGCTGCAATGACCACAGCAGCGGCACCCGCCAGATGGCCGGTTTATACCAGCGCGCCAGGCGCAGCAAATGACCAGCAGCCAGGGCGGCAAACAGCAGCGCCTGAAACGGATGCGGCCTCAGGCCCGCGCCAGAGAGCACCAGCAGCGCTGCTGCAATGCTGCCCACCAGCAGGGCGTTGTCCAGCCAGGCCAGCGGCTCTGGCGCAGAGGTCAGCCCCAAGCCATTGCGAGTGAAGAACGGAATCACTCGCCCACCAATCAGCGTCATCAGGCTGGCGATCAGCCAGATAGCACCCAGCACGCCCTGCCGCTGCAGGCTGTGATCGCCTTGCAACAACCCCGCTAACGCCACCAGATTGCACAGGCTGAGCAGCAGCAAGACCAGCACGGTCGGGTAATTACGCCGCTGTTTGACCTTGAACAATCGGCGTCCAAGAGCCAGCGCCGCAGCGGGCAGAAACGCCAAGTCCAGCGGCAGCAGCAGCCAGCCCGGAAGCCCCAGTAACCAGCCTATCCGGGCCGCCAGCCAAAGCGCTGCCAGCCCCGCCAGCGGCCAGCCGGACAGGCCGGCAATACCGGTCCAGTTCTGCACCGCCGTCAACAGAAACCCCACGACCACCGCCGCGGCAAAACCAAACACCATTTCATGCCGGTGCCAGGCCAGCCAGCCACCGGCCGGTTGCCATTCCAGAGCACCAAACCAGGCTGCCACCCACAGCGGAATTGCCAACACGGCAAACACGCCAGCGGCGAGAAAGAACGGTCGAAAGCCCAGGCGAAAGAGCGCCACCGAGTGGGACATGTATAACTCCTTGTCAGACGGGATTAGCCGGCCGGTTGGCACCAGCAAACAAAATAGTGTTCTCGAGGTGGATATGCTGGTTCAGATCCAGCATCAACTGCTCCAGACCACGATACAGCGCCGTCCAGGTATTGCATGCGTTTGGCGGCAGCTGCAGGTCCTGCGTCAGACGTGCGATCTCGTCCAGCGCTTCACCGTGCTGCTCATGCTCAAAGCGCATGACCGCAATCGGCCCACCCGCCATTGCAGTTTGCCCCCGCCGCAACAGCGGAAACAGGATTTGTTCCTCCTTGAGCATATGACTTTCCAGCTCCTGCAGCAGCTCGCCCAACAGATCCGCCAAGCCGAGCGGGCAATGTTCATGTGTGCCATGCACCTGCTCGACCCGCCGCGCCAGCCGCATCAGCTCCGGCAACTGCTCCCGGTGGCGGGCGTGGTAACGCTGCAAGATATGTTCAATCAACTCTGAGGCCGTCACCTGTCGCCAGTCTCGCCGGCCCGGACGGCCGTCACCGTCCAGACGCTCCAGGGCTGCAGCCAGAGTCGCTGGATCGAGCCCCTTGAGCTCACAGGCCGCCAAAAGGCTGCGCTGGCCATGACAGCAAAAGTCCAGACGCGCCTGATGAAACAGTGCGGTGGCACCGGGAATGTCTTGTGCCAGATCCCCCATACTGCGCTGAAGGTAATCGTCGTGCATTGCTGACTCCTGCATTGATGTGCTGTTCACTCCTCCAAAGCAACCGTCATGCCATCACACAAATTATTGATATATAGATAAAATTATTTTTTATGGTCAAAGAAACCCAACGCGAGTACGGTTATTAACACCACCCCAGGGTTACATTGACCATGATTGTACAAATGCTACTGCCGGACCTGATCGCCGACCTCCCAGCGGCCGTGCGTCTGCAGCGCCTGGTGCACGTCCTGCGCGAGGCCTTCGCCTGTGGCGCTGTCGTGCTGCTGCAGCGAGAGGGCGAATGCCTGCGCCCAATCGCCGCCACCGGCCTGGTTCAGGAAGCCTTGGGTCGACGTTTCGAGATTGCTCGCCACCCACGCCTGGCGGCCCTGCTGTCTCGCCGCGAACCGACCTGGTTCGAGCCGGACAGCCCGCTGCCCGACCCCTATGACGGCTTGCTCGACAGCGCACCTGATGATCCACTTCCGGTTCACGACTGCATGGGCGTCAGCCTCTACATGGAGGGCGAACTGTGGGGCGCATTGACGTTCGACGCCTTGCAGGCAGGCACCTTTGACGAGCGAGCACGCCAGCGCCTGCAACAGTTGCTGCCCTTGATTGAAACCACCCTGCGCATCACCCGACTGGAACAGGACAATCGCGCCCTGCGTCTGCATCGCGGCCAGGAAGTGCAAGCACAGCCCAGCCAGCAGAGTCACAACATCATTGGCGCCAGCCCAGCGATCAGCCGTTTGCTGGATGAGCTCCGAGTGGTTGCAGATTCCGATCTGCCGGTGCTGCTCAGCGGCGAAACTGGCGTGGGCAAGGAGCTGTTCGCCCACTGGCTGCACCGCCATTCCGCTCGCGCCAGCCAACCGCTGGTGCAGGTAAACTGCGCAGCACTGCCGGAAACCCTGGCCGAGAGCGAGCTTTTTGGTCATGTACGCGGCGCCTTCTCCGGCGCCACCGGCGACCGCGGTGGCCGATTCGACGCTGCCGACGGCGGAACCCTGTTCCTCGACGAGATCGGCGAGCTACCGCTGGCATTGCAGGCCAAGCTGCTGCGCGCGCTGCAAAATGGCGAGATCCAGCGTCTGGGGGCCGATCAGCCTCTGCGCGTCGATGTGCGGATCATCGCCGCCAGCAATCGCAACCTGGCCGACTCGGTCGCCAAGGGCGATTTTCGCGCCGACCTGTACCATCGCCTGTCAGTCTACCCCGTCCCCATCCCCCCTCTTCGTGAACGTGGCAACGACGTGCTGCTGCTGGCCGGCCACTTTCTTGAACAGAATCGCACCCGGCTGGGGCTGCGCGGCTTACACCTGACCGCCGATGCCGAGCAGGCGTTGCTGGGCTACCACTGGCCCGGCAATGTGCGGGAACTTGAGCATGTCATCAGTCGCGCGGCCATCAAGGCACTGGGCCGCGAGGGCTCTCGCCAGGCACTGATTGGCCTGAACGCAACGCTGCTGGACATTCCCAGTATGGCGGCACCGATCGGTGCCGACCCGGCGGAGGCTGAGCCGCAGCAACAGGTGCAGCCCTTGCGCCAGGCGGTCGAGGCCTTGCAACGCCAGCAGATTCGTCTGGCTCTGGAACAGAGCGACCAGAATTGGAGCGCAGCCGCCCGCGCATTGGGGCTGGACGCCAGCAACCTGCACAAGCTGGCTGCCCGACTGGGCATCAAGGCTGGCGACAGCCGCTGAACCACTATGCACTCACACTTACCGGCCACTGGAACGCAGCCATGCAACTGACTCCCGAGCAACGACAACAGGTCCTGCGTCATCCCTTGTTGGGCCACTTCAGCGAGGAAAACCAGAAACTGCTGCTCAACGAGGCGCACCTGCGCGAGCATCCTGCACAAAGTCTGATCCTGCGTCAGGGCGATGAAGCCAAACGCTTCTTCCTGGTCATGCGCGGCAAGGTCAAGCTGTTCCGCATTTCGGCCGACGGCAAGGAAAAGGTGGTCGAGATCATCAACGCCGGCCAGACCTTTGCCGAAGCAGTGATGTTCATGCGCCATTCGGTCTATCCAGTCTGCGTGGAAAGCCTGGAAAACGTGCAGCTGCTAAGCCTGCCCAACCGTCTGATGCTGCAGCTGCTGGAGACCAACCCTCAGACTTGCCTGCACTTGCTGGGCCATCTGAGCATTCGCTTGCACCAGCGGCTCGACGAACTGGAAAACCTCACCCTGCAAAACGCCACCCAACGGCTGGCGCTGTACCTGGTCGGCCAGGTGCGCGATCAGCAAGGCGACAGCGCCGAACTGGACCTGGCTCTGCCCAAGGGCCTGATAGCTGCACGCCTGTCGATCAAGCCGGAAACCCTGTCCCGCGCGATCGGCACGCTGCGCGAGCAGGGGCTGATCCAGACGCGCGCCCGGCACATTCGTATTCCCAGCCTGAGCCGCCTGCTGGAGGCCTTTGCCCAGGAGCAGGCCAGCCCCCTGCGCGGCAACCTGATTGCCAGCAGCAGCGACTGATGGTTTGGCTATGGCGGGTTCTGGCTGCTACCTGCATCGGTCTGGGGGCCGTGGGCATCATCTTGCCCGGGTTGCCAACCACCCCGTTTCTGCTGGTCGCCGCCTGGGCTGGGGCCCGCGGCTGGCCAGCGCTGGAAGCGCGACTGTTGCAACACCCGCACTACGGGCCGTTGATACTCGACTGGCGCCAGCGCCGCGCAGTACCACGACGCGCCAAGTGGGCCGCCAGCGCATTGATGCTGCTCAGCGCAACGATGATCTGGCTGCTGCCGGCACCCCACTGGCTGCGTATCGGCCTGCCGCTGTTTCTGCTCGGCGTGGCAGCTTGGTTATGGACACGGGCTGAGCCGTCGCGCAAAGTTGACTAAAATCAAATAATAACGATTCTCAATATCGAACAATAAGTTACTTGTTCATGAGGATCGTACCAATGCCCAGAATTACGCCCCTGTTTCATCTCAGCCTGCTCGCCCTGGCAGTCAGTCCGGTGTTCGCCGGTGACGCCCTGGAACTGCCCGAAGTGACCGTCACCGCCAAGGGTTATCAGGCTAGCAAGCTGGAAACGGCAGGCGCCTCCGTGGTACTGGAACCGACTCAGCGCCTTCCCGGCGACAACGTCGGCGCGTTGATGCGCGGCCAGCCCGGCCTGGCGGTGCAAAGCGACGGCGCCTGGGGCCAGAACCCGGTGCTGCGCGGCCAGCGCCTGGAAAGCATCGTGTTGCAAGTGGACGGCAACCGCCTCAACTCTGCTCAGCCGCAGGGCGCTATCGCTTCATTGGCTGACCTCGGCCTGCTGGAGCGGGTGGAAGTCATCAAGGGGCCCAGCTCCGTACTGCACGGCAGTGGTGCTCTGGGTGGCGTGGTCAACATGCTGACCCCGGAGCCCACCTTCGATCACGCTGGCGAGCTCAACGGCCGGGTTGGCCTGGGCCTGTCCAGCGTTGACGAGGGCCTACAGGGCGCAGCCCTGCTCGAAACCGGCAACCAGCGCCATGGGCTGGTGCTGGGCGGTGCCGCCAAGCGCGTACACGACTACGAGGGCGCCGACGGCGAGGTGGACAATACCGGCTACGAGAGCCGCTCCATGCTGTTCAAGTATGCCTACTCGCTGGGCGAGTACGGCCACCTGCACCTCAATCTGCAACAGCACAAAGATGAGGATGTCTGGTTCCCCGGCTCGACAAAACCCGCACCTGCAGCGGTACTGGGCAATCTGACCATCCACTCGCCAAACACCGAGCGCACCCTGTACGCCGCCGGTTACGAAGGCGAGGTTGGCTCCGGCACCCTCAGCGTCGACCTCTACCAGCAGGAGGTGTATCGCGAGATTCGCGCCTACAGCAGCGGCCTGGATCGCAACCAGGTGTGGAACGACGTCACCTTCACCACCCGGGGCGTGCGCAGCACCTACCGTCTGCCCCTGGGTGAAGCGCACCTGCTCAGCGTTGGCGTGGACCAGTGGCGCATGACCGGTGACCCGGCCCGCTACCAGTTCGCCGGCCCGTCGCAGAACATTCAGCGCAACGACCCTTTCAGTGATGGCCAGATCGACTCGGCAGGCGTGTTTATCCAGGATGACATGCAGTTTGGCCGCCTCAACGTCCAGGCCGGCGCCCGCTGGGATCG
This sequence comes from Pseudomonas abyssi, assembly GCF_002307495.1. Taxonomy (GTDB): domain Bacteria; phylum Pseudomonadota; class Gammaproteobacteria; order Pseudomonadales; family Pseudomonadaceae; genus Halopseudomonas; species Halopseudomonas abyssi. Next base: position 102,358 of record NZ_NTMR01000016.1, on the reverse strand, counting down.
GGTCAAGGGTGACGCCGACAGCAAGGGTAGCGGTGCATCACGTACCACCAAAGGGCTGAGCAACAGCGACTCCAACCTGTCCTGGTCCCTCGGTGCGATCTACAACCTGCAGCCGCTGCTCAACCCCTACCTCAGCTTTGGCCGCGCCTATCGCGCACCAGACATGCGCGAGCGCTTTGAAGACGCCACCCGTGGCGACGGCTATTTCCACCAGGGCAACCCGCAACTCAAACCCGAACAGGCAACCAGTCTGGAACTGGGTCTCAAGGGCAATGACGGCCGCAGCAGCTACCAACTCGCCGCGTACTATAGCCGCATCGATGACTACATCGCCGGCCGGGTAACCGGACAAACGAACGCTCAGGGTCTACCGATCAAGCGTACCGAGAACCTTGACAAGGTTATCATCCAGGGCACCGAAGGCCAGTTTGCCCATCCCGTTGGCGTCGTCACCCTGGACGGTAGCTTCACCTGGCTTGAGGGCGACAATCGCCAGGACGACGAGCCGCTGTATCGCATGCCGCCGCCAGAACTGACACTGGGTATCGGCCAGCCACGGGCGCTCGGTTTCAGCTGGCATTCGCAAGTACGTGCAGTCAAGAATCAGGACCGTGTAGCAACCCGCTTCTCCAATGGCACCGAGAACGACACTGCTGGCTTTGTTACCGTAGATGCGTCACTGGGGTGGGGCTTCAGCGCAATCGCTGGCATGCAGAACCTGGATCTCGGCCTGACGCTGCGTAACTTGCTCGACAAGGGTTATCACGAGCACCTGACCGAAGGCATCAGCGGTTGGGAGATCCAGTCCCCCGGACGCAATGTTGCGCTGACCCTGCGCGGCGAATTTTGACCTGCGTCGCCGCGCTGACCCGGCAGCGCGGCATCCCCTTCACAACAGCGCCAGGGCCGACAGTACCAGCAACAGCCAGCCAGACACCGTCGCTCGCAACCAGAGCGGGCCGGTAGCCAGCCCCATAAAACGATCAATCAGCCAGTGGCCCTTGAGCAAGGTCAGCAGCACGACCGCAGCCATCAGCCAGTCTGGCTGACGCTGCGACAGCGCCACGCCCAACAGCGTCAATGCCAGCAGCGCCAGCCAGAAGAATCGCAGGGACAGTCGCATGGGCCAACCTCAGGGCAACAGATAAAGCAGTGGGAACAACGCCAGCCAGACCAGATCAACCATGTGCCAGTAGCTGCCGGCCGAGTCGCCAGCCATTTTCTGGCGCGCCGCATCCGGGTAATAACCAGCACGGGTACGCACAGCCACCACCGCCAGAATGACCATGCCGAGCATCGCATGCATGGCATGAAAGAAGGTGGTGAAGAAATAGAAAAAGTAGAACGTGTTGGTGCGCAGGTTGTACCCCTCGCCAATCAGCACGGCGTACTCGCCAAACTTGATCAGCAGGTAACCCAGCCCGCAGAGCAGCCCGAGCGCAAAACCGCGCACCAGCGCGCGCCGTGTGCCGCACTCCAGACCGCGCGCCACCAGATAGCTGGCCGTCAGCAGCAGCAGGGTATTGCTCACCCCGGCCAGCGGATGCAAGGTTGCCACGCCAGCGCTGAATTCCATCGACCAGCGACTGCGCGCATAGGCGAGGGCAATCAGCAGCAGAGCAAAGACCAGCAGCTCCGCGAGAATGAAACACCACATCGCCAGATCGCCGGGTAACGCCGCGGACTCTGTGTCCGGCAAGTCAGTCAGCCCCTCGGCGGCACTCACCTCCCGGCGCCTCCCGTCAATAGCAGATACAGCCGCGGCAGCAGTTCGGGCAGCTCGGCGGCGCGCCGAATGACCCGATAATGACCCTGCCCAAACAGGTACGGCAGATAGTCGGAGGCCTGCTGGTCGATGGTGACGCAGAAGGGCTGTACGCCCGCCTGACGCGCCTCCCGCAAGGCATGGCGGGTATCCTCCATGCCATAGCGTCCTTCGTAGATGTCCAGATCATTCGGTTTGCCGTCGGTCAGCAGCAGCAGCCGCTGCTCAGCCGGGCGCTCCCGCAAAATATCGGTAGCCTGCCGGATGGCCGCCCCCATTCGCGTGTAGTACCCCGGTTTGAGCGCCTGGATACGGCCGTGAATAGCATCGCCCCAAGCCTCATCAAAATTCTTGATCAAACTGAAACGCACATGATTACGCCGACGCGAGGAGAAGCCGTACATGGCAAAACTATCCTGCCCTGCGTGCAAGGCTTCGCCAAACAGATGAAGACTGTCACGGATCACATCAATCACCTGATAGCGGTCATCGGCCCAGGCCTCGGTCGACAGCGACAAGTCAGCCAGCATTAGACAAGCAAGATCTCGCTGACGCCCAACCTGACTGCGCCACAACAGCGGCTGGCTGTCCGCGTTTCCGCGCTGGCGCTGGCAGGTATAGGCCAGGCAAGCCTGCAGGTCGAGCTGGCTGCCCGATGCCTGCCGGCCCAGCCAGGCGCGCTGCGGGCGCAGCCCCTCAAATCGGCGGCGCAAGCTGCTGGCCAGACTGGCCAAACGCGGCGGCAACGGCGCCGCTTCTGCGCCCCGCGGCAACAGCGGTACCACAGAGCAGTGATCAGGCAGCAGCTGGCGCTTGCGCCAGTCCCACTCGGGGTAGCGGCAGCCCTCACCCAAGGGCAGATCGTCCTCCGCGGCACTCGGCAGGTCCAGATCCAGTTTGATGCGCGAGGCCGAGGTGCTGCGACTACGGGCCAGGCTGAGAAAGTCCAGATCCGCCGCGGTGGATTCGGCGTCCAAGTCTTCGCGGTCATCCTGACAGCGATCAACCGGCACAAATTCAGACCAGCTGAACAGGCTTTCCAGACGGAAGATCATCAGGCCATTTTCACGACCAGGATCATCTACATAACGCGCCTGCTTGCGCCCCTTGCCTTGCCGTATTTGCCCTCCAGCTGGCGGCGACTCAACCTGCGCCTGCGTAGCAGGCGGCACGGCGTCAACGTTGCCATCCGCGGTGTACAACCACAGCGGCACCGGCAATGGTTCGCCAGGAGCTGGCGGCAACTGCGATTGACTACCCGGCTGCAGCAATTCCGTCTGGATGCAGACTTCCCGCTCGCGTTGATTCCGCGGCAGACTCGCCGGGTCGCCACGCTCGTCGATCAACGCTTGCGCCAAACGGTGATACAGCCCCCTGAGCCCAGGAAAGCGGGCCAGAGTCGCCAGTATCCGAGCCTGACTCGCGCGCCAGGCGTCGTCGGCCGTTGGCAGCGGTTCGCTGGCCAGCACAGTCAGCCACAAATACAGTTCGCGATTTAGCCGGGCCTCGGCAAACACTTGCAGTTGCGCTGGCAGATGCAGGCTGTCAGGCTCGCGCCAGGCCAAGGCATGCCGCCGCCCAGTCCCAGCCAGCCGCTGCAGCAGCGGTCGGCGCACCCTCAGACTGCGCTCGCTGCTAGCCTTGATGCTCAGAGCGGCATCACTGCCCAGTGCGCGCAAGATCAGCGCCAGACGCGGCCCTTCGGTCTCCAGCGTGACGCGGGCGGCGGGATAGCCCCGGCTGGCCAGACGCGTGACCAGTCGATGCCAGCGGATGCCAACGGCCTCTTCCATAGCGTCAGGCCTGGCCGTCGCGGGCGGGCGCCTGCTCGCGCGTGCGGCGCGCCAGCCAGAAGCTGGCCAGATACATCAGCAGTCCCAGACCAAACAGCACTCCGAACGCCAAGCGCCCCCAGTAAATCCCCTCGATGGCTGCCTGGGTTTCCATGAAGGGCAGCGCTTGAGCGGCCTCCGGCAAACGTTGCAGCTTGACCTGCACGACACCCGCAGCTGTCAACAGCAAGGTAATCATCAACATGCTGATGCACATCGTCCAGCAAGACGCGATTTCCAAGCGCTGGGCAACCGGGCTATTACACTCCTTGCCATGCAGCAGCGGCCAAGCATAGGAAATGATTGCCAGCACAATCATCACGTAAGCGCCAAAGAACGCCAGATGACCATGCGCGGCGGTCAGCTGCGATCCGTGGGTGTAATAGTTGACCGGCGCCAAAGTATGAAGAAAGCCCCATACACCAGCCCCCAAAAACGCCATGATGGTGCAACCGGTAGCCCAAGTGATAGCAGCCTTGTTCGGATGCACACGGCGACGCTGACGCAACATACTCAGGGCAAATACCACCATCATGAAGAAAGGCAAAGGCTCTACGGCCGAGAATATCGAGCCAATCCACAACCAGTAGGACGGCGCACCAATAAAGAAGTAGTGGTGCCCTGTGCCGAGAATCCCGCTGATCAGGGCCATGGCGATGATCAGATATAACCATTTTTCCACTACCTCACGGTCTACGCCTGTGGTCTTGATGAAGATGAAGGCCAGGATCGAGCCCAGGATCAGTTCCCACACGCCCTCGACCCACAGATGCACGACCCACCACCAGAAGTACTTGTCCAGCACCAGCGAAACCGGGTTGTAGAACGCAAACAGGAAGAACAACGCCAGACCGAGCAGACCGGTAATCAAGACCATGTTGATCACCGTTTTGCGGCCACGCAGGATGGTCATACCCACGTTGAAGATAAAGCCCAGACAAACAATCACGATACCGATCTTGGTGATAGTCGGCTGCTCCAGAAACTCGCGCCCCATGGTTGGCAGCAGCTCATTACCGGTCAGCTCGGCTAGCCGAGCGTAGGGCACCAGCAGATAGCCGAGAATCGTCAACACTCCGGCTACAGCGAACACCCAGAACAACACCCAGGCCAGTTTTGGACTGAACAGCTCGGTCTGGCATTCCTCCGGAACCAGGTAATAGGTGGCGCCCATGAATCCGAACAGCAGCCAGACAATCAGCAGGTTGGTGTGCACCATACGGGCAACGTTGAAGGGAATTTCCGGAAACAGAAAATCACCAATGATGTATTGGGTGCCCAGCACCAGACCAAACGCGATCTGGCCGAGAAACAGCAGCATGGCAAAGACAAAGTAGGGCTTGGCCACCGCCTGTGACGCGTATTTCATATGCAAACTCCTTGAGTGGGTGGAGAACAACGTCGGCGTTAGCCTTCCTTGTTCGGTGGCCAGTCGTTGGTGTCGATGCGGGAGGTCCAGATGAGAAACTGGGCCAGATCGTTGAGCTCTTCGTCGGACAGGTTGAATTGCGGCATCTGCCGGCGTCCGGGGGCGCCGGTCGGCATGGCTTTCATCCAGGCGTTGAAGTACAGCTTGAATACCTCTTCGTTTTCCATGCCGCGGCGCTCAAAGACGTTTCCCAGTTCCGGGGCAAAATAGGCCCCTTCCCCCAACAGCGAATGGCAGCCGATACAATTGTTTTCCTCCCACAGTGCCTTCCCATGCGCCACTGCCGGAGTTAACTGGTCACGGTTCTCACGCTCCGGCACCGCCGTCACGGTGTCGAAGGTGAGACCAACAAACAGCAACATGAAAAACATGCCGCCTCCGTAGTAGATATTGCGGGCCATGCCCTTGGTAAAGCGCTTCGACATCGTGATCTCCTCAGGTGGTGTGGGCTGGCCGGCGTCCGGTAACGGCGCAGGCGCGTTGTTTTCAGGGGGTGACTGCCAGGTGCAGCGCAGCAATATCGTGCAGCGCCTGCAGTGCCACGGCGTCATCGGTCAGCGCCTCGCATATACCCACCCGACAGGCGTCCAAGGGGGCTAGCCCAGCCTGTATCAGGCGAGCGGCATGGATCAGCAGGCGGGTCGAGGGGGCTTCTTCCAGATCGTGCTCGCCGAGCTGGCGCAGCGCCTGTGCCAGGCGCACCAGTTGCTCTGCCTGCGGCGGGGCAAGGCCGGACTCGCGACAGACAATGTGCGTTTCCAGCTCGGTGTGCGGATAATCGAAGGACAGCGCCACGAAACGCTGACGCGTACTGGGCTTGAGCCCTTTGAGCAGGTTGCGATAGCCAGGGTTATAGGACACCACCAACATGAAGCCGGGAGCGGCCTGCAATAGCTCCCCGGTCGCATCAAGCGGCAGCAGACGCCGGTCATCGGCCAGCGGATGCACCACGACGGTAATATCTTTACGCGCCTCAATGATTTCATCGAGGTAGCAGATGGCGCCCTCGCGCACAGCCCGGGTCAGGGGGCCATCCTGCCAGTAGGTGCCTTGGGCACCGATCAAGTGGCGACCGACCAGGTCCGCGCTGGTCAGGTCGTCATGGCAAGCCACAGTGTAGAGCTTGCGTCCCAGACGCTCAGCCATGTGCTGGACAAAACGGGTCTTACCGCAGCCGGTCGGGCCTTTGATCAAGAGCGGCAGACCAAAGTGATCCGCACGCTCAAACAGCTCGACTTCGTTGCCAGCGGCCTGATAGAAAACCACCTCGTCCGACGCAGAACGCAAGTGGGTTGTAACTGAGGGCATGACGCACTCCTTTTGGCCTAGTAGACCAAAACAGAGCAGCCATCATGCCAACAAATAAGCCTTTGAAAAATAAAAACTATTTTCTCTTAACGGTTATTATTACCCATATCATTATAGGTATTTATAACCCTGACAAGGTAAAAAAAACCTAACGCGGCATCATGCGCACGCCGTCCAGCTCGCTGAGTGGTTGCGGGCGCCCCAGATGGAAGCCCTGCGCGTAATCCACGCCCAGCTCGCGCAGCTGTTCGAGAATGGCCTCGCTCTCGACAAACTCCGCCACCGTCTGCAGTCCCATCTCGTGGCCAATGGTGTTGATCGAGGCGACCATGGCGCGGGCGATCGGGTCGCTGGCGATGTCCTTGACGAACACTCCGTCGATCTTCAGATAATCGACCGGCAGCGATTTCAGGTAGGCAAAGGACGACAACCCGGAGCCAAAGTCATCCAGCGCAAACTGGCAGCCGATGTCCCGCAAACCGCGCATGAACTCAACCGCCTTGCCCAGGTTGGACACTGCGCTGGTTTCGGTGATTTCAAAGCAGACATGGCTGGTGGGCACTTGATGACGCTCCAGCGCCTCCAGTACGAAGTCGAGAAAGCCTTCCTCGCCCAGCGACGCTGCCGATAAGTTGATCGAGTAATTGCCCAGCGGCCCGCTGCGGCGGCGGTTGTAATCGCCCAACCAGGCCAGGAAGTTGCCCACCACCCAGCGATCAATCGCCGACGCCAGGTCATAACGTTCGGCCGCCGGCATAAAGGCGCCAGGCGGAATCACCTGACCGTCGTTACCCAGCAGCCGTACCAGCACCTCATAACCGGGCTGGCTGTCGCGCTCGCTGATCGGGTAGATGGGTTGCACGTACAAACGCAGCAGGTCGGCGTCCAGCGCCTGGCGTAGGCGGTTGACCCATTGCATCTCGCCCCGCCGCTCCTGCATCTGCGCATCATCGGCCTGGTACAGGTGGATACGGTTGCGCCCCGCGTCCTTGGCGGCGTAACAGGCGCTGTCGGCGGCGCCGAGCAGCACATCCAGACTGGCCAGCTGCGATTCGACCGGCACCAGGCCGATGCTCACCCCGACGGCAAAGGTCTTGCCCTCCCAGCTGAAGCGATACTCCTCCACCAGGGTACGAATACCCTCGACTATCGGCACCGCCTCCTCCAGCGTACAGCCGCTGAGTAGCAGGCCAAATTCATCGCCGCCCAGACGCGCCAGCACGTCGGAGCTGCGAATGTGCGACTGAAACAGTTTAGCCAGCTGCCGCAGCAGTTCGTCGCCGGCGGCATGGCCGCAGGTGTCGTTGACGATCTTGAACTGGTCCAGATCCATGTAGCAGAGCACCTGCTCCCCGGCGCTGTTCTCATGGCGCTGCAGTGCCTGGGCAACCCGGCGCTCGAACTCCTTGCGGTTGACCAGTCCGGTCAGGGTGTCGTGGGCCGCCTGATGGGACAGCTCACGTGCCAAGCGGCGATTGGCGGTCACATCGCGAAAGGTCAGCACGGCACCAATGATGTGCCCCTCGGCATCACGAATCGGCGCCACCGCGTCCTGTACCGACACTTCGCTGCCGTCACGCCGGCGCAACTGCGACATGCTGCCGGGCTGGCGGCTAAGCGCCTGCCGGTAGCGCCGCAACATGGCGCTGACCGGGTTCAGCAGACTGTCCCCGGTAACCTCGTCAAACAGGCAGTAGATCTCATCCAGCGGTCGATCGCTGGCCTCTTCCTCGGTCCAGCCGGTCAACTGTTCAGCGACCGGATTAAGGTAGCGCACCCGTGCGTCCGGCCCGGTGGTAATCACGCCATCGCCAATCGAGGCCAGGGTCACCTGCGCCAGCATCTTTTCCTGAAACAGCTGCTGCTCGATGCGCCGCCGCTCGGTGATATCGCGAATCAGACAGGTGTAGTGCTCATCCTCCAGCGCGCCCTGGCTGACCGTCAGCTCGGCCACAAACTGATCGTGCTCGTTACGGCTGAACAGCACCTCCTGTTTGGTCTCGCTGCCCGCCTCCGGCAAAGGCAAGCCACTCCAGTTGCGCTCGGCCACCAGCCGGCCCAGCGGCTGACCAATCAGCAGCCCGGCCGGTAGCCCAAACAAACGCTCGGCACCCGGGTTGCAGGTGGCCAGCACGCCCTCGCGGTTGCAGGTCACCACGCCGTCGCGAATGTCGCGGATGATGCTCTGGGTGACCCCCACCGCCCGCCGCAGAGCATGGATTACCTTATTGTACTGGGCAGCAATCTGGCCGACCTCGGTAAAGGGTTCGACCGGCACATCACGCTCAAAGCGGCCATCGCGCTGGTGCGCGGCCATCGCCTCCAGCAACTCGATCAACTCGGTGCGCGCGCCGTGCTCGGATACGTTCAGGCCGGCCAGCTCGTCCTCGGGCGTGACCCGCATCGGCCAGAAGCGATTGATCAGGCGTAGCAGCAGCCAGGTGACACCAAAAGCCCAGAGCCCGGCCACCACCACACCCTCGAGTTGCGCCACCAGTTGCTGGGTGCGGCTCAGCCCCGTGCCCAGCGTCTGCAGATTGGCAAACAGCGCGACCGCCAGGGTGCCCCAGATGCCACTGGCCAGGTGCACCGGGACCGCGCCCACGGCATCGTCGATGCGCAGATGATTCAACAGGCGGTCGGCCAGATACATCACCACAGCGCCAACCAGGCCGACGAAAAACGCCGCCGGCGCATCCATCACATGGGCGCCTGCGGTAATGGCCACCATCCCGGCAATCATGCCATTGAGCGGGTAGACCGGGTCCACCAGACGCCAGCGCCACCAGGACATGACCATCCCGCCCAGGGTGCCGGCGATGGCCGCCAGCACCGTATTGGCGATGATACCCGGCACCCGACCATCGAAGCTCAGGGTGCTGCCCCCGTTGAAGCCGAACCAGCCAAACATCAGCATCAGCGCGCCGAGCATGGCCAGCGGCAGGTTGGAGCCGGGCATGCTGCGGCCGTCGCGGTCCTGATCAAAGCGGCCCTGACGCGGGCCCAGAATCAGAATCACCGCCAGCGCCACCCAACCGCCAACACCGTGGACCACGGTGGAGCCGGCAAAATCGACGAAACCGCGCGCCGCCAACCAGCCCAGGCCATCAGTGAATACGCCACCCCAGGCCCAATGGCCGAACAGCGGGTAGATCAGCCCGGCGATCAGCAACGCCACCAGCAGGTAGGAAGCAAAGCGCATGCGTTCGGCGGCGGCGCCGGACACGATGGTCGCTGCCGTGGTGCAGAACATCGCCTGAAAGAGAAAGAAGGCCGAATGCCAGGTATCGGTGAACGGCAACATGGCAAACCCTTCGCCGTACCAGCCACCCGCGCTGCCACCGAACATCAGCCCAAAACCGAACAACCAGTAGCAGAACACTGCAAGACTGAGGTCGGCCATGTTCTTCACGGCCACATTGATCGCGTTCTTGCTGCGGGTCAGCCCCGACTCAAGACAGAGAAAGCCAATCTGCATGTTGAACACCAGACCAGCACACAAGACCAACCACAGAACATCGATCATCGAGATGGGCATAGGTGATACCTGTTCCATTTGGAAACTGGCACTTTGATAGCGCGACCAAACAGCCTGCGCACCAGAGTAGTGCAGCCACTGAGCAGGTATAGGCAGCCCGGCTCAGGACAGTGCAGAACAATGCAGTTTCTGTACCAAAAGTCGTCGAACTGGTCAGAATGTGTCGCCAGAAAGGCGAAAGGCGGGGGCGTCACGATCGACCGCTGAACAGCAGCCGAGGCCCTGTTTCGGGCGCGTCAGGGCGCCCGAAACAGGTAGGCAGTTCACGGTCAGTCGGCGATATGCACCAGTTGCTTGCCGAAGTTCTTGCCCTTGAGCATGCCTTTGAATGCCTCAACGGCGTTCTCCAGGCCTTCGGCTACGGTCTCGCTGTACTTCAGCTTGCCGGAAGCTACCTGCTCAGCCAGCAGCGCGGTGATCTCCTGGTGCTTGTCCTGCCACTCGGTGACCAGGAAGAAGCGATGCTCCGGCTTGGGATCCAGCGCGCCGAAGATGTGGAACGGGGTTTCAACCTTGCTCTGATCTTCCGCGTTGTAGGCCGATACGTAGCCACAGATCGGCACGCGGGCACCCGGGTTGATCAGCTTGGCCACAGCCTTGGCCACCTCGCCACCGACGTTCTCGAAGTACACGTCAATGCCGTTCGGGCAGGCTGCCGCCAGGTCTGCGTCCAGGTTGCCGGCTTTGTAATCGATGCAGGCATCAAAACCCAGCTCCTCGACCACATAACGGCACTTTTCCGGGCCACCGGCGATACCGACCACGCGGCAACCTTCCTGCTTGGCAGTCTGGCCAACCACGGTGCCGACCGGGCCGGACGCGGCAGCCACAACGACGGTCTCGCCCGACTTGGGCTTGCCCACGTACATCAGGCCGCAATAGCCGGTGCGGCCCGGCATGCCGGCCACACCCAGATAGGTCTGCAGCGGCACGCCCTGGTCCTTGATCTTGTAGACCATCTCGGCGTTGCCTGGGATGATGCAGTACTCCTGCCAGCCGGAGTACACGGTAACCACATCACCGACCTGGTAGTTGTCGGACTTGGACTCAACAACGCGACCAACGCTCTCGCCGACAATCGGCGCACCGATTTCGATCGGATCCATGTAGCCCTTGCTGTCGTTCATACGCGGACGCATGTAGGGGTCCAGCGACAGCCACAGGGTCTTGATCAGGACTTCACCGTCTTTCAGATCACGTACCGTCTCTTCTTTGAGAACCAGATCGCCATCCTGGATTTCACCCTGCGGGCGCTTGTTGAGCACGACTTTACGGTTGCTATAAGCAGACATCGGATGCCTCTCGTTTGAATGGATGAATGAGCGGAAAACTCCGCGAACTCCCGGATCATAAACGAACATCGCCAGGGACCCGCGCGAACCGACCTACTATTCACGCACTTGATCGGACGCCAATCCGCAGGCCGAAACGCGCTCAGCCAAGCTCGCTGATCTGCAATGGGCCACCCTGGCTGATCACCCGGTTGCGGCCATAGGCCTTGCCCCGGTACAGACGCTGGTCGGCACGACGATACAGGCTCTCGGCGTCCAGCGCATCGCTCGGCCAGTGCGCCACGCCAAAGGTCGCGGTAATGCGCAGCTCCTGTTTGTCGCCCCAGGTCAGCGGCGTCTGCTGCAACTGACTGCAGAGAGTCTGCACCAGCTGTTCGGCAGCCTGCGCATCGGTGCTGCGCAACAACAGACCAAACTCCTCACCGCCCAGCCGTCCGATCACATCGGTCTTGCGCAGGCGGCGCTTCAGCACTTTGCACAAGTGGCGCAGGGCACGATCGCCGACTTCATGCCCCCAGCCATCGTTGACCTGCTTGAAGTGATCGACATCCAGCAACACCAGGGCAAAACCGTCGCCACTGCGCTGCCCCTGCTCAATGCACTGTTCGAATAATTGCTGGAAGCGTCCTCGATTGTAGACCCCGGTGAGCGCATCGGTTTCCGCCAGCCGCTCCAGCGTCTGCTGGGCGTTGGCTCGGCGCACTTCGTAAAAGTGCACAAACAACAGGATCATCAAGCCGCAGATCACCGCGTTGCCCAGATCGATCAGCCCGTGCGCTGTCTGCAGATCGGCATAGCGGATCACGTACAGCACTACCGCCAGCAACATGAAGGGTAACGACAGCAGCAGGCCGGCTTTGCGCCCCAGCAACAGGTACGCCAGCATCGGCACCATGTAGATCCAGACAAAGGCCGTCATGGAGGCGGCCGGCATCAGCATGATGTAGATCTGGAAGCAGAAGGTGGGCAGCAGGTAAGCGTAAATCCAGGGCGTCAACCAACGTACCTGACGCATATGCCAGGCGGCCCAGACCAGCAGCGCCCCCACGGCGATTTCCAGGCTCGCCAGCAGGGCATTGTTGTTGTCGAACTGCAGCCAGGCGAAGCCCCAGAGCAGGACGCCGGTGGACACGAAGATCAGCTGCAACAACGACCTGCGCGCCTGTTCGCCCAGACCGTTACCCGCCGCCTCGTCCATTGGGAACTTCCCGTTCACGTCGTTTGCCTCTCCTTGCTCGCACCCGCTGACGGCGGAGTATAGTCGCCGTCAGCTAGTCCGCGTAGTTCTCCAGCAGATGCTGGTCCTTCAGGCGCACATAGTTGGCCGCCGAGTAGGTAAAGAACTCACGCTCCTTGTCGGTCAGCGCACGCACCTGTTTGGCCGGGCTACCCATATACAGATAGCCGCTTTCCAGCGTGCGGCTGGCCGGCACCAACGAGCCGGCACCGATGATCACCTCGTCCTCGACCACCGCGCCATCCATGACAATGCTGCCCATACCGACCAGCACCCGGCTGCCGATGCTGCAGCCATGCAGCAGCACCTTGTGACCAATGGTCACGTCATCGCCGATGGTCAGCGGATAACCGTCCGGGTTGAACGGGCCCGCGTGGGTAATATGCAGCACGCTGCCATCCTGCACGCTGGTGCGGTCGCCGATGCGGATGCGGTGCATGTCGCCGCGAATGATCGCGCCGGGCCACACCGAGCAGTCGTCACCCAGCTCTACATCGCCCAGTACCACGGCCGAGGGGTCAACAAACACCCGGTCACCCAGCACCGGCTGCCAGTCCCTGAATCCACGTACGTTCATTGTCTTACCCTTGAATTTTGCGGCTATCGCCGTCATTGAGAACTTCTAACGAAGTCACGATGCCAAGCGCGCCCGAGTTGATTACCATGGACGCATTGTAAGTCATCGATCGAATCAGGATACCCGCCATGCCCAATCCGCTGCTGCAACCCTACGATCTGCCACCCTTTGCCGAGATCCGTGCCGAACATGTCAAACCGGCCGTCGAGCAGATTCTGGCCGACAACCGCGCGCAGCTCGATGCCCTGCTGGCCAACCCGCCAGCGCAATGGACCTGGGCCAACCTGATCGAGCCGCAGGATGACATGGGCGAACGTCTTGGCCGTGCCTGGTCGCCAGTCAGCCACCTGAATGCGGTGATGAACAGCCCCGAGCTGCGCGAAGCCTACGAAAGCTGCCTGCCGCTGTTGAGCCAGTACTACACCGAGATGGGCCAGAATCAGGCGCTGTTTGAGGCCTACCAGCAGCTCGCCGCCAGCGACGAGTTCGCCACACTGGACCAAGCCCAGCAAACCATCCTTGAGCATGCCCTGCGCGACTTCAAACTGTCCGGCATTGCCCTGCCGCCGGAGCAGCAGAAGCGCTACGGCGAGCTGCAAATGCGTCTGTCCGAGCTGCAGAGCAGCTTCTCCAACCAGGTGCTCGACGCCACCCAGGCATGGACCAAACACATCACCGACGCGGCCCAGCTGGACGGGCTGCCCGAGTCCGCGCTGGCGCAGGCCAAACAGGCCGCCGAGGCCCGCGAGCTGGACGGCTGGCTGATCACACTGGAATTCCCCAGCTACTTCCCGGTCATGACCTACGCCACCGACCGCGCCCTGCGTCAGGAGGTCTATACCGCCTTCTGCACCCGCGCCTCCGATCAAGGCCCGAACGCCGGTCAGTTCGACAACGGCCCGATCATCGACGAGATTCTGCTGCTGCGTCAGGAGCTGGCCGAGCTGCTGGGCTTTGCCAACTACGCCGAACTGTCGCTGGCGACCAAGATGGCCGAAAGCACCGATCAGGTGCTCGGCTTTTTGCGTGACCTGGGCGAGCGCAGCAAGCCGTTCGCGAAACAGGATCTGGCCGCTCTGAAGGCTTTTGCCGCAGAACAGGGCTGCGACGACCTGCAGCCCTGGGACGTTGGCTTCTACAGCGAGCAACTGCGCCAGCAGCGTTACGCCATCTCGCAGGAAATGCTGCGCCCCTACTTCCCGATCGATACCGTGATCAACGGCATGTTCGGTATCGTCCAGAAACTCTACGGCATCCAGTTGCGCGAAGTCGCCGAGTTCGAGCGCTGGCACAAGGACGCACGCCTGTTCGAGGTGATTGAGCAAGGCGAAGTCATCGGCCGCTTCTTCCTCGATCTGTACGCCCGCGCCAACAAGCGCGGCGGCGCCTGGATGGATGGCTGCCGCGACCGCCGGCTGCTGCCCGACGGCGCCCTGCAGCGCCCGATTGCCTATCTGGTCTGCAACTTCACTCCGGCGGTTGGCGGCAAGCCGGCATTGCTGACCCACGACGAGGTCACCACCCTGTTCCACGAGTTCGGCCACGGCCTGCACCACCTGCTGACCCGGGTGAACTACGCCTCTGCCAGCGGCATCAACGGCGTGGCCTGGGACGCGGTCGAGCTGCCCAGCCAGTTCATGGAAAACTGGTGCTGGGAGCCGGAAGGCCTGGCGCTGATCTCCAGCCACTATGAAACCGGCGAGCCGTTGCCGCAGGACCTGCTGGACAAGATGCTGGCGGCCAAGAACTTCCAGTCCGGCCTGGGCATGCTGCGCCAGATCGAATTCTCGCTGTTCGACTTTGAACTGCACGTGCGCAAGCACCCCGAGCTGAGCGCTCAACAGGTGCTGGATCAAGTGCGCAAGGAAATCGCGGTCATCAAGGTGCCGTCGTTCAACCGTTTCCAAAACGGCTTCAGCCACATCTTCGCTGGCGGCTATGCGGCGGGTTACTACAGCTACAAGTGGGCAGAAGTGCTGTCGGCTGATGCCTTCTCGCGCTTCGAGGAAGAGGGTGTACTGAACGCCGAGACCGGTCGCGCCTTCCGCGACAACATTCTTGCCCGTGGCGGCAGCGAGGCACCGATGGCGCTGTTCGTCGCCTTCCGTGGTCGCGAGCCATCGATTGATCCACTGCTGCGTCACAGCGGCCTGAGCGGGGAAGCGGCATGACCAACGGCCCGGTGAAGCGCTTTATCGCCGGTGCGGTCTGCCCGGCGTGCAGCGCGATGGACACCATCAAGATGTACGAAGAAGACGGCGTGCCGCACCGCGAATGCGTGCAGTGCGGTTACACCGATACGCTGGATGCCCGCGGCAACTCGGTACCCAAGGAGCTGGGTACCCGGGTCAACGAAGTGCGCAAGGCACCAAGCAAACCCACCAGCCAGACGGTACAGTTCTTCCCCAATCCGCGTCTGAAAAAGAAAGATTGAAGCGCTACGCAGCGTTGCCTGATCAGGCAACGCTGCGTAGTTCGATATCCACGCCCAGTTGCTGTGACATACACGGCCACTGCGCCCACAGACGCTGTACCTCGGCCGGATCCAGCTGCGCCCGGTAGGCCTGAAATTCAGCTGACTGAAACAGGTCCTCGGGCAACAGCCCCGAGACCGCCTCCTCGACCGCCGCATCCAACCGATTGGCAAAGGACTCGCCCAGCAGATGATGCACGATCAGGTTGGCACGGGTGGTGTCCATCGGAATCAGCGACTCGCCGCCGTGGGCGACGTAGCGATCGTTCACGTCTTCCACCAAACGATGGGCCAGGTAGGCCTCATCCAGCAGCGTTACCAGCCCGCGATGTTCGGCCGGCAAGTCTGGCGGCTGCAAAAAGAACGCCTCGGCCACCTTGAGGACCGGCAGCATGCGCGGCTTCAATTGAGCTGACTCGGCCACCGCTGCGGCGGCTTCCAGCACCTCCGGCACCTGTTCGATGTAAGCGGTGGCAAAGCGCTGCAGTGCCCCGACCGGGTCCTCCTGCAGGCGAATGGAGGGGTGTAGATCCGCGATCCGGGTCTGCAACCAGGCCTGCATTCCCTCACGCGAATCACTCTGTGCCGTTGCTTCGGCAATACGGTGTTTCAGCCCAGCGATGTTCATACTCTAGCTCCACAACGGCAAACGGAGGCTGCCAGCGAGCAGCATCACTTTGACATTATTGTAAAGCGAAAAACCTAGCAGAGGAGTGCTAGTGCGTCAAAGTGCCTCACCACGAGGCATGAGATCAAATTGTAATAAGCCCACCCGACGGTCCCGCCAACAATTATCCGCCGCAACATTGCGCGCCGATGACCCCCGTCTATACTCCAGATGACTGGTGGCCTGTGGGGGAAGTGCTGGCCGGGGGATGAAACGCCGCGAACAACGCGCTGTATGTCCTGCGGCAAGCGGGTTGCTGAGGAATCTGGCGTCCTAGTAGCGCCACATTTGCAGCAGTCTGCCTGGGTGTCTGCGCAGTGTGATACCCCTTCGTTCCGTGCACCGGTAGCGATAAAAACAATAAAGGGGGACCGGGAATGTTGCGAGCAGCAATCACCTGGCCGGTTGGACTGTCCCTGTCTGTGCTCGGCGCCCAAGCGAGTGCCGAGTGGGGCGTCAACATGCGCCGGGGCGTCACCGAAGTCAGTCAATCCGTGTTCGATCTGCACATGACCATCTTCTGGATCTGCGTGGTCATCGGCATCGTGGTATTTGGTGTGATGTTCTGGTCGATGCTGATGCATCGCAAATCCGAGGACAGCAAACCGGCGACCTTCCACGAACACCTGGGTGTGGAGATTCTCTGGACGGTGATCCCGCTGGCGATTCTCATCGTGATGGCCATTCCGGCCACCAAAACACTGATCGATATCTACGACGCCGACGAGGCGGACATCGACATTCTGGTAACCGGCTATCAATGGCGCTGGCAGTACCAGTACGTCGGCGAAGGCGTGAGCTTCTTCAGCAGCATGTCGACGCCACGCGACGAGATCGGCAACGTCAGCGACAAGAACCCCAATTACCTGCTCGAAGTGGACAACCCGCTGGTCATTCCGGTCGGCAAGAAGGTCCGCTTCCTGGTCACCGCCGCCGACGTCATCCACTCCTGGTGGGTACCCGACTTTGCGGTCAAGAAAGACGCCATCCCCGGCTTTATCAACGAAGCCTGGACCCGCGTAGAAAAGCCCGGCATCTACCGCGGCCAATGTACCGAACTGTGCGGCAAGGACCACGGCTTCATGCCCGTGGTGGTCGAAGTGCTGCCCCAGGATGAATACGACGCCTGGATGGCCGAGCAAAAAGAGGCCGCCGCCAAGGAAGCAGAGCTGCGCGAGAAGGACTGGACCCTGGAAGAGCTGGTCGAGCGTGGGGAAAAGGTCTATGCCTCCGCCTGCGCCTCCTGTCACCAGCCCACCGGCGAGGGCCTGCCGCCGATGTTCCCGGCGCTCAAGGGCAGCGCCATTGTCACCGAAGATATGGCCCAGCACCTGGATATCGTCCTCAACGGCGTACCGGGTACCGCGATGGCGGCGTTCGGCAAGCAACTGTCGGAAGTCGATGTGGCGGCCGTGATCACCTTCGAGCGTAACGCATGGGGCAACGACACCGGCGAAATGCTGGCGCCCGTCGACGTGCTGAACGCCAAAGAAGGCCAATAGGAGACCTGTCATGAGCGCTGTGATCGATACCCATCACCACGACCATGCCCACGGTCCGGCCAAGGGCCTGATGCGCTGGGTGCTCACCACCAACCACAAGGACATCGGCTCGATGTACCTGTGGTTCAGCTTTGCCATGTTCCTGCTCGGCGGCTCGATGGCCATGGTCATCCGTGCCGAGCTGTTTCAGCCGGGCCTGCAACTGGTGCAACCGGAATTTTTCAACCAGATGACCACCACCCACGGCCTGATCATGGTGTTCGGGGCGGTTATGCCGGCCTTTGTCGGCCTGGCCAACTGGATGATTCCGCTGATGATCGGCGCACCGGACATGGCGCTGCCACGGATGAACAACTTCAGCTTCTGGCTGCTGCCGATGGCCTTCGGGCTGCTGGTCTCGACACTGTTCATGGAGGGAGGCGGCCCGAACTTCGGCTGGACCTTCTACGCACCGCTGTCAACCACCTACGCGCCGCCCAGCGTCACCTTCTTCATCTTCGCCATTCACCTGGCGGGCATCAGTTCGATCATGGGCGCGATCAACATCATCGCCACCATTCTCAACTTGCGCGCCCCCGGCATGACGCTGATGAAGATGCCGCTGTTCGTCTGGACCTGGCTGATTACCGCTTTCCTGCTGATCGCGGTGATGCCGGTGCTGGCTGGCGTGGTGACCATGATGCTGATGGACATCCACTTCGGCACCAGCTTCTTCAATGCGGCCGGCGGCGGTGACCCGGTGATGTTCCAGCACATTTTCTGGTTCTTCGGTCACCCCGAGGTCTACATCATGATCCTGCCGGCGTTCGGTGCGGTCAGCCAGATCATTCCGGCCTTCAGCCGCAAGCCGCTGTTCGGCTACACCTCGATGGTCTACGCCACCGCCGCCATCGCCTTTCTGTCGTTCATCGTCTGGGCGCACCACATGTTTACCGTCGGCATTCCGATTACCGGTGAGCTGTTCTTTATGTACGCCACCATGCTGATCGCCGTACCGACCGGGGTGAAGGTGTTCAACTGGGTCAGCACCATGTTCCGCGGTGCGCTGACCTTCGAGGCGCCGATGCTGTTCGCCGTGGCCTTTGTGATTCTGTTCACCATCGGCGGCTTTTCCGGTCTGATGCTGGCGATTGCACCGGCCGACTTCCAGTATCACGACACCTATTTTGTGGTCGCGCACTTCCACTATGTGCTGGTGCCCGGCGCCATCTTCGGCATCTTCGCCTCGGCCTACTACTGGCTGCCCAAGTGGACCGGCCACATGTACGACGAAACCCTGGCCAAGACGCATTTCTGGATGAGCTTCATCGGCATGAACCTGGCGTTCTTCCCGATGCACTTTGTCGGGCTGGCTGGCATGCCGCGGCGCATTCCCGACTACAACGTGATGTTCGCCAACTTCAACATGATCTCCTCGGTCGGCGCCTTCATGTTTGGGGTTACCCAGCTGCTGTTCCTGTTTATCGTCATCAAGTGCATCAAAGGCGGCAAGAAGGCGGCCGCCAACCCCTGGGAAGGTGCAGAGGGGCTGGAGTGGACCGTACCCTCACCCGCGCCATACCACACCTTCTCGACGCCCCCCGAGGTGAAGTGACCGGAGGTCGCGGCAATGAGCGAGACACAGTCCAATCGCCGCCTGGTCGGCAAACTGGTACTGACGGTATTCGGCATGTTCGGCTTCGGATTCCTGATGGTACCGCTGTATGACGTGATGTGCGATGCGCTGGGCATCAACGGCAAGACCAGCGGCACCGCCTACCAGCAGGAAGTCGAGCAGATCGACAGCAGCCGCACCCTGCGGGTGCAGTTTGTCGCCACCCGGGCCGAAGGCATGAGCTGGGACTTTGGCCCCGAGGCCGAACAGCTCAGCCTGCATCCGGGCGAAACGCGCGAGATGCTGTTTCTGGCGCATAACCCGACTGACCGGCCGATGGTGGCACAGGCCATTCCCAGCGTTTCACCATCGATTGCCGCAGCCTACTTCCACAAGACCGAGTGTTTCTGCTTTACCCAGCAGGTGCTGCAACCGGGGGAAAGCGTCGAGATGCCGGTGCGTTTTATTGTTGATCCGGCGGTGCCGGCACAGGTCAAGCACCTGACCCTGGCCTACACCCTGTTTGATGTATCGGAGCGAATGCCTGACAAGCTGGCCGCCGCCCAGGCGCAGGCCCACTGAGCACGATTGCCGTACAAGGAGAACAACAGATGGCCAATCATCAGACCTACTATGTGCCGGCCCAAAGCAAGTGGCCGATCATTGCCTCGATAGCGCTGCTGCTGCTGGTATTTGGCGGCGGCAGCATGATGAACGGCGACAGCGCCGGAGCCGGCAGCAGCCTGGGCCGCTGGCTGTTCTTTGCCGGTGCACTCTTGACCGCCTGGATGATGTTCGGCTGGTTCAGCAATGTGGTGAAGGAAAGCCGCGAGGGCCTCTACAGCCCGCAGATGGACCGCTCCTTCCGCATGGGCATGGGCTGGTTCATCTTCTCGGAAGTGATGTTCTTTGCCGCCTTCTTCGGCGCCCTGTTCTACGTGCGTACCTTTGCCGGCCCGTGGCTCGGTGGTGAGGGCGACAAGGGCCTGGCCAACATGCTCTGGCCGGATTTCACTTATCAATGGCCGCTGATGATCAACCCGGACCCCAAAACCTTTCCCGGTCCCAGCGAGGTGATCAGCGCCTGGCAACTGCCGCTGATCAACACCCTGCTGCTGATCTCCTCCAGCGTGACCGTCACCTTTGCCCATCACGCCCTGCGCAAAGACAATCGCGGCGCTACCAAGGCCTGGTTGGGCCTGACCGTCGCGCTGGGCACGGTCTTTCTGGTGCTGCAGGCACTGGAATACCAGCACGCCTATCACGACCTGGGGCTGACATTGAACTCGGGCATCTATGGCGCCACCTTCTTCATGCTGACCGGCTTCCACGGCGCCCACGTCACCATGGGCACGCTGATTCTGGCCATCATGCTGATCCGCATCGCCAAGGGCCATTTCACCCCACAGCAGCACTTCGGTTTTGAAGCCGCCAGCTGGTACTGGCACTTCGTGGACGTGGTCTGGGTTGGGCTGTTTATCTTCGTCTACATCTTCTGAGCGGTACCCATGATGCCTGCCAAGTCAATGCAACCAGGGCGTGTGCCAGGTCAGTCGGCCCGCCCAGAAGCCCCAGGCAATCAGCGCCATCAACAGCACTGTCAGGCCGATACGCACGCTCAATGCCGTTACCAGCCGGCCGCGCCCATCAGTGTCTTTCATCAAAAAGAACAAACCGCTGAACAGGCTGATCAGTATCAGCGCCAGCAAGATCACGATGACCAGCTTGAGCCACATGGTCTTCCCCTGATTGTTGTTATGGTCGGCCTGAGTATAGCCGGAGCAGCTCATGGTGCTGTCTGAGGCCGCAGTGACCAACCGACGTTTCGCGCCGGGCTGGCCACTCTGGGTGTTCACCCTGAGTCTGCTGCCGGTGCTGCTGGGGCTGGGCGTCTGGCAGCTGCAACGGGCCGATCAGAAACAACAACTGCAGGCCAGCATCGATGCCCTGCAGCACGCACCGGCCAAAACCCTGACACAGCTCGGCGGGCAAGCGCCTGCCGACTGGCAGCCGCTCAGCCTGCAGGGTCGGCTCGACCCACAGCACATCTGGTTGCTGGACAACCGCACCCGCAACGGACAGGCCGGCGTCGAGGTACTGCAGGCCTTTCAGGCAGATAGCGGGGACTGGCTGCTGATCAATCGCGGCTGGCTACCCTGGCCGGACCGGCGCCAGCCGCCACACATCAGCACACCACCGGGCAGGCTGCAGCTGCAGGCAGAAAAACTGCCCGCCAGCAGCGCCGGCTGGCGGCCGGGCAGACGCGCCTGTGACGCGGATCAGCGCAGTTGCGTGATCGCTCAGCTGGATCTGGATGCCCTGCGCGCGCAGTCAGCGCTACCGCTGCTGGGCTGGAGCGCCCGACTGAGCAATGCCGGCAGCGCCGCACTGACGCTGGACTGGCCGGCGCTACCCATGAGCGCCAGCCGCCACACCGGCTACGCGGTGCAATGGTTCAGCCTGGCAGCGGCACTGCTCGCCCTATTTCTCTGGGCCGGTTTTCGGCCTCAATAGCACGTTGATCTCGGGGGAATAACAATGATGAGCCTGACCGAATCCGAACAACGCCCGTCACGCCCAAGGGGCCAGCTCAAGTTGCTGGCCATCATCGGCGTCGTGGTAGGGCCTATTGCGCTGGCAGCGCTGATGGCGCAACTGGATATTGGCATGCCTAAAGGCCACGCCAACAAGTCCGCATTGGTGGAACCCGCGATTCAGACCAGCGACTGGCAGCTCGCGGTGGAGCCGGTCGGCTATGGCGCGCCATGGCGCCTGCTGGTGACCCACACCGGCGCCTGCGAGCGCCAGTGCATGGCGCTGGTCCACGAAGCAAGGCAGATCAACGTGGCGGTCGGTCGCGAGGCCGAACGCGTGACCCATGTACTGGCGTCTCCGGTGGCGCTACGCGCCGACGAGGTTGCCGCGCTGGAGGCACAGTTTCCGCGTCTGGAGCGCACCACCTTTGACAGCAACGCCTACCTGCACAGCCTGCAGACCCAGCCCGACAGCTGGCTGATCGGCCCACAGCTGTGGCTGGTCGACCCGCTGGGCCGCGTGGTGCTGCATCACAGTGCCAGCCAACCCGGCAAGAACCTGCTGGATGACCTCAAGCGTCTGCTGAAACTCTCCAAGGTGGGCTAAGCCATGCGCAAACCCGGCTACGCACTCGCTCTGGCAGCGCTGCTGCTCTGCTTTGTAGTGGTCATTCTCGGCGCCTACACCCGCCTGGTACACGCCGGGCTGGGCTGCCCGGACTGGCCAGGTTGCTATGGCTTTCTCAGCGTCCCACAAAGCGAGCATGCCTTGCAGGCAGCGCAGTTGCGCTTCCCGGATGAGCCGGTGGAAGCCTTCAAAGCCTGGGCCGAGATGATTCACCGCTATGCTGCCGGCACGCTTGGCCTGGTCATCCTGACCTTGGCAGTGATCGGCATCAGCCAGCGCCGTAACCCCGACTACCCCACAGGCCTCGGCCTTGGCCTGCTGGCGCTGGTGGTCTGTCAGGCTCTGTTCGGCATGTGGACGGTGACACTCAAACTCTGGCCACAGGTGGTAACCGCGCACCTGCTGGGTGGCTTCGCGACCCTGAGCCTGCTGTTGCTGTTGGTGTTGCGATTGTCCGGTCGCCTGCCCGCCCTGACACCCAGCCGCGCGCTGACGCGCCTGCGCACGCTGGCCAAGGTCACACTGGCAGTGGTGATGGTGCAGATCATGCTCGGTGGCTGGACCAGCACCAATTACGCAGCGGTGGCCTGCATCGACCTGCCCACCTGCCACGGTGAATGGTGGCCGGAGATGGACTTTCACACCGGCTTTAATCTGCTGCACCAGGAGATAGGCCCGAACTACCTCGGCGGCATGCTCGAAGGGCCCGGCCGCACCGCGATCCACTTCACCCATCGCCTAGGCGCACTGGTCACCACCTTGGTGGTACTGCTGCTGGGCTGGCAGCTCTGGCGGGCGCGCCTGCGCGGCCTCGCTGCGCTGCTGAGTCTGGCCCTGATCGCACAGGTCAGCCTGGGCATCACCAACGTGCTGGCGGCCCTGCCACTGGCGATTGCCGTCGCACACAACGGCATGGCGGCGTTGCTGCTGCTGTGTACCGTGTCCGTCGCGTACCGACTGCGCGCACCGACGCCGGCGCGGGTTCGGCTGGTCGCCAAACCACCGCACAAACTGGCAAGCCCACTACTTGGCAACCATACTGCGAGAACAACAACACAGGTGCGCTAAACGCACCGACAGGGGGGACGGACCATGGCTAGCATCACCCATGCAGTAACGGCACAGGCCGGCTGGCGTGATTATCTGGAACTGACCAAACCCAAGGTCGTTGCGCTGATGATCATTACCTCGGCCATCGGCATGCTGCTGGCCAGCGACAGCGCGGTACCCTGGAGCACCTTGCTGCTCGGTAACTTGGGGATTGCCCTGTGCGCAGGCTCGGCGGCAGCCATCAACCATGTGGTAGATCGGCGTATCGACGTACAGATGGCCCGCACCCAGCGCCGCCCCCTGGCCCAGGGCCGCGTCGAGCCACTGAATGCCGTGCTCTTTGCCATGTTACTGGGCAGCGCAGGGCTGGCCGTGCTGCTGTCCTGGACCAATACCCTGACTGCGGTGCTGACCCTGGGCTCGCTGCTGGGCTACGCTTTGGTCTATACCGCCTTTCTTAAACGTGCCACGCCGCAGAATATTGTCATCGGCGGGCTGGCCGGTGCCGCGCCGCCCTTGCTCGGCTGGACGGCCGTGAGCGGCCAGATCGACGCTGGCGGCCTGCTGCTGGTGCTGATTATCTTCGCCTGGACCCCGCCGCACTTCTGGGCGCTGGCGATTCACCGCAAGGCCGAGTACGCCAAGGTCAACATTCCGATGCTGCCCGTCACCCACGGCGAGCACTACACCAAGCTGCATATTCTGCTGTATACCTTTATGCTCTTGGCCGTGAGCCTGCTGCCCTTTGTGATCCACATGAGCGGCCCGCTCTATCTGGTGGCCGCGGTGGTGCTGGGCCTGCGCTTTATCGACTGGGCGATTGCCCTGTTGCGCAACAGCCGCCCGCATGCGGCCATCAAGACCTTCAAATATTCGTTGTGGTACCTGCTGTGGCTATTTGTGGCGCTGCTGCTGGACCACTATATCGAGGTGGCTGGATGGCTTTGACCGGGGTACAGAAAACCGTTCTGGTATGTGTGGCAAGCATTGCGCTGGTGGTTGGCGCCGTGGTCAACAAGGTAACCCGTCCAGCGCCGCTGGACCGCAACGCCCTGCAGCAAGCCGGGGTCTATCTGTTCGACAGCCCGCGCGCCCTGCCCGAGGTCAGCCTGCGCTCTGCTGCCGATCAGCCCTGGGGGCTGGATGACCTGAACGGCCAGTGGGATCTGCTGTTCTTCGGCTACACCTTTTGCCCGGACATTTGCCCGACCACCTTGGCCGAGCTGCGCCAGCTGATGCAAAAACTGCCTGAACAAACCCAGACCCAGCTGCAGGTCACCTTGGTCAGCGTGGACCCCAACCGCGACACACCGGAGCAGCTGGCAAGCTATCTGAGTTTCTTTAACGCCGGCTTTGCTGGCGCCACCGGTGACAGCGATCAGCTCGCCACCCTGGCCAAGGCGCTGTCGATCGCCTATATCGAGCCAGACACCAGCAACGAAAACTATCTGGTCGACCACAGTGGTCAGGTGGTGATCGTCGACCCTCAGGGGCGCTATGCCGGCTTCATCCGTCCGCCATTGAACATCGACCAGCTGGCCCAGTGGCTGCCCCGCATCATGGCGGAGCAGTAGGGTCTGTTGCCGCTCCGCTCACCGGCCTGCCGAGAGCCCCTGTTCGACTAGGCGCGGCGTGGAATCGCCAGCGCCAGCATGAACAAGGCGGCCGCGCAGACAACCACCGAGGGGCCCGCCGGCGTATCCAGCTCCCAGGACAATGCCAGCCCGCCGAGTACCGCCAGCATGCCCAGCACGCTGGCCCCCAACGCCATCTGCTCCGGCGTACGGGCGTGGCGCTGCGCTGCCGCCGGCGGAATGATCAGCAGCGAGGTGATCAGCAGTACGCCAACCACCTTCATCGCCACCGCGATGACAATCGCAATCAGCAACATCAATGCCAGGCGGATAGCCGTGACCGGCAGCCCCTCAACCCGCGCCAGCTCTTCATGCACCGTGATCGACATCAGGCTGCGCCAGAGCCACCCCATCAGCACCAGTACAATCAGCAAGCCGCCGATCATCCACGCCAGCTCGCTTGAGGTGATGGCCAGCAAGTCGCCGAACAGGTAGGCCATCAGGTCAACCCGCATGTTTTCTGCCAGGGCCAGGACCACCAGCCCCAGCGACAGGGTGCTGTGGGCAAGAATACCCAGCAAGGTGTCGCTGGCCAGCCACTCCTTGTGCTGCAGGGCGACCAGCAGCACCGCGATCAGCACGCAGCCCACCGTCACCGCCACCGTCAGATTGATATCCAGCAACATGCCCAGCGCCACGCCGAGTAGTGCCGAATGCGAAAGGGTGTCGCCAAAATAGGCCATGCGCCGCCAGACCACGAAGGAGCCAAGCGGGCCGGCCACCAGCGCCAGCGACAGCCCGGCCAACAGGGCGTACAGCAGAAAATCAGGCATGCTTGCAACCAGGTCCGTGTTCGTGGGGCACCACTTCGCCATGCAGATCGTGGCCGTGGTCGTGGTGATGGCTGTAGACAGCCAGGGCGCTGGCCTGCTCGCCAAACATGGCGACAAAGGCCGGGTCGGTGCTGACCTGCTCCGGATGCCCGGAGCAGCAGACGTGTCGGTTGATGCAAACCACGGTGTTGGTCGTGGCCATCACCAGATGCAGGTCATGAGAAACCATCAGCACGCCACAGCCATAGCGGTCGCGCAGCCGGGTAATCAGTTGATACAGCTCGATCTGGCCATTGACATCGACGCCCTGCACCGGCTCGTCCAGCACCAGCAGGTCGGGCTCGCGCAACAGCGCACGCGCCAGCAGGATACGTTGCAGCTCACCACCGGATACTTGCTGCAGCGGCCGTTCCAGCAAATGCTCGGCGCCCACGTCGACCAGCGCCGCCTCCACCGCCGGCCGCCGCACACCCGGTACCAGCAGCAAAAAGCGCAGTACCGTCAACGGCAGCGACGGATCAACCTGCAGTTTCTGCGGCATGTAGCCGATGCGCAGACGCGGCCGCCGACGCACCTCGCCGCTGGTTGCCTTGAGCAGGCCAAGCACCACCCGCACCAGACTGGTCTTGCCTGCGCCGTTGGGGCCGATCAGGGTGACAATTTCGCCGGGCTGAACGCTCAGGTTGACGTTTTCCAGCACGTCAGTCTCGTTCAACCGCAGGCTGACGTGCCGCAGCGACAACAACGCGTCGCTCATGCCGCCGCCCGGCAACGCGCGCACAACCCGCTCACTTCAACAGTTTCACTGCTGGCGACAAAATCATGCGCCGCAGCCGCACTGGCGATCGCCTCACTGATGCCCGACTCCTCCAGCTCGATGGCCACGTGGCACCCCAGACAGATCAGAAAATACCCCTGATGGCGGTGCTCCGGGCTGGGGCAACCGATAAAGGCGTTAAGCGACGCAATACGGTGCACAAGCCCCTGCTCCTGCAGAAAGTCCAGCGCGCGATAGACCGTCGGCGGTGCCGCGCGGCGGCCGTCATCACGGGACAGGGTGTCCAGAATGTCATAGGCGCCAAGCGGTTTGTGGCTTTGCCAGACCAACTCCAGCACCCGCTTGCGCAACGCGGTAAAACGCACACCCTCACGGGTACACACCTGTTCTGCAGCCTGCAGGGCATGGCTGACGCAGTGATCGTGGTTGTGCGGTGCTTGAGGGTCGGAAAGGTGGGGGGGGTGGCTCATCGGGCTGCCTCGCTGGCTGCGCCCCGGCACCAATTGGCGACAGGGACTGTTCAGAGGTCAATGACCTGTTATCATATAACGCTTTTGCGTTTCGAGGAATTCCCCATGTTACTACGCTTGCTGTCGGCTTTGGCCGCAGGTTTGCTGCTGTCCTGCTCGGCTTTCGCCGACAGTCGGGTACTCACTACCATCAAACCGGTACAACTGATCAGTGCCGCGCTGCTCAACGGCATCGATGAACCAGCCGTTCTGCTGCCGCCGGGCGCCTCACCTCACTCCTTCGCCTTACGGCCGTCAGACCGCCGCGCACTGGCGGATGCCGAGCGTATTTACTGGGTCGGGCCCAATCTGGAGCGCTTCCTTGAGGACGTCCTGCACGACGCCGCCAATGCCCGCGAGCTGATGGACGTGCACGGCCTGACGTTGCGCGAGTATGCGGAAGAACATGCCGAGCATGGTCATGACCATCACGACCACCACCACGACGAAGGCAGCCTGGACCCCCACATCTGGCTGTCGCTGGACAACGCGTTGGTCCTGGCACGCTGGATGAAGCAGGACCTCGCGCCGCTGTACCCCGAACAGCAAGCGCAGCTGGACGCAAACCTGGCGCACTTCGAGCAGCAGGTGGGCGAGCTGGAGCAGGCCTTGCAAGCGCGCTTTCTGCCACTCAAGGACAAGCCCTATTTCGTTTTTCACGACGCCTATGCGTACCTGGAAGAGTATCTGGGAATCAAGCATCGCGATGTATTCAGCCTGTCACACGAGGTACAGCCTGGTGCACGCCACGTCAACGAACTGCGCGCCAAGCTGCGTGACGCCGGTCGCGCTTGTGTCTTCAGCGAGCCCCAGTTCACCCCGCGCCTGGTCAATAGCCTGACCGCCGGACTGCCAGTCGAAAGCGCTCAGCTGGACCCCTTGGGTGCGGACACGCCAGCCAGCGCCGACGGCTACGTGCATATGCTCAGCACCTTGACCGACAATCTCGGCGGCTGCCTGGAAAGCCTCTGACCCTGCATGGCCGACGTCCCGCTGCGGACGTCGGCCAGCTGCCCGATACCTCAACGCAGCCAGCGTCCGCGTAGCCGCCACCGCCAGAGCGCCCACCCCCAGATTGCCAGCTCGAGCAAAAACACCCAGTGGACGATGAAATTGAGCCACCAGGGCTGATAGCGCGCGGTGACCGTGACCAGCGAATAGCGCTGATCGACAAATGGCGCGAACCACCAGACGTCTCCCGCCAGGCTGTCCAGCACCACATGCAGCAGGCCGCCCAGACTGAACATCAGCAGCAACCAGGGCGCAGCCAGGCGTCGACACAGCGCCAACCAGCCCATTGCGCCCGACAGCAGACACAACCAGAGCAGCGGCCAATGGGTCGCATAGCGGTGGTGGTGGACCATGCTGTGGTCAACGAAGAAGAAGTACAGCATGTCAAAGTCGGGGAAGATGCCGCCCAGGGTACCGGCAATCAGCAACCAGACGGGACGCACCGGCGTACGGCGCAGCGGCGACAACATATAGCTTGAAAGGATGTAACCAGACGGCAGATGGGCAATCAGCATGGACCAGCGCCTGTTCGGCAGTGAAAGGGCAGGCCGTATGAGGGCCCGGACAGCACTCTGACCACGAAGCTGCCGGCCGGTTCTGAACGCTCTCAGTCCGAGGCGAGAAACTGCATCAAGGTAGCGCGCTGCGCATGCCCAGCGAGCCAGCTCTTGATCTCCGCCACCCGGGCCGCATCAGCGGCACCGACCTGCTGCTCCAGGCGCTCGCGCTTGAGCTGGGCCATTTTTTCGCTGCGCACCCGCCGCTGCCATTGCTCGGTAAATACCGCCGGCAGCTTGTGCGCCAGCTCCAGCGACTTCAGCAACTGCCATTCGCCGCCATCCAGCCAGGCTTCGTCACAGCGACCACACAGATCAATCCGGCTGGTCAGCGCCCCCGAGACCGAGAACTTGGTCATCAGGCCGCTGCACTTGGGGCAGGTCAGCGCGGCCTTGGCGTCTGCCTCCTCCACCACCTCGGTGGCGACCTCCCCATCCGCCAGCGGCGGCTCGTTGCGCTCCACCCAATCACGGTAATAGAGCAACGACAGCAACGACCCTGCGCACGCGGGGCAGCCCATCGCGGGCAAACCCTCTTCGACCTTGCTCGCCTGCAGGCGGATATTTCGACACTTGGGACACTGCATAGGATTACCTTTCCGTCCTTGAACCACGCGGCGACTTGCCACTTCCTCGGGGCAGCAGCTTAGCCTTTGGGGAGCAATAGCAACAAGCCTGAGTTGCCCGGGCGAAGCTGGGCAGCAGCCAGATGCCTGCCGCTCTGAAAGCCGCATTTGTAGCGTTTTTTTCCATGCACTACATTTTTGAATACAAAATGACGACGTTTTTGTACACAATATGCGACCGTTCAGCGCAGATGGTCGTGGCGGCCCGGTGTCGGCTGCGCTGCGAAGGCGGAACAAAACGTGCAAGCGCAACGGCGAGGGCTGTCAGGTTCAGCAGCCTTGCCCGGTACCCACAACAAGACGCAAGGAAAGGCCCATGGCTAACGACGACTTTCAGATCCGCGACATCGATCCGTCGCTCCACAACGAAGACCTGGCACCGCTGCCGCCGGGCAAGCGCAGCTGGGGCTGGTTCGAGATTTTCAACGTCTGGTCCAACGATATTCAGAGTCTGTTCGGCTATACCCTGGCTGCGACCCTGTTCATCTCCTATGGTCTGAGTGGCTGGGCGGTGCTCGCCGGTATCGTACTGGCGGGCTTTATCGTCATGGGCCTGGTGCAGCTGACCGGCAAGCCGAGCGTCAAGTACGGCATCCCGTTTCCGGTCATGGCGCGCTCCAGCATGGGGGTTCGCGGTGCCAACTTCCCCGCGGTGGTGCGCGGCATCGTGGCGATCTTCTGGTATGGCGTGCAGACCTACTTCGCCTCTACCGCGGTAGCGCTGCTGCTCAACGCCCTACTGGACTCACCGGCAGATGCCGGCACCTTTCTTGGCATGACCGCTATCGGCTGGGTCTCCTACTGCCTGGTCTGCGCCTTTCAGGTACTGCTGTTCGTACGCGGGATGGAGTGGATTACCCGCTTCCTCAACTGGGCCGGCCCGCTGGTGTATGTGGTGATGATCGCGCTGATGCTGATCATCTGGTATCAGGCAGGACCCAGTCTGCTGAACGAGCTGGGCAGCATCTTTGCGGGCAGTGGCGAGTACGCCGCAGGCCCGGTCGCCGCCTTCTTTGCGGTGGTTGGCACCATGGTGGCCTACTTCGCCGCCGTGGTGATCAACTACGGTGACTTCGCGCGCTTCGTAAAAAACGAGCAGCAGATGACCAAGGGCAACCTGCTGGGCCTGCCCGTTAGCCTGGCGATCTTCTCCTTGATTGCGCTGGTGATCACCGCCGGCACCGTGGTGGTGTTTGGCGAAACCCTGACCAACCCGACCGATATCGTCGCCCGCGTCGACAGCCTGACGCTGACCATCATCGCCGCACTGACCTTCTTTGCCGCGACCGTGGGCATCAACCTGGTGGCCAACTTCATTCCGCCCGCCTACGACATTGCCAACCTGGCCCCGTCACGCATCAGCGCCCGCACCGGCGGCTTCATCACCGCGGCCATCGCGTTCTTCATCGGTGCGCTCTGGGTTGCCTTCATCAGTGAGGTCGGCATCGCCGCCTTTGTCGACACCCTGGGCGCCATCCTGGCACCGTTGTATGGCATCATCGTGGCCGACTACTACCTGGTCCGCAAACAGCAGCTGGATCTGCAGGATCTGTTCAGCGCGCGCGAGCAGGGCGCCTACTACTTTGACGGCGGCTGGAACCGCAAGGCGCTGATTGCCTTTGCCGTGGCCTCGGTATTTTCGGTGGCCTCGGTCTGGGTGCCGGCGGTCAGCCAGCTGCACGGCTACGCCTGGCTGCTGGGCGCGCTGATGGGCGCCGTGCTGCATTACCTGCTGATGCGCAATGCGCCCGTGCTGCAGGCGTCCCCGCGCCAGAGCTAGACCGAACCCGCGCCGGGGTTCTCCCGGCGCCTGGCTACAAACGCTGCAGGGCCATCTCGATGGACTGGCTGGCCTTGCGCAGCCACACCTTGGTGCGTTGACGCTCCATCATGCTCAACTGCGCACCAGTACTGCTCTTCTGATTGATCGCCGACCAGAAGCTCAGGGCCAGCTTGTCGATGCGGTGCAGGGTGCCGACGTGCAGCTCGGGAATATCGACCACCGCCAGCAACCGGGGCGCCGCCGCCTCCGCCACCACCTGATCAATGTCGCTGAAGTCACTGCCGCAGCCATGGTTTCTGACCACCACACAGGGCATGAGCGCGCCGTACTTCTGGGCGAAGGTGCGCAACAGCATGACCGAGTCCCGTCCGCCATCGACCACGTACCAGAACAGCGTATTGACCCCCAGCTCATCGCACATATCCAGTACTCCGCTGTCCTCCAGCCAACGATCCAGAAAGCGCTGACTCTGCGCGGGCAGGTCCACCAGCAGCTGCTTTTCATCGTCCTCGCTGGCCATCTCGATCAACTGATCAATGCTCTCGAAGTCGTCCAGCACAATCGGCTGGGTGAACTCGGGATAGTAATGGGTGAGGGTGGCGTGGGACTGGTCAGCATCGAAGCCGGCATACAGCAGACCGTTGTCGAGGAAGTACTGGGACAGCAAGCGCGAAACGACCGACTTGCCGACCCCGCCTTTCTCGCCACCGACGAAGTGAATGGTACTCATGAACGCGTCCTGTGCAGGGCTGGGAAAGAAAATCCAATGCGAAATATAGGCCAGCAATGCGTCCGGACTGTGACGTCTAGCGGCTGCGCAGCGCCGCCCAGGTTTTCTCGCCGACGATGCCATCCACCAGCAGGTCAGCCGCCTGCTGGAACTGCATGACCGCCAGCTCGGTCGCCGGGCCAAAGTCGCGGTCAATCGACAACCGATAACCCCGGCCGACCAGCAACTCCTGCAGCACCTGCACGGCATCACCAAAAGAGCCTCGGCGCAGGGCCACCGAGGTGCCGCCCTGTAGCTGCGACACCCGCAATCCCTCCATAGCCGCCAGCGCGGTCTTGGCCTTCTGCAGGTACTGACGCCGGTCGTCCAGACCGTTGAGGCCACCATTCACCAGGCGGGTGGCACGGATCAGGTCGTCGCGATCAGCCGCGTTGTTGATCTGCCGGGTCTGCCAGTACTCGCAGGCAATCTTCAGCGAGGTCAGCGGCTCGGCGGCCAGCGCCGGCTCGGCCTCCAGCGGCAGTCGCAGGCGCTCGCCCATCTGCCGGTAGTTGGCCCGCCCGGTCAGCTGGATAAGTCCGCGACCCTTGTAGCGCCGGCCATCGCCACGCTCGGTGTTGCCCAGGTCACGCCGGCCCTCGTAGGCCGCGCCGCTGGCAAACTCCTCAGTGGTACGAAACCCGGCACATTCATGGGTCACCTGCGCCATGAAGTGCGCAATCCGCAGGCGGCTGTCGATCCGGTAAAGGGCAAGGGTAGGGGCAAACGCGGCGGATATGTCGCCAACGATGCGGCGCTGAGCGTCCGCGCGGGCGCCGGAAAAACGGGGAGAAACAGCGAGGATAAAGGCTCCGTCGACGGGAATCATGGTGGCAGCTCCGTTAGGCAACGGCACTGCCTGACGACGCCGCTGGGTTAATGCCTAACCAGATTAGCTGCTATCACCTAGAGCGCCAGCGGCAGCCCAACAGCAACTACCCGATGCTGCAGCAGCAGGCGGGCAAAGTGCTGCGGGTCTTTCACCAGCACGCCGTCCTGCCCGGCAAACTCCTCGGCTGCAATCTGCCGCGACAGCCAGAAGCGCAGTGCCGCCAGACGCAACATGGCCGGCCAGCAATCGGCTTCAGCAGCGGTGAACGGACGTCGCGCCGCGTACCCGGCGAGCAGGGCGCGAACCCGGCGGGGCACCAGGGCACCATCGTCACCCAGACACCAGTCGTTGACGGCAATGGCCACGTCGTACAGCATCCAGCCACTGGCTGCATTGTAAAAATCGATCACACCACTCAGATGGTGGCCGTCAAACAGCACGTTGTCACGGAACAGGTCCGCGTGCAGTACCGCCCGCGGCAGACCGGGGTCCTGTCGTCGCCAGTGCACCAGCTGCTGCAACAGCTCTTCCAGCGCTTCGGCCAGCGGGCCAGCCTGCTGCGGCAACTGCTGCCGCGCCTGATCCTGCATCCAGTCCACACCGCGCTCGTCCGGCCGCGCCAGCGCAGTATCGCGAGTCGCCTGGTGCAGTTGCGCCAGCCAGGCGCCAACCGCTTCGCAGTGGCTGGCGTCCGGCTGACCGACATGCCCACCGGCCAGCCGGGGCTGCAGCAGGGCCGGACGCCCCTTGAGCTGATGCAGACACTGACCGCTGCGATCAGCCACTGCATAGGGCACCGCCAGCCCGGCCTGCTGCAGACAGGACAGCAGCTCGACCAGAAACGGCAATGCCGCCGGATCGCCGCGCTCTACCAGGGTAAGCACAAACTCACCGCCCTCGCAGCTGACAAAGAAATTGCTGTTCTCGCTGCCGCCGTCGATGCCCTGGTAGTCAACCAGCCGGCCCAAACTGAAACCGGCAATAAAGTCTTCCAGCTCAGCCCGCGCCAGCGGGGTAAACACAGACACGGCTCAGGTCACCACTCGAAGATTTTCCAGGAGGGAATACGCAGCCCCTCGGGCTGGTCTGAGCGCACGTAGTTGCCGTCGTCATCTACCGCCACCAGGTAATAGGGCGCGCCGCTGGTGGGGATAACCTTGATGGCATAGAGAAAACCGTTGACGCGGTATTCTTCCACAGTGCGGTCGCCTTCCTGACGGATGGTCACCTCAGGGTCGCCCGGTACCGCGTCCTGCGCCATGACCGAAGCACTGCCCAACAACAGCGCGGCGGCCAATCCAAAGCCCGTTCTACGAATCATGGTAGTCTTGTCCTTTGCCTGAATGATGCCCTCATTCTAGCCCCATTGGCTCCGGAATTGTTGACCTGACGCATGACAGACTCCACACCCCTCGTCCTGGTGGACGGTTCGTCCTACCTTTATCGCGCCTTCCACGCGCTGCCACCACTGACCACCAGCAAGGGGCAGCCGACCGGCGCGGTGAAAGGCGTGCTGAACATGCTGAAAAGCCTGCTCAAGCAGTATCCCGACAGCCCGATCGCGGTCGTGTTCGACGCCAAAGGGCCGACCTTCCGCGACGAGATGTTCGAGCAGTACAAGTCGCACCGCCCGCCGATGCCGGATGATCTGCGCTCGCAGATTGAACCGCTGCATGCCGCCGTGCGCGCGCTGGGTCTGCCACTGCTGTGCGTCGATGGCGTGGAAGCGGATGACGTGATTGGCACCCTGGCGCGCCAGAGCGCCGACGCCGGCCGCGCCGTGGTGATCTCCACCGGTGACAAGGACATGGCCCAGCTGGTCGATGACCACATCACCCTGGTCAACACCATGACCAACACGGTGATGGACATTCAGGGCGTACACGACAAGTTCGGCATCGGCCCGGAACTGATCATCGACTACCTGGCGCTGATGGGCGACAAAGTCGACAACATTCCCGGTGTTCCCGGCGTGGGCGAGAAAACCGCGCTGGGCCTGCTAACCGGCGTCGGCGGCGGTCTGGACGTGATCTACAACAACCTGGACAAGGTCCCGGAACTGGCCATTCGCGGCGCCAAGAAGCTGCCCGAGAAGCTCGAAGAGCACAAGGAGATGGCCTACCTCTCCTACCAGCTGGCCACCATCAAGCTGGACGTGCCACTGGAAGTACAGGTCGACGCGCTGCAGCCCAGCGCCGCCAACCGTGAAGCGCTGATCGAGCTGTATCGGGAAATGGAGTTCAAGAGCTGGCTCGACGACCTGCTGCGCGAAGCCAAGGCCGAGGGTCAGGCCGGCAGTGCCGACGAACCCGCCGAAACGCAACAGAACCACTACGAAATCATTACCGAGCAGGCCGACTTCGAGCGCTGGCTCGGCAAGCTGGCGGCTGCCGAGCTTTTCGCCTTCGATACCGAAACCACCAGCATCGACGCCCAGCGCGCCGAGCTGGTTGGCGTGTCGCTAGCGGTCCAGCCTCACGAGGCGGCCTATATCCCGGTTGCCCACAGTTATATGGGCGTACCCGAGCAGCTCGACCGCGATCAGGTACTCGCCGCGCTCAAGCCCTATCTGGAAGACCCGGCCAAGGCCAAGGTCGCCCAGCACGCCAAGTACGACATCAACGTACTGGCCCACTACGACATCCGCGTGCAGGGCGTGGCCTTCGATACCATGCTCGAGTCCTACGTGCTGGACGCCACCGCTACCCGTCACGATATGGACAGCCTGTCGCTCAAGTACCTGGGCCAGGGCACCATCAAGTTCGAAGAGATCGCCGGCAAGGGCAGCAAGCAGCTGACCTTTGACCAGATCGCCCTGGAGCAGGCCGGCCCCTACGCCGCAGAAGATGCCGATGTGACCCTGCGCCTGCACCAGACCCTGTGGGCCAAGCTGCAGCCACAGACCTCGCTGGCGCGCGTCCTGCAAGAGATCGAGATGCCGCTGATGCCGGTGCTGGCGCGTATTGAGCGCAACGGCGCACTGGTCGACGCCAAGCTGCTGGGCCAGCAGAGCATCGAGCTGGGCGAGAAGATGGTGGCGCTGGAGCGCCAGGCGTTCGAGCTGGCGGGCGAGGAGTTCAACCTCGGCTCACCCAAGCAGCTGGGTGCCATTCTGTATGAAAAGCAGGGCCTGCCGGTGCTGTCGAAAACCGCCAAGGGCCAGCCCTCGACTGCCGAAGCGGTGCTCGCCGAACTGGCCGAACAGGGCTTCGAGCTGCCGCAGGTGATCATGCAGTATCGCAGCGTCAGCAAGCTCAAGAGCACCTACACCGACCGCTTGCCGGAGCAGATCAACCCGCGCACCGGACGCATTCACACCTCCTATCATCAGGCGGTAGCTGCCACCGGCCGACTGTCGTCCTCAGACCCGAACCTGCAGAACATCCCGATCCGCACCACCGAAGGCCGGCGCATCCGCCAGGCCTTTGTCGCCCCCAAGGGCTACAAGCTGCTGGCGGCCGACTACTCGCAGATCGAACTGCGCATCATGGCGCACCTGGCTCAGGACGCTGGCTTGCTGGATGCCTTCAAGCACGATCTGGACGTCCACCGCGCCACCGCTGCCGAAGTGTTCGGCGTCGAGCTGGACGAGGTCACCGGCGACCAGCGCCGCAGCGCCAAGGCGATCAACTTCGGCCTGATCTACGGCATGAGCGCCTTCGGCCTGGCCAAGCAGATCGGCGTCGACCGCAAACAGGCCCAGGCCTACATCGACCGCTACTTCACGCGTTATCCGGGCGTACTCAGCTATATGGAACGGACCCGCGAGCAAGCCAGCGAGCAGGGTTACGTCGAAACCCTGTTCGGCCGCCGCCTGTACCTGCCGGAAATCCACGCCAAGAACCAGGCCATGCGCAAGGCCGCCGAACGCACCGCCATCAACGCGCCGATGCAGGGCACCGCCGCCGACATCATCAAGCGCGCGATGATCAAGGTAGAAGCCTGGCTGAACGACAGCAGCCTGGATGCCCGCGTCATCATGCAGGTACACGACGAACTGGTTCTGGAAGTACGTGAAGACCAGATCGACGCCGTCACCCAGGGCCTCAAGGAGCACATGGCCCAGGCCGCCGAACTCGACGTGCCGCTGGTGGTTGAGGTAGGGGTGGGTGACAACTGGGACGAGGCGCACTAGCGGCGGCCCTTTGGGCCGAGCTGCAAGCTTCAAGCCGCAAGAAAAACCCGCAACATTCGACCTTGCACGGGTTTAGCTTGCGGCTTGCAGCTTGAAGCGTGCCGCTGAAAACGGCAGCGCCTAAGCGCTGCCGTTTTCATAACCAACCCATCTAAAACTTTTTTTGAACTTATGCCGAACCCACCCGGTCAGAGCTTATGAACGGCTTGAGAGCCATTCATGCTCCTTAGATGTGATTTAGTGTTGGCAGAAAAACCGGGCACTCCCTTTCCTAGCACAGCCCGGTTAGTTAACCCCGAGCCTCCCTCCCCATAGAAGCTCGGGGTTTTTTTTGCCTGCAATTCAGGTCTGCTGCGGTTTCGCTCACCCGCCTGCTCGGTTATCCCTCGCCACCTTCCTGCTCAACCGGGAACAACCACTGCGCCAGCCGCCCGTGGGCCTCATCAATGCCCATGCGCTTGGGCGAGGAAAACAGCTGTACGCTGGCATTGGAACCCAGTTCCTTGCGCATCCGTGTCTGCACCTTGAGTAGCGCATTCTTGGCCGCGCCAAAGGCCATCTTGTCGGCCTTGCTGAGCAGCACATGCGCCGGGATGTCGCTCTTGCGCGCCCACTCGAGCATCATGCAGTCAAAATCCGACAGCGGATGACGCAGATCCATCACCAGCACCAGTCCGACCAGACTCTGACGTCCAGTCAAATAGGCATCCAGATGCTGCTGCCAGTGCGCCTTCAGCTCCAGCGGTACCTTGGCGTAGCCGTAACCGGGCAGATCCACCAGGCGACGTTCGTCATCCAGCCGGAAAAAGTTGATCAGCTGCGTACGCCCCGGCGTCTTGGACGTGCGTGCCAGACGCGCGTGGGTCAGGGTATTGAGGGCGCTGGACTTACCCGCATTGGAGCGGCCGGCAAAGGCCACTTCCAGCCCCAGATCGGGCGGGCACTGGGACACCAGGCTGGCGCTTTTGATGAAGGTAGCCTGCTGACAGAGGGAGACGAGAGGGGTGCTGGAGGACATGGGATTCCCATTGAAGCCGGCGCAACAGGCCGGACACTGATGACGTTCACGTTTGCGGCCCGCTTAGTATATAATGCGGCGGTTCTGGGAAGCACTGACCAATTGCCTCGGCTCGTGTCAGGCTCAAAAGAGGCCTGCCGGTCAGGCTGTGGTCCAGGGTGCGGCATTTCAGCCATTGCACCGGGGCCAGTGCGCCGCTAGCATGAGCACAAAATCAAGGTAGCCTGCGCTGGATAACGCGGTCATCAAGGCCGGACAGCAGGCAAAGCCAACACGTTTTCTTTTAGCCGTTATTGGATTAGCCGATGAATAAATTACTCGTTAGTCTGGTGTTGACCCTGGGTGTCGCCACGAGCGCGCACGCTCTTGAGGGCAACGCAGAAGCCGGTCAGGGCAAGGTCGCCGTCTGTGGCGCCTGTCACGGTGCAGACGGCAACAGCCCAGCCCCCAACTTCCCCAAGCTGGCTGGCCAGGGTGAACAGTATCTGCTCAAGCAGATCACTGATATCAAGGAAGGTCGTCGCGTCGTCGTCGAAATGACCGGCATGCTGGACGGACTGAACGAGCAGGACCTGGCAGACATCGCTGCCTACTTTGCTTCCCAGAGCATGACGCTGGGCGTTGCTGATCCGGCCCTGGCCGAGCGCGGCGAAGCCATCTTCCGTGGCGGCAATCTGGACACCGGTCTGCCGTCCTGCACTGGCTGCCACTCTCCGACTGGCAAGGGTAACCCGCCGGCGTCCTACCCGCGCCTGGCTGGCCAGCACGCCACCTACACTGCCAAGCAGCTGACCGACTTCCGTGAAGGCAACCGCACCAACGACGGTGACGCCGCCATCATGCGCACCGTTGCCAGCCGCCTGAGCAACAAGGATATCGAAGCAGTTTCCGCCTATATCCAGGGCCTGCGTTAAGCGTAAGCGCTTGTAACAAATAAAGGGCAGCCAGCGGCTGCCCTTTTTTGTGCCCGCAAGGTTTGTATCTGGTAATCACGGAATCTTTGTTCTACTGTCGGGTCTCACATCCGTCATCACCCCGTTTTGGAGTTCTACATGCGTGCGTTGTTCAGCGTTGCCCTGATCTGGCTGCTTGGCAGCTTTGCTCTGGCCCAAGCCCAGGAAGCCCCCTACCAGGCTGGCGTGCATTACGTCGTCCTGCCGACCCCAGCCGCGACCGCCGACCCGGAGAAGATCGAGGTGGCAGAGCTGTTCTGGTACGGCTGTCCGCATTGCTACACGCTGAACCCGATGGTGACCGAGTGGAGCAAGACCCTCCCCGACGACGTGGTCTTCCGCCCGGTACCGGCCATGTTCGGTGGCGCCTGGAACACCCACGGCCAGCTGTTCTACACCCTGGACAGCCTGGGCAAGCTGGAAGAGACCCACGACGCCGTCTTCAACGCGATTCACAAGCAGAACAACCGCCTGGAAGATGAAGACGCCATGATCGACTTCCTTGAAGCCTACGGCATCACTGAAGACGAGTTCCGCAAGGCATGGAGCTCCTTCGGCGTGAAGAGCCGCATCGATCAGGCCACCCGCCTGGCCCGCTCGTACCGCGCAACCGGTGTACCCTGCCTGATCATCAACGGCAAATACCGTATCGAAGGCCAGATGGCCGGCAGCTACGAAAACATGATGAAAATTGCCGAATACCTGATCGAGCAGGAACGTCAGGCCACCCAGGGCTGATCCATGCTTTCGGTCGGCAACATCAATGGTCGCCGCACCACCCGGGGTCACATGGCCCCGGGAGAGCTGCGCACCAATGAACACTGCACCAACGACCGGCAGCCGCTGCCCGATGTCCTGCGCCTGCTGAGCTTCAATATCCAGGTCGGCATCAATACCCAGCGCTATCACCACTACCTGACCCGCAGCTGGCAGCATCTGCTGCCCCACGCCGGACGCCAGCAGCAGCTGGGGCGCGTAGCGCAGTTGCTCAACGAGTTTGATCTGGTCGCCCTGCAGGAAGTCGATGGCGGCAGTCTGCGTTCCGGCT
Source organism: Pseudomonas abyssi (assembly GCF_002307495.1). GTDB lineage: Bacteria > Pseudomonadota > Gammaproteobacteria > Pseudomonadales > Pseudomonadaceae > Halopseudomonas > Halopseudomonas abyssi. The sequence continues at coordinate 62,506 of NZ_NTMR01000016.1, read as the reverse complement.
TCGTCAATCAGGTGGAGCACCTGGCCCGCGAAGGGGCCTTCCCCTACTGGTATCAGCAGCTCAACCGCAACCTTGGGCGCTTTGCCCAGCACTCCAACGGCTTGCTCAGCCGCTACGCGCCTGACCTGCTGGAAGACCATAAGCTGCCGGGCATCCTGCCGGGCCGTGGCGCCATCCTGACGCAATTCGGCCAGGGCGAGGAATCGCTGCTGGTGGTCATGATGCACCTGGCACTAAGTACCAAAGGGCGCGCCAACCAGCTGGCCTACGTGCGCGAGCGCATCGCCGATCACCGTCATGTGGTGCTGATGGGCGATATGAATACCCACGCCGAGGACTTGCTGGAACACTCGCCGCTCAAGGGCGCCAACCTGCAGGCACCAGACCTGCCGGGCACCTACCCGAGCTGGCGGCCGGCACGCGTGCTGGATCATATCCTCATCAGCCCCAGCCTGGAGATCGATCGGGTCGACGTGCTGCCGCAAGCCATCTCCGACCATCTGCCCGTCGCCATGCATATCAAACTGCCAACCAGCCTCTGTCAAAGCTAGCCAGCCACCCCACATACCCTATAATCTCTGGGAATCAACCCCGGAGCCATCATGTCGGACACCCAGCCTAACACCAACGGCTCTTCCCGCTATTTCGAGTCTGAGGAACAGACCGAGCTGCTGAAACGTGGCCTGGTGCGCGTCAGTATCGCGGCTGCGGGCATCGACCCGCTGCTGGACAAACGGCTGAATGAGCTACGTCGCGCCCTGCGCTCGGACGCGCCTGCGCACCTGCTGGGCGAGCTGCTGCCCGACCTTGAGCGAGCCGTGCTGGCTGCCGACCAGAACCGTCAGCAAGCCTCCAGCGACACCAGCAAGGCAGTGCACAAACTGATCGAACAGCTGCAGGAGTGTGAGCCCCCGCGCGAGGTGGCCCGCGCACTGCGCGCGCTCGAGCGTCAGCTCGGTGAGCTTGCCGAACTCCCACGCAAACTGCCCTCGCTGCTGGGTGAGTTGCAGCAACTGCAACAGCAAGCCCTGCAGCACAGCGAAGAGCAAAGCAGCAGCGGTCTCTGGTCCCGCCTGTTGCGTCGCAAGCAGCGCGCAGAGCTCCAGGCAGGCCCGCTCAGCGACGATGAGGTAGCAGCCCCCGCCGCCGAGCAGGCGGCCCAGGACAACACCGTCGCCTCACCGCCACCAGAGCAAGAGCAAGAGCAAGAGCAGCCCGCCGACAGCGCCAGCAATATCAGCGGCGAGGAGCAGCACTTTTCCCAACTGGCGGCCCATATCGAATCGATTCTGCTGCGTCTGCTAAGCGAACTGCAGGTACTGGAAACCCAGCAAGCGGCCCGCGACCGGCTGCGCGAGCAGGTCAGCAAGGGCCTCAACTGGTATGAACTGACCGCCGCCCTCGACGCCCTGTGCGACTTGGTGCTGGGCGCCCAGCAGAGCCGCCAGGCCGACTTTGAGCGCTACCTGCTGCAACTCAATGAGCGCCTGAGCCAGTTCCAGGGCAACCTGGAAGAAGCCCAGAACAGCTACAGCGGCTCGCTGGACGCCGAGCGCGAACTCAGCGGGACCATTCGCGGCCAGGTGCAGGTGCTCAATGACAGCGTGCGCGATGCCGACGATTTGAGTTCACTCAAGGCCAACGTTGAAGCCCGGCTGAACTCGCTGCTGGAGAATATCGACAAGGCCCGTGAGCTGCGCGAGGCGCGCGACAGCGAAGTCGCCGAACGCCTGAGCACCATGGTCGAGCGTATTCAGGCCATGGAGGTAGAGGCGCAGACCTTCCGCCACCACCTTGAGGAGCAACGCCAGCAGGCGCTGATCGACAGCCTGACCGGCCTGGCCAACCGCAGCGGCCTGCAGCAACGTATGGACGAAGAGTTTGAACGCTGGCAACGCTACGGCGGCCGCCTGCTGCTGGTCGTGCTGGACGTAGACCACTTCAAATCGATCAACGATCGCTTTGGCCATCTGGCCGGCGACAAGGTGCTGCGCCTGATCGCCCAGCAAGTGTCTCGGCGCCTGCGCAAGACCGACTTTATCGGGCGCTTTGGTGGCGAGGAATTTGTCATCCTGATGCCCGGCGTCAGCCCGGAACAGGGCATCGTCGCCCTGGAAGAGCTGCGTAGCGGTATCGAAGGCACGCCCTTCCACTTCAAGAGCGAGCCGGTGCCGGTCACCATCTCCCTGGGCTTCACCGAGTTCACCCGGGACGACTCGCTGGACAGCGCCTTTGATCGCGCCGACAAGGCGATGTACCAGGCCAAGGAATTGGGCCGCAACCGAGTGGTGCACGCCGCAACGTCATGAGTCTGCTATTCCCTCGTTTACGCACCCTGCTGGCTCTGTCCGCAGCCCTGCTGACAGGCTGCACCACCGGCCCCGCCATCGACACCCGTTACCAGGCCCGCAGTCAGGACAGCCGGGTGCAGTACGTGGTGCTGCACTACACCTCGTCGGGTTTCGCGCGCTCGCTGTTCAGCCTGACCCAGGGCGACGTCAGCAGTCATTACCTGATCAGTGATGGTGAACCGGTGATCTATCAACTGGTGGATGAAAACCGCCGCGCTTGGCATGCCGGCGACAGCAGCTGGCAAGGCCGCACCTGGCTGAACGCCAGCACCATCGGCATCGAAATGGTACAACCCGGCTACACCGACACCGCGACCTGCCGTCAGTGGCACCCCTGGGCGCAACCGCAGATCGATGCATTGATCAGCCTGCTCAAGGGCATCCAGCAACGCCACCAGCTGCCGCCAGAAGCCATCCTCGGCCACAGCGATGTCGCGCCGCAGCGCAAGGTCGACCCTGGCCCGCTGTTCCCCTGGGCGCAGCTCGAAGCGGCTGGCCTGGCCACCCGCGTTGACCTGCAGCGCGCCGAGGTCATGCGCCACTGGCTGATGGGGCGCGTTCCCTCGGTGACCTGGTTCCAGCAGGGCCTGCAGCGTTGGGGCTACGCCGTCCCGGCCCATGGCAGCCTGGATGAGGCCACGCGCAACGTGATTGCCGCCTTCCAGATGCGCTTTCGCCCGGCGCGCTTTGACGGCTTGCCCGACAGCGAGACCGCCGCGTTGCTCGCTGCACTGGTGCCGCAGCAGGGCAGCGAGCTGCTCAATGACCCCGCCCCCCAGTGGTATCAGCCCGATCAGCCTCAGCTCAGTCCACGGCTGCCACCCTGCACCGCGGCGGACTGATCAGGCATGCTGAACTGGATCTGGCTCGGCTTTTTCATCAGTGCCTTTGCTGCCGCGCTCTGGCAGTGGCTGGGGTTGGGCGACGCCGAGGTGTTCAGCCGCCTGGTGACAGCGCTGTTCGATATGGCGCGGCTGAGCGTGGATATCATTCTGGTACTGGTCGGCACCATGACCCTGTGGCTGGGGTTTCTCAATATTGCCGAGCGTGCCGGGCTGATCAGTCAGCTGGCGCGCCTGCTCACCCCGCTGTTTCGCCGGCTGATGCCGGAGGTGCCGGCAGGGCACCCGGCGCTGGGCCACATCACCATGAACTTTGCTGCCAACGTGCTCGGTCTGGACAACGCCGCCACGCCCATCGGCATCAAGGCGATGCATTCGCTGCAAAGCCTGAATCCGAGCAAGGACACCGCCAGCAACGCGCAGATCCTGTTTATGGTGCTCAACACCTCGTCGCTAACGTTGCTACCGATCACTGTGTTCATGTACCGCGCCCAGCAAGGTGCCAGCGACCCGACCGAGGTGTTCCTGCCGATCCTGCTGGCCACCAGCGCCTCCAGTCTGGTTGGTCTGCTGAGCGTTGCGCTGATGCAGCGCCTGAAGCTCTGGGACCCGGTTGTGCTGGCCTACCTGGCGGGTGGCGCCGCCGCGCTCGGACTGCTGCTGACCACCCTCGCCGGCCTGTCGGCCGAGGCGCTGGCGGCCACTTCCACACTGGTCGGCAACCTCACCCTGTTCGGTATCGTCATCGCCTTCTTGCTGATCGCAGCCCTGCGCAAGGTCAACGTCTACGACAGCTTTATTGAAGGCGCCAAGCAGGGTTTTGAAGTCACCATCTCGCTGCTGCCGTTTCTGGTTGCCATGCTGGTCGCCGTCGGCGTGCTGCGCGCCAGCGGCGTGCTCGACGCCCTGCTCGATGGCATCCGTTGGATCGCCGACGGGCTCGGCTGGGACACCCGCTTTATCGATGCGCTACCGACCGCCTTCATCAAACCGCTATCGGGCAGCGGCTCACGCGCCATGATGATCGAAACCATGAACACCTTCGGCGTCGACAGCTTCCCCGCCCAGCTGGCCGCGACCTTCCAGGCCAGTACCGAGACGACCTTCTACGTGCTCGCCGTCTACTTCGGTGCCATCGGTATCAGCCGCGTACGCCACGCGCTGGGTTGCGCGCTGCTGGCCGACCTGGCCGGCATGCTTACGGCCATCGGCGTCTGCTACTGGTTTTTTGGCTGACAGCTGCAAGGCGGATGGCTGCAAGCTGCAAGGCGGATGGCCGCCCCCTGCAAGCTGCAAGCTGCAAGCTGCAAGCTGCAAGCTGCAAGCTGCAAGCTGCAAGCTGCAAGCTTAATCAGGGTGCGCTCGGTCGCAGAAACAGCAACTGTTTTCTGCTCACTTTTACTGCCTCCTGTTGCTGCAAGTAAAACCCGCACGATTCAACGCCACACGGGTTTTACTTGCAGCTTACGGCTTGAGGCTTGAAGCTGTGAGTTCCCGCTGACCTGACCCGCAGAGAGATCCGCATGCCCGCCCCACGTTTCGACCAACTCCACCGCCAGCCCGGCCCCTGGTTTGTGGCCCTCGGCGGCGCGGGCATGTTCGGGGCCAATTTCTACCTTTACGGCTCGGGCGGCGAGTGGATTGCGGTGGACTGTGGCTTCGCGCTGACCCCCACGCCCAGTGGGCGAAACAGCGTGTCAGTGCCTAGCCTGGCGGCTCTGGAGCGACACGACATCAAGCTGTCGGCTCTGCTGATTACCCACGGCCACGAAGACCACATCGGTGCCATCCCGCATCTATGGCGCGCGCTCGACTGCCCGATTTACGCCAGCCCCTTTGCCGCCCAACTGATTCGCGCCAAGCTCGATCCGGGCCTGAGCTGGCCACGCCTGCAGGAAATTCGTCCGCTGGAGCCGGTCGGCATCGGCGCCTTTCAGGCCGAGTGGATTCCGGTCACCCACTCGATTCCCGAGTCGCACGCTATTGTGCTGGAGGTGGCCGGCAAACGCCTGTATCACAGTGGCGACTGGAAGCTCGACCCGCAGCCGCTGGTCGGCGGCCTGACCGCGCAGGCGCGATTGCAGGCGCTCGGGCGCCAGGGCGTGGATGTGATCATCGGCGACTCGACTAACGCGCCGGTGGCCGGCGCCAGCCGCTCCGAGGCCGCGGTGCAGAATGGGCTGCAGGACGCCATTCGGCCCTGCCGTCAGCGGGTGATCGTCACCTGCTTTGCCAGCAATCTGGCACGGCTGCACAGCCTGGCCGAGATCGCCTTTGATTGCGGCCGCTACGCCGCGCTGCTGGGGCGCAGCCTGGTCAGCATGCATGGCTTTGGCCGGGCGCAAGGCTACCTGAACAGCCGACCCGGTTTTATCGGCCCCTGGGAGCTGGGCCACCTGCCGCGTGAGCAGCAGCTGTGGATCTGCACCGGCAGCCAGGGCGAACCAGCCGCCGCCCTGGGCCGCCTAGCCAGCGGCAACCACCCACACCTGAGCCTGGAGCCCGGCGATACCGTGGTGTTCTCCTCGCGCCTGATTCCCGGCAACGAGGAGGCTCTGGCGCGCATCAAGCAGGGCCTGAAAGAGCAGGGCGTCGAGCTGATCGACGATGATATGCAACCCGCTGTTCACGCCTCGGGTCACCCGCCACAGGATGACCTGCGCCAGCTTTACGGCTGGCTCAAGGCACGTCATCTGCTACCGGTACACGGCGAACCTTATCACCAGCAGGCACACATGGCGCTGGGCCGTGAACTGGGCCTGAGCGGGCTGATCCCGGCCAACGGCGATCTGATCGACCTCAGCGGAAAACCGGCCAGAGTCGCCGAGTTGCCGTGGGGGCTGAACAACCTCACCGAGCCGTGACCCACGCGCCGGCGCTGCCCCTCTGCAGCCAATAACGTTCGACGGTCAATACATCATCGCGTGCAGGGCAATACCGCCGCCAGCCTAGCGGCGGCGCTTTGTGTGAATCAAATAGTCGAACCTGTTGTCCACAGCGCAACGGCGTTATCGGTTTCACCTGTAAAAAGGAGATCCGTCAGACTCATGATTGAATGGATCAAGGATAATCAAGCGGTAGTCAGCGTAGGCGTCAGCATCGCCACCTTGCTGATATGGATCATCTACGCGCAGTTGCTGTACTTGGGATTTAGACGACAACGTACACCCAGAATGCTCATCAACCGGGGCAGAAAAAAGGATCTGGATGCCCTGTGCATTATCAGCAACATGAGCCAGGAAGCCATCTATGTGGAATACGTTCTGGCCAAGCTGGAAACGTCGCGCGGCACCGTTGTCATGGACGTCACGGAATTTGAGCAAGAGGTACCCGAGGAGCACGAGAACAGTCGCAAGCAGGTATCTATCCCCCATCAGGAGCTGCACGAGAATACCCGCCAGGGCCCCTTGCTGTCAGGCGAGTACATGCATATCGGGACCTTCAGAGACCTGGTGCTGCGTCTGGCCTACGAGGCGGGCATTCCGATGCATGGCAGTCTGCCTGACGCGGATATCGAGTTCACCTGCCTGACGATTGAACTGATCGCCCTGTATGGGCCAGAACCGCGCCCGGTCAATGCGCGGCGCAGCTTTTACATTAAAAGCAACGAGGATGGAGCCACACTGGTACCGACATCCTGGAACACCCGCCACGGCATTTCCCTTGTAAGCCGGCGCCGCCTGAGCAAGATGGTCAATGAGATGAACGAGACCAATTTCTACATGAGCTCTACCATCGACTGGGACAAAAGCTAGCGACCTGTTGGCGTATCGCGCCCAGGCAGGCACCCCATGGTACTGCACCGCTGTCGGCGACCCGCGCCTCCCTGACAGTCAGCTAAAACAGCTCCTTGGTGCGCTCCCACAACATGCCCATCGCCAGCAGCGGGGCGCGGAAGCGCTGGCCGCCAGGGAAGGCCATGTGCGGCACCTTGGCAAAAATATCGAAGCCGGTACTGGCCTGGGTGGCGATGGCTTCGGCCAGCAGACGCGCGGCCAGGTGGGTGGCGTTGACGCCGTGACCGGAGTAGGCCTGGGCGTAGAACACGTTGGGCTGCTCATCGAGCCGGCCAATCTGCGGCAGGCGGTTGGCGCCGATGCCGATCATGCCGCCCCACTGGTATTCGACTTTCACATCGGCCAGCTGCGGGAACACCTTGAGCATCTTGGGGCGCATGTAAGCGGCGATATCCGCCGGGTCGCGCCCCGAATAATGACAGGCACCGCCAAACAGCAGGCGGTGGTCCGCCGAGAGACGGTAGTAATCCAACGCCACGCGCTGATCACACAGCGCCATGTTCTGCGGAATCAGGCTGCGCGCCCGTTCCTCGCCCAGCGGCTCGGTGGCGATGACATAGCTGCCAGCCGGAATCACCGTACCGCCCAACTTGGGATTGAGCTGCCCCATATAGGCATTGCAACCCAGCACCAGTTGCTTGGCATGCACGCACCCAGTCGCCGTGTGGACGCTAATGGTGTCGCCGTAGTCGATGCGACTGACCGGCGAATGCTCGAACAGCCGCGCGCCCAGCTGGCGGGCAGCGGCTGCCTCGCCCAGCACCAGATTGAGCGGATGCAGGTGGCCGGACCCCATGTCCGTCATGCCGCCGATATATTGATCGGAGCCGACCACGCTGTGCAGCTGCTCGCGCTCGATCAGCGTCATTTCATGGCGGTAGCCCAAGGATTCAAGCTCCTCGCGGTCCGCCAGAAAGCCTTCCATGTGCGCCGGCTTGTTGGCCAGGTCGCAGTAACCCATGGTCAGATCGCAATCGATGTTGAAGCGCGCGATGCGCTCGGTAACGATCTCGACCGCCTCGATGCCCATCAGCTTCAGATTGCGCACACCGTCCGCGCCAATCTGCTTTTCAAACCGGTCAACATCGTGACCAACGCCGCGAATCAGTTGACCGCCATTGCGCCCGCTGGCACCCCAACCGATCTGATGCGCCTCCAGCAGCACCACCGAAAGGCCGCGTTCGGCCAACTCCAGCGCCGTGTTGACGCCGGTAAAGCCACCGCCGACGATGCAGACATCCGCCTGTTCCTCGCCCTGCAACACCGGCAGCCCAAGCTGCTGGTTGGCAGTGGCGGCGTAATAGGAGGGGGCGTGCTCATGGGTATGGGTTGCGCTGCGCAGCATGGGGTTATCCGTTCGCGGTCGTGGCGTTTGAAATCGTGAAACACCGTAAATAAAAATTGACGCCAGCATAACCAGATACCAGCGCCCCGACAATCCCGCTCAGTCCGACTCGGGAATGGGCAGCGCCAGTGTCTCTTTCAGTTCTTCCATAACAATGTAGCTTTTCGATTCCCGCACCCCGGGCAGGCGCAGCAGAATGTCGCCGAGCAGCTTGCGGTAGGACGCCATCTCGGAAATCCGCGCCTTGATCAGGTAATCGAAGTCGCCGGACACCAGGTGGCATTCCAGCACGTGAGGCAGTTTGGTTGCCGCGCGGCGAAAATCATCAAAGATGTCGGCCGACTTGGAGTACAGGCTGATCTCGACAAACACCAGCAGGTTGGCCTGCAGCTTCTGCGGATTCAACCGTGCGCCGTAACCGAGGATGAACTTCTCCCGCTCCAGGCGCTTTACCCGCTCCATGCAGGGCGTGGTCGACAGCCCCACACGCTCGCCCAGCTCCACATAGGACATCCGCCCCTCTTCCTGCAGCAATTGCAGGATGTGGCGGTCAATCCGATCCAGCTCGCGACTGGAGGCCTTTCTGGTTTTCATGAAATACCCCTGAAAAACGTACTCACAAAAGAATCTTGCTCTGTAACAGGCAAAATAAACGAAAAATCAGACCAGATCACTTGCCATAGAATAGCAATATCGCCTAAGGGCAAATTCACAGGTTATTTTCCGGGAGCAATGTCATGCAGGTTCTCATCCTCGGCAGTGGCGTCATCGGCGTTACCAGCGCCTGGTATCTGGCCCGCGCCGGCCATCAGGTCACCGTGGTTGATCGCCAGCCGGGTGCCGGTCTGGAAACCAGCTTCGGCAACGCCGGCATGATCTCCCCCGGCTACTCCGCCCCGTGGGCTGCACCGGGCGTGCCGTTCAAGGCCGTCAAGTGGATGCTGGCCAAGCACCCGCCGCTGTCCATCCGCCCGACCAGCGACCCGCACCAGTACCGCTGGATGGTGCAGATGCTGGCCAACTGCACCGAAGCCCGTTATGCGATCAACAAGGAGCGCATGATGCGCCTGGCCGAATACAGCCGCGACTGCCTGATGGATCTGCGCAGCGACAACAGCGTCGACTACGAACACCGCGAACAGGGCACCCTGCAGGTATTCCGTACCCAGAAGCAGATGGACGCCGCTGCCCAGGATATCGCCGTACTCGAACGCTGCGGCGTACCCTACGAAGTGCTCGACCGCGACGGCTGCGTGCGCGTCGAGCCGGGTCTGGCCGCCAGCGCCGACAAGATCGTCGGCGGCCTGCGCCTGCCGAACGACGAGACCGGCGACTGCCACCTGTTCACCACCCGCCTGGCCGCCAAAGCCGCCGAGCTGGGCGTCGAATTCCGCTACAACTGCGCGATTGACGAGCTGCTCAGCGATGGCGCGCAAATCAACGGCGTACGCCTGGAAAGCGGCGAAGTACTGACCGCCGACCGTTACGTGCTGGCCCTCGGCAGCTACTCGCCCAAGCTGGCCCGCCCGCTCGGCTTTGACCTACCGATCTACCCGGTCAAGGGTTACTCGCTGACCCTGCCGGTGGCCAACGACGCCATGGCACCGGTTTCAACCATCATGGACGAAACCTACAAGGTTGCCGTCACCCGCTTTGCCGATCGCATCCGCGTGGGCGGCATGGCCGAGCTGACCGGCTTTGACGACACCCTCAAAGAGAAGCGCCGCGCGACCCTGGAAATGGTTGTCTCCGACCTGTTCCCGCAGGGCGGCAAGGTTGCCGAAGCCACCTTCTGGACCGGCTTCCGCCCGATGACCCCGGACGGCACGCCAATCATCGGCGCCAGCCGCCTGCGCAACCTGTATTTCAACACCGGTCACGGCACCCTGGGCTGGACCATGTCCTGCGGCTCCAGCAAACTGCTGGCTGACCTGCTGTCCGGCGAAAAGCCGGCGCTGAACGCCGGCGATTACAGCTTTGACCGCTACACCAACCACAAGGAACACCAGCACCATGGCCATCCAGCGTCTGCACACTAACCACCGCATGAGCCAGATCGTGATACACCAGAACACGGTCTACCTTGCCGGTCAGGTGGCCGCCGATGACGACCTTGCCAAGGACGCCGCCGAGCAGACCCGCAGCACCCTGCAGGAAATTGAAAAACTGCTGGCCGAAGCCGGTACCGACAAGACCAATATCCTGTCGGTGACCATTTACCTGAAAGATATCGACGCCGACTTTGAAGCCATGAACAGCGTCTGGGATCAGTGGCTGCCCGCCGGTACCGCACCGGCCCGTGCAACCGTCGAAGCCAAGCTCTGCGAGCCGGAGATTCTGGTCGAGATGTCAGTGGTTGCTGCACTGCCCTGAGGTTGCGGCAAAACCTGTTTCACCCTCTCAGTCACCGCTCCCACGCGTTCAGTGGTGTCTGATATTCTGACGGGGCAATTTGCCCCGTCTTTTTTATTCAAGATGCCTTGCCCATGCGCCCAGCCCACGCCCTGATTGACCTGTCTGCCCTGCGTCACAACTACCAGCTGGCCAAGTCCCTGTCCGGCTGCCGCGCCTTCGCGGTGATCAAGGCCAACGCCTATGGGCATGGCGCGCTGCGCTGCGCTGCGGCCCTGCACGATGCCGACGCCTTCGCCGTGGCCTGTATCGAGGAAGCACTGGAACTGCGCGCCGCGGGCATCCGTCAGCCGATCCTGCTGCTCGAAGGCTGGTTTGAGGCCGATGAGCTGCCGCTACTGGCCGAGCACGACCTCTGGGCCGTGCTGCACCATGAAGAGCAACTACTGCAGCTGCAGGACGCCACCCTTAGCCGCCCGTTGCACATCTGGCTGAAGCTCGACAGCGGCATGCACCGCGTCGGCTTCAGCCCGGATGAATACGCCAGCATCTGGCAGCGTCTGGCCGCCTTGCCGCAGGTCGCCAGCCTGAGCAAGATCACCCATTTCTCGCGCGCCGACGAGCCCGAGACCGGGCGTACTGAACAGCAACTGGCGACCTTTGCCGCCGCCACCGCCGGCCTTGAGGGTCCGGCCAGCCTGTGCAACTCACCCGGCATCCTGGCCTGGCCGCAAGCCCATCACGACTGGCTGCGCCCGGGCATCATGCTCTACGGTGCAACGCCATTTGAATTCGAGCAGGAACAGGCCGCCCAGCTGCGCCCGGTCATGCAGCTGCGCTCACGTATCATCGCCACTCGCGAGCTACCGGTCGGCGAGCCGATTGGCTATGGCTCACGCTTTGTTACCACCCGGCCGACCCGCGTCGGCGTGGTTGCCATGGGCTACGCCGACGGCTATCCGCGCCATGCCAAAGACGGGACGCCGGTGTTGATCGACGGCCAGCGCAGCCAGCTGATCGGTCGCGTGTCGATGGACATGCTGACGGTGGACCTGACCGAGCTGCCGGGCAGTGGGCTGGGCAGCGAGGTGACCCTGTGGGGCGAAGGTCTGAATGCCAGCGAGGTCGCCGCCTGGGCCGACAGCATTCCCTACCAGCTGTTCTGCAACCTGAACCGCGTACCCCGTCACTACTGCGACTGAAAGGTGGTCCGCTAGATTGCACAGCCGTTGAAAATTCTGAACAGTCGTGCAATTATCCCCCGGTCGAACGCCGGATCGAGCGTTCACTCTCACCACCCGCCGGAGGAAGCAGCCATTGGACGTTGGTGCCCGTCTCAAAACCATTCGTAAACTCAAGGGCTTGTCCCAGCGTGAACTGGCCAAGCGCGCCGGCGTCACCAACAGCACCATCTCCATGATCGAGAAGAACAGCGTCAGCCCCTCGGTCAGCTCCCTGAAAAAAGTGCTTTCGGGCATCCCCATGTCACTGGTCGACTTCTTCTCCCTGGAGCTCGAACAGGACAGCCAGCGCCAGGTGATCTACCGCGCCGACGAGCTGCTCGATATCGGCAGCAATGAAGTGACCATGAAGCTGGTTGGCAAAGGCCACCCGAACCGCGCCTTCGCCTTCCTCAACGAGACCTACCCACCCGGCTCCGATACCGGCCCGGACATGCTCAACCACGAAGGCGAAGAAGCCGGCACCGTGGTCAGCGGCCAACTGGAGGTCACCGTCGGCAGCGAGGTCTATGTGCTGGAGACCGGTGACAGCTACTACTTCGACAGCAGCCAGCCGCACCGCTTCCGCAATCCCTTTGACGAGCCCTGTCTGCTGATCAGCGCGACCACGCCCGCGAACTTCTAAGCGCTCGCCCGTGGGTCGTAGGGTGGAGAACGCCACAGGCTTCTCCACCGCGCGATCTCGACCACCTCGCCCAGCGCCGTCTGCAAGGCCGTCCGGTCACGGCATGCCGTGGCCCTAGGCCTCAGGTACCGGCGGTGCGCCGGCCAGTGAGCGGTAGACGCTGACCATCGCGGTTGCGGTCTCGATGCGGCTCTGCACCAGATCACTGCGCACGCCGGTCAGCTGCTGCTCGGCATCCAGCACTTCAAAGTACTCGATATAGCCCTGCTCGTAGCGCAGCCGCGCCTGAGCAACCGCCGCTTGCGCCGCTTCGCTGGAGGCCAGCAGCCAGCGGCTGCGCTCCTGTGCGTGGCGATAGCGCACCAGCCCGTTCTCGGTTTCTTCCAGCGCCAGCAATACCGCCTGCTGGTACTGCGCCAGCCGCTCGGCACCGGTGGCGTCCGCCGCGGCGATACGTGCCCGCACACCCTCTACGTCAAGGAAGGTCCAGTCGATACCCAGTGTGACGCTGCGTGACTCGGCGCCCGCAGTGAACAGGTCACCGTCACTGCCCACCACCGAACCCAGCAGTGCGCCCAGGGTAAAGCGTGGAAACAGGTCTGCGGTGGCCACACCAATCCGCGCAGTTGCCGCCGCCAGCCGGCGTTCAGCCGCCTGGATATCCGGGCGACGGCGCAGCACGTCAGCCGGTGTGCCGACCGGAATCCGGGCATTCATCGGGGGCAACTCCTGCGGCGCAGCCAGCTGCTCGTTCAGCGCCGCGGGCGGTTGACCGGTGAGCACCGCCAGCCGGTGCAGGCTGAGCTGCACATCGGCCCGGCGCTGCGGCACCGCAGCGCGCAGGGCATCCAGTTCGGCCTGGGCTCTGACCCGATCAAACTCGGTGCCGCGCCCGGCATCCAGCCGGGCGCTGACGATATCCAGCGAGGCCTGCTGCAGCTCGACGTTCTGTTCGGCCACGGCCAGCAACTGCTGCTGGCCACGCAGGGTGAAGTAGCCACTGGCAACCTGACCGGCAATCGCGACCTGCAACGCCGACAGGTCTGCCGCGCTGGCCGAAAGGTCCGCCTCGCCCGCTTCAACCGCCCGCTGCAGACGGCCATAGAAATCCAGCTCCCAGCTGGCGACAGCCCCCACCGAGTACTGCTCCACGCGCTCGCGGTTCGGATCGGTGCGCTCCACCTCTGCCAGGTGCTGCTCTCCACCAGCGGCTTGCAACGTGACGCTGGGCCAGCGGTCGCGACGCGCACCGCGCAGCAGCGCTTCAGCCCCCTGGTAGCGCGCCAGCAAGGTCTGCACATCCAGATTCTGCGCCAGCGCACGATCGACCAGTGCCGCCAACTGCGGGTCATTGAAGCCGGACCAGAAGCGTTGCTCGCTGGCCTGCTGCTCAGCCGCCGCGTCGGCCTGGCTGTAACTCGCCAGCGGCACCGACTGCGGCGCCTGATAGTCAGGACCCACCGCACAGGCGGTCAGCATCACACTCAGAGCCAAGGGTAATAGCTTATACATTGGTTGTTTCCTCCTGCTGCGCAGCGGGGCGTTCGACCGCCAGCGAGGTGCCGGCCAGCTTGCGCAGCGCAACATAGAACACCGGTGTCAGCAGCAACCCGAACAGGGTCACCCCCAGCATGCCGGTAAACACGGTAATGCCCATGGCGTTGCGCACTTCACTGCCGGCACCGGAGGCCAGCACCAGCGGCACCACACCGGCGATAAAGGCGACCGAGGTCATGATGATCGGGCGCAGGCGCAGGCGGCTGGCTTCCAGCGCGGCCTTGACGGTGTCGACCCCTTCCATTTCCTGCTCGCGGGCAAACTCGACAATCAGGATGGCGTTCTTGCATGCCAGCCCCATCAGCACTACCAGGCCCACCTGCACGAAAATGTTGGCATCACCACCGCTCCACCAGACCCCAAGCATCGCCGCCAGAAGACACATGGGTACGATCAGGATCACCGCCAGCGGCATCACCCAGCTCTCGTACAACGCTGCCAACACCAGGAACACCAGCAGCAGGGCGACCGGGAAGACCACCAGCGCAGCGCTGCCCTGATTGACCTGCTGGAAGCTCAGATCGGTCCACTGAATATTCATGCCCGGCGGCAGCGACTTGGCCGCCACGGACTCAACCATGGCCAGGGTTTCGGTGGACGACAGCATCGACGGATCGGACTGACCGATCAGGTCCGCCGCCGGGTAGCCGTTGTAACGGATCACCGGGTCCGGGCCAAAGCTCGGTGTCAGGCTGACCATGGTATTGAGCGGAACCATTTCACCGGCGGCGTTGCGCACATAGAGGCTGTCCAGATCGCTGGGCTCGTCCCGATAGGGCGCATCGGCCTGAGCCCGCACCTGATAGGTGCGGCCAAACAGATTGAAGTCGTTGATGTACTGCGCGCCGAAATACAGCTGCAGGGTGCCGAACAGCTCATCCAGGCGCACGCCCTGCGCCTTGGCCTGCAGGCGATCCACCTCGGCGTCCAGCTGCGGCACGTTGGCCTGATAGGAGGTGATCGGGAAACTCAGGCCCGGCGTCTGGCTCAGTTGCATCGCCAGCCCGTCGGTCGCCTGCTGCAGGGCGCCGTAGCCGTTGCCGCGGCGATCCTGAATGTACAGCGAATAACCCGACCCCGCGCCCAGACCAAACACCGGCGGCGGCATGAAGGAAATGGCAAAGCCTTCTTTCAACTGGCCCAGCTTGCCGTTGATCTCGGCGGCAATCTCATCAGCCGTACGCTCGCGGATGTCGAAGTCGTCGAACAGGATAAACACGGTACCGACGTTTGGCGTATTAGTGCCCTGCAGCGCGTTAAAGCCAACAAAAGCCGCCGCGTTGGCGACACCCTCGGTGTCCAGCGCCAGGTCGCTGACCTGCCGTGCCAGCGCTTCGGTCCGATCCAGCGTGGCGCCTTCGGGCAGGCGGATGCTGCCGATCAGATAGGTCTTGTCCTGCACCGGAATAAAGCCACCCGGCACCTGCCGGAACATCACCACGGTTAGGCCGAGCAGCAGCAGATAGACCACAAACACCATGCCGCGACGACCCAGACTACGGCCGACCAGACGCTCGTAACGCTCGGCATTGCGCTGGAAGAAGCGGTTGAACGGGCGGAACAGCCAGCCGAAGCTGCGGTTGATCAGCCGGGTCGGCAAGTCCGGTGCCGCGCCATGTGGCTTGAGCAGCGTGACCGCCAGCGCCGGCGACAGGGTCAGCGAGTTGATCGCCGAGATCACCGTGGTAATGGCAATGGTCACCGCAAACTGGCGGTAGAACTGCCCGGTAATGCCATCCAGAAACGCCATCGGCACAAACACCGCGCAAAGCACCAGACTGATCGCCACGATAGGGCCACTGACCTCGCGCATCGCCTGATGGGCCGCCGCCAGCGGTGCCAGCCCCTGCTCGATATTACGCTCGACGTTCTCGACCACCACGATGGCGTCATCCACCACAATGCCGATCGCCAGCACCATGGCAAACAGCGTCAGGGTGTTGATCGAGAAGCCCAGCATCAACAGCACGGCAAAGCTGCCGACAATCGACACCGGCACCGCCAGCAGCGGAATCAGCGAGGCGCGCCAGGTTTGCAGAAACAGAATCACCACCAGCACCACCAGCGCCACGGCCTCCAGCAGGGTGGTGATCACCGAGCTGATCGAGGTACTGACAAACACGGTCGGGTCGTAGGCCACTTCCCAGCTCAGCCCCTCGGGAAAGTCCTCGGCCAGTTCGGCCATCTTGCCGCGTACGGCAGCGGAGACGTCCAGCGCGTTGGAGCCAGGTGACTGGAAGATCGGCAACGCCACCGCCTGACGGCCGTCGAGCAACGCGCGCAGGGCGTCTTCCTGCGCCGCCAGCTCGATCCGGGCGACGTCACGCAGGCGCGTCATCTCGCCGTCGTCACCGGTTTTCAGCACGATATCGCCGAAGGCTTCGGTACTGTCCAGACGCCCCTTGGCGTTGATCGAAATCAGCATGTCCGAGCCCTGCGGCATCGGCGGCGCCCCGATCTGGCCGGCCGACACCTGCACGTTCTGCTCGCGCACCGCCGCGACGATATCGCTGGCGGTCACGCCGAGGGAGGTAGCACGCTGTGGGTCAATCCACAGGCGCATGGCGTAGTCACCCGCACCAAACAGGCCGGCCTGACCGACACCGGGGATACGCGCCAGCTCATCACGAATATGTAGCACCGCGTAGTTGCGAATATAGGTGGCATCGAGGCTGTCATCCGGCGAAATCAGGTGCACGGCCATCATCAGGTTGGGCGACTGCTTCTGCGTGGTCACCCCCAGCTGGCGCACATCCTCGGGCAGACGCGGCAGCGCCTGCGATACCCGGTTCTGCACCTGTACCTGGGCCTGATCCGGGTCGGTGCCCAGGGCGAAGGTCACGGTCAGCGCCAGGCTGCCGTCGCTGCCGGCCACCGACTTCATGTAGATCATGTCTTCCACACCGTTGATGGCTTCTTCCAGCGGCGTGGCGACGGTTTCGGAAATGGTCTTGGGGTTGGCGCCCGGGTAGCTCGCGCTGACCAGCACGCTGGGCGGCACGACCTCCGGATACTCGCTGACCGGCAGCATCGGAATGCTGATCAGACCAACCACGAAGATAATGATCGACAACACCGAGGCAAAAATCGGCCGGTCGACAAAGAAACGTGAAATATTCACGGCAATACGCTCCCTTGGCGTGCTCGAGAGAGCACGCCCCAGCAATATCGTTAAAAGGGGAAAGTCAGTTCAGGATCAGAACGCGGTCTGCACTGCGACCTCGTTGCCGGCCGGCTTGCGCCGATCCATGGCAACCAGCTGCGGCGCAACTTCGATGCCCGGATAGAGAATCTTCTGCAGGCCGTTGACCACCACCCGGTCGCCCGACTGCAAACCGCCGCGGATCACCAGCAAACCATCTACCCGCCGGCCCGTCTCGACAAAGCGACGAGTCGCCCGGTTACCCTCATCGAGCACGTAGACATAGCGACGATCCTGATCGGTCAGCACCGCTTTCTGATCAATCAGAATGGCCTTGCTGGCCGCCGCTACCGGCATCTGCACGCGGGCAAACTGACCGGGGCGGAACAGCCCCTCAGGGTTGGCGATCACGGCGCGGTACTGCAGGGTGCCGGTGCTGCTGTTGAACTGGTTGTCGACAAAATCGAGCTGCCCCTGGTAGGGGTAATCCTGCCCATTGCCCAGCCCGAGACGAACCGGCGTGGCGCCCACATCGTCAAGCGGGTTGCCCTCCGCCGTCTGCTGGTCGCTCTCAAAGTAGACATACAGCGGGTCGACCGAGACCAGCGTTGCCAGCAGCGTGGCGTCGGCGGTCGCCAGGTTGCCCTTGGTGATTTCCGCGCGCCCCATACGGCCGGACACCGGGGCCTTGACCTCGGTGTAGGCCAGATCCAGCTCGGCGTTATCCTGCGCCGCCTCGGCTGAGGCCAGCGCCGCCTGCGCCATGGTGCGGGCGGCGCTACGCTGCTCCATCTCCTCGCGGGAAATGGCTCGGCGCTCCCACAGCTGCTCGGCGCGCTCGGCTTCACGCGCAGCTAGGGTTACCTGGCTGCGAGCCCGGGCGACTTCTGCGCGTGCCATCTGCAGACGTGCCTGGTAAGGGCGCTGATCAATAATGAAGAGCACATCGCCCTGCTTGACCAGCTCACCTTCTGCAAAGGAGACCTTGTCGATATAGCCGCTGACGCGCGCGCGCAGCGCCACGGTTTCCGGGGCCGCCATGCGGCCGGTGAAGTTGTCCCAGAGTGTCACGTCGCGCGGCTGCGCTACCGCAACGTCCACTTCCGGTGCCGGCATCGTCTGGTTATTGGTCTGGTCGCCACTGGCGTCGCAGCCAGCCAGCAACAGCACGAGCGCCGAGGCGGCGCCAAACCGTGCAAAGCCATTCAAAGCATGCTTGTTCATGTTATCCATCGCTCCCTGTGGGTTGGGCAATTGGCAGGCAAAACGGAATGATCCCCCGTGCTCCGGTTGGCGCACTGGCTGGTGAAAGGGGATCAGGTATGGCGTAAACGATACGGCGGGGGTGGTATTGCCGGGTAGCGAAGTTCTCCGCAAAGATTGCCTAATTCTGTTGAATTGGAGTTTTTGGCAATCTCATGCCTGTGCTCAGAAAACGCGCAACAATGGACAGAATCGCACCAGAAAAAGACAAAAAGCACCTTACAGCACTAGGCTTTGCGCGATCCTGCAAGCTTATTGCCTGATCCTGCAATTGCTGCCAAGCTGTCATCAAGCCGTGAATCGAGCTGCGTATACTGTCGCGAAACTCCAGAGGAGGCTTTTCCGATGATTGATCTCAGCACCCACCAACCCCGGCTTGATCTGCCCATGTGTCGCCAGCTGGCCGACCTGGTTGGCGAACGTGCGCTGGCAGAAGGCATTAACGATACCGCCATCCCCGGCCTGCAGATCTATCGGACCGATCACCCCACCAGCGTCAACTCGGCTGTTTATGAGCCCGCCCTCTGCGTTATTGCGCAGGGCAGCAAAACGGTACAGCTCGGTGACAAGGAAATCATGTATGGCCCGCTCAGCTACATGATCTCGGCGGTCGAACTCCCCGTGGTCGGCTGCGTGGTCGACGCGACCCCAAATCAGCCCTATCTGGCCGTCAAGCTATCGCTCGACCAGCAGGAAGTGGCTGACCTGATCCTTGAGCTGGGTGACGCCTTGCCACCGCTGGATCAGCAGCGTGAGTGCCCCGCCGCCTCCTGCGGGCTGTGTGTCGCGCCGCTCGACGCCAACATTCTGCGGGCCATGACCCGGCTGGTCTCGCTGTTGTCCTCACCCACCGACTGCCGCATTCTGGCCCCGCTGGTGCGGCGCGAGCTGATCTATCGGGCACTGCTCGGTGAAATGGGCTGGCGCCTGCGCGACTTTGCCGCCACCGACACCCAGGCACACCGCATCTCCCGGGTGATCGCGGTACTCAAGGACCGATTCGCCGAGCCGCTGCGGGTACGCGAGCTGGCCGACGACGTGAACATGAGCGAGTCCAGCCTGTTCCACAGCTTCAAGCAGGTCACGCGCATGTCGCCGGTACAGTTCCAGAAGAAGCTGCGCCTGCACGAGGCCCGCCGCCTGATGCTGACCGAAGGGCTGGAAGCCGCCACCGCCAGCTACCGCGTAGGCTACGAAAGCCCCTCGCACTTCAGCCGCGAATACCGGCGCATGTTCGGCGCACCGCCGCGCGCCGACGTCAGCAAGCTGCGTGGCGAGCAGGTGATGGCGGCCGCGCTGTAATCAGCAGCGCCTGCTCGCGTTTCGTGCTACCGCAGACCACTTTCGCCAGGCACAACGGGAAGAGCGCGTATACTGCGCAGGACGTTTACCACCGCAGGCGCGCACATGAGTCAGCACAGGCAGCACAGCGAGTACCGGGCCGCACCGCCACCCGACCATGCCCGCCTGCGCCCGGCGCCGCTGCCTGCGGAACCACTCCCGCGTACCGCGCTGCTCGACCAGCTCATGCAGCACCTGGCCCGGGGACGACGCCTGGCGCTGCTACGCAGCCCACCGGGCTACGGCAAGACCACCCTGATGCACGCCTGCGCGCTGCAGCTCAGGCAGGACTGGCTCTGGCTGCGCTGCAGCAGCGCCGACAACCAGCCGGCTCAGCTGCACAGTCAATTGGCCGCACTACTGGCGGTGCCACAACCCGACAATCCGGCGCACCTGGAAACGACACTATTCAACCAGCTGGAAGCACGCCAGGCGCCACTGGTGCTGTTTATCGACGACCTGCACCTGCTGCGCAGCAACCCTGCGCGCCAACTGATCAACCGCCTGCTGGCCGTGGCGACACCCCGGCTGCAGATTGTCGCTGCCAGCCAGGGCGAACCCCAGCTGGCCATCACCCACCTGCACCGTGATCAGCAACTGCTTGCACTCGACACCGCCGAGCTGGCACTGGACAGCCAGCAGATTGCCGCGCTGGCGAGCGCCCGGCATATCGCCCTGGACAACGACAGCCTCTACCAGCTGCGTACCAGCAGCGAAGGCTGGATCAGCGGCGTGCTGCTGGCGCTGTCCGCCCGCGCCCGACAGACCAATGCCGACGAAGACACCGCGCGCTACCTGAACGAGTCGGTGCTCGACAGCCTGGCCCCGCGCCTGCGCCATTTTCTTGAGCAAACCTCGGTGGTCAGCGCCTTCAGCCCGGCACTGGCCGCGCACCTGAGCGGCGACGCACAGAGCGAGCGCACCCTGGCCCAGCTGCGCCGCGACGGCCTGTTTATCGAGGACAACCCCGACCCGCTGCTGCCCCTGCGCTACCACCCGGCCCTGCGCAACGCCTGCCAGCAGCGACTGCAACAGCGCGCCCCGGCACGTCTGCGGCAACTGCACCTGCGCGGCGCAGACTGGCTGCTGCAGCACGGCTGCTACGGCGAGGCGGTCTATCAACTGGGGCGCGGCGGCGACTACAACCGTCTGCTCGCCGAGGTAGAGCAGCACAGTTTTGATCTGCTGCGCGAGGGCAAGGTGGACTCCATCGTCGACTTTCTGATGGATCTGCCCAACCGGGATACCGACCATCTGACCCTGGCCATCACCGAGGCCAGCACCGTCATCGCCACCAATGACATCGAGCGCGCTCGCCTGTGTCTGGCTCGCCTGCAGCGCCTGGTGCGTGAGCTGCCGCCGCCGATCCCCCGGCCCGAACGGGTGTTCCAGAGCATGGCCTTTGTGCGCAGCCGGCTGGCGGTGCTGGCCGGCAACTACCAGCATGGTCTGCGCCTGACCGGCGACAGCCTGCGCCGCTGGCCGCAGCAAACCGCCGCCAGCGCGGTGTTGCTGTACAACCGCGCCAGCTGTCTGCACGCCCTGGGCGAACTGCATGCCGCGCGCCGCGTGGCCGAGGACGCCCTAAGCCAGCTCAGCCAGTTTGCCTTTCGCGGCTATACCCACAACCTGCAGCTACTGCTGGCCCAGATTGACCTCAGCCAGGGCAACAGTGCCGGTGCGGCCCAGCGCCTGGGCGCCCTCACCGAGCACCCCGATAGCCGCTCGAACACCTTTTACGAGCTGTTCCTCAACATTGGCCAGGCCCAGGTTCTGCAGCAGCAGGGCGCCTTTGAGGCGGCGCGACAGCAACTGGCCCAGGCCGAAGCGACCGCACTGGAGGTCAGCCATAGCGCTGCCTTGCCCTGGGTACTGCATTATCAGGCCTGCCTGCACGACGCCTGGGACCAGAGCGCTGCGGCCGCACGCCTATGGGACGAAGCCCTGCGCCTGAGCCGACAGTTTCGCCTCTGCGGCCTCTATCGCCTGGCTGCAGCCTGGCGGGTACGCCTCGCCGCGCGGCAACAGGACGAAGCCGCCATCCAGCAGTGGCTGAAAGAGTGGCGCTGGTGCCAGCAGCAGGGTGAGAGCAACGCTCACCGCGAGGAGTTACTGGCCTACGCCTGGGTGCTGCAGCATCAGGGTCGGCACGACGAGGCCCGCCAGCGCGCCGACGACCTGCTTAACCAGGCCCGACAACAGGACAACCGCTGGCTGACGCTGCAAGCGCACCTGTTGAGCGCCCGACTGGCCCGCGACACCGGTCACCGCGACAGCCTGATCAACCAGCTTGAATCCGCCCTGCAGCTCAGCCTGCAACAGGGTTTTGCGCAATTGCTGCAGCACGAAGGCCGCAGCCTGAGTGATGCGCTCAGGCCGCTGCTATCCGCTCGCTTTCGTCAACAGCAGGGCCTTGCCCCGCTACCCGCCGAGAACCCGTTGCTGCACCCGCTGCAGCAGCTGCTGGCCGACAGCCAGACGCAACACCTGCTGGTCGAGCCGCTGACCCGCCGCGAACAGCAGGTGCTACAGCGCATCGCCCGGGGCCAGAACAACCAGCAACTGGCCGACGCCCTGTCGGTCAGCACCAGCACCATCAAGACCCACATCAACAACCTGTTCCGCAAGCTGGGCGCCAACGAGCGTCAGCAGGCCATCCAGATCGCCCGCAGCCTCAAAATTCTGCCTTAGCGACATTTTTCTCCACCCATCTCCACCCTGAAAATCCACCCTTGGTTGGACGCGCCAGGTCAGGCACTTTGCTAAAAAGCACAACGTGTTTCACCCCGCCCACGAGGTCACCATGACTGACAAGCTGCTCAACGAACGCGAGCTGAACTTCCAGCTCTACGAAATGCTCGACACCGAGGCGCTGCTAGAGCGACCGCGCTACGCCGAGCACGACCGCGCCGTCTTCGACGCCACGCTGGAAACCGCCCGTGGTATCGCCGCCGAGTACCTTGCCCCGCACAACCAGAAAGGGGACGCCAACGAGCCGACCTTCGACGGTGAAAAGGTCACTCTGATCCCGGAAACCAAGGCCGCCTGGAATGCCCTGGCCGAGGCCGGTTTCCACGCCGCGCACCACGATGCCGAAGACGGTGGCCTGCAGCTGCCGGAAGTCATCCTGCGCACCTGCGTGGCGTACTTCAGCGCCGCCAACATCTCCACTTCCGGCTATTCCTTCCTGACCATCGGCTCGGCCAACCTGGTCAAGAGCTTCGCCAGCGATGAGCTGCGCGAGCGTTTCCTGCCGCCGATGCTGGACGGCCGTTACAGCGGCACCATGGCGCTGACCGAGCCGGGTCAAGGTTCGGCGCTGGGCGACATCCGCACCACCGCGCGCCCTGCAGACGACGGCAGCTACCGCGTGTTCGGCCAGAAGATGTTTATCTCCGGCGGTGACCACGAACTGACCGACAACATCGTGCACATGGTGCTGGCCCGCATCGAAGGCGCACCCGCCGGGGTCAAGGGCATTTCCCTGTTCCTGGTACCCAAGGTGCTGGTCAACGAAGACGGCAGCCTGGGTGCGCGCAACGACGTCGCACTGGCCGGTCTGCTGCACAAGATGGGTTACCGCAACACCACCTCTACCGTACTGAGCTTCGGTGAGAAGGGCGGTGCGGTCGGCTATCTGGTCGGCGAGGCCCACAAGGGCCTGTCGTACATGTTCCAGATGATGAACGAAGCCCGTATCGGCGTTGCCCTTGGCGCCTCCGTACTGGCCTATCAGAGCTACATCCATGCCCTGGACTACGCCCGTGAGCGCCCGCAGGGCCGTCTGCCCGGCAGCAAAGACCCGCTGGCACCGCAGGTGCGCATCGTCCAGCACGCTGACGTCCGCCGTATGCTGCTGCAACAGAAGGTCTACGCCGAAGGCAGTCTGAGTCTGTGCCTGTACGCCAGCAGCCTGTTCGAGGACTCGCACACCGCGCCGACCGAGGCCGAGCGTGCCGAGGCTGCCGAGCTGCTCGACCTGCTGATTCCGATGGTCAAGTCGTATCCGTCCAAGTACGGCGTGATTGCCTCCGATCTGGGCATTCAGATTCTCGGCGGCTCCGGCTATATCCGTGAGTACCCGCTGGAGCAGTACTACCGCGACAACCGCCTGAACCCGATCCACGAGGGCACCGAAGGCATCCACGGCCTCGATCTGCTGGGCCGCAAGCTGGGTCAGCGTGGTGGCAAGGGCTATCGCCTGTTCCTCGACGCCGCGCGCGCCAGCATCAATGAGGCCGCCAGCACCAAAAAGTGCGCCGGTCTGGCTGCCGCATTGAACGACGCGCTGGGCATTCTCGAGCAGCTCAGCCCGGAACTGCAGGCACAGGTCGCTGCGGATGTAGACCTGGGCCTGGCCAACGCCACCGCCTATCTGGACCTGTTCGGCCGCGTAGTCGTCGGCTGGATCTGGCTGCGGCAGGCACTGGTGGCCGAACGCGCACTGGAGGCCGGCGCCGCCGACAGCGAAGCCGACTTCTACCAGGGCAAGCTGCACGCCGCGCGTTACTTCATGGACTGGGAACTGGCCGGTCTGGCCAGCCAGGCGCAACTGCTGCGCAGCGGCAACCGCCTGACCTACGACATGCAGGACGCCTGGTTCTGACTTCAGGCGTGGCCGGCACGCTGGTGCCGGCCTGACAGAAGAGAAAACGCGGATGGCACCACGCATGCCATCCGCGTTTTTTATTCTTCATGAATTAACCAGCGGTACACCAGCTGGGCCAGCTACCACCTGGTGCTTTCGCGAACTCGGTCTTTCGCCTTTTACGGCAAGCCAAGGGGCCAGCAACCTGCCTTTACGTAAAGCGGGGTTGCGTCATCCTGGATGGGCTTTAAGCCTCATTCAATAAGGCGGAAAGGCTTCCAGCACTCGCCCCGTCATGCGCCGGGCCTGCTCGTCACGCTTGGCCGGGGTCTGCGGCGAGGAGCTCAGGCGCTCGCTTTCGCTGCCACGCCAAACCAGACGACCGCTGGCCGGGTCCAGCAGGTCGATCTGCAAGGTGATCTCCTTGTAGTCCGAGGGATAGGTCTGAATCGACGGACCACCCCAGAAACCACCACCCCAGCCCCAGTAGCCGCCAAAGCTGGTGCTCACGTTCTCTTCACGGTTTTCCACCACAACATAGGTCTTGACCGACAAATCTGCCGTCTGACCTTCCCGCACCGGGCGCAGGCCGCGGGCGTCCAGCCCCTCCGCCACCGCCTGCTTAATGCGTTCAGCGGTCAGGTCGCTGCTCAGGCGCGGATCTTCGGCGGGCGTAAAGGTGACCTGGGGTTCAGCCCATTGCCAGGTCTGGCTGGTAGAGAAGTCATAGCTGGTGTCGTAGTCCGGCTTGATGGTGGTCTGACAAGCCGCCAGGACGAGAACACAGGGCAACAGAAACACATGATGAAGACGCATGAGAAGTACTCCGATGGTGATGGTACCGGCCCCCAGTGTAGCGCGACGCCAGGCTGACTGCTGCCCGACCATGACCGTATCAGGCCCTTTGGTCGCGCTTGCCGATTATTGACACGGAAAAAGCGTGCAAATTGCACGGCCAAATTTTCTCCGTCGTGCAATGCGCACAGGTCAACGGGCCAGCAGTTAAACACAAACAATTGATTTTAAAGGGTTTTATAAAAACCAAAAAGCTGGCACGGCCTCTGCAATATTCCATGCAACGGTCACCGATAGGCCGGATACGGACAAAGCGAGAACAGGAGAAACACCCATGAACAAGCTGAAAACACTTGCCATTGCTACCGCCACCGCCAGCGTACTGAGCATGACGTCAATGGCCGCACACGCTGATGACGGTGACCTGACCGAAGCCCGCCAGGAAGGCTCTATCTGGACCGCCATCACCCTGAACCGTCACCTCAACCCCTTCACCATTGATGTCGACGTCGAAAACGGTGTCGCCACCCTGACCGGTGATGTGGAAAGTGACGTCGACCGCGACCTGGCAGAACAGGTTGCCAAGGACATCGACGGCATCCAGCGCGTTGACAACCAGCTGCAGGTCAACCCGGACGCCGAGCGCAAGGAGCGCACTGAGGGCAACCCGCCGCTGTCTACCAGCTTCAGCAACGCCACCACCACAGCGACCATCAAATCCAAGCTGCTGTGGAACAGCAACACTGAAGGTCTGGACATCGATGTCACCACCAACAACGGTGTGGTCACCCTGAGCGGTACCGCCCAGAGCGACGAAGCCAAGGACCTGGCCGGCATGCTGGCCAAAGACACCGACGGCGTGCACCGCGTCGATAACGAAATCCGCGTCAACGCCGATGCGACCGCTGCCGCCAAGGCACAGAACGCAGCCGATGACGCCGGCGAGGCCATCAGCGATGCCTGGATCACCAGCAAGATCAAATCCAGCTATCTGCTGAGCAGCAACCTGAGTGGCCTGGATATCTCGGTTGACACCAAGAACGGCGTTGTCGCCCTGAGCGGCACCGTAATGTCCAGCGAAGAGAAAGATCTGGCTATCCAGACCGCCGAAAACATCAAAGGCGTGAAGGAAGTGACCGCAGAGAACCTGCGCACTGCCAGCTAATCCGGTGGCCGGCCCGACGGGCCGGCCCTCACCCTGAAGCTTGAAGCAGAACCGTGTTTTACGCACCCAACAGAAGGATACGGATCATGAGCAACAAGACTGAAGAACTGAATGACCTGATTGAAGTCACCCGCGACGGCAAGCGCTTTTACGAGCATGCCCGTGACGAAGTCAAAGAGCCGCAACTCAAGGCGCTGTTCACTGACATGGCCCAGGCCAAGACTGAAGTCATCGCCGCCCTGCAGGGCAAGGTCGCTGCCAACGCCGACACCCCGGCCACCGGCGGCACCCTGACCGGCAAACTGCGTGAAGTGTATGCCGATACCCGCGCCAAGCTGTCCAGCGACGAAGGTGCCACCTACATCGCGCAGCTGGAAGAAGCGGAAGACCGCATCCTGCACGCTTTTGAAGACGCCATGGACGCCCACGAGCCCGACCTGCGCGCCGATGTGGCACCGCTGCTGCCCAAGGTACGCGCCTGCCACGACCGCATGCGCGATCTGAAAAAGGCACAGTAACCATTACCGGTCGCCGCCCGCCTTTGCGCTGGCGGTGACCCGTCAGATCAGGCCGGAGCGATCACGCCGCAAGCTTGTCGAAAAGGAGAAACACCATGCTTAGTTGGGCTATTACTTTCCTGATTATCGCCATCATCGCTGCGGTACTGGGCTTCGGTGGTATTGCTGGCACCGCGACAGGGATCGCCAAAATCCTGTTCCTGGTCTTCCTGGTGCTGTTCATTGTTTCCTTCATCCTGGGACGCCGACCCAAGTTATAGCGACCTGCGATGAATGACCCCGCACCCGCCTTCTGGCGGGTGCTGTCGTATCTGCCCTCAGTCTTTGATCAGGTTGCCGCGAGCATCACCTTGAACACGCCACTGGCCCGTGCACACACCTCTCCGTCTGCCAGCACCAGCGCCTCGGCAAAGCACAGGCTGCGGCCCGTCTTGCGCACCGTCGCCCGCACCTCCAGCCACTGCTCGCACCGTGCGGTACCGAGAAAATCCAGCGATAGATTCACCGTTACCAGCCCGCTGATCTCCGTCAGCTGCCGCGCGCAGCTCAGCCCCATGGCATTGTCGGCCAACGCCGAGATCAGGCCGCCGTGCACAAATCCACGGCTGTTGGCATGCGCCTCGGCGGCGCGTAGTCCAAGGCTCAGCCCGTCAGCGCGCTGCATGGCGTACAGCGGCTCCCAGGGGTCAGTCAAACCGCTGCGCCGGGTGTGACGGGTAAAACCATCGGGGATAGCTGAACTGGACATGGCAACACTCCTCCTCTGGATGATGTAGACCAGTCTATATAATTTCAGCGTATTCGCCCTGTCACACAAACGGATATAGCGACGCTGAATGGCAGCAGCAAAGTGGCGCGAGGTTACACCGCTGCCATACGCAGACGCACCAGCGCCGCAACCTCTTCGGCTGTCTCGACAATCGGCTGGTCGCTGCCGGCCACCCGCGCCAGCAGCAAAGCGCCCTCCAGACTGGCGACGGCCAGTTGCGCCAGACGCCGCGCGGCGTCCTCATCCAGACCATCGCGTTGCAGCGCCTGCTGCAGCACCGCGCACCAGTCAGCAAAAACGGTACGACCGGCGACCGTCATAGCCGAGGACGCAGGCGCCGTTTCCAGCAGGCAGGTCGCAATGGGACAGCCGTCACGATAATCGGAAGCCGACATCCAGCCGGCCAGCTGCGCGGCATAGGCCCTCAGCAGCGTCGGCGTGTCTGTCGCCTCAGCCGCCATCTGTGCCAGGGTGTTGCGGCCACGCTCGCCAGCCCAGCGCACCGCCGCCACACCCAGCTCCTCCTTGCCACCAGGAAAGTAATGGTAGAGCGAGCCCTTGGGTGCGCCGCTCTCGCGCAGGATGTCGTTAAGACCGGTGGCAGCATAACCACGCTGACGAAACAGCTTGGCGGCGGTCTGTATCAGATGTTCCCGGTGTTTGGCGGCGGCCGGCATGGCTGAATCCCTGAGGCGATAATAGGTCAGGCGGCAGTGTACTACGCAGAGCAGGCGCCAGCCCCGCCACACCGGCACATCGTCGCCACCGTAACCCTGACCCAGCGCAAGGTGGTCACGCCAATCTCTGCTAGGGTGGCAAACAGACAGGGCAAGGAGACCATCATGACCGACACATTGCACAACTGGAGCCAGGGCTTCGGCGTCATCCAGCACGACTTTCTGACCCGCGAGCGCATCGATACGCTGCTTGATGCCCTGGCCGCAGACGGCACCTGCTCCCGCGAACAGGCGCTGACCCTGCTGCAGGCGGCGGACAGAGTGTGCAACGCCGCGATGCGCCAGGTGGCGCACATGACCTACGCACGTCAGGTCTACCTGGACGGCCGCCCGCTCGCGCAGAGCGATTTCAAACCCCAGCCCGAAGGCCACACCGGCGGCGCGTTGAACATGGTGCCGGCCTACGTCGGCTACCTGCTCGCCAACGCCCTGACCGGCAACACCCGCAGCTGGCTGATGGGGCAGGGGCACTGCGTGGCAGCGATTGATGCGGTCAACGTGCTGCTGGGCAACACCGAAGCGGCGCAGGCCGAACGCTACCCATTCAGCGACGCCGGGCTCAGTCAGCTCTGTCAGGACTTTTACAGCTATGCCATCGATGCCGAGGGCCGTCCGGCGGTGCCCCTGGGCAGTCACGTCAACCCGCACACCGGTGGCGGCATCAGCGAGGGCGGCTATCTCGGCTTTGCCGGGCTGCAATACGTGCACATGCCGCTGCCAGGGCAAGAGCTGGTGACCTTCCTCAGCGACGGCGCCTTCGAGGAGCAGCGTGGCAGCGACTGGGCGCCGCGCTGGTGGCGCGGCGAAGACAGCGGGCTGGTCATGCCGATCATGATCGCCAACGGCCGGCGCATCGACCAGCGCTCAACCATGGCCCAGGTCGGCGGCGTTGACTGGCTGCGCGAGCATCTGGCGCTGAACGGTTTTGACCCCATCGACATCGATGGCCGCGACCCGGCTGCCTTTGCCTGGGCAATCATCAGCATGGGCCGCGCCCTGCGCGACGCCCACCAGGCTATCGTTAACGGCGATGCCGAGTACCCGGTGCGTCTGCCCTATGCCATTGCCGAAACGGTCAAGGGCTTCGGCTTTCCGGGGGCTGGCACCAATGCCGCCCACAACCTGCCGCTGGTCGACAACCCCGCCACTGACGCAGCCGCCCGCGAACGCTTCAATCAGGGCATCGCCGCGCTGCATGTCAGCGAGGCAGAGCTGCGCGCCGCAGTTGCCGCGTTAAGCAATCACGCAGGGCAGCAGCGCCCGCAGGAGAAGGATCACCCACTGGCGCAGATTCAGGTCGCCACGCCGGTGCTGCCGCCGATCAGTATCGAGCAGCCCGATGCACCGATGGCCGCCATCGACCAGTGGTTCTGCGCCCTGACTCGCGCCAACCCCGAGCTGCGGGTGCGCGTTGGCAACCCGGACGAGATGCGCAGCAACCGCATGAACCAGACTCTGGACCACCTGCTGCACCGCGTTACCGCCGCCGAGGACGGTATCGCCGAGGGGTTGCAGGGCAGCGTGATTACCGCACTCAACGAAGAAGCGGTGGTTTCCGCCGCACTGGCCAACCGCCAGGGCATCAACCTGGCCGTCAGCTACGAAGCCTTTGCCGTGAAAATGCTCGGCGCCATGCGTCAGGAGCTGATTTTCAGTCGCCACGCCCGTGAGCTGGGCCGCCCGACCAACTGGCTAAGCGTGCCGATCATTGCCACCTCCCACACCTGGGAGAACGGTAAGAACGAGCAGTCCCACCAGGACCCGACCCTGTGCGACGCCTGGCTGCAGGAGATGAGCGACAGTGCCCCGGTCTACTTTCCGGTCGACAGCCACAGCGCGGTCGCGGTGATGCGCAAGGTCTACGCCAGCCACGGTCAGGTGGCACTGATCGTCGCACCGAAAAACCCGGTTGAGAGCTGCCTCTCCGTGCCTGAGGCGCAGGCCGCTGCCAACAACGGTTTTGCCGTCCTCAGCGCCGATCCGGGCGCCGAGCTGCAGCTGCTGGCCATCGGCGCCTACCAGCTGCAGGCGGTACGCCGCGCGGCCCGGCACCTGCGCTACCACGGCGTGCCCTGCAGCGAAGTGGTGCTGATCGAACCGGGTCGACTGCGCGAAGCACGCGACACGCTGGAACAGGCGGTGGTGCACAGCGACAGCGACCTCGTCCGGCGCATCCCCGCCGCACGCTGTCGCCTGTTTGTCTGCCACGGTCACGCCGAGGTGATGACTGGCGTGTTGCGTCGCCTCGATACCGGGCCGCAGACCAGCCGCTTTCTCGGCTATCGCAACCGCGGCGGCACGCTGGACACCTTCGGCATGCAGTTCGCCAACCGGCAGAGCTGGGCGCATCTGGTTGCCGAGGCGGCTGCGCTGCTCAACCGGCCGCTGGACGACCTACTCGGCAAGGCCGAACAGGCGGTGCTCAGAGGCGAGGGCGATCCGCGCTTACTGGCGCGCTGAGTGGCGCGCCGCCTGCCAGCGGCGCAACGCCTTCTCCAGTTCGACCACCACAAAGATCGACAGCGCCACCGCTGTCAGCCGCAGCCAGTCTGCGGCCGACAGCGACTCCAGCCCGAACAGCTGCTGCGACCAGGGCAGATAGCTGTAGAGCAGCTGCAGCAGCACTACGCCAACAATGGCCCCCAGCATCGGCCCGGCACGGCGGACAATGGCGGGGGACAGAACCGAGGCATCGAGAAAGCGACAGTTGATCAGATACACCGCCTCGATCATCACCAGCGTGTTGACCGCGACCGCCCGCGCCAGCTCGACTGACGCGCCGTGGCTCAGGTAGTCGCCGAACTGCCAGAACACCAGCAACGCCGCCCAGACCGACACCAGCGCTGCCCGGCCCGCCAGCGCTGCCCCGATCAGACTTTGTCCAGCTGGCCTTGGCGGGCGCGCCATCACGCCGGGCTCAGGCGGTTCAAAGGCCAGCGCCAGCGCCAGCGTGACGGTGGTTACCATGTTGATCCAGAGGATCTGCGCCGGGGTGATCGGCAGCGTCCAGCCAAGCAGAATCGCCAGGATGATCACCGTCGCTTCGGCCAGGCTGGTCGGCAAGATATAGAGGATCGATTTGACCACGTTGTCATACACCGTACGGCCTTCGGCGACCGCATGGGCGATGGTGGCAAAGTTGTCGTCGGTCAGCACCATGTCACCCGCTTCGCGCGCCGCATCGGTGCCCTTGCCGCCCATGGCGATGCCGATATTGGCCTGACGCAGCGCCGGTGCGTCGTTGACCCCGTCGCCGGTCATCGCCACCACCCGGCCCTGACGCTGCAGCGCCTCGACCAGCTGCAGCTTGTTGGCCGGGCTGGTGCGGGCAAAGATATCGACGGCAGACGCGGCCTCGTCCAGCCCGTTCCGATCAAGCTGATCCAGCTCGGCTCCGGTCATCACCCGCTGCACGTTCAACCCCAGCTCGGCGCCAATCGCCGCAGCGGTTACCGGGTTATCGCCGGTGATCATCTTCACCCGAATACCCGCCTGGTGGCAGCGGGCAATACTGGCGATGGCTTCCGGCCGGGGCGGATCACTGATGCCGACCAGCGCCAGCAGACACAAACCCTGTTCGACCAGGGCGTGGTCCGCATGACTATCCACCGGCAAACGACGCTCGGCCAGCGCCATGACGCGCATGCCATCGGCGCCAAGACGCTGCAATTCAGCCTGCCAGCGCGACAGCTCCAGCGGCTCCGGGCCATTGCTCCCGAACTGGCTATCGCAGCAGCCGATCAGTCGATCCGGCGCGCCCTTGACCGCCAGCAGCGCGACACCGTCGGTGTCCGAACGATGCAGCGTGGCCATATAGCGGCGCTCGCTCTCGAACGGCAGCTCCTCCACCCGTGGCCAGTGCTCCAGCAGTTCACTCGCATTCGTCAGCGCCTTGCGCGCCAATACCAGCAGGGCACCCTCGGTCGGGTCGCCGTGCAGCCGCCATTGGCCGTCTTCCTGCGACACACTGGCATCGTTGCAGAGCAGTGCCACGCGCGCGGCAGCCAGCAGTGCCCCGTCGGCAGCAGGCTCTATGGCGCCCTGCGGGCTGTAGCCATCACCGCCGATCCGGTGCAGCTGAAGCGCCGTCACACATTGGCGCGCCGTCATGGCATTGGCGGTCAGGGTCCCGGTCTTGTCAGAACAGATGACGTCAACCGAGCCCAGCACTTCCACACTGGGCAACCGGCGGACCAGCGCCTGCTGCCGCGCCATGCGCTGCACGCCGATGGCCAGCGCAATGGTGACAATCGCTGGCAGCCCTTCGGGAATGGTCGCCACGGCGATACCGATGGCGGCCTGAACCATGTCGTCCAGCGCCAACCCGCGCAACAGGTTACCGATCAACAGGGTCAGCAGCGCGATGACCACCGTCAGGATGCTCAGTTGACGGGCAAAGCGGGTGAGCTGAACCTGCAGCGGGGTATCGGTCAGGCTGACCTGCCGAGTCAATTCGCTGATGCGGCCGATCTCGGTCTGCGCGGCGGTGCGGCAAACCAGCCCGCGCGCGACCCCGGCGGTCACCAGTGTCCCCATGAACGCCATACCGCATTGCTCAGCCAGCGGCACGTCTGCCGCGTCGGCCTCAAGGTGCTTGCGAACCGCTACCGATTCACCGGTCAGCATCGACTCGTCGCAGGCCAGATCCTTGAGCTGCAGCAAGCGCAGGTCTGCCGGCACCTTGTCGCCCGCCTGCAGGCTGACCACATCACCCGGTACCAGCTCGCTGCTGTCGACCGTGCGCAACTGGCCGTCGCGCCAGACCAGCGAGCGGGTGCGGGTCATGCCGAGAATGGTCTGCAGGGCAGCCGATGCCTTGCCTTCCTGAACGAAGCCGACCAGCGCGTTGATCAACACCACGCCAAAGATCACCCCGGCATCGACCCGGTGCCCCATCAGCAGACTGATCACGCCACTGGCGATCAATACGTAGATCAGCGTGTTCTGAAACTGACGGGCAAACCGCCGCCACGCCGGCTCCGGCGGCGCCGGGGGCAGGGCGTTGGGTCCGCACTGCTGCAGCCGCCTGGCAGCCTCGGCCCCAGTCAGGCCCTGTTCGCTGCCGCCCAGCTGCTCCAGCGCGTGATGCCCCTCCAGCGTATGCCAACCAACCGGCGATCCCTGCTCAGGCACGACCTGTCTCCTTTCAGAACGCCATAGATTGGCCGGGGGTCGGGATCATGGCGTCGATCTGATGCTCATCCCACAGCCGCTTGGCCAGCGCATCCAGGGCATCGGCTTCGCCGTGCACCAGCACCACCTTCGGGCTGGTCTCAAAATGACTGACCCAGTCCACCAGTCCGGTCTGGCCGGCGTGGGCGGAGAAGCCGCCCAGCGTCTCGATCTGCGCCCGCACCAGGTACTCCTCGCGGAACAACTTGATGCGCTTGACCCCGTCAATGAGGATGCGGCCCAGCGTGTTGCGCGCCTGATAGCCGACAAAGATCAGGGTGTTGCGCTCATCCCAGATGCGCTGCTTGAAGTGGTGACGGATGCGCCCGCCGGTACACATGCCGCTACCGGCAATGATCAGCGCGCCACGCTTGATCTTGTTGATCATCATCGACTCGTCGGTGCTGGCGGTCAGCCGCAGGCGCGGCAGAAAGTCACGCAACAGTGTCTGATCGCCGCTGCACAGGCCCTTGGCACCTTCGCAGTCGAGCTGGCTTAACCAGCGGTCGTAGAGCCGTGTCACCTCAATCGCCATCGGACTGTCGAGAAAAATCTCCCAGTTATCCAGCTTGCCTTGCTGGTGCAACTGGCCGAGATAGAACAGCAGCTCCTGCGTGCGGCCCACCGCAAAGGCGGGAATCATCACGTTGCCGCCGCGCTCCCAGGCTTCACTGAGAACCTGCTCGAACTGCTCCAGCGTATTGCCCAGGGTACGATGGTCACGGTCACCGTAGGTGCCTTCCATCATCACCACATCAGCACGGGTCAGGACATCTGGGTCAAACAGCAGCACGCTGTCCTTTTTGCCCAGATCGCCGGAAAACACCAGGCGCTTTTCCCGGCCCTGTTCCTGCAGCGTCAGCTCGACTATCGCCGAGCCCAGAATGTGGCCGGCATTGTGGAAAGTCACGCTGCCCGCCTCACCAATCGCAAACGGCTGACGGTAACGCTGCGGCGAGCATTGCTTGAACACCCGCTCGACATCCGCACGCGTATAGGCCGGCTGCAGTTCCGGCGCACCACGGCGAGAGCGGCGCAGATTCTCGCGCTCCAGGTCACGTTCGTAGAGGCCGGCCGCATCATTGAGCATCACTTGCAGCAGATCGGCAGTGGCGCGCGTGCAGTAGATCGGCCCGCGAAACCCTTCGCTGACCAGTTTCGGCAGCAGCCCGGAGTGGTCGATATGGGCATGCGAGAGGATCACCGCATCGATCTCCGCCGGCTTGAATCCAAACCGTTCATCGCGCAGCCGGTCCACCGCATCGCCGCCCTGATGCATCCCGCAGTCCAGCAGTACCTTGCCGACCGCCGCCGAGCTCACCAGGTGACAGGAGCCCGTGACTTCCTGCGCCGCCCCCAGAAACCGAATACTAGCCATGCCGCAACCTCCGTCGTGTCATCGTGGCTATTCCACTCTGGCACAGTTTGCCGGGGCCTGCCGCCGGCTGCGCTGACCCATATCAGCATCAGCGTTAGCGCCGGCTGGCTGATACACTGCCGCGACTGCGACAGGAGGAGACTATGAGCAATACCAAACTGGAAGGCCTGCAGGTGCGCCGCGAAGTCATGGGCGATGCCTTTGTTGACCGCGCGCTGAACAACGCCACCGAGTTCAGTCAGCCACTGCAGGAGTTCGTCAATGAGCACGCCTGGGGCGGGGTATGGAACCGCGAAGGGCTGGACCGCAAGACGCGCAGCCTGATCACCCTGGCCGCCCTGACGGCGCTGAAATGCCCGCAGGAGCTGAAGGGCCATGTGCGCGGCGCGCTGAACAACGGCTGTACCGTAGAGGAAATCCGCGAAGCGCTGCTGCACTGCGCGGTGTACGCCGGCGTGCCGGCGGCCATCGACGCCTTCCGTTCAGCGCAGGAAGTCATCGACAGCGATCAAAAGGGCTAGGGTCTGTTGACGTTTCGTTCGCCCGCCTGCCGGAGGTCGTTTTTTCGGCCAGGCAAGGCGGAGGAAGCGCAGTGTAGTTGACCTACATAAACGACCGACAACGTAGCACGGCTGAAAAATGGCCCCGGCCCTGCGGGTTGCGCCTGTAAGGCCGCCACTCGGCGTCGCTCGTCACTTATTTGGAATGACCAAACTGCGCTCCTCGCTTCTTGATTGGCGACCTTACAGGCAGCAACAGGCGGACGAACGAAACGTCAACAGACCCTGGGGCCGCGCCCTGCTCAGGCAAAACGGGATTCAAGGTAGGCGTTGATCGCGTCGGACTCGTACAACCAGCGGGTCTGGCCGTCTTCCTCGATGCGCAAACAGGGCACCTTGATCTTGCCGCCTTCAGCCAGCAGGGTCTGGCGGTGCTCGGTATTGCCGGAGGCATCGCGCAATTCAACAGGCAGGTTCAGGCGACGCAGGGTGCGACGCACCTTCACGCAGAACGGGCAACCGTGAAACTGGTACAGCGCCAGCGAAGAGGCCGCGTCATTGACCGCCGCCTGCGCGGCGGGCTCACGCTGCATCGGGCTTGGGCGAGTAAGAAAGCTGATAAAAACAACGAGCTGGCCAACAACGACCCGCAGAGCCTTGACGATCATGGCAGGATTCTCTGTGATGAAAAATGGGGCCACGCAGCATACCCTGTCCGCTGCGCCAACCCAACATGACCCGACCAAGCAGCGCAGGCATACTCTGCGCAGGCCCTCCTGATCTCGAGCCACCATGAACCCCGAAGACCTTCTCCTGCTGGTTACCCGCGAAATGCCCTACGGCAAGTACAAGGGCCGCCTGTT
The DNA here is from genome assembly GCF_002307495.1 of Pseudomonas abyssi. GTDB lineage: Bacteria > Pseudomonadota > Gammaproteobacteria > Pseudomonadales > Pseudomonadaceae > Halopseudomonas > Halopseudomonas abyssi. The sequence goes on along the minus strand of NZ_NTMR01000016.1, from coordinate 26,165 downwards.
CGCCGACTTGCCCGGTCACTACCTCAACTGGTTCGCCCGCGAGGGCTTCCCCAAGGGTGAAGTAGGCCGCCTGCTGCAACTGATGCAGGAGATCGACCACAACGGCCTCAAACCCTTGCTGGATCCGCTGCGTACCCGTCCCCAAGTGCCCTACCAGGATTGATGCCGCAGGTCGTCTGAACTTGCCTTGCCTCAGGTGCTCTATGCTGTGAGACATGCGCGCCTGCTCTGACGCAGGCGCGGCACAGCCTGTTCCACCACTGTAGGAGTATTCCGATGGCCAAGATGCTGGTGCTGTATCACTCTATGTACGGACATATCGAAACCCTTGCGCAGGTCGTCGCCGAAGGCGCGCGGCAGGTTCAGGGGGTTGAGGTCACCATCAAGCGCGTCCCCGAAACCATGCCCGATGAGGCCTTCAAGGCCGCCGGCGGCAAGGTTGATCAAGCCGCAGAGGTCGCCAGCCCGGGCGAGCTGGCCGACTACGACGCCATCGTCGTGGGCACGCCGACCCGCTTCGGCAACATGTCCAGCCAGATGCGCACCTTCTTCGATCAGACGGGCGGCCTGTGGGCCAAGGGCGCGCTGCACGGCAAGATCGCCAGCGTGTTTACCTCCACCGGCACCGGCGGCGGCCAGGAGATGACCATCACCTCCACCTGGACCACCCTGGCGCACCACGGCATGGTCATCGTGCCGATCGGCTACGGCACCAAGGAACTGGCCGATATCGAACACGGCAAGGGCGGTACCCCGTACGGCGCATCGACCATCGCCGGCGGTGATGGCTCGCGTCAGCCAGATGCCCGCGAGCGCGCCATCGCCCGCTACCAGGGCAAGTATGTGGCGGGACTGGCCCAGAAACTAGCCGGCTGAGGGTACGCCATAGCGGCCCGTCAGATACGGCAGAACGCTGCTCCAGGGACATTGAATTACGGTCATAATCTAATTAAGATGACAACCGTAATTTAAACTTGGAGCTCGACCATGAATGCCTTCCCGACTGTTCAGACCGCTCTGATCACTGGCGCCTCCAGCGGCATTGGCGCCACCTATGCCCGCCGCCTGGCGGCGCGCGGCTACAACCTGCTGCTGGTCGCCCGCAATGAAGCCCGACTCAGATTGCTGGCTGATGAGCTGACCGCCCGCCACGATATACAGATCGACATTCTCGCCGCAGACCTCGAGCAACACGGCGAGATCGAGCGGGTCGCCAATCGCCTGCGCAATGACCAGCAGATCAGCCTGCTGGTCAACTGCGCCGGTGTCGCCCTGAATGGCAGCCTGGCCGAGGCGGATATCGACAGCACCCACAGCCTGCTGCAACTCAATCTGCTGGCCCTGACCATGCTCTCCAGTGCTGCGGCCGTGCGTTTCAGCCTGGCCGGACGCGGCGCGATCATCAACATCGGCTCGGTGGTCGCGCTGCTGCCCGAGCGCTTCAACGCCATCTATGCCGCCAGCAAGGCCTACGTCCTGAGCCTGAGCCAAACCTTGCATGCCGAACTGAGCAGCCGCGGTGTCCCGGTGCAGGTGGTCCTACCTGGCATCACCCGTACCGAGATATTCGAGCGCTCCGGCAGCTCCCTGGCGCAGATCCCGCCGAGCATGGTGATGGAGGTAGAGGATCTGGTCGACGCCGCTCTGCACGGCTTCGACCAGGGCGAGCTGGTGACCATTCCCTCGTTGCCCGACGGTGATGACTGGCACGCCGTGACCCAGGCGCGCATGCAACTGGCGCCCAACCTGTCGCGCAACCAACCGGCCGCGCGCTATCACTGAGCAGTCAGGCCGTCGCCCAGATAACCTGCGCGGCGGCCCGGGCCCCCTCCACCAGCGTCGCCTTGTGCGCCTGCTGCACCTGGCTGCCGACAATCAACCCTTCACCTATCAGAAACAGTTGCGTCGCCAGCGGCGACGGCTGACTGGCGCCAGCCGCCGTGCATAGCGCCAGCAGATAAGCTTGAATGTCCTGCTTGTGACTGGCCGCCTGTTGATGGGGCACAGCGTCCATCTGGGCAAACTCGGCCGACGCGTTGATAAAGGCGCAGCCGCAGAAGTCATCCTCCTGAACCCAGTCAGCGATAAAGTCGATGTAGGCCAGCGGGCGATGGGCAACAGCCGCCTGCTCGACAAACGTCCGCAGCCTGGCCATGAACTGCGCATGGCGCAAATCCAGCGCAGCCTCAATCAGCGCGTCCTTGCTCGGATAGTGGCGGTAGAGCGTCTTCTTGGTAACGCCAGCCTCCCGGCTGAGCAGGTCTACCCCTGATGCGTGAAATCCATTGCGATAAAACAGCCCCAGCGCGGAGGCAACGATCTGTTGCGGCGTGCTCATAAGTATACCGATCGGTTGACCATAAGATACTGATCGGTATACTAGCCCGAAATCAGCTCACTTTCACCCATGCAGGACCTCGCCATGTCGATCCGTCTCTTGCTGCACTCGGGCGCACCGCCCGCGCCCCCGCTGACCTTTATCGCGCTATCGTCGCTCGGTGCGTTCATCGCCATCGCTATTACCGGCGGTTTGAGCGTGGTATCGGGCATCCCCTGGCTGATGGCGCCCTTCGGTGCCAGCTGTGTACTGGCCTTCGGCGTACCGGACTCGCCGCTGGCACAGCCGCGCGCAGTGATCGGCGGCCACCTGGTCGCCACCGCGGTCGGTCTGGCCGTGGCGGCACTACTGGGTGACGGCTGGCTGGCCTGTGCGGTCGGGGTTGCCCTGGCGCTGGCCGCCATGCAGCTAACCCGTACCCTGCACGCACCCGCCGGCGCCGATCCGCTGGTGGTGATCATCGCGCACGCTCCGCTGAGCTATCTGGTATCGCCGGTACTGGTGGGGTCGCTGGTGATCGTGCTGACTGCCTGGGCGGTCAATAATCTGCGTAGCCCGCGGAGTTATCCGAAGTATTGGTTGTGAGGTAGGGCGGCAAGCCTTTTTATGACAGCCCAGCAAAGACCTATGCGTCTCCGTCGTTGCGCAAACGGCCAGCGTGGAAGAGGTCGGGACTAACTTCCGCGAACAGGTTTCCAGCCTGAGCGGTGGCGGGATCTGCCTTTCGCCTTTTACGGCGAGCCAAGGGGGGCTGCTTGCCCAGCCCCCCTTAGCAATCCCCCGGGGCACCCGACTACGCGGCCCTTCGGGTTCGCTGCGTTGCTCGGCCTGACGGGGAGTCATAAAACTCGGCTCTTCGAGCCTCAGACATCCTATGACTCTTTTTCCCGTCAGCCCTGCGCTACTCGCCCGCGTAAACGGGACGAAACCCGGTGCACACTTCACCATCCGAGCATTCGGTTTCAAACAAAGAAGCCCCGCTATTGCTAGCGGGGCTTCTTTGTTTGAAACCAACGAATCAGGCCGACTCAGTCAGCGCCTTCAATTGCTCACGAGTGCTCTGCAGCAGCTCGGCAGACAAGGCTTCATCCTTCACGCTGCGCGACAGCAGCAGCGCGCCGACCATCGCCGAGAGCACCAGCACGGCCTGCGCGCGGCTGTCGTCGCCTTCCAGCTTGCTGGCGATATTGTCCAGCCGGTCTTGCACCACCTCGTCGGTGATCTCGCTCTGCTGGCCGCGCTGGCCCAGTTCGGCAGAGATGGTCGGCAGCGGGCAGCCCTGCTCGGGGTTGGCGCGGTGGCCGGCGGACAGGTAGGTGTCGAACAGCGCGCTGAGCGGCACATCCGGGCCGGTGTGCATGGCCAGCGAGGCCTTCAGGCCATCCACCGCATGGCGCAGCGCCTTTTCCACCAGCTCGTCCTTGGACTTGAAATGCGCGTAGAAGCCCCCGTGGGTCAGGCCCAGGGCCTTCATCAACGGCTGCAGACCCGTCGCACCGACGCCGTCCCGACGGAACCGGCGCGCCGCCTCGTCGAGAATCAGCTGATGGGTTCTGGCCTTGTGGTCTTCTGAATAGCGCATGACGCCTCCGGTTATTGAATGCCGCTCATCATCTTACACCGAATGCCCGGCAGTCGCTCCAGTCGATTCATCGTCAGCCGACGAACGCGCCCGGCGCTCCAGCACCAGCGCACAGAGCGCCGGCAGGAACAGCAGCGTCAGCAGGGTACCCATGGTTACCCCGCCGATCAGCACAAAGGCGAGCGATGACCAGAACACCGAGAAGGTCAGCGGAATAAACGCCAGCGCCGCCGCCAGCGCGGTCAGCACCACCGGCCGTGCGCGGCGCACGGTGGCCTCGATGATCGCCTCGCGAATCGCCATGCCGGCACGCTGGTTCTGCTGGATCTGATCGGTGAAGATCAGCGTATTGCGCATCAGAATGCCGCCAATGCCGATCAGCGCCAGAATCGCATTGAAACCGAACGGCTGGTTGAACACCAGCAGCGCCGGCACCGCGCCAATCAGCCCCAGCGGAGCGGTGGCAAAGACCATGAACATCAAACCAAACGAGCGCACCTGGAACATGATGACCACCAGCATCAGCAGAATCATGATCGGGAACAGCACCGCCAGCGCCTGGTTGGCAATCGCGCTTTCCTCTACCGGGCCACCGATGGAGATGTGATAGCCCGCCGGCAGACTGTCGACCAGATCGCCCAGATCACCATAGGCGGCCATGGCGGCGTCCGGCGGCTGGGTTCCGGCCACGATGTCGGCACGCACCTCAAAGGTCAGCTCACGGTCGCGGCGGCGCAGAATCGGGTCTTCCATGACCGGCTGGAAGCTGCCGACCTGCCGTAACGGAATCGCCTGACCGGCATCGTTGGTGATGGTCAGATCCTCGATACTGCCGAGGTTCTGCCGCTGGGCATCCACCGCGCGCACCACCACCGACACGGTGCGCGTGCCTTCGCGCACCTCGGTAATCGGGTTGCCGGAGAGCAGGGCATTGACCTGCGATTTGACCTGCGCCGGGGTAAAGCCCAGCAAGCGCAGCCGATCCTGGTCCAGCTGCAGACGGTAGCTGCTGGCCTTCTCGCCCCAGTCGATAAAGGTATCGCGGGTCAGCGGGTTGGCCTCGACGCGCTCACGCACCTGCTCGGCAATCGCTCGCAGCGGGCCCAGTTCCGGCCCGCTGACACGGAACACCACCGGGAAGGGCACCGGCGGGCCGAACACCAGCTGGGTCACCCGCACCCGCGCCTCCGGAAACTCGCCGGCGCTGACCCGCTCGCGCAGGCGCGCCATCAGCGCATCACGGGTGTGCGCATCGGTGGTCTGCACAATCAGCTTGGCAAAGGCCGCATCCGGCAGCTCGGGGTTGAGCGAGAGGAAGAAGCGCGGCGCGCCGCCCCCCACGTAGGAGTCGACCATCAGGGTCTGCGGCTCGGCCATGATCGCCTGCTCGATGCGGCCAACCACCGCCTCGGTGTTCTTGAACGCGGTGCCCGGCGGCATGTAGACCTCGACGATCACCTCGGAGCGATCGGAGTTGGGGAAGAACTGCTTGTTCACCACCTTCATGCCCATCACGCAGAGCACAAACGCTGCCAGCACCAGGCCGGTAACCAGCCAGCGATGGCGTACGCAGAACAGCACGGTAGAACGCAGGCGCTGGTAGACCGGGCCATCGTACAGCGCATCATGCCCACCCGGCTTGGCGGCAATGTTCGGCAGCATCTTCACCCCGAGATAGGGGGTGAACACCACGGCCACCACCCAGGAGGCGATCAACGCGAAGCCGACAATCCAGAAGATATTGCCGGCGTATTCCCCGGCGCCGGAACGGGCAAAGCCGACCGGCAGAAAGCCGATGATGGTCACCAGCGTGCCGGTCAGCATTGGCGCGGCGGTGGACGACCAGGCGTAGGTTGCCGCACCGAGCCGATCCATGCCTTCTTCCAGCTTCACCACCATCATCTCGATCGCGATGATGGCGTCGTCCACCAGCAGACCGAGCGACAGGATCAGCGCGCCCAGGGTGATACGGTCAAACTCGCGGCCGGTCATCATCATCACCACAAACACGACGGCCAGCGTCAGCGGCACTGCAGCGGCGACCACCAGACCCACGCGGAAACCCAGCGCCAGCAGGCTGACCAGCATCACCACGCCGAGCGCGACGAAGAACTTGAGCATGAATTCGTCAACCGCGTTGCGAATCTTGCTGGCCTGGTCAGAGACCTTGGTGAACTCGATGCCCAGCGGCAAATTCTGCTGTACCTGCGCCTCATGGGCCTGCAGCGCACTGTCGAGGTCCAGCCCGTTGAAGTGCTTCTGCATGATCACGCCGAGCATCAGCGCCGACTCGCCCTGATGACGAATGCGGTAGCTCGGCGGGTCTTCATAGCCCTGACGCACCTCGGCGACATCAGCGATGCGCAGGACTCGCCCGTTGGCCACCACCGGCACATTCTCGATCTGCTCCAGACTGTCGAAGGCGCCATCCAGGCGGATATAGGCCCGCGGTCCGGAAGTCTCCACCGAGCCGGACGGCGCCACTGCATTCTGCCGCGCCAGCGCGGTAAAGATCTGCTCCGGCGTCAGCCCCAGGGTGGCCAGCCGCTGATAGGAGAACTCGACGTAGATGCGCTGCGCCTGCTCACCAAGGATGTTGACCTTCTTCACGCCCGGCAGCTGCAGAAAATCCTGACGCATGCGCTCGGCCAGCTGCACCAGCTGGCGGTGCGGTAACTGCCCGGCCTCCAGCGCGTAAAGCGCGAAGTAGACGTCATTGTATTCATCGTTGAAGAAAGGGCCGGCAACGCCGCTCGGCAGCCGGGCGGCCTCGTCACTGAGCTTTTTGCGGGTTTGGTAGAACAGCTCGGGCACCAGCGCCGGCGGCGTGGAGTTGAGGAACTGCACCTTCATCGACACAAAGCCCGGCTGGGCGGTGGTTTCCACCCGGTCGTAGTAATCCAGCTCCTGCAGGCGCTTCTCCAGCCGGTCGGCCACCTGCTCCTGCATTTCACGCGCGGTGGCACCCGGCCAGGCGGCCGTGATGGTCATCACCTTGACGGTAAAGGAGGGGTCTTCGGCGCGGCCCAGCTTGCTGAAGGCAAAGGCCCCCGACAACAACACCGCGATAATCAGAAACAGCGTCACCGCCGGGTTATGCACCGCCAGCGCCGACAGATTGAAACGGCTCATGTCACAGGCTCCGTGCAGCGTCGGACCCACCCAGCTTGCCCTCAGGCAGCGGCTTCACGGCATCGCCTTCATGCAGCAGATGCGCCCCCAGCGCGACTACCCGCTGGCCGTCCTCAAGCCCCCCGCTGAGCACCGCAAACTCCTGGCCCAGGCGCGCGACCTCAACCGGGGTAAAGCGCACGCGGCTGTCGCCATCGATGACCCAGACGCCGGTGCCCTTGCCATTGCCCTGATCGAGCAACGCCCCCAGCGGCACCCGCAACTGCGGGGCGCGTTCGCTGTCCTGCAGGCGGATGCTCACCGTCGAGCCAATCGCCAGTGGCTCGGCAACGGTATCCAGCACATAACGCGCACGATAGGTCCGGGTGACCGGATCAGCCACCGCCGACAACTCGCGCAGGGTCGCGCCAATCGGCGTATCGGGCTGCCCGAACTGGAATGCCTGCGCCGAGCTGCTCGCCAGCGCACGCTGGGTTTCCGGAATATTGATCACCGCTTCACGTGCACCGCTGTGGGCCAGCCGGGCGACCACCTGACCGGCGGCCACCACCTGACCCTGATCGACCAGCACGTCGGTAATCACGCCATCGGCATCGGCGGTCAGGGTCGAGTAACCACGGCGGTTCTCGACCTGCTCCGCGTCGGCGCGGGCGGAGGCCAGGTTGGCTTCGGCCACGCGCAGCTCGGTGACCAGTTGATCATGCGCCTGACGCGAGATCGCACCGTTGTCGGCCAGCTGGCGATAGCGCTTTTCATCGTTCTGCAGCTGCCGTACCGAGGCGTCGGCCGAGCGCACGCGCTGCCGAGCAGCCCGCAGGGCCAGTTCGAAGTCGTCTACATCCAGCACCAGCAGCACGTCGTCACGCTTGACCCGGTCACCCGGGTCAACCCGCCGCTCGATCACCTCGCCAGCGACCCGAAAGCCCAGCTCGCTCTCGGTGCGGGCGGCTACCACGCCGGTAAACAGGGCGCCGTCACTGGCAACCGGGTGAACGGCCATCGACAGCACCAAACGCGCCGGCGCGGCGTTGCTCTCAGGCACCGGCTCTGCGTCGTTGCGGCATCCCAGCAAAACGCCCAAGAGACCCACCAATACCGCCCATTTGGCTGCAGACTTCATGCTCACTCCCTGCGGGCCAACTACCGGCCCTGTTGTTATCTGAATTCAGACAAGCGCCTAAAAGCCTCGGCGAGGTGCCCGCTTTTCAACTACCTGTCAGATCGCTTCCAGCAAGGTGGCCACCCCCTGACCACCGGCGATGCACTGGGTAGCCACTGCATAACGACCGCCCGTACGCTGGAGCAGGGCCGCCGCCTTACCGGTGATGCGCGCCCCCGTCGCTCCCAGCGGGTGCCCCAGCGCCAGCGCGCCACCGTCCAGGTTGACGCGCTCCAGCGGCATGCCGAGTTCACGCAGACAAGCCAGTGACTGGCTGGAAAACGCCTCATTGATTTCCATCAGGTCGACATCATTGATGGTCAGCCCGCTGCGGGCAAGCACTTTACGCGTCGCCTCGACCGGCCCCATCCCCATGATCTCGGGTGCACAACCGCCCACCGCCGTCGCCTTGATGCGCGCCAGCATCGGCAGATTGTGGCGCCGGGCAAAGTCTTCGGTGCAGACCAGCACAGCGGCGCTGCCGTCGGTCAGCGGCGAGGAAGTGCCTGCCGTGACGACCCCGCCAAAGGCCGGTTTCAGGCCAGCCAACGCCTCCATATTGGTCCCCGGACGAATACAACCGTCTTCACTGACCACCCCATCCGGTGTCGTGACCGGCACGATTTCATCTGCCAGCAGGCCTTGGTCACGCGCCTTGGCGGCCTTGCTGTGCGACAGCACCGCCAGCGCGTCCTGATCCTCGCGGCTCACCTCAAAGCGCCGCGCCACTTCCTCGGCGGTGTGCCCCATTGCCATGTAGACCTCAGGGAAGGTTTGCAGCAGGGTCGGGTTGGGCGAGGGGGTAAAGCCGCCCATCGGCACCCGGGTCATCGACTCGACACCGGCGGCGATATAGGCCTCACCGGCACCCAGCATCAGTTGCCCGGCGGCAAAGTGGATCGCAGTCATCGACGAGCCGCAGAAGCGGTTCACCGTCACACCGCCCAGGGTTTCCGGAAAGCCGGCACGGAAACTGGCAATGCGCGCGACGTTGGTGCCCTGTTCACCCTCGGGGTAGGCGCACCCCATGATCACGTCTTCCAGCAGGGCAGGGTCCAGATCCAGCCGTTCGACCAGGCCGCGCAGCACCTGAGCGGCCAGATCATCCGGGCGCAGGTTGATCAGGCCACCCTTGCGGGCGAACTGGAATGGGGAACGCAGGTAACCGGCGATCACGATGGAGGTCATGGCAGTGCTCCTTACGGTCAGAGGGTCCGTCAGACCCGTTGAATTACGACCATAATTTAATAAAGCGCATTTAAATGTCAACCATAATTCAAAAGATCTCAGGGAGTCTGATAGATGGCGAGCAGGGCACCCATGTCGTCGGCCAGCTCGACAAAGTGCGCAGGCTCTATCGCCCGCTCGGTAAAGCAGCGCAAGCCAATCACCTGCGCTTGCAGCAGCCGCGCCAGCCGCTGGCAATCCACCTCGGGGCGCAGTTCACCCGCCGCTTGCGCCTGTTTCAGAGCAGCGGCAAAGCGCTGCTCCATCAGCCCGAGAATACGATCCACCTGGGCACGCAGCTGCGGGTCTTCCGGGTTCACTTCCAGCAGCGTCTTGATCAGCATGCAGGCCCGCGGCGGGGCGCCGTTGCGCCATTGGCAAGGCCCAGCCAGCGCCAGCAGATAGTCACGAAAGCCCTGCAGACCCGTCTCGCCATCCTGCAGGCAGCGACTCAGCTCATCGGCCATCTGCTCGGCGTAGCGGTTGAGTACCTCGCTGAACAGGCCCTCCTTGCTGCCAAAGGTCGCGTACAGGCTGCCGGGGCGCATATCCAGCGCCCGCTCGATGTGCTTCATCGAGGTGGCGTGATAACCGCGCTCCCAGAACAGATCAACGGCGCGCTCCAGCGCCTGCTGGCGGTCGTGACGGGCGGGTCTGGGCATGGTGTCTCCAGTAGCGGTGGCGGGGATTCTGAACGAGCGCTCAAGAATAACTTGAACGATCACTCAAATACAGCTAGCGTATTTTTGAGCAATCAATCAAAAACTGCCGTTCGAGGAGATAACCATGTCTGACTTCACCCTGCACAGCCTGGATTCCGCCCCACAGGATGCCCGCCCGCTGCTGGAAGACTCCCTCAAGGGCTTTGGCATGATCCCCGGCCTGCACGCCGTCATGGCCGAAGCGCCCGCGCTGCTGGAAGGCTATCAGCTGCTGCACGGGCTGTTTCAGAACAGCAGCTTCAACGCCGACGAACTGACCGTGGTCTGGCAGACCATCAACGTCGAGCACGGCTGCCACTACTGCGTGCCGGCACACACCGGCATCGCCAGGGCGATGAAGGTATCGGACGAGATCAGTGAGGCGCTGCGCAACCAAACCCCGCTGCCCGACAGCAAACTCGAAGCCCTGCGCACCTTCACCCTGGCCATGCTGCGCCAGCGCGGCGAAGTCGACCAGACCCAGCTCGACGCCTTCTACGCCGCCGGTTACGGCCAGCAGCAGGTGCTGGAAGTGATCCTCGGACTGGCCCAGAAAGTCATGAGCAACTACACCAACCACATCGCCCAGACGCCGGTGGATCGAGCCTTTGCGCCGTTTGTGTGGGAGCCGAAGGCTGCGCGCAAGGCGTCTTGATGGGGGCTATCAGGAAAGAAGTTCAGATTGATTACCGTGTGATAGGCACACTCGCTTTTCGCCTTCTCCGGCGAGCCAAGGGGGGCTGCTTGCCCAGCCCCCCTTAGCGATCCCCCGGGGCACCCGACTACGCGGCCCTTCGGGTTCGCTGCGTTGCTCGGCCTGACGGGGAGTCATAAAACTCGTCGCTTCGCTCCTCAGACATCCTATGACTCTTTTTCCCGTCAGCCCTGCGCTACTCGCCCGCGTAAACGGGACTGGCATCCGTGCACACTCGATCCTAGAGATTTTTACCCAGAAACAACGAGAATAGCTAAACCCAGGCAGCCTACTCAACCAAAAAACTCACCCGCACCAACAACCCGCCCTCAGCCCCCTCATGCAAACTGATCTCAGCACGATGGGCGCGGCAAATCTCACCGACGATCGACAACCCCAGACCGGTGCCTGACGGACTCTGCCGGTAGAAGCGCTCAAACACCCGTTCGCGCTCCTCGGGCGGGATGCCGGGGCCGGTGTCTTCGATCTCGACCAGTGCCGGGGCGCGCAGACGCAGGGTGACCACGCCGCCATCCGGGGTGTGCTGCAGGGCGTTGTCGATCAGGTTGCCGAACAGCTCCTGCAGCAGCGTCGGCTCGCCCCAGACATCGAACGCCTGCTCCACCTCCAGCGCCAGTTCGATATTGCGCGCGTGCGCCAGCGGCACCATGGCCAGCGCCAGCTCCTGCGCCAGCGGCGCCAGTGCCACCTGTTCGGCGCTGCCCTCGGCGACCGCGCGCGCGCCACGCTCGATGCGTGCCATCGACAGCAGCCGGTTGGCCAGGCCAATGGTGCGATCGGTGCTGGCATCGGCTTCGCGCAGGGCCTGCTGCCAGGCCTGCGGGTCGTTGGAGCGCAGCCCCAGCTCGATACGCGCCTTGAGCGCCGCCAGCGGCGTGCGCAGTTCGTGTGAGGCTTCAGCGATAAAGTCGCGCTGGCGCTCAAAGTTCTCGCGCAGCCGGCCGGTGAAGTGGTTGATGGCATTCACCAGCGGCCGCACTTCACGCTGCAGCCCCTCGGTCTCGATGGGCCGCAGGTCATCGCTACGCCGCTCCGCCACCTCGTGCCGCAGGCGCTGCAGCGGACTCAGCGCGGCGGTCACCGCCAGCCAGGCCAGCACCAGCGCGCTGACCGCCAGCACGCCCAGGTTGATCAGCGACTGCCGCAGCAGGTTGGCCGCCATGCGATCCCGCGCCTCGCGGGTTTCCGCCACACGAATTTCCGCCATGCCGCTGTCGGTGGTGGTGCTCACCGCCTGCAGCAGGCTGACCACGCGCACTTCCGAATCGCGGTACTCGGCATCGTAGAACCGCGCCAGGGCCGGATAATCCTGAGTCATCGGAATAGTCGCAGAGGCTGCAGGCAGGTCCTCGTACCCGGAGATAAGCCGACCATTGAAGTCGATAACCTGATAATAGAGCCGGCCGGTGATGTCATAGGCAAAGTTGTCGAGCGCCACGTAAGGCACCTCGACCGCCAGTGCTCCGTCTTCGCTGTAGAGTCGCTCGGCAATCGCCCGGGCAGAAGACAGCAGCGAGCGGTCATAGGCCGTATCTGCTGCCAAACGCGCATTCCAGTAGGCGACCGAGCTGGCGATCAGCAGCAGCACCGACAACACCAGCGCCAGCCGTCGCAGCAGGCGTCCACGCAGACTGCCGGCCCCCGCCTGCGCCAGCGGGGGCTGCGCCCCCAGTGTCACGCCTCGGCCTCCAGCAGATAGCCAAGCCCACGGAAGGTCACGATGCGTACACCGCTGCCATCGAGCTTGCGGCGCAGTCGGGAGATATAGATTTCGATGGCTTCCGGGCTGGCGTCCTGATCCAGCCCGAACACCTTGCCTGCCAGTTGCTCCTTGCTCATCAGCCGGCCGGGGCGGGCGATCAGGTTTTCCAGCACCGCGTGCTCGCGCGACGGCAAGGTCAGCACCTCGCCGCGCAGGCTGAAGCGACGGTCGTTGAGATCGTAGATCAGCTCGCCGCACTGCTGCTGGCGCTCGCCGCCCATCAGGCTGCGGCGCAACAGGGCGTTGACCCGCGCCTCCAGCTCGCTCAGCTCGAAGGGCTTGGCCAGATAGTCATCGGCGCCCAGGTTCAGTCCGCGCACCCGGTCGGCCACCTCGCCACGGGCGGTGAGCATCAGCACCGCCAACGTCTGGCCCCGCTCGCGCAACTTTCTCAGCACCTCGAATCCGTCCTGCCGAGGCAGGCCGACATCGAGGATCGCCAGCGCGTAATCCTCGCTGCGCAAGGCCAGATCGGCGGCCACGCCGTCGTGCAGCACATCGACGGTCCAGCCCCCGTTCTTGAGGGCGCGGGCCAGGCTCTCGGCCAGTTCGGGGTCGTCTTCTACCAGCAGAATGCGCACTGGCGGTCTCTCTTGCAAAGGGTCGAATCGCCTGAGTTTACACCGCCTGTCGGCCCGCGACAGCGCGAGTTTCGGGGGGTGAGGGATGAAAGGTTGCTGAAAGGTTCGCTCATTAGCATCGCCCGACGGTCACCCACCGTAGGCGTCAAAACGCAAACAAGAACAACACCGGAGTACACCTGATGCACACCGTATTCATCCCACGGCGCAGCCTGTCTGCCGCCCTGCTGGCCGCCTCCGGCCTGCTGCTCACTCCCCTGGCCCAGGCCAGCAGCTTCACCGAGGACAGCAGCGCCAAACTGAGCACCAGCAACATCTACTTCAACCGCGACTTCCGCGAAGGCACCGGCCAATCCAAGCGCGAAGAATGGGCTCAGGGCTTCATCCTCGACCTCAAGTCCGGTTACACCGATGGCCCGCTCGGCTTTGGTCTCGACGCCAAGGCGATGCTCGGCATCAAGCTCGACTCCAGCCCGGACCGCACCGGCACCGGCCTGCTGCCGACCCACGATGACGGCCGCGCCGCCGATGAATACAGCAAGCTTGGCCTGACCGCCAAGATGCGCTACTCCGAGTCTGAACTGTTCCTGGGTACGCTGATGCCCAAGCTGCCGATCCTGCAGCCCAACACCAGCCGCATCCTGCCGCAAACCTTTCGCGGCGGCATGGCGACCATCAACGAATTCGACAACCTCAGCATCGATTTCGGCCGCCTGACCAAGGCGACCGACCGTGATTCCACCGATGCCGAGGACCTGGCCCTGAACAACAAGAATCGCCGTTTCGGTGGTTCGTTCTCGGCTGACCAGCTTGATTGGGCCGGACTGAACTACCAGTTCAACTCCAGCCTGGCGGCTAGCTACTATCTGGCACAACTGGATGATATCTACCGCCAACACTTCTTCGGTCTCAACCACAGCGCCGCTCTGGGCGCCGGTGAGCTGAGCACCGAGCTGCGGGTCGCCGTATCCGACGAGCAGGGCGCAGCCCAGGCCGGTCGGATCGACAACCAGGCCTGGCAGGGCCGCATCGGCTACGCGCTGAACGGTCATGAAGTGAGCGCAGCCGCGCAAAAAATGCGCGGCGACAGCGCCTTCCCGTATATCGACGGCAGCAACCCGTACCTCGTCAACTTCGTGCAGATCAACGACTTTGCCGAAGCCAACGAGCGCTCCTGGCAGCTGCGTTACGACTACGACTTTGCTGCAGTCGGCATTCCCGGCCTGAGCTTCATGACCCGCTATATCAGCGGTGACGACGCCAAGCCCGTCGCCGGTGGCACCGGCTCGGAATGGGAGCGCAACACCGAGCTGCAGTACGTGTTCCAGGATGGCGCACTGAAAAATCTCGGCCTGCGCTGGCGCAATGCGAGCTACCGCTCCGACTTTGCCCGCGACGCCGACGAGAACCGCCTGATTGTCAGCTACGCCTTCCCGATCTGGTAAGCGCCGCGCCCCTGACAATCGCCTAGAATAACGCCATGAGGACAACCACCATGAAAGCGACACTGCGTTCTGCCCTGCTGATCGGCCTGTGCTTCGGCCTGGCTGGCTACACCCAGGCTGATGAGCCGTCCCGTCCCGAATGTATCGCCCCGGCTTCGCCCGGCGGCGGATTTGACCTGACCTGCAAGCTGGCGCAAAGCGCGCTGCTGCAAGGCGAGTATCTGTCGCGCCCGATGCGCGTGACCTACATGCCTGGCGGCATTGGCGCCGTGGCCTACAACGCCGTGGTCGCCCAGCGCCCTGACGAGCCGGGTACCATCACCGCCTTCTCGACCGGTTCGCTGCTGAACCTGGCCCAGGGCAAGTTTGGCCGCTTCGACGAGAGCGCGGTCAAATGGCTGGCCGCCGTCGGCACCAGCTACGGCGCCATCGCCGTGCGCGCCGATTCCGAGTTCCAGACCCTGGAGCAACTGGTCGAGGCGCTGCGCAAGGACCCGTCCAAAGTGGTGATCGGCTCCGGCGGCACCGTCGGCAGCCAGGACTGGATGCAGACCGCACTGGTCGCCCGCGCCGCCGGCATCAACCCGCGCAGCCTGCGCTATGTCGCGATGGAGGGCGGCGGCGAGCTGGCCACCGCGCTGCTCGGCGGCCACATTCAGGTTGCCAGTACCGACATCTCCGACTCCATGCCGCACGTTGAAAGCGGCGACATGCACATCCTGGCCGTCCTCGCCGACGAGCGTCTGCCCGGTGATGTGGTCGAAGACATCCCCACTGCAAAAGAGCAGGGCTTTGATGTCAGCTGGCCGGTTATCCGTGGTTTCTACATGGGCCCGGACGTCAGCGATGAAGACTTCGCCTGGTGGCAGACCAACTTCGAGCACATGCTCGCCTCCGAGGAGTTCGCCACCCTGCGCGAGCAGCGTGAACTCTTCCCCTTCGCTCTCACCGGTGCTGAGCTCGAGGCCTACGTCCACGAGCACGTTGCCGAGTACAAAAACCTGGCTGGCGAGTTCGGCCTGACTCAGTAACCGCCCTACCTGCACGCACCCGGCCCCGGGTGCGTGCTGCGTCCGCGAGGATTACACCATGCTTTACCAACGTCTGTTTGCGGCGAGTCTGCTGCTGGCTTGCCTGTGCCTGGGCTTTATCGCCTGGGGCTACCAAGCGCCCTTCTCCTATGAGCCGGTCGGCCCGCGCGCCTACCCGCTGATGCTGCTGATTCTGCTCGCCCTCGGCGCGCTGGTACTGCTGGTCAAGCCAGCGATGGAGAGCAGCGAGTCCGATGAACCGGCGCTGACCCGTCCGATGCTGATCAAGGCAGCCATCTGCCTTGGCCTGCTGCTGGCCCTGGCGGCGTTGTTCGAGCGCCTGGGCTTCATTCCGACCAGCATCCTGTTTGCACTCGGCATGGCGCGCCTGTTCGGCGGTCGCTGGCTACCCAGCGCCGTGCTCGCGCTGGTACTGGGCGTTGGCCTGTATTTTCTCTTTGACCGGGTACTGGAAGTCCCCCTGCCGCTCGGCGTTCTCAGCGCCCTGGAGATCTGATCATGGATACCCTCTCTTACCTTGGCCAGGGCTTCGACGTTGCCCTGAGCCCGAACAACCTGGTGACCGCGCTGGCCGGCACCACCATCGGCACCATCGTCGGCCTGCTGCCGGGCCTGGGCCCGATCAACGGCGTGGCGCTGCTGATTCCGGTCGCCTTCGCTCTCGGCCTGCCGCCAGAAACCGCGCTGATTCTGCTGGCCTCGGTCTATCTGGGCTGCGAGTACGGCGGTCGCATTTCCTCCATTTTGCTGAACATCCCGGGCGAAGCCTCCGCCGTGATGACCACCCTGGACGGCCACCCGCTGGCCAAACAGGGCAAGGGCGGCATTGCGCTGTCCATTTCCGCCTGGAGTTCGTTTATCGGCGGCCTGATCGCCACCATCGGGGTGACCATCTTTGCCCCGCTGCTGGCCAAATGGGCGGTCTCCTTCGGGCCGGCCGAATACTTCATGCTGATGGTCTTTGCGATTGTCTGTCTGGCCGGCATGGCCGGTGACAAGCCCATCAAGACCGCCGTCGCCGTGCTGATCGGCCTGATGCTGGCCTGCGTCGGCATCGACGCCAACAGCGGCGTCTACCGCTTCACCTTCGGCAGCCTCGGTCTGGCCGACGGCATCCAGTTTGTGGTGCTGGTACTGGGCCTGTTCAGCGTCAGCGAAATTCTCATGCTGCTGGAGCGCACCCATCAGGGTCAGGTCGCCGTAAAGGCCAGCGGGCGCATGCTGTTCAACCTGAAAGAAGGCGCCTTCGTGCTCGCCACCAACCTGCGCAGCGGCGTGCTGGGCTTTATCTTCGGCGTGCTGCCGGGCGCCGGTGCGACACTGGCCAGCGCGGTGAGCTACATGTCCGAGAAGCGTCTGGCCGGCGACAAGGGCCGCTTCGGTGACGGCGATCTACGTGGTCTGGCCGCGCCGGAAACCGCCAACAGCGCCTCGGCCTGCGGCTCGATGATCCCGATGCTGACCCTCGGTATTCCAGGCTCCGGCACCACCGCGGTGATGCTCGGCGCGCTGACCCTGTACAACATCACCCCCGGCCCGCTGCTGTTCCAGCATCAGCCGGACATCGTCTGGGGTCTGATCGCCTCGCTGTTCGTCGCCAACATCATTCTGATCGTGATGAACGTGCCGCTGATCAAGGTGTTCACCCGCATCCTCGCGGTGCCGAGCTGGACCCTGGTGCCGGCCATCGCCATCATCACCTCGATTGGCGTCTACGCGGTCCATGCCACCACCTTCGACCTGTTCCTGATGATCGCCATCGGCCTGTTCGGCTACCTGCTGCGCAAGCTGGACTTTCCGCTGTCGGCGCTGCTGCTGGGCTTTATCCTCGGCCACATGATGGAGAGCAACCTGCGCCGCGCGCTGTCGATCTCCAACGGTGATCTGGGCATCCTGTTCTCCAGCCCGATCACCATCGGTCTGTGGGTGCTGGTTGCCGCCATGGTGGCGCTGCCGTTCTGGCGTCGCTACCGCAGCAAGCGCAGCGCCGCGCTGGCCAGTGCCTGAGCGGCTGTTTAGCGCTCTGCGCTACCTCAGCGCGCCGTTGACCGGCGCGCTAGGCGGCCTGCTCGCCAGCCTGGCCGGCTGGCCGTTGCCCTGGATGACCGGCTCGCTGGTAGCGGTCATCCTGCTGCGCTGCAGCGGCTGGCAGTGCAGCCCGCCACCGGGTTCCCGGCAGACCGGCCAGCTGATCGTCGCCTGCGCCATCGGCCTGCACTTCACCACCCCCGTCTTTGCCCAGATCATCAGCCACTTGGGCCTGATCGTGCTGGGCGCCTGCGGCACCTTTCTGCTCAGCCTGATCGGCATCCGCCTGTTGACCGGCGCCGGCTATGACCGCGCGACCGCCTTCTTCTCCAGCATGCCCGGTGGCGCCAGCGAGATGGCGGTAATCGGCGCACGCCACAACGCCGGCATCGCCAACGTGGTCGCCGCCCACAGCCTGCGCCTGCTGATGGTGGTGCTGCTGATTCCGGCGCTGTTCACCTGGGGCCTGCCGGCGGTCAGCGCGCCCGCGCCGCTGCCGACCGATCTGCCAACCCTGGCCTGGCTGATTCCGCTCGGCGTGCTGCTGGCCGTGGTCATGCGCCGCCTGCGCCAGCCCAACCCGTGGATGCTCGGTCCACTGATTGTCTGCGCCAGCGCCGGCGTGCTGCTGGATATCGAAATCGCCCTGCCGCCCGGTGCCAGCGCCGCGGGGCAGTGGCTGATCGGCAGCGCGCTGGGCTGTCACTTCGACCGCGCCTTCTTCCGCAAGGCCCCGGCCTTTCTGCTGCGGGTGCTCAGCTTTACCGTGCTGGCGATGCTCACCGCTGCCGGCGCCGCGCTGCTGCTCGCCCAGCTCGGCAGCGTCGACCGCATCAGCCTGATGCTCGGCATGATGCCCGGTGGCATCACCGAGCTGTGCCTCACGGCAGAGGCGTTGCAGCTGTCGGTGGCGCTGGTGACGGCGTTGCAGGTGATGCGGTTGTTTTTGGTGATGTTTTTGGCGGAGCCGGTGTTTGTGTTGTGGCAGAGGGTTTGGCCTGAGCGATAGCGCTCCCGCTTGGCCATGATGGCTCCCACGCCGAGTTTGGCTACCACCGGGGGGCGCTGGCAAGACGTGATGAATGCACGGACCAACTCCCCGTTTACGCGGGCGAGTAGCGCAGATTTATCGGGAAAAAGAGTCGCAGCATGTTTGAGGAGCGGAGCGACGAGTTCTGCGACTCCCCGATAAATCGAGCAACGCAGCGAACCCGAAGGGCCGTGTAGTCGGGTGCCCCGGGGGATCGCTAAGGGGGGCTGGGCAAGCAGCCCCCCTTGGCTCGCCGTAAAAGGCGAAAAGCAAACCCTCCACCAGCACCACAGCAAATAAAACATCCCTACGTCCTGACAGGCATTCCCACGCAGAGCGTAACGCTCAGCCGCAGCTACCGCACGTCGCGCTTTACTCCATAGACCGATCGGTCTATAACTAGCGCCATGAGCAAAGAAGATAGCCGCAAAATTCTCGTCAAAACCATGCAGAGCGCCTTGCAGAGCAAGGGGCTGCACGGCGTCGGTTTGAGTGAGATTCTGAAAACCGCAGGGCTGCCGAAGGGCAGTCTGTACTACCACTTTCCCGGCGGTAAGGAAGAGTTGGCGCTGGCCGCTATTGCCAACGCCGAGCAGGAGATGGCGCGGTTTCTGGAGCAGATGTTTGCGCGCTTCGATGACCCGCTGGAGGCGCTGGCGGCGTGGATCGACAGCGCGCTGCAGCGCATTGCCGCCAGCCGTTTCAAGCTCGGCTGCCCGCTGGCGGCTGCGGCGCTCGACTGTTCGCCGGAGGACACCGACCTGCTGCTCGCGCTCAACGGTGCCTTCGCCACCTTGCGCGACCTGCTGACCCGACAGATCAGCCGCGCCGGCTTCCCCGCCGAGGCCGCCGCCGATCTCGCCGCACTGGTGCTGACCAGCTACGAGGGAGGGCTGATGATGGCCCGCGCCGCAGGCAGTACCGACCCGATCGAGCGTTCGTTTCGCGCTCTGCTCAGCCACGTTCGCCTGCAACAAAAGGAGTTTGCCAATGGCCACTGAATCGCTCGCCCCGCGCGACCTGACCCTGACCGCCGCCGATGGTTACCAGCTCGCCGGCACCCTGTACCCGGCCAGCGAACCACGCGGGCAGATTCTGGTCGGCAGCGCCACCGGTGTGCCCCAGGGCTTCTACCGGCGCTTTGCCGAGTTTGCCGCGAATAACGGCTTCACCACCCTGACGCTGGATTACCGCGGCATCGGCGCTTCGGCTCCGGCCAGCCTCAAGGGCTTCGAGATGGATTATCTGGACTGGGCCGACAAGGACCTCGCCGCCGGCGTCGACTATCTCGGCCAGCAGGATCTGCCGCTGTATCTGGTCGGCCACTCGTTCGGCGGCCACGCCTTCGGCCTGCTGCCCAACCGCGATGCCATAGACGCCGTCTACACCTTCGGCACCGGTGCCGGCTGGCACGGCTGGATGCCCGCAGGTGAGCGCCGCAAGGTGCAGGTCATGTGGAATCTGGTGCTGCCGTTGATCGTCGCCATCAAGGGCTATCAGGCCTGGAACTGGCTTGGCCTCGGCGAAGATCTGCCCAAGGGCGTGTACCGCGACTGGAAGCGCTGGTGCCGCTATCCGCGCTACTTTTTTGACGACCCGAAGATGGCCTGGCTGACCGAGCACTTTGCCGCCGTGCGCACGCCGATTGTCGGCGCCATTTCGCTCGACGATCTATGGGCCGGCCCCGAATCACGCGACGCCTTTATGAGCGCCTTCAGCGGCGCCGCCTATCAACCACGGGATATCGACCCCAAGGCTCTCGGCCTCAAGCCGCTGGGCCACATGGGTTACTTCCGACCCTACGCCGAACCGCTCTGGCGCGATGCGCTGGACTGGTTCGCCAGCCAACCCCGGGCTGCCGCTGCGGCCTGATCGACTCAAGGAACACGCAATGAACCCGAAAGACATGACCGGCCTGCAGATCATGCAGGCCGCCGCAGCCGGTCACCTGCCGATAGCGCCGATTGCCAAAACCATCCCCATGCAGGTCAAGCTGGCCGAAGAGGGCCGCGTGGTGTTTGAAGCCACCGCCGACGAAAGCCACACCAACCCGCTCGGCGGCGTACATGGCGGCTTTGCCGCCACCGTGATGGACTCGGTGACCGGCTGCTCCGCGCACACCACCCTGGGCGCGGGCGAAGGCTACGGCACCATCGAACTGAACGTGAAGATGTGCAAACCGGTGCCCTTCAACAAAACCCTGATAGCCGAAGGCAAGGTCATCAACAAAACCCGCCGCCTGATCATCAGCGAAGGGTATCTGCGTGATGAAAACGGCTCGCTGTATGCGTACGCTACCGCGACCAATATGATTCTCAGCTGATAGCGGCAAGCGGCAAGCGGCAAGCGGCAAGGATGGTGTCGTCGCAAGGGCCGAGCTTCAACTCGGCCGCACGAACAGACATCAGGCATCCGGGTGCTCAAGGCACTTCGTTCCACCACCTGATGTTGGAGTGTGCACTGATTGTCGTCCCGTTTACGCGGGCGAGTAGCGCAGGCTTGGCGGGAAAAAGAGCGGCAGCATGTCTGAGGCTCGAAGAGCCGAGTTCTGCCGATCCCCGCCAAGCCGAGCAACGCAGCGAACCCGAAGGGCCGCGTAGCCGGGTGCCCCGGGGGATCGCTAAGGGGGGCCGGGCAAGCGGCCCCCCTTGGCTCGCCGTAAAGGGCGAAAGGCTGACTCGGCAGCAGCTCCATCTAAGAGCCCACCACCAATCAACCCGTCACACCCCCGGCAGCACCTTCAACAGCGTCAGCAACTCACGCGCCGCCTTCTCGGATGACGCCGGGTTCTGCCCGGTGACCAACAGGCCATCCACCAACACATACTCGCCCCAGTCTTCGCCTTTGCTGTAAACGCCGCCCTTTTCCTTCAGCGCGTCTTCCAGCAGGAAGGGCACAACGTCGCTCAGGCCCACGCCGTCTTCCTCGGAGTTGGAGAACCCGGTCACCCGCTTGGCGCCAACCAGGTACTCGCCATCAGCGGCCCGCGCATTCAGCAGTACCGCCGGTGCGTGGCACACCGCGCCAATCGGCTTGTCGGCCTTGGCAAAGGCATTGAGCAGCGCCAGCGAGTCGGCGTTGTCGTGCAGGTCCCAGAGCGGGCCGTGGCCGCCGGGGTAGAACACCGCGTCAAAGTCAGCAGCGGACACCTCACTCAGCCGCACGGTATTGGCCAGCAGCCCCTTGGCATGCTCATCCGCGTCAAAGCGGCGGGTCGCCTCGGTCTGCGCGTCCGGCTCGGCGCTTTTCGGGTCCAGCGGCGGCTGGCCGCCCTTGGGCGAGGCCAGGGTGATTTCGGCACCGGCGTCGCGCAGCACGTAATAGGGCGCGGCAAACTCCTCCAACCAGAAGCCGGTTTTATGGCCGGTATCGCCAAGCTTGTCGTGTGAGGTGAGAACCATGAGAATCTTCATATCGCTCCTCTCTACAATCGATGAACCAACGGCTGTGACGCGAACGCGCGCCAGACAGCATGAATACACAGTAAATCCGGCAGCAATCGACGCAAATGGTTCAGTCTCGCCGCGCCGGTGACAGCACAGGACAACCAGCAACCATGCAGCCGCTACAACTCAACTGCGACATGGGCGAAAGCTTCGGCGCCTGGACCATGGGCATGGACGAGGCCGTCATGCCGCATGTGCACAGCGCCAACATCGCCTGCGGCTTTCACGCCTCCGACCCGTCCACCATGCGCCGCACCGTCGCGCTGGCGGTGCAGCACGGCGTGCTCATCGGTGCCCACCCGGCCTACCCGGATCTGGTCGGCTTTGGCCGCCGCTCGATGGCCTGTTCCGCGCAGGAAGTGGAAGACCTGCTGCTCTATCAACTCGGCGCCCTGGACGGCATCTGCCGCGCCGAAGGCGCCAGCCTCAGCTACGTCAAACCCCACGGCGCGCTCTACAACGACATGATGAAGCAGCCTGCGCTGCTCACCGCAGTAATGCGCGCCGTCGCCCGTTTCAACCCGCAGCTGCCGCTGATGCTGCTGGCCCGGCGCGACAACAGCGAAGCCGAGCAACTGGCCGCCGAGCAGGGCATCGGCCTGCTGTTTGAAGCCTTCGCCGACCGGGGCTACGACCCGGACGGCTACCTGCTGCCGCGCAACCAGCCCGGCGCCGTGCACCACGACCCGGAGCGCATTCTGGCCCAGGCACTAAGCTTCGCCCGTGGCGAGCCGATCAGCGCGAGCGACGGCAGCCAGCTGACCCTGCGCGCCGACAGCCTCTGCGTGCACGGCGACAACGCCGAGTCGGTTGCCGTGGTCGCCCGCATCCGCGCCGCACTGGACGCCCTGTGAACCTGCGCATCGAGAGCGCAGCCATCGACAGTCTGATGGTGCGGCTGTTTGATCAGATCGACGAGGCCAACATGCCCTGGCTGATCGCCGCCGCAGAAAACCTGCGCGCAGCCTTCGGCGCCCAGCTGATCGATCTGGTGCCGTCCTACACCACCTTGCTGCTGCACTACGACCTGCACGCCCTGGGCGAAGCAGATGCCATCGCGCTGATCCACAGCAGCCTGCACAACCTGCAGCCGCTGACGAATGAGACCGGCACCCTGCACGCCATCCCGGTCTGGTATCACCAGAGCGTCGGCCCCGAACTGACCAGCATCGCCCAACGCGCCGGGCTCAGCCCCGAGCAGGTGATCGAGCAGCATTGCAGCCGTGACTACCCGGTGTTTACCCTCGGCTTCGCGCCCGGGTTTGCCTACATGGGGCTGGTGGATGAGGCGCTTGCCTCGGCCCGCCTCGCCACCCCGCGCCAACGCGTGCCCAAGGGCAGCGTCGGCATCGCCGAGCGTCAGACCGCCATCTACCCGCTGACCTCACCCGGCGGCTGGAACCTGATCGGCCGCTGCCCGCTCACCCTGTTCAGTGCCGACCACGGCAGCCTGCTGCAACCCGGCGACCGGGTGCGCTTTGTGTCCATCGACCACGCCGAATTTATCCGCTTGGGCGGCGACGACACCGCCATGGAGGCCAGCGCATGATCGAGCTGCTGGTCGAACACAGCCTCGGCTTTGCCCAACTGCAGGACGGTGGCCGCTTTGGCGTGCGCCATCTGGGCATCACCCAGGGCGGCGCGCTGGACTGGGTCGCCATGCAGCAGGCCAACTGGCTGCTCGGCAACGCAGCAGACGCCACCGTGATCGAAGTCCCCCTTGGCGGCCTGCAACTGCGCGCCCAAGCCAGCGGCTGGCTGGCACTGACCGGCGCCGATCTGGATGCGAAACTCGACGATCTACCACTGGCACCCGGTCAGGCATTCCAGCTACGCCACGGCCAGACCCTGCGGTTCAACAGCCCCAAGCGCGGCGTACGCGCCTACCTCGCCACCCCCGGCGGCTTTGCCGCAGACCCGGTGATGGGCGCCGTCGCCACTGTCATGCGCGAACACCTTGGCGGCTTGCACGGCAATGGCCGCGGCCTGCACAACGGCGACCTTCTGCAGGGCAAGGCCAGCAACGCCGAACCGCGCACTCTGCCCGAAGGCGCACTCTGGTATCCGGATGACGAAGTCGTGCTCGACCTGATCCCCGGCGCGCAAATCGCCAGCTTCGCCGGTGCCAGCCTGTTCGCTGCTTTCAATCAAAACTGGACCCTCGACCAACGCGCCGACCGCATGGGCATGCGCCTCACCGGGGCCGCGCTGCGCTATCAGGGCCAGGCCCTGATCTCCGAAGGCATCCCCCTCGGCTCCGTCCAGGTACCGCCAGACGGCCAACCGATTATCCTGATGAACGACCGCCAGACCATCGGCGGCTATCCCCGCCTCGGCGCAGTCACGCCCCTGTCGCTGGCGCGGCTGGCGCAGTGTGCGCCGGGGCAGAAGGTGAGGTTGCGGGTGGTAAGTCAGGAAAGCGCGCGGCGAGAGATGCTGAACGTTATCAGCACCCTACAAGCACAGGGCGCACTGCCCGGGCTAGCGCATCCGTAGGGTGGAGAAAAGCGCAGCGTTGTCCACCAAGCGGCATCTGACGCTACGCGGAGTTGGGGCATACGCCGTCCGACGCTCCGCCACCAATCACACCGTCAACCACCCCACCAACCGCCGCACCCAGGGCGCAACCAAAGTCACCGTCGGAAACGCCACCGGCCAGGTCAGCGCGCAGCTTCTGAGCCACGCCGCAACAAAGTGCTCGTCAAAGCCTTGGGTGACCGCACTCACAAAGGCCGACACCAAGGTCACCATGATCGCCGAGAGCAACGCGCCAAACACAATCGGGGCAAAACGCGCAGGAATAGCCATGTCAGACTCCTTTAACAACATTGAGAACCAGTGCGGAGCCATACAGGCCCACACCAAAAACGGCATGCGTAATCAGGCTCTGCAAGCGGGCGGTGTTGGGGCGTGGCGTGCGACTGGCGGCAAACCCCGCGCCCATGCCGGGCTGCATCAGCAAAAAGGGCGCCGCCACCGTCACGACGCCCCACGCCAATGAAGGCAATAGCGTCGGCTGACGAAGCCACTCGGCCCCGCACATCGTCACCAGCAACAGCGCAAACACCACCCCGATCAGGTAATGCGCGCCCCAACCAAGCAACGCCTCCGCCGGGATCGGACGGGCAGCGGCAATGCGCTCATGCCGAAAGCGCCCATGCGCCATATGCCCCAACCAACGCCCCACCAACCCATAGTCCGCTGGCGGAATCCCCAGCAGCTGTTTACGCACCAGCCCCCAGCCGTCCATCACCAGCGTTGCGCCTACGCCAATAGCGACCGCGCTCCATAAATCAGTCATTTTCTGCCTCCTGTGAGTTGCCCTGGACGGGCAGAGAATGCACGATGCCACTTAAAGTCGACTTTAAGTCAAGGGCGTACCAATGGACATTAACGAGGTCTCGAAAGCCTCCGGCCTGCCGGCCTCAACGCTGCGGTATTACGAAGAAAAGGGGCTGATCAAATCGATTGGCAGACGCGGCCTGCGCCGAGCATTTAACCCGCGCGTGGTGCAGCAGCTGGCGTTGATCGCGCTGGGCCGCGCGGCGGGGTTTTCACTGGATGAGATTGCGCAGATGTTCTCGCCAGACGGCCGCCCCGAGATTGATCGCGAACAGCTGTACAACCGAGCCGACGCACTGGACCGCAAGATCCGCCAGCTCAGCAACCTGCGCGACGGCCTACGCCACGCCGCCGCCTGTTCTGCGCCCAACCACCTGGAGTGCCCGAAGTTTTGTCGGTTGATGGATGCGGCGGCGATGGCGGCCAAGAGCAAGAAGGTGCGTAAGGGTAAGGTGAGTCTGCCGGAGGGGCTGTGAGTGCATGGCACCTTTGGGCCCAACGCCTCAAAGCAACCAATACACACCCCAGGGGCACGGCATGCCGTGGCCGTGCAGCCTCGACCACCGCACCATTGCTCAACATACGCGCCACCTTCTAACTCGCTTTTCGCCTTCCCGGCGAGCCA